>NZ_JASSVM010000009.1 GCF_030541005.1 Marinobacter sp. SS5-14b | reverse complement strand
CCTTGGCCAGCTCGGCAGCCATAGCTTTGAGTTTTTCTTGGTCCACTTGTGTACCCACGATGGTATCCTTTTGAAAAGATTACTCAGTCGTGGGCAGTTACACAATTTGGTTTACAGGCTCCTCTACGGCCCTCGCGGTATCGCTTTCCCCAACCAGCTTTTTCAGGCGGTCAACTTTCTTGCTTTCCATCTTTTCATCCCGCACCTTCCGCTGCCATTGGTCTGTGAATACCCTGGGAAGTTTGTGCGCCAGCTCCAGGGACTTAAGCAAAGTCCACTCGCTGCCGTCCAGCCATGCTTCATCACAGAAACCGCAAAGATCAATCCGGTTCTTGTGCTCGCTGGATACCGAGTACTTTGTCATCAGCTTGCTGCACTTGGGGCAGGAGAGGGCAGTTTTGGCATCGTTCTCAACTGTTACATCCGCATCAAAGCTCTCGCTCTGCTCGACGGGCTCATTTCTTTCCGCCCAATCGCGGTAGTAGAGCAGCGACAGAGAGGCGCCTTCACAGCCCGGGCAGCCCATAACAGGGAGGCCAGCTTCAATTTTGGTGGGTTTCAGGTCAGTGTTTCTGCATTTAGGGCACTTCATGGTGCTTCCTTCTTGGCGTCAAAACATACGGCACATTCCGCTTCATCCAGTTTCCTTAACGCGAACTGGCCCCTTTCTGAGACTGGGTGAGATCTGTCTGAAGCAAACTGTTCAGCAAACACCCTCGCTGTAGGGCCGAGACTGTCTAGCTCCCTTAGTCAAAGCTCGAGAGGGGCAATCTATCTGTTGCATCAATAAGTTCCGACATATCAGCAACTACTTTGCCGCCCGACGTTATCGAGTAAGCAAAGTTTTTTACTGCAGAAATGATTCTATCTTCCATGACCTTGATTCCATAAATGACTATTACGATTGCTTCCTGCCATGTGTCTTACAAAAAAACTTCGAACAAAAAGGCCCGGCAGCTTCCGCAACCAGGCCTTTTCATCACTTAGCAGTCAATCACTTCAACCGCATTTACTGTCGCCGCAGGACAGACATGTGGCGCAGCCGTCCATCACGATCACCGCCTTGGTGCTGCACTTGCCGCACATAGTGGCGTTGGCAGGGTAGTCGTTGCTGGTGTCGTCGTTGGTTGCGGCGCTCTGGCTTGCTTCAAACTCGGCGCGCTTCTCGGCGAGGATGCGCTTGGTGGTTTCGCTCATCTCGTCGCTTTCGAGAAGGCCGATGGCCTTCAGGTGCTTCTCGATCACGGCGCCGATTTCAGCCACCAGGGACGGCATGAATACTCCGCCTTTCTTGAAGTAACCGCCGTTGGGGTCGTACACGCTGCGCAACTCTTCCACCAGGAAGGTCACGTCGCCACCCTTGCGGAACACCGCAGAGATGACGCGGGTGAGAGCGATAACCCACTGAAAGTGTTCCATCGATTTGGAGTTGATGAACACTTCGTACGGCTGACGGCTTTCGTGATCTGTGTCTTCGTTGAGCAGGATGTCGTTGATGGTGATGTACATCGCGTGCTCGGCGATCGGTGGTTTGATCTTGTAGGTGGTGCCCAGCAGAAAATCCGGCCGTTCGATGTATTCGTTCATCTGTACCGGCTTGGTGTCGGCCTGTACCGGAACCTGGTGTTCGCTGGCACTCGTGTCGGCTTTCTTGACTCGGTAGCCGACAATCTTGTTGCTGATTTTAACTGTCATTTTCTTTGTCCTGTCTGTCGGTTTCCGAAATCAATACTTTCCGTAAGTGCCTTCTTTGAGTGCATCAAACAGGTTGGCGGCGGTGTGGATTTCACCGTCGTACTCGACCTGTTCGTTGCCCTTCAAGGTGACTTTGCTGCCATCGTCCAGCGTGAACTCGTACAGGGTATTTTCAAGATCTTTTTCTTTGACCAGTACGCCCTGGAAGGCTTCCGGGTTAAACCGGAAGGTGGTGCACCCCTTCAGGCCCATGTCGTAAGCGTACAGGTAGATGCCTTTGAAATCCTGATAGGCAAAGTCCTGCGGTACGTTAGCGGTCTTTGAAATGGACGAATCCACCCACTTCTGCGCCGCGGCCTGAATATCTACGTGCTGCTTTGGTGTGACATCGTCGGATGTGGTGAAGTAGCTCGGAAGCTTTTTGTCTTCGTCGTTGGAGAAGGGCATGGCGCCCGGGTTGGCCAGGTGACGATAGGCCAGCAGCTCGAACGAGAACACGTCGACTTTCTCTTTGGTCTTGCGGCCTTCACGAATGATGTTGCGCGCGTAGTGGTGCGAGAAGCTCGGCTCAATGCCGTTACTCGCGTTGTTGGCCAACGACAGGCTGATGGTGCCGGTAGGCGCGATGGAGGTGTGGTGGGTAAAACGACCACCCTTCTCGGCCAGCTGCTTGATCAACTCGGGCTCAACGTGACCAATCTGCTGCATATATCGGCTGTATTTGGCGTGCAGCAGTTTGCCCTTCAGGATGTCACCGACTTTATAGCCGTCTTTGGCGAGGTCCGGGCATTTGGCGATCATCTTGGGCGTGACTTCGAACTCGTCTTCCATGATGGGTGCCGGGCCTTTCTCTTCGGCCAGGGCCAGGGACTGGCGCCAGCCTTCTACGGCCATTTCCCGCACGACTTCTTCGGTAAAAGCCACTGAGTCATCGGAGCCGTAAGGCATGCGCAGCATGGCGAGGGTTGAACCAAGGCCAAGAATGCCCATACCGTGGCGACGCTTGTAGGTAATTTCGTGGCGTTGTTCGGCCAGTGGCAGGCCGTTAATTTCTACGACGTTATCCAGCATGCGGGTGAAGGTGCCAACCACTTTGCGGTACTTTTCATAGTTGAAGCTGGCTTTGTCGGTAAACGGATAGTCCACGAACTTGGTCAGGTTCACCGAGCCCAACAAGCAGCTGCCGTAGGGAGGCAGTGGCTGTTCGCCGCAAGGGTTGGTGGCACGGATGTCTTCGCAGAACCAGTTGTTGTTCATCTGATTGACCTTGTCGATCAGGATGAAGCCTGGCTCGGCGTAGTCGTAGGTACTGGTCATGATGGTGTCCCAGATAAACTGGGCTTTCAGCGTCTTGTAGATGCGGCAGGCAACCTTGCCTTCGTCGTTAACGACGTAACCGTCCTGAATCGGGAAGTCGCGGTACAGGAACTGAGTAGTGTCGGACAGATCCAGGCCTTCTTCTTCCGCTTCTTTGCGGGTCACCGGGAAC
Organism: Marinobacter sp. SS5-14b; assembly: GCF_030541005.1. Taxonomy (GTDB): domain Bacteria; phylum Pseudomonadota; class Gammaproteobacteria; order Pseudomonadales; family Oleiphilaceae; genus Marinobacter. Next base: position 115,711 of record NZ_JASSVM010000009.1, on the reverse strand, counting down.
GACAGGTGCCAGTCGTCGCCGTTGCGCACGGCTTCGATGAAGTCTTCAGTGATCAACAGAGACAGGTTGAACTGGCGCAAGCGGCCGTCTTCACGTTTTGCCTGGATGAACTCGATCACGTCCGGATGGTGAACGTCAAAGGTGGCCATCTGGGCGCCGCGGCGGCCACCGGCTGAAGACACGGTAAAGCACATGCGGTCGAAAATATCCATGAACGACAGCGGGCCGGAGGTGGTCGCGCCAGCGCCAGCCACGTAGGCACCGCGCGGGCGCAGCGTAGAGAACTCATAACCAATACCGCAACCAGCCTTGAGGGTGAGGCCGGCTTCGTGATTTTTCTCCAGGATGTCGTTCATGGAATCCTGGATGTTGCCCGACACCGTGCAGTTAATGGTGGAGGTGGCAGGTTTGTGGGCTTCAGCGCCGGCGTTGGAGGTAATCCGCCCAGCGGGGATGGCACCGTTTTGCAAGGCCCACAGGAATTCCTTCATGTACTTGTCGCGTACATTTTTTTTCTCGACTTCGGCAAGAGCCCTGGCAACCCGTTCGTAGGTTGCGTTGATGTCCTTATCGACGGGCTCGCCTGTTTTGGTCTTCAGCTGGTATTTGCTGGCCCAGATATCGAGCGAAGCTTCCTGCATGGGTATCGTCGTGATAACTGCCTGTGCCTTAGCGTTCATTGCCACCCTCTGCTTAATAGTCTGTCTTCTGGTCTTTAACCCTATATATGGGCTTATTTTGGTGGAGTATAACAGGATATAGTGTTTTGTGAATAAGAGAGGGACTATGAATCGGGGCGGCTGAGCAAAGAAAATCAATGGAAAAAACCTTGAAAGTCCGCAATGCCGCACGGTTGCTGCTCTTGTGGGGCTGCGCCAAATTTTTACTAGATGTTGTGGTTTTCGGGGAGTCTCCAGAATAGTTCGGAACTGCACGTTTTGTGATCTCTGCACGTACCCTTTCGCGACGTGTCGGTACAGTAGTAACGTGGTGTCGAACGACTGCAGTGGCCCACAGGAAGTGATAACTACTATAAAAGGAAAAGAATAATGAAAGGCCTGAAACCTACGTTATTTGCGCTGTGCGTTTGCGGGGCTCCGTCCCTGGCAATGGCTGGCTTCCAGCCGCTGGATGATGGTTCCATGGGGAACATCACCGGTCAGGCGGGAGTGACAATTGAACTGGAAACAAAGCTGAATATCGACCGCTTTATCTATACCGATGAAGGGTCACTGGAGATAAACGATATCTTCATTGGTGGTGCGAACCGTACCGACATGTTCTCGGAAATGGGTTTGAACCTGAATGGCGATGCCAATGACCGGCTGGATAACATCCGGATCAACATTGATATTGCCCGGGATGGGGATGCGATCATCAACCTCCTGCCGCTCAGCTTCAACGCGGTTGATTTCAGAATGAGCACTGGCGCCTGGAACCTGACCGGCACGGGTGGCAGTACTACCGTTCTGGACAACTTCAATATGGATATGCTGATAGGCTCCGGAACGATCCGTGTGGATACCGCTACTGATAAATTGCGCTTTCAGACGGACATCGCCATTGACGATCTGGATTTTGATGCGCCATTCCTGGCCGTGGGCATTCGCGATCTTCAGTTGACCGGTGCAGATTATGATCTGGACGCCCCTCAGCCACTGAGGGTGTTTGCAAACGTGGATCTGAGCATCTACAAGGGTGCTAATGCTGCGGGCGCCGACGCGCTGGCCATTGATCTTGCCGCCTTTGAGGCGGATGTCCGGATTGGGGGCGTACTGATTGGCGGTACTTCCATCGGCTCAGTGGCGCTGGATAATCTGGCGATCACCAATACGACGATGCGAATCTACGGCCACTGACGGTTGTAGGCTAAAAAACGGGGCCATGTTGGCCCCGTTTTTTATGGTAGGTCATATTGCCGGTGTCGTTAACCCAACAGCAGGCTATCGTCGTCCACTTCCAGTCCGCGCTGCTTTTCGAACAACCCGAGCAGGTCCTTCACTTCCATACCTTCCCGGTCCTTACCTGCAATATCAAACACCACCTGGCCCTGGTGCAGCATCACGGTGCGGCTGCCGACCTCAAGCGCCTGTTTCATGCTGTGGGTGACCATGAGCGCGGTCAGTTTCCGCTCGTCAATGATCTTCTCTGTCAAATCGAGAACGAACGCGGCGGTTTTTGGGTCAAGTGCAGCGGTGTGTTCATCCAGCAACAGGATGCTTGACGGAGTCAGGCTCGCCATCAGCAGGCTGACCGCCTGGCGCTGACCGCCGGACAGCAGGCCCATTTTGTCACCCAAGCGATTTTCCAGCCCGAGTTTCAGCGACGACAGGCTGTCCCGGAACTGCCCCAGGTACTGCTTTTTTACCGCACTGGTCAATCCACGGAGTTGGCCACGCTTGATCGCAAGGGCCAGGTTTTCCTCAATGGTGAGCCCTTCACAAGTGCCCGCTAGTGGGTCTTGAAAAACCCGGGCAACTTGTCCGGCGCGTTTGTGGGTAGAAAGACGGGTTACGTCCATGCCATCCACAATAATCTGTCCGCTGTCTACCAGTACCTCGCCGGCGAGGGCGTTCAGGAAAGTCGATTTGCCGGCGCCGTTACTGCCGATAACCGTGACGAATTCGCCCTGGTTTACGGTCAGGCTCATGCCTCGCAAAGCAGGGTTTTCCAATGGAGTACCCTTGCCAAAGGTGAGCGTGAGATCGGTTGCGCTGATCATAGTGCCTCCTCAGGCTTTGTTGCGGCTGAAACGGCTGGTGAGATTGGAGCGTACGCCTGGCAGCACAATCGCCAGGGTAACGAGAACCGCGGTGATCAGATTCAGGTCTTGGGCTTGCAGCCCCAGCACGTCGGCATTCAATGCGAAGGCAATAGCGAGTCGGTACATGATGGCGCCAATGACGCAGGCAATCAGTGCACGTACAACGGAGGTGGGCGTGATGACTGCCTCACCCCCGATGAGTGAAGCAAGGCCGATAACGATTACCCCAACGCCCATGGTGACGTCCGCCGCGCCCTGACTTTGCGCAAATAGAGCGCCGGCGAGGCCAACGAGGCCATTGGACAAGGCCACGCCAAGGATGATCATGCCACCTGTGGCAATCCCTTGTGCGCGGGCCATTCGGGCGTTAGCACCGGTGGCGCGCATGGCCAGGCCGGTTTCCGATTTCATGAACCGCCACAAAAGAATCAGTGCCACCAACACCACAATGACGAACAGCACCACGGGCACCTGATGGAACGACAAGCCAAGGTCGTACCAGGGTGTGAGTACCGTTTCCTCGGTCAGCAGGGCCAGATTAGGCCGACCCATTATGCGCAGGTTGACGGAGTAGAGGGCGATCATGGTTAGGATGGAGGCCAGCAGGTTCAGAATGTTGAGCTTCACATTCAGGATAGCCGTAACGGCACCCGCGGCCATACCGGCCAGGACCGCCATGCCGGTGGCAAACCAGGGGTTCCAGCCAGCAAGAATCAGGACGGCTGCCACCGCTGCACCGAGGGGGAAGCTGCCGTCTACCGTGAGGTCCGGAAAATCCAGAACACGGAAGGAGAGGTAAATACCGAAAGCAACCAGGCCATAGATAAGGCCGGTTTCAAGAGCACCGTAGAATGCGATTTCACTGAGCATGGGTAATGGGTCACCGTGAAAGGAAACGGGCGGGCCCTTTTGGGGTCCGCCCGTGTTGGTCAGGCATTATTTGTCGCTTTTGACGACTTCTTTGGCATCCTTGATGAGGTCTTCAGACAGGGTGATCCCCATGCGCTCGCCAGCGGCCGGGTTCACAAACAGGTCCAGTTCTTCCATGATTTCAACCGGCATGGTTGCGGTATCCGCACCTTCCAGAATGCGGGCTACCATGGCGCCGGTCTGGCGGCCGTGGTTGTAGTAGTTAAAGCCCAGCGCGGCAACGGCGCCACGCTCAACCGTGGCGGTGTCGGCGGCAAAAACCGGAATCCTGGAGCGCTCACCAACGGACACGACAGCTTCAGCGGCACTGATGACGGTGTTGTCGGTGGTCAGGTAAATGGCGTCGACCTTACCGACCAGGGAGCGGGCTGCACCCAGAACTTCAGAGGTCTTGGTGGCTGCGCCTTTCACAAGTTCCATGCCGCGAGCCGCCAGGCGCTCTTCAAGCAGTTCAACCAGGGCAACCGCATTGGCTTCGCCGGGGTTGTAAACGGTTCCGATGCGCTTGGCATCCGGCATGATGCGCTGCAGCAGATCCAGGTGCTTTTCAATTGGCAGCATGTCGCTGACGCCGGTGATGTTGGCGCCCGGCTCTTCCCAGCTTTTCACCAGTTTGGCCGACAGTGGGTCAGTGACAGCAGAGAACACAACCGGGATTTCCCGGGCCGCTGCGGCAACGGTTTGGGCGGAGGGTGTGGCAATGGCGACAATGACATCCGGGCTCTCACCAACAAACTTCCGGGCAATCTGGGAGGCGATCGCGGAATTACCCTGGGCGCTTTCGTGCATCAGGCGCAAGTTTTCACCTTCACGATAGCCGCGCTCTGCCAGCTCGTCTTTCACGCCCTGGTGAACGGAATCCAGTGCGGGATGTTCAACGATCTGTGTAATGGCGACTACACGGGGATCTTCAGCCTGAACAAGGCTCGCTGCCGCCAGCAACGAGGCGCCTATCAGGGTGCGCAGGGTCTTTTTGGCCATATGCCCATCTCCGGGTTTGTTTGGGGTTTCCCTGAGTACAGGGATGAAAAAATCAAAGTCTGAAAGTTTACCACAGGCTTGAGGGGTTAAGGGTAGTGACGAGGGACAGTTTTCGGGTTTAAAGTGGCATGTGGTTGCAGATGCAAATTATTTTGCACGCATCACGTTTTGACGAGCGCGGATGTGTTGAAATAAGCTACTAAAGTCTAATAACACGCTAGTCATCCAACTATAAAGATAAAACAGGAAAGTCCATGGACAACTCCAAAAAACTCCCGCTTGAAATGGTCTACCACTGGGAGGCGACGAAAGCTGACTCTCTGTACATGACTCAGCCCATTGGCAATGGCAAGGTTGTTGAGTACACCTGGGGCCGGGCTATTGATGAAGCTCGCCGGGTGGCGGCGTACCTTAAGTCTCTCAATCTTCCTGATAAGAGCCGTATTGGTCTGATTTCCAAGAATTGTGCTCATTGGGTCATGACGGACTGGGCCATCTGGATGGCTGGTCATATTTCCGTGCCGCTTTACCCCACACTGAATGCCGATACCGTTAACTACATCCTGAAGCACGCGGAATGCGATGTGCTGTTTGTTGGCAAACTGGATGACTGGGATAGCATGAAGTCTGGCGTGCCGGAATCGATACGTTGTATTTCCTACCCCCTGAGCCCGCCCAACGATTTCGAATCCTGGGACGACATCGTCGCCAAGTTCCCGCCGCTTGAGGGTAAAACCCAGCGTGATGCGGGCGAGCTTGCGACAATTGTTTACACCTCCGGCAGTACGGGGCGGCCGAAAGGCGTCATGCTCAGTTTTGAAAATATGGCTTACGCGGCCGCAGGCGGCACCGAAACACTTAGCGTTGGGCCGGGCGAGCGCATTTTGTCTTATCTGCCGCTGGCTCACGTTTTCGAGCGCACGTTTGTTGAACTCGGTTCTCTTTATGCCGGCTTCCAGCTTTATTTTGCCGAGTCTCTGGATACCTTCGTGCAGGATCTTCAGCGTGCGCAGCCCACTCTGTTCCTCTCTGTACCGCGCCTGTGGGTGAAGTTCCAGCACGGTGTATTGCAGAAAGTACCGAAACAGAAGCTGGAGCGGATGCTCAAGATCCCTCTGCTGAACAAGCTGATCAAGAAGAAAGTTCTCAAGGGCCTTGGCCTGAGCAAGGTAAAGCTGGCGGGATCTGGCTCTGCACCTTTGTCGAGCGATGTCCTTGATTGGTATCGAAACCTGGGCCTGGAGTTGCTTGAGGGCTACGGTATGTCGGAAAACTTTGCCTATTCACACATGAACAAGCCTGGCCGCACTCGCACTGGCTACGTGGGTGAGGCATTGCCCGGCGTGGAAGTGAAGATCAGTGAGGTGGGCGAGGTGTTGGTGAAGAGCCCGGCTACCATGATGGGTTACTACAAGGATGAAGAGAAAACCGCCGAGGCCTTTACCGAAGACGGTTTCCTGAAAACCGGCGACAAGGGCGAGATTGACGAGATGGGTCGGTTGAAACTGACCGGTCGTATCAAGGAAATCTTCAAGAGCAGCAAGGGCAAATACATTGCACCTGCGCCTATTGAAAACCGCCTGATGTCACACGATGCCATCGAAATGGTGTGCGTATCCGGCGCCAATCAGACCCAGCCTCATGCACTGGTGGTACTGGGTGAGGAGATTCGCCCGAAGGCCGCGGACGCCAACTTCCGCAAAGAGCTGGAAGAAAGCTTCAAGCAGTTGATTAAGGACGTGAACAAAACGGTCGATCCCCACGAGCAACTGGCATTTATTACTGTCGTGAGTGATGAGTGGTCGATTGAAAACAGCTTCCTGACGCCGACGTTGAAGCTGAAGCGCAATGTGGTTGAAGATGCATACGAGGCCAAGGTTGATGCCTGGTACGCGCAGAAGCAGCCGGTGATCTGGCAATAAGCTTCGCTGACTGGTAACGACAAAGGCCCGGCAAATTGCCGGGCCTTTGTCGTTATGGCCTCACCGTTATCAGCCCATGGTTCGGGAGTTGGATATAGACCGGCTCATCAGAATAATGGGAATGATACCTGCCACCACGATAATCAAGGCGGGCAGAGCACTATGGTAAAGCTGCTCATCTGAGGCAAATTGGTAGACATAGGTGGCCAGGGTCTCGTAGTTGAACGGCCGCAGTATCAGTGTGGCTGGTAACTCCTTCATGCAGTCCACAAAGACCACCAGGGCGGCGGTAATCAGCGTGCCACGCAGCATGGGAAGGTGAACGTTCAGCAGGGTTTTGCCGGGCGTGTGCCCGAGTGACCGGGATGCCATGTCCATACTGGGCGTTATCTTCTGCAGCGCACTTTCAACACTACCGGCGGATACCGCCAGAAAACGAACGGTATAGGCAAAGATCAGTGCGAAGGCTGAGCCGCTTAATAACAGCCCGGTGCTCACACCAAGGTGCTCGCGGGTCAAGGAATCCAGCCAGTTGTCGAAGCCCGCCAGTGGCACAATAACGCCAACCGCTAACACTGCACCGGGCATTGCGTAGCCCAGGCTGGATAAGCGCATCAGCACCTGCATGCCTTTGGTGTTGTGGAGCCGACGGCTGTACGCGAGCGTTACGCCAATGAACAGAGTGGTCAATGCGGCGGCGCCGGACAGAAACAGACTGTTGAACGTGTTGCGTATGAAATCCGGGTTCCAGCTGACATCGAAGTATTCCCAGGCGTAGTAGCCCAGGGTGGCGCCCGGGATCAGGAAGCCCAGCACCAATGGCACGGCGCAGACGACCACACAAATCATTTGTCTCGGGAAGGACATGGTGAAGCGGTGAATGGGGTCGCGATTGTCTCGGGCGGCGTACTGTTGTTGTCTTCGGCGGGAGTAGCGCTCAAGGGTGACCAGAATGACCACAAATATCAGCATGGTGGTCGCGATTTGTGCAGCGCCACCGAGGTTGCCGAGATTCATCCAGGTGTCGAACAAACCCCTTGTGAGAGTTTGAACCGCGAAGAAGTCCACGGTGCCGAAATCATTCAGGGTCTCCATCAGCACCAGGGAGAGGCCCACGGCAATCGCCGGCCGGGCAATGGGTAGGACCACCTTAAAGAAGGTGCTTAGTGCGGAGTGGCCCAGGCTGCGGCTGACGGCAAACAGTGAGGGTGATTGCTCGAGAAAGGCGGCTCGGCCAAGCAGGTAAACGTAGGGGTAGAGCACCAGGCCAATCATCAGGGTGGCGCCCTCCAGACTTCTGATTTCAGGAAACCAGTAGTCGCTTGCATTCTGCCAACCGAACCATTCCCGCAAGGCCCGCTGCACTGGTCCGGCGTAATCGAGAAGGCTGGTGTACACATAGGCAATGACATACGCCGGTACGGCGAAAGGCAGCAGCAGCGCCCATTCAAAGAATTTTCGCCCGGGGAAGTCGCACATGGTGACCGCCCAGGCAGTAGACAACCCGATGGCCAGGGTGAGTACGCCGACACCAATCATCAGCTTTATGGTCGTAACAAGATAGCGGGGCAGGGTGGTGTCGATCAGGTGTGGCCAGATGTTTTCTTCGGGAAACAGGGCCAGAAAAATAACGGAAAGCACGGGCAGCGCAACGATTGCCGTGGTGATGGCAGCACTGACCAACCAGCGTTTTGAGGTGCGTTTTGCCAATAACGGTTGTGAAAGCCCGGGGTTGGCACTGCTAACAACCTCAGTCATGGCGTTCCTGTTTTTGATAGTGGTGATGAGAAGTGTTGCGATTTTAGATACTGAGCAGGCTCCCTGCAATGATTCGAGTCATATCATTGTCCGTCTTTAAAAGAAAAGGGGTGCATCCTACATGCACCCCTTTTCGGGAAGCGAACCTGTGTGGCTGCTTAGCCGTCGTAATCCACACGGTCGACCAGCTTCACAGCCGCGTTGCGGTTGTTGGCAACTTCTTGCAGAGACAGGTCGTCTGGATTGATGTCACCCCATTCAGCCACCAGGCCGGATGGCTTGACGGCCGGGTTAGCCGGGTATTCGGTGTTGGCTTCGGCATAAATGCGTTGTGCTTCAGGAGAAGACAGGAACTCCATCAACTTTACCGCGTTCTCTTTGTTCGGAGAGCTCTTGGTAAGGGAAATGCCGCTGATGTTTACGTGAGTGCCCCGGCCTTCAGCGTTCGGGAACACCAGATTCACCTGTTCGGCAATCGGGCGCTGGTTTTCGTCCATCAGCATGTTGCCGTAGTAGTAGCTGTTGCCGATGGCGATGTCGCACACGCCTTCAGCAATGGCTTTGATCTGATCACGGTCGCCACCCTGTGGCTTACGCGCCAGGTTGTCTTTGACGCCGTTCAGCCATTCTTCGGTCTCGGCTTCACCGTGATGGGCAATCATCGATGAGATCAGGGCGATGTTGTAAGGGTGTTTGCCGCTGCGCGTGCAGATGCGACCTTCCCACTTGTCATCAGCCAGATCTTCGTAGGTGCTGATCTCACCTTCTTTAACACGTTCTTTGGACGCGAAAATCAACCGGCCACGGGTGGTCAGGGCGTACCATTTACCTTCAGGGTGGCGCAGGTTTTCAGGAATGTTCTTGTTCAGGGTGTCAGATTCAATACCGGCAACCAGATCTTTCTCAACCAGTTCACTGATGCGGGAGATGTCTACGGTCATGACAACGTCTGCCGGGCTGTTGCGACCTTCGCGTTCGAGCCGCTCGGCCAGGCCCTGTTTGGCGAAAACAACGTTGGTTTTGATGCCGGTTTCATCGGTAAAGGCATTCAGAAGTGGTTCCAGCAGGTAAGCCTGGCGGTAAGAATAGATGTTTACTTCACCATCGGCTGATGCGGAGAGCGGCATGGCGGCCAGGGCGATGGCAGCGGTTGCGGCAAGTTTCATACGCATGGGTGCTTTCCTTTGAGTGCGGTACTTGTGAATGCTTTCCTGTAATTGGGTATCACAGGCATTTCATAACGGAAACCATTCTCATTGCTATTTCTGGCTGAGTCAATATCCCCTTTGGCATATTTATGTGAAAATGGTGTTATGCTTCATAACACTATAAAAACACTGAACATCACAGGAATTCCGTGAATGGCGGCCAGCGATCGCAGAGAGCACAATCGCACAGCGATGAGTGCCAAAGTAAAAGTGGTGCATCCGCAATGGGGTGAGCTCGTTTTTTCGACCCGTGACATCTCGGACGGTGGCGTCTTCATTGTTTTGGGAGAGCAAACCTTCGAGCCAGACATTGGCGACAAAGTGACGGTACAGGTGCAGGGGTTGCCTATTCCCGCACCCATACTTGAAATGGTGGTAGTTCGCCGCACGGTTGATGGTTTCGGGCTTCAGTTTGACCATTATGATGATCAGTCCGCTGATATTGATGACTGAATCGCGATAATAGTTGCCACCACTCAGAAAAGGCCCGTTGTCATGCGACTGTTTTTTGTTATTCGCAAGATGTCACTCCTGGTTATTGCACCCTCTTTACTGCTTGGTGGTTGCGCCAGCTACTACACCCATTACGCGATGTTTCCTGCGGAGAACTCGTCCGGTGAGCCCAGGCAGGTAAGGGTGTCCTGGCAAACGGCGGATTATCCGGACTGGTGGTTTGTCAGTGACAAGTCCACCACCATCAAGCTTGAAACCCAGTGTAGCGATCGCGTTTGGCGAATTGCCGACGACAGTCATGACAGTGCAGGCCGCTGTGCCGATGGTATTCGAGCATGTGGCGACAGCAAGCTGGATTTACAGGCTGTGAGCGGTGTGGCTGCTGGTAGCGGCTTTGCCTGTATGAGTGTGAGCGGGCCGGAGCGTATCGCGGGTATTGGTAGCATGTTTTCTTTGCTGGTTTCATGTCGTCCTGCTGCTGCCGAAGTCACCGACGGCGAGGAGAAGGTGAATCTGGATTACCTTCGCCCTTCGGCCGTGGCCTACTCTATCTATGCTCGCAAGGTCCCCAGAGGTTCCCTGAACGCTCGGCTTCCGGAATTTGACGAATCTGTCTGTAAAGAAGACTGATCAGTTAACAACGTTCGTGTGAATGTGATCACGCTATTACATTTCGTAGCCAATCGATAAGACAGGTTACGATTTGTGGCTTTTCGGTGACGTTTGTCTACAAATTCGTAATGGTGTCTTGCTGCCATCGTGTCAAACTGTGAGCTGTCAAAAATTGCTCTTTGCAGAGGTGCATGGTGGGAGTCCGTCAAAATAAGGTAGCGGTTCAGGATCTCGAGATCGGCATGTTCGTGTCGGATCTTGACCGCCCGTGGCATCAGACGCCGTTCCCTATTCAGGGCTTTTATATCCGCTCGCAAAGTGACATTCGGGCCCTTGTCTCTCATTGCAAGTGGGTGATGGTCGATGTGGCCGAAACACGCGATTCTGTGAAGGCGGAGTCGGACAAGGTTGTTGGGTTTGGCCGTTCGGCAAGTGCCCGGGGCAAAGGACGTGAAGAGCTTCAACTCCCGCCGCTCAGCATTCGTGAGCCGGTGGTTTACAAAACGGAAACGACGCTCAAGCGAGAAGTGAAAACGTCCAGGAAGTTGCTGGACGACGCGGAGCTGGCCTTGAGCCGTATGTTTGATGCATTACAGGCCGGGGAGCTTCCGGATTTTCGCCCCGTGGTGGCCATCACCCAAAAGATGGTGGAGAGTGTTGCGCGACAGCCAAATGCCTTGCTGTGGATGAGCAGAACCCGCGAGTACGATGACTTTATCTATCGCCACGCACTGAATACCGCTGTGTGGGCTTTGGTGTGCGGTCGCCAGCTCGGCCTTAACGAAGGCCTCTTGAATCACTTGGGCACCGGCTGTTTGTTGTCCCAGGTGGGTAAAACCGCGTTGCCAAAAGATCTGGTTGCTCGCGAGCATCAGTTGTCTGCTGAAGACTATGGAACCTTCCGGCGCTATGTCGAGCTTGGCGTAGAGGCTCTGGAGCCGGTCGGGCTTTCGCGGGCGGTTTTGAGCGTGGTTCAGGGTCACCGGGAACGTCACAACGGTTCTGGTTTTCCTGCGGGCATTCGTGGCGACAGAATTCCGCTGTTGGCAAAAGTGGCCGGTATCGCCGAGTTTTTCGAGTCGCTTATTGCGCCCCGTGATGACCAGGAGCCAATGACGCCGGCCAAGGCCGTCGCCTTGCTTTATGATATGCGTAATATCGAGTTCCAGGTGGATCTGGTCGAGGCGTTTATTCAGGCGATTGGCGTCTATCCGGCGGGCACGCTGGTCGAACTCTCTGATGGGCAGCGGGGAATCGTGGTGTCCCACAGCCCTGAGCGTAGGCTCTGGCCCAAGGTGATGGTCATGCAGGATGCCAATCGTCAGCCATTGAAGTCGGCGAAGGTGATTGATCTGGCTCGCTTCAATGAATCACGATCAGCAGGAGAAGCTTTGGCTGTGCGTGATTGTTTGCCGCACGGTACCGAAGGGCTGAATCCTGCCGGTTTCGATGTCACCGGCGCGGAATCCCGTTGGACTCTGGGAAAGCTGATCAGTCGGTAATCCGGACCCGAAGGGATTTCCTGACCCAGCGATAGCTGTCTTCCGGCGTGAAGTTGATGATAATTTCAGATTCTCCGCCGGCTGCACCGTCAACAAAATACTCTACTTCCGCTTCCTGCCAGCTCCATGTCTGAACAACCACATCCTGTGGGCGTTTGCTGATGGCCTCCAGGCCGTTCCCTGAGAGCTCGGTGTCGCCGCCAATCTTCTGGATATTTATCGCTTTCAGGCCGGTGTCGCTGGCTGCGTGTTCGGCAACGTGATTGGCGAGGAAGTATTTCCGACTGATGGCGTTGGAAATGCCGGCCAGTTCCCGTTTCAGGTATTCTCTGGCACGTTCGTTGTCCGCATCTTCCAGGCTGCGAACGGATTGTGTTATGCGGTCGCGCAGGGATTCCAGATCTTCTTTGTAGAAAATCTCCGGAATAATATCTTCGTCGTTTTCAGGCCTTGCAGGCGCTGCGTCGATTTCCGCTTGTGTGGGTGGCTCGTCGCACAGGGGATTTTCTTCTTCGTAAAAACAGATAGACGCCAGTAACTGGTTGGCGGGAGATTGCTCAGCCGTGAATTCGTCCTGGGGAACGGTAAAGTCAACTGCACCTGGAAGCCCGGGGTCGCTCAGGGCTGCGTTCAGCTGTTCGATGACCCGGGTGCGGATATCAATACCTTCTCCGTCATCAATAACCTCGGTCCAGTTCAGTGCAAGCAGAAAACGGGTTCGGTTCAGCAGTTCTATGTTGCTCAGAAGCTCTTCTTCAGTCAGAGCATGATCTTTAAGTTGCTCGGTATCGACTTTTGGCGTTTTCAAGGCTTCCCGTAATTCTGGCTGAAACTCGAGAAAGCTGACGAACTCCTGGGCGGGAACGCCCTCGGCGATGGGCAGGTTGCCCACTTTCAATGTCAGGGTTTCACCGGGGTAGTAGCGAAAGGTGCCTTGTTCGTCGGTGGTGCCGGTCTGGCTGGCGGTTTGGTAGCTGAGACCGCCGACGCCCAGGCTGTGGATGCGCCCGGCGCTGGTGTCATCGGAGCCCGACCCACCGCTGTCCAGGCAGCCGGAAAACAGGAGTGCAGCGGAGAGTGGCAGAAACAGACGGCTTAGATGAACGAATTTCATGGTGTATCGTACAATCCCTTCGCGTTTACCTGATCTACCCGGGAGCCGGATTCAGGCTTTTGTAAGTTGTTGTAACCGCATTATAGGGAGGGCGGCGGTGGTATATCGGGAAACCTGTCGCAGTTTGCGTGTTTGGCATGCAAGGCATGACCACCAGCTCTGCCTTGAATTTTCATCGATTGCCTCAATCAAATAGCTCTCTAACGTATTTTGCCCATAATGCGGCGTATTCACTGATAACGGTTCGGCTTATGACCTACGCACTGGAAATCGAAGGCCTTGAGAAGCGCTATGGCGATGGCTTCCAGGCTCTGAAAGGGATTGATCTGCACGTCAGGGAGGGGGACTTCTTTGCCCTGCTGGGCCCTAATGGCGCAGGGAAGTCCACTACACTGGGCATTGTGTCGTCTCTGGTGAACAAATCCGGCGGCACGGTCAGGGTGTTCGGGAATGATATTGATACCAACCTTTCCGCCGCCAAACTGAACCTTGGTGTAGTGCCGCAGGAATTCAACTTCAATCAGTTTGAAAAAGTCTTTGATATTGTCACAACCCAGGCAGGCTATTACGGCATTCCATTGAAGCAGGCCCGGGTGTCTGCTGAGAAATACCTGAAAAAGCTGGGGCTGTGGGACAAGCGTGATACGCCGTCCCGGATGTTATCCGGGGGCATGAAGCGCCGTCTGATGATCGCCCGTGCCCTTGTGCATGAGCCCCGCCTGCTGATATTGGACGAGCCCACGGCCGGTGTGGATATCGAGTTGCGGCGCTCAATGTGGCAGTTTCTGGAAGAGATCAACCGCAATGGCACGACGATTATCCTGACCACCCATTACCTGGAAGAAGCGGAAGCTCTGTGTCGCAACATTGCCATTATTGACCACGGCGAAATTATCCGTCACACCAGCAAGCGTGAGCTGTTGCAGCAGCTGAGTGTCGAGACCTTTGTTCTGGATACTGAGACGCCGCTGGAGTCTGTTCCCGAATTGCCGGGTTTCCAGTGTGTGATCAATGGGGATGGCGCGTTGGAAGTTGATGTTGCCAAAGGGCAGGGCCTGAATGCTCTGTTCGTGGAACTGGAAGGTAAGGGGATCAAAGTGATCAGTATGCGCACCAAGGCCAACCGGTTGGAGGAACTGTTCGTGAGAATGGTTGAAGATAACGCCCGGGTGTCCGGTGCAACCGGGGAGGTGAGGGTATGACGCCTCTGGCTCTCTGGACAGCCTTTCAAACCATTGTGTTGCGCGAAATTCGCCGCTTTACCCGTATATGGCCCCAGACCCTGTTGCCACCTGCGGTCACCATGACGTTGTATTTCATTATTTTCGGTAGCCTGATTGGCTCCCGTATTGGTGACATGGGTGGCTTCGACTACATGCAGTTTATCGTTCCCGGCCTGATCATGATGGCGGTGATTACCAACTCCTATTCCAATGTGGTGTCATCGTTCTTTTCCATGAAGTTTCAGCGCAGCATTGAAGAGCTTCTGGTGTCGCCCGTTCCCAACTGGACGATACTGGCCGGCTACGTTGTAGGCGGTATGGCCAGGGGCCTGATGATCGGGCTGATTGTTACGCTGTTGTCCCTGGCGTTTACCCGGCTTTCGATACATAACCTGCCGATGGTTGTGGTAACGGTGTTCCTTACCTCGGCGCTGTTTTCGCTGGGCGGGTTTATCAATGCCATGCTGGCCACCAAGTTTGACGATGTGTCCATCGTCCCTACGTTTGTTCTCACGCCGCTGACGTATCTGGGCGGGGTGTTCTACAGCATCGATCTGCTGCCGGACGTCTGGCAGGGCGTTTCGCTGGCCAACCCCATTCTTTATATGGTGAACGGCTTCCGCTACGGCATACTAGGTGTTTCGGATGTTAACCCGTTTGTCTCGCTTGGTATGATTGTCATATTTATTGTTCTGCTGACGGCCATTGCCTTGCGCATGTTGGCGCGGGGCAAGGGTATTCGCCACTAACAGGGTTCCGGTATTTCTATGGCTTTGCATAACGCTCCGCTGGGCAAGTCCAGCGACTACCCGGATCAGTACGATCCCTCGCTGCTGTTCCCGGTGGCCCGTGATGAAAACCGCCGGCGTATCGGGCTTGATGATGGTCGGTGGCCCTGGTTTGGCGAAGACCTGTGGCAGGCCTGGGAAATCTCCTGGCTCCGGCCTGGTGGCGTGCCTGCGGTTGCCTGGGCAGAAATCCGTTTTCCGGCGGCCTCGCCGGCGATCATCGAAAGTAAATCCCTGAAGCTGTATTTGAACTCGCTGAATCAGGCCGTTTTCTCTTCCTGGGAACAGGTGGCGGGCACCATAACGGGGGAGCTCTCAAGCGTTTGCGGCGCAGCGGTGGATGTGCGATTGCTGAGTGTCGATGAATCCGAACCTGCAATCGGCCGGCCTGAAGGCTATCAGTTGATCGATGACGAGACGGTTGCTGATGTGGTGTATGAGTATTCTGCGACGTCTTTGGTTGCTGAAGGCCCGGAAGTCACTGAGCAGCTTTGCTCACACTTGCTGAAAAGTAATTGCCCGGTGACGGGGCAGCCTGACTGGGCGACGGTGCTCATCCGCTACACCGGGCCCGCAATTGACCGGGCAGGGCTGCTGCGTTACATCGTGAGTTTTCGTCAGAAGCAGGATTTCCACGAGCATTGTGTGGAAACCCTGTTTACGGATCTGATGACGCATTGTCACCCGAAAGAACTGATGGTTTGTGCACGCTACACCCGGCGAGGTGGGCTGGATATCAACCCCTGGCGCAGCACCAGTCCTGAGGATGGCCCGGGGCCCAGGCTGGTTCGACAGTAGATAGGCAAGGCGAGCCTATTCGGCGTCGTCTTCCTGTCGCAGGCGGTCTGCGGCGTCTTCAAGCGCGGAAAGAATGGTTCTGCGCTCGCGCTCGGTGATCTTGTCCGAATCCAGGTACATGGCGAAGCCGCTGTGCTCATGCTCCATGAAGCTTCGGTTGGGCCCCATGTCCCGGCGGAAGTCCACCACCTCGTAAATCGGTACGGGTTTGGCGAACCCTTTTACGGTGATTTCACCTTTGTCCCGACACATGATGCGGTCTTTGATCAGAGAGAAGGTCTCATAGGACACCAGAATCTCGCCGGCTTCGGCCAGTGACTCCAGGCGGCTGGCGAGATTCACCTCTTTTCCGATAATGGTGTAATCCATGCGGTTTTCCGCGCCGAAGTTGCCCACGGTGGTATAGCCGGTACTGATCCCCATGCGTATTTCCAGCGGGGTTTTAATGCCCTGGCTACGCCACTTCTGGCGCATGATCTTCATGTGCTTGCGCATGTCGATGGCCATGGATACACAGGCAAAGGCGTCTTCGCGTTGGCCGCGGCTGGTGGGGTCGCCGAAAAATACCATGATCGAGTCGCCGACGAATTTGTCGATGGTGCCGCCGTATCTTAAGGCGACCTCCGACATTTCGTTGAAGTAGTGGTTCAGCAGCTCGGTCAGCGCTTCAGGTTCCATCTCTTCAGACAGTTCGGTAAACCCTTTGATGTCCGAGAAAAATACCGCCAGCTTCTTGCGTTGGGTTTCCAGCCGGACATCGCGTTCCCCGGTAAAAATAGACTGCCACACCTGGGGCGAAAGGTACTTTGAAAGCTTGTGGGACAGCGCGATTGACTGCTCACGTTGGTTCTGAATCTGAGTCTTGGCATACAGCAGCGCGCGGGCCTGTACGTGCGAATAATAGGCGGTTACGCAGATGTAGATGCCGGTGGCCCCAATGGACACAATGCTGGTGAGTAGTGGAGACTGGAAGTTTTCTGCCGTGCCGGTGGTGGCTACGGTGGCCGCCAGTGATGCGGCCGTCAGTGCTGTGCCAAACAGCCATTGCCGGACGCCGCCTACAATCAGGCAACTGAACATCAGCATCAGCACTATGGACACAGAAGGAATGGCAATCAGGCCGATCAAACCAATGAAGCCGCCGCCGATTATGCAGTCGAGCAACAACATTTTTTGCCGAACACGGGGAGAGCGGCTTAAAAAGGTGCGGCGGGTCAGCAGGTGGGTGATGTGCGGCCAGATCAGTGCGCCGGCCACAATCCAGAGCAGCCATTGGTCAAAAATATCTTGCAGAACACCGGTGACGATAATGGCAGCAGTAGCCGTGTAGGCCAGGATGCGACCGTTATAATCCGGCATGGGCGGAATGGCAACGGTATGATCGTAAGCGTCACTGTGGACTACTTTACCGGCGGTGCCAGTAGCATTGCGTAGTTCGGCCGGAGCGCTCATCATTTCAGAATCGGACCCTTACTGGATTTCCGAGCAGGGATGAACTCCGTATTACGGCGTTGTGAAACGGCGTTGTGAAACATAGTGCGGATCGCTCATGGTCTGCTGCAGGGTGTTTTAATTGTTGGTTGCGACTAAGACCAAAGATTAACAGTATTACGTAGAACCCACAATTCATCAGAGTGGCCGGAGTGTGGTGGTTACTCTTTAAAGCGAATGAACAGCGAGCGTTTATGAATGCAATAACCCGGTTTCTTCTGGACCGCTCTTCCGAGCCCAGGCTTGAGGCGCCAGCTCCACCCAAAGCCGTGCTTGATCTGGCCTTCAAATGTGCCGCCCGCGCGCCGGATCATGCCTTGTTGAGGCCCTGGCGCTACCTGGTTGTAGAAGGCATCGCCCGTGCGGAACTGGGTGAACTCTTTGCGGCGACGTGCCCGGAGGGCGCTTCGGATCAGGAGCAGGAAAAAGCCAGAAAATCACCACTCAGGGCGCCCATGGTTATTGTTGGCATTGCCACTCCGCGGCCTCATCCGAAAGTGCCGGAGATCGAGCAGGTCATGTCTGCAGCGGCTGGCATGACACTGTTATCGCTTGCTCTCTCAGACGCAGGGTACGGCGCTATGTGGCGTACCGGTGCCGTGGCTTATCACCCGGCAGTGCTCAAGGGGCTTGGCCTGGCGGAAGGGGAGTCCATTGTCGGCTTTCTTTATACCGGTACCGTGGCTTCGGCAAAACCTGAAGTGCCTCGCCCGGCATGTTCGGATTATGTCGAAGACTGGGCCGGCCCCGGCCTGTCGAACCCCTGGCCCATTTAAGTGTTGGTGAGTTGAAGGCGGCGTGAGGAAACAGCTTGCCGCTCTGGTTCAACTGCGCCTGGCATTGCCGCCCGAAATTTAACCAATCTCTTCTCCAGCCTGCGCCCCAGCAGGCTTTTTCAATTTTGGCACTGCACTTGCTTTAACACCTTCAGAACGCAATACCGGCAAATCCGAGAGCAGTCTCAGCGGCCGGTGCAGATTTCCGGAGGCAGTAATGGCAATTTCATTTGATAGCGCACTGGGCATTCACGAGCAGGCTCTGCAAGGTCGTGTTAAGCGTGCAGAAGTCCTGGCGAATAACCTGGCGAATGCGGATACCCCTGGCTACAAAGCACGGGATGTGGACTTCCAGGCAATGATGCAGAAGGCTCAGGATTCCATGAGCGGCTTCGGAATGGCGACAACCCACAGCGCCCATATGGACACCTCCAGCGCCGGTGGCGACAGCGAGCTGCTATACCGCAATCCGCATCAGCCTTCAGTTGACGGCAATACGGTGGATGCTCAGCAGGAGCAGAGCCGCTTTATGCGCAATGCCATGGATTATCAGGCCAGCTTTCAGTTTCTCAGCAGCAAGTTTTCAGGCCTGACCAAAGCCATCAAGGGCGAGTAAGCCGCACCAATTACGATTAAAGGAGATTGTCATGTCACTGGGTAACATTTTTGACATCGCAGGTTCAGGCATGACCGCGCAGTCCCTGCGGCTAAACACCACCGCATCGAATATTGCCAATGCTGAAACCGCCAGTTCCAGCACAGAAGGCACATATCGTGCCCGCAAGCCGGTGTTCGCCGCGATTCAGCAATCCATGCTCAATCCTGATCAGCAAGGTTTTGGCGCCGGGTCTTCCGAGGGGCCAGGTGCCGGTGTGAGGGTTGAGGGCATCGTTGAAAGCGATGCAGAGCTGCAGATGCGCTATGAGCCGAATCATCCTGCCGCCAATGAAGACGGTTATGTGTTTTACCCCAACGTGAACGTAGTGGAAGAAATGGCCGACATGATGTCTTCATCCCGCAGTTTTCAGATGAATGTCGACATCATGAACACCGCTAAATCCATGATGCAGCGCATTCTGACACTGGGTCAGCAGTAATTAAGGTGAGGAGATAACCATGAACGCAGTGAATTCAGCGTCTGCCTCAGACGTGCTGAGCCAGTATCAGATTCAGCGGGACGACAAAGCCCAGGGCGGCAGTGAGCTCGGCAAAGATGCCTTTATGGAGCTGATGCTGGCCCAGATGAAAAACCAGAACCCTCTGGAACCCCAAGACAACGGCGACTTTATCTCGCAGCTCGCTCAGTTCAGTTCGCTGGAAGAAATGCAGAACCTGACTGGTACGGTTGATGATGTGGCAGGGCAGTTCCGTTCCAGCCAGGCGCTGCAGGCCTCCGCGATGGTGGGTAAAACGGTACTGGCTCCTTCCAGTGTTGGCATTCTTGGTGGTAAAGGTGAAATAACCGGAACCGTTGAAGTTCCTGCTTCCACTGGTGGTTTGCGGCTGTCTGTGATGAGTCAGTCCGGGGAGCTGGTTCGTCAGATTGATATGGGCAGCAGTCAGGCCGGCGTGGTGTCGTTCCGCTGGGACGGTGCCGACGGCAACGGCAATCCTTTGCCGCCTGGCCCGTACCAGATTGTTGCGCAGGGTAGCTATCCATCCGGTACCGAACAGCTCGGCACGATGGTCAGTGCCAATGTAGACAGCGTTTCGTTGGGTAAAGGTGGCTCGATCACTCTGAACCTGGCCGGCATGGGCTCCATTGCCCTGTCTGACGTCAAACAAATTAACTGATCCGGTGTCAGACCAGGAGGTATAAGTCATGGCATTTAATACAGGTTTGAGTGGCCTTCGGGCAGCATCGGTGGATCTGGACGTAACCGGCAACAACATTGCCAACGCCAGTACCGTCGGCTTCAAAAGCAGCCGGGTTCAGTTCGGCGACCTCTACGCCAGTGGGTTTCTCAGCTCAGGTACAAACCCGGTCGGTGATGGTGTTCGGGTTCAGGACGTCAAGCAGTCGTTCGGGCAGGGCAATATCAGCTTCACCGACAGTGGTCTCGATATGGCCATAAACGGGGATGGCTTTTTCATCCTGAACAACGGCGGTGAGATCCGTTACTCCCGGGCGGGGCAGTTCGGGATTGATAAGGAAGGCTTCATCGTCAATAGTCAGAACATGAGAGCCCAGGGCTATGTTGCAGACGACGATGGCAACCTGTCCGGCATTCGTGGCGATCTGCAGATAGAAACCGACAATCTGGCGCCGCGCAGAACCACCAGTCTGGAAACCAGTTTGAATCTGGATTCCCGTCAGTCAGTGCTGGAGCGTCGAATTCGTGATTTTGATCCGATTGACGTTGGGCAGTTGAGAGGCGAGAGTTTCTCCATCGTCTACGCTGACGGTTCGGGTAATTATCCGGTTCCCGTCATTCCGGCCACTGCCACCGCCCGAGAGGCTGCCAACGCCATTGATGCGGCTCCGGGTGTTACCGCAACGGCGACCACGCCTGCGGTTATGGATGCGGGTTTGACCGATGGCTATATTTCAAGCGCGGCGGATTTTCGGTTCAGCATTACTGTCGGCACGGCGCCGCTTCCGGTCAACGTTGAAGGTGTTACCTCACTGAGTGGGCTGGCCCAGGCTATTAATGATTCTGGCGACAACTCCGTGTCTGCGAATGTTATCGACTACGATGATGACAACGACCCGGCGACTCCCACGGTCGAGAGACTTCGGATTATTCACAGTAATGGCGAGCCTCTGACGGTTGCTTATGGAGACGGCAGCCTGCCTCCGGGCACACTGTTCGAAGGCCAGGTCGCGGTTACGACGGATCGTACCGTTTCGGATGTTACGCCGGGCACGGGTACAAACTTTGTTGATGCGTTCAACGCGACGCCGTTTACCATCACCAACGAATTCAATCCGATTGATCAGCGCACCTATAACCACGCAACGTCTACTGAGATCTTTGACAGCCTGGGTAATGCTCACGAAATGACCCAGTTCTTTGTCAAAGACCCCTCGCCGGGTAACGGCGTGGGCCAGAGCCAGTGGTCTGTCTATCTGCAAATAGATGGCGAGCTGGTAGCGGGGACTGACCAACAGCCTTATACGGCGCTGTTTGATCAGGATGGTCAGCTGGAATCGATCAACGGGGATGCCAACGGTGAAATCATTATCACCGACTGGGTGCCGAAAGACCCGAACGGTGATCCTAACGGTGCGGACGGCCCGCCAGCGAATCCTGGTGATGTGGTCAGCCCGATTCCGGAGCCGGCCAACAGTTCTGCATTTGTGTTGAACCTTGCCAGTACCACTCAGTATGGTGCGGCATTTGGTGTCAATGATCAGCAGCAAAACGGCTATACCACAGGTCGTTTATCCGGGCTGGATGTGTCTGACCAGGGTGTGATTTTTGCGCGCTACACCAATGGTCAGTCCCAGTCCCTGGGGCAGGTTGCGCTGGCGGCCTTCAACAATACCGATGGTCTGTCACCGGTTGGTGATACCACCTGGGTTGAAACGTTTGAATCCGGACAGCCGATCATTGGTGCGCCCGATACCGGCACCCTGGGTTCCATCAAGGCGAGTTCAGTAGAGGAATCCAACGTAGATTTGTCTGCTGAGCTGGTAAACCTGATCATTGCCCAGCGTAACTATCAGGCAAACGCCAAGACCATTGAAACCTCGGACGCGGTAACCCAGACCATTATCAACCTGCGTTAATCCCCTTCATCTAAACATGGCATGACTCCTGCAGGATGACTGGAAACAGTCAAAATTCCGGCAGGAGTTTGCCCATGGACAAAGCCCTCTATATTGGAATGTCTGGCGCCAAGCAGAACATGCTGGCCCAGCGTGCCCACGCCAACAACCTCGCCAACGTGAACACCACGGGGTTCAAGAAGGATTTTGCCCAGGCCCGCAGCATGCCGGTCTTTGGTGAGCATCACCCCACCCGCGCTTATGCCATGACCGAAAGGCCCGGCACCGATCTTTCTGCCGGAGCTCTGATGGACACTGGCCGACAACTGGATGTGGCCGTAGAGGGAGACGGTTGGCTGGCGGTACAGAATAACCTGGGTGAAGAAGTATTCACCCGAAGCGGCAGCCTGCAGGTTGATGTCAACGGTCTGGTTCGCACCGCCAGTGGTGAGCTGGTGCTGGGAAATGGCGGCCCGGTGGCCTTGCCTCCGTTCGACAATCTGCTGGTTGGCTCTGATGGCACCATCTCTATTGTTCCCGTTGGTGGTCCGCCGGATCAGCTGGTGGAGGTGGACCGCCTGAAACTGGTCAACCCGCCGGCTGAGGCGCTGGAAAAGGGCCTGGATGGGCTTATTCACAGAAAGCCGGATCAGGCTCTGGACGGCCCTGAACCGCCGGACGCCAATATGCGCGTGGCCACTGGTTTCCTGGAAAGCTCCAACGTGAATGCGGTGCAGGAGATGATTTCCAACCTGCAGTTATCCCGTCAGTACGAGATGCAGGTGAAGGTTATGTCTACCGCAAACGAGAATTCTGAAGCAACGGCACGGCTGTTGCAGAACCTCTGATAACGCTGAATTAAGCATCACCGGCCGGCAGCAAACGGCAAACAATGGCCGCATCCGTGGCCGGCAAGGTAAGGAGTAACGCAATGCATCCAGCACTTTGGGTCAGTAAAACCGGGTTAAGCGCACAGGATACCAACCTGTCAACGATCTCCAACAACCTGGCAAACGTGAATACCACGGGTTTCAAAAGGGACCGGGCTGTATTTCAGGACCTTCTGTACCAGATCAACCGGCAGCCTGGCGGTATGAGCACCGAAAACACTGAGCTGCCTTCTGGCCTGCAACTGGGCACAGGTGTCCGGGTTGTGGGCACGGTCAAGCAGTTCTCCCAGGGCAATCTCCAGATTACCGAGCAACCGCTGGACATGGCCATCAATGGCCGGGGTTTTCTGCAGATTCTGCAGCCGGATGGCCAGATTGCCTACACTCGGGACGGTCAGTTCCAGTTGAACTCCAACGGCGATGTGGTGAATCCGGACGGGTACCCCCTGGAGCCGGCCATCAATATTCCCGATAACGCCACCAATATCACCATTGGCAAGGACGGCACGGTAACGGCGGTAACGGATGACCAGGCGGCGCCGGTAAACCTTGGCCAGATCACCCTGGTGGATTTCATCAATCCCCAGGGCCTGCAGGCCATCGGAAACAACCTGTTCAAGGAAACCATTGCCAGTGGCAACCCCGTTGAGGGGGAGGCGGGTCTGCTCGGGCTTGGCACCATCGAACAGGGTTCCGTGGAGGCTTCCAACGTTGAAGTGGTGGAAGAACTGGTGAACATGATTACCACCCAGCGCGCCTACGAAATGAACTCGAAAGTGGTCTCCACCGCGGACCAGATGCTCCAGTTCATTACCAACAACATTGGCTAATGCCGCCAGAGGTGACGTCATGAATCCGATGACATCCAGCCGGATAACCCGGGGCGCCAGTACCCTGGCGACCTTGGTGGTACTGATCCTGCTACAGGGTTGCACGGCCATGAGCCGGCCCCGGGCGATGCCGGATGATCCTGAGTTTGCACCGGTACGCCCTGAGGCCATGACACAGAGAGACAGGGCGTCTGGTTCGATTTACCAGGTTTCGCGAAACTATAACTTTTACGGGGATACCATCGCGCTCAATGTGGGTGATGTACTGACAGTGAATCTCCAGGAATCCACCCGTGCCAGCAAGAATGCCGAAACCAGCATCACCAAGGACAACGAAATCACGCTGCCGGAGCCGAACATTCTGGGTAAGAACAACTTCGGGATCGGCACCTCACTGAACAACGAGCGCGATTTTGAAGGCACGGCTGAGGCTGATCAGAGCAACAGTCTTGCTGGCAGCATCACCGTCACGGTCACAGAGGTGCTGCCCAACGGCGTGCTGCGGATCCGGGGTGAGAAATGGCTGTCACTGACCAATGGCGACGAGTACATCCGCCTGACCGGGCTGGTTCGCCCCCGGGATATCCAGCCGGACAACGCTGTTGCCTCAAACCGTATTGCTGATGCGCGTATTGCCTATGGCGGTACCGGTGATTTCGACCAGGCAAACCAGATGGGCTGGCTTGCCCGCTTCTTTAACAGTGAGTGGTGGCCGCTATGAGCATGCGACGTTTTCTTGCCTGGGTACTTGTTCTGGCGGCGGTTGCGGCACCGGTGATGGCGGACCGGCTGAAGGACCTGTCCCGCATCAAAGGGGTAAGGAACAACCAGCTGGTGGGCTACGGACTGGTGGTTGGCCTTGACGGGACCGGCGACAAGGCACCGTTCACCAATCAGACCTTCCGGAACATGATGAACCAGTTCGGTATCACTCTGTCTGAAGGCGTGAACCCGAAACTCACCAACGTCGCCGCCGTAACCGTGAGTGCCACATTGCCACCGTTTGCCAAGGCCGGGCAGGAGATTGATATCACGGTTTCCTCCATCGGCAACGCCGACAGCCTGCGCGGCGGTACCCTGCTGATGACCCCGCTGAAGGGCGCTGACAACAACGTCTACGCCATGGCTCAGGGCAGTCTGGTGGTTGGCGGTTTTGGTGCCCAGGGGCAGGATGGCTCCAGAATTACCGTGAACGTACCGAGCGTCGGCCGGATTCCCAACGGTGCCACTATCGAGCGGGAAGTGGTCTCGCCTTTTAGTCAGGGCGACACCATTACCTTCCACCTTCTGCGCCCAGATTTCACTACGGCCCGCCGTGTGGTCGAGGCTGTGAATGCACGCCTCGGCCCGGACATGGCGTACGCTCACGATGCGACATCGGTTTCCGTGCGTGCGCCGCGGGATCCGTCCCAGCGGGTAAGCTTTCTTTCGATTGTCGAGAACATTGAGGTAGACCCGGCGGAAGAATCTGCCAAGGTCGTGATCAACAGCCGCACCGGCACCATCGTTGTGGGCCAGAACGTGAAAGTCAGCCCGGCGGCGATCACCCACGGAAATCTGACTGTGACCATTCAGGAGAATCCGGAAGTGGTGCAGCCGAACCCGTTCGCCGACGGCGACACCGCGGTGCAGCAGAACACCCAGATAGCCGTTACCGAAGACCCGGCCCGTATGTTCCAGTTTGGGCCGGCAACCACGTTGAATGAAATTGTGCAGGCGGTGAACCAGGTGGGTGCTGCCCCGGGTGATGTGATGGCCGTTCTTGAAGCATTGAAACAGGCTGGCGCACTTCGTGCCGAGCTGATTGTGATCTAGGGGTAGCCATGCAGGACTATCGCGTACAACAAGCTCAGGTATACACCGACTTCAGCGGCCTCAATGCGCTGAAATCCCAGGCCCGCACCGACAAGCAGGCGGCACTGGAGCAGGTGGCGAAGCAGTTTGAAAGTCTGTTCCTCTCGGAAATGCTGAAGTCCATGCGTAAGGCCGGCGAAGTGTTTGCCGAAGGCAATTACCTGAACAGTAATGACAGTGAGTTCTACCGCGATATGTTCGATAGCCAAATCAGTCTGAGCATGGCCAATGGGTCCGGCACCGGCCTGGCGGAGGCGCTGGTGCGGCAGCTCGGAGAGAGCGTGCCGGGTATGGCCGCAAACGGTGAAAAGCTGGCGGCCCACAAGGCAACCCTGGCTGATTATGATCGCAGCATGCCTGCAATCTCTCCAAGGCTGCCAGAACAGATCGACGCCGTGGAAAAAGTTGCCCGGGCTGTAGCGAGTGAAGTTCCGGAAGTGGCTGCTGCCGCTTCGGCTGAAAAGCCTGTGGTATTTGAGTCCCCGGAGCATTTCGTCAGTGAACTGATGCCCTTTGCGGAGCAGATCGGCCGCGAAAGTGGCATTGACCCACGCCTGATGATTGCTCAGGCCGCACTCGAAACCGGCTGGGGTAAGCACATGATCAAAGGTGATGACAGTCAGCCCAGCTTCAATCTGTTCGGTATCAAGGCGGATGGTCGCTGGGGCGGCGACGCGGTAACGATCACCACCACGGAATTCCGCGGCGGCGTAGCCATGAAAGAGCGTGCCGATTTCCGCGCCTACCCGGATTACGAGGCCAGCTTCCGTGATTACGTCGATTTTCTCCAGGGCAACCCCCGGTATCGGGATGTGCTCTCCTCGGCAGGCGAACCTGAAGTATTTGCAGAGAAACTGCAGGAAGCCGGATATGCCACCGATCCGGAATACGGCTCCAAGATTCGCCGGATCATGAACCGTGATTCTCTGATGACACTGTCTATGGGCAGTGGCGGGATAAAGGAGTAACAGATCATGGCAGGATTGATCGGAATCGGCTTGACCGGTGTTCTCAGTTATCAGAGCGCCCTGAATACCACGGCCAACAACATCACCAACGCCAATACACCGGGGTACAGCCGGCAGGAAGTTCAGTTTGATACCCAGGAAGGCCGCCGAACCGGCGCCGGTACCGTGGGTAGTGGTGTTTCCATTGAAAACATCCGGCGCCTGGCTGACGAGTATCTGACCCAGCAGGTGCGCGAGGACAGCACGCTGTTTGGTGAGCAGAATGCGCTTAACTCGGAACTGACCCGGCTGGATAACCTTCTGGGTGGTGAAAGTACTGGTCTGAACAGTGCCTTGAACAACTTCTTTGCGTCACTGCAGAACGCAGCGGAAGATCCCACATCTCTGCCGCAACGCCAACTGGTGTTGAGCGAAGCGCAGCAGGTGGTCAACCGTTTTCAGGCGCTCCATGAAGAATTCGTACAGCAGCGAGAATCCATCAAAACCCAGATGGGGCAGGGCGTAAAAGATGCCAATACCCTGTTGAAGAGTATTGCGGAGCTCAATCTCGCCATTTCGGAATCGCCGGGTCTGGCACAGGGCCGGATGCCCCTGGAACTTTTGGACAAGCGCGATGAAAAACTGCGTCAGTTGTCTGAGTTGGTGGGAATCCGGGTCACAGAGACCGAGGGCAGTCAGGTCAACGTGTCTCTGGCCAACGGATTGGCGCTGGTAACCGGCGCTAACGCGTCTGAGTTTGGTACGCGCACGAGTGCCGAAGACCCCACCCGGATGGAATTCACGCTGACAACCGGCGGGCGCAGCCTGTTGGTCGACGAACAGATTCAAGGTGGGAAGTTGGGGGGGCTGCGCCGTTTTGATGAACAGGCATTGAAGCCGGCGTTTGATGAGTTGGGCCGCCTGGCCGTGACCCTGTCGGCCTCCATCAATCACCAGAATGAAATTGGTATGGATTTGGAGGGTGATCTGGGGAGTAACTTCTTCACTGACATCAACAGTGTGGAGCTTCAGCGCAGCCGGGTGGTGCCAAACGCGAATAACTCAGAGCCGAAAAATGCCAGGCTGGCAGTTGAGATTACGGACAGCACCTTGTTGCCAGCCGGTACCTGGTCGCTCCAGTTCAGCGGTGATGGACGAAGCTATGAGCTGATCGATACCGCCACCGGCGAGACCGCCAGTCAGGGCCGCCTGCCTCAACCGGTCCAGTCGGAAATCACCATGCCGGGATTCAGCATTAGAGTAGAAGGTGGCGAATTCAACGCGGGTGACAAGTACCTGATTCAACCCAGTCGTAACGCTGCTGAAAACATTGCTTTGAATGTTCGCCGGGAAGAAGATCTGGCATTTGCCAGCCCGATCAGGGCAAGTGCGGGCGAGAATAACCTGGGGACGGCGACCATCAATCAGGGCAAGATGCTGAATGTCCGTAACCCCAATACCAATGCGTTGTTGCCAGGTTTTCAGACCCGGGGTGAATTGGCGAATGGGCCGATAACGATCGAGTTCGACAGCTATGATGCCGCCAGTGGCACATATGGCTATACGATTACAGACAATACGCCGGTGCCACCGGTTGGAGCGAATGTTTTAGAAACCGGCGTATACGACCCCAAGAAGATCAACACCTTCTTCAGTGATAACCCGAATGCCGGCAGTGCCTATCAGGGCTACCAGTTTGAAATGACCGGTGAGCCGAATGTGAACGATACCTTCACCATCGATTTCAATAAGAACGGTGTTTCTGACAACCGAAACGCCGAATTGCTTGCGGCGCTCGGTACTGCCAATACCATGAATGGCGGCAGCCAGAACTTTACCGAAGGGTACGCCGGTCTGGTCGAGGATATTGGCGTAAAAACCCGCCAGAGCCAGCTCGACAAAGACGCTGGCCAAACCCTGCTGGAGCAATCCAACAACCAGAGAGAGTCCATTTCCGGGGTCAACCTGGATGAAGAAGCCGGCAAACTGATCCAGTATCAGGCTGCCTACAACGCGTCTGCACAGGTTATGTCAGTAGCCCAGGACCTGTTCAATACATTGCTGCAGAGCTTCCGGTAAGGTGAGGTAAGGTAAAATGATCCGAATTTCATCACAGCAGATTTTTTCCGGCGGTATCAACCGGCTGCAGGATCTCAACAGCAATCTGGTGAATACCCAACAACAGATTTCCACCGGTAAGAAGGTTAACAAACCTTCGGATGATCCGGTGGCGGCGGCCCGTATTCTCAAGCTGGACCAGGATCTCAAGCGGGTAGAAACCTACGGCCGCAACGCAAGCCTGGCTGACAACCGACTCAAGCAGGAGGAGAGCTCTCTTGCCAGTGCGGTCGACATCATCCAGCGGGTGAGGGAACTGACGGTTCAGGCCGGTAACGGGTCGCTGTCCGCCAATGACAGGAAATCCATATCGGCCGAATTGAAGGAGCGCCTCGGTCAGTTGGCCAACGTAGCCAATACTCGGGATGCCTCCGGTGAGTACATTTTTAGTGGCTTTCAGGGCAATACTCAGGCGTTCGTTCAGGATGACTCCGGTGCTTGGGTTTACCAGGGGGATGAGGGGCAGCGGGTGCTGGAGATCGATGACGGCGTAACGGTGCCCATCAGTGATCATGGAAAAGGCATTTTCGAGAATGTTCCAGCTGCTGTTTCGATGACCGGCACCAACTCTGTTGATGGCTACGTATCCGATCTTGCGCTGGTCAATGAGAGCGACTTACGAAGTGATTTTGCACCGGCTGTGCCGAATGATCTGACGGTAACGGTGGTAGATGCTGCCGGCACTTTGTCCATCACCGCTAACGGCGGAGCGTTGAACCTGACCCCCGTTCCTGCGCCTACCGTAGGTGAGCCTTTTGAAGTGGCCGGGATTGAGCTGACCGTTAATGATGCTGTATTTGACGCGGATCCAACACTGACCGATTCGTTTACAATCGGCATCAGCGACAAGCAGTCGGTCTTTGCAACCATCGAGAACCTGATCAGTGGTCTGGATACGCTTGCCAAAGGCACACCGAAAACCAATGCGGAATACGACGCCCTTATTGCGGAGTCGCTGACCAATCTCGATAACGCTCAGGAGTCTTTGATTCTGACGCAAACCGAGCTTGGCGGCCGCCTAAATGCAGTTGAGTCTACCACTGCATTCCTGGATGACTCCGCGCTCTACACCAAGGAAATCCGCTCCCAGCTCCAGGACGTGGACTACGCAGAAGCCATCAGTAATCTGAGCTTCCAAAGCTTTGTGTTGCAGGCGGCTCAGCAGTCCTTTGCCCAGATTTCCCGACTCTCACTGTTTGATCGTTTGTAATTTATTGAGGCAGTAGGCGATTTTTGCATGCTGCCCCGGTTGCTTTCAGATTCAGGCTCAGTATAATCCTCCCACTCTCCGATGGCGGCGTGGTGAAATTGGTAGACACGACGGATTCAAAATCCGTTGGGGTAAAACCCGTGGCGGTTCGAGTCCGCCCGCCGCTACCACTTATTGGCCGCAACCTGCGGCATCGTGAATAGCCGGCCCATGAACGTCTCCGATTTTCATTTTGACCTGCCGGACGAGTTGATTGCTCGTTACCCGCTTAAACAACGTAGTGCCTCCCGTTTGCTCAGCCTTGATGGCTTGTCTGGCAAAACCGAACATCGTCAGTTCACCGACCTCCTAAATTTGCTGCAGCCAGGCGACCTTCTGGTCTTCAACAATACCCGTGTTATTCCGGCTCGCTTGTTTGGTCAGAAAGAGACCGGTGGCCGTGTTGAAGTTCTGGTTGAGCGCCTACTGGGCGAGCGGGAAATTCTTGCCCACGCCCGAGCCTCGAAAGCACTGAAGGAAGGCCAGAAAGTCATTCTGGAGGATGGCACTTCGCTGACCATGGTTGGCCGTGAGGATGCTCTGTTCCGTTTTGTTTACGATGGAGCTGAAGCGGTACTGGATGTGCTGGAGCGCATCGGTCACATGCCGCTGCCTCCTTATATGGAGCGTGAAGATGATCTTTCCGACCGGGAGCGTTATCAAACCGTGTATGCCAGGGAAGCGGGTGCAGTAGCGGCGCCGACGGCAGGCCTGCATTTTGATGACGCACTATTGGCGGCCCTGAAAGCAAAAGGCGTTGAGTTCGCCTACGTGACTCTGCATGTCGGGGCTGGCACCTTTCAGCCGGTCCGGGTCGACAAGCTGGAAGATCATGTCATGCACAGTGAAGTGGCCCATGTGCCCCAGGAAACGGTCGACGCCGTTCATCAGGCTCGTGCCAGAGGCGGCCGGGTGGTCGCGGTGGGAACCACTTCCGTTCGTTCGCTGGAATCAGCCAGTCGGGCAGGGCGCTTGCATACGTTTCGGGATGAAACGGACATCTTTATCTATCCGGGTTATCGTTTCCAGACGGTGGATGCCATGATCACCAATTTTCATCTACCTGAATCCACCTTGATCATGCTGGTCAGTGCGTTTGCCGGGTATACCAACATTATGTCTGCATACCGTGAAGCGGTAGAGCAGCGTTATCGCTTTTTCAGCTACGGTGACGCCATGTTCCTGACTGCGCAGGAGCCTAGCCGCGGCATGCTGGCAGGCGCTGATCAGTTCGGCGATAACCACACCGAATCCAGTGGAGACTGACTGTGAGTGAATCCTGTTTTATGTCGTTTGAAAAGCTGGGAGAGGATGGTAGGGCCCGTCGAGGCCGGCTTACCTTTCCGCGCGGGACAGTAGAGACGCCTGCGTTCATGCCGGTGGGCACGTACGGCACGGTTAAGGGCATGCTGCCGAGGGATATTGAGGCCATTGGTGCACAGATTATTCTGGGCAACACGTTTCACCTGATGTTGCGCCCGGGCACGGAAGTCGTGAAGGCGCACGGTGATCTGCATGACTTTACCCAGTGGCAGGGGCCCATTCTCACGGACTCCGGCGGTTTTCAGGTGTTCAGTCTGGGTGAAATGCGAAAGATTACTGAGCAGGGCGTTACCTTTCGTTCCCCGGTAGATGGTGCCAAGGTGGAGTTGTCGCCGGAAATTGCGATTCAGGTTCAGCGTGATCTTGGCTCGGACATCGTCATGATCTTTGACGAATGTACGCCCTATCCCGCCACCGAAAAGCAGGCGAAAGAATCAATGGAGCTTTCCCTGCGTTGGGCTGATCGCAGCAAAAAGGCCCATGAGGGTAATCCCGCAGCGCTCTTTGGTATCGTGCAGGGTGGTATGTACGAGTCCCTGAGGGATCGCTCGCTTCAGGGGCTGACCGACATCGGTTTTGACGGCTACGCCATTGGTGGTCTGTCAGTAGGTGAGCCGAAAGAGGACATGATTCGAATCCTGGACCATCTGCCACCCAAAATGCCGGAAGACAAACCACGGTATCTGATGGGTGTTGGCCGGCCGGAAGATATTGTAGAAGCTGTGCGGCGCGGTGTAGACATGTTCGACTGCGTGATGCCAACGCGTAATGCCCGAAATGGCTATCTGTTCACGTCCACCGGTATTGTAAAAATCCGTAACGCCAAGAACCGCCACGACACAGGGCCACTGGACGATCGCTGCGACTGTTACACCTGCCAGCATTTTTCCAAAAGTTATCTGCATCATCTGGATAAGTGTGGGGAAATGCTCGGATCCCAGCTGAATACCATCCACAATCTGCGTTTCTATCAGAACCTGATGAGTGGATTGCGTGGGGCCATTGAAGCAGGTACATTGTCCGACTTTATAAGCGAATTCTATGCCTTACGTGGCGAAAGCGTGCCGCCGCTGGGCGATTCCTGACCACTTTTACTCAAGACTAGTTAATAAACGGAGAACCTGAATGAAATCGATCAAACTGCTTATCGCCGGTCTGCTGTCTCTTATGCCTGCATTGGCCATGGCAGAAGCTGCAGCGCCTGGTGGACAGAGCATGGGCATAATGGGCCAGGTTATCTTCTTTGCCGGCTTTATCCTGATTTTCTACTTCCTGATCTGGCGCCCGCAGTCCAAGCGTGCCAAGGAACACAAGAACCTGATGTCTGGCCTGAACAAAGGCGATGAAGTGGTCACCTCTGGCGGTGTTGTTGGCCGCATTACTAAGGTCACCGACGATTTTATCGTTCTGGAAGTTGCCGACAATATCGAAATCAAGGTTCAGAAAGTTGCTGTTGCTGGTGCTCTGCCGAAGGGCACGCTCAAGGACATCTGAGCTGATTCCTGGCCGGCGCGCACATAGCGCCGGCTGAATCACACTGGCTGAAACACCAAGGCTGGCGGACTTGCCGGCCCAAAGGGATCCCATGCTGAATAAGTATCCTCTCTGGAAAAATCTGGTGATTGTGTTTGCACTGATCATCGGATTTATATACGCCTTACCGAATTTCTTCCCTGACGATTACGCGATCCAGATCACCGGTGCCCGTGGCAGTACCGAAGTGGATCAGCGAATTCTCGACCGCGCTCTGGGAGCACTGGAAGCTCAGGGTATTGAAGTCAAGTCCAGTGCCGTAGAAGAGCGGGATGCGTTGATTCGTTTGACCAGCTCTGATGATCAGCTCCGGGCGCGCCCGGCTGTCCAGGCCGCACTGGGTAACGATTATCTGGTAGCGTTGAACATGGCCCCGTCGACTCCTGGTTGGCTGCGTAGCCTCGGTGCTGGGCCTATGAAACTGGGCCTTGACCTTCGCGGCGGTGTTCACTTTCTGCTTGAAGTCGATATGGAAACCGCAGTTAATCAAAGGCTTGAGGCGCTTTCCGGTCAGATCAAGCAAGACATGCGCGATGAAAGAATTCGTTACCGGGGCGGCGATGTTCAAAATGGTCAGGACATTGTTTTCAGCTTCCGGGATTCCGAATCCAGAACCAAGGCCTTCGAGTTGGTTCGCGACCAGTTCAACGAATTCCTGCTGGATGAAAGCACCGAGGGCGGCGAGTTTCTGCTGACGTTGACGTTGTCGGAAGCTGAGGTCCGCAACATCCAGGAATACGCACTGGAGCAGAACCTCACCACCATCCGCAACCGTGTTAACGAGCTGGGTGTGGCAGAACCTCTGGTTCAGCGCCAGGGCGCCGATCGCATCATTGTCGAGCTTCCGGGTGTGCAGGACACCGCACAGGCCAAGCGGGTTCTGGGTGCGACTGCCAATCTGGAGTTTCGTATGGAGGCGCGCCAGGATGCGCCTTCAGCTGAGACCGAACAGTTCAGCTTCCGGGATACACCTCAACGTACTGCGCGTCTCGAGCGCGATGTGATTGCCACCGGTAACAACGTGGCAAATGCCCAGCAGGCGTTTGATGAGAATGGCCAGCCACAGGTTAATATCACCATGGATTCGGTGGGTGGAGACCTGATGAATCGCGCCACCCGTAACAACGTTGGTCGGCGCATGGCGGTTCTGTTCATCGAATTCCGGACCGAGATGGAAACGCGGGAAGTCGATGGCGAGCTGAAGCAGGTAGAAAACCGTGTTATCGAAAAAGGCCTGATCAGTCTCGCAACGGTGCAGTCGGCTCTGGGTAGCAGTTTCCGCATCACCGGTCTCGATTCGATTCCTGAAGCCGCGGAGCTGGCACTGTTGCTGCGGGCCGGTGCGCTGGCGGCACCCATGTACTTTGTACAGGAGCGTACAATCGGGCCTAGCCTTGGTCAGAAAAACATCGATGCAGGCATGATGTCTGTGGCGCTGGGCTTTGGTCTGGTGCTGCTGTACATGTTGGTCTACTACCGTGGGTTTGGTCTCGTAGCGAACGTTTCGCTGACCCTGAACCTGATGCTGCTGGTGGCGTGCATGTCGATTCTGTCCGCAACTCTCACCCTTCCAGGTATCGCCGGTATCGTGCTGACGGTTGGTATGGCGGTTGATGCCAATGTGCTGATCTTCGAGCGTATAAAGGAAGAGCTCAGGGCCGGTGCGCCGCCCCAGAGTGCCATCAATGCAGGTTACGGCCGTGCATTCGTGTCCATCTTTGATGCCAACATCACCACGTTGCTGGTCGCCGTGATTCTCTTTGCGATGGGCTCCGGGCCGGTGAAGGGCTTCGCGATTACACTTTGTATCGGCATTTTGACGTCCATGTTCAGTGGTCTGATGGTGAGCCGAAGTATCGTGAACCTGGTGTATGGCGGCCGAAGGGTCGAGAAATTGTCGATCGGAGGGAGGCTCGCTAATGCCTGATATAGAAAAACAACCATTTGATTTTATGGGGTTCCGGAAGATAGCCTCCGTGTTCTCCATCCTGCTTGTCATTGCTTCGGTTGCTCTGCTGGGAGTTCGTGGTCTGAATTTCGGTATGGACTTTACCGGCGGAACCTCGGTTGAGTTTGAGTACGCTGAGGCTCCAAATCTGGACGAGATCCGCAACACCCTTACCGACGTCGGCTATGAGCAGTTTTCGGTACAGAACTTCGGTGCCGATACCACAGTGCTGATTCGCATGGCCGAAGCAGGTAACGATGAACTGGCCAGGGAAGTGACGGCAACTCTGTCTCAATCGGGAGCGGAACTCGAGCTGGTGAGCTCAGAGTTTGTGGGCTCTCAGGTCGGTGAGGAACTGAAGGAAGACAGTGGGCTCGGCCTTCTGATAGCGCTGGCTGTGGTGTTAATCTATGTCGGCATGCGTTTTCAGTTCAAATTCGGTATCGCTTCGGTGATTCCACTGGCCCACGACGTTTTGATCGTGCTGGGCGTGTTCGCCCTGTTCCAGTGGACGTTTGATCTGACGGTCCTGGCGGCCTTGCTTGCGGTTATTGGTTATTCGCTGAACGATACCATCGTTGTGGCAGACCGGATTCGGGAAAACTTCCGAAAAGTTCGGGTAGGCGAACCCTGGGATATCATTAACCAGTCGATCCATGAAACGATCGCCCGGACCATCAATACCTCTGGTACGACCCTGGTTGTGCTTCTCGCTTTGTACTTCCTGGGGGGGGAGGCCATCAATAACTTCGCGCTTGCGTTGATTATTGGCGTGGTTGTGGGTACCTACTCATCCATCTACGTGTCTGCCAACATGCTGATGGTGATGGGGGTTACCCGTGAAGATCTTATGGTTCCTGCCAAAGAGGGCGCGGGCGAGGGAGCCGAGGAAGAGCAGCCACCTGAGTGGCTCAACCGGATGTAACCTTCAGGTTGCCGGGCGTTATGGTCCGGCACAAAAAAACCGCCATCCCCAGGGAGTGGCGGTTTTTTTTGTGCCATCGTTAAGTGTTTAACGCGGCAGGCGCCCCCGGAAAGGGTGCAGCACTTTGAGGACTTCTCTGAACAGCTTCGGGTTTGCCACAATCAGTTGACGTGCGTTACCGATAGACGGGTTGCCCGAAAAGTCGCCGGTCAGTGCGCCAGATTCCATGGCCAGAGTTACGCCGAGGTCAAGGTCGACGGCTTCAGGCCGGAAAATGATGGCAGCGTCCAGCAGTCCTGCAGAAACCCGGGCGATGTCCAGTACCACGCAGCCTGAGGTGCGAAAGATGCCGGTTTCGCGGGCCAGGGTTGCCGCCATTTCGCCCCAGATCATTGGGTCGTCACCTTGACGGGCCTGGTCCAGCAGGTTGGTTGCGAGCGCCGATCGAGCGGGCAGTTTCACCTCTGATGCGCGAACACGACGACTGTTCAGGGCCGCTCCATGTCCCCGGCTTGCGGAATATTCTTCTCCGGTGATCGGGTTAACGATCAGCAGGTTTTCAGTGCGGTTGTTCTTCTTTTGGGACAGGGCCATTGCGAACTCGGGTATGCCCCGCACAAAATTGTCACGGCCAAGAACCGGGAAAATGTGCCAGCTTCTTTCGCTGCCGTTAGCATCTGCCTCACCCATCGGCGCGATGGTGTGGTCTTTGTAGGCTTTGGCAAGCTGCTCTACGAAGTTGTCGTAGATGGATTGTTCAACCCGTTCCAGCTGTCGGTATCGCTCGGATTCGTCTTTGCCGTTGGGTTCCTGTCGCTCGAAGTGGGCTTTCAGGTAGTCAGACCCCTGGCGGGCAACGCGCAGGGCCATTTTAATTGCTGGTTGCATCTGAGTGTTCATTATCCGGGTGTATGAAGGCCGCACAGCATAGCAAAAACTCATGGTGCTTGTCTGTTTTTTGGCTCAGCAAATCCACGGATACCACCGGGTTGCGGCATATCCGGAGAGCTAAAACCCTCCGCTTTCTGGTATGATTCGGCTCATTTCTCAAATCAATGATGAGCAACAGGCCTGAAAACCATGCACGAACCCGCGCTGTCGCCGGAAGGAAACGATACTTTTAATAACCAGATTCGTATCGTTCTGGTAGAAACCTCTCATTCAGGCAACATTGGTGCGGTTGCCCGGGCTATGAAGAACATGGGGCTCGGGAATCTTTGGCTGGTTAATCCTGCGTCGTTTCCTGACGAAACCTCCTATGCGCGTTCAGCGGGTGCTTCCGATGTATTGGACCGCGCACATGTTGTGCAGTCGTTGGACGAAGCACTGGCCGACTGTGTTTTGGTGATGGGTACCAGCGCTCGGGGCCGGAAGGTTCCCTGGCCGGTCATTGCGCCGCCGCAGGCCGCCGAAACCGCGTCGGAGCATACTGCTCAGGGGAATGTGGCCCTGGTATTTGGCCGCGAGAACCACGGACTGTCCAACGATGAGCTGCAGCGCTGTCATTACCACATTCATATTCCCTCAAACCCGGACTACAGCTCGCTGAACCTGGCTATGGCCGTGCAGGTCATGTGCTATGAGTTGCGAATGCGGTATCTGGCAGGACTTGAAGACAGTGAGTCCAGCCCCCACCTTGAGCCCATGGTTGCGCCGGGAGACCCGGGATGGGATGTGCCGCCAGCAACGGTCGGTGAGGTGGAAGGTTTTTTCGGGCATTTTGAACAAGTACTGGTGGATGTGGACTTTCATCGCAGGGATAACCCGCGCCACCTG
Source organism: Marinobacter sp. SS5-14b (assembly GCF_030541005.1). Classification (GTDB taxonomy): domain Bacteria; phylum Pseudomonadota; class Gammaproteobacteria; order Pseudomonadales; family Oleiphilaceae; genus Marinobacter. The sequence goes on along the minus strand of NZ_JASSVM010000009.1, from coordinate 78,286 downwards.
ATGGCCCGTATGCGAAGGTTGTTCCAGAGAGCACGAATGGATCAGATGGAAGTGAACATTCTCCGGGGCGTTCTTGCTGCCATTCAAAAGGCAACCGGAGCCCATAGGGGTGGCGACCAGCAAAAGCCGGTGGCGGCTGGGTCCAAAGATGAAGGGCGGGAATAAATATGCTTGAACGTTTGCGCGAAGACATCAAAAGCGTTTTTCACAGGGACCCTGCGGCGAGAAACACCTTTGAGGTGTTGACCAATTACCCCGGGCTGCATGCCTTGCTGTTTCACAGACTGGCCCATTGGTTGTGGAGCCTGGGGCTTAAGTGGCTGGCCCGAACACTGTCGACGCTGGCGCGCTGGTTTACCGGTATTGAGATTCATCCCGGTGCCACCATCGGTCGACGTTTCTTTATCGATCACGGAATGGGCGTGGTTATTGGTGAGACAACCATCATTGGCGATGATGTAACGCTTTATCAGGGGGTTACCCTGGGCGGTACAAGCTGGAATAAAGGCAAGCGGCACCCGACGATTGGCGACGGTGTGGTCGTTGGCGCCGGAGCCAAGATTCTGGGGCCGTTCGAGGTGGGTGAGGGGGCCAAGATAGGCTCCAACTCCGTGGTGACCAAAGCAGTGCCGGCCGGAGCCACCGTGGTTGGCATCCCTGGGCGGATTATAGTGAAGCGTAAAACGGAAGAAGACGACGCCAGGCGCAAGGAAATGGAAGCGCGGATGGGCTTCGACGCCTATGGTGTAACCGAAGAAATGCCGGACCCTGTGGCCAGAGCTATGCGCTCTTTGTTGGACCACATGCACGCGGTGGATGAGCGTATTGAAACCATGTGCAAGGCGATCCGAAAGGTTAATACTGAGTATCAGAATGGCGAGCTGCCGCCGTTGCATGAGGAAGATTTCGATTGCGTTCGCGATGAGACGGATACCGAAGGTAAAGGTTGAATACTTGACTGTTTTGGTAGGTCAATCCATACTCGGCGATGCGAATCGATAGTCAATCCCATTACCGGGGCTGAGAATATGAAACTCACCACAAAAGGCCGCTATGCCGTCACAGCAATGCTGGATCTGGCTCTGCATGGCAGTGAGGGGCCGGTGAGCCTTGCGGACATCTCAGCCCGTCAGGAAATCTCCCTGTCATACCTTGAGCAGCTTTTCTCCCGACTGCGGCGCCAGAAACTGGTGGTAAGTATTCGGGGGCCAGGTGGCGGCTATAGGCTGAGCCGGAGTGCCGACCACGTGTATATCGCCGAGGTAGTCGATGCTGTCAGCGAGTCGCTGGATACCACGCGCTGTGGCAACAAGGGCGATTGCCAGAACGGTGAAAAGTGCCTTACTCACCATCTTTGGTCTGATCTCACGGATCAGATTCACCAGTTCCTGAGCGATATCAGCCTGGGAGATCTGATGCGTAAGCGTGAGATCCAGCTAGTTGCCGATCGCCAAAATCGTAAGCAGTCAGAATCCGGTGCGGATGCGATAAACACCCGCCAACTGAAAGACCAGGCTACGGCCTGACAACAGCATACTCTCCCTACATATGAAAAAACCTGTATACCTCGACTACGCGGCAACGACGCCCGTTGATCCCCTTGTTGCTGAAGAAATGGCCAGGCACCTCACGATCGATGGTGTTTTCGGTAACCCCGCTTCCCGCACCCACGGCTATGGTTGGCAGGCTGAGGCTGCGGTGGAGAATGCCCGGCGTCAAGTGGCTGAGCTGATCCATGCCGATCCAAGGGAAATTGTCTGGACGTCTGGTGCCACCGAGTCGGACAACCTGGCTATCAAAGGCGTTGTTGAAGCTTCGGGTTCGCATATTGTGACCTCGACCATAGAGCATAAGGCGGTGGTAGACACCTGCAAGTGGCTCGAGCAAAGAGGCGTTGAGGTAACCTGGCTGGCACCGCAAGCGGATGGGCGGATTTCTCTGGAATCTGTTGCCGCAGCGCTCAAAGAGAATACCAGGCTGGTCAGCCTGATGATGGTCAACAATGAACTTGGCTGTATTACCGACATTCAGTCTATCGGTGCTTTGCTTCGTCAGCGTGGTGTGCTGTTTCACGTGGATGCGGCTCAGGCGGCCGGCAAGATGCCACTGGATGTTGCCAGCCTGAATGTGGATTTGCTGTCGTTGTCGGCCCACAAGGTATACGGCCCCAAAGGCATTGGTGCACTTTATGTGCGCCGGTCACCGGATGTTCAGGTGCAGGCGCAAATGCACGGGGGTGGGCATGAGCGAGGAATGCGCTCGGGCACACTGGCGACTCACCAGATTGTCGGTATGGGAAAGGCATTTGAGTTGGCTGGCAAGTCCTTTGAAGCTGAGATGACACGCCTGGAACAGCTGCGGACGAAGTTTCTTGATGGGCTCGGCGGCCTGGAAGGCGTCCACTTTAATGGCAGTCCGGAGTGCCGGGTGCCGGGTATTGTTAACCTGTCCTTTGAGGGTGTTGAGGCCGAATCATTGATGTTGGGGTTGCGAAATCTGGCGGTTTCCTCTGGGTCCGCTTGCGCATCGGCGACGGTTGAACCGTCGTTTGTACTGAGAGGCATCGGCTTGAGTGATGAGCTCGCGCATCGTGCACTGAGATTCTCGTTTGGCCGTTTCAGTACCCATGACGAAATCGAGTTTGCCAGTGCGCAAATTGTTGATGTCGTTACGCGACTTCGCACGGTGCGGTAGGCAGTAGGCCCCCGACTGCGTATAATCTAACCCCTGATTTTTAACCCTAACCAGACTGGAGAAATAGCATGGCAAACGAGCGCACGCTCTCAATCATCAAACCCGACGCGGTCGCCAAGAACGTTATCGGTGAAATTTACAGCCGTTTCGAGAAAGCGGGCCTGAAAATCGTTGCTGCCAAGATGATGCACCTGACCCAGGAGCAGGCCGAAGGCTTCTACGCCGAGCACAAAGAGCGTCCTTTCTTCAACGATCTGGTTGCGTTCATGACGTCTGGCCCTGTTGTTGTACAGGCCCTGGAAGGCGAAGGCGCAATCCTGAAGAATCGTGAACTGATGGGTGCTACCAACCCGAAAGAAGCCGAGGCGGGTACTATTCGTGCAGACTTCGCTTCTTCCATTGATGCCAACGCCGTTCACGGTTCCGACTCTGCTGCTTCTGCAGAGCGTGAAGTAGCGTATTTCTTTAACGACAACGAAATCTGCCCGCGCGGTTGATGTTGTCTGTTCAGGGGTGACATCTGTTGCCCCTGAATTGGTTATCTGATCGAGGTTATGCCATGACTGCCCCTGCCGAAAAAACCAACCTTCTGGGAATGCCAAAGGAAAAACTTGAGGCCTTCTTCGAAACGCTGGGAGAAAAGCGCTTCCGTGCCCAGCAGGTGCTGCAGTGGATTCATCAGTGGGGCATCGATGACTTCGATCAAATGACCAATATGAGCAAAGCGCTCAGGGAAAAGCTCAAAGAAGTGGCTGAGGTGCGTGGTCCGGAGGTGGTGTTTGATGAAACCTCCAAGGATGGCACGCGTAAGTGGGTCATGCGGATGGACAACGGCAACAGTGTTGAAACCGTACTGATTCCGGACGGTGAGCGCGGTACTTTGTGCGTATCTTCACAGATTGGTTGCACCCTCGACTGTACTTTCTGCTCTACCGGGAAACGCGGGTTTAATCGGAATCTGACGGCTGCCGAAGTGATTGGTCAGGTATGGGTTGCTCGCAAGGCGTTCATGCCGTTTGATATCAAGGACCGCCCGATCACAAACGTGGTGATGATGGGCATGGGTGAGCCGTTAATGAACTTCGACAATGTTGTCGATGCCATGAACCTGATGATGGAAGACCTCGCATACGGGATCTCCAAGCGCCGGGTGACGCTCAGTACCTCAGGGGTGGTTCCGGCAATTGACAAGCTTGCTGAGGTTACCGATGTTTCACTGGCCATCTCGCTCCATGCGCCCAATGATGAATTGCGCAACAAGCTGGTTCCATTGAATAAAAAGTATCCGATCGCAGAGTTGTTGGCTGCCACGAAGCGGTACTTTGCGAGATTGCCGGAGAAGCGAAAGGCAACGATCGAGTACACGGTCATTGAAGGCGTTAACGATAAGCCGGAACACGCCCAGGAATTGGCGGTTCTGCTCAAGGATTTGCCTTGCAAGATTAATCTGATACCGTTCAATCCGTTCCCTGAGAGCGATTTTAAACGGCCGAGCATGAATGCGACGCGCAGATTTCAGACTGTACTCAATGAGGCTGGCTACGTCGCAACCATTCGCACGACCCGGGGTGACGATATCGACGCCGCCTGTGGTCAGTTGGTGGGTCGGGTAGAAGATCGTACTCGCAGAAGCCAGCGCTATATTGCGGTTCAGCAGGTCAACCCCTGATTGAACGGCAGTGCAACGTCGCAATATAAAGGTGTTTGTTGATGGTGAAGAACACAGCCGTAAAACTGACCGCCCTGTTTCTGGTGCTGCTGGGGCTACTGGTTTCCGGTTGCGTGACCACAACAGACAGCCGTTTCACCCGGGAAGCCGACCGGGATAAAGCCCTTGAGAATTATGTACAGCTGGCGACAGCCTACATAGGGCAGGGTAACCTTGGCCGGGCCCGTCATCATCTGGACCGTGCTTTCGAGCTAGACAAAGACTACGCGGCGGCCCATGCCGCCATGGGGCTGGTTTACAGTTCGGAAGGGGAAGACAGGTTAGCGGAAGAAAGCTTCAAAAAGTCGGTCTCGTCCGATGGCGGCTACACCCGCGGTCGTGTTTACTATGGCGCTTTCCTTTACAGTAAAAGCCGTTTTGAAGAAGCCCGTGGCCAGTTCAGGGCTGCGTCAGAAAACACCAGTTACAAAGATCGCGGCGGCGTTTTCTATAACCTGGGCATGACCGAAGAACGGCTGGGTAACCTGGAGCCGGCTGAAGAGGCATACCGCAGGGCTGTGGAGCTCACCCGCGGTGAGGCGCGCACAGTGCTTTCATTATCGCGCGTTCTGGTAGAGCAAGAGGATTATTCTGCCGCCTCACGCTACTACGCCCGCCTTCAGACCATGATTCAAAAGAATCCGAGGCTGACACATTCCGCCGAAAGCCTGTTTACGGGTATTCGCCTAGCGCGCCACTTTCAGGACAGAGACCAGGAGGCCAGCCTGGTGCTTTTGTTGAAAAACGAATTTCCTGAGTCGTCGGAGTTCCAACAATATAAGGTGCTGATTGCTAATGGGCAGTGAACAGCAGGAAACATCGGTAGCGGCAGGGCCCGTCGGCCAGCAGTTACAGCGAGCGAGAGAGCTCAAAGGGCTGAGTATCTCCGAGATTGCTGACCAGCAGCATCTCCGGTCGTCAATTATCCAGGCGATTGAAGCCGGAGATTACAGCAAGATAGATACAGAACTGTTTCTGAAAGGTTATATCAGAGCATACGCTCGCCAGGTTGATCTGGATGGTGACGCACTGATTCGTGACCTGGATGCAGAATTGGCGCCCATCCGCCAGCAGAGGGAGGAGGAGCAACAAGCTCACCCTTTAGCTAATATTGAACGCCGCAGAGAAAGAAAGCGGCAGTTGGCCAAGGCTTTGCTGGTTGTTATTCTGCTTGCTTTGGCGGGCTATGGCGCATTTTACTTTTTGTCAGGGCAAGACGCTGGCCTGGCCGAAGAGCCGGCAGAAGCCACGGACTCTGTTGAAGTGCCTTCCGAACAGGCCGTTGCCGGTAGCCCCCTGACCGAAGGCTCCGAAGAGGAAGCGGGCCCGGCTGAAGAGACGGAGTTTTCGGTTTCGGTAGAGGAATCGGCTAACGAGGTTTCTGAACAAGTGCCGCCGGTTGTTGATGGTGCACCGAGCGAAGAACAACTTGAACAGCCTGAGCCTACAATGGTGAGCGGTGATGACGTGGACCTGCAGGAAGGAACAGGTTTGCCGGTTACCGCTGAGCAACAGTCCGCTATCGAGCCTGAAGCAGTGCCTGCTGAGCCCGAAGTCGCACAATCAGCCTCGTCATCCACTGCGCGCCTGGAAATGACCTTCAGTGCGGATTGCTGGATTCAGGTGACCGATGCGACCGGACAGCGTCTGGCCAGTGCGCTGAGGCGAGAAGGTGACAGGCTGGATGTAACCGGTGTGCCGCCTCTCAAGGTGGTTGTCGGAGCAATGAACGCCGTCGAAGCTATCCAGTTTCAGGGAGAACCCCTTGAAATGGACAGTTTTCGTGTAGTGAATAACAGATCAGAGTTCACGCTCGAACCCTGAACCTAACGCCCGGACAGATTGTTGGTTCCCGTCAATGAAACAAGATTCCCCGATCAAAAGACGTAAATCCCGGCAAATCATGGTTGGTGATGTGCCGGTAGGTGGTGATGCGCCCATCGCGGTTCAGAGCATGACCAACACAAATACCTGCGATGTCGCTGCAACCGTGGCCCAGATCAATGCAATCCAGGAAGCTGGAGCGGATATCGTACGGGTATCGGTTCCTTCCATGGATGCGGCTGAGGCTTTCGGTAAAATCCGGCAGCAGGTCTCTGTGCCCTTGGTGGCCGATATTCATTTCGATCATAAAATAGCATTGCGGGTCGCGGAGCTGGGCGTTGACTGCCTGCGGATCAATCCTGGCAACATCGGCCGGGATGACCGGGTAAGTGCGGTGATCAATGCCGCTAAGGACCGCAATATTCCCATTCGAATCGGTGTGAACGCCGGCTCCCTGGAAAAAGCGTTGCAGCGAAAATACGGTGAACCTACACCGGAAGCACTTGTAGAGTCTGCCATGCGGCACATTGATATCCTGGATCGTCACGATTTCCAGAACTTCAAGGTCAGCCTGAAAGCCTCGGAAGTGTTTATGACAGTGGCGGCCTACCGGTTGATTGCGGCCCAGATTGAGCAGCCTCTGCACCTGGGCATTACCGAAGCCGGTGGTTTTCGTTCCGGCACGGTGAAGTCGTCTATTGGTCTGGGTATGTTGTTGATGGACGGTATTGGCGACACGATCCGGGTGTCTCTCGCGGCAGACCCGGTGCAGGAAATCAAAGTCGGCTTTGACATCCTGAAAAGCCTTCGGTTGCGCAGTCGCGGTATCAACTTTATCGCTTGCCCGAGCTGTTCACGGCAGAATTTTGATGTGATCCAGACCATGAATGATCTGGAAGCACGCCTGGAAGACGTTAATACCTCCCTGGATGTTGCGATTATCGGCTGCATCGTCAATGGGCCCGGCGAAGCAAGAGAAGCGGATATCGGCCTGACCGGTGGCACTCCGAAGAACCTGTTCTATCTGGCGGGCAAGCCGAACCAAAAGCTGGACAACGCCACTCTGACGGATGACCTGGAGCGACTGATTCGCGAAGAAGTTTCGCGGCGACAGGATCAGGAAGAGTTGGTTATCGCAAAGTCGACAGATTGAGCGCTCCACACTAATTCAAGAAGCAATCAGGGTTTTACTTTGGCTAAAATTCAGGCAATTCGGGGGATGAACGATATCCTTCCGGACCAGACACCCGTCTGGCAGTATGTTGAATCAACGGTTCGAAAAGTTCTCGCTCAGTACGGCTATCAGGAAATCCGCATGCCGATTGTGGAACAGACCGAACTGTTCAAGCGTTCCATTGGCGAAGTGACGGACATCGTCGAGAAAGAGATGTATACCTTCGACGACCGGAATGGTGACAGCCTTACCTTGCGGCCTGAAGGCACGGCAGGTTGTGTCCGGGCTGCGGAAGAGCACGGTCTGCTGTTCAATCAGACGCGCCGGCTCTGGTATACCGGCCCGATGTTTCGTCATGAGCGTCCACAGAAAGGGCGGTACCGTCAGTTTCATCAAATCGGAGTGGAATGCTTCGGCATGGCCGGTCCGGACATTGATGCCGAACTGCTGGTGTTAACGGCCCGTCTGTGGGCGGCGTTCGGGCTTGAGGACCACGCGAGCCTGGAAATCAATTCCATTGGCACCAGTGAATCCCGCAAAGTCTATCGGGACGCGCTGGTCAGCTACCTTGAACAATTCCGGGACCAGCTGGATGAAGACAGCAAGCGCCGGCTGACCACCAATCCGCTTCGAATTCTCGACAGCAAAGACCCTCAGACCCGCAAACTTCTCGAAGGCGCGCCCAGTCTCAGCGAGTATCCGGACGATGAGTCCCAACGTCACTTTGAGCAGCTCAAAGCACTGCTGGATGCCGCAGGCGTGACTTATACGGTCAATCCAGCGTTGGTTCGGGGCCTGGACTACTACGGGAAAACGGTATTTGAGTGGGTCACCCAAAGCCTCGGCGCGCAGGGCACAATATGCGCCGGTGGCCGTTATGATGGCCTGGTTGAGCAGTTGGGTGGAAAATCAACAGTGGCGGTCGGATTTGCAATGGGTCTGGAACGGTTGATTCTGCTGCTGGAAACCCTGGGGCTGGTGCCCGACGAGGTGAATAACGCAGCGGATATCTATGTTACTGCCATGGGAGACCCGGTGATTGCATCGGCGATGGCCGTGGCGGACAGGCTTCGTAACGAGCTTCCGGGGAGAGTTGTAGTCACTCATTGTGGTGGTGGCAGTTTTAAAAGCCAGATGAAAAAAGCGGATCGCAGCGGAGCCCGTTACGCGGTTATTCTTGGCGAAAACGAATTGGCGAATGGAACCGCAGGGCTCAAACCACTGCGGGATGACCAACCTCAGCAGGACGTGCCGCAGGCAGACCTGGCCAGGGTACTTGCAGAGCTTGTGTGATTAACCGAACTGCTATCAGGCAACTATAAATCAATAACAGGAGTTTTCATGGCTGAGTTGCGCACCGAAGAAGAACAGGTTCAGGCGATCAAAGATTGGTGGAAAAAGAACGGCAGTTCGCTGCTGATTGGTATCGGTGCAGCCCTTGCGATTGTCTTTGGCTGGCAGGGCTGGCAAAGCCATCAAGACCAGCAGCGTGCAGAAGCGGCAAACCAGTTTACGACGTTGTTGAGCGCATTCACGGCGAGTGATGAGTCCAGCGATGAAACCGTGGCGTTTGTGGCTGAGACCTTGCGAAACGAGCATGCTACCAGTGCTTATGCGATCTACGGAAATCTGGTTCTGGCTCGCCAACAGATGGCGGAACAGAATGATCCGGAGGCTGCAGCGGAATCTTTGCAGTGGGCGTTGGACCAGGCGAAGGATTACCAGGCTTTGTCATTGGTTATCCGTAACCGTCTCGCCAGAGCACAGTTTGCGGCTGGTCAGAACGAAGTGGCTCTCAAGACATTGGAGAGTGCCGGCGAAGCGGATGCCTTCACGGCCATTTTCTCTGAGCTCAGAGGTGACATACTGATGGCCATGGGTGATACCGAAGGTGCCCGGAAAGCCTATCTCGATGCCCGGGAACAGGGGCAACAAGGCAATGGCGGTTTGCTTGAACTCAAGCTTTCTGACCTCGGTGTCGGGGAGGGCGCTTGATGCCTTTTAGGCTGAACAGACGGCTTGGCATTCTTTCGGCAGTATCTGTTCTGATGCTGGTGCTTGCCGGGTGCAGCACAAACGATACGTTTGAGCAGCCGGTTCCGGTGCCGGAGATTGAAGCGACGGTCGGTTTTGATCGGGCCTGGAGCCTATCTGTTGGTGATGGTCACGATGATGAATTCCTGCAACTGGCACCCCTGTATGCCGGCGATGTGATCTATGCGGCATCGGCAGATGGCGTGGTGGTTTCGGTTGGCGCGGACAACGGTAAGGCCGTCTGGAAAAAGGAGCTGGATGACCGGATTTTTGCCGGCCCGGGAGCTGATGCCCGTCAGCTCTATCTGGTGACCCGAGATGCCGAGCTGATCGCGTTATCCAGTGAAGATGGCAGCGAAGCCTGGCGTGTGAGTTTGCCAACAGAAGTTTTGGCGGCGCCACAGTCCAATGGGTCGTTGGTGGTGGTTCAGACAACCGACGGTCGTGTGATCGGGTTTGACACAAACAAAGGTGAACGGCTCTGGCAGTATGAAGCGCAGGTTCCGGTGCTTACCGTGCGTGCAGCGGCGGCGCCCCTGGTTGGCGGGGACATCGTAATTGCGTCTTTCGCCAATGGCCGTGTGATTGCTCTGACAGCGGCATCGGGTCAACCGGTCTGGCAATACGAAGTAGGTCAGCCCCAGGGGCGTACTGAGCTTGAGCGCCTGGTGGATATCGGTGGCACGCCCCTGGTACTTGATTCCGCGCTTATGGTGGTTGGTTACCAGGGCAAGCTGGCACTGATTGATATTCGTACCGGTCAGGAAATCTGGAGCCGCAGCGCCTCAAGTTTCTACGCCCCGGCAATCGGCAACGGCAATATTTTTCTGGCCGCTGCCAACGGCGATGTAGTCGCCTTGAGAGGCAGTGACCGCCGGGAGTTATGGGTGCAGAGTGATCTGGCCTGGCGTCAGATCACGAGGCCTGCGGTCTCTGGCGATTACCTCGTGGTTGGGGATTTTGAAGGTTACCTGCACGTTTTGTCGATGGAAGATGGCAGCTTGGTGGGGCAGTCGAAATTTGACAGTGACGGTATCCGCGTACCCGTTCAGGTGCTGAGTAATGGTAACCTTCTGGTTTATGGCAACGGCGGCAAAATGTCGGTTTTGAAACTTGAACAGAACGACTGACCGCCCACTGAATTTACCCGGCTACGGCCGGGTTTCTGTTTCTCTGTATAGCAGACAATTATGACCCCAGTTATTGCCCTTGTAGGACGCCCAAACGTAGGCAAGTCCACCCTGTTCAATCAGATGACCCGCTCCCGTGATGCATTGGTCGCCGATTTCCCGGGCCTGACCCGTGACAGAAAGTACGGCGAGGGACACTCTGAGGAGCGCAAGTTCATCGTCATCGACACCGGTGGTCTGACAGGTCAGGAAGCAGGGCTGGATTCCGAGATGGCGCGCCAGTCTCTTCAAGCCATCGAAGAGGCGGATATCGTGTTATTTCTGGTGGATGGCCGTGCAGGCCTGACCGCCGGAGACGAAGTTATTGCCGACCACTTGCGTCGCTCTGGCAAGCCGGCGCACCTGGTGGTAAACAAGACCGACGGGCAGGATCCGGACGTTGCCGCCGCCGATTTTTATAAGTTGGGATTTGAATCCATCTTCATGATTGCTGCGGCCCATAACCGTGGTATTCGATCGATGTTGGAACTGTTACTTCCTGCGCCTGAAGACCTCGATGAGCAGGATAGGGCAGACCGCTATCCCGGAATTCGCATTGGCATTGTAGGCCGGCCGAATGTCGGGAAATCCACACTGGTTAACCGGATGCTGGGTGAAGAGCGGGTTGTTGTTTATGACATGCCGGGCACTACCAGGGACAGCATTTACATTCCCTATGAGCGGCATGGGCATCAATACACGCTGATTGATACAGCGGGTGTCCGGCGGCGCAAGAATGTGCGGGAAACCGTTGAAAAGTTCTCCATCATCAAAACGCTGCAGGCCATTGATGATGCACATGTTGTCATATTGGTTATCGACGCTCGCGAAGGCCTGGTGGATCAGGATCTTCACCTGATTGGCTTTGTTCTGGACGCCGGCCGCTCATTGGTGATTGCGGTTAATAAGTGGGACGGCATGGACCCGGAGGACCGGGCCAAGGTCAAAGAGCAGGTTGCTCGTCGCCTGGATTTTCTCGATTACGCAGATAAATACTATATTTCGGCGCTGCACGGCACGGGCGTTGGCACGATGTATGATTCGGTTCAGGCCTGCTATGAGTCCGCGATGGCCAAGTGGCCAACCAATCGTTTGACCGCCATTCTTGAAGATGCGGTGGCCCAACATCAGCCGCCGATGGTGCACGGACGGCGCATCAAGCTCCGCTATGCTCACCAGGGCGGCTCCAATCCGCCTATCGTGGTGGTTCACGGCAACCAGGTGGATTCTTTGCCCGGGGCTTACAAACGCTATCTTGAGAACACGTTCCGAAAAGTTTTGAAGGTGGTTGGTTCGCCTATCCGGTTTGAATTCCGGGGTGGTGAAAACCCGTTCGCCCATAAGGTCGATCGGCTTACGCCCAGGCAGAAAGTGAAAAAAGATAACGATATCAAGAAAGGCCGTACGGTAAAGAAAACCCGGCAGAAAAGCGTCAAACGCTGATCAGCCGGGTTGCTGGCCTGGTGCCGGAGCGCAGCTTATGCCGCTCCGGCGTCGGCCACCTGTTTGGCTTGTACGGCTGTCAGTGCAATGGTGAACACAATATCCTCCACCAGCGCACCGCGGGACAGATCATTGACGGGTTTCCGCAGGCCCTGAAGCATAGGACCAACACTCACGACATTGGCGCTCCGTTGTACGGCCTTGTAGGTGGTGTTGCCGGTGTTCAGATCAGGGAACACGAAGACCGTGGCCTTTCCTGCCACCTTGCTGCCGGGCGCTTTTGATCTTCCCACGCTTTCGATGACGGCCGCATCGTACTGTAACGGACCATCGATCAGCAGGTCTGGTCTGCGCTCCCGGGCTATACGCGTTGCCTCGCGAACCTTATCCACATCCTCGCCGGTACCGGATTCACCCGTGCTGTAACTGATCATCGCAACCACCGGCTCAATGCCGAAAGCTTCTGCAGACTCCGCGCTTTGTATCGCGATATCCGCCAGCGCTTCAGCATCCGGATCAGGGTTGATGGCGCAGTCGCCGTACACTAGAACCTGCTGTGGCAGCAGCATGAAGAACACCGACGACACAACTTTGGCGTTGTCGTGGGTTTTAATCAGCTGAAGGGCAGGGCGCACCGTGTTTGCGGTTGTATGAATCGCGCCTGATACAAGCCCGTCGGCTTCATCCATGGCAACCATCATGGTGCCGAGTACCACGTTGTCTTCCAGCATGGCCTCTGCCTGATCAGCCGTGAGCCCTTTGTGCTTGCGCAACTCCACCATGGGCGCAATGTAGCGCTCACGGACCGTCGGGGGGTCGATGATCTCCATGTCGTCGGGTATTTCGACACCGAGAGAGGCCGCCACAGATGCTATTTCCTGAGGATTGCCGATCAGCGCACAGCGCGCCAGTCGGCGCTGATGGCAGATGATGGCCGCCTGGACCGTTCTTGGCTCGCTGCCTTCGGGCAACACGATCCGTTTGTCGGCCGCTCGGGCACGCTCCGACAACTGATACCGGAACGCCGGCGGAGACAACCGGCGCTGGCGCTGAACTTTCAGGTGCTCTTCGAGCCAGGCAGTGTCTATGGTTCGGGCAACCGATTCCATCGCCTGTTCAACCCGCTCCGGATCATCAATGGGAATGGCTGAAGACAGGCTTGCCAGCATGTGTGCGGTTTCGTAGGTATTGTTCTCGGAGCTGAGAACCGGAAGGCCGGTATCCAGTGCACGGCGGCACAGCTCAATAACCTTGTCATCCGGCATCAGTCCGCCTGTCAGCATCAGCCCGGCCAACGGCACGCCGTTAAGGGCAGCAACAGCGGTGGTGACGACAATATCTTCCCGGTCGCCCGGCGTAACGAGCAGAGTGCCGGGTTTGAGGGTGTCGGTCATGTGGCGGATGGTGCGGGCACACACAGATACCTTTTGAACACGACGGCTGTGCATCTGGCCTTCATGCAGAACCTTGATACCCAGCTCCCGGGCAACGTCTGACACACGCGGTGCCAGAAGTTGCGGTTGCCAGGGGATCTGTCCCAGCAGGTGAAATCGGCCAGAGGAAAATACTTTGCAGGCAGACTGGAAATCAATGGCTTGCACATCTTCCTGTGTCTGGAAATCCAGCGCCATGCCAGATTTTTTGGGTTCGCCTACCTTGTTGAGAATAACCGCAATCACATCCGGGTCCGATGGCGCTGCAAACAGGCGAGCGGAGAAGTCCAGGTCTTCGTCCAACTCCTCGGGGGTGCAGCTTTCTGGCGTGCTAACCAGGATAACCTCAGAGCCCAGGTTACGAGCCACTTCGACGTTCAACCGGGCGATGTAGGCTTCGCTACGGTCAGGAACCAGCCCCTCAATGATCACCACGTCTACTTCGCTGGAGACTTTCTGGTATTCCCCTACAACGGTTTCCATTAGCAGGTCAGCCTTGCCGTGGTTTAACAGCTGCTGGGCCTGCTTGAGTGGAATCGGGTCCGGTAGCTCAAGGTGGCTGTGTGATCGTACAAATGCGACCGACGAATCTTTGCCATCATTATGGAGGGCTTCACCCCGGTGGACGGACTGGCTGAAGGGTTTGTAAAAACCGACACTTACACCCTCCCGCTCAAGTGCTCGAAGCAGGCCGAGACAGACGGAGGTCAGGCCGGAGTTCATTGAGGTGGGCGCAATAAATAGACTTTTTGCCATGGCTAGTTCCAGTATTCATCCTTGGGTTTTAAATTGCGGCCATCCGGCCAGCTTCACGGGCAATGACCAATTCTTCGTTGGTTGGAATAACGAGAACGGGAAAACGGGAATCGGGGCTATTGATTCGGCCATCACTCAGCTTCCCGTTATGACGGTTCAGTTCCGGGTCAAGCTCAAGCCCCATCAGGCGCATATGCCGGATGGTTTCAGCGCGAATTCGGGCACTGTTTTCACCAATGCCTCCAGTGAATACGACGGCATCCAGGTGAGTGAGTGACGCGGTCATAGCGCCTAGATAGCGTGCGAGCCTGAAGCAGAAAACATCGATGGCCAGGCTGGAGGGTTCGTGGCCATGGTCTGCCAGCTCGCACAGTGAGCGCATGTCGTTGGTTTGTCCGGACAGGCCCAGCAAACCACTGTCGTTGTTCAGCATGTGATGTGCCTGGTCCGCGCTGACCCCCCGGCTTGCGAGATAGTCAAACAGGCCAGGGTCAACATCGCCACTTCGTGTTCCCATCACCAGTCCTTCAAGTGGTGTCAGCCCCATACTGGTATCGACACTCAGCCCGTCTTTGATGGCGGTGATACTGCAGCCGTTGCCCAGGTGAGCCGAGATGATGGACGTGGTTGCCGGTGTTTTGTTCAGCAACCTGGCCGCTTCCTGAGCCATGAAGTAATGGCTGGTGCCATGGAAGCCATAACGACGAATACCCCAGTCCTTGTAGCAGTGCTCCGGCAGCGCGTAACGATAGGCCCTTTGCGGCAATGTTTGGTGATAGGCGGTATCGAATACGGCAACCTGGGGGGTGGTCGGGAACAGTGCCCGCATGGCTTCAATGCCAGCCAGGTTTACCGGATTGTGCAGCGGTGCAAGGTCGGCACAGCCGCGAATGGCAGAGATGGTGGCCGGGGAGATTAAGGCTGCCTCCCGAAAGGTTTCCCCTCCGTGAACAACCCTGTGACCAACCGCCATGGGTTCACCGGAGAGAAGGTCCCTGTTACGGAAGGCTTCGATCAGTGCCTGAAGTGCTTGTTTGTAATTAGCATCGGCTGGGAGCTGAACGGGCTGTTGATCGCCGGAAATACGGGCGCTTGCATCCTGCTTGCCCAGTTTTTCAGCTAAAGCCGAGGCTTTTTTTTGAAGGTGTTTGTCGAACAGAGCGAGTTTAAGGGAGGAACTGCCGCAGTTCACGACCAGTATAGATTCATCCATGGGTAATGCCGTGTTGATTGCTAAACGGTGGCCCGATCGTTGGTTTCAAGCCAGTGAATAAAGTCCTGCTCGGGCAGGGGGCGACTGTAGAAGTAGCCCTGAGAAAAATCGCAGTTCTCCATCTTCAGAAAATGGGTTTGCGCTTCTTCTTCGACACCTTCGGCGATCACTCTCAGGCCGAGGCTGTGAGCCATGTTGATGATGGCTCTGACCAGTGAGGCGTCTTCGGATTCGTTGATAACGTCCTGAATAAAGGATTTATCAATCTTAAGAGTATCAAAAGGATAGCTCTTGAGGTAGCTCAGCGCGGAGTAACCGGTTCCGAAATCATCCACGGACAGCCTGATACCGGCGTGGTCAAGTTGCCGGAGGATGTCGGCGGTTTCTATGGTGTTGTCCAGGATCAGCCTTTCTGTAATCTCAAGTTCCAATAGCTCAGGCTTAAGGTTGCTGGCGTTCAGGGCGCGCATGACGATATCTGTAAAGCCCGGGTCGCGAAACTGTCGGGGGGATACGTTTACCGCAATACCGATATCGTAACCGGCCATCGCCTGCCAACATTGAGCGGCCTTACAGGCCTCCTGAATGACCCACTCGCCGATGGGGATGATCATTCCGGTTTCTTCGGCCAATGGTATGAAACGATCCGGCATGACCAGGCCCAGAGCCGGGTTGTTCCAGCGAAGCAGGGCTTCCGCTGCGACCAGCCGACCGTCGGCGGTGTCGACAATGGGCTGAAAGCAGAGTTGAAATTCGTTCAGCTCAAGGGCCTTGCGCATATGGGATTCCATATGCAGACGCTCGTGCGATACTTCCGTCATTTGGGGGGTAAAGCGGGCAAACGAACTCTTACCCTTGTGCTTCGCTTCATACATGGCGGCATCTGCATGCTGGAGCAGCGTTCCGCTGTTGTCGGCATCATTCGGGAAGGTGGCTATGCCAATGCTGGTGGTTACGAAAACCTCCTGGGCATTGAGCATGAACGGGGTTGAGAATGTTTGCAGAATCCGCTCGGCAACCTGGCAGGCTGCATCTGAGCCCGTAAGGCCCGGCAGGATAACCAGGAATTCGTCGCCGCCCAGTCTGGCCACTGTACTGGTTCCGCGCAGGCAGCTGGACACCCTCCTTGCAGCCTCGATCAGCAGTGTGTCGCCCGCATCATGGCCGAGGGTATCGTTTATGTGCTTGAAGTTGTCCAGGTCGAGGAACATGACGCCGACCTGTGTGTCGTCCCGGCGGGCTTGCGCCAAAGCAAGCTTCAGGCGATCCAGGGCCAGCATTCTGTTGGGCAGCCCGGTGAGAATATCGTAGTTGGCTTGCCTGAGTAGCTGTTGTTCGTAGCGTTTACGAATGCTGATGTCTTCGCCCAGAATGAGGTAGCCGGTGGTTTCGCCGTTGTTGTCTTTAATGGGGGTGACGACCAGTTGTTCCCAATAGCGTTCGCCATTTCGGCGTGCACTGTTTACCTCGCCTTGCCATACACCGACCCTTTGAACCTGAAGCCGGATCGACTGCCAGAGGTGTTTTGCCTCCTGAGAGTCCATGCTTTGTTCTATCAGTGTGGAAGGGTGCTTGCCTTTGATGTCCGACGGGTCGTGCCCGGTAAGCTGGCTGAACTTACGATTGGCATATTCGATGCGCCAAAGTCGGTCGCAGATCAGCACCGATGACGGGCTTTGGTCAATGGCTTTGGAGAATTTGAGGATTTCTGCGGCATCTCGCTCTCGACGGTCGACATCATCGTTCAGCCGTTCGCGCATCTGGTTTATGGCATCGGTCACCATGCCCAGTTCGTCGCGTTGATTGGATGGCGTTTCTTGTCGGTCAAGCTGAAGCGGGCGTGAAAGATTCTTCAGTGAGAGGTCGCGGGTGTACTGTGCCATGACGGCGAGGTGGCGTGTCACCAGATGCCTGAAAATCCATAGGATTAGAATGGATGCAATGAAAATCGTAAAGAACTGGGTGGCCAGGGTTACGCCGACTTTGGTCTGGAGGTCACTGTAAACGCGGTGTAAATTTGCCGTGATGGTCAACTCCCCCAGGTTAAAATGCTCACCCTCATCGTAAACAAGCGGAAAGCTGTGAGACAGGGTGTCGGCGTTTCGGGGTATTTCTCCCATCACCAGTTCAGAGTCAGGCTCTATGCGCAGGCGTAGATGTGCGATGTCTGGAAGGCTGAGTATGCCTTCCATCTGGCTTTGCAGAAGCTTCTGATCCAGTGCCCACAAACTGCGGGCCAGGCTGGATGAATATCCGGATTCGACCACCGCCATGCGTTCTTCTATATCATCGAGGTCTTTGCGGTAGTCAGAGTAGATTTGTACGCCGGATGCCAGCAGAGTCAGTGCGGAGCTGAAGACGAGAATCCACGCCAATAGCTTGAAAGAAAGGGGAGAGGTGCTGCGAAAGCGTTTCAGACGACTTGTAATATCGGGCATGTTTCTGACTTGGCCACCACATGAAGTACCGGATATAACCGCTGAATAGTCGAAATTCCTGGGTCGTGCTTTTCTGGAAATTCCCTAGCAATTGACTATAGCAGCAGTCTTTTTCAAATGCGCTGCAAATGCAGGAAAAATCGGGAAAAACAGCACGGCTTCTCAACTTGAGAGTTTGACGGGTTGCGATCTCGGCCTTGATGCAGATCAATACCGAAAATTCAACGTCGGCGTAACCTGAGTTTAATCAAGTTAGATAAGCGTTGGAGGTGTGTTATGTATATGGACGTCGTTGTAATTGCGGGAATTCTGACTGTGTTACTGATGATCGGTTTTTTTGTCGGTGTGGGTGTCTTCGTGGTAAGAGACCAGAAGAATCATAGCGATAAGGGTAGGAAAATCAATCACGGTAGTCATAGCGGCTAGCGTGATCAGCTTGAAAATTGGCGTCCCCTAGGGGGTTCGAACCCCTGTTGCCGCCGTGAAAGGGCGGAGTCCTAGGCCACTAGACGAAGGGGACGCAACGTTTTCAAAAGCTTGCCTCGTCGAGGTGGCGCGTATATTAAGTAAGGCCCGGGGTGGTGTCAACGCTTTTTAGAAAAAAAGTTAGCGTGACACGCTCTCCCGTAATGCGGGCTTCAGGTTTGGATAGCGAAATGTGAATCCTTCGGCCTGAAGCCTTGCAGGCACCGCATTCTGGCCCGTCAGGAGCAAGCCGGCCATTTCGCCGAGCACCGCCTTTAACACGGGTGCGGGCGCCGGGAACAAGGCGGGTCGGTGCAACACTTCGGCCAAGGTGCGGGTGAACTCGGCATTTGTCACGGGGGCGGGGCTCACCACATTGTAGGGGCCTTCGGCCTGTTCGCTTTCCATCATCCAGATCAGGCACGCCACAACGTCATCCCGATGAACCCACGGCATGTATTGTCGTCCGGAGCCAAGCCTTCCGCCCAGGCCAAGCTTGAATGGCAATACCATTCGCTGCAGGAAACCTCCCCCTTTGCCAACCACCACGCCGGTGCGTGAGAGGCATGTCCTGACGGCGTCAGCCTCAAGGGACAGGGCTGCCTGCTCCCAGTCTGCGCATAGCTTATGTGTGAATTCCGGATGCGGAGGCGTGTCCTCGGTGACAAGCCGTTCGCCCTGGTCGCCATAATAGCCTACCGCTGATCCTGAAATCAGCACGCCGGGCAGGTTCCTCCAGGTTCTTATGACGTTGACCAGTGTCTGGGTGACCGCGACCCGGCTGTCGAGCAGGGCTTGTTTGCGCGCATCACTCCAGCGTTTGTCGGCTATGCCTTCCCCTGCAAGGTTGAACACAACATCAAAGCCGACATGGGCTTTGAGCAGGTTCAAGTCAGCAGTGGCTTCAACCGCGCCGCAGACGGCAGTCACCACCTCTGGTTTCTGACGGCTATACACGGTCAATGAATGGCCTTTCGCCAAAAGCTCCTTGCACAGCGCTCGCCCTATAAAGCCGGTACCTCCGGTGATAAGAATTCTTTGTGACATATCTGCCTCCGACGATACGCAGCAAGTTTGTATTTCAATCGATTGATTTTGCCAGCTCTTCCTGAACCACGTCTCTTATCGCGTCGCCCAGGTGGGGATTGAAGCCGATTGGGTCGGCAAGCCTCATCTTCACACCGTGTTGTTTGACGATCTCTTCAATCATGGCAGGAACGTCTTTGCGCAAATGCCTGCCAGCGGCTAAAAACAGTGGTACCACGGTAAACTGCTCGGTTCCTTGTTCTTTGGCCTCGGCAACGATTGTTTCCATAGAGGGTTCTGCCAGCTCCATGTAGGCGATGGCTGAGTTCTCGATAGACCTCAGGGTTGGTTCGGCAAGCTTCTCGAACGTTTCGCACCAACGTTTGTCGCTGCTACCGTGTGCCAGCAGAATGATCTGATGCGGATTGCTCATGTAATCTCCGGTATGGTCAGTTGAGTGTTGGTATTAATGTATCAGGGAGCTTAGTAATGTTCGATTGGAAAGAGCTTCTGGATTTCTGGTTTGGCAAATTGGATGAAATGGGTTTGCCGGACAGCGATCACCGGAACCGATGGTTCCGGTCCGACAGAAGGTTTGATCAGGAAATTCGGCGACGTTTTTCATCGCTGGTTCTGTTCGCTTCCGAGGACGGGCTGGAGCACTGGCGCGATCAGCCTGGTGGCGCCTTGGCGGAAATCCTTCTGCTGGACCAGTTTTCCAGGAATATTTTCCGGGGCACGTCGCTGGCATTCGAGCAGGACCGGCTGGCCCGAAAGCTCTGCAGGCAGGCCATGCGTCGCGGGCAGGATGTAGAGCTGCCTGCGGTTATGAGGGCATTTGTGTATATGCCGTTGCAGCACTCGGAGAAACTTGCCGATCAACACACTGCCATGAAGTGCTATCAACAGCTGGCGGCATCGCAAGGCGGGTTGTTAGCGGACTTCCTTACCAGTTTTGTGGAATCGGCTGAAGATCACCGTGACATTGTTCAGCGATTTGGTCGATTTCCTCACCGGAATAAAGTGTTGGGTCGTGTCTCTACGGAAGAAGAAAAAGAATATCTTAAAGGTGGCTCCCGCTTCGGGCAGTAGTCGGTGGTACATGGAAATCTGTCGATCTGATCAATGAACGTCACAGAGTATTCCGGCACACTCGCCGCCGATGATTAAAATCAATAATAAAACGTTCAGGATGAATGACACCATGGATCAGCCGATTTCTCCGCCCCTTGCCGGTGAAGCAGAGCCTGGCTCAGTCCGGCAGGGAAAAGGGAGTGCCTTTCTTGGTCGGAAAACCGCCAGAGCCAAAAGTGAACGTCGGCGTAGAGCCCTTCTTGAGGCCACAATTCGCGTTGCGGCCCGGGAGGGTATTCGGGGCATCAAGCACCGTGCGGTAGCCAGCGAGGCAGGTGTTCCGTTGGCTGCGACCACCTATTATTTCCGCGATATCAATGAGCTGATCAATGATGCATTTGCACTGTTTGCTGTTGGGGCACAGCAACAGCTTCAGGTGTTCTATGAAGCGCTTGATCTGGTGCTCGATACGGTTCCGGATGACAGCCTGCGCCGCGATAGCCCCTTTCGGCCAATTCTTGCTGAGCGGTTGACCCAGATTGCCCTGGTCTGGATGCGTGACCAGTTTTCCAGAAGGAGAGATCAGGTGCTGGCCGAGCAGGTATTCGTGATGGAGGCGTTACGCGATGAGCGTCTGGCGAATGTTGCGCGGCAATACCGTCAATCCTGGATTGACGGGCTCGAAAGACTTCTGGCCCGACTGGATTCGCCGCTGCCCCGTCAGGATGCAACGCTGATCGTCAATGTGGTTCTGGGAATGAGCTACGACTTGCTGTTGGAAGTGCCCGGAACAGAAACGGAGGTTCTGGGTGCCTCGGTCGAGCGTATTGTTCAGCTGGCGCTGGGTGTGCAACCTGACTAGTGAGCGTGATTTCATCGTCAAAAAATTTTCACAAAGTTGTTGACGCCCGGTCACTTATCAGTAGAATACGCAGCCGTTGAGAGGCAATGCCTCGCAGCCGAAAAGCGGGAATAGCTCAGTTGGTAGAGCACAACCTTGCCAAGGTTGGGGTCGCGAGTTCGAATCTCGTTTCCCGCTCCAGATTCAAGAAAAACCCGACCTCCGTGTCGGGTTTTTTGCTTTCAGTTTACGGATAACTCCCCCTTCGGCCATTTGCGTCAGTTATACTCGTCTCCCTGATTTTACGAATTCGATACTTCCGAGAGCGCAACATGAAAGTGCAATCTCTATTTATCTATCCGGTTAAATCGCTCGCAGGCATACAGGTTCCGGCGTTTGAGCTGGACGACTTTGGTCCTTCGGGGGACCGTCGCTGGATGATTGTTGATGAGCAGGGCCAGTTTGTCACGCAGAGAACATTGCCACGCCTGGCGCTTATCACCACCGAGCTGGCAGGGCACGTTGCGAAGATTACCATCCCGGGTGAGGGTACGTTTGCGTTGGAGCCAGGTTCAGCGACGTTTCAGGTTCGAGTCTGGCGCGATGACGTTGCGGCAAGCCCTGGTCAAGAACAGGTTGATAGCGCTTTAAGCCGGTTCTGTGCGCAGCCTTTGCGGTTGGTTTACATGCCGGATTCAACCTACCGAAGAGTTGATCCGGAACGCTTGGCAGACTCCCGGCGTGTAGGCTTTGCCGACGGCTTTCCGTTGCTCGTGGTGAACCAGTCCTCTCTGGATGAGCTGAACGGTCGCTTGGAACGGCCGGTCGATATCCGACGGTTCAGGCCTAATATTGTGGTTTCCGGTGCCGAGCCTTGGGCTGAAGATGATTGGCGTTCTCTACAGGCCGGGGAGGTCGGGTTTCAAGTGGTCAAGCCGTGCTCACGGTGTGTGCTGACGACGGTCGACCCGGATACCGGTGTGAAGGATTCGGGTACCCAGCCGCTTAAGACGCTGTCCACCTACCGACGAACCCCGGAAGGGGTGATTTTTGGTCAGAATGCAGTCCATCAGCGTAAGGGTAGAGTGGCGGTTGGAGATCGTGTTGTTATTTATTGACAGGAGTGTTTAACAAAGTGCCTTTATTAACCCTGGATAAAATCTCCCTGGCTTTCGGCATGCATCCGTTGCTGGATGGCGCCTCACTTTTGATCGAGCCTGGAGAGCGGGTTTGCCTTTTAGGGCGCAATGGCGAAGGCAAGTCGACGCTGCTGAAGATTGTCAGTGGCGAGGTAACGCCAGACGGCGGCGTCATTCGCTTTGAAGAGGGCTCTGTGCTCTCTGTTTTGCCGCAGAATCTGCCTTCGGGAGATGCCCGAACGGCTTATGACGTCGTCGCATCTGCGTTTCCGGAAACGGGTGAGCTGCTGGTTGAATTCCACCACCTTTCGCACCAGGTGGATGATGCCAGCATGGAGCGTATGATGAACGTTCAGGAGCGGCTGGAAGCGCTGGATGGTTGGCGCCTGGATCAAAAGGTAACCACCATTCTCGGTCAGTACGGTGTGGACCCGGAACGAACTCTGAACACGCTCTCCGGTGGTTGGCAAAGGCGGGTGTTGCTTGCCAAAGCGCTGGTCGCCGAACCCGACATTCTGCTGCTGGATGAGCCGACCAACCACCTGGATGTACCCGCCATTGCCTGGCTGGAAGATGCGCTCACGCAATTTCGTGGTGCCATGCTGTTTGTCAGCCATGACCGCGCGTTTATTCGCCGCATGGCTACCCGGGTCGTGGAGCTGGACCGTGGGCAGCTGGTGAGCTTCTCTGCGTCTTACGACAAGTACCTTGAGCTCAAGGAAAAGGCGCTGGAGGAAGAGGAGCGCCAGAACGCGCTGTTTGACAAGCGCCTTAAGCAGGAAGAGGTCTGGATAAGGCAGGGCATCAAAGCCCGCAGGACCCGAAATATGGGCCGTGTACGTTCGTTAAAAGCGATGCGTGATGAACACCGGCAGCGCCGTGTTCGGGGAGGAACAGCGAGCTTTTCGGTCGAAGAAGCGGCGAGGTCAGGAAAGTTGGTGGCTGAAGCCAGTCATGCTGTGTTTGCGTACCCTGAGCAACCACCGGTTATCAAGGATCTTGATCTGACCGTGCTCCGCGGTGACAAGATTGGCCTGGTCGGTGAGAACGGGACCGGCAAGACCACTCTGGTGCGGCTGCTCCTGGGTGAGCTGGAGCCCACCGAAGGCAGTATCCGGCTCGGCACCAACCTGCAGGTTGCCTATTTTGATCAGCTGCGTGGTGAGCTGGATTTGGAGCGTAACGCTCTGGATAACCTGTCAGAGGGCCGGGAGTTTATCGATATTAATGGCCAGAGCAAGCACGTGCTGGGTTATCTGCAGGAATTCTTGTTCACCCCCGAGCGCTCTCGCTCCCCGGTCAGTGTCTTTTCTGGTGGCGAAAGGGCCCGCTTGCTGTTGGCGAAGCTGTTCAGTAAACCGGCCAACATTCTCGTGCTGGACGAACCCACTAACGACCTTGATGTTGAAACCCTGGAGTTGTTGGAAGAGCAGTTGTCAGAGTTCAAGGGAACCGTGATTGTGATCAGTCACGACCGGGAGTTTCTGGATAACGTAGTCACTGACATTATCTTCCTGGACGGTACCGGTTCCGTCCATGAGTTTGTTGGCGGATACAGCGACTGGCGCCGGCAAGGTGGACGCTTTCCCGCTGAAACCTCGGGCAGCCGTCCGGATAAGCAGGATAAGCGTGACAAAGACTACAATTCCACCAATAAAGCCGCTTCAGCTGCCGGGACTGTGGGGCAGTCGTCAAAACAGAAAACCGTTAAGCTGAGTTACAAGCTTAAGCTTGAGCTGGAGCAGTTGCCCGCTATGATTGAGCAGCTGGAATCACGGGTTGCAGAGCTGCAGGGTAGGGTGTCTGCCCCGGAATTTTATTCATGCCCACCGGAAGAGGTATCGGCCACTCTGGAACAATTGTCGGAAACGGAATCCCGGCTTGAGTCGGTTATTGAAAGGTGGATGGAGTTGGAAGAGCAGGCTAACCAATGAATATTAATTACAATTTTAAATTTCAGGATGGTCGGAATATTGATTTTCGGGTTACCGGTGAGTCTCCGGCGATTCCCGCGGGTCAACAAATGCCGGCATGGGTGCGGTTGGAGCACTGCCAGTGTTCCAGTTGCCCGTTGAAAAAAGGTGAAGTGACCTATTGCCCGGCTGCTACTGAAATTCTTCCAGTGGTTGAGGCGTTCAAAGAAGAAGATGCCTATCAGAAAGTCGATGTGACGGTGACTGACGAGCGCCGCTCCTATTTTAAGCAAACCACCCTGGAAGAGTCGTTACGGTCATTGCTGGGCGTAAAAATGGCGACCAGTGGCTGTCCGATACTGGCTGAGTTGAAGCCCATGGCGTTGCATCATTTGCCGTTTGCCAACAGCGACGAATTCGTCATGCGCAGTGTCGGGCATTATCTACTGCAACAGCTGTTCGCCAAGCGAAATCAGCAAGAGCCGGACTGGGAGTTGGCAGGACTGGTGCAACGCAATCAAAAGCTGCAGTTGGTCAACCAGGCTCTGTGGCAGCGCATTCACGCGGTCTGCAAGGGGGATAGCAATCTGAAGGCGTTGCTTAACTTCTTCTCAATGGCATCCAGTGTCAGTGTGTCACTCGAAAGTCAGCTAAGAAAGCTTCAGGCACGGATGAAAGGGGAGGCATGAGCCTCCTCTTACCGTGCCTGTTGTGTGCTATCAGTGAATCCGGATAGCGAGCACATCACACTCTGTGCCGTGCAATACGCCGTTTGCGGTTGAACCCAGCAGCAGCTGGAAGCCTTTGCGGCCGTGACTGCCCACGATGACCAAATCCACCTGGTGCTCTTTGACCAGTCGATGAATCTCGGACTCGGGGCGACCTACCGTAACCACCTGGTCTTCTCTACCGACGCCGTATTGTTCCCCGTATTTTCCAAGCTGCTCTCTGGCCGCTTTGTCCAGCTGATCTTGAAGCTCAGAGAGGTCCATCGGTATGTCACCGCCATAGGCGTACCCGACCGGTTCAACCACATGCACAAGCATCAGCTTGGCGCCGTGAGCGTCGCAAACGGCTTTCGCCTTCTCCAGAACCTGCGGGGCTTCTTCCGTCAGGTCAATCGCAACCAGCATTCGCTTGTAAGTGGGCATGGGTTCACTCCTTTGTGTGTAGGGGGGATAAACCAAGAATAGTACCGTTAAGCTACCGAGGGAAGAGCGGGGGCATTCTGACCGGCGTCAATCTGAAGGGAAATTGTCGGGGGTAAGCAACTTGCCAGCCCCCGGATTACAGGGTCAGCTCGTGGTACCCATCAGATCAATGGCGTTTTCGAGTCCTTCGATAATGCCCTTTGAGTAACGATCTATGATGAATGACACGTTGTTGTCGTTGTAATTGATGTAGGAGCTGCGAATAAATTGCCATTTTGCAGCCACATCGTCCAGAGCGGCTTTCAGTTCACCGGTTGGAGAGCCAGAGCGCGCACTAGAGAGTTGTTTCTCGAAGGCTATGGCTTGTTCATCCAGGGGGACGTCGGAGGATGCGCCTTGAAAGGTCTGGGAGACTGAGGAGTTGCTCCTGGCCGCATAGCGCGACATCATCTGAACCATGATCACCGCCGCGGATCTTGCTGACTCAACGCGATCACTGGTGGCCACGCCGCTTTTTTCCTGTGAAATGGCGTACAGCTCCGAAGCTTGATTGTTCAGGTTTGAGGCCTGGGTAGCGAGGTCTGCCATGAGTCGGAGGTCTGGGTAGCCGCGGTCGCGGACTTCGTTGATGTTACCCCGCATCAGGTTTTTGAATTGATCAAACTCCTGGTTTAATCCTTCTACCTGATCTTCCGACAGAACGCCGCTGGTGCTTGAGATAACGGAGTTCATCGAGTCATTGGCGTTGTTGATGCTAACGACAATTCGGTTGAGGGTGTCGGTATCGCCCGTCGCGCTGAAGCTGTAAAAGGCATCCAGTGCCATGTAGTTGCTGATTCGGAAATCATGCAGGTCTGAGAGGAATTCTGCGCTGGTTTCCTGGGCTTTAGCGCTAACCGCAGTCAGTGAGAGCAGAAACAGCGCGGTTACCAGGGACAGTATGCTCAGGCGAGCGTCTTTC
The DNA here is from genome assembly GCF_030541005.1 of Marinobacter sp. SS5-14b. Classification (GTDB taxonomy): domain Bacteria; phylum Pseudomonadota; class Gammaproteobacteria; order Pseudomonadales; family Oleiphilaceae; genus Marinobacter. The sequence goes on along the minus strand of NZ_JASSVM010000009.1, from coordinate 51,830 downwards.
ATCGGATGAGTCTCCGTAATGCGGTTTTATTATTGTGGACTAAAGTCGTACCCCGAAGTTAAAGTAACTTTGCTGGCTAATCAAGTAGTTTCCAGCTGTCACAAATTTCTCCTCATTGTTTTCTACAGGCTCCCTGAAGAAACAAATTGACAAATGCTCCATTTTTTTTCATCGTGTGCCCTCAAGATTCAAACGACTGTATGAATTTTGGATCGGAAAGATCGGGCAGTGACCGAAATCTCGCTGCAAAAGCAGTCATGATGACGGATAACGTCGAATGGCTGTCAGCAGTTTCAAACACAGACTGGAGATCAGTTGATGATTTACGAAGGTAAAGCCATCACGGTTAAAGAGATCGACGGTGGGATTGCTCAGTTGGACTTTGACTTGCAAGGCGAGTCAGTCAACAAGTTCAACCGCCTCACCATCGAAGAGCTGGGCGCCGCAGCTGAAGCACTCAAATCCCAGAAGAACCTGAAGGGCCTGGTGGTTACCAGCTCCAAGGACAGCTTTATTGTTGGTGCAGACATCACCGAGTTCACCGAGCTGTTTGCAGGTTCCGAGGAAGACCTCGTTGCCAACAACCTGAAGGCGAACGAAGTATTTAATGCCATTGAAGATCTGCCGTTCCCGACCGTTACTGCCATCAACGGTATCGCACTGGGCGGTGGTTTCGAAATGTGTCTGGCGACGGATTACCGTGTCATGGCGTCCAAGGCCAAAGTTGGTCTGCCTGAGGTCAAGCTGGGCATCTTCCCGGGCTTCGGCGGTACTGTACGTCTGTCCCGTCTTGTCGGTGTGGATAACGCTGTTGAATGGATCGCCGGCGGCACAGAAAACCGCGCAGACGCCGCTCTGAAAGTGGGCGCCGTTGATGCAGTGGTTGAAGCAGACAAGCTGGTTGATGCTGCTGTTGCAATTATCAAGCAGTGCAACGAAGGCAAGCTGGATAACCTGGCTCGTCGTGAAGAAAAGAAAGGCAAAATCAAGCTCAACGCCATGGAAAGCATGATGGCGTTCGAGATTTCCAAGGCGTTCGTGGCCGGCAAAGCTGGCAAGAACTATCCGGCGCCGGTGGAAGCCATCAAGACCATGCAGAAGCATGCTGGCATGACCCGCGACAAAGCCATTGAAGTAGAGGCCAAGGGCTTCGCTAAAATGGCCAAGACCAATGTTGCGGCGTGTCTGGTTGGTCTGTTCCTGAACGATCAGGCTCTGAAGAAGAAAGCCAGCGCCTGGGAAAAAGAAGCCTCTGATGTGAAACTGGCTGCTGTACTCGGTGCCGGTATCATGGGTGGCGGTGTGGCCTTCCAGTCTGCCCTGAAGGGCACGCCCATCATCATGAAGGACATCAATCAGGACGGCATCAAGCTGGGCCTGAGCGAAGCCAAGAAGCTGCTGACCAAGCGTGTGGATAAGGGCAAGATGGATGCCGGCAAGATGGCAGACGTTCTTAACAACATCACTCCGACCCTGAACTACGGTGATTTCAAGAACGTAGACCTGGTTGTTGAAGCGGTTGTTGAAAACCCGAAAGTGAAAGATGCCGTTCTGCGTGAAACCGAAGAAATGGTTCGCGATGACGCCATCATCACCTCCAACACCTCCACAATTTCCATCAACCTTCTGGCGAAAAACCTGAAGCGTCCGGAAAACTTCTGTGGCATGCACTTCTTCAACCCGGTGCACATGATGCCGCTGGTTGAGGTTATCCGCGGCGAGAAGACCAGTGATCGTGCTATCGCGACCACCGTGGCTTATGCCAAGGCCATGGGCAAGACTCCGATCGTTGTCAACGATTGCCCGGGCTTCCTGGTTAACCGTGTACTGTTCCCTTACTTCGGCGGTTTTGTTGGCCTGGTTCGTGACGGCGCGGATTTCCAGCAAGTTGACAAGGTGATGGAAAAGTTCGGCTGGCCGATGGGCCCCGCCTATCTGCTGGACGTGGTTGGCATGGATACCGGCAAGCACGCCGGCGATGTGATGGCCGACGGCTTCCCGGATCGTATGAAACACGCAGAAACCACTGCCATTGACGTGATGTTTGATAACAACCGTTATGGTCAGAAGAACAACGTTGGCTTCTACAAGTACGAACTGGATCGCAAAGGCAAGCAGAAGAAGGTTGTTGATGAAGAGACCTACAAGCTGCTTGAGCCGGTTGTTCAGGGCAAGAATGAGTTCAGCGAAGAAGACATCATTGCTCGCATGATGATCCCGCTTTGCCTGGAAACTGTGCGCTGCCTGGAAGACGGCATCGTGGAAGATCCGGCCGACGCGGATATGGGCCTGATCTTCGGTATCGGCTTCCCGCCGTTCCGTGGTGGTGCCCTGCGCTACATCGACGATTTGGGTGTAGACAAGTTCGTTGAACTGGCAGACAAGTTTGCAGACCTTGGTCCTTTGTATCATCCGACCGAGAAGCTGCGTGAAATGGCCAAGACTGGCAAAAAGTTCTTTGGCTAACCCTGAACGAGATTTCCGAACGGAGAAAGATCTATGAGCCTTAATCCGAGAGACGTTGTCGTCGTCGATTGCGTGCGGACTCCGATGGGTCGTGCCAAAAACGGTTGTTTCCGCAACGTGCGTGCGGAGACCCTGTCGGCTGCGCTGATCGACGCACTGTTCGAGCGCAACCCTAAGCTCGACCCGAAAGAAGTAGAAGATGTGATCTGGGGCTGTGTAAACCAGACTCAAGAGCAGGGCTTTAACGTGGCGCGGCAGATTTCTCTGTTGACCCGTATCCCTCATGAGTCTGCTGCCCAGACCGTTAACCGTTTGTGCGGCTCTGCGATGAGCGCGATCCACACCGCGGCCCAGGCTATTCAGACTGGCAACGGTGATGTGTTCATGGTGGGTGGTGTCGAGCACATGGGTCACGTACCCATGACTGCCGGCTTTGACCACAACCCGGCCGCCTCGAAGTACACCGCCAAGGCGTCCAACATGATGGGCCTGACCGCGGAAATGCTGGCAAAGATGCACGGTATTACCCGTGAGCAGCAGGACGAGTTCGGTGCTCGCTCTCATCGCCTGGCACACGAAGCCACCGTCGAAGGCCGCTTCAAGAACGAAATCGTTCCGATCGAAGGTCACGATGAAAACGGCTTTGTGAAGCTGATCGAAGAAGATGAGACCATTCGTCCGGAAACCACGGCTGAGTCCCTCGGCCAGCTGCGCCCGGCGTTTGATCCGAAGAACGGTACTGTAACAGCAGGTACCTCTTCACAGCTGACTGACGGTGCCTCCGCTATGGTGCTGATGTCTGCTGAGCGTGCTCAGGCACTGGGTCTCACCCCGATTGCCAAGATTCGCAGCATGGCGGTTGCCGGCTGTGATCCCGCGATCATGGGTTACGGTCCGGTTCCAGCGACCAAGAAGGCGCTGAAGCGTGCAGGCCTGAAAGTTGAAGATATCGACTTCTGGGAGCTGAACGAAGCCTTCGCTGGCCAGTCCCTGCCGGTTCTGAAAGACCTGAAACTGCTGGGTGTAATGGAAGAGAAGGTTAACCTGAACGGCGGCGCGATTGCTCTTGGCCATCCGCTGGGCTGCTCTGGTGCCCGTATCTCCACAACTCTGCTGAACGTGATGCAGGCCAAAGGCGGTAAGCTTGGTGTTTCCACCATGTGTATCGGCCTGGGCCAGGGTATTGCAACAGTATGGGAACGCCTCTGATCGGCTAGTTAGAATCGGTTACGCGTATTCAGGAGGCCCGGCTTTTGCCGGGCCTTCCTGTTTGTGGTGTGGCGATCAGGTGCCAATATTTCAAAAAAAGGATGACTGAAGTCAAAGAATGGGTTGTCTTGCTATTCTTGACCCTGTAAAACAGTGAGCCTATACACAATGGCAGCCTTATGTTTTCCAGTTGCCTGATTTTTATGCGAGTTTGCGGTTTGTTCAGCGCTTAACCGATTTATCGCCAAGGATATAGATCTCCGATATGGGTAAAAGTCTCGTTATTGTCGAGTCGCCAGCGAAAGCGAAGACCATCAACAAGTACCTGGGCTCGGATTTTATTGTTAAGTCCAGTGTCGGCCACATTCGTGACCTGCCGGTCAGTGGTAGCGGCAGTCAGTCGGACCCGAAAGAGAGGGCCAAGCAGGCTGCAGTCACCCGAAAATTGAGTCCGGAAGAAAAGGTTGAACACAAAAAGCGCAAGTCCAGGGAGCAGCTGGTTGCGCGTATGGGTGTTGACCCGGATCACGACTGGAGTGCCCGTTACGAAATTCTGCCGGGCAAGGAAAAAGTCGTCAGTGAATTGAAGCGCCTCGCCAAGTCTGCCGATCATATCTATCTCGCGACGGATTTGGATAGAGAAGGGGAGGCCATTGCCTGGCACCTTCAGGAGACCATCGGTGGTGAGCCGGAAAAATACCGCAGGGTGGTGTTTAACGAGATCACCAAGCGTGCCATCCAGGAAGCCTTTAAAGATCCAGGAAGCCTGGATAATGACCGTGTAAATGCCCAGCAGGCCCGCCGCTTTCTCGATCGGGTAGTGGGCTATATGGTGTCGCCCCTGTTGTGGGCAAAAATTGCCCGCGGCTTGTCGGCCGGGCGAGTGCAGTCGGTTGCGGTTCGCTTGATTGTTGAGCGTGAGCGGGAAATCCGGAAATTTATTCCTGAAGAATTCTGGCAATTACATGCCGACCTCGGTGCCGCCGGTGCCAAAGAGCCCGTGCGCTTCGAGGTGACGCGCCATAACGATAAGCCGTATCGGCCGGTGAGCGAAGCTCAGAGCAACGAGCATGTGGCTCGTCTCAAGGAGGGTGGCTTCAAGGTTGCCAAGCGCGAAGACAAACCGACGCGCTCAAAGCCTTCCGCGCCCTTCATTACGTCGACGTTGCAGCAGGCGGCCAGTAACCGGATGGGCTTCAGCGTCAAAAAGACCATGATGCTGGCACAGCGCCTCTATGAGGCTGGTTACATTACCTACATGCGTACTGACTCCACCAACCTGAGCCAGGACGCGGTTGCCAGTTGTCGCGAGTTCGTTCAAAAACAGTTCGGTGAGCGCTACCTACCAGACAGCCCCCGCCTGTACGGCAGCAAAGAGGGTGCTCAGGAGGCCCACGAGGCCATCCGTCCATCGGATGTGTCTCGCCGGCCTACCGACATCTCCGGTCTGGAAAAAGACGCAGAGAAGCTCTACGACCTGATCTGGCGTCAGTTTATTGCTTGCCAGATGGCCGATGCCGAGTTCCTGAGCACCTCGATTGTGGTGGCTAACGGTGATTACGAGTTGCGGACCCGCGGCCGTATCGTCAAGTTTGAAGGCTTTTTGAAGGCCGCCCCCCAGTCCGCTAAAAAAGATGAAGACGTGGCGCTGCCCGATATCAAAGTTGATGAGGTTCTGGATCTCAAGAAACTTGATCCAACCCAGCACTTTACCAAGCCTTCGCCCCGCTACACGGAAGCGAGTCTGGTGAAGGAGCTTGAGAAGCAGGGTATTGGCCGGCCTTCCACCTACGCATCGATTATTTCGACGATTCAGGATCGGGGTTATGTGCGGTTACAGAATCGCCGATTCTACGCTGAAAAGATGGGTGAGATCGTTACTGAGCGTCTTGCGGAATCCTTTCCGAACCTGATGGATTACGATTTCACGGCGCGCCTGGAGGGCGAGTTGGATCACATCGCCGGTGGCGCTGTGAATTGGAAGAAAGTGCTCAATGATTTTTACGCCAAGTTCCGTAATCAGCTTGAAAGTGCTGAGCAACCGGAAGGTGGTATGCGGGCAAACAGCCCGACAGAAACCGATATAGCGTGTCCGAGTTGTGGTCGGAACATGCAGATACGGGTTGCCAGTACGGGTGTGTTCCTGGGTTGTTCGGGTTACTCGCTACCCCCGAAGGAACGCTGCAAAACCACAATCAATCTGGTCTCCGGCGATGAAGTGGTCAGTGCCGATGAAGATGTGGAAGGCGAGGGCGAAACCCGCTTGCTCCGGAAAAAGCGTCGCTGTGGTAAGTGCGGTACCGCCATGGACAGCTACCTGGTGGATGAGACTCGTAAGCTCCACGTGTGCGGTAACAATCCCGACTGTTCCGGGTATGAGGTAGAGCAGGGTACTTTCCGGATCAAAGGCTACGATGGACCGACGCTGGAGTGTGACAAGTGCGGCTCGGAGATGCAGTTGAAGACGGGTCGCTTTGGAAAATACTTCGGTTGCACCAACGATGAGTGTAAGAACACACGCAAGCTGCTGAAGAGCGGAGAGCCGGCGCCACCCAAGATGGACCCGGTGCCGATGCCAGAGTTAGCGTGTCAGAAGGTCGATGACACATACGTGCTGCGTGACGGTGCCTCGGGTCTGTTCCTGGCGGCCAGCAAGTTCCCCAAAAACCGGGAAACCAGGCCGCCGCTGGTGATGGAAATCAAGCCGCACCGTAAGGAAATCGACCCGAAGTACGATTACCTGATGGACGCCCCGGAGAAAGACCCCGAGGGCAACCCGACGGTAATTCGGTACAGCAGGAAGTCCAAGGAGCAGTACGTGATGTCGGAGCAAGACGGCAAAGCGACGGGCTGGTCTGCCTGGTATGAAAACGGGCGCTGGGTACCTAGAGACAAGAAGAAGTGATTTTTTAGCCACGAAACCCGGGAAACAAAGTGTTTACTTTACTCTTTGTTCGCGGGTTTCGTGGTTAACCGAGCGTTCGGCCTTTCCTTGGTAAAGCGTTATTTTTTTCGAAGTCGCTGGATCAATGAAGACGTATCCCAGCGATGACCTCCCATGTCCTGTATATCGCCGTAGAATTGGTCTACCAGGGCCGTAACCGGCAGTTTTGAGCCGTTGCGGCGAGCTTCATCCAGACAAATGCCCAGGTCCTTGCGCATCCAGTCCACGGCAAATCCGTGCTCGAACTGGTGATCAATCATGGTGCCTGAGCGGTTCTCCATCTGCCATGATTGTGCTGCCCCCTTGGAGATGACATCCACCACTTTGCGTACATCCAGTTCGGCCTGCTCGGCAAAATGCAGCGCTTCAGACAGCCCCTGGACCAGGCCTGCAATGGCTATCTGATTTACCATCTTTGTTCTCTGGCCACTGCCGGCGGGGCCCATCAGGTTCATGGCGCGGGCATAGTGCTGCATGATCGGTGCGGCTTTATTGTAATCGTCATCGTGTCCTCCGCACATGATGGTCAGCTGGCCGTTTTCTGCGCCTTGCTGCCCACCGGATACCGGTGCATCAACAAAACCTAGCCCGGCCTGGACCGAAAGTGCCGCCAAGTGCTCGGCGATGCCCGCCGAAGCTGTTGTGTGGTCAATCAGCACGGCACCTGCCGGCGCGTTGGAAATAATGCCGTCTTTACCTTCGTAAATGGCGACCAGATCTCTGTCCGCGCCGACACAGGTGATGATGAAGTCGGCGCCCTGGACGGCGCTGGCAATGGTGCTGCAGGCAACTCCCGAATGTTCGGACGCCCACTGTTGTGCTTTCTCCGGTGATCGATTCCAGACTCTTACAGACAGGCCTGCTTTGACCAGGTGACCTGCCATGGGGTAGCCCATAACGCCCAGGCCGATAAAAGTGGCTGTTAACGACATTGTTCAATGCTCCTGTATGGCTTCTGAGTTTGCACTGGGACGCCCGCGTCCTGAGATTGAGGATAGCCGAATTACTGCACGGGTACGATAGTTGAGCCAGGTCACATTGTGGAGGTGCCGGTTGGTGAAATGCACTGAATTCATGGACTTGAAACTGTTGCCTTCCTATACTTCGGGCGCTTGCTGCAAGGACGCACAAAGTTCGCCACGCCATGTTCAATTTCCCACCACGGCCCTTTGTATTCCTGCGGTTTAACCGAAAAAGGACAGATGCTGTTTGCTGTCCTGCAGTTTTTTGTTGAGGGAATACAATGAATTTGGTTTATAAAAATGAAAAGCCGCTGGTTCTGATAACGGCGGTTGTTGCTGCGATCGTTTGGCTTGCCTTGTTTTTGGGTACCTTTGGAATACTGCTGGTCTATTTGCTGCTTGGCTATGTGTTCTTTCTTTTTGCACACTCAGCCTTCATCTCGCACCTGAAAGGCTCTGGTGTCCGGATAAGTAAAGAACAGTACCCCGATCTTCACGACAGCCTGGTGCGGTGCTGTCAGAAGGTGGGCTTAAGGGAAGTGCCGGAGGCTTATCTGTTGCGAACGGATTTTTTTAACGCGTTGGCAACGAAGTTTCTGGGGCGCCATTTTGTGGTGCTGTTCACGGATGTTGTTGATGCGCTGGAGGATCAGCCCGGTGCCATCGATTTCTACATTGGCCATGAACTCGGCCACATTCACCGTAAACATTTGTCCTGGGATCCGTTCCTGATGACCGGGGGCTGGCTTCCGGTCATTGGTCCTGCGTTGCGCAGAGCGGAAGAGTATACCTGCGACCGGTATGGGGTGGCGTGCTGCCAGTCTCCCGACGACATCAAAGCGGCGTTGGCGGCCATTGCTGCGGGTGATACTCGCTGGAAGACCATGAATATTGACGCTTATATCCAGCAGGTTTCAGTGACCAACGGATTCTGGATGTCGTTCAATGAACTGACGGGCGATTACCCCTGGCTCACGAAGCGAATGGCAACGGCGGTGGCACTTTCCGAGGGTAGGGAGGTGTCGCACCCTCGCCGCAGTCTGTTGGCCTGGTTTCTGGCGCTGTTTATCCCGCGTCTTGGCGTCGGTGGCGGGGGTGTTGCGTCCCTGGTGGTAGTGGTTGCAGTGGTTGGTATTCTGGCGGCTGTTGCCATTCCCCAATATCAGGAATATGTGGAGCGTGTTCGCTATCAGACGGCCTACTCCAGTGCTCTGGAAGTTCGGGATGCGATAGACGGGTATGTGGCGGATAACCAGATGTGGCCTGTTGCCATGCAGGATTTGGGGTATCCGGAGGCAACGCTTGATGATCCGGCCAACTCCTTCTCTATTGATGTCTATGACGACGGCATCATTGGCATAGAGATGGGAACTGATGAGCTGGGCGAGCCGGAATACATCGTGCTTGAGCCGACTGTATCGGATTCCGGGTTAACCTGGATGTGTTATGGTCAGAACGTATCCGTTGAGCTGTTGCCGGCTGCATGTCGGTGAACGTGCTCTCGAGATGAGCGTCTGGAACTGACAGGTTCCTGTGTACAAAAAGGCCGCTGATTTCAGCGGCCTTTTTGTGTTTCCCGGTTGGTGCCGGGCAATTACTTCTTGGGGTAGTCGCGCTTGGGTGAGCCAGTGTAAAGCTGGCGCGGGCGACCAATCCGGTTGTTGCCGCTGACCATTTCGTTCCAGTGGGAGAACCAGCCGATGGTCCGGGACATCGCGAAAATAACGGTAAACATGGATGTTGGGATACCGATAGCTTTCAGGATAATGCCGGAGTAGAAGTCGACGTTCGGGTACAGCTGGCGCTGGACGAAGTATTCGTCTTCCAGAGCAATCTGCTCAAGGCGCTGGGCGATCTTCAGCAGCGGATCGTTTTCAAGGCCGAGTTCCTTCAAAACCTGGTGCGCAGTTTCGCTCATCACTTTGGCGCGTGGGTCGAAGTTCTTGTAGACCCGGTGACCAAAGCCCATCAGGCGGAAAGGATCGTCTTTGTCTTTCGCTTTGGCGATGAAGGTATCGATGTTGGATACATCGCCAATTTCGGCCAGCATATCCAGAACGGCTTCGTTTGCACCGCCGTGAGCAGGGCCCCAAAGGGCTGCAATGCCAGATGCGATGCAGGCGTAGGGGTTAGCGCCCGTGGAGCCTGCCAGGCGAACGGTCGATGTTGATGCATTCTGCTCGTGATCTGCGTGCAGGATGAAGATCTTGTCCATAGCGTTAGCCAGAACAGGGTTTGGCTTGTAGTCTTCGCAAGGCGTGCCAAACATCATGTGCAGGAAGTTTTCTGCGTAGGACAGATCGTTCCGAGGATACATGAACGGCTGACCCATGGAGTATTTGTAGCACCATGCAGCGATCGTGGGCATTTTCGCAATCAGGCGATGGCCGGTGATTTCACGCTGTTTGGGGTCCGATACGTCCATCTGGTCGTGATAGAACGCCGACAAGGCGCCTACAACACCACACATAATGGCCATCGGGTGCGCATCACGGCGGAAGCCGTTGAAGAAATTGCGCATCTGATCGTGCAGCATGGTGTGGTTTTTGATGGTTTCGTGGAAAGCTTTGTTTTCATCCTCATTCGGTAGCTCACCGTTGAGGAGCAGGTAGCAAACTTCGAGGAAATCGGACTGCTCGGCGAGCTGATCGATAGGGTAGCCCCGGTGCAGTAATACGCCGTTGGCGCCATCAATGTAGGTAATGGCTGATTCGCAGGCTGCCGTGGAGACGAAACCGGGATCGTATGTGAAAACGCCTTCCTGGACTAGGCCGCGTACGTCAATAACGTCAGGGCCGACGGTGCCGGAGTAAACCGGAAGCTCAATGGACTTGTCTCCCACCGAGAGCGTGGCTTTCCTGTCGGTCATGTTGCTCTCCTGTTTGATTAGCTGTAACAGCTTTTTGCATTTATATAAGGTGCGCAAGAAGGCGCGTATTATCGCAAAACTGGCGGCAAAATATAGGGTGTCAGCTTTTTTTGTCAATCTATTGGGTTGGAAAACCCTGAATTGAGTGGTGGAGATTGAATCGCGAAGGGTGCAGTTCCGGCGCTTGCGGGCCTGAAACGGTTTTGTCAATAAGCCAAAAAGAGGGGGCTGGCAGGCGGCAGGCAAGGCTTTCGGGCCGGTTGCAAGTTTGTAATTACCGGGGCGTCTCCTTATAATCCGTAGCCCGGAATCGGGGATGCGCCTGCCTGCAGGCTCCAGCATAGCAAGCTATCTGGTTGTCATCCGCCCTCCTGAACCAATCGGTTATCGGTATCGTAACGATTCTCCGATCCCAACATACTAACCATCCGCTGCCGGATTTTCGGCTTTGCGGAACCAAGAGAGAGTGTGAGAGCGCTGTGAATAGCAAACGACCAGTAAATCTCGATCTCGGCAAGTTCCATTTCCCGCTGCCAGCCATTACTTCGATCCTGCATCGCATCAGCGGCATCATCATCTTTGTGGGTGTTGCCTTTCTGATGTACGGCCTGGATCTCTCCCTGTCCGGAGAAGATGGCTTCAATCGTGTGAATGAACTGCTGGACAGCTTCCTGGCAAAGCTGATTACCTGGGGCATCCTGTCTGCTCTGCTGTACCATCTCGTCGCGGGCATCAAGCATTTGCTGATGGACGCGGGTGTTGGCGAAGAGCTTGAAAGTGGTCGCCTTGCCGCGAAAATCACGCTAGTGGTTTCCATTGTTCTCATTATTCTGGCAGGAGTCTGGGTATGGGCATGAATAGTGTAACGAACATCGGTCGTAACGGGATTCAGGACTGGATCATCCAGCGCGCTACTGCTTACATCCTGGCTCTGTACACACTGTTCCTCCTGGGCTTTTTTGTGACGACGGATGTCGATTACCAGGCTTGGTCAGCGCTTTTCGGTCAGGGATGGTTCAAGATTTTCAGTCTGCTTGCGTTGCTGTCGATTGCAGGGCACGCATGGGTTGGCCTGTGGACAGTTTCTACCGACTATATCAAACCAGCGATGCCGCGTTTCCTGCTTCAGGCGGCCTGCGTACTCGTGATGTTTGTGTATGTAGTTTGGGGCATTCAGATTCTTTGGGGGCTTTAATAGATGGCTAACATCAAAACCATGTCTTACGACGCGATTGTGATTGGTGGTGGCGGAGCCGGTATGCGAGCCGCCCTGCAGCTGACAGAGTCCGGTCTTAACACCGCGTGTATCACTAAAGTATTCCCGACCCGCTCGCACACGGTATCTGCCCAGGGCGGTATTACCTGTGCGATCGCAAGTGCTGATCCCAACGACGATTGGCGCTGGCACATGTATGACACCGTCAAGGGCTCCGACTACATCGGTGACCAGGACGCGATCGAATACATGTGTTCTGTAGGTCCGCAGGCAGTCTTCGAGCTTGAGCACATGGGCTTGCCGTTCTCACGTACTGAGCAGGGCCGTATCTATCAGCGTCCGTTCGGTGGTCAGTCCAAAGGCCCGGATGATCCTACTCAGGCCGCGCGTACCTGTGCCGCTGCTGACCGTACTGGTCACGCTCTGCTGCACACGCTCTATCAGGCGAACCTGAAAGGCGGTACCAGCTTCCTGAATGAGTGGTATGCGGTTGATCTGGTCAAGAACGCCAAGAACGAAGTGGTTGGTGTTGTTGCGATTGAAATCGAAACCGGTGAAGTGGCCTACATCAAAGCCAAGGCTACGGTACTGGCGACGGGTGGTGCAGGTCGCATCTATGCGTCTACAACCAATGCCCTGATCAATACCGGTGACGGTATCGGCATGGCGCTGCGTGCAGGCTTCCCGGTGCAGGATATGGAAATGTGGCAGTTCCACCCGACCGGTATCTACGGCGCGGGTACGCTGGTGACAGAGGGTTGCCGCGGAGAGGGTGGTTATCTGATCAACTCCGAAGGTGAGCGTTTCATGGAGCGTTATGCGCCAAACGCGAAAGATCTTGCTGGCCGCGATGTGGTAGCCCGTTCCATGGTTCTCGAGATTCTGGAAGGCCGTGGTTGTGGTCCCGAAAAGGATCACGTTTTGCTGAAGCTGGATCACCTGGGTGAAGAAACTCTGAACCTGCGTTTGCCCGGCATTTGTGAGCTGTCCCGTACCTTTGCCCACGTGGACCCGGTAAAAGAGCCGGTTCCGGTGGTGCCGACCTGTCACTACATGATGGGCGGTATCCCGACCAACGTTGGTGGCCAGGCGCTGACCCAGGACGAAAACGGCAACGACCAGCCAATCCCTGGCCTGTTCGCTTGCGGTGAAGCTGCCTGCGTGTCTGTTCACGGCGCTAACCGTCTGGGCGGCAACTCGTTGCTGGACCTGGTTGTCTTTGGCCGGGCTGCTGGCCTGCACATTGAAGAACAGATTCGCGGCGGTTTCGACGTCGACGGTGCCAGCGATGAAGACATCAAACGTGCCATGGCTCGTCTGGATCGTCTGGATACGGCTTCTGAAGGTGAAGATGTCGCGAAGGTCCGCAAGGATCTGCAGAACTGCATGCAGCTTTACTTTGGCGTATTCCGTGACGGAAAGAGCATGGAAGAAGGTCTGAAGAAACTGGAAGCCATCGGTGAGCGCGTGCGTAAGACCAAGCTGGCTGATACCAGTAAAGCCTTCAACACAGCGCGTATCGAAGCACTGGAGCTGGACAACCTTTACGAGGTGGCGCTGGCAACTGCGATTTCGGCGAACGAGCGTAAAGAAAGCCGTGGTGCGCATGCCCGTAACGACTTCACCGAGCGTGACGACGAGAACTGGCTGAAGCATTCCATGTACTTCCCGCTCGATAAGCGCGTGGGCAAGCGTGACGTGAACTTTGCGCCGAAGACTGTTCCGACCTTCGAGCCGAAAATCCGGACCTACTAAGGGGAGATCCTGAATATGTTGGTAAGTCTGTATCGCTATAACCCAGAAGCCGATAATGCCCCTTACATGCAGGATGTAGAGGTTGAGATCCCGGAAGGTAAGGATCTCATGGTGCTGGATGTTCTCAATCTCGTGAAGGAGAAAGATCCTTCTATGAGCTACCGTCGTTCTTGCCGTGAGGGTGTTTGCGGCTCTGACGGTATGAACATGAACGGCAAGAACGGTTTGGCTTGTATCACGCCGGTCTCGGACGTGGTCAAGAACAACAAACTGGTTCTGCGTCCGCTGCCAGGTCTGCCGGTGATCCGTGACCTGGTCGTGGATATGGGTCTTTTCTACAAGCAGTACGAAAAGGTCATGCCGTACCTGGTTAACGATAAGCCGGCGCCTGCTATTGAGCGCCTGCAGTCTCCGGAAGAGCGTGAAAAGCTGGACGGTCTGTACGAGTGTATTCTCTGTGCGTGCTGCTCTACTGCCTGTCCGTCCTTCTGGTGGAACCCGGACAAGTTCATTGGGCCTTCTGGTCTGCTGCAAGCCTACCGCTTCCTGGCGGACAGTCGTGACACCGCGCAGGCGGAGCGTCTTGAGAACCTGGACGATCCGTTCAGCGTGTTCCGCTGCCGGGGCATCATGAACTGCGTCAGTGTCTGTCCGAAGGGCTTGAACCCTACCAAAGCCATCGGGCATATACGGAATCTTCTGCTTCAGCGAGCCACCTGACCGGCAAACTGAGCAGAACCAGCTATACTGGTGTTTTGATGCCAGTTGGCACCCCTTGAAGGCCTCGCTTATGCGGGGCCTTCAACCAAAGGCTTATAGTCAAAAGTCTTACCGGGGTGCAAACTTACGTCTGCTGCCCGGTCGCCTTATCCAGGATGTCGGGTGGTGTCGCTGAGTATAAAAAATCACTGGGGACGGAAAACATCCTTGCAGGGTGTGGTGGCCATAAGTCATGCCGTAATATCCCGTATTGACTGAGAATTACCCCTGGCCGACCATACTCGCTCCCCCGCACCAGCCCAAGGTGAGCTATTCAAAATGCACGAAAGCATCATGGAGCAGTTATGGCAGACTTCCCACTTGCAGGGTGGAAATCTGGCCTATGTTGAACAGCTTTTTGAAACCTACCTGACAGACCCGAACGCAATTCCTGAAGAGTGGCGGAGTTACTTTGACAAACTCCCCAGTGTCGACGGCCATCACGGCCGTGATGTGGTCCACTCATCCATCCGCGAACAGTTCGAGCATATCTCCCGCAATCAGCGTTTCCTGGCCAATGGCGGCGTGCCGGCCAGTGCCACCACTGACGCTGACAAAAAGCAGATCCGTGTTCTACAGCTGATTAACGCTTACCGTTTTCGCGGTCATCAGGAATCCACGCTTGACCCACTTGGTGTCTGGCAGCGCGAGCCTGTTGAGGATCTTGATCCGTCTTTCCATGAACTGGGTGAATCCGATCTTGACCTGGAATTTCAGACCGGTTCCCTGAATTTCGGCTCCGAGACCATGAAGCTCGGAGACATCGTTCAAGGCCTGCGCCAGACCTACTGTAAAAGTATTGGCGCAGAATACATGCATGTGGTGGATACCCGCATCAAGCGCTGGTTTCAACAGCGTATGGAGCCGGTAAGGTCCCGTCCGGAGTATGAGACGCAAACCCGTAAGCATCTTCTGGAGCGCCTGACTGCGGCAGAAGGCCTTGAAAAATACCTTGGCTCCCGTTATCCGGGCGTCAAACGTTTTGGTCTGGAAGGGGGCGAAAGCCTGATTCCGTGCCTGGATGAGCTTATCCAGCGTGCGGGTTCCTACGGCACCAAAGAGATTGTTCTGGGCATGGCGCACCGTGGCCGCCTGAACGTTTTGATTAATACCCTTGGTAAAAACCCGAAAGAGCTGTTTGATGAATTTGAGGGCAAAAAGCTCGCGGATTCCGGTTCCGGTGACGTGAAGTATCACCAGGGTTTCTCCTCCAACGTAATGACTCCGGGTGGCGAAGTTCACCTGGCGATGGCGTTTAACCCGTCACACCTCGAGATCGTTTCGCCGGTTGTCGTCGGTTCGGTACGTGCCCGCCAGGATCGTCGTGGAGACACCGACGGCAGTAAGGTGCTACCAATTGTAATGCACGGTGACGCTGCATTTGCGGGTCAGGGTGTGGTCATGGAAACCTTCCAGATGTCCCAGACCCGGGGCTTCGGGGTAGGCGGTACTATCCATATTGTGATCAACAACCAGGTAGGCTTCACCACCAGCAAGCAGGAAGACGCCCGTTCGACAGAATACTGTACCGACGTGGCGAAAATGGTTCAGGCGCCGATCCTGCACGTGAACGCAGATGATCCTGAAGCGGTCATGTTTGTTACTCAGATGGCCATGGATTACCGCAACGAGTTCAAGCGGGACGTGGTGATCGATCTGGTTTGTTACCGCCGTCGCGGCCATAACGAGGCGGACGAGCCGGCAGCAACCCAGCCGCTGATGTATGAGAAAATTCGCAAGCTGAACACCACTCGGGGTATTTATGCCGAGCAACTGGTTGCCGCCGGGGTGATCAGCGAAGAAGAAGCCAAGCAGATGGAAACCGACTACCGTGATGCGCTTGATAAAGGCGAGCACGTGGTCAAGTCGCTGGTGAAAGAACCAAACAAAGAGCTGTACGTTGATTGGGCGCCGTATCTCGGCCATGAGTGGACTGCCAAGTGCAAGACCAGTGTTGCGCCTAAAACGGTTCAGAAACTTGGCAAGAAGCTGACCCAGGTGCCCGAAGGGTTCAGTATTCAGCGTCAGGTTTCCAAAATCGTCAACGATCGGGAAAAGATGACCGCCGGTGCCCTGTCTCTGAACTGGGGCTACGGTGAGATGATGGCTTATGCCACCCTGCTGAATGAAGGCCATCCGATCCGCCTGACCGGTCAGGATGTTGGCCGTGGTACCTTCTCACACCGCCACGCCGTGCTGCATAACCAGAAAGACGGTTCCACGCACGTTTCCCTGCAAGAACTTGCTGAAGATCAGCCCAAGTTTGATATCTATGATTCGTTTCTTTCCGAAGAAGCCGTTATGGCGTTCGAGTATGGCTACTCAACGACCAAGCCGGATGCATTGATTGTTTGGGAAGCGCAGTTTGGCGACTTCGCCAACGGTGCCCAGGTGGTGATCGATCAGTTCCTGACCAGCGGTGAGCATAAGTGGGGCCGTCTGTGTGGTCTGACGTTGCTGTTGCCGCACGGTTACGAGGGGCAGGGCCCGGAACACAGTTCGGCTCGTATGGAGCGCTTCCTGCAGTTGAGTGCGGAGCACAATATTCAGGTGTGTGTTCCGACCACGCCGTCGCAGGTGTTCCATATGTTGCGTCGCCAGGTGAAGCGCCCGTTGCGCAAGCCGCTGGTGGCGATTACACCCAAGAGCCTGCTGCGCCATAAAGAAGCGATATCCAGCCTTGATGATCTGACGTCTGGCACCTTCCAGACCGTGTTGCCGGAGAAAGAGCCCTCTGATCCGAAGAAAGTAACGCGCCTGGTGATGTGCAGTGGCAAGGTTTACTACGATCTGCTGGAAAAGAAGAAGACAGATGAGCGTGATGACGTTGCCCTCGTGCGGATCGAGCAGCTGTACCCGTTCCCGGGTGACGATCTGGATGAACTTCTGAGCCAGTACCCCAAGCTCAAGCATGTGGTCTGGTGTCAGGAAGAGCCGATGAACCAGGGCGCCTGGTACTGCAGTCAGCATCATATGCGCAATGCGCTGCAGCGCCTGAACCCGAAACTCTATCTTCAGTATGCCGGTCGTGACGCCTCTGCTGCTCCAGCCTGTGGGCACATGTCTGTGCACATCGAAGAGCAGAAGAAACTGGTCAACGACGCGTTCGAAATCTGACGAGCTACCGAACTAAGGATCCGTAATGTCAACAGAGATTAAAGCCCCAGTTTTCCCTGAGTCGGTTGCCGAAGGCACCGTCGCGACCTGGCACAAGCAGCCGGGTGAAGCCTGCTCCCGAGACGAGCTGATTGTCGATATCGAAACCGATAAGGTTGTGCTGGAAGTGGTTGCGCCGGCCGATGGTGTGATTGAAGAAATCCTGAAAGGCGAAGGCGACACCTGCGAAAGCGGTGAAGTGATCGGCAAGTTCAAGGCCGGTGCGGCCGGTGAATCCAAGCCTGCTGAGAGCAAGCCTGACGAAAAGGCGGAAGCGCCCAAGGAAGACGCTGCTTCCGGAGACGCCATCCTGAGCCCGGCGGCACGTAAACTGGCCGAGGAAAATAACGTTGATCCGGCTGCGGTCAAAGGCACAGGCAAAGACGGCCGTGTGACCAAGGAAGACGTTCAGAACCATGTGGCCAGCAGTAAATCCAGCGCGCCAGCGGCGGCCAAGCCAGCAGCCATGCCGGAAGTGAGCATGGCGCCGGGCGAGCGTCCGGAAAAGCGTGTTCCGATGACTCGCCTGAGGGCCAGCATTGCCAAGCGTCTGGTTGACGCTCAGCAAACGGCAGCGATGCTGACCACCTTCAACGAAGTGAACATGGCGCCGATCATGGAGCTGCGTAAGCAGTACCAGGAAAGCTTCGTGAAACGTCACGGTATCAAGCTGGGCTTCATGTCGTTCTTCACCAAGGCGGCGACCGAAGCTTTGAAGCGCTTCCCGGCCGTGAACGCGTCTATCGATGGCAACGACATGGTGTATCACGGTTATCAGGACATCGGCGTTGCCGTTTCCACTGACCGTGGCCTGGTGGTACCGGTTGTTCGTGACGTCGATGCATTGGGGCTGGCTGATATCGAGAAGAAAATTGTCGAATACGGCACCAAGGCGAAAGACGGCAAACTCGGCATTGAAGACATGACCGGTGGTACCTTTACCATCACCAACGGCGGTATTTTCGGTTCCTTGATCTCGACGCCGATCCTGAACCCGCCGCAGACCGCCATCCTGGGTATGCACAAGATCCAGGAGCGCCCGATGGCGGTGAACGGCAAGGTTGAAATTCTGCCGATGATGTACCTGGCACTGTCATACGATCACCGCATGATCGATGGTAAGGAAGCCGTGCAGTTCCTGGTGGCCATCAAGGAAATGCTTGAAGACCCGGCTCGCATTCTGCTGGACGTGTAAGCTGACATTCACCGAATCTGAGAACAGGAAAGATTATGTCCGATAAGTACGACGTCATTGTCATTGGTGCTGGCCCCGGTGGATATGTGGCAGCGATCAAAGCCGCGCAACTGGGTTTGAAGACCGCCTGTGTCGAATCCTGGACAGCCGAAGACGGCAAAAGCCAGGTGCTGGGTGGTACCTGTCTGAATGTTGGTTGCATACCGTCCAAGGCGCTGCTGGAAGTGACTCACAAGTTTGAGGAAGCCAGCCACGATTACGAGTCCATGGGTATCATGGCGAAGGGCGTTGAAATTGACGTCGCCAAGATGATGGAACGCAAAGCCGGTATCGTTAAACAATTGACCGGCGGTATTGGCGGATTGTTCAAAGCGAACGGTGTAACGTCAATTCATGGTCACGGTAAATTGTTGGCGGGCCGTAAGGTCGAGGTCACCGATAAAGACGGTAAAACCAAGACTTACGAAGCGGATAACGTGATTCTTGCCAGCGGCTCCAAGCCGATCGAAATTCCGCCTGCGCCGTTCGACGGCGATTACATCGTCGATTCCGAGGGCGCACTGGAGTTCACGGAAGTGCCCAAGCGTCTGGGCGTTATCGGCGCTGGTGTTATCGGCCTCGAGCTCGGTAGTGTATGGGCTCGCCTGGGTGCGGAAGTGACCATTCTGGAGGCGCAGGACACCTTCCTGCCGGTTGTCGATCAGCAGATCGCCAAGGATTCTCTCAAGCACTTCAAAAAGCAGGGCCTGAACATCATTACCGGTGCTCGTATGACCGGTGCTGAAGTCAAGCGCAAGCTGGTTTACGTGAACTACGAGGATTCCAAGGGCAAGCAAGAGGTCAAGTTTGACAAGCTGATCGTCGCGGTTGGCCGTCGGCCTTATACGGATGGGCTGCTGTCTGAGGATTCCGGTGTCAAGCTGGATGAGCGCGGGTTCATCTTTGTCGATGACAACTGCAAGACCGAAGCGCCGGGCGTCTGGGCTGTCGGCGATATCGTTCGTGGCCCAATGCTGGCTCACAAAGCGTCTGAAGAGGGCGTGATGGTTGCCGAGCGTATCGCAGGCCACAAGCCGCAGGTCAATTACGACTGCATCCCCAACGTAATCTACACCGCGCCGGAAGTTGCCTGGGTTGGCAAGACCGAAGAGCAGCTGAAAGCCGAAGGTGAAGAATACAATGTGGGCACCTTCCCGTTTGCGGCCAATGGTCGTGCCATGGCCGCCAATTCGACGGGTGGCATGGTCAAAATCATCGCAGACGCGAAGACCGACCGTATTCTGGGCTTCCACGTGGTTGGCCCGCAGGCGTCTGAAATCGTTGCCCAGGGTGTCATCGCCATGGAATTCGGTTCCAGTGCTGAAGATCTGGCCCTGACCTGCTTTGCGCACCCGACTCTGTCCGAGTCTGTGCATGAAGCGGCTCTGGCCGTTGCTGGTGGCGCGATTCACATCGCCAACCGCCGCAAAAAGAAGTAACGCAACACCGAAAGTCGGGGCGCCAGAATCGGCGCCCCGCTGCCATCAAAACGGCAGGTTTCGGGATGCGTAACCGGCGGGCACAGGCGATCCCTCGCCCGCCAGAACGAATTCGCTAAAGGTATGCCAAGGGCGGCATGCCTGCGGGTTCTTTTCCGTACGTGGTTATCCTCCATCAAATGACGGGACATTAACTATGAATTTGCACGAATATCAGGGCAAGCAGCTGTTTGCTGAATATGGCCTGCCAGTATCCAAGGGCATCGCCTGCGATACTCCGAAAGAAGCAGTCGACGCAGCCGGTGAAATCGGTGGTGACGCGTGGGTTGTCAAGGCTCAGGTTCACGCGGGTGGTCGCGGTAAAGCCGGCGGTGTAAAGCTGGTCAAGAACAAAGACGAAATCCGTGAGTTTGCCGAGAAATGGCTGGGCCAGAAGCTGGTGACCTACCAGACAGACGAAAACGGCCAGCCGGTGAGCAAGATTCTGGTTGAATCCCTGACTGATATCGACCAGGAACTCTACCTGGGCGCGGTGGTTGACCGTGGTACCCGTCGTATCGTGTTCATGGCGTCCACCGAAGGCGGCGTGGAAATCGAGAAAGTTGCTGAAGAAACCCCTGAGAAAATTCTGAAGGCCGAAGTAGATCCGCTGGTAGGCGCACAGCCATACCAAGGGCGCGAACTGGCGTTCAAACTGGGCCTGGAAGGCAAGCAGATCGGTCAGTTCACCAAGATTTTCATGGGCCTGGCGAAACTGTTTGAGGATTGCGACCTGGCGCTGGTTGAAATCAACCCGCTGGTTATCACTCCGGCTGGCGACCTGCACTGCCTGGACGCCAAACTCGGCGTAGACGGTAACGCACTGTACCGCCAGAAGAAAATCCATGAAATGCACGATCCCTCCCAGGAAGACGCTCGTGAAGCCGAAGCGGCCAAGTGGGAACTGAACTACGTAGCCCTGGAAGGCAACATCGGCTGCATGGTTAACGGCGCTGGCCTGGCCATGGGCACCATGGACATCATCAAATTGTCTGGCGGCCGTCCTGCTAACTTCCTGGACGTTGGCGGCGGTGCGACCAAAGAGCGCGTTTCTGAAGCGTTCAAGATCATTCTGTCTGACGACAATGTGCAGGCCGTTCTGGTCAACATCTTCGGTGGTATCGTTCGCTGCGACATGATCGCAGAGGGCATCATCGGTGCGGTCAAGGAAGTGGGCGTCAAGGTTCCTGTGGTGGTTCGCCTGGAAGGCAACAATGCTGAACTGGGTATCAAGGTACTGGCTGACAGTGGCCTTAACATCATCGCCGCCACCAGTCTGGCGGATGCCGCAGAGCAAGTCGTTAAAGCCGCAGGGGGTAAATAATGAGCATCCTGATCAACAAAGACACCAAGGTTATCTGCCAGGGCTTTACCGGCGCGCAGGGTACGTTCCACTCTGAGCAGGCGATTGAATACGGCACCAAGATGGTCGGCGGCGTAAGCCCCGGCAAAGGCGGCACCAAGCACCTGGGCCTGCCGGTGTTTAATACTGTTCGTGAAGCTGTTGAGCAGACTGGCGCAGAAGCGACCGTTATCTACGTACCGGCCCCGTTCTGTAAAGACGCCATCATTGAAGCCGCAGACGCTGGCATCCAGCTGATTGTGTGCATCACCGAAGGCATCCCGACCATCGACATGCTGTATGCGAAAGAATACGTTGATCGTCAGGGCGTGCGCATGATCGGCCCCAACTGTCCGGGCGTGATCACACCGGGTGAGTGCAAGATCGGCATCATGCCGGGGCACATTCACAAGCCGGGTAAAGTGGGCATCGTTTCCCGTTCAGGCACCCTGACTTACGAAGCGGTCAAGCAGACCACCGATTTCGGCTACGGTCAGTCTACCTGCATCGGTATCGGTGGCGACCCGATTCCGGGCTCCAACTTCATCGATATCCTCAAGCTTCTGCAGGAAGATCCGCAGACTGAGGCCATCGTGATGATTGGTGAGATCGGCGGTACCGCCGAAGAAGAAGCAGCCGCGTTCATCAAAGAGAACGTGACCAAGCCTGTGGTTTCCTACATTGCCGGTGTAACTGCACCTCCAGGCAAGCGTATGGGCCACGCAGGTGCCATCATTTCTGGTGGTAAGGGTACCGCAGACGAGAAGTTTGCTGCTCTGAATGACGCAGGCGTTAAAACGGTGCGCAGCCTGGCCGACATCGGCAAGGCTCTGAAGGAAGTGACTGGCTGGTAAGCTACCTCACAACCTTTACCAAAACCCCCGGATTCGCAAGAATTCCGGGGGTTTTGTGTTATGGGGGCACGGTTTTACCAGTGCGCGCTTAACGCAGGCGGGCGTTAAGACTATAATGCCCGGTCAGCCTGATTCCAGAGGCCGCATTATCGCGGTGAAATCCGGCGCCTTTCAAACAGCAGAAGGAGTTCGTGCTTTGAGTTCTGTCGATTCCCAGCAAAGAGTGTTGTCCGGCATGCGTCCGACCGGCAAGCTGCACCTCGGCCACTACCACGGTGTGCTGAAAAACTGGGTGAAACTCCAGCACGAGTATGAGTGCTTCTTCTTCGTGGCAGACTGGCATGCGTTAACCACCCAGTACGATGACCCTTCGGGTATTGAGCAGAGTGTGTGGGATATGGTCATTGACTGGCTGGCGGCCGGGGTTAATCCGGGCTCTTCCACCATGTTTATCCAGTCTCAGGTGCCGGAACACGCCGAATTGCATTTGCTGCTGTCGATGATTACGCCGCTGGGCTGGCTGGAACGGATTCCCACTTACAAGGATCAGCAGGAGAAACTGCGGGAGAAAGATCTGGCCACCTACGGGTTCCTGGGCTATCCACTCCTGCAAACCGCCGACATTCTGATGTATCGCGCCGGCAAGGTTCCGGTCGGTGCTGATCAGGTGTCTCATGTTGAAATTACCCGTGAGATTGCCCGTCGCTTTAACCACATCTATGGCCGTGAGCCGGGCTTTGAGGATCAAGCCGAGGCGGCAATCGTCAAAATGGGTAAGAAAAACGCCAAGCTGTATCGCAACCTGAAGAAGCGTTATCAGGAGGAGGGCAATAATGAAGCCCTGGAAACAGCTCGGGCCCTGCTGAAAGAGCAGCAGAACATTTCTCTGGGTGACCGTGAGCGGCTGTATGGCTACATCGAAGGGGGCGGCAAGGTGATCCTGCCGGAACCCCAGCCACTGTTGACGCCGGAGTCCAAAATGCCGGGGCTGGACGGCCAGAAAATGTCCAAGTCCTACAATAATTACATCGGTCTTCGGGAAGATCAGGACAGCGTTGCTCAGAAAATCCGGACCATGCAGACGGATCCCCAGCGAGTACGCCGCACCGATCCGGGTGAACCTGAGAAGTGCCCGGTTTGGGGAATGCACAAAGTGTATTCGAGCGCGGAAACCTGTGACTGGGTGCAGCAAGGCTGTCGCAGCGCAGGCATCGGTTGTCTGGACTGCAAGAAGCCGCTGATCGACTCCATCATTGAAGAACAGAAGCCATTGCACGAGCGGGCGAAAGAGTACGAAAGCAACCCCGATCTTGTGCATTCCATTCTGCAGGAAGGTCGTGAGCACGCAAGGGACGCTGCACGGGATACTCTGGAAGAGGTTCGGGCGGCCATGGGGCTCAGCTATCGCTGAGCCGACTTCGGCAATGGTTAACGACAGGTGGGCGGTGGCATGACGGACGATACCAGGGCGCCGGCTGAAGCAAAGCCAGAAACCCCGGAGCAGGTGCCACTTGCGCTTGTTTCCGGCAAACCTTTGGTGGATTTGCCGAAAGACCTGTATATACCACCCGATGCGCTCGCGGTCTTTCTGGAAGCCTTCGAAGGCCCCCTCGACTTGCTGTTGTACCTGATTCGTCGCCAGAACATGAACATACTGGAGATTGATGTCAGCGAAATCACACGACAGTACATGGACTATATCGGCGCCGTGGAATCCATGCGATTCGAGTTGGCTGCCGAGTATCTGGTCATGGCGGCGACTCTGGCCGAGATCAAATCCCGGATGTTGCTGCCGCGCCAGGAAAGCGATGATGATGAAGAGCTGGATCCACGGGCCGAGCTGATCCGGCGGCTGCAACAGTATGAGCGGTTCAAGCAGGCCGCAGAAGACATCGACCAGATGCCCAGAGTGGAGCGCGACACGTTTACAGGTTCGGCGGCGCTGCCAAAGATGCCGTCGTCTCAGCCTCATCCCGATGTGGACATGCAGGAGTTGATCCTGGCACTGCACGGTGTACTCAAACGTGCGGATCTGTTCACCAGTCACCACGTGGAAAAAGAGCGACTGTCTACCCGTGAGCGCATGTCACACATACTCTCGGTATTGCAGGGAGATCGTTTTGTGACCTTTGAAAGCCTGTTTACGGTCGAAGAAGGTCGGCTGGGTGTGGTGGTCAGTTTTCTGGCGACACTGGAGCTGGTCAAGGAGCAGTTGATCGAGATTGTGCAGGCGGAGGTTCTTGGGCCAATTCATGTTCGTGCCAGAGCCGTCAGCTGAAGGATAACGAAACGCCATGAACGAAGAGCAGATAGCAAGAATTCAGGCCATCGTAGAAGCAGCATTACTGGCGGCAGGAAAGCCGTTGTCCATTGAGCAGCTCAGGGAGTTGTTTCTGGATGATGAACGGCCCGCTCGTCAGGCGATGGAGCATGTCCTGGTAATGTTGGAGCAGTCCTGTGCCGGCCGGGGCTTTGAGTTGAAACAGGTGGCCAGCGGCTATCGACTTCAGGTGCGTGAGGAGTTTGCACCCTGGGTGAGTCGCTTGTTTGAGGAAAAGCCGCAGCGCTATTCCCGTGCGCTGCTGGAAACCTTGGCATTGATTGCCTACCGGCAGCCGATCACCCGCGGCGAGATTGAAGACATTCGCGGTGTTACGGTAAGCAGCAATATCATTCGTACCCTTCTTGAGCGAGAGTGGGCGCGAGTTGTCGGGCATCGAGATGTGCCTGGCAGGCCGGCCATGTACGCCACCACCAGGCAGTTTCTGGACTATTTTAATCTCACTGGCCTCGATGAATTGCCGCCGTTGTCCGAAGTGCGGGATCTGGAAGAGATTGGCCGGGAAATCGAAAAGAATATTCAGGGTGAGATCGAATTCGAGTCCACCCCAAGCAATCCTGAGTCACAGACGGACGAAGGCTCAGGAGACGACGCATCGTCAGAACAGACAATTCACTGACACTGCTTAGGTGTCAGCTACTTAGTAAGGAAAGAACACATGGTGGCATCTAGCCCCGGAAAACCAGGTGCAGGAAAAAAACCGGCTCGTGGTGAGAAATCCCTGGCGGAAGGCCCGGAACGCATTCAGAAGCTTCTGGCCCGGGCAGGTATTGGTTCGCGCCGGGAAATTGAAGGCTGGATGGAGGCGGGCCAGCTGCTGGTAAACGGCCAGCCAGCAGAGCCGGGTCAAAAAGCGACAATCTCAGATCGCTTTGAGCTTAATGGTAAGCAACTGGACGTCTCCTCGGCGGGCCAGGTCGTGCGCCGCGTGCTGATTTACAACAAGCCTGAGGGTGAGGTGACCAGCCGGAAAGATCCCGAAGGCCGCCCAACGGTGTTTGATCGTCTTCCACGCCTGAAAGACCAACGCTGGATCTCCATCGGCCGGCTGGATATCAACACCACAGGCCTGGTACTTTTTACCACCGACGGTGAGCTGGCTAACCGGCTGATGCACCCGTCGAGTCAGATTGACCGGGAGTACGCTGTTCGGGTGTTTGGCGATGTCGATGAAGCTATGCAAAAGCGTCTGCTGCAAGGCGTGTTGCTGGATGATGGCCTGGCCCAGTTTTCAGACATTTCTCCGGCCGGCGGCAGCGGCATGAACCAGTGGTTTCATGTGACTCTGCTGGAAGGCCGTAACCGCGAAGTGCGGCGCTTGTGGGAATCACAGGGTGTCAGGGTCAGCCGTCTGAAGCGGGTGCGCTATGGCCCAATCTTTTTGCCAAGCAGGCTGACACTGGGTAAGTGGGAAGAGCTGGATCAGAAAGCCGTGGACTTACTCAGCCGTGCCGTGGGTCTTCAGTCCGTTGAGGTGCCCCAGAAAACACCGGGTGAGCAGGCGGAACATGACCGAAAGCAACGCAAGAGCCCGGGTAAATCCGCCCAGCGTTCCAAGCGCGGTAGCTGGCAGGTCAGCGAATCGGCGCCGGCCAAGCCGAAGAAATCAGTCAGAAAGGGCGTAGCGGGTAATGCCCGCCCAGCCAGGAACAACCGGGGCTCATAGAGCCCTGCTGTATCAGGAGATGCTGGCAAACACCCGGGTGCAATTCCGTCCGCCTGCTTTGGCGCGATAGAGGGCTTCGTCTGCGCGGGCCATCCACTGCTCAGGTTGTTCGTCAACCAGGTGCATGGCTACGCCGCAGCTTGCGGTTACCGTGAGCGGGGTTTCGCCACCATCCACACGAATTGCTTCCAGCGCCATACGGATCCGCTCGGCAACGTCCCTGGCTTCGTTCTCACCGGTGTGGGGGAGCAATATTGCAAACTCCTCACCGCCAAACCGGTAGACCGTGTCGGAGTTTCGAATAGCCTGCTCCAGCTTTTCAGCGGTCTTTGCCAGGATATGGTCGCCGACGACGTGGCCGTGGTTGTCGTTGATCAACTTGAAGTGATCAAGATCACACAGAATCAGGCTGCAGGGTGCGCCAAGGCGATCTGCAAGCGCTGCTGCTCGTTTCAGTTCTTCATCAAGAGCGCGTTTGTTGCCGATGCCGGTCAGGGAATCTGTCAGAGCGGCCTGCTCAATGGCAATAAACTGACAGGCGTTGCGTAGCGGGCAAATGGCGGCGGACAGCATCATCTCGATACCGGCGAGTTCCTCATCGGAAAACTTCTGACGCCGGTGAAAGGTGAGGCAGCCATAGTGGGTGCCCTCAAGTGTCAGCCGGTATTCACATCGATGTGGCCCGCCCATACCTGTGGAAAAAACGAAATCCTGTCGGGCAATTCTGTGCCGGTATTGCATCGAATCAAACGGAATGGTGGCTGATATCTCCTCGGCAACCATGCTCAGCTGACTTTCCAGTGACAGCGTCGTAGACAACCGCTTTGTCACTCTGGTCAGCAGGTCCGGGCCGCTGCTCCAATCCTGGAATGACTGCTTCAGCGCGGCCAGGCGCGCTGGTTTGGTTGTTGATGGCTGGATCGATGTCAGGTTTTTCACATCAGCTCACTCTGTTCAGAAAAAGAATCATGAGTCGGTGAAAGCACGTTTAATGCCATGATCAAATAGTTCAATAAAACCATGTGTCTAGGTTTCAGATATGGAATTTTGACGCTTTTTAAGGGGCTTTGATTTAACCGGTTGTCATTTTTCCGGCACGTGGTTGCCGCCACCCCGGATTCCTGCAATCAAAATGTCGGACAAGGGGGTGGGGCACGCCATACGCTGTGATAAACTCCAGCGCTCGAATGTGTTAAGCGAGCAGCAGTTGTATGAGATTTGAGGCGCCAGAGAGTCTTTCAGAGCAGATTGCCCAGCATATTGGCCAGAGGGTCGTTGTGCGCGACCTGAAGCCCGGGGAGCGTATTCAGGAACTGAAGGTTGCTGGCGAGCTGAATGTGAGTCGTGGCTCGGTACGTGAAGCCTTGCTGATTCTTGAGCGCCGACATCTGGTTGATATTTTTCCGCGTCGCGGAGCTGTCGTCTCTGAGCTCACTGCCCACTCTGTAAATGCCCTCTACGATATCTATATTGACCTGCTCTGCATGCTTGGGCGCAAGGTTCTTGAACGCTGGCCGGGCAATGAACTGGGCGGCTTGATGAGCCAGGTCGAAGAGCTCCGGGCGGTAATTGATGCCCTCAACTCCAATGCTGACGACGCCGCTGAGCGAGTTATTGAGGCCGGATTTGGTGTTGTTCAGTATGCCTACCGGCTGGTCGACAACCCCTTTCTTCAGGAAACTCTGGAGAACTTTCGCCCTGCAATAAGCCGAACCTATTATGTTGCTCTGGAGCATTTCCGGGGGGAAATGGCGGAAACCGCGACATTCTTCCGGCACCTTGCCGATGCGGCGCTACAGAATGATCCTGCCCGGCTGCAGCAGGCCATACGGGAATTTGGTGAACATCAGCGCCAGCTGGTGCTGAGCATTCTCACGGAGGAGAGCGCCTGATATGAGGCTAAAGTCCATAAAATTGGCCGGCTTCAAATCGTTTGTAGACCCGACAACCGTGCCGTTTCCGACGAACCTGACGGCGGTCGTCGGGCCCAACGGATGCGGGAAATCCAATATTATTGATGCCGTGCGCTGGGTTATGGGTGAGAGCTCAGCCAAATACCTGCGCGGCGAATCCATGACCGACGTTATCTTTAATGGTTCCAGTGCCCGCAAGCCTGTTGGTCAGGCATCCATCGAGCTGGTTTTCGATAACGCGGCAGGAAAGGCTCCTGGCGAGTTCGTTAAGTTCAACGAGATCTCGGTTAAACGCCGGGTGTCGCGTGAGGGGCAGTCCGAGTATTTTCTTAACGGCTCGAAATGCCGTCGCCGGGATATCACCGATCTGTTTCTGGGCACAGGTCTGGGCCCGCGAAGTTATGCGATTATCGAGCAGGGCATGATCTCCCGGCTGATTGAGGCCAAGCCCGAAGAGCTGCGTGTATACATTGAAGAAGCAGCGGGTATCTCCAAATACAAGGAGCGCCGGCGGGAAACTGAAAACCGGATCAAGCGAACCCAGGAGAACCTTGAACGGCTGACTGATCTTCGGGAAGAGCTTGGTCGCCAACTGCAACATCTGGAGCGTCAGGCTGCGGCCGCAGAAAAATACAAAGCTTACAAACACGAAGAGCGGCAGAAAAAAGCGGAGCTGACGGTACTTCGGTGGAAAGCGCTGGATCATGATCTGCAAACCTGGCGTGAAAAGATCCGCGATACAGAGCTTGAACTCGAGAAGTTGCTCACAGAGCGGGTAAATCTTGAAACCTCTCTGGAATCACTTCGGGATGCCCATCACGACCGAACCGAGCACTTTAATCGGGCACAGGCCCGCTACTATGAGGCCGGTGCAGACATCGCCCGCATAGAGCAAAGTCTTGAGCACCATCGTGATCGTAGCCGTCAGACTGCCATTGAGCTGGATCAGGCCGTCGCTAACCAGCGCGAAATTCATCGGGAGCTGGAGCAGGACGAAGACAAGCTGGCAACGATTCTGGAAGAGTTGGGCATGATCGAGCCCGAGCAGGAAGCATTGGCACTGCGCTCCGAAGAATCCGGCGAAAAGCTTCAGCAAGCTGAGGATGCCATGGGCGAATGGCAGCAAGGTTGGGAGGCTTTCAGTACCCGATCCTCTGATGCCCGCCGGCAGGCAGAGCTCGCCCAGTCGCGCATTCGCTCCCTTGAAGAGGCGATCAGCCAGCTGCAGAACCGTCATGGCAAACTCAAGGATGAGCAGGATGTGCTGGAAAGCCAGCTCGACCGGTCAGAACTTGAGGACCTGCTGGAGCAGCAGGAAACCCTCGAGCTTCAAAGGGAAGAAGCGGCACAGCGCATTCAGTCTTTGCAGGATAATGTTTACGAAGCCCGGCAACAGCTCAAAGAATCAGAGCAGCAAGTGGCGGGGGCGCGGCAACAGGTACAAAGCCTGCGCGCCTCTCTGGATTCGCAACAGGCACTGCTGGATGAGCAGTTGGGCGGCCAGGACGACAGCCTGCAGGCCTGGCTGAAGGAGAGCGGTCTGGCCGATGCGCCGCGGGTTGCCGCAAATCTGCAGATAGAGGATGGCTGGGAGCTGGCAGTCGAACAGGTCATTGGCCGGTTTACCCAAGGGCTTGTTTTGCCGGGGCTTGATCACCTGAGCGAAACGCTGGCGGAGGCCCCGAACGGCGTGGCCGTGATCTCCGGGCAGGCGGATAGCAGCGCGAAGGCGGGCGGCCTGGCCGCAAAGGTGTCTGGCCTGGCCGGCATCGAGAATCTGCTTGGCGGTATAGAGGTTGCGGAATCAACCGCTGAAGCGCTCTCGCGTCGTTCCAGTCTTGGGCCGACAGGAAGCGTGATTACCCGGGGCGGCGTATGGGTGGCACGGGATTGGGTGTTGATGCCGAATTCCGAAGCGGGTCAGGTGGGCGTCATAGAGCGGCAGAAAAAGGTTGATGAGTTGCACCGGCAGCATGCCGAGTCCGATCAGCAGCTTGAAGTGGCCGTCGCTCGCCTGGAGCGGCTGCAGGAGCAGGGGGAGCGTGCGGAAGCTGCCCGGGAGGATGCCCAGAACCGGCAAAGTGACGTTGAGCGCGAGTTGGGTGGATTGTCGTCTCGGGTGAGTGCCTTGAAGGCGCGTGCAGAACAGATTGATGCACGCCTGGCGCGAATCCGGGACGATATAGAGGACGTCAATAGCAGCCTGGAAGAGCAGAAAGAACACCTGCAAAGCGCCAAAGAAGAGTGGGATATGGCTCTGGCTTCCAGTGAAGACAGCGAGGAAGAGAAAGAGCGGCTGCTGGAACAACGTGACAGCCTTCGAGAGAACCTCGACCGGCTGCGTCAGGAAGCCCGCCACGACAGAGATCATGCTCATCAGCTGCAATTACAGCTCCAAACGCTCCAGAGCCAGCGGGACGGCTTGAAGCAAACCATTGATCGTATGCAGTTGCAAAAAGAGCGGCTGGACGAACGCCTGGAAGTTTTGGGCGAAACCAGAGAAAGCTCTGAGGAGCCGATTGAAGACCTCAAGTTGCAACTCGAAGGCCTGCTCGAGCGCCGGCTGGCAGAAGAAGAAAAGCTCAGTGCCGCGAGAGATGCGCTTGAAGATATCGACCGGGAGGTGCGGGACCGGGAGCAGGGCAGAAGCCGCACCGATCACGTGGTTCAGGATGTGCGTGCCAGCCTGGAAAAGCTGAAAATGGAATCTCAGGCTCTGGAGATTCGTTCGGCCAATCACATTGAGCAACTCAAAGAGCTCGACGTGAAACTGCAGGATGTGCTCGCGCAGTTGCCGGACGATGCGGAGGAAAAGGCCTGGGCAGAGGAACTTGAAAAAATCGGCAATCGCATTCAAAGACTGGGTGCCATTAACCTGGCCGCCATTGAGGAATACCAGGTGCAGGGGGAGCGCAAACACTACCTGGATGAGCAGCATAATGACCTTATGGAAGCCCTGGAAACACTGGATAATGCGATTCGGAAGATCGACCGGGAAACCCGTCAGCGCTTCAGGGAAACCTACGATCAGGTAAACGGTGGCTTACAAGCTCTGTTCCCCAAAGTCTTTGGTGGCGGTAACGCCTACCTGGAATTGACCAGTGACGACCTGCTGGAAACCGGTGTGGCGATTATGGCGCGCCCCCCTGGCAAGAAGAACAGTACCATTCACCTCCTGTCCGGTGGTGAGAAGGCACTTACCGCCATTGCGCTGGTGTTCTCGATTTTCCAGCTCAATCCGGCGCCCTTTTGCATGCTGGACGAAGTGGACGCGCCACTGGACGACGCCAACGTCGGGCGCTATGCCAACCTCGTCAAGGAGATGTCGAAACAAGTGCAGTTCATCTACATTACTCACAACAAGATCGCTATGGAAATGGCGGACCAGTTGATGGGGGTCACCATGCACGAACCGGGATGTTCGCGGCTCGTGTCGGTGGATGTCGACGAGGCAGCGGCCCTGGCCGAAGCCTGAGGGTTGGCGAAAAAGCCGTCAACCATGACAATAACGCCATCTGAGCCCGGTGTGCGTTGTATTCATTACGGGCTTTTCTTAGAGTAGCAACGTTCCAAACTGCAAACAGGACAGCCGCATTATGTCTCTTAGGGAATGGTTAATTGCCATAGGTACCCTGGTTATTCTTGGAATTGTCATTGATGGCATCCGGCGAATGCATCGTGCCCGCAAGGAATCCATGGCGATCTCGTCTGGCATGGGGGTGGATGATCTTCAGGAATCGCCCCTGGATCGGGAGTTCAACCCCGAATTGCCGAACGGTGGCGCCCGCATCGTCTCCAGAGGTGCACTTGAAGAGAAGGGCTATCTGAAATCTGATACCTCTGAGCCTATCACCAGCGCCGATGACGACGATGTTGCGCCGGAGTCGGGTTGGAGCGCGAACCGCAAAGACGAAGACCCCATTCCGGATATGGCCGAGGATGACGACGATGGCATTCTCAGCCCGCCCAGAGTGTTACGTCGCGAAACCGCGCAACCAGAAACGCCGACGCCTGAACCGAAAGCCACCAAAGAGAGCGACGATCCGGAAGTGGAAGAGCGCCCGGAGGTGGGCAAGGTTTCTGAGGTAGAGGAAGACACCGCCAGAAGGCAGGTGGCCAGGCCGGCAAAAAATCAGCCTTTGGCTGGCGCTAACCGGCCGGAAGCCAAGGAAGTGCTGGTCATTAACGTACTGGCCCATCAGGGCGCAGAGTTTCAGGGGCCCGTGCTGAAGAAATTGTTTGAAGCCTGTGGTCTGGAGCATGGTGACATGGACATCTACCACCGCCACGAGGGTGCTGATACCACGACCCCGGTTCAGTTCAGTGTCGCAAGTGCCGTAGAGCCCGGTACCTTCCGTCCCCAGGATATGGCGTCGCTGAGCACGCCCGGTATCAGCTTTTTCATGAGTCTGCCGGGGCCCTCTAATGCGATGCAGGCTTTCGAATTCATGCTCGAAACAGCCCAGTGCGTGGTTCGTAACATGGGGGGCGACCTGAAAGACGAGCGCCGGAGTGTTATGACGCCCCAAACCATCGAGCACTGCCGTCAGCGCATCCGTGAATTTGAACGTAAACAGCGTTCCCACCGGGTGTAACGCACAACCAGGACACCCACCTGATGACCCAGATTTCTGCAGATATTCGGCAGCGCTTAGAGGACCTGCGCGTTGCTCTGGATGACCATAATTACCATTACTACGTACTGGATGACCCCCAAATTCCGGACGCAGAATACGACCGATTGTTTCGCGAACTCCAGGCTCTGGAATCCAGGTACCCGGAACTGGCGTCTGAAGAGTCACCCACCCGCCGGGTAGGTAGCAGCGCTGAGACCAGTTTTGCCGAAGTTACCCACCGGTTGCCGATGCTGTCTCTGGATAACGCGTTCAGTGAAGAGGAATTGCAGGATTTTGACCGTCGGGTTCGTGAGCGGCTAGGTACCGACGTGCCCGTTGAGTATGTCTGCGAGCCGAAACTGGACGGCCTGGCGGTCAGCCTGCACTACGAAAAAGGCCTGCTCACCTGCGCAGCAACCCGGGGTGATGGTTATACCGGCGAAGATATTACCGCCAATATCCGCACCATTCCCTCGGTTCCCCTGAAGCTCAGGGGTTCAGATTTCCCCGATCTGGTTGAGGTTCGCGGCGAGGTTTATATGCCCAGGGCCGGGTTTGAAAAACTCAACCAGGGACTGGCGGCTCAGGGCGAAAAGACCTTCGTTAACCCTCGAAATGCCGCCGCTGGCAGTCTGCGCCAGAAAAAATCCACGGTCACCGCCAGGCGGCCACTGGAGTTGTGTGCCTACAGCATGGCGGTAACGGATGAAAACCAGTTACCAGCAACTCACTGGGACAGCCTGCAACGAGTTAGGGGTTGGGGCTTCAGAATCAATCCGGAAATGCGCCTCGCTGTAGGCGCTGACGCCTGTCTGGAAGCCTACAACGACCTGATGGCAAAGCGCGATACCCTGCCTTATGAAATTGACGGGATTGTGTTCAAGGTTAATCGACTGGACTTGCAGCAGACGCTCGGCTTTGTATCCCGGGCGCCAAGATGGGCCATTGCCCACAAGTTCCCGGCCCAGGAAGAGCTGACCACGGTCGAGGATGTTGAATTCCAGGTGGGGCGCACTGGCGCAGTGACTCCGGTAGCAAGGCTGAAACCAGTGTTTGTGGGCGGCGTGACGGTCTCCAACGCCACGCTTCACAACATGGATGAAGTTCGCCGGCTGGATGTTCATATCGGAGACACCGTCTTTATTCGCCGGGCCGGCGATGTGATTCCCCAGGTTGTGAAGGTGGTGGCCGAGAAGCGCCCTGCGGGGGCCCCGGAAGTCACCATGCCTAAACACTGCCCGGTGTGCGACTCCGATATCGTGCAGCTCGAAGGTGAGGCCGTCGCCCGCTGTTCCGGAGGATTGTATTGCCCGGCCCAGCGCAAGGAAGCCATTCGCCACTACGCATCCCGTAAGGCGTTGGACATTGAGGGCCTTGGCGATCGCCTGATCGAGGTGCTGGTTGACGAGGGTATGGTGGCCACGGTTGCGGACCTTTATCGGCTTACCAGGTTTCAGGTGGCCAGCCTGGAACGTATGGGTGACAAGTCCGCAGGTAACCTGATTGCTGCCATTGACCGTTCCCGCAACCCGGTACTGTGGCGATTTCTGTACGCTCTGGGCATTCGCGAGGTTGGGGAGGCGACCGCCAAGTCTCTGGCCTCCTGGTTTGGCACACTGGAAGCCATTGCGAGCGCCGATGAAGAGGCATTGCAGCAGGTGCCTGATGTGGGCCCGATTGTGGCTGGTCACATTCGCCGTTTTTTTGACCAGGCTCATAATCAGGAAACCTTGCAGGCATTACAACAGGCGGGCGTTGCCTGGCAGACAGAGCAGGTAGTTGCGGCCGATGAGCAGCCTCTGGCCGGAGAAACCTGGGTGCTTACAGGGGCCCTTTCGCGAATGACCCGCGACCAGGCAAAAGAGAAGCTGGAGGCCCTGGGTGCCAAGGTTGCCGGCAGCGTGTCGAAAAAGACTGCGTGTGTCGTGGCCGGTGAGGCGGCAGGCTCAAAACTTGCCAAAGCGGAACAGCTTGGTGTGCCTGTACTCGACGAAGATGGCCTGTTGGCATTACTGGACCAACACGGGATGGGGGCTGAGTAGACTCTGGCCGGTGAATCTGAGAACTCGCGCAGGTCCTGTCTGGTTCAAATTGGCTAACATGGTGTTGATCTGTAACGGTGTGTAAGCCGGCCCCCTGACATCGTGGCCGGGCACCGCCATAACAACAACGTCATGAAACGGATTTTTGCATGCGCGCCGATTTGCTCCCCCGCACTGTCCTTTCCAGCCGTCTGGCTAGCCTGACTCTTATTGCACTGGCGGTCGCCGGCTGCAAAACCGAGAAAGATCCGGATCAGCCCACCTTGATCGGTGCGCCGCCTGCCACAGCCTATCTCGGCGTTGAGTACTACTACAATTGGGGCGCTTATGGCGGCGAGAGCATTCTCGATTATTCGCTGACCAACGCACCGTCCTGGCTGGCGCTGGAAGACACCAGCAACAAGGCGCGGCAGGGCATTATCATGCGGGGCGTTCCCGGGCTGTCCGGCGGTAACCGTGGCGACGCGGATCTCGGCAAGCGTGAGAACATTGAGGTCATCGGTACTGACGGGCGGATGTCCGGGTTCCAGCCCTTTGATATCGAAGTCAAACGCAATGTCCTGTCTGCAGAAGCCTCCGAGGTCACTGAGGGTGAAGCGCTGGAAGTAAAGGACCCTTCAGACGCAGCCTGTGCAGTGCCCGATCTGGAGCCAACCGGTGAGCATGCTTTTGACCTCAATGTGTATATTGATGATGGCTCGTTTGATACGTCCAACAGAATCACAAAAAAAACGTACCGAACTTACGCCAAAGTCGAGCTTGACCAGCCCTCAGTGACTCGCATTGCCATCGCCTTTGAGCTGGGCAGCGACTTTAACCCTGATAGTTGTGACTCCAACTTTACCGCCCCACACAAAAACTGCGAATACAGCACCGCCAACACGGGTCGAGCGATAATCGGGCAGGATATCGTCGCCCGTGGTTCGAACTCGGCGGCACCGACAGACGAGAACGGAAATCTGCTCTCGTACGTGACCTACCAGCAGAACAGCCAGGGTGTTTATGATCGGGGTGTCCTCACGCTTGAGCCGGGTATCACAGAGTGTTACATCCCGCTGGAAGTCGTGGATGACCGTATTCCGGAGCCAAGCGAACTCGCCAGCATTCGCCTGACCGAAGTCCGTTCCGGCATTGCCGCTCTCGGCGCCAGTGATACGGAGGTCAAGGCAGGCATTACCATTGCCGATAATGAGCCGGTGGTGTCAGTTCAAACGCTGAACGGCGGGAAAAAAGATGCCATTAATGCGGATGGTGAGCCTGATATTGCAAAGCTCACTGCCTATAAAGCCATTCTCTCTGGCGAGCGAGAAGGTGAAGTGCGGGTTAAGTTTGATGATGCTCGGGATTCCGGTGCTCAGTTGGGCACTCATTATGAGATTGTCGGCCCGAATGACGTGGTGGCCACGGAATTAGTGTTTCCGGTTGGCAAAAATGAAATTGAATTCCGTATCCGGGGCAACGCCTACACCCTCGGCTCTGATGACGGTTTTGACGACCGCTTTCTCAGGCTCGGAGTGGATAATTTTTTCCAGGCAGGTAAAGAGGGTTACGCCCGGGGTGAGAACGAGAGCCTGTTACGGGTCAATCTCAATCAGTTAGTCACCGCTCAGACGTTCAGCGGTGGTTTTACACCGACCGACATCGCGTTGGGCCACAACGGTCGTTTGTTCGTTGCAGGCTATACCGCCAGTGAAGCTGAGGTGAGAATATTCGATCAGGCCGCCACGCTGCTGCAAGCGTTTGTGGTAGCTCCAGGGGTCACCGGCACGGATATCTATATTGATGTTGCGGACCGGCTGGATATCAGTGCAACGCCTCGCCAGACTTACTATGAACTTGCGGTTGGCTACTCGGCGCCCGGTTTGTCAGGGGGCGAGGATGTGAATACGGCGTTCTATCGGTTCGACGGAACTAGCTATCAGAGTGTGTGGGCGTCGGTATTCGAAACTGGCTCCGCTGCAGACGACCTGGTTCGTTGGGTGGGCCTGACCGCGGAAAGCAGCAAGCCGGTTGTGATGGTTGCGGGTGAGACGTCCGGCAGTTGGGGAGAGCAATCACCCTCCGGTGGCGCGGACGTGTTTCTGGCAGAAATCAAGGATGAGAGCGGTGCGGCTGCGCTCAGCGCCGTCAGCCTGGTTGGTTCGAATGGCGCCGACAAGTTGCTTGGTGGTAGCACCAATATCTCAAATGCCGTGCTTTTTGGTCAGGCCCCTGTGTCTGTGGATGGTACCGGTTCGGTCGGGCCTTTCTTTGCCAGTGGCCGTGCGGCATCCGGGCCAGCCCTTTTCCAGGTGGGTCAAGATCAGACTGAGCAGTTAAACCATGGTGTCTATGGTGCGGGCTATGCCTGGCTGCTGGGCAACGCGAGCGGAATCGCCTATTCGATCACTGAAGTGGAAGGTGAGGACAATCAACTGGCCCGCTCTCAGGAGCTGAACAGCCAGGCGGGTTTCGTATGGGGCGTCAATACCAGTGGCGAACCCGGTGTGGCCTATACCATTAACGACCCGGCTGATTCAGCTACAGAAACGCTGAGCCGTAGTGTGTTGTTCGATGGTGATATTCTGGTTGCCGGCAATACCAACGGCGAATTTGAAGCGGGTGTTGCAGCAGTGACCGGCAGTGATGGCATTCTGGCGCGCCGGAGCACTGAAGAAGAGGCGGCCTATCGGAACTGGAGCACACAACTGCCGCAGGCGATTGAGTTCCTGGACCTGGTGAACTATCGGGATGACGAGGTGTTGGCGCTGGTCGAGGTAGCAGGAATCCGCCAACTTCTGGTATTCAGCCCGGAGGGCAAACTACTGACTCCGGTAGCTCCCTGACAGCCGGGGTGCACGAAGGGCCGGGTCTAAACCGATCCTTCGTGCCGGCTGGCGTTGGCATACAGCTTGAGGTAATCCGTGCTGGTCACGATACCCGTCGGCTTGCCGCGGCCGTCGACAACAAGCGCCGCGTTCAGGCGGTGTGCGAGCATTAATCGTGCAAGTTGATGAGCGTCTGTTTCCGGCGAAGCGGTCAGGAACGCCGGCAGTTCAACGTGCATAAGGCTCTGGCTGTCAGCTTCAGCGGAGTGCTCGTGCACCCAGGTTAAAAGCCATCGCAGATCGATTAGCCCGGCTACGTTGTCGTCTGATAACACCACGAGGTGATGTACGCCGTTGTCTTCCATGGCCGACAGGGCCTGGCTCATCGTTACGTAAGCCGGTACGGAATACTGGGCCGGCGAGCAGATTTCCGAAACCGGCAAATACACCCTTTCTTCCCTGCGTTCCCCAGCCCCGGCTGCACCATACTCCTGCAAAGCACGGTACCTGCCACTGTTAGCGGCTTGCTGGAATTCGGCGTCGGTTGCTTCACTGTGATCTGTTGAGATGGCGCTGGATTCTGTCAGCTCCGTTACATCACCCACCCGTCGGTTTCGGAAAATCTCCGGCAGCCGCGTACCTACCGGTCGCCCCGGCTCGCTGACGTGAATTGACATGGAACACCCCTTGAAACGGACCTTCGCATTCGCTGCGAGGCCTCACATAAACGAGTTATCGGCCGAATAGCCAATAACTTCAGAGAGAGTTTATTGCCATCATGCATCAGTCTTCCGGTACAGGCGTCGCGTTTCGACGCGTCGGGCCAGGTAGTCGGGCAAACAGGCCGGCTGGCCGGTGATCTGGTCGGCAAGGAACTCCGCGAGTAGTGGAGCCCAAACCAGGCCCTTGCTGCCCAGGCCAGTAAACAGGAAGACGCCCTTTACCTCGTCGCCTGCTGGCGTATGCAGTGGTCCCGACACCGGTTGATAGTCGTGTGTGGTGCAGCGAAAGGCAACCCGGCCAGCCATGGAGTCTGGTTCCGGCGCCCTGTCGGAACTGAGCGAGGGCAGCATCCGGAACAGTTCGTCCAGATTCTCTTGATGGCCTTCGGGCGTGGGCAGAGGATTGTCGCTTTTCAGGTCGAAGGTAGCGCCGATGACCGCTTGCCCGTTGCTGGCGGGGTTCAGGTATTTGGACCCGCAGATAACGGTGTCTGGCAGGTTCAGGCCCGATTCCGGCAGGCAGGTAATTTGGCCCCGGATAGGCTTCAGGCGTAATTCGCCGGTAACGGGGGCTACCTCGGCGGTGTTGTGGCCACAGGCAATAACAAGGCGGCTCGTGGTATGGGTGCCGCCGCGACTGTCGTGAATGCGCCAGAGCCCGTCGTCAGGCTCAACAAGGGCAACGCTGACGTTAAAGTGGGCGTCAATCAGCGGGTGGTCGGCCAGCGTCTGACAGGCTTTGGATGGCTCCAGCCAGCCGGAACCGGGAAACCACAGCCCGGGTGCCTTAATCTCGATGCCGGCCAGGGCCGACGCCTTCCGGGCATCGACGGGAGTCAGAAAGGCTTCGGGGTACCGGTTACGCTGACAAAACCGTTGTTGTCGAGCCACTTCCTGATCCGTGGTGGCCAGCTGAAGCAGGCCGGTAGGATGCCAGAAGTCGGACTGCCATGGCCGGTAGTAGCGTTGGCTGAAGCTCAGTGCGGTTGCGGCCAGTTCGGCCTGAGCGTTGTATTCGATGCCAAGTTTGGCGTAGAGCGCACCCTGGGGGTTGCCGGACGCTGCTGCGCCAGGGGCGCTCGCCTGGTCAATCAGCAGCACCGGAATGCCACGTTCGGCAAGATTGCGTGCCAGCAGAGAGCCGGCAATTCCGGCTCCGATAATAGTAACCCTCTCAACAGCCGGAACTTCCAATGTGTGGGCACCAGAGCTTATGTTCGCCGTCAGCATTTCCCGTTTGCGGCCAAAACCGGGCCGTTTTTGTACGGAGAAACCGTTTGTTTCCAGAGCCTTCCGGATTCGGCTAACCGCCGTAAACGTGGCGAGAGTGGTGCCGGGCTTGCTGTGTTCTCTGACCCGTTTAATGGCGTCATCAGTCCACATCTCCGGGTTGAGCGAGGGGTCAAAGCCATCCAGGTACCAGGCGTCGGCCTGGAAGGAGTGGTTGCTCAGGGCGCTGAGCAGATCGCCGAAGCTCAGGGTGAGGCGAACCCGGCCGCCGTCGAATACCAGGCGGTGGGTCCCTTTTATCAGGTGGGGGTACTGTGTGAGCAGTTCATCGGCCAGTGAGGCCAGCTCCGGCCAAAGTTCGAACGCCTTACGCAGATCTTCCTGGGGCAGTGGAAAGCGTTCAACCGACACAAAGTGCAGAATGCTGCTATTTTCCGGTCGACACTTCCGCCATGCAGACCAGGTGACAAGAAAATTCAGGCCGGTTCCGAAGCCGGTTTCTGCAATGACGAAATGCTCGTTGCTGTGCAGGTTGGTGAACCGGTCTGGCAGATTGTTTGGCTCGAGGAACACGTACCGGGATTCAGACAGCCCGTTTTCACGATTGAAGTACACGTCGCCGAAACGCGCCGACTCAGGAACACCCTCCCGCCAGATTAAATCCGCCGGCTCTGTGGCCGGCGGGTTCACACGCTGGTCCATAGTGATCAGTCTTCGGCGCTCAGCATTGTAACGCTTTCGATCACTACCGGTTTAACCGGTACGTCTGCCATGCCACGTTTGCGACCGGTTTCGACAGATGCGATTCGGTCTACAACGCCCATGCCATCGGTGACCTTGCCGAACACCGCATAACCCGCACCACGCACACCGGCGTTGAGAAAGTCATTGTCGGCAACATTGATGAAGAACTGTGAGGTTGCTGAATCCGGATTGCTGGTGCGGGCCATGGCAATGGTGCCGCGCAGGTTGGGCAGGGTTTGGCTGCCTTCATTCTTGATAGGTGCGTTGGTCGGCTTTTGAGCCATGTCGGCTGTAAACCCGCCGCCCTGTATCATGAAACCCGAAATAACACGGTGGAAAATGGTGGCGTCATAAAAGCCGTCTTCAACGTAGCCCAGGAAATTTTCCACAGTTTCGGGGGCGACGTCTGGTCGAAGTTGAAGCTCGAAAGCGCCTTCCGACGTTACAAAGCGCACTTTCGGCAGTTCACTGTTGGTCTCTGCCTGGGCTTGACCAGACAGGAACAGGATGGACATGACGATAAACGCGACAGACATCACAAACGGGGGGATTTTCACGGAATTTGTCATTTCAATGGTGCTCGCTGTTTTAATCAGTGTCTGAATTCCTGACATAATCAGGTTAGCTACAAAACAGTGCACGATCTTAACAGATCCTTACCCCGATAAGAGCAAATACAAACAGCATGTGGGGCAGCACTCGGCTAGTCTTGGGCTATATTGAACGGATAAACCGAAATACCGAGCTGAGTTGTGCGGTGTTCATTGTGAACACAGGAGAGGTCTAGTGAAAGTCCATCAAGGATTTGAAGAGAAGTCACGCCTTGGCCGGCTGCTGATTAACCGTGGCTATCTTTCTGAGGGCCAACTGGAAGAAGCTCTGCATGCGCAGCGCTCTTCGGGGCTGCGGCTCGGTGAGGTATTGGTTTCCGCAGGATGGATTACCGAGAAAGAACTGCACCGAGTGCTCAAGCATCAGTCCCGTTATCGTAATGCGGCTGCACTGGTTGCTGTGGTGGCATTGCCGTTCCAGCCGTTGGTGTCTTTCGCGGCGACAAGCAATACTTCGACCGATTCTGCGGCCACCGCGGAAGCCGGCCAGTTGTATGAGTCCAGTGGTTTTGCGCCGCTGTCGGAAGATGAAATGTCCAACGTATCGGCTCAGAGTGGCGTTAATCTTCTCGACCGTATCAGCACGGTGGCATCCATGCCGGAGCGGGCAGAAGCGGGTGATATAACTGACCCGGATACCGCCGGTCTGGATGCCGTAGAAGGCATTCGCCTCGCCGCCAACGTTTTTGTTCCGGTTCTCAGCTTTCTGGATTCGGATCTCAGCATTACCGGGGTACATTACCGTGAAGGGGAGGCGCGATATTCGATTCGTGACGACGGCGCGCTTCGCCTGGCTATGCCGGAGCGAATCGAGGAAATTCGCATGGATAATATCCGAGTGATGGGTGGTCAAACGCCGTCCATGGGTAATATCAGCATCCAGAATATCCGCTTCCATCCGGATTCCCAGATGACGATCTACACTCGCTGAACGATTGCTCTAACCAAAAAATGCCCGGCACAGAATGCCGGGCATTTTTGATTTCGGAGCGGGTGTCAGGCGCTCGCGAGAATGGTTCTGCTGGATACGCTGGTTTGCTGGCCCTGGGCGCCGTAAAGCTTCTGCTGTGCCGAGGCACCGCGGAAGATGTCTGTTATCCGGGTCAGCCTCTTTTGCAGGTGCCCGACGACGCGACCATTATTCTGGTTGGCGGACTGACACTCACGGAGTTTCTGATCGGCGGTTTTCCAGAGTTGGTACAGGTCGTCCATGCCGCCAGCACGGATAAAGCGCGACGGCTCGCCGCTATCCGGGCGGTAGCCCATACTGACCAGGAGGCGGATTTTCTGCCGCGCACGCTCGCGAATGTCACTCAGAACGTGGTTCTTTTGTTCGGTGATAATCTGGAGGGGTTTGACATCCTGAGATGACAATACCTGTTTTTCCCGGTGGAGAAGCTCCGCCAGTGTTTCAAGCTGGCGGATGTCTTCTGAAAGCAGGGTCTTCAACTCATCGATTGCGGCCATGTCTTACTCACCCAAAAATGCTGTTATCCATCTCAAGCATTTTCTGGGCCAGTTTCTCTGCATCAATCTTGTAGGTGCCACTTTCAAGTGCAGAGCGAATCTGCGCAATGC
This sequence comes from Marinobacter sp. SS5-14b, assembly GCF_030541005.1. Classification (GTDB taxonomy): domain Bacteria; phylum Pseudomonadota; class Gammaproteobacteria; order Pseudomonadales; family Oleiphilaceae; genus Marinobacter. Next base: position 9,316 of record NZ_JASSVM010000009.1, on the reverse strand, counting down.
GATCGTCATCCATTTCAGGGTAGTCGCCAAGTTTCTGTTCCAGCTGCTTCAGGTTTTTGGCCTGGTTGCTGAGGCTGACGCTTTCACCGCGAGCAGCAGGGCTCTGGGCCTTTGCCTGCTCGCCGGCAGTCGAAGGCGTACTCTGGCTGCCGGTTGATTTATCGGCCGTGGTTCTGGTGGTGTTGACCTGGCCTGGGCCAATTCCATTTAAGTCAACTGACATAAGGTTACCTGCTTGCCTGGGGCCACACTGAAGGTGTGGCGGATTCGGGTTTATGTCTACTTATCGGCAAAGTGTTGCCGTACTTTAGTCCAATCCGGAAAAAAAATTCCGGCGGCTGGGGTGGGCAGAATTACATGGGAATTTCTACCCGGCCTGGCGCGACTGCCGTCGCTCTCACCGTGCGGGACGAGCGGAGATTTTCCACCATCACCTGCTCACCAATTCCGGCGCTGGCCAGTGCCTTGCCCCTGGAGCTGACCGAAAAGGACCCAGTGCGGGCGACGATAATAACATGGTCACCCCGTTCGATGGCATTGGGCGCTTCGAGCAGATCTGGTGTTATCAGGGTGCCGGTTCTCACCGATCTGCGAACCATCATGCCTGATACGGCTTCAGGGTCATTCAGCACGCCCCGGTGGCTGGCGTTGATCTGTACCTGGCGTGATGCAACGGCGCTGCCCGACAAGCGTTCACCTCTCGCCAACGGGCGGGCGGCGACAAGAGCGGTGCCGTATACTTCAACGCTGGCGGTCACATACATCCTCCAGGGGCGTTTGCCCTCGCAGGTGACCAGTACTGACGGCGTGGTGGTTTCCAGTGGCTCGCTGGCAAAACCGAGCGCGGGTTTGCCGTCGCAAGGCGCAAGTGAGAGTCGGCTGTCAATGTTCCCGACGCTATATTCGATCCGGTAACCGGTTTCGGATTGGCTGGCGGCCCATTGCTCCAGAAACTGGTCGGCAATTCGTCGTATATCGCTCGCCGTTGTTGCATCCCCGGCCAGTACTGGCAAACTGGTAAAGAGGCATAAGGTGGCTAAAAAGATGATTCGCATCTGTGTCGCTTTATCCTATGCTGTTGTTAAGTGCATGTTTATGGCAATCGGGTTAAGGAAATGGCGTTGCGGTCGTTAAAGATTGATAACCGCAGGTTGCCAATTATTTGGCCCGCTTGCGCGAAAACCACGCTTTGTGGATTGTAAGCAATTTTGATGCCGGCTTCGGCGCGCCAGGAGTGAAACATCATGGCAGGGGTATTAGACAGCGTTAATCAGCGAACCCAGCTGGTCGGTCAGAACCGGCTTGAGTTACTGCTGTTCCGGCTGCGCAGCAAACAGGTATACGGCATCAACGTGTTCAAGGTGAAAGAGGTTTTACAGTGCCCGAAGCTGTCCTCAATACCGAACAGTCGCCATGTGGTTCGCGGCGTGTCACACATTCGCGGCGAGACCATCCCGATTATTGACCTGAGCATGGCGATTGGCTTGCCTGGCATTCCTCAGGAGCAGTTGGCGACCAGCTTTGTGATCATCACCGAGTACAACCGGAAAACCCAGGGCTTTCTGGTGTCGAGCGTGGATCGCATTATGAACATGAACTGGGAAGACATCGTGCCGCCGCCCAAGGGTGCAGGCAGAGATGTTTACCTGACAGCGGTTACGCGGATAGAAGATAAATTAATAGAAATCATTGATGTGGAGAAGATTCTTTCAGAGGTTTCTCCGCTTCGGGAAGATGTCACTGAGGAGCTTGTTGCAAAAAGCGCCGAGCGTATCCCCGGCCATCTTCCGGTGCTCGTGGTTGATGATTCAGCTGTTGCTCGCCGGCAGATCCAGCGTTGCCTGACCGCGATCGGGATGGAGGTTGTTACTCATAACGACGGTAAGCAGGCCCTCAAATATTTGAAGGAAATCACTCAGGACGGCAGCAAAGCGCGGGATCATTTGTCGCTGATTATTTCCGACGTTGAAATGCCGGAAATGGATGGTTACACCCTGGTCACCAGGATCAAGGAAGACCCGGCCCTGAAAGATGTTTTCATCATGCTGCACACATCATTGAGCGGTGTGTTTAACCGCGCCATGGTTCAAAAGGTGGGTGCAGATGATTTTATGGCAAAATTCAGCCCTGATGAGCTGGCCGAGCGCGTGATGGAAGTGATCGATCAGCATTGATGCGCCGGTTAACAGATCTACCCACAATAGAGATCCAATGAAAGCGGATATAACGCCCCAGGAATACGAAGAATTCAAAACGTTCCTGCAGGATGCGTGTGGCATTCTGCTGGGAGACAATAAACAGTATCTGGTGAAAAGCCGTCTGCGCCGGATTCTTGAGGAAAACAGCCTGAACTCCCTGGGTGAATTGCTAGGGCGTCTGAAACGGCCCGGCCGCACCAGTCTGAGGGAAGTGGTTATTGATGCGATGACCACAAACGAGACGCTGTGGTTTCGAGACAATCACCCATTCAGAATTCTCCAGGATAAGCTGCTGCCAGAGTTCGAAGAACGCAAGTCTCTGCAGCCCTTGCGGGTCTGGTCCGCTGCGTGTTCCACCGGGCAGGAGCCCTACTCGGTCTCAATGGTGGTGGATGAATTCCGGCGTACGCGTCCCGGTAAGCTAAGGGATGTGAAGATCACCGCGACAGATATTTCGAAAAGCGTCCTGGAGGTTGCTCGCAGGGGCGAGTACGAGATGATCGCGATTGGGCGCGGGCTGTCACCGGAGCGCCAGAAGCACTTCTTCAAGCCGTCTCTGAACGGTGGTTGGCAGATCAGCCCCCAGATCAAAGCCATGGTGGAGTTCAAGGAGCTGAACCTCCTGGAGCGCTACATGCTCGGGAAGTTTGACATCATTCTATGCCGTAATGTGCTCATCTATTTTTCTGCAGACCTCAAAAAGGACATTCTCACCCGTCTGCACGGGGCGCTCAACCCGGGCGGCTATCTGATATTGGGGGCATCGGAATCCCTGAATGGTCTGCCGGATCTTTATGAGATGGTGCAGTGCCACCCCGGCATCATTTACCGGAAGAAGTAAATCATGCCAATGAACGTCTGGATATTGGTCGCCGCTCAGGCACTGGCCATGTGCACCGCCCCCTTCATCGTATTTATCGGCAGTATTCAAGGGCGCTTGCTCGCACCGGCGGCAGAGTACGCAACCCTGCCGGTTGGCTTGGTGGTTGTGGGTACGGTATTGGCAATCAAACCGGCCACCTGGCTGATGGAGCGGGTAGGGCGAAAGCGAGTCATGCTGCTAGGTGCAGTCATGGGCATCGTGGCGGGCGTTTTGGGTGCGCTGGCGTCCTGGTCTGGCTTGTTCTCGTTATTGTGCCTTGCTGCCGTCGTTGGCGGCACCGGGCTGGCGGTTGTTCACCAATATCGGTTTGCGGCCATGGAGTCTGTGCCATCGGCCATGGCGGGGTCTGCCGCAGCTCGGGTGCTACTGGGAGGTCTGGTGGCGGCCTGGCTTGGGCCAGAAGTGGCTGGTTTGGGCAGTGGCGCGGCCGAGCAGCATCCATTTCTGATCAGTTGGGTTGGTCTGGCGGTCGTGCAGGGTGGTGCCCTGCTGATTCTTGGCGTTGGCTATCGGGCCCGGGGCGAACGGGTTCAGGAAGCCCGGCCGGGGGGAGGCCGCCCGTTAAGGGAGATTCTGGCCAACCCACTGGTATGGGTGGCGATCAGCGGTGCAGCTATCGGTTACGCTGTGATGAGTTTCATCATGACAGCAACGCCACTCAGTATGACTGAGATGGCCGGTCACGACCTTGATGATGCCAAGCGCGTTATACAGCTTCATATTATGGCCATGTATCTTCCGTCTCTGATCAGTGGCTGGCTGACCCGTGTGGTGGGTATACCGCTGATGATGGCGGCAGGGCTGCTGGCCTATCTTGGCTGCATTGTCCTCGCAGCCAGCGGCATCAGTTTCCACCACTACCTTTCCGCCCTGTTGTTACTGGGTATTGGCTGGAATTTTCTCTTTGTCGGCGGCACCACGCTCTTGCCTGGTGGCTACCGGGATTCGGAGCGATTCCGGGTTCAGGGCCTGAACGACATCATGGTGTTCGGTGCCCAGGCTACAGCTGCGCTGTCTGCAGGCGCGATACTGAGCTGGCTGGGTTGGGGCGGGCTGGTTATGGTTGCGGTGCCGTTCCTTATTCTGCACGGGCTGCTGATGGGGATTTGGCTGTTGCGGGATCGGGCGCCTGACGCCGTCGAAGCCGGAAAGAGTGATGGAGCAGCTTAACCTTCGCCATCTCTATTATTTCTGGGTGATCAGTCGAGAAGGTTCGATTGCCCGCGCCAGTGAGGTTCTCGAGCTTGCACCACAAACCCTCAGCGGCCAGTTGGCCACCTTTGAAGCTTCGGTAGGTGGTCGCCTCTTTTCCCGGGAAAGCCGTAAGCTGGCCCTGACCGATTTTGGCCGTCTTGTCCTGGGATATGCCAACGAGATCTTTGCACTCACTGGTGAACTCACCGAAACCCTTAGGCTCGACCCTTCCGAGCGGCCGCTGACTTTGCGAGCAGGTGTATCTGCGTCCATTCACAAATTGATTGCCTACCAACTTCTGCAGCCCGCCATGGCGGGTGAGCGCGCAATCCAGCTGGACTGCCAGACCGGCCGTACTGAGGATCTGGTTCTGAGCTTGAAGCGCAAAGAGCTGGACCTGGTGCTCACAGACCGTGTGCCAAAGCTCCAGGAAGAGGGCAATCTCACCGTGCATCCGTTGTCGGGATCCAGCATGAGCCTGTTCGCAGCGCCGGACCTGGCAAAGAAGCTGAAGAAGGGCTTCCCGGAATCCCTCAATGGACAGCCGCTGTTGGCCAACGCGACCGGCGCACCCTATTTCGAGCGCCTGATGAACTGGTTTTCCCTGAATGGAGTTCGCATGAAGTTGGTCGCCCGGGTGGACGACAGTGCCTTGATAAAGGTCTTCGGAAGCCAGGGGTATGGTGTGTTTGCTGCCCCGACTGCGATCAGGGCAGAGGTCTGCCGACAGTACCAGGTTGAGCGGATTGCCTCGATTGAAGAGGTGATGGATGAGCTGTTCGCCATTACTCGTGGTCGGAAGACCGCCCACGAGGGAGTGCGTGCCATTGTTGAAGCCCACGAGGGCAACAAACAACCCCAGTAACATCGAAAATATCGATGTAAAAAGATCAGAAAAGCTTATTTTATCGAGCCCTGTTCCTGTTCATTATGAAGCTGTAAAAGGCAGCAACCCAATGAGGAGCAGCAGCTATGAAAACCATCCATAAATTTCGTCTCGAACCGGGCAAAGAGTCGACCACGCTCACGCTCAAAGAGGGTTACAGGGTGGTGCGCAGCGAGTACATCGTGCCCCACAAGGCTGTATATCTCTGGGTGGAGCAGCCTCTGAGCGTGACCACGCCAACTCTGGAGCGGCAGTTCCGCGTCGCGTTCTCGGGAGAGCCGGTGCCGGACAGTCTTGAGTACCTTGATACGGCGCTCGATCCTTTCGGCCCTGAGGCCTACCACGTGTTTGCGGTCCCCGCCGGGGAGGAGGCACGATTCAGCCCGGCATCGGAGGTCGCAAGCAACGGCGCGTTCCACAGAAACAACTGGCAGCACACGGCGATCTCTTAGCACTTCAGGGCCCTTTGGGGCCCTTTTTGTTACGCCTGGATTGGTAGATGGCCCGTTTTAACCCAGATGACGGTTTCCTTTTCGACGAACGGATGGTGCTGGCTCAGGTGGGGGCTGCGAATCCAGGTACCTTCGGGATAACGGCCGTGCTCATCACAGAATTCTCCGGACAGCACGAAAATTTCCTCGCCCCCGAAGTGCCTGTGAGGCTGAAAGACTTCGTTGGCGGGCCACTTAACCAGGGCTACATGTTCGTGCTCGAACTCGTGCAACGGCATGACCTCAAGCCCGCCAATACCGGGTAGCCAACGCGTGTTGTGAGTGTCTACGCGAACGATTGACTGATCGCGTTCGTCGAACTGATGCAACTTGACCAGCAGCGTGCAGCCCTCCTTGCTGAACGGGGCATGCCCGCTTCCCGGAGGGTTGCGCAAATAGGTGCCTGCAGGGTAATCACCCGTTTCATCGGAAAAAACGCCTTCAAGCACCAGGATTTCCTCGCCGAGGGGGTGCTCATGTCGCTTGAAAGAGGCGCCGGGCTCATACCGCACAACGCTGGTGGCGTGGCCTCGTTCGGCTTCCTCCCGGGCGAGGGGCTTCCTGAGTACGCCGCCGGCTGGGCTGGGAACCCAATCCTGTTCGGCTGTGCGTATAACGACCTTTCTGGAAAAGTCCATGTTGAGCATTGCTAACCTCAAAGCACCGGTGACTGAATGGATTTTGTACGTCATGGTTCCCGTGCTGGATGGCTTTATTTGATCAGTGACTGGATGTTTCTGAATTGGGTGTGCTTGCAATGGCGCATCCATTCGAACGCCACCATTTCGAGCGTGACAATCTTTGCTCCGCTCTCATTCAGCCGATCCAAGGCGACATCCCGGTCGAATTCGTTCCGGGAGCCAGTCGCATCGGCCACCACCCAGACCTTATAGCCCGCATCAAGCAGGCTCAGGGCAGTCTGCATCATGCAGACATGAGTTTCGCAACCGCCGATGACAATGTGCTGCCGACCTTCCGGTAACCGGTCAACGAGACCGTCCGGGCAGGCATCAAAATGATGCTTGGCCAGAGTCTGGTCGCACAACTCCCGCACCGCTTCAATATTATGGCCAAGTTTGTCCGGCAATTGCTCGGTGCCGAGCACCGGAACCTCCATCAGCCCTGCAATGGTGGCAAGTATGGTGCACCGGTCTATCACTTCATCCCCGTGGCTTATGGCGGGCATCAGTTTCTCCTGAACATCGATCAGCAGCAGTGTCGATTGCTCGGCTTTCATCAGCATCGTGAGTTCCTCTTGTTGATGGCTTTCTTTGTAACGATAGTCCTGAATCTCTTCAACCGGTAAACAGAAATCCGCTTGATGGCTAAAAAGTTTTTGCAATTTTTGGAAAGGGAGTTGCCAACCGCCCGTAAAACCATTAAAGTTTGCGCCCTCAAATGAGCGACGACATTGCTGATTTGAAACAGTTTATTGGAGAGGTGGCCGAGTGGCTGAAGGCGCACGCCTGGAAAGTGTGTATACGTTAATAGCGTATCGAGGGTTCGAATCCCTCCCTCTCCGCCATACTAAAGCCCTGATTTTCAAATAGAAAATCAGGGCTTTTTTCATTTTTGGGGCAGAATTGGGGCAGAATCCGGTTTTTCCTGTCCGTTATCGTCCACTTTAAACCCGAGCATCTGCGAAACCTGAGCGGCCATTTTGGGTGTGTCGGACTGAATCCAGCGAGCGTAGTGTTTCTTCACCATGGTAGTGTCCACGTGACCCAGCTGATGGGCCACCCATTCCAGACTTATATAGTTGGACAACATCCGGCTGGCAAATGTGTGCCGGCATTGGTTCGGCCCGCGATGGCGCACCTTGGCCCTGCGAAGGTGGCCGGAAAACCACCGATACAGACTGGCGTTGTTCCACGGTTGATTGCTCTGGCCGTTGCGGAACACCAGCCGAACCGTGTCTTCCTTGATTGTCACATTGTCACGCTGGCGGACCTCGATGATGTAGGGCGGCAACAGATAAGTTGCTGCCTGTTGACGTTTTAGCCACTGTTTAGCCGGTTCTATCAGTTCCACCTCACGTACGCGCGATTTTTCCTTGGGCACTTTGTACTCACCGTTAACGTGGGCGCGGCGCACTTTAATCACCCCTCCAATCATGTCTACATCGTCCCAGGAGAGCGCTATTAACTCGGATATGGACAACCCACACCAACACGCGAACATTACCATGTTAATGTCTTGCTGGCGCATCGTCTTAACCGATTGGATGCGATCGAGTTCCTGCAGAGTGAAAGGGTCTGCAAACTCAGGATCTCTATCTCGTTCCACGTTTGGGATACGCTCCAAAGGATTGATTCGGACAATGCCGTCGTGGAACGCATCTGACCAAATGCCGCGAACGACAGTGAAAACATCGTTCACGGTTTTTGGTGCCAATCCTTTACGGAGCAGTTCAGTCTGGAATAGTTCGATCTCAGTTTTTGTTACCTCAGCGATCTTTCGCTTCGGCCATTTTGTTATGACATGTTTTGATTTCGACTTGTAATTCTTGTAAGTCGAGGGGGCTTGTTTTCCCTCTTGCTTCAAAAGCCATTCATCAACGCATTCCGAAACCAACTTGCTCAGGTCGGGACCACCCCAACCACTGAACAGTTTTGCATTTTTCGAATTCGGAAAATGTGCCGCGTAATCAAAGCGATTTTCTTTAATTTCTGTCAGTATCAAAGTACGTTTATTTTCAGCGTAGGCGATACTCGACTTGTTAATTTTTGCGATGCCGGGAACAGATTCCCGGCATCGCATACCACCATACTGAAAGGAGATCCGCAGCTTATTGCCGTGGACTTCGACCCCTTTCGGCAGCACCAGTGAGTTGTCCTTTTTTGTCACAGCTTTCCCTCAAACCAGTTTGCGATTTCTTCTGGGTTATAAACAACGCGACGAACGGGATCGAAGCGCCAATGCTTCTCCTCCAGCCAAAATCCGCGTTCCCGATATTTCCTCGCCTGTTCAGCATTGATCCCAAAAAGCACTGGAAGCAGGTTAGGCCGTACCCAGCGTCCCGGTACGAGTGCAGGGAGGCTTTTAGTTTGGGTTGAATCACTTGTTGAGTTCATAGAATTTTCTCTATCAGTTAACAGATCTAGGTATCAATCTTCAGTGACAATATAGAAGCCAGGATTTATGTCCTTCCTACGTTATGTCGCTGTATTATCAATTTACCGAATTCAAGTGATTCCGTGTCACGCCTAATTAACCGATTTAGTGAATTACAGCACTTGACACAGTGACCGTATGCCCATGAGGAATTTCTTTTTAAAGTTAAGACACACAACGCCCTTTTCAATACATTCAGGTAGGTTTCATACGTTTTTGTCTGGAGGACTTAAGGGTTGGCAGTATGATGAACCTACTGCTTTGTTGTAGATTGCAGGAAAGCTGATTTGAGATAAATTCTGCTGCTCTCGTGCATGAGGAGTAGGAATTGGCACCTGACACGAGCATATCAAAGTGTGGTAAATCATGAGCTCGATATAGTTTTGCAGTGACTACGATGGTGTAGATTCCTATGTCTTGGAGCTTTTCTAGGGAGGGTCTGATTAACGCCTGATTTATCGCTGAATCGCTTTTCAACTCGAAAAAAAGCCATTCAAGCGCGATTTTGGCGTTATCACCCTCTGTTTTGTTCGATTTTTGCCTATTTCCC
>NZ_JASSVM010000008.1 GCF_030541005.1 Marinobacter sp. SS5-14b | reverse complement strand
CGCTTCTTGGTCTGGTACTCGGCTTCGGAGAAGGTGATCTGATCCATGGTGGCAACGAATCCTGTGCAGTTGACGATGACCGTATTATCGCTGATTTTGAGACTTATTCAGAGCCTCCTTAGCATTTAGGTCTATGATGCTGTTCAGAGAAGTGAACAAGTAGCTGTAGAAAAACGACCTGATGCGGCGAGAAATATCCACAGCATCAATACTACCGTTCCTAACGTTCATGGCACCATGCCCTCTGGCGAACGGTCCTCCACGATCAGAAATTGAGTCTATGCTTGGCTTTGAAGATCCGTAGTCAGTCATCAAAAACGAATAATCGGCAAAACAGAAGAGGCCGAAGGATCTACACTGTAGGTAAAAAAGGCTCTGGAGTTCATTGCTTGAAACTGCCTTACATGAATGTAGACAAGAAAACAGCCACTTTGGATCCCGAAAAATGAGCACATTGCAAAAGGTCGCTTACGTAGAGGACGACCCAGACATCCGCGAGATTGCTGCCCTCGCCTTGGAAGACGTGGGTGGGATTACGTTGAAAACCTGTGAGTCCGGTGAAGTTGCACTGCGGGAGATCCCGGCATTTGAGCCGCAATTGATTCTGCTGGATGTCATGATGCCCGGCATGGATGGCACGGAGACTCTGACCGCGCTCAGAAAACAGGGGGCCATAACGGAAGCCACCCTGGTCGTGTTCATGACAGCCAAAGTTCACCCGGAGGAATTGGAACGTTATAAAAAAATGGGCGTTGCAGAGGTGATTTCAAAACCCTTCGACCCGATGACTCTGGCGGATGATATACGAGCGATTTGGGAGCAGTTCGATGGTTGAGTCGTCCCCTGCCGGCCGTTCTCTCAACCAAATTGAAAAGCTGAAAGCGGCCTACGCCAAACGTCTGGAGTCCGAATTCAGGCGGCTTGAAAGTCTGTCTTCCCGTTTGGAAACGCATCCCTCTTGTGAAAACGCACTGAGTGAATTGCATTCGGCATTGCATAAGCTGGCGGGTGCTGCAGGCACCTTCGGTTTTCACTCGCTCGGCGAGAAAGCCCGCGAGCTTGAAACAATAGTCGCAAAAAACCTGCCGGAACCTTCCAAAGAAGCAGACCTTCCCGCCAGGTGGTTGTCTGAACTGAGAGATGCGCGTGCGGCCGACAGCCATGGGCAGAGCGAAAAAGCGATTGAAGCCAGCCCTCAGGCCATTGCTTCAGGCTCTCCCTGCCTATGGCTGATAGAACGCGATCATCTGCTTGCCAGTTATACCCAGTCGCAGCTGACAAGTTTTGGCTTTCGTGTTTTTCATCTGGACGATGCCGGTGTTCTTAAAACAACCGACAACCCGGAACCCGACCTATTGCTGATCGATCACCATGCCGTTCAGTGCGAAGGCCACGAGCCGCAAGATGTTTGGCAAGCCCTGTTAGACGATTTTCAATGCCCGATATTTTTCACCGGTGCTGAGGAGAGTTTCAGTGCGAGGCTGGAAGCCTTGCGCGCAGGCGCGCAGGGTTACTTTGTCAAACCGCTGGATATGGTCAGGCTTGCTGCACATATCTCCCAGGTTATTCGGACTGAGCACTCCGAACCCGGGCGGGTCCTCATCATAGAGGATGATCGGGAACTTGCGAGTCACTGTCAGTCCATTCTTGAAAACGCGGGCATGCAGGTGACGATACTCCAGCAAACCTACCAGTTGTTTGAAACCGTCAGCGAGTTTGACCCCGAGCTAGTCCTGATGGACCTGTGGCTGCCCCATGTGACCGGTGCGGAACTTGCAGCACTGCTCTCGCAAACCGATCGTTGGGCACATTTACCCATCATCTACCTGTCGGCGGAGTCCAACTCGGAGCTGCGCAACCAGGCCCTCCTCAGAGGCGGGGACGCGTTTCTGGAAAAACCCGTCGACAGGGACCTTTTGGTCCGATTATGCGCAGCCAGAATCCAGCGCCTGCGCGAACTGGAACGAACCCGCAATCGGGATGGCCTGACCGGTTTGCTGAAGCATGCCAGCATCAAAGAAGCATTGCAGATGCAATGGCAGTTGGCTCAACGGCGCCCGCAAACATTCAGTGTCGCGATGCTGGATATCGATCATTTCAAGGCAATCAACGATACCTACGGTCACTCGGTGGGTGACACGGTGATCGCCGCCGTGGGCACGCTGCTTCGCCAGCATTTTCGAATAACTGACAAACTCGGCCGCTATGGTGGCGAGGAGTTCACACTGGTGTTGCCGGATTGTGATGCCGATCAGGCCCGCAAACTGGTGAACCGTTTGCGGGAAGATTTCGCGGATATCAAATTTACAAGCGATGGCGCCCCCTTTACCTGCACACTCTCAGCAGGCGTGGCAGATAACCATCAGTTTCCGAAAGATACGGCCGAAGCATTGCTGGAAAAGGCTGATCAGGCACTTTACCGTGCCAAGCGCAACGGGCGAAACCGGGTGGTTCGCGCGTCAGACCAACAAGCGCAGGGCTCGTCTTGATCGAGGTAACCCATGAAAGCCCCTAAGACTCCGGATAATGAAACCGAGCGTCAGCAGGCGCTGGATGACAGTGGCCTGCTGGCCGAAGGATCGGAGGAACGCTTTGATCGCATCACCCGTCTGGCTTGCCATACCTTCTCTGTGCCCATCGCCCTGGTGTCTTTGATCGACCGGGATCGGCAATGGTTCAAATCCCGGCAGGGGCTCGACGCAACAGAAACACCCCGAGATATCTCTTTCTGCGGTCATGCGATTCATCACAGCGAGCCTCTGGTTGTTGAGGACACGCTTGAGGACGAGCGCTTCTTCGATAATCCGCTGGTGACCAGCGCCCCTGACATCCGTTTCTATGCCGGTGCCCCCCTGCATACCGAAACCGGGCATCGCCTGGGTACCCTTTGCCTGATCGACCGCCAACCGCGATCGTTTGACGACACTCAGATTGGTCTACTCCGGGAACTGGCGGGCATGGTGGAGGATCTGATCCGGGCGGATGCCCGACAGCGCAGACAGAGCACGGAAATGGAGGAGAAGCTACAGGCAAGCCATGATGAAATGGCTGCACTACTGAACAATATGCCCGGTGTGACCTACCGCTGCCTGCCGGATGACCAATGGACCATGCTCTATATGAGCAGGCAAGTGGATAACGTCAGTGGCTACACAGCAGACGATCTGATCGGGAATAAACGCATCAGTTACGCCGAACTGATTCACAGCGACGATGCGGCAAAGTGTGACGAGGCCGTCGCAAAGGCGATGATGAATAATACGGAGTGGCACATCGAATACCGGATTTGCCACCGCACCAAGGGATGGCGCTGGGTGGAAGAGCGCGGCCGATGCATACGGGACGATCCACAGTATCCGGCTGTGCTTGAAGGGTTTATTGTGGATATCACCCGCGAGCACGATGCGCTGCAGCAACTGGAGCACAATCAAAGGGCATTGATGCTGCTGAATGATATTGCCTTCTCCACTCACCGCTCACTGGATGACAAGATTGGCCACGCCCTGCAGGAGGGCAGACGCTACCTTGGCTCAGATCTGGCGATTCTCAGCCAGATCGAGAGAGACACTTACACCGTTGCCTGGGTAGACGCCAGTGACGGTATTCCGGTGGCCGCCGGTCAGCAGTTCCCACTGGGCGACACCTGGTGCGACGTGTTGGTGTCCAGTGCCAATGAGGGGCCGACCCGCGAGTACTTTATACCGGACACGGATCGGCCTGAGTATCACGCTCACCCTTGTTACAAAGCCAACCCGCTGGGTAGCTATGCAGGCATTGTTGTGGAGGTGGACGGCCACCCCTGGGGAACCCTGAACTTTTCTTCTGTCCGTGCCAGGCAGGAGGACTATGACGAAAGCGAAAAGCTGTTTCTCCGGTTGCTGGCCAACTGGTTGTCCGAGATGTTGACCAACAGCCTCGGTCATGACCGTCTGACCAAGCTGATGGCACAGTTGCCGGGCACCGTGTACCAGTTTCGCCGTTTCCCCGATGGAACAATGGTCTTCCCCTTCAGCTCACCCCAGGTCGAGAATCTATATGGAATAACCCCGGAGCAGGCCGCGGAGGATGCGGCGCCGGCTTTTGAGCGCATCCATCCGGATGATCTGGCCGCCGTGAGCGCATCGATCGAACACTCAGCCTGGACCCTGGAGAACTGGGCGATGAATTATCGCGTGGCGCACCCACGCAATGGATATCGCTGGGTCTCGGGTCACGCCAAACCGGAACGCTTACTGGATGGCAGCATCCAGTGGCATGGGTATATTCAGGATATCCACGAACAGCAACAGGCACGCCTTGCGCTGGAACAGAGTGAAGCGCGCCTGCGCGGCCTGTTTGAGTTTTCTCCCATTGGCATCGCGCTGAATGACTTTGAGACTGGCCGCTTTATGGACCTCAACCACGCACTGGTTGCCCCTAGCGGCTATACGGCAGAAGAGTTTGTCGAGCTCAGTTACTGGGATGTCACGCCCAAAGAGTACCTGCCCGAAGAAGAGAAAGCTCTCGCGGACCTCAGCAAAACCGGGCGTTATGGTCCTTTTGAGAAAGAGTACATACGAAAAGACGGCAGCCGTTACCCCGTGCGCTTGCAGGGCATGTTAAGTGAGGAAATGGATGGCCGGAAAGTCATTTGGTCGCTTGTTGAGGACATCAGTGAGCGCAAGAAGCTCGAAAGAATGAAAGACCAGCTTATCTCGATCGTCAGTCATGAACTGCGCACACCGCTGACATCCATCAAGGGCAGTCTCGGCCTGTTGGCCGGCGGCGCGGCCGGTGAACTGCCGGATAAGGCACAAAAACTGCTGAAAACTGCCGAGCGCAATACCAGCCGCCTGATGCTTCTGATCAACGACCTGCTGGATATGGAAAAACTGGTGGCGGGCAAGATGCACATGGAGCCGCAGCAGCAAGCATTGGCGCCCATTCTGGATGAGGCGATTGAGTCTGTTCGGGAATACCGGGGGGGCGCCCACAGTGTCAGCATTGACACCCCCCAGGCGTGGCCGGCGATCACGGTCAATGTCGACAGCCCGCGGCTTGTTCAAGCGCTGACGAACCTGCTGTCGAATGCTATAAAGTTTTCCCCGGAAAATCACCCTGTGGAAGTCTCGGTCATCGAGCACGACGAGACCACTGAAATCCGCATCCGGGATCATGGTCCCGGGGTGTCGCCGGAGTTTCAGGAACGACTGTTTCAGCGGTTCAGCCAGGCCGACGCCACCGACAGCCGCAAGCTCCCCGGCACCGGGCTGGGTCTGGCCATTACCCGTAAACTCTGCCAGCAGCTCGGGGGCCAGGTTGGCTATCGCGATGCCGACGGCGGCGGTGCCGAATTCTACATTCAGTTACCGGTGATTGAATCATGACCTTTGCAACGAAAGCCATCGCCACATTCGGTCTGGCTCTGCTCGCGGTTTTGGGCAATATAATCAACCTACCCCTGTTCTTTGGTGTGCATTTCATTTTCGGCTCTGTCGCCGTGATGTTGGCCATAAGGTTGGTGGGTTTTTGGCCTGCCGTCTGGGTGGCGCTGGCCGGTAGTGCCTACACCTGGGTACTTTGGGGCCATCCCTACGCCATCCCTGTCTTTACGCTGGAGGCGGTTGTTGTCGGCCTTTTGTACCGGCGCGGCCTGAACAATCTGGTACTGGCCGATCTGGCTTTCTGGCTCGTGGCCGGCACCACCCTGGTTCCAGCGTTATATATGGGCTTGGTGGGCATAGATACTACGCCCGCCACCATGATTGCCCTCAAGCAGTCGCTGAATGGTCTGTTCAACGCCCTTATTGCAGGGCTGTTGGTCAAGGTACTAGTGTGGCGGTTTCAGAACGGGACCGTTCGCTGGCTGCCACCCTATATCCGGCTAAACGAATTGCTTTTCCATGTCCTGCTGACTCTGGCGCTAATCATCGGAACCACCCCTGTGATCATCGGCAGCCATGAGGACGAAACGGAACTGGAAAAGGGCTTGGCCACTGTCATGGCTCGCGCCTTAACCACCACAGCGGATCGCCTGCGGCAGAACCCCGATGTCTCCGAGGTTCTTGAATCCGAGCTGCGTCGCTTTGAATACACCGATGCCATTGACGGCATAGCGCTGCTCAACGCTGAGGGAAAGGTTATTGCCGACGCCGGAGAATTCACCTTGCCGTCATCAGGAATGAGCCGACAGTTCACCGGCCTGGAGAATCTGGACATCTGGCTGCCGGATTCCGATGAAAGCCTGGTGAATCGCTGGCAGCAGGGACACTACCAATACCACCGGCCGATCGACGACCTGGCGGTCGGCGCCAAATTGATAGCGGATAAGTCGGCCGGGCCGCTGATTCAGACCCTGGAACGTAAACACAATGAGAGCTTCGCTTTTTTGGCGGTGATGGCCTTGCTGAGCATTGTGGTCAGCTTTTTACTCAGTCGTCTTCTGACACGTCCGTTGGTGAAACTCGACAAAGCCAGCAAGCACCTGCCTGAGAAAATTCGCGGCAACAATCCACCAGAGTTGCCCGATAGCCGAATTCGTGAGTATGGCATGTTGTCGGCTTCACTCCGTACCATGGGCACTGCGCTGGCCAGGACTTTTTCCGAACTGGACGACGCACGGACCACTTTGGAACAGCAAGTTCAGGCCCGCACCCGGGAGCTGGCCAGCACCTCCGCCATGCTGAGCAATGTTCTGGAAGCGTCAACCGAGTTTGCCATTATCGCCACCGATACCGAGGGGACCATCACCCTGTTCAACACAGGCGCTGAAAACCTGCTTGGATATGACTCAAGTGAACTCATCGGCGTGCAAAGCCCTGCACTGTTTCATCTTTCATCTGAGATTGAGGAACGGTCCCGGGAGCTTTCTGAGACATTCAGCGAAGCCGTCTCAGGCTTTGATGTCTTCGTGAAAAACGCTATGCGTCAGGGTGCCGAGACGCGGGAGTGGACCTACCTGAGTAAACAGGGTGACTCAATTCCTGTGACGCTGACCGTCACCCCCATCCTGGATGATGCCGATAAGCTGACCGGCTTTCTAGGCGTTGCCGAGGACATCACCGAGCGCAAGCGCATTGAGCAAATGAAAAGCGAATTCATTTCCACCGTCAGCCACGAACTGCGCACGCCGCTGACCTCCGTTAGCGGTGCCCTGGGGCTTGCTCTGAGCGGTAAGCTGGGGGATATACCCGAAAAGGCCACAAAGCTGTTGGAGACCGCCCACCGAAACAGTGAGCGATTGGCATACCTGATCAACGATTTGCTGGATATCGAAAGGATCGCGGCGGGAAAAGTGAATCTGGACATGCAGGTTCAACCGCTTCAACCCATACTTGAGCAGGCCGTGGAGGAAAACAGGACCTACGGTGCCGAGCGCCATATCAAACTGGCGCTGGACAGCGAGATATCCCGGCAAAACGTCAAGGTTGATAAGCAGCGGCTGAAGCAGGTGCTGGCCAACCTGCTGTCCAATGCCATCAAGTTTTCTCCCGACGGCGGTACAGTCACTGTCGAGGCATCCAGTACGAATACCGATATCACCGTTCGCGTGACCGACCATGGCTCTGGTATTCCAGAGGATTTTCACCACAAGATATTTCAGCGATTTGCTCAGGCCGACAGCTCAGACACGCGTCAAAAAGGGGGCACGGGGCTCGGTCTGGCCATTACCCAGGAGCTGCTTACCCGCATGGGGGGCACGATTGACTTCGAGACAACCGCCGGCGAAGGAACGCGCTTTTTCTTCTCTCTGCCGTTGATAACACCGGCTGAAAAAGCACCCTCTGCCCGTTCTCCAAAAAACACGGATGGCTCATCCAATGAGTCACCCAGAATACTGGTCGTGGAGGATGATCCAGATGTCGCCGAACTTCTAAGACTTTTGCTGAAAGGGGCAGGGTATCAGGTCGATGTTTGCCTCACTGGCACAGGGGCTCTGGAATCCGTGAAGACGGGGGGCTACGACCTGATAAGCCTCGACCTGATGCTACCGGATGTAAGCGGGCTGGACATTATACGACGGCTGAAAAAACGGGCGGACACCGCCAACATTCCCATTGTGGTAGTGTCCGCCATAGCGCGCCAGGGTCAGCTAGAACTTAATGGCGAGGCTGACAATATTGCGTGGCTGGCAAAACCGATTCAGCATCAGAGACTGATTGATTTGGTGCAGCATGAGTTATCAGAGGGCTATCGCCCGAGAATCTTGCACATCGAGGATGATGCGGATTTGCATGAGGTCATTTCGGCTATGGTCCGTGATCATTTGAATCTGGAATGGGCAGGAACGATGGCCGATGCCAAAAGACTACTGAAACAACAGGCCTATGATGCCGTTTTGCTTGATATTGGTCTGCCCGACGGCTCAGGGTGGGACCTGATTCCGGACATTGAGAACAAGCAACCCAATGCGGCCATTGTCATCTTGTCCGGTGAGGACATCAGCAAAGAAGAACACTCCGCTGTGGAAGGTGTGCTGCTGAAAAACCGGCTTACATCCGAACAACTCATCAACGTGATCCGGGAACGTATTCAAAGCAACCAGCCACCCGCCTCCAGGTCTTCGGGCAGCATGGGGCGGGCACTCAAAAATCCCTGATACTGATGGCAACCGATTTCCCCCAGGAAGACCAACTCTTCCCTGTTTTCCACACCCTCGGCAATGACCGTCATGTTCATGCTTTGACCCAAATGCGCCATGGTGCGCAACAAACGTGCATCCGCAGTTTGCGACCAGTGTTCAATAAAACTGCGATCGATTTTCAGCTTGTCAGCGTTGATGCGATGGAGATAACTCAAAGAACTGTAACCAGTGCCAAAATCATCCAGTGCCAAGCGGACACCAAGCGACTTGAGTGACTCAAGTACCTGACTGGCGTTCTGCCAGTCAGCCAACAGCAGGCTCTCGGTAATTTCCAGAACGACTTTTTCTGGCGCCAGCTTATGGGCGTAAATCAACGAAGTCAGATTGTCTATAAATGAGGGTTTCTGAATATCTCTCGCGGAGAGGTTCAGCGACATAAACCAATCCGGGTTGATATTGTGCCAATGGGCGAGTTGAGGCACCACACAGCTGATTATCTGCTCCGTTAACCGGGAAATCAGCCCCCGCTCTTCCATCAATGGAATAAACTCCCCCGGCCCCAGCAGGCCATGCTCCGGATGCTGCCAACGGGCCAGAGCCTCGAACCCGACAATGCACTCCCCTTCCACTGAGAATATTGGCTGGTAAACCGCAACAAACTCTTGATTATCCAGGCCCTGCCTGATCGATTGTTCCAGGGTAAAGCGGTATCTCTGCTCAGCCTGGAGCTCTTCATCAAAGTAGACCAGTTCAGCACCCTGGGCCGCTTTCGCTTTAAACAAAGCCATGTCCGCGCGATCTATAAGCTCATCTGCACTCGTAATGTCTTCCGTGCAGATCGCAACACCGACATCTACCGATAATAGGGCAGCCCCCTGTTCGGAAACCATATTCGTTTGATTGACAGCCTCAATCAGTTTCCTCACGTACTCATCAAGCGCCTCTTGGGAAGAATGACCCTTGCTTAGAATCAGAAATTCATCACCGGCCTCACGGCTCAACATGCCGGTTTCTCCCAGGTGTTGACTCAGCCTCCATGCAACACGTTGCAGGATCTCATCACCAAAGTACTGGCCATGGAGATTATTGATGGTGTGAAAACCCTGAAGATCCATTTTTATCAATGCCAGAACATCTCGAACCTGTTGCGGCAATATTCCGTTGAGGGCACGCCGGACTTCCGCCAGTTTAGGCAGTGCAGTTAGTGGGTCTTGGATCATGTCCGCCTCGGGCCCAGTCAAGGTACGATTCAGGCTCCGCAACTGGCGACCTTTTACGACCCGTGACTTTACCATCATCAACAGCCGCCAGGGCTCTATCGGTTTGGTGATGAACTCGTCATTTGCCAGGCGGGCACAGGCCAACTGCGTTTCCGTATCAGCAACCGCCGACATAAACAAAAGAGGTATGGTAGAGAACTCTTCGTGCTGGCGAATAATACGACCCAGTTCAATGCCATTGCAGACAGGCATGCTGACATCAATCAACACCAGTTCAGGTTGAAACTGATCCAGAAGAGAGAGGGCATTTTGCGCGTTATCCGCCGTTCTGACTGAATAACCAGCACCACCGAGAATGGAATCATACAAGTCCAACAGGTCCTGATCATCGTCGACAATCATGACCCGGTATGGCTCGGCAGGTGCCAGACTCAGTTCAGCGTGCAGTAGGGCTATCAGCCTAGGAATATCCAATGGTTTGTGAAGAAAATGATTGCCTCCTGCCCTGACCGATGCAAGGCGAAGGTCGAAAGAATCATGTTCAGAAATGAAAGTGACTGGAAGGGGGGCGCCATCATTATGTCGCCAGTAAGCCACCTGCCTGGCGCCTGCATAACGATCGCCGAAAAAATCCATGTCGACGATCACGGCAAGCGGATCATAGTCGGCAATCGCCTGTTCCAGTTGGGCGATATCCTTCTCGACGTGTGCAATATAACCGTAAGAGTCGAGGGTCTCCGAGAGTTTGAGCGCGAAATCTTTATCGTCGTCCACAATCAGGACACGGACGTCACCTACAGACTGGCTTTTCGTTACTGCAGCATTTTGGGCGTAATTATGGCCCACCTCATTCGATTCATCTTTTAAGATCTGTCTTAATGCCCGCAACAATGCACTGAACGGTTCGGATGCTGCCGATGCTCGTTCCTGCCGTGAAAACTGTTCCGTTTGCTCCAATGCCTGCTCAAGCTCTCTCGCCACCTGCGACAATTCCCTGAATCCATAGGCCTTGCCCGAACCGGCCAGACGATGCGCCATTGACTGGATGTTCGACAGATTGCTTTGGTCATCAGCCGCGGCCGTCCAAAGTGCCTCCAGTTTTTGTGCGTACCGACCCAGGCGATCGATGTACTGAGCTCGCAGATTGGCCATTTTACGAGAACTGGTTGGGCACATAATGTTCCTTATTATGGAGGTAAGCCGAGTTGTTACGAATTAACCTGAATGCCAGTCTGGCAGGCTGCTGCAAATCAGGCGCACATACCCCGATTCCCCTTTGTGTATAGGTTAATGTGGACCCTGGCGTCAAGGCCACTGCTGCGCAATATAAAGCATTTACCGACATGAAGGTCTACCTATACACGTACAATATCTGCTATCAGCTAAGGCACACGGTCGCTTATCTATACACAAATCAGAATGCGGATGGGCTTTGGGGCGAGAAATATTTCGCCACCTCGCTTTCGGTTGGCGCCCTGAATCTCTTTTCTTCAATTAATGTGCTGCTTGATCCAGAGAAAGCGGTGCATGCTAGTCAGTTGGTCGACGTGTCCTCGGGCATCAGCCTGTCTGGTGCTGTGATCGATGTAAAGGGCACGATGGACGACGCGGTCTCGATCAAGTCCGATGGCAGCTTCACGGTGTCGAATCTCATGGGTTCTCTCCCGGACCTCTAGACACTCCTGTCCTGTGTACTGACTTTCCGCCAAGGAAAGTGTTGGTCTATCCGCCTGAACGTTCGCTTTGCGACCAACCATGGACTGAGTGGGGCAATTGAGATCTAATGAGAATTAGAATCAATCAACTGAAGCTAAGGAGTCAGGTTGGCATCACACAAAACGTTCATGGCACTTGCTCTACTAGAGTCGCAGAAGGCTTTGCCGGCATGTTTACCTAATCCACCAGTTGGTTGTGTGCTTGTTCGCAATGGGCAGATTGTCGCTAGCGGGTACACTCGGGCTCCTGGCGAACACCACGCCGAGGCTGACGCCCTTGCAAAGATCGTGGAACCAATGACAGGCTTAACCGCTTACGTGACGCTTGAACCATGCTCCTTCCAGGGCCGAACACCATCATGTGCTGATGAATTGATTAAACAGGGAATTGAAAAAGTTGTTGTTGCTTTAGTGGACCCCGATCCAAGAAACAACGGGCGGGGCCTGAAAAAGCTATGCCAGGCAGGGGTAGAGGTAGTTCAAGGCGTTTACGCTGAGAAGGTCAGTGAATTCTTGGGAACATACCTTTACCAAGCCGACTCAGACCTGAAGTCAGATGATGGACCGCATGAATGAAAGAACGCTTTATTTAAGGTGCCGATCAACTCAGCGCTGCGTAATTGTCAGCCCATGAACTTCGAGATCGGAAGGTCAGAGGATTTTTTGGTTGAGCACTGTTATTCGTGCGCCGTTCCTGGTTATTTAGTCGTTTCGCCATTGGCAACAGTCGAATCTTTAGACGCTCTGCCAAGCAGATCTCTTGAAAACCTCGGGCCGTCGTTGGCCGCTGCATCCGCATTAGTGAAGGAGATTGTCAAACCACTGCGCGTTTACTGTGCTCAGTTTGGGGAAGAACAGTCCCAACTGCATTTTCATATTTTCCCAAGAGGTGCGGCGCTCACGAGAGAATACCTGGATGCATTTCCCCAGCATGCTTCACAAATTAGAAGCCCTATTGTTTTGGATTGGGCCAGGGACCAATACCGTTGCTCCAAAGAATTAGCGTACCAGTCTAATGCGCACGTTATTGACCAGCTTCGAAAGCTGTGGGCCGTACGACAATGTTATTAGGTTTGCTCCGCTCTCCATCCGACGCCTTGGCATAAAGGCGCTTATGGCTGGCGCAACGTAATGGGGTCAAATTCGTGATTTTGGTGAAACTGAGGGATCTTCGTCAGCAAGATAAAGCGGCTGTCATAGCAATGCTTAGAGATCGTAAGGTGATGAGGTTTCTTGGCCCTAATCGCCCCCTAACAGAAGATGAGGCGAATTCGTGGTTTGAGAGTGCGCTCGCTAACCCGGCCCGATTCGTTGTTGCTGAGGCCGACACGGATGAATTCATTGGCTTCTGCGGAACTAAACGAATAGATGGTGTTTTAGATTTCGGCTACTTCATAAGGTCGGAGTTTTGGGGCAACGGCATAGCTGCAAGGGCGTGCAGGATGGCGGTTGAAAAACTGTCCGCCGAAATCGATTTTGAGACCGTCCAGGTTTTCATCGCGGACGAGAATGTGGCCAGCAAAAGGATAGCAGAAAAACTGGGTTGGCAAGTCACGCAAAGTGGTTCTAAGGATGGAGAGCCTGGCCGATACTACCGAATAACCATTTAAAAAGGGCGCGAACGGAAAAGCAAAACCATACCGCTTTCTCTTACCTTCGGCGTTACTCCTGCGTCGGTCAACGCTGGCATTGTCCAGAATCCGAATGTTCGCTTTGCGACCGTAGCTTGTGTTTGTACCTCTGCCAATCGCTGGGGCGCCCACTCCATAGTTATGCTGCTTGAGTTCGACACGTTCTTTTAGCCCGGAAGCCAGCCGTAATTCCCGATGGTGTCAGTACTACCTAGCAAAAAGGTGGGCACTCTTCAGCACCAACGGCCGGCTAAACTATGAGCTCAAGAACACAGCAAGATATCGTCATCAAGCTAATGCGTATGTCGTGTCCTCATAACGACATTGATTAGCCCAAGGATCGGAAGACGTTATCGAAGAGAGCTTGGCTAAGCTGATGCAAGTGAATCCGGATCTTCTGGTTGGGACGTCGATGGGAAGATGGCTGGCGGGCATTCTGTGAGCCGAAGCCGGTATTCCGGTTGTCGCCATCAATCCTGTGACGGATTCTGCCCACACTTTCACGTCCTGGATAGGCCCGGATGTCGATCATCAGGGTAGGCCTATCAACTGACAGACGAAGTGGTTTCTGGCTACTATTCTTTCACCCGCTGGGGCAGCGGGCTGTTGCTGCTGGATCAGGGGATGAACTGCTTCCGTGGAATGACACCGTCGGGGCGCTTGGGGATTATTTTCCGGTTTATAGCTTTGAGGGTGGCAGCCACCGGGTTGAGCATATGGAAGAAGCGTTGAAGCTGATTTGGGAATATGTGAAGGATTGAAACCGAAAACCAGGACTGTATGAACGGATAGACCGAACCATGAATTATGACACTCTCAAGCAGTGCCACCGCGATGAGCGAGGCGGCTGCCCCGCCAATCTCAGCCTGCGGGTTCATCGGTCTATGAACTGGCTGCAGCGAGCAGGGCAACTTGAAGACCCCTGGATTGGAGCGGGCAAATAAGTTCCTTTGCTTGTGAGCGACTCTGACAGGTCGATTTGCAATTAATAAAAGCAAGAAGGCCTGAGGTCGTTCAGGCCTTCTTGATATCTCAGAAGAGTAATTCCGGCAACCAGGTTGCGATCTCCGGGAAGATCATAATCAGTATGATCCCAACGATTTCTACCAGTACAAACGGAATGATCGACTTGTAGATATCGTTCATTGTGACCGACGGAGGCACTACACCTTTCAGGTAGAACAGGTTGAAACCAAAGGGTGGTGTCTTGTAACCGATCTCCATGTTGATCACGAACAGAATGCCGAACCAGATTGGGTCAAACCCTAATGCCGTGATAATCGGAATAAATACCGGCAGAGTGATCATCATAATGCCGACAGGGTCCAGAACCATCCCCAGGAAGAAGATGATGACCATCATGGCAATAATAGTTCCCCAGGCTCCACCCGGGATCATGGCCATAATGCTTTCAATCAGGGCCTGGGCTCCCATGCTTTGATAGGCAGAGCTGAATGCGTGGGCCGAAAACAGGATCCACATGGTCAAGCCAGTCAGCTTGAGGGTGCGGATCGCGGCTTCATTCAGTACTGACCATTTGAACTCGCCGTAGACCGCTGCTGAAATCAGCGCACCGAGGACACCCATGGCTGCGGCTTCTGTGGGTGTAGTGAGTCCGCCCATGATGGAGCCCAGTACCATTCCCACCACACTGATCGGCAGGAGAACAGAGCGCAGGGCGCGGAACTTTTCAGGCCAGGATGCCCGGTCGTCTTTAGGAAGCGCCGGTGCCAGGTCCGGTTGCAGGGCGCAGCGGATAATGATGTAGAGCGTGGTAAGAATCATCAGCATGATGCCGGGCATAACACCTGCGGCAAACATCTTGCCTACGGATACTCCCGTTATCAGGGCGTACAGAATCATCAGGATGCTTGGCGGGATCAGAACGCCCCAGCCGCCACCGGTATTTATAACCCCGAGTGCCATCTGCTTGTCGTAACCCCGGGACAGCATGGATGGGAGTGCGATCGCACCCATAGCGACCACGGCTGCACCGCTGATGCCCACCATGGCTGCAAATACCGCACAAATGCCCAGAGTACCGATGGCCAGGCCGCCCCGGAGGCCACCGAACCAGAGAT
The DNA here is from genome assembly GCF_030541005.1 of Marinobacter sp. SS5-14b. GTDB lineage: Bacteria > Pseudomonadota > Gammaproteobacteria > Pseudomonadales > Oleiphilaceae > Marinobacter. The sequence continues at coordinate 118,200 of NZ_JASSVM010000008.1, read as the reverse complement.
ACATCATGCGGTACAAGTCTCGCGCAACGCCTGTGCGTTCGAGAATCATCGCCATAAATACAAACAGAGGTATGGCCACCAATGTAAAGCTTTCCATGGTGCCCCAGATCTGGGAAACCACCATGTAGAAGGAGTCAAAGCCCCAGGTGAAATAAAGAAAAACAACAGACACACCACCCAGCACGAATGCCAGTGGCAGGCCAAGTAACAGGAAAAACAGCAGCGAACCAAAGAAAAGAAGCGTCATGACTTCAATGCTCATTATGCTTCTCCTTCTTCAGAATGGCTTTTCCGCTCGGCGGGGTCGTAATAGCTCAGGTTAAATGCGATGGCGATATCCTCCAGCAACCTCACAATGCCTTGCAGCAGCATCAAAACAGAGGCAACAAAGATGGCTCCCTTGGCTGGCCAGATAGGCGGGTTCCAGGCAGAAAAGGAGGTTTCCCGGCTTTCGAATGACTCAGATGCCATGTCAAAGCTGAACCAGACCAGTGCCAGCATGAAAATGAAAAACAGAATGGAGGTGAAAATGTCGACAAAGCCCTGGGCTCTCAGCTTCAGCGTCGAGTGCAGCAGATCGACATTCACGTGCCCGCGGTGGGCCATGATGTATCCGCCAGACATTACTGCGTATACACCGAACAGCAGCTGTGTCAGTTCATTTGTCCACACCGAAGGTGAATTGAAAAAATAGCGCAGAGCTACTTCAAGTATCAGAAAGACAAACATGGGAAAGACGATCAGGGCTATACATCGGCCAACGTACTCGTTGAGCCTGGTGACGCCTTTCATGAATGCGCTGACTACGCTCATGGCACTCTCCGGGGGACTTGGGTGTGAACTGAGAAAACAGGCCCCGGGGGTTAATCGGGGCCTGTGGTGTTGCGTTTAAGATCAGAGGTAGCCAAGTTCGCCAAGGAACTGCTTGAGCAGGCTCAGAGCCTTCTTGGCCTCATCGCTGCGCTTGGCTTCTTCATCCCACATGCCCTGGGCTGTCTGGGCAAGCTTCTGCTGAACATCTTCAGGCATCACGTTTACTTCAACACCTTGATCAGCAACGGCTTTGGCAAGGGCGATACGCTCTTTGTACAGATACTGGTTGGTGCGGATCCAGAATTGCTCATCCAGAGCCTGTTTCACCACCTGCTGCAGGTCTTCCGGAAGTTTGTCCAAGGCCTTCTGGCTGACGATGATGACATCAGTGCCGGCGATGTTCAGCGCAGGCTGAACGTGGTATTTGGCAACATCATACAGGCCCATGCTCGCAGCACCCTGGGCAGCACCCCAGTGGGCGCCGTCTACAATGCCGGAATCCAGTGCGGTGTACAGTTCACTGCCCGGGATATAGGAAGCGGAAGCACCGGCCTCGGTCAGGAACTTCTGAAGCGCACCGGAGGAACGGATTTTCAGCCCCGTGAAGTCTTCCCAGCTGTTGATGGGTTTGCTGGTAACCATTTCGGTCGGGTAAACCTTGTCGGTTGCCCAGTAAACGCCAGACTTGGCGGCTTCATCCCGCAGCATTTGTTCGAAGCCCATGTTCTGGTGGAAGTAGGCGGCTTCCCAAACGTTTCGGAATGCGAAGGGCAGGCCAGAAGCAATTCCGGCCAGAGTCATCTTGTCCTGGGCATAACCGGGAGAAATCGTACCCATTTCCAGAATGCCACGACTCACGGCATTGAAGGTTTCTGTGGCCTTGAACATAGCGCCTGCTTCAAACAGCTGGAGCTTGATCCGGCCTTCAGAGCGTTCTTCGATCACATCCTTCAGTCGACCAAGGCTGTCCTGGTAGGAGCTGCTGGAGCCTGGCCAGTGGGACTGAACCTTCCAGGTGTAGGTTTTTTCAGCGTATACAGGTGCGCTGGCGATAACAGCAGATACACCCAGTGTTAACGCGGATGCATAGGTAGTAAGGTTTTTTCTGAATGTGGCAAGGAAGCTCATAAGTTTGCTCCAGTATTTGTTATAGTTGCATTGCTCGTGTTTCGCAGTGCAGAATATAAGACTGCACCGTGAACTTTTGTTGTTCGACTTTATCACAAGATTTGCCATTTGCAATAGGACGTTTTTCTCCTGTTTCAGAGGGGGAGGGCGACACCCAGGAGATGTACATGATCAAGAAATATAGCCAAGAAAAAACGATCCATCTTGTCATAGATCGTCCGGACAAAAAGAACGCCCTGAACCGAAACATGTATGAGCAGCTGGCAGGTTATGTGCGGGAGGCAAGTTCTGACCAGCATGTGCATGCCATCGTCATCTCGGGTGCTGAAGGTGTGTTTACCGCCGGCAACGATCTTGATGATTTCCGGGCGCGGGCTACGGACGAAAACCCGAAACCCTCTGCCGGCCTTGCATTCATTGAAGAATTGATGGCGTGTGATACTCCGGTGATAGCGGCGGTGGAAGGGTTGGCGATTGGTATTGGCACCACTATGTTGCTCCATTGCGACAGCGTATTTGCGGGGCGCTCGGCCAGGTTCAAAACTGCCTTTGTCGATTTGGGGTTGGTGCCGGAGGCTGCTTCAACTGTGACCATGCCATTGCACCTTGGCTCCCGGATGGCTGCTGAATTGCTGTTGCTTGGTGAAACCCTGGATGGCACCCAGGCCGGTGAGTGTGGCCTGGTAAGCCGCGTGGTAGATGATGGACGGGCTGTGGATTCGGCCCTGGCCCTGGCGGGCAGGCTGGGAGAAAAGCCCCGAGACGCATTGCGGGCCAGCAAGCGTTTAATGAAGGCGCCATGGCGCGACCAGGTGCAGCAGGCATTGGAGCGGGAGCGCGGTGTGTTCAGTGAGCGCTTGCGTTCCGACGACTGCCGTAATGCTTTGAGTCGCATGCAGCGCCGTTAACCGGCGCTGTTATCCCAGTAAGGCGTTCTTAGCTCCCGCTTCAAGACCTTGCCAATGGTAGAGCGAGGCAGTTCCTGCCGGAACTCTACGGCACTGAGGCGCTGGGTCTTGCCCAGATGCTGGTTGGCCCAGTCCCGGATTTCCTCTTCTGTTTCCTGGCATCCGGATTTCTTTACCACCAGAGCGAGGGGAGTTTCGCCCCATTGGCTGCTGGGTATGCCGATAACCGCAGCATCGGATACCGCAGGATGGCTGAGGACGACTTTTTCCAGGTCTACGGCGTAGATGTTGAAACCGCCGGAAATAATCATGTCTTTCCTGCGGTCGAGAATATGAACAAAGCCGTCTTCGTCAATGCGGCCCATATCGCCGCTGCGATAAAAGGCAAGTCCATCGGGGCTTTGCCACAGCATCTCCCTGGTCTGCTCCGGGCGGTTTACGTAACCCCGCATCATGGAAATCGCGCGCCCGACAATCTCGCCGATCTCACCCTGAGGCAGCTCCTTGCCATCTTCGCTGACCACCCTTACTTCAGCCCCTTCGGTGGGCACTCCGACGGTATCCCATTTGTCCGGGTAGGCAGCGCAGTCGAGGCTGGTGGAAATCCCGCCTTCTGTGAGGCCATAGACCTCCCGGATATTGCCTGGCCAGCGTTTCATGGTTTCGGCGATCACATGGGCCCGGAGCGGCGCACTGGTACAGAGCTTGAGCTTGAAGCTTGAAAGGTCAAACTGGTCGAAGTCCGGAACCGCCAATATGCGCTCAAACTGCACGGGCACCAGCATGGCGTGGGTGACTTTGTGCTGTTCTGCCAGTTCAAGGAAGCGACGGGCATCAAACTTGGCCATCAGCACGAGGGTGCCGCCATAGAAAATGGTCGGTAGCACCGATACCAGGGTGGTGTTGGAGTACATTGGTGTCGATACAAGGTTAACGGCTTCACCGTTGAGCCCGAACCGGCTCATCCTGACCATTTGCCGCTGGCGGAACCGGTAGTCGTGGAGTATGCCCTTGGGAGTTCCGGTCGTGCCTGAACTGTAAATGATGTTGAACGGATCGTTCAGTGTTACCGGCGCCGGGTCTGGCTCGGCGGGAATCGAGCCCAGCCAGTCCTTTAAATGCTGTCCGGCAGCATCGTTGTCCAGCCCGATCACCTCATCGTGATTCAGGCCGGCCCTGGGGCTGGCTTCGGCCCAGATATCGAGGTTTTTACGGGAAACGAACAGGAACCTGGAGCCGCAGTCACGAATCATCAGAGCCAGGGATTCGCCGCTGGCCATACCGGAAAGCGGCACCATGCAGCCACCCGCCACCAGGGTTCCCAGATAGAGGGCCACCATTTCCCTGCTGTTTTCCGACAAGGCCGCAACGCAGTCGCCTTTTTTAAGGCCGGTTTGTCGCAGCCTGTTGGCAATGCGGTTGACCTCATGCAGCAGACCGGCCCAGCTGAGCGCTCCCTTTTCGTCGATGATCGCGGTCTTGTCGCCTTGTCCGCTGGCAAAGGCCTGAATACGAAAACCGATGGCCTCCATGGCTTCGCCGGAGTCAGTGGGAGCGTATACGGGCATTTCGTCAAATTGCGTTTTCATTTTGTCATCCTTTGATGTTGTAGTTTTGCTAGATGAAATTAACTTCCAATTATATTGACTCATAACCGTTGCGCGTGACAAATTATCTGGAAAGCAAAATAGAACACACAAAAATAAATCATGTTAGCGGGGAGAATTTCATGGGGCGATTTGATCAGCGAGTGGTAATCGTCACCGGGGCCGGAAGTGGTATCGGGCGGGCAACCGCACTCAGGCTGGGTCGCGAAGGGGCATCCGTTGTGCTTGTTGATGTCGCCGAGGGCGGCTTGCTCGAAACCGAGAATCAGATGGCTGATGGTGTATCTGTGCTGCGTCGGGTGGCAGATGTTGCTGATGAGGCTGCGGTAACTGCCCTGGTAGCCGAAACCATGAAGACCTTTGGCCAGATTGATGTGCTGTGCAATATCGCCGGTATCGCCAGTATTTCCGGAGCCCATCCGCCGGTCACCGAGAACAGTCGTGACGAGTGGGAGAAAGTGCTCGCTGTAAACCTGCTGGGAACCATGCTGACGATAAAGCACGTTGCACCTCACATGCAGGCCCGCAAGAAGGGCAGCATTGTCAATACTGCATCGGTTGCTGGTATTCGTTCGGGGGCTGGAGGCAATGCCTACAGCGCATCAAAGGCCGGCGTGATCAATCTGACCATGACCGCAGCCTGTGACCTGGGGATGGACAACGTGCGGGTAAACGCTGTTTGTCCGGGGCTGGTTGAAACCGGTATGACCCAGAAAGTCTTTGACTATGCCCGGGCACACGAAAAAGCCCACAAACTTGGCTCCCGTTGTGAACTCCGCCGTTATGGCGACCCTGCAGAAATTGCTGCCGCCATCCTTTTTCTCGCCAGTGACGACGCAAGTTACATTACCGGCCAGGCCCTGGCCGTTGATGGCGGGAACACCGCGTCCCTCAACCTGCCTGGAATGAAAGTCTGATGAGCAACAGTAGTCTGCACATTACCGGTGGCAAAGACTTGCCGGGTTTTCACAACATGTTGGGCTACCGGCAGGTGTCGTGGGAAGAGGGCGAGGCCGTGATCGAGCTGGAAATCCAGGCCGATCACCTGAATCTGGGTGGTGTGATCCATGGCGGAGTACTTACCTCCTTGCTGGATATTGCCATGGCCGAGGCCGGCACTTACTGCCCCTATCCCGGGCGCATGCGCAAGGCTATTACGCTTTCGCTGACCACCACGTTTACCGGGCAGTGCACCGGGGGCGTAATCCGGGTGACCGGTCGTAAGCGCGCGGGTGGAAGCCGGATCTTTAACAGTACCGGTGAAGTTCACGACGAGCAGGGCAATTTGCTTGCAATCGGTGAGGGTACTTTCCGGATACGTTCTGGTAGTGAGAAACCTGAAGGCGTTCCCGTCTGAATGCCTGCTAACGCGATTGCCGGCGTTAGTGGCGGTCGCAAATAACTGAACAAAGAGGAAGCGGATATGTTCGAGCTGTCTGACAAGGCCAAGAAACTGCAGGCCGAATTAACCGAGTTCATGAATGCCTACATCTACCCGAATGAAGAGAAGCATCACCATCAGGTGGCAACCGCAGAAAACCGCTGGGCACCGGTTCCGATCATTGAAGAGCTGAAAGATAAGGCCAAGGCTGCCGGGCTGTGGAACCTGTTCCTGCCAGAGAGTGACCTGGGTGCCGGGCTGACAAACTTCGAGTACGCGCATCTGTGCGAGATTATGGGCCGATCCGAGATGGCTCCTGAAGTATTCAACTGCTCCGCGCCGGACACCGGCAACATGGAAACCATTGCACGTTACGGAAACGAGGAGCAGCAGGAACAGTGGCTGAAGCCGCTTCTGGATGGAAAAATCCGTTCCTGCTTTTCCATGACCGAGCCGGACGTCGCTTCCTCTGACGCAACCAACATTGCTTGCGAGATCCGTCGTGAAGGTGACGAGTACGTTATCAGCGGTCGTAAGTGGTGGTCTTCAGGTGCCATGACCACCACCAGCAAGATTGCCATCGTTATGGGCAAAACCGATCCCAGCGCTCCCAAGCACCAGCAGCAGTCGATGATTCTGGTGCCACTGGATGCACCCGGGGTGAAAATGATTCGCCCGCTGACGGTATTCGGTTATGACCATGCGCCGCACGGCCACGCCGAGATTCACTACGACAACGTGCGGGTGCCGGTCAGCAATATCCTGCTGGGTGAAGGTCGCGGCTTTGAAATTGCTCAGGGTCGCCTCGGGCCGGGCCGTATCCACCATTGCATGCGCACCATCGGTGTCGCCGAGCGTGCCCTTGAACTTATGTGCAAGCGCGCGAATGCCCGTGAGGCCTTTGGTCGCCCGCTGTCCGAATTTGATTCCATCCGGAAAGACATTGCCCGCAGTCGCATCGACATCGAGCAGGCTCGCCTGATGACCCTCAAGGCGGCCCATATGATGGACACCGTTGGCAACAAAGTGGCCCGCCAGGAAATCGCCATGATCAAGGTGATTGCCCCGAGCATGGCCCTGAAAGTTATCGATCGTGCAATTCAGGTGCACGGTGGTGCCGGTGTTAGCCAGGACACCTTCCTGGCATCTGCCTGGGCCAAGGTCCGTACCCTGCGCCTGGCCGATGGCCCGGATGAGGTTCACCTGGATTCCGTAGCCAAGCTTGAACTGCGTCAATACCGCTGAAACAGCTGTTACCCAGAGTAATAAGGATTCGGAAATGACTAATCCATTATTTGATATGACCGGGAAAGTGGCTGTTATCACAGGCTCCACCAAGGGCATTGGCCGGGCCATTGCCGAAGAAATGGCCCGTTGTGGTGCCCGGGTTGTGATCTCCAGCCGTAAGGCGGAAGCCTGTGAACAGGTAGCCAGTGAAATGCGGGCCCAGGGCTTTGATGCCATGGCCATCGCTTGCCACGTCGGCAAGAAGGAGGACCTGCAAAACCTGGTCGACAAAACTAACGAAGCCTGGGGCACCATCGACGTTCTGGTTTGCAACGCCGCGACCAACCCGGTGTATGGTCCGACCGCGGAAATGACCGACGATGCCTGGGACAAGATCATGGACACCAACGTCAAGGGAACCTTCTGGCTCACCAATATGGTGCTGCCACAGATGGCCGAAAAAGGCTCAGGTTCTGTGGTGCTGCTGTCCAGTATTGCCGGTATTCGCGGCAACACCACTATCGGCACTTACGGTGTGTCCAAGGCGGCAGAAGCTGCCCTGGCGCGCAACCTGGCCGTTGAGTGGGGGCCGAAGGGTATCCGTGTAAACAGCATTGCGCCGGGCCTGATCAAGACCGATTTTGCCAAAGCGCTTTGGGAAGACCCGGTTCGCGTAAAGCGGGCAGAAGACAAAACCCCGCTTCGGCGCATCGGTGATCCGATCGATATTGCCGGCCTGGCTGTTTTCCTGGCGACCCCGGCCAGTGCCTACATTACCGGGCAGGTGATTGTTGCCGACGGTGGTGAAACCATCTGCTGATACCGGGAAACCGGAACACCCCTGCCGCCGGGCACCTGTCTGGCGCCAGGGGTAGTCAGAACATAACGACAAGAGATAATCATGAGCATGACTCCAGAGCTGGTAGCGGTTCTGCCAGCCCACAAATTCGATGAAGCCCGCCTGCTCAACTGGCTTCAGCAGGCATTGCCGGACTTCGGTAACCAGATGGACGTGAAGCAGTTTCAGGGCGGGCAATCCAACCCTACCTTTCTGCTGGATACCGGCAACAGGCGTTATGTACTGCGGAAGAAGCCCCCGGGAAAGACGCTGCCTTCGGCTCACATGGTGGAGCGGGAATACCGCGTTATGCGCGCGCTCGCTGAACACACGTCCGTTCCGGTACCCAATGCTCGCGTACTGTGTGAAGACAGTGAGGTCATTGGCACTCCCTTCTACGTGATGGATTTTCTGGAAGGCAGGATTCACTCCCATTCAGCACTCAAAGAGCTGGAGCGTGAAGAGCGAATGAGGGCTCATCACTCAGCTATCGACACGCTGGCAGCTTTGCACTCTGTGGATGTCAACGCTATTGGACTGGCAGATTACGGCCGTCCGGAGGGCTATGTGTCCCGCCAGGTGGCTCGCTGGAGCAAGCAATATCTCGCATCCCGGACGGATGACCTGCCGGCTATGGACAAGCTGATGGCCTGGTTGCCGGAGAACCTCCCGGCCAGGGATGAGACTTCGATTGCCCACGGTGACTACCGGTTTGGCAACCTGATGCTGGCACCGGACCGCCCGGACGTAATCGCGATTCTGGATTGGGAACTGTCGACTCTCGGGCATCCTTTGGCAGACCTCGCCTATTACTGCCTGCCATACCACCTGCCTGCTGACATGCCCGGTATGCGAGGCCTGAATGGTGAAGATCTGCAGGAGCTTGGTATACCAAGCGAGCAGGAAACCATTGCCCGGTACTGCGTGAAAACCGGCCGGGACGGCATCGATGACTGGCACGTGTTCCTGTCGTTCTCGTTATTCCGGCTGGCGGCCATTCTTCAGGGCGTTTACAAGCGGGCCCTGGATGGCAATGCTGCCAACGCCAATGCGCTGGAAGTTGGCAAGCGTGCCAGCCTGCTGGCGGATATCGGCTGGCAGATTGCTTGTGAAGGCCGGAAGCCATGAGCGGAGAAGCGATGATGCAGGGAAAGATTGCCAATCGAATTCTGATTACCAACGATGACGGCATCAATGCGCCGGGTATCGCTATCCTTGAAGCCATTGCCCGGCGGTTGGCCGATGAGGTTTGGGTTGTGGCTCCGGAACATGATCGCAGCGGAGCTGGCCAGAGCATATCCATTCACAGTCCGTTACGGGTTTATCAGGTTGGGGCTAATCGTTATTCGGTGTCAGGCACACCGGCCGATTGTGTGTTGTATTCCCTGGCCGAGTGGTTCGGGGAAACACCGCCAGACCTGGTGCTCTCCGGTGTGAATTGCGGAGCGAACATCAGTGATTCGGTCCAGTACTCGGGTACCGTTGGAGCGGTACTGAGTGCCCACCACATGAACATTCCGGCCATTGCGCTGAGCCAGGCTTACCTGAACCGGGACGACGTCCGCTGGTCGCCGGTGGAAACCTTTGCTGAAGCGGTCATTCGCAGGCTTTACCACCCCGGCCAGGTTCTGGCGTGGAATGTGAACTTTCCAGCCTGTGAAGCGGCCGATATTACCGCAGCCCGATGGTGTCGGCAGTCCAACGGCTCTATCCAGAAGCCAACACTGGTCGCTGGCCGTGATGCGCGCAGCCTGCCTTACTGGTGGCTTGGTTTTGACCGGAGCTCACGCCACATTGTGGCGCCGGATGCGGATGTGACCGTACTTCGTGAAAAAGCCGTTGCCATTTCACCGTTACGCCACGACGAGCCCTTGCCCGGGGCTGTTGATTATTTTGATTTGTCCGCTCAAGCGGTTGACTGAATTAACCCAGGGGGAGAACAAGAATATGTTTACACGCCACTACAAGGTTTGGCCGAAAGATCTGCCCAAAACCATGACCCTGCCGAAAACCAGTCTGTACACCAACCTGGATGTCTCGGCACTGCGTTATCCGGACCACAATGCCATCGTTTTCTACGATGCGCCCATGACCTATGCCCGGCTTAAGCGAGAAGTCGATACTATGGCGGGTTACCTGCAGGCCCAGGGGGTCAAGAAGGGTGATCGGGTCCTGCTTTATATGCAGAACTCCCCGCAGTATGTGATCTCCTACTATGCCATCCTGCGGGCCGACGCCGTGGTTATTCCTGTGAATCCCATGAACCGCGCGGCGGAGCTTGAGCACTATATTTCGGATACTGGCTCCACGGTGTGCATGGCGGGCCAGGAACTGGCGGGCTTCATCGCGCCGTTGATTGGTGAGACCAACCTGGAACAAGTGATTGTTGCGTCTTACAACACCTACATTAATCCGGAAACCGACCTGACGTTGCCGGCTGAAGTTGCTGCGCCCGCGTGGTCCAGGGATATACCGGGAGTGGTTACCTGGGAGGCGGCCCTGGAAGCCGGACACAAGCCCGGTGAACATACTGCCGGCCCGGATGACCTTGCCGTTATTCCGTACAGCTCCGGTACCACCGGGGCACCCAAGGGCTGCATGCACACTCACCGGTCGGTGATGGCGACAGCCGTGCACCGGGTATTCTGGAATCTGTCCACTCCGGATAGTGTTCAGCTATCCACGCTGCCGTTCTTCCACGTAACCGGCATGACTGGCTCCATGAACGGTCCCATATTCTGCGGTGCCACTTCTGTCATCATGACCCGTTGGGACAGAACCACAGCGGCACGTTTGATTGAGCGTTACAAGGTCACCGGCTGGACCAATATCGTCACTATGGCGGTGGATTTTCTGTCAAACCCGGAGCTGGGTAGCTACGACATCAGCAGCCTGAACATGATCGGGGGTGGTGGTGCCGCGATGCCTGTTGCGGTGGCGGAAAAGCTCAAAAAGCTGACAGGCCTTGATTACATCGAAGGATACGGTTTGTCTGAAACCATGGCAGCTACCCACATCAACCCCGGTAACAACCCTAAACCGCAATGCCTGGGGATTCCGGTATTTGATGTTGACAGCCGGATTATCGATGTCGACACACTTGAAGAAAAAGGCGTGGGAGAAACCGGCGAGATCGTTTCCTGCGGGCCTCAGGTCACTCTGGGCTACTGGAATCGACCCGTGGATACCGAGGCCTCGTTCGTCGAAATCGATGGTAAGCGTTTCTTCCGCACCGGCGATCTGGGTTACTACGATGAAGATGGTTACTTCTTCATGGTGGATCGGGTCAAACGCATGATCAACGCGTCTGGCTTCAAGGTCTGGCCGTCTGAGGTAGAAGGGTTGATGTACCGTCACCCATCCATCCACGAAGTCTGCATTATCTCTGCCCCGGACCCCAAGCGTGGTGAAACGGTCAAGGCTTGTATTGTACTAACGCCTGAGGCTGAAAGCACAACAACCAAGGATGACATCATCAGTTGGTGTAAGGAGCAAATGGCGGCCTACAAGGTGCCAACCATCATTGAATTTGTTGATGAGTTGCCAAAATCACCGACCGGAAAGCTGATGTGGCGGGCACTTCAGGAGCAGGAGTGGCAGAAGTAGCTTGCACAACACTGGAAGTTAGGAAGGCGGCTCCCCCCCCACCCTCAGGGCTTGCCGCCTTTTTGCACTGACCGGAAAACTCAGACCACGTACATGGCCAGATTTTCCAGGACACAGGCCGGCTTATCTTCATGTCTGATTTCCACCACTGTCTGGTAAGTAGCCAGCAGGCGGTGATCATCCACCCGCTTCACTGATACCAGCTCAACCCGGGACCGGATATCTGACCCAGCCTTGACGGCTGCGGGAAAGCGGAGTTTGTTCAAGCCGTAGTTGATGGTGGCTGAAGTTCCCGTCACCTTGATGACTTCGCTGTTGAGCTTGGGGATCAGTGACGCCGTCAGGTAGCCATGGGCTACCGGGCTCTTCCAGGGTGACTCCCGGCTGGCCCGGTCGACATCCACATGGATCCACTGATGGTCGCCGGTGGTTTCGGCAAAGGCGTTTATCATGGCCTGGCTCACGGTTACCCAGGGGCTGTGGCCAATGAGCATGCCCTGATAGGCTTCAAGATCATTAATATCAACAGTAATCATAGAACCTTCCTGAAAGTGGATTGATGACGGGCTCAAACGTTGTAGCCAGGAGACCTGGCATCAAGCAGTCTCAGAAGGGCGGGCCAGGTAAGCTTTGCTGCCTTGCCGAGTGAGCCTGATTGATCCGCCGTGGTGTCGATAGCCTGTTGGGCGGGCATATATACCGGGCCACAGCTCTGCGCTTTTACCTGTATCTCGCAGGCCTTCATCAGGAAGTAGAGGTAAGTGAAGGTTTCCGGCACATCGCGGCCCACGGTCAGAATGCCGTGGTTGCGCAAGATCATCATGGATTTGTTACCCAGATCCCGGATCAGGCGCTCCCTCTCATCAAGGTTGAGCGCTACGCCTTCATATTCGTGGTAACTCAGGTGCTCAAGGCACAGCATGGCGGTCTGGCTCAGGGGCTGGAGGCCATCACGGTGGGCTGATACTGCAACACCATCTGCTGCATGCAGGTGCATGACGGCTCCGGCATCTTCGCGCCCCATATGTACGGCGCTGTGGATGGTAAACCCCGCCGGGTTAACCCTGCGCAGCCCGCCGGCTTCCACGACTTCGCCATCCTGGTCGACTTTCACCAGGGATGAGGCGGTCATTTCATGGAACAGCAATCCATAGGGATTGATCAGAAAGTGGTGCTCCGGGCCGGGCACCCGGGCCGACAGGTGGGTAAACACCAGGTCGTCCCAGCCAAAAAGGGCCACCAGCCGATAGGCGGCAGCCAGTTCGGTCCTTACTTTCCACTCGGCCTTTCTCAGATCAGCCTGCATTTCGTCCGGATGGTTTTTTATCATGATTGTTCCTCCGCAGAGAATGGTTGCTCAGGGTTATTCGGGGCATAAAAAAAGGGTGGCATAGGCCACCCCGAAAGAGGGTCCTGACTGATGTGGAGACAGACCCAAGGTTCACTGATTTGGTATCAGTTGGCTTCCAGCAGAGCGGCATAGCGCTCAAGATGGAAGTCATCATCGCCCAGCTGGTGGTTGATCATCACCAGGCGCTTGGCGTAGTGGGCAAAGTTGTATTCCCAGGTCATGCCGATACCTCCGTGGGACTGAACGCCCTTTTCGGAAATAAACTGGGCGCTGCGACTAATTACGTTTTTAGCGGCCGCAATTACCCGACGGCGCTCGTCGCTCTGAGGCTCATCAGCCACACTGGCGGCAAGGATGGCCATTGAACGAGCCTGCTCCAGTTCGGACATCATGTCAGCCATCCGGTGCTGAAGTACCTGGAACTTACCGATGGGCACGCCAAACTGCTTGCGCTGCTTGAGGTAGTCCAGGGTCAGGTCACAGGCGACTTCCATAACGCCGACCGCTTCACCACACAGAGCGGAAATGGCACGGCCAACCTGGTATTCAATAACATCGGCAGCCTCACCTTCGTTGCCCAGCAGAGCGTCTGCGCCGACTTTGACGTTGTTCAGGAATAGATCGCAGCCCTTCGCGCCGTCGATGGTCGGGTAGCTGCGACGCTCCAGGCCTTCAGCATTGGCGTCGATGACAAACAAGCTGATGCCAGCGGCATCACGGCTGTTGCCGGCTGTGCGGGCAGAAACCACCAGCAGGTCGGCACTATGGCCACCGATTACGACCGCTTTGCGGCCGTTAAGAACATAGTCGCTGCCGGCTTTCTCGGCGGTAGTTTCTACGTCGTTGGTGTTGTAGAAGCTCTGAGGCTCCTGCAAGGCAACGGCTACCTGGGTTTCGCCCGTTGCTATGCCTGCCAGCCACTGTTCTTTCTGCTGTTCATTGCCGGCCTGACTGATCAGCCCGCCGCCGAGAACCACAGACTGGAGGTACGGCTCGATGCACAGACCGCGGCCCAGCTCGGTCATCACGCTTTGAACTTCAACACCGGTGCCGCCAAAGCCGCCGAGTTCCTCGGGGAATGGCACCGCCATCAGGCCCAGTTCGCCCAGTTGCTTCCAGAAACTTTCACTGAAGCCAAGCTCTGATTCGCTGTATTCCAGCCGTTTTTCGAAGCTGTACTCACCGCGAACCAGACGAGCCACGGTGTCCTGCAGCATTTGCTGCTCTTCGTTGAGTCGGAAATCCATGGTCGCCTCCTTAAAGTCCCAGAATCATTTTCGAAACGATGTTCTTCTGGATCTCGTTTGATCCACCGAAAATAGACAGCTTGCGGTTGTTGAAGTAATGGGCAGCCAGAGGCGCAGCATCCGGGTCAGACAGGAATTCGCCGTCATAGGCCTGGTCCATCTCTTCTTCAGCAAACGGAATGGCGTAAGGTCCGATCGCCCGGCGTGCCAGGTCGTTGATAGCCTGGCGAATCTCGGTGCCGCGCACTTTCAGCATGGAACTTTCCGCTCCCGGAACGCCGCCGCCTTCTACCGAGGCAACAATTCTCAGGTTGCTGATCGCTGCTGCCATCAGGTCGATTTCGACCTGCGCGATACGTTGGCTGAAGGTCGGATCCTGAATCAGGGGGTTGCCGTTCTTCACCCGACGGCTGGCCAGCTGCTTGAGGTGTGTCAGCGCTGCCTTGGACAGGCCGATGCCGGCCAGGCCGGTGCGCTCGTAGGTGAGCAGGTACTTGGCGTAGGTCCAGCCTTTATCTTCTTCACCCACCAGGTTCTCGACGGGAACCTTCACGTCTTCGAAGAAGACTTCGTTAACTTCATGCTCACCGTCCAGCGTGATGATCGGACGAACGGTAATACCCGGGGTGTTCATGTCGATCAGCAGGAATGAGATGCCTTCCTGCGCCTTCACTTCAGTGTTGGTACGTACCAGGCAGAAGATCATGTTGGCGTGCTGACCCAGCGTGGTCCAGGTCTTCTGGCCATTAACGATGTAATGGTCGCCTTCGCGCACAGCCCGTGTTTTCAGGGAAGCCAGGTCAGAACCCGCGCCTGGCTCGGAATAACCCTGACACCACCAGTCTTCGCCGCTCAGAATCCGGGGCAGGTATTGCTGCTTCTGTTCTTCGGAGCCGAACTTGATGATGACCGGAGCCACCATATTTACGCCGAAGGGAATGGAGCGGGGCACACCGTAACGGCAGGACTCTTCATCCCAGATGTGCTTCTGGACCGGTGTCCAGCTGACACCCCCGTACTGTTCCGGCCAGTGCGTGGCGTACCAGCCTTGCTCGCTGAGAATTTTTTGCCACCGCTGGTGGTCTTCCTTGCTCAGCTTGCGAAAGCCTTTCACCTTGGCTGCGATGTCTTCAGGCAGCTTGGCATCCAGAAATGCGCGAACTTCATCGCGGAAAGCCAATTCCTCGGCTGTGTAATTCATGTTCATAGGTAACCCTCACCGTGCTCTTAGCGAAAATGTATACCGCATAGCAGAATTGTTCCATGATCCATCAACCAAACGGTGGATGTCAATGCTAACGGAATCAACTGTCAAAAAATGCATCGTTGTAGACATGCAAAAAGATAAATGGACTTGTTGATCTAAAATTCTTCATCTATATTCGTCGTCGCGGAAGATGGTGCTGCATAATGAAATGCAAATAACCAGAAGGTCCGCTGTGCGGAATTATTGCGCGAAGGTATGTGCCAGTCCCGTAGATTTAACAATAAAGACGCTAACCAACTCCGATGCGAGGTTTTTCAAGATGACAACAACAACAACCCGTTTTGCCACCCATCCGCTGGTCCGCGCCGTAGCCCTGGCGGGTGCACCTCTGCTGATGCTTGGCTCGGTAACTGCCCAGGCGCAGAGCAACACAGAGCTGGAAGAGCTGCGTGAGCGCATCCAGGTTCTGGAAAGTCATGTGTCGACTGCCCCTGAGGCGCGGGACGACAACCCATATCTGTTACGTGAAGGCAAGGGGATGAAGATTGGTGATACCACGATTACATTTGGCGGGTTCATCAAGGCCGATGTGATTTTCGGATCCAACGGTAATGGAATCAGCAACGGTTACTCCATTGCTTTGCCCCGGACGCTTGCCAAGGCGGCCAATGAAGGTGAAAGCGACTGGAAAACAGGCTTCTCTATCCGTGAATCTCGTATCAGCATTGGTACCAAGACCGAGGATGTTGGCGGCCATGATTGGACCACGTACATCGAAATGGATTTCAACACCGCGGAGGATGCTCCCGGCAATGAAGTTGTCACAAACGGCTATAATGCGCGCGTTCGGCAGGCGTTTGGCTCCTGGAATGGTTGGGATTTTGGCCAGACCTACACAACCTTTACCGATCTGTCTGCATTGCCAGAGATTCTGAACCAAGGTAAACAGGCTGCCTTTATCTATGCCCGACAGCCGATGCTCCGCTATAACATGTCCGCTCCGGGTGGCAAGTTGATGGTCGCCCTCGAAAACCCGGAAGATGGTTTTGGCTCTGAATCCTATGGCGATCAGTCCTATCCGGATCTCGTAGCGCGCTATCAGACTCGCGGCAACTACGGTTTCTACTCTGTTGCGGCCCTGCTGCGCTATCTGGAAGATGATGCTGCGGAGGACACCAAGGCAGCCGGTGCTGTATCTCTGAGTGCCCGTATTCCTACGTTTGGGCGTGATGACTTGCGTCTGCAATACAGCTATGGAGCGCTTGGCCGTTACATGGGGCTGTTCACCTACCCGGATGTGGATCGGGCTGAGCAGGCGGCCGGAAAGGTTGAGCCGCTGAATACCTACGGGGTCACTGCGGCCTACCGTCACTTCTGGAATTCAGCCTGGAGAAGTAACCTGTCGGTTTCCCATACCGAGATTGTGGACGATCTGGACTTCTCTCCTGCAGGGACTCTCAGCTATTTCGACTCCTCCACCTCAGTCCACGTTAACCTGCTGTGGGCCGCTCATGAGAACCTGGCTCTGGGTCTTGAGTATGCCTACTGGGACTTTGGCGAGATCGCCGGCAGCGGCAGTCAGCAGTATGAGCAGGTAATGGCTTCCGCCAAGTTGGCATTCTGATCAGCGATTTCCGTTGAGTTAAAACGAATATTAGGTATTTCATCGCTTGCCCCGGGTGCGCTGCACGCCGGGGCTTTTTTATGCCAGCGCGAGAAGTTTAGGCCTCGAGGCGCCGGGCACAAAAAACCCCTCTACGGAGGGGTTCAGGAGTGCTGTTTCCGGAGGGATCAGCTGAAGGCCTGAATACCGGTCTGACCACGGCCCAGAATCAGGGCGTGGACGTCGTGGGTGCCTTCGTAGGTGTTAACTGCTTCCAGGTTCATGACGTGGCGGATAACGTGGTATTCATCTGCAATACCGTTACCACCGTGCATATCGCGGGCTACGCGGGCGATGTCCAGGGCCTTGCCACAGTTGTTACGCTTCAGAAGGGAAACGGAATCCGGGGTGGCAATGCCGGCATCCATCATGCGGCCCAGCTGCAGTACTGCCTGCAGGCCGAGGGTGATTTCAGTCTGCATGTCTACCAGCTTCTTCTGGATCAGCTGATTGGCGGCCAGGGGCTTGCCAAACTGCTTACGCTCCAGGGTGTAGTTGCGGGCTGCATGCCAGCAGAATTCCGCAGCACCCAGGGCGCCCCAGCTGATGCCGTAGCGAGCCTTGGTAAGGCAGCTCAGCGGGCCTTTCAGGCCTTCAACTTCCAGGCGGTTTTCTTCAGGAACGAAGACTTCGTCCATAAAGATAGAGCCGGTGTCGGATGCGCGCAGGGAGAATTTGCCCTGAATCTTCGGAGTTTCCAGACCCTTGGCGCCTTCGCGCTCGATCACAAAGCCGTTTACCACGCCGTCCAGCTTGGCCCAGACCACGCAAACGTCGGCAATCGGGGAGTTGGTGATCCAGGTCTTGGAGCCGCTCAGCAGGTAGCCGCCATCGACTTTCTTGGCGCGGGTTTCCATGCCGCCGGGGTCAGACCCGTGGTTGGGTTCGGTCAGGCCGAAACAGCCAACAAACTCGCCGGAGGCCAGTTTCGGCAGAATGCGCTTTTTCAGTTCTTCTTTGCCGTAAGAGAAGATCGGGTACATCACCAGTGAAGACTGTACGCTCAGGGCCGAGCGGTAGGCAGAGTCTACCCGTTCAACTTCCCGTGCGATCAGGCCGTAGCATACGTGGTTCAGGCCGGGGCCGCCGTACTCTTCCGGCAGGGTGGCACCCAGCATGCCCAGTTCACCCATTTCGGTGAAGATGCTGCGGTCGAATTTTTCGTGGCGGTTTGCCTCGACGATGCCGGGCATCAGACGGTTATCGCAGAAGCTGCGAATGCTGTCGCGTACCTGGCGCTCGGTTTCGTCCAGTTGTGATTCAAAGTTCAGCAGGTCATCCCAAGGTGCGGAAGCCATTGTTGTTCTCCTGAAAAGTTAGTTGGAAACCCGTTCAATTACAGCAGCAATGCCCTGGCCTACACCAATGCACATGCTGATCAGAGCGTAACGGCCACCGGTACGTTCGAGTTGGCGTACCGCCGTCAGGGCAATCCGGGCGCCGGAAGCGCCAAGAGGGTGCCCCACGGCGATGGCGCCGCCGTTCGGGTTGAGTCTGGAATCGGAAGGATCGATTCCCAGTTTGGTGGTGCAACCGAGAACCTGGGCGGCGAACGCCTCGTTGATCTCGATTACATCCATGTCTTTTAGTGTCAGGCCTGCCCGGGCCAAGGCTTTCTGGCTTGCCGGAACCGGGCCGTACCCCATTACATTGGGCGCAACGCCGGCGATGGCAGCCGATACGATACGTGCGCGGGACTGGATGCCAGCCCGCTTGCCGGCTTCTTCGGAGCCGATAATCAGGGCGGCAGCGCCATCGTTCACGCCGGAGGCGTTGCCGGCAGTAACCACGCCATCTTCAGCCAGCGAGCGAAGATTGGAAAGCGCCTCGAGGTTGGATGTAGGCCTTGGATGCTCGTCGTCCTGTACGGTCAGTGGCGGTTGTTTGCGGCCCTGAGGTACAGAAATGGGCAGGATCTCGTCTTTGAAAAAACCGTCCTGGCGGGCGGCTTCATAGCGGGCCTGGCTTTGTGCGGCAAAGCGATCCACTTCCAGTCGGCACAGATTCAGCTCGCGTGCGATGTTGTCTGCGGTTTCCGGCATGGTGTCCGAGCCGAACTGGCGTTCGATCAGCGGGTTCGGGAAGCGGGCACCAATGGTGCTGTCAAAGGCGCGGAATTCACGGCTGTAAGGTGATTCGGACTTGGCCAGCACAAACGGCGCGCGGCTCATGCTCTCGGCACCGCCGGCTACGAACAGGTCGCCTTCGCCACAACGGATAGCGCGGGCAGCATCGATGATGGCGGCAAGGCCAGAGCCGCAAAGCCGGTTCACGGTCTGGCCACCGGTTTCGACCGGCAAGCCTGCCAGCAGTCCGGCGTGCCGTGCCAGGTTGCGGGCATCTTCACCGGCCTGGTTGGTGCAGCCGGCAATCACGTCTTCATAATTCTCCGGAGCAAAGGCGTTGCGCTCAATGAGTGCGCGAATGACCTCGGCCAGCAGGTCGTCGGGGCGAACCTTGGCCAGGGCGCCTGCATGCCGCCCAAATGGTGTTCTCAAGCCATCATAGATGTATGCGTTCATAAGAATTGCCGTATCGATTATGGTTAGGTAATTCCGAACTGCGGAATATAGTTTTGTAAATGATATTGGAAAAGACTAATCTGGGTCTATCTCAATTGCAAGAATTGTTCATCATTGGTGGCTGACTGGTTTATGAATGGAACTCTTCGCTGGCTGCTGGCTTGTGCCGTGGTCATGGAGCTTGTCGCGATTTGTCTGCAGAGCAAAGCCCTTAGCGCCTCTGCCGGGCTGGTATTCATCCTGGTGTTTGTTCTGGGCGCGATGCGCCTTCAGGTCTATGCAAGGACGTTGTTCCTGCTTTCCCTCACGTTTAGTGCTGGTTTGTTTGTGACCGGCCGTCTCGGAATGGACGGTGCCCTTGATGCGTTGTCGGATGCAGCGTTCTATTCGGCGTTTTTGGGCAGCCTGGGGATGATGCAGTGCCTGGTGCGCCGCTTTGAAGTCCTCAGGCGTATCCACGATGTGCTGCTCGGGGGTCGGGCATCCCTTTTATACCCAAAGTATGCGGCGGTGAGTTGCGGTATTGCTTCGGTACTCAGTTTCGGAATGATGAGCCTTCTATGTGGCACTCTCGCAGATAGTCTTAAGGAGAGGGGAATAGAGGGAGCGGCAAGGCTGCAGTGGCTCAGGAGCGTGCTGATCAGCGCCTTGCGAGGGTTTGCCCTGGTGCCATTGGTGGCACCCACCAGCGTAGCGGTTGCGATTCTCACGCGAGAGCTGCCCCAGCTCAGCTGGTCTTCTCTTTTGCCTTTCGGCTTTGTGGCAGCTTTGCTGATGATCGTGGTTGGCTGGGTGCTGGAAAGGCAGCGCTTCCGGGAAATCAGTAGTGAACGGGTTGCGCTCGACGGCTGGCCTGAAGGAACGGGCAAACTGACGCTTCTGGTTCTGGTGGTGTTTGCCTGTATGGCGTTGCTGGTTGCCTTGGCGGGCGTGAAGGTGTCGGTGGCTGCCATGTTGGCTGTTCCGGCTGTCACTTTGTCTTATATGTTGTTGCAGGAACGCTCTCCGGTGGCGGTATTGGCAGAAGGGGTGGGACAGTTGGCGGTGATGTCCAACGAAATGGCGATCTTTGCCGGCTCAGCCATGCTTGGGGTATCGATTGCCACTGTGGTGCCGTCAGATCTGTTGAACGGACTTGTGGTGAGCGGCTGGGGTAGTTACCTGATTGCAGCCGCAGGGCTGCTGATCATGCCGCTGTTCTCCATGGCCGGGGTTATTCCGATTACCGTGCTCAGCGTTCAGTCCGGCATGCTTGCGCAACTGGTAGCTAGCGGCGCTGACCCGATGCTGGTGGCAATTGGCCTGGTTATTGGTTTCTCACTGGCAATGATGGTGTCGCCGTTCGGGCCGTCGGTGATGTTGCTGTCACGGTTTGGTCAGGTTTCCCGCAACGTAGTGGCCTTTCAGTGGAACGGTGTTTTTGTCTTGCTGGTGGTGCCGCTGTTGCTGTTATTGCTGGCGGTGTTTGCGGTGATTCTGCCGGCCCCGGGCTGACCGGCAGAATCGGCTTGCAGGTTAGTAGCCGCGGGTTATGTCGACTATTCCTGTGATGGCTCGCCCGCTGGCGTGGTCCCGGATTTTCCCGGTGATCTGCTCCAGGGTGGCATCCCGAAGAGTTCGCGCCGAAATGTGCGGCGTGATTGTGATGTCGGTTCGCTCCCAGAACGGGTGGCCAGCCGGCAAAGGTTCCTTGCGGAACACATCCAGGGAGGCCCGCTGCAGTTTCTCCTCATCCAAGGCCCTGAGCAGGTCTTCTTCCACGAGGTGCTCCCCCCGGCCGACATTGATCAGCACCGTACCCGGCTGGAGCTGGCTGAACAGGTCGTAGTTAAGGATGTTTTCGGTTTCGCTGGTCAGTGGCAGGGTGTTAACCAACACTCGCGTTGCCCCCAGAAACTCTCCGAGTTGCCCGTTGCCTGCAAAGGTGCGCACGCCTTCTACCGTGTGCTCACTCCTGGCCCAGCCGTTTACCGTATAGTCCAGGCTTGCCAGTGTGCTGGCCACACGCTTGCCAATGTGCCCAAGCCCCATAATGCCGATGGGCCACTCTTTCCGGCTGATGGGGCGGTGTATCTTCCACAGCCGCTGGCGTTGCTGATCCCGGTACAGCTCCATCTGCCGGCTGACTTCCAGTATCTGGTGCAGTACATGCTCGGCCATCTGTACCGACATGCCGGCATCTTCCAGTCTTACCACGGTAAGGTCTGCCGGCAGGTTGGGGACTTTCAGCAATCCGTCGATACCGGCGCCCAGGTTGAACACGGCCTTCAGGCGGGTTTCACGCTCGAACAGCTTCGCCGGGGGCTGCCATACGATGGTGTAGTCTGCATTAATCGCCGGTCCGTCCGGATCCCAGACATAAATGTCTGCTTCTGGTAGCAGTTGTTTGATAGGTACGGTCCAGCGCTCTGGTTTGGGATCGCCCGCTACAAAAAGTACCTTCATACATGCTCCTGAGTATGGTTTGTTGTCGTGCATATGACTTGGTTCCGCATTGCAGAATAAAGTATCGCTATACTATGGTAAAGGTTGCCCGGGTTTCCGTCATGGCTATTTCGTGGCATCGGGTAATGCCAGTGTTTCGAATCTGGCATGAAATTTGATGGCAGATTGTGGTTCTTGAGTTTCTCATAGACTAGAATATGTCCACTTTTCACGCCCACGGTTCTCCAGGCTATCCGTGACAGGCAACGCAGTTCAGGAAATAGGCAAGTTATGGCAAAAAAACAGCAGGACAACTCACCGGAGTTGAAAGTAGCGTCTGGCGATGGCAAGCCCGTTCAGCCGGGCAAGGATCGCAAGTTTGTAGAGGCGCTGTCCCGGGGGCTGGATGTTCTGCGCGCGTTCAGTCAGGGGTCTGTCATACTCGGCAACCAGGACATTGCCAGAATTACCGGCCTTCCCAAGCCCACCGTTTCGCGCATGACCTATACGCTGACCAAGCTGGGTTATCTGGGCTACAACCAGCAGTTGGAAAAGTATCAGCTTAGTTCCGGCGTGCTGGCTCTGGGTTACGCCTATGTATCAAACCTGAAGGTGCGTCAGCTGGCCAAGCCCTACATGGACGAGTTCGCCCGGCAAACCAACATGTCGGTTGGTCTGACTTGTCGCGACCGCTTGCACATGATTTATGTAGAAAACCGGCTGCCGCCTGAAGCAACCCTCCTGCGGATGGATATTGGCCTGAAGCTGCCTATGTCGACAACCTCTGCAGGGCGCGCCTATTACTGCGCGATCAGCGACCCGGCCCGCAAGCTGATCGACGATGCCATGGCGAAGAAGTACGGTGAAAAATGGCCGGTAATTAAAGAAGGCCTGGACCAGGCCATGGAAGATTACCGGGAGCACGGTTTCTGCCTGTCGCTGGGAGACTGGGATCGGAACATTAACTCCGCCGGTGTACCTATCCACCTGCAGGATGGCACTACGATGGTTCTGACCTGTGCGGCGCCGTCGTACCTGGTGCCTGGCGACAAGTTGCGCGACTCCTATGCTCACCAGCTGGCTATGTTAGCCCGGGATATTGAATCGCTCGGTGTCTAGGCCAGGCTGCCGGTAGCCGGCCGGATCAGACAGAAAGGCATAAAAAAACCGCAGACGAAAGTCTGCGGTTTTTTTATGCCTGAACCGAAACGGTGGTTGAAATAAGGGCTAAACTTGTATTAAATCGTTAATTGATTTCGCTAGATAAAACCATATTTCATAAAAGGCGAGGGGAGATTATGTCAGAGGTTGTTGCTTATACCCGTGAAGGGAATGTTGGTGTCATTTCCGTAAACTACCCGCCGGTCAATGCCTTGAGCCATGCTGTGCGTGCCGGTCTGGTTTCCGCCCTGGAGCAGGGCCAGAAGGATGCAGAAGCAGATATCCTCCTGCTGGTATGTGAAGGCCGTACGTTCATTGCTGGCGCGGACATCCGCGAATTTGGCAAACCTTTGCAGGAGCCGGGCCTCCCCGATGTGATCAATGCCTATGAATCAAGCGACAAGCCCATTGTTGCCGCTATTCATGGCACCGCACTGGGCGGTGGCCTGGAAACGGCCCTGGGTTGTCATTACAGGGTTGCCCTGCCGTCTGCCAAGGTGGGCTTGCCTGAAGTAAAGCTTGGTCTGTTGCCCGGTGCTGGCGGTACCCAGCGCCTGCCTCGCCTTGTGGGTGCCCAGAAGGCACTGGAAATGATTACGTCTGGCAACTTCGTAGGCGCCAGAGACGCGCTGGCTCTGGGCATTGTTGATGCCGTTGAAGCCGGCGACGATATCCGCCAGGTTGGCCTGGCCTATGCGCAGAAACTGGCAGGTGAAGGTGCTCCGGTACGCCGGGTGCGTGATATTGCCGACAAGGTTGAAGCTGACAAAGGCAGCGATGTCTTTGACCAGTTCCGTGCTGGCCTGGCCAAAAAGGCCCGCGGCCTGTTCTCGCCATTCAAGTGTGTCGACGCTGTAGAAGCCGCTTTCACCCTGCCGTTTGCCGAGGGCCTGAAGCGAGAGCGTGAACTGTTTAAAGAGTGCATGGAATCACCGCAGCGTGCAGGCCTGGTCCATTCGTTCTTTGCCGAGCGTGAGGTTTCCAAGGTCAAAGGTCTGGCCAAGGACACGCCGGTGCGTGAGGTGAAGAGTGTGGGCATTATCGGTGCCGGCACCATGGGTGGTGGAATCGCCATGAACTTTGCCAATGTGGGCATTCCGGCCACCATCGTTGAAGTTCAGCAGGAAGCCCTGGATCGCGGAATGGCAGTCATTCGCCGCAATTACGAGAACTCTGCCAGAAAAGGCAAGCTCACCGCCGAGCAGGTGGAAGAGCGCATGGGGCTGATCAAAACCAGCCTGAGCTACGATGACTTCCGCGACGTCGACCTGGTGATTGAAGCCGTCTTTGAGAACATGGCCGTCAAGAAAGAGATCTTCGCCAAGCTGGATGAAGTGTGCAAGCCGGGCGCTATTCTGGCGTCCAACACCTCCACCCTCGACATTGATGAAATTGCCTCTGCTACCAAACGCCCGGAAGACGTTGTGGGTATGCACTTCTTCAGCCCGGCTAACGTAATGAAGCTGCTGGAAAATGTTCGTGGCAGCAAGACGTCTGACGAGGTGAAGGCCACTGTGATGGCCGTAGCGAAGAAAATTAACAAAGTCGGAGTCATGGTCGGTAACTGTCACGGCTTTGTTGGCAACCGGATGCTGCATAAACGCGGTGCCGAGGCCATGGCGCTTGTAAACGAGGGTGCTTCGCCGCAGCAGGTGGACAAGGTACTGACCGACCTCGGCTTCCCGATGGGGCAGTTTGCGATGTCTGACCTGGCCGGCATTGATGTCGGTTATCGTATTCGTGAAGAGCGTCGTAACGCCGGTGAAGATGTGCCGGCCAGTTGGATGGACAAGCTGGTTGAGCAGGGTCGTCTGGGACAGAAAACCCAGGCTGGGGTATACAAATATGAGGAAGGTAGCCGCGCGCCGGTTGTCGACCCGGAAGTGGAACAGCTGATTGAAAGCTTCCGCGCGGAACAGGGGATCGTAGCCCGGGAGGTTACCGACCAGGAAATCCTTGAGCGTTGCATGTATGTAATGGTCAACGAAGGTGCCAAGATCCTGGAAGAAGGCATTGCCGACCGGTCACTGGACATCGATGTGGTCTGGATCTACGGATATGGTTTCCCCGCGTATCGTGGCGGCCCCATGTTCTGGGCAGATCAGGTTGGGCTGGACAATATTCTGGCGGCAGTGAAGAACTACAACAGCACAGTGGGTGGCGAGCAGTGGAAGCCTGCGCCGTTGCTCGAGAAGCTGGTGGCGGAAGGCCGCAAGTTCAGCGATCTATAATTATAAGGAGTTCATCTTATGTCTGATGCTGTCATCGTTTCGACCGCGCGTACCGGCCTTGGCAAGTCCTATCGTGGTGCCCTGAACAACACGCACAGTGTTGATCTGGCCGGGCACGTTATCCAGCACGCCGTTGAGCGTGCAGGAATCGACCCTGCCATCGTTGAAGATGTCATTCTGGGCGCAACCTTTCACGAAGGTTGTCAGGGCAAGAACATGGCACGCCTGGCGGCTATTCGTGCCGGGCTCCCGGTAACCACGGCCGGGCTGTCAATTAACCGGTTCTGCAGCTCCGGCCTGCAATCCATTGCTATTGCTGCGCAGCGCGTGATGTCGGAGAAGGTACCTGCCATCGTGGCTGGTGGCGTAGAGTCCATCTCCCTGGTTCAGAACGACAAACTTAATGGCTTCCGTGCTACTAACGAATGGCTGATGAAGAACAAGCCGGAACTGTACCTGTCGATGATCGAAACGGCCGATATTGTCGCCCAGCGTTACAACGTAAGCCGTGAAGCGCAGGATGAGTACGCACTGATTTCCCAGCAGCGCACCGCCGCGGCCCAGCAGTCCGGCAAGTTTGACGACGAAATTGTGCCTTTTGACGCCACTATGCTGGTTAAAGACAAAGAAACCGGTGAAGTGAGCGAAAAACAGGTAACTCTGGACCGGGACGAATGCAATCGCCCGAATACTACATTGGAAGGGTTGGCCTCACTGGACGCGGTACGTGGCCCGGGTCAGTTTGTTACCGCGGGAAACGCCAGCCAGCTTTCTGATGGCGCCTCTGTGTGTACGGTCATGGACAGCACCTATGCCGAAAAGCATAACATCGAGCCCATGGGCATTTTCCGTGGCTTTGCTGTTGCAGGCTGTGAGCCGGACGAGATGGGCATCGGCCCGGTGTTTGCTGTTCCACGCCTGCTTGCCCGTAACGGCCTGACCATGGACGACATTGACCTGTGGGAGCTGAACGAAGCCTTTGCATCCCAGGTGGTCTACTGCCGCGACCGTCTGGGTATTCCGATGGAAAAACTCAACGTGAATGGCGGCTCTATTTCTGTGGGTCACCCCTATGGTGTGAGCGGTTCCCGCCTTACCGGCCATGCCCTGATTGAAGGCAAGCGCCGGGGTGCCAAATATGTGGTGGTCACCATGTGCATTGGCGGCGGTCAGGGCGCAGCCGGCCTGTTCGAAGTGGTATAAACGGAGAGCGCCGTCATGCAGCAGAAAATCGTCAGTACCCGGGACCTGGCTTTCCAGCTTTATGAACTTCATGAAGTAGAGAAGGTGCTCAGATTTGAGCGCTATCAGGACCATAGTCGTGAAACGCTGCAGGCGGCGCTGGACCTGGCGCTGAAAGTTGCCGCAGAGGAGTTCGCACCCCATGCTCGCTTGGTGGATGAAGAAGAGCCGACCTTCGAGAATGGCCGTGTGCACATGCGGCCGGAAGTTCACAAGGCGCTGGACGTACTGAAAAGTACTGGTCTGATGGCGGCCAGTCAGGACTACGAGCGCGGTGGCATGCAGCTGCCCAGTGCGGTTGCCCAGATGTGTGTGGGGATGCTCAAAGGAGCCAACGTAGGGACTCAGGGCTACGCCGGGCTAACTATTGCGGCAGCTAACCTGATTCTCGCCCATGGCTCCGACGAGCAGAAAAGCCGCTACGCCGAGCCGATGTTGGCGGGGCGTTTTTTCGGCACCATGTGCCTGACCGAGCCCCATGCAGGTTCCTCTCTGGGAGATCTGCGCACTCGAGCAGAGCCACAGGCAGATGGCAGTTATAGGTTATTTGGTAACAAGATCTACATCTCCGGTGGTGATCACGAGCTGAGCGAGAACATCATTCATATGGTACTCGCGCGTTTACCTGGGGCCCCGGCCGGCGTAAAAGGAATTTCCCTGTTTCTGGTGCCGAAGGTCCTCGTTAACGAAGATGGCTCTTTGGGTGGGCGCAACGATGTCGCCCTGGCTGGTCTGATTCACAAAATGGGATACCGTGGCACGACGTCTACCATGTTGAACTTTGGTGAGGCAGCGGGAGCGGTCGGGTATCTGGTTGGCTCGCCCCACCAGGGCCTGGCTGCCATGTTCCACATGATGAACGAAGCCCGGATTGGTGTTGGTCTGGGTTCGGTGATGCTGGGTTACACCGGCTATCTTCATGCGCTTGAGTATGCCCGCGAGCGGCAGCAAGGGCGTCCGGTTGGAGAGAAGGATCCGGAAAGCCCCCAGGTGCCTCTGATCCGCCATGCTGATATCCGGCGCATGCTGCTGGCCCAGAAGGCCTATGTGGAAGGTGGGCTGGCGCTCTGTCTGCAGGGTGCAGTATTGGTGGACGAGAAGAAGTTTGCGGAAACTGGCGAGCAGCGCGAGCTTGCCGCCGGGCTGCTCGACTTGCTCACGCCGGTGATCAAGTCCTGGCCTTCCCGTTATTGTCTCGAAGCTAACAGTCTGGCAATTCAGGTGCATGGTGGCTACGGCTACACCCGGGAATATCCGGTGGAACAGTTCTACCGGGATAACCGGCTTAACCCGATCCACGAGGGCACCCATGGTATTCAGGGCATCGACCTGCTTGGTCGCAAGGTTTCCATGGCCGATGGCCGTTACTACTGCGAACTGGTGAGCAGGATCGAAGCCACTATTGCCGAGGCCCGCAAGCAGGAACGGCTGGCTTCTAATGCCGGGTTGCTTGAACGGTCCCTGGCCGCAATGGTTGAAGCTACCCGGGTGATTAATGAAGTAAAGGCCTCTGGTGATAAGGAAAAAGCACTGGCCAATGCCACTCTTTACCTGGATGCCTTCGGGCAGGTAATTGTCGGCTGGCTCTGGCTGCGACAGGCCCTGAAAGCCCTTGCTGGAGTCAGTGGGGCCGGTGATCAGCCTGAGTCCTTCTATCAGGGCAAGTTACGCGCCTGTGATTATTTTTGCCGGTATGAATTGCCGGGCGTGCTAGCAACGGCTGAGTTGCTGCAATCGGTGGACTCAACGGCACTGGATATGTTTGACGAGGCATTCTGACCGGCCTCGCCAACTCTGAATCAACACAAAAACAACAGGAGTCAGGGTAATGGACAGACAAGCAAAGGCGGTGGTCTGCCGGGAGTGGGGCAAGCCGGTACAGGTCGAACAGATTACGGTGGACGGACCAAAACGGGGCGAGATAACCATCAAGGTTGCCGCCTGCGGCGTATGCCACAGCGACCTTTCAGCCACCACTGGAAAGATTCAGTATCCACCGCCATTGGTACTGGGCCACGAGGCGGCCGGTGTGGTGGTTGAAGTTGGCGAGGGTGTGGAAGGCTTCAGTGAAGGCGACCACGTTGTTAGTTCGTTTATCTCAATGTGCGGCAAGTGCCGCCAGTGTGTGCGTGGCCATCCGGTTCTTTGCGAAAACGCCCGCAAGGCGATGTTTACACTGCCCGATGGAACCGTTCGAACCCGCGACAGCCAGGGCGAGCCCTTGAATGTGTTCGGCGCCTGTGGCGTGATGGCGGAGTATGCAACCCTGCATGTGGATAACTGCGTGAAGGTTGCAGAGGATGTGCCACTACAGAACGCCGCATTGGTGGGCTGTGCCGTGATGACCGGTGTGGGTGCTGTATTTAATACTGCCGGGCTGGAGCCGGGTTCCAGGGCTGCGGTGTTCGGTATTGGCGGTGTTGGCCTGAACGCCGTTCAGGGCTGCGCAACCGCCGGTGCCGAAATGATTGTGGCGGTGGACAACAACCCGAAAAAGCTCGCCATGGCGCGGGAATTCGGTGCCACCCACACGATTGACCTCAATGAAGTGGACGATGCCGCCAAGGCCATCAGAAAACTGACCGGCGGCGTGGATTACGCCTTTGAGTGTGTTGGTGCCGGTGCCGTGGTTGAGCAAGCCTATAAGTCTCTCGGGCGCGGTGGTACCGCCGTCGTGGTGGGCGTTGCTGACCCGAAAGACAAAACCTCGATTACTACGCTCACCCTGCCGGCCGACGAGCGCACCCTGAAGGGCAGCTGGCTGGGTTCAGCCCGGCCGCAACACGATTTCCCGCGGCTTCTAGGTTTGTACCGTGCGGGTAAGCTTAAACTCGATGAGCTGATCACCCAGACTTACTCCATAGATGAAGCTGTTCAGGCCTTTGACGACATGATCTCCGGCAAGAACGCGCGTGGCGTGATTGTCTTCGACTGAGGGAAAAACATGAAGATTCTGAACAAGAACTACATCAATGGTAGCTGGGTCGACTGGAACGGCGACATGGCGGATGTGCATGAAGCGGCCACCGGCGACGTGATTGCCCGGGTGCCCATGTCCGATCCGGGACAGATGGAGCTGGCAATTGCCGCTGCGCATGCAGCATTTGAGGTCTGGTCTGAAAGTTCTGTAGAGCAAAGGGTGAACGTGCTTGGCCAGCTGCATGCTGGACTCAAGCAAAGGGCACCGGAAATTGCGGAAGCGGTCAGCCGGGAAGTGGGCATGCCACTGAAGCTTGCCACGGCAATCCAGGCTGGCCTGCCAGCAACTGTAACCAAGACCTATACCGATATGTTGCCGGAGTTTCCGTTCGTTGAGCAGTCTGGTAACTCGGAAGTGCAATATGCGCCGGTCGGGGTGGTGGGCTGTGTTACTCCCTGGAACTACCCGCTGCATCAGATCATTCTGAAGGTAGTACCCGCGATTGCTGCCGGCTGCACCGTCGTGCTGAAGCCCTCTGAGATTGCGCCGCAGGCAGCCTTTATTCTCGCTGACATTCTGGATGAAACCGACCTGCCGGCGGGTGTGTTCAACATGGTATGCGGGGCCGGGCAAACCGTTGGTGAAACCCTGATCCGGCATCCGGATGTGCGCATGCTGTCATTCACCGGCTCCACCCGCACCGGTCATGCCATTGCCCATGCCGCTGCGGATGACTTCAAGAGGATTGCGCTGGAAATGGGCGGCAAATCGGCATCGGTTGTTTTATCGGACGCTGACCTGGAAGCCGCAGTAAAAGGCACAGTGAGCAACTGCCTGCTCAACTCCGGACAAACCTGCACCGCCCTGACCCGGCTGCTGGTGCCCGCCGATCGCCATGACGAGGCGTGCAAGCTGGCGGCTGCAGCCGCGGCCAGAATGACCCCGGGCAACCCGCTGGACGAAGCCACCCGTTTGGGCCCCTTGGCCTCCGCGCAGCAGCGGGACCGGGTAGTGGATTACATCCGGCTCGGTGTTGCGGAAGGCGCCACCCTGGTAGCCGGCGGCCCGGACGCGCCGGAAGGCCTGGACAAGGGTTACTTTGTACAGGCAACCGTGTTTGGCAATGTAGACCCGAACAGCACAATCGCCCAGGAAGAGATTTTCGGCCCGGTGCTGTGCGTGATTCCCTACAACGATGAGGCAGAAGCCTTGCGTATCGCCAATGGCACTGCCTACGGGCTGTCTGGAGCGGTTTGGTCGGCGGATCGGGAAAAGGCAAAGGCTTTTGCCGCAAAACTCCGGACCGGACAGGTGACGGTGAACGGTGGCGGCTTCAACCCGCTGGCTCCCTTTGGTGGTTTTGGCCATTCCGGTATCGGGCGAGAGTTCGGCAAGTGGGGGCTTGAGGAGTTTCTGGAAGTGCGTTCGCTGCAGCTGTAATCGCAAGACAACGAAGGAGCCGCAGCAGCGGCTCCTTCACGTTTAAGGGCCGGAAATGTTTATCAACAACAAAAGAGTGATGCCGTGAAAACACGAATTACGGAATTATTTGGAATCGAGCACCCGATCGTACAGGGTGGCATGCACAACGTAGGCTTTGCCGAACTGGCATCGGCAGTCTCCAATGCCGGTGGTCTGGGCATGATTACCGCCCTGACCCAGCCTACGCCTGAACATCTCGCCAGTGAAATCGCCCGCTGCCAGCAGATGACGGATAAACCCTTCGGCGTCAACCTGACCTTCCTGCCGTCCTTCAACGCGCCGCCTTATCCCGAGTACATTGACGTCATCATCCGCAGCGGTGTCAAGGCGGTTGAAACCGCTGGCCGCAGTCCTGAACAGTACATGGCGCAGTTGAAGGCTGCGGGTATCAAGGTTATCCACAAGTGCACATCTGTTCGCCACGCTTTGAAGGCCGAGCGAATCGGTTGTGATGCCGTCAGTGTGGACGGCTTTGAATGCGGCGGACATCCCGGTGAGGATGATGTGCCAAACTTCATCCTGCTGCCTCGTGCAGCCGAAGAGCTGAAGATACCTTTCATTGCATCTGGCGGGATGGCCGATGGCCGGAGCCTGGTAGCGGCTATGGCATTGGGTGCCGAAGGCATGAATATGGGCACCCGTTTTCTGGCTACCAAAGAAGCGCCGGTTCATGAGAACGTGAAGCAGGCAATTGTGGACGCCAATGAACTGCAGACCCGGCTGATCATGCGTAACCTGAAGAACACCGAGCGGGTGATGGATAACGCCGCCGTGCGGGAAATTATCCGGATTGAGAGTGAAAAGGGTGACCAGGAAACCATTGACGATATCCGCCACCTGGTCACAGGCGCAAAGGGTAAGCTGGTACTGCAGGAAGGCAAGATGGATGAAGCCGCCTGGAGTTGTGGCATGGTTGTTGGGTTGATTAATGATATCCCTTCCTGCGATGAGCTGGTCAGCAGAATCATGGAAGAGGCTGAAGGGATTGTGCGCCAGAGACTTGCCGGCTTTTTGTAAATGAATAGCCCGGAGGGTGCATCACCCTCCGGGCACATGGTTTCAGGCCAGGGCCTTTTCCCTTCTTTCGTATTTCTTGTGCGTCAGTGCGGCGGCGACGACCGCAGGAATGATCAACGCAGCACTAATAAGAGACAATTCCAGATTGGTCAGCGGAACCGGTCCGCCACCGGGGATGGCAAGGATCATGCCGCCGGCAATGAGTCCCAGCCGGATTGGCCATTGCAACAGCTTGCTTGCTGCCAGAGAGCCTACCCCGATCAGCCAGCCTTGCATGGCCGATGCTATCAACGTTACCCCGATCAGTGCTTGTACAATCACCAGGAGAATCTCGCTCCAGGTGCCTTGGAAGATCAACGCCGGATTAAGCACAAACAGGAACGGGATAAAGTAGATCACGCTGCCCAGCCGCATGGCTTCCACACCGGTTTTCATTGCATTGGAGCCGGCAACCGTTGCAGCGGCAAAGGCGCCCAGGGCAACCGGTGGGGTGATGAAACTGAGCATGCCCCAGTAAAGGATGAACAGGTGAACGGCCAGAGGATCCATGCCGCCGCCGTTTATCAGGGCCGGTGCCAGCGCAACCGCCAGGAAAATATAGGCAGCTGTAACTGTCATGCCGATGCCGAGCACAAAGCTGGTCAGTGCTCCCATCAACAGCAGTACCAGGGTGTTGCCACCGGCAAGGTAGATCAGGTCATTGGCAATAGTGCCTGACAGTCCGGTAACCGACAGTGCACCTACCAGCAAGCCAACACCGGTGAGGATTGCGATCAGCTCTGCAAACAGCTTCCCTGACTCTGCGAAGAAGTCCTTAACGTCTTGCCACTTCCAGCGCTGGTAGGGCAGTACCTGGTTGATCACCAGCAAGAGAACCGTTGCAAAGAATGGTGCCGTGGCCTCCCGTCGCAGGAAGAACAGCATCCAGATCAGCAGGGCAAACACGAAGATGAAGTACCAGCCTTCCTTTAATGTCTGCCTGAGTGACGGCAATTCGCTGGCCGGCAGGCCCTGAAGTTTGTTGCGCGCAGCATAGGCATCAATCTGGATAAACAGGCCGAGGAAATACAGTACGGAGGGCACTACTGCCGCCAGTGCAATGGTGCCGTAGGGAATATTCAGGAACGCGGCCATGATGAACGCGGTGGCACCCATAACCGGTGGCATCAGAACACCGCCCGTAGAAGCACAGGCTTCTACGCCGGCTGCGTAGGAACGGCTGAAGCCGACTCGGCGCATTGCCGGAATTGACATCACTCCGGTAGTCATCACATTGGTGATTACGCTGCCGCTCATGGATCCCATGAGGCCGCTGGAGAAAACCGCAACCTTGGCCGGTCCGCCCCGAACATGGCCCAGCAATGCGAAGGCCAGGTTGATAAAGAAACGACCGCCGCCGGTTTTCTGCAGGGCGACGCCAAACAGAAGGAAGCCGATCACGATGTTGGCAAAGGCTTGTAAGGGCACGCCCATGATGCCTTCTCGACTCATGGCCATGTAGATCGCGGTCTGGTCGGGGGCGGATGGAAACCCCTGGATGGGGCCCGGCAGCTTGTCTGCAAATATCGGGTACAGGCTGGCGACACCGACAATCATGGCAATCGGCAGGCCGCCGGCCCGACGAATGGCTTCGATGACGGTAACCCAGAACAGGAAGCTGAACACTACGGCGTATTGTGGTGCCGCGTATTCCCAGCCGTAATCCAGAATAGTTTCCGCGTTGTAGACAAAGAACCCGCAGATAACCGAGGCGGCAAGGAACAGGATGATGTCGTACCAGGGAACCTTGTTCCGGGAAGCGTGGCGTGACATTGGCCAAAGCAGAAAAACCAGTGGTAGCATAAGTGCCACCACCACATAGAAAAACTGGCTTTCCACTTTGGTAACAATATTGATCAGCTGCAAATTGAACAGGTAGTCAATCGTCAGCAGTGTCAGGACAAGGGTTGCAACCCTGGGGACCCATGGCCATCCGCCGGAAAGCCGCCGGATGCCGCTGACGTTTTCTTTCGACGGTTCACTGTTGTGTGTTTCAGACATGCAGTAAGACTCCTGAAAGAACTCCGGTGTAACAGACCCCTTGTCTTTACACCGGAATCAGGTTTCAACCAGGACAGCAGGTTTTACCGGAATACCGGATTCATGCCCGCCGCTTGAAGTGCTTCTGCCCGCGCCGTCATCCAGCCCTTTTTGAAGGCTTCCTTGTCGGCAGGCGGGTTGGCCTTGGTGTAGCTCTCCCAGGTGTCCAGGAGGATATTCTGACGCTGTACCAGCATGTCCTGGTGTTGTTGCATATCTTCCGTCCAGTGGCCGATTTCCTTGTAGTAGTCGACGACCACATCATGCAGTGGGATGACCCAGTTGAGATTCTGGTTCTCCAGCGCATAGCCTGCATTGCCCGGTGCGGAGTCCTTGTACTTGTCGTAATCCTCGGTGAAGACACGAATCAGCCCGTCCACCAGTTTTTTATCGGCATCGGCGTTGGCGATGATGATGGGGTAGGGGTAGCTGGAACCAATCCACGGCTCATCCTTGCTGATGCCGGCGCCGGAAGTAACCAGGTGCGGTTGGAAATAGGGAGCCACGGAGCGCAGTCGCTCCCAGCCCTCGGTGTCTTCAGGATCAAGCTCCAGCCAGGATATACCGCGCGGACTGGCGGAAAGCTGTTGTGGGCCGCCGGCGACAGAAACGGTAAATGCGGTATCGCTTTGATTGGCGACGATGCCGTCAAAGGCACGGCCGTATCCCGGGAAGTCTACCCGCTCCACGTCATCCCAGGTGAGGTCGCCAAAGGCCAGCATGGCTTCGGTGCCGAGGTTCAGGGCATCGTCACCACGAATGTAGGAAATGCGTTTGCCCTTGAGGTCATAGGGGGTTTCTACGCCGATATCGCCGGCTACAGCAATGCTCAGGCCAAAACTGGCAATGGATGTGGTAATAACCCGAACCGGCTGCGGCCCCCAGTTGTCCTCGGAGAACATCAGTACGCCCTCGGCGGCGTAATAAGCGGCAATGCCACAGGAACAAACCGGTACGCGCCCGGTTTTAAGTGGTGTCATCCGAGAAACGTCGTTCTCGCCGGGCAGGATCCGCAGTGATACGCCGTACTCATTGCGTAGTAGATTGCCGATAGAAGCCATCTGGCTATAACCTGCTGAGCTGGTGCCATAGGCAGTCATTCCGATGGTGGCTGGCAGATCGACATTTTCTGCAGCCCACGCAGTGGTTGCGCTCCCGGCAAGAAGAGAAATTAAAATGATATTTTTTGTTGTCATCATGTATGCGCTCTTTTGAGGTTATTGTTTTGCTGTGCAGAATAGAATTCTGAATTAAGATTTAGTGTAGTCAGGCTTTTGTCTGTGTGTCAATTGATGTGATCGACGACTAATTTCCTGCGCGTCGTTGTCAGGTCTGTAAGAGGCTGATAGGTTTCCATCAAGCTGGGTGGACCTGTCGGGCCACCGACAGGTGGGGCCAATTTTGTTAGTAAGTTACTAATTTGTAACGATAAAGTGCCCGTAAGACACGCATCCCCCTATTGCATATTACGGCCCATCATGAACACCCATTCCGGACGAACGTGAACACCGATTCTGGTTCAACGTGAACAGTCATTCCGATTGAAGGTGAACACTTTTCCGGATTTTCCGGAATCGGTGTTCA
This sequence comes from Marinobacter sp. SS5-14b, assembly GCF_030541005.1. Lineage (GTDB taxonomy): Bacteria > Pseudomonadota > Gammaproteobacteria > Pseudomonadales > Oleiphilaceae > Marinobacter. The sequence continues at coordinate 82,562 of NZ_JASSVM010000008.1, read as the reverse complement.
CGATGCCGGAATCAGCGTTCACATTCCCGGAAACGGTGTTCACGTTCAACCGGAATCCTTCTTAACGCATTGTTTATTAGACCGTTTGCTACTCTGACTCCTTTTTCTGGGGAGCGGAGTTGTGCCAGCAAAGAGAATTCTAATGCGTAAAATCAGAGAGGTGCTTCGCCTAAGGCTGGAAGCCGGGCTCTCGATCCGGCAGATCAGTGCCAGCACCAAGACCAGTGTCGGGGCCATCCAGAAGCTGTTAGCCCGGGCCGATGCCCTGAACCTCAACTGGCCGTTGCCCGAGGATTTGGACGATGGCCGCCTTGCGGCCCTGTTCTATCCCAGTGCCGATCCCACCACATCGACTCGCTACCAGGTGCCTGACTGGGCCACCGTTCATCAGGAACTCAAGCGTAAAGGGATGACCAAGCAGCTGTTGTGGGAGGAATACACAGCTCAGTATCCCAATCGCTGTTACAGCTACTCCCAGTACTGTGACCGTTATCGGCAATGGCTGAAGCAGCAGAAGCGCTCCATGCGCCAGACCCATAAGGCCGGGGAGAAGTGCTTCGTGGATTACTGCGGCCCGACCGTGCCGATCATCAACCCGCAGACCGGTGAGGTACGCACCGCTCAGGTGTTCGTGGCGGTGCTTGGGGCCTCCAACTACACCTACGCTGAAGCCACCTGGAGCCAGAGTTTGCGAGACTGGCTATCCAGTCACGTGCGTACCTTTGAGTTCTTCGGTGGCATTCCGGAGATGGTCGTGCCGGACAACCTGCGCAGCGGTGTCAGCAAGGCCTGTCGGTACGATCCAGAGCTAAACCCCAGCTACCAGCAACTGGCCGAGCACTATCAGGTGGCCATCCTCCCGGCCAGGCCCTACAAGCCCAAGGACAAATCGAAGGCGGAGGTCGGCGTGCAAATCGTGGAGAATTGGATCTTGGCCCGGTTGCGTCACCACACCTTCTTCACTCTCGCCGAAGCCAACCAGTGCATCCGGTCACTGCTTGAAGAGCTGAACAGCCGCCCGTTCCGGCGGCTCCCGGGTAACCGGCAAACCGCCTTCGAGACACTGGATCAGCCAGCCCTGCGTCCCTTGCCGAAACAGCCCTATGAGTACGTCGAGATCCGGCGTTGCCGGGTCAATATCGATTACCACATCGAGTTCGACCAGCATCATTACTCGGTACCGCACCAGTACGTGGGCGAGCAGGTGGAAGTCCAGGCCAGCGATCATCTGGTGCAGGTCCACTTCCGGCAACGCCAGGTGGCAAGTCACCCACGGCGTCACAGGCCGGGCACCACCACCGAAGCCGGTCATATGCTTGCCCGGCATCGAAAACAGCAGCAGTGGACCCCGGGGCGTCTCAAGAACTGGGCCCGGGACATCGGGCCAGACACGCTGATCTGGGTCAGTGATCGACTGGCTGAGCGGGAACACCCGGAGCAGGCCTACCGGGTCTGTCTCGGGTTGCTCAACCTGACTCGGGAGTACCCCAGCCAACGCCTGAATGCCGGCTGCCGCATCGCCAATCGGGAAGGTCTGAACCGGCTGAAGCACATCAAGGCCATTCTCCGGAGCAACCGGGACAAGCTGCCGGAGCAGTTGTCCCTGAACGCCGAACTCCCTCAACACCACGAGAATATCCGTGGCCCGAAGAGCTTCCACTAGGACATTACCCATGAGCACAACACAGACCCTGGCACGACTGAAAGACCTGAAGTTAGGCGGCATGGCTGCCGCCCTGGAACACCAACAAAACCAGCTGGGCACCTACGACGAACTGCCGTTCGCGGAGCGCCTGGAACTGCTGCTTGACCGAGAGTTCCAGACCCGAGAGCACCGGAAACAGGACCGCCTGGTACGCCAGGCCCGCTTGAAGCTCCGTGCCTCGATCCAGGACATCGACTACCAGCACCCCCGCAACCTGAAGAAAGCTCAGGTGGCCCAGCTGGCTCAGACCGACTGGCTGGAGCGTGGCCAGAACCTGTTGATCACCGGCCCCTGCGGCAGCGGGAAAACCTACCTGGGTTGTGCACTGGGGCACCAGGCCTGCCTGAACGGCCTCAGTGCCCGGTATTACCGGATCTCCCGGTTACTGCTGGAACTGACTCAGGCCAAAGCTGACGGCACCTACCAGAAGACGCTGAACCAGCTGGCCAAAGTGAAGCTGCTGATCCTGGATGACTGGGGACTCGAAGCCCTAAAACCGGCACACCGAAACGATCTGATGGAGATCATGGATGACCGTCACGGCACGCACTCAACCATGATCATCAGCCAACTGCCTACGGATCAGTGGTATGCCGCCATCGGCGATAACACCCTGGCTGACGCCATCCTGGACCGGCTCATGCACAACGCCCATCGCTGGGCTCTGAAGGGGGAATCGATGAGAAAACGACTTCAGGAAATTGACTGAACGTGAACACCCGGAGTAAAAACTCCGGTGGGTGATGCGTTAAGAAAAATGGTGTTCACGTTCAACCGGTATGGGTGTTCACGTTCGCCGGAATACGCACCTATCCTTGTTGGGTTGAGCAGAGGGCTTCAGAGTTCTATCCAGAGATCAGTCGTTGCGCCAGGTCTGAGCGTCATCTTTGTGCGGGTAGGTATCACTCGTCAGCACCCTTACTAGACGAGAATCGCGGGCGGTTGGCCTTGTAGTACTCAATTATGCTGCTTCGAATCCCATAATTTTTCATAAACTTGATACATTCTGAATGTCCGCTTTGCGACCACAGGATAATTTGTTGTGTCAATTTCCGACCACGCTATAGCGGCATGACCAGTTGGCTGATTCATTGTTTAAACTTGTTTCTGAGTCTTTCTCAATTAACGACTTCAGGCATATGTCGGTAGATTAGACTCGATATGCAAAGAAGGTCGGTAGAGCCTACCTTGCGAAACAGGTTGATTGTTAATCCTCCTCATCCCTGGTCGGACAGTCGCCGCCACGCCCAATTCAGGATCCTACGCAGCTTTAAGATATATCTCACACGAATCCTGCATTGACAATGATAGGGTTGGGGCCGAGTCAGCTGGTCAGGACGACCGGGACTCAACGCCGGCACGGATGCTAGGCAAACGCGACATCTGCCCAGTGGTGTGACGCGCCAAGGAGAGACTTGGCACCACCCCCGCTTGTGACAATTCGCACCCTTTGATCGACCCAATCTTGACCTAGTCAATCAGGATTATCAGAATAATGTTCGAATATACAGTTTTGGGTCAGAGGTGTTCCATCACTCTCAATGAGCATCGGTTACTGTCCGCATTGCCTTTGGAAAGGTTACGGTATTTGCCATCTGACCTTACTAGTTGGAAATCCACGTGAACGGGATTAGCGAGCTGAGGACGGAGTTTCGTCGCCGACACAATATGACTACGCCACCCTTCAAGCGTTTGCGTCAATGGAAACCGTCGGCATCGTTACAGAAGATAATATTGAGCTTTCTCATTGGCTCGGCGTGGCGGACCGCAGGATTCTACGATTAGTTCCAGAGTTAAAGTCGGTTCTATTGGATATCGAAGCTTGGCGAACGATGATTCTTGAGCCCTACAAACGGCTTGGCCCCGGTGTCTACATGGTAGGGGCTTTCATCGGATATGACAGAATTGTTGGCGTCGTGGAAGGACGACAGCCAATGGTCAGGGTTTTTTCGTCTAAACCGGACGCGCTGGGCCGGTCCTTCGGCCAAGACACTGAATAGATCTAATTCCGAAACTCTGACACCTGGCGCTCTAGGTTCGCGTACATTGCCAGAAGATCATCCTCGTTGAGCTTTCCTCTGGTGGTTGCCTTAGCCTTATGTTTTTCCAGCTGGCTACGTTGTTCGGCGTAAACATGATGGAGGACGCTGGCTTGATAGTCGCAGCCCTCATGATTGTTCAGTTGTTTTCGAAGCGATTTGAACTGATCAGGACTGGGAACCTGTTCGAGCTTTTTAGCTACGTCTTTGGGTCGGATATTGAAGACTTCTCCCCAATGTTTTACGGCATGCTCCCAGGCCTGAGATAGAGATGCCCGCTCATCTATGTAGAATTTGTTAGCAGCTCCTCGTTTGTTTACGGAGAAATAGCAGGTTTCCTGTGCAGCACTTTTCCCGCTTCCGATGCCAAGCGTGATGCCCTGGAAGCCAACACCGCGACAGGGGAGGGTTGAGGGATGGTCTTTTCCAATGAAATCCAGATATTGAAGTGCTGCGGAGCGGGCCATGTAACGGGCCTCATAGTACTTGGCCCTGGTCTCTTGATACTGGTACCAGAGTTCTTGAGTAATTCTGTTGTTCGGCCTCTTAAGAGAGAAATACTTCTGATAGCGTTTGCCTCGGATGGTGGCAACAACTCGCCAACCGTGGAAGCCAGAGGTCAGCTCCCCTTTTTCATAAAAGCTAATAGCCATGGATAGTCGATCTTTCCCGTCCAAATCACGTTAAAGATAGTACGCAGCCAAGCAGGCGTCGCCTGCTCTACTCTGAGGCCTACGTCAGCTTGCTGCAATCGAAAATGGTCAATAAACTTCTCAGCCTCTTTGGGCTGCAAACTGGAAACACCGACCTTCGGTCAATCGTTGTCGCTTCCTAGGAGTGAAGCATCGTCCATGGAGTGTAAGGCTGCGAGGGACCATACGTGTGCAGCCTTCCGTAAGTTTACACTTGAGAGAGCCTTTACACATCATGGTTTGCGCTTTAAGAATCCTTCCCCTCTTCGTTTTTGTGGTAGCAGGTCTTATCAGTGCTCCGGCTCATGCTTCCAATATAAAAAGTCGAGCAGCGGCCTTTGCCATCCACCGCAAGGAAGTTGGTATGAGCGAATCAAGAAATATCAACCCTACGACTCTGTTGATGCCTGCCTGGATTCAGGCGGTAAACTTCCGGATGGTGTCTCTTTGGCCTCGGTTCAACAGGTCCAAGAGCAGAAAGGCAAGTTACAAAGCTACGAACGGTCTGCGTTCGGGCAAGGTTGGGAAGACGCCGATGGAAATTGTCAAGACAGCCGTACTGAGGCATTGATTGCACAATCCACGACCAAGGTCCGGCTTGCAGATGAACGTCGTTGCAGAGTGGTTTCGGGCCGCTGAATCAGTCCGTTCACAGGCAAAGTCATCCAGAACAGCAATGAGATCGACATCGAGCATGTGGTCCCGTGGTCCCGCTGAATGGTTGCCACCGTCAGGCCAGTGCGGTTATGTGGCAAATCGTACTTGTTTGACTGCGTTGGTTCTTGCTAAGGGTAGAGTTGTCAGAGTTTTCAGACGCGACAAACCCGCTCTTTAACTTCCGTGAATTCAAAATTCAATCGTGACCTTTAATCCACCCCGTGGGCGATTTGAAAAGACGATCTTCCCACCATACCGGCTAACAATGTCTTGAACGATTGCAAGGCCGAGCCCGTGGCCCGGAGTCTGTTCGTCCAGCCTTAATCCTCGTTGACCAAGCTTGCTCAATTCAGCTTCCTCAACGCCGGGACCATCGTCTGTCACGACAATTCGTTTTGAGGGGCCGCATTGTTCCAATATTAGCTCCACCTCTCTATGTGACCACTTCCCCGCATTGTCCAGCACGATCCCCAGTATTTCAGATAGGTCGTATTCTACAATTGGCCAACGGCTATTCTCTGGGAGAGAACTTGATAACTCAAATGATTTTGCCGGGTATAGTCTTCCCATCATCCACAGAAGGTCCCGTGCTTTTTCTACTGGATAGCAGCTTTTTCCTACCTGCGGCCCAGCAAACCGGCTGCGGCGCATTTCAGCTTCAAGTTGTTTGTCAATATCCCCGAGACGCGCAGCTATTTGCTGCCTTAACTCGCTATCTAGCGGCGTAGAAGTGTCGCTGAGAATTTGTTGGACAGACGCAATCGGAGTTTTAACGCTGTGGGATAGGTTTGCCAGCGCATTCCTCGAGCGCTCCAATCGTTGATCAAGTGAGTCAAGCAGCTGGTTCAACTGTTCGACGAGAGGGTGGAACTCCTCGGGGACAGTCATATCTATACGCGAGACGCTCCCATCCTGGAGTCTTTTCAGTGACGCCTTGAGTCGTGTGACAGAATGCATGGATAGATTGATTCCGAACCAGATTGCACAAACCAATAGCGAGATAAGTAAAAGAGATGCGATTGCCGTCCATGCATGTAGCTCTGCCTGGCTATTCTTCAATGCGCCGAGGTCTTCTGCAACGATAACAACAAACGGTTTTTCGTTTGCGATGAAGGAACTCCGATATGCCAATATGTCCGTTGGGGCCCCTGCTATTTCAGAATTTTCGACCCGAATCGTGCCCTCTTTTTCCGATTTGATGAGCGGCGATAGTAGCGGTTTCCATGATTCTGGCGAAATGATGGTCCTGGAATCGGAGTGTTGAACAAAAGCATGGTGGAATACGCGCTGAAAGTAATCGCCCGTCTTGAGTCCGTCGAAGGCTCCGTCACTGTCCCGAATCTGATGCTCTAAAAACGAAACCTCCTCTTTCAGCCTGTCCGTGACAAATTCACGGGACATTCTTTCGAGCAGAGCACCATGTGCAAACCAGGCTATTGCCATCAAGGCAACACCTGCGGGCAGCAGTATTACAAGCAGGGTGCCTTTTACAGAGGCAGGTTTCTTAAACGTTGTCATTGAACATATAGCCTTGGCCACGTCGGGTTGAGATTGTGGAATTTCCCACCAGTCTTCGCAGCCTCCGAATATATGCCTCGATAACGTTCGCGCTTGGGCTATCTTCGAGACTGTAAAGCTGCTCTAGCAGTTGGTCTTTTGAAAAGACATGGCCCGGCTTACTCATCAGGCAGCGCAGAAGACGAAACTCTGTGCCGGTAAGTGGATGTTCAGTTCCATCGTCCACCGACAAGCATTGACGATTTTCATCCAGCACAAAGCGGCCTGCCTTAACCAATGAATGTGTTCTCCCTTCGCTCCTGCGAACAATAGCATTCAGCCGTGCAATTAACTCTTCGGTCTGGAAAGGTTTTGCGAGGTAGTCGTCTGCCCCTGCCTTTAGTCCAGCCACTTTATCATGCCAGTCATCTCGCGCTGTCAGGATTAGTACGGGAAAGGCAATGTTCTTTGCGCGCCACTTTTTTAAAACATCTAAACCGTTGCCGTCGGGCAGCCCCAGATCCAAGATGCTGACCCGATAATCTTCCTGTTCACCCAGAGTTATTGCTTCTTTTGCCGTATACGCAGGGTCCACGCTGAACCCCGATTTTTCAAGTTGATGCAAAAGGCTGTTTGAGAGCATCTGATCGTCTTCAACCAGTAGTAAACGCATTTTTTTTCCTTTTTGCTGAGCGGCGACTGTGAATTCAACGTAATGTCTTTAGTAGTCCTGAATTCAGCCTAAATAAATTTTTTTGAATTTTCAGTAAGAATTCAGGTTGGTAAGCGATCTTATGTAACGATTCTGGACATTGATCAAGTGTCCTGAAAATACAATTAATTGTTGCTGAACGATTTCACAGGAGAAGATGGTATGAATGTATCAAAGTTGTTGGTAGCGGGTGTGGCCTTTTCAATGTCAGCGGGTGCTTTTGCAGCAGGAGCCCACGGTGGCGGGCACGGGGCTAGCAGCGGAGAGCCCGGCAAGGCCTCCGAGGTTGCTCGCACCATCACCGTGGAAATGTACGACAACTACTATGAGCCGGAAGAAATAACTGTGAAGCCTGGTGAAACCGTGAGATTTGTGGTGGAGAATAAGGGCAGTCTTGTCCATGAGTTCAACATTGGCACCCCCGCCATGCACGAGAGCCATCAAAAAGAAATGATGATGATGGTTGAGCATGGCGTGATTCAGGGCGGCAAGCTGAACCACGACATGATGAACATGGATATGGGCAATGGTCATTCCATGAAACACGACGATCCCAACAGCGTCTTACTGGAACCCGGGCAGAGCAAGGAAGTTGTCTGGAAGTTCTCTGATAAAGGCAATATCGAATTTGCCTGTAACGTGCCGGGCCATTACCAGTCAGGAATGTACGGTGACGTAAATTTCGAATAATACAGTGTGCTGAGCGCCGCACGATTGCAAGGGCTGGTGAAGGCTTTCCAGCCTAGCTCCAATGAAGTGCAGTTGGGAATAAAACAGATGAAGATACGCCTTTTGACAGGGCTTTTGACCCTGCTGATGCCGGCCATGGTCATGGCCGGTGAATACGGCCTGACGGTTGACCGGGTTAAAATTGATACCGGCGATTTCGTGAAAGAAGGTATCGGCTACAATGGTGCATCTCCGGGACCGGTGATGCGCTTCAAGGAAGGTGAAAATGTCAGGATCAACGTAACCAACAACCTGGACGAGATGACCTCGATCCACTGGCACGGACTGATCCTTCCCTTCGACCAGGATGGTGTGCCAGGTATCAGTTTTCCAGGTATCAAGCCGGGTGAAACATTCACCTATGAATTTCCTATCCAGCAAGCAGGCACCTATTGGTTCCACAGCCACTCTGGTTTTCAGGAGCCAGACGGAGCCTATGGCGCCATTGTCATTGAGCCCGAGGGCCGTGAACCGTTCCGCTACGATCGTGAATACGTGGTGCAGCTGACCGATAAACACCCCCATTCCGGTGACCGCATCATGCGCAACCTGAAAATGATGTCGGATTATTACAACCGTGAGCAGCAAACTGTGGGCGAGTTTTTCTCGGACGTGTCAAAAAATGGCCTGATGAACACCGTCAGTGACCGTATGGCCTGGGGTAGCATGCGGATGATGAAAGCGGACGTTGAGGATATCCATGGCTTTACGGGCTTGATCAACGGCAAAGGACCAAGCCAAAACTGGACAGGGATCTTCGAGCCGGGCGAACGCATTCGGCTGCGTTTTATCAACTCTTCGGCGATGACTTACTTTGATATCCGGATCCCCGGTCTGGACATGACGGTTGTGCAGGCAGATGGCAACAACGTTCAGCCGGTTAGTGTGGACGAGTTCCGGATCGGTGTGGCGGAAACCTACGATGTGATTGTGCGCCCCAAAGATGAGCAGGCTTACACCATTTTCGCCGAATCCATGGGGCGTTCCGGTTATGCGAGGGCAACACTGGCCCCCGAAGAGGGTATGGAAGCGGCCGTGCCGCAACTGCGTGAAGCTGCCCGACTGACCATGGCGGATATGGGCGGTATGCCCGGTATGGACCATGGCAGCATGGCAGGCATGGATCATGGAAACATGGATATGGGCAGCTCAGAAGGTGTGTCCGGAATGGACCACTCAAACATGGGCAGCATGGACCATTCGAATATGAAAGGAATGGATCACTCCAACATGAAAGGAATGGATCACTCTGACATGTCCGGCATGGACCATGGTTCCATGGCGATGGGAAAAGGCGGTCCCAGCGATCCCTTCTATGCCAAGGGCAGTGGCCTTGTGCCGACGGCGGCCAATGGTGGCAAGTTCCTGTCCTATTCTGATCTGAAGGCTCAGGACCCGTTGTACGAAGACCGCGAACCGACTCGGGAGATCGAGCTTCGTTTGACCGGCAATATGGAGCGCTACACGTGGAGTATCAACGGTGTTAAATACGAAGACGCGGATCCCATTCGTCTCAAATATGGTGAACGGGTCCGTTTCAAGTTTGTGAACGAAACCATGATGACTCATCCCATGCACCTGCACGGTATGTGGTCCATCCTTGATGTTGGCGCAGGTCAGTGGAACCCGATCAAACACACCGTTAGCGTGAACCCGGGCACTACGGTGTACATGGAAACCGAGGTTGACGAGCCAGGCCAATGGGCGTTCCATTGCCATCTTTCTTACCATGCGGCTGCCGGGATGTTCCGCAAGGTGATTGTTGAGGGTGGCCCTGAGTCCACGCAGGCCAAGACAGGCGTTGTTGCTGAAGATGGAGGTGAGGCATGAGCTGTATTCGATCACTTGCCGCAGTCAGTTTCCTTGCCTCTATTGGTTTCTCAACGACGGTGATAGCTCAGGAAATGATTTCCGATACCACCGCTCGTAAACAACCGCTCACAGCCTGGGGTGTTCAATTTGAGGAGTTTGAGTACCGATACAGCGATGATGATGAGGAACTGGGCGTCTGGAATGCGGATGCCTTCTATGGCACCGACGAGTTCAAAGTCCGGCTGCTCACAACCGGGGAATACGAGATAGAGGAACAGGCCTACGAAACACTGGAAAACCAGTTGGTCGGCCAGATCCCCATCTCCAAGTTCTTCGACGCCAAAGCGGGTGTTCGCTTCGACACCCCTGAAGGGCCGGATCGCACTTATGCCGTGCTGGGTGTCGCTGGGCTTGCCCCGCAATGGTTTGAGGTCGATGCCAACCTGTATGTTAGCAAGGATGGTGATTCGTCTGCCGAAATCGACGCGGAATACGAGCTGCTGTTCACTAACTACTGGATCCTGTCTGCGACGCTGGATGCAACGGTAGCATTCAGCGAGGACGAGGAAGTTGGCGTGGGTAAAGGCTTGGTTTCCACCGAAACTGGGCTCCGGTTACGCTATGATCTGATCGATCGCGCATTCTCGCCTTACGTGGGCGTGGTGCATGAGCGCAAGTACGGTGATACCGCAGATCTCGCTAAAGCCGAAGGCGGCGGTACAGAAGACTGGTTTGCCGTCATCGGTGCCCGCATCGCGTTCTGATTGGGATAACGAGCCAGGTTTTGTCCTGGCTCTCTTTTTGATGTACATCAATTTCATCGAAAGCCCTCACTGATTTTCAGTCGCAGTTCAGGTCCGCATGTTGTCATAGAGGGGAGATGATAAGGCTAAGAGGTTTCTCCCATGACTAAAGCACACAAAGCATCGAACCAAGAGCAGTTTCTGCTGCGCCGAAAACTTGCCGTTGAAGGTATTGAAGAGGGCGAATGGTTTGATTTTATTCACGAACTCAACCATCATCCCTGTGTAGATTTTGCCGAACGCAAGGCAAATAACCAACTGCAAGTCACCTTCGATGGAACCCATTGGTCCACCGATGAGTTGCTGGAGGCGATTGAAGCACATGGCGGTCGGTTGAAGGGGGGGTGGTGGACTAAACGGAAACTGGCGTGGTACCGGTTTACAGATGATAACGTACGTGCCAATGCCAAACTTGATCCGTTTTGCTGTTCAAAGATCCCGCCCATGAAACGAAAATAGCTGGAGGTTAGATGAGCACGGAGCAGGACAGAACTACTCGCTACAAGGAAGGCAGTCTCACCCTCACGGGAACCGTTATGCTGGGTACCGGCGTCATGATCGGCGCCGGTATCTTTGCCCTTACCGGGCAAATGGCGCAGATGACGGGGGTTCTTTTCCCGTTGGCGTTTCTGGCGGCCGCGGTGATCGTCAGCTTCAGTTCTTATTCCTACGTCAAGATTTCCAATGCCTGGCCGTCAGCCGGGGGCATTGGCATGTACCTTTACAAAGCCTATGGCAATCGGCTGCCGACCGCGTTCAACGCCTTGCTGATGTATTTCTCGATGGTGATCGCCCAGAGCTTCCTCGCGCGTACTTTCGGTTCCTACACCATGCAGCTGTTCGGTGGCGATGAAAGCGGTCGCATGGTGCCCATTCTCGGCGTGTCCCTGATCCTGGCAGCGTTTCTGATCAACCTGCTCGGTAACCGAATGATTCAGGGGGTGGCCTCCTTCATAGGCATCCTGAAGATCGGAGGCATACTGATTTTCGGGGTCGTGGGTGTATGGGTTGCCGACAGTCTGTTGGTCGACTTTTCAAGCACGGGCGAAGCCGGAGCAACGGGTAATTTCCTGGGTGCAACGGCACTTGGAATACTCGCCTTCAAGGGCTTCACTACGATCACTAACAGCGGTTCCGAAGTGATAGATCCCAAGCGGAATGTAGGGCGAGCCATCATTATTTCCATCGCGGCCTGCGTGGTAATTTACACCCTGGTTGGTTTTGCTGTGGCCAGTAACCTGTCGCTGGCTGAAATCATCGAAACGCAGGACTATTCGCTTGCTGCCGCAGCGCGCCCAGCTCTGGGAGAGTACGCGGTCTGGTTCACGGTTGCCATTGCCATGATGGCAACCGCCGGCGGCATTCTGGCCAGTATTTTTGCGGTCTCACGGATGCTTGCGATGTTAACCGAAATGAGGCTGGTTCCCCATCGTCATTTCGGTATGCCGGGCAGTATCCAAAAGCACACGCTGGTTTACACCGTGGTTCTGGGACTGGTTCTGACGGCTTTCTTTGATCTCTCCCGGATTGCAGCACTAGGTATCGTGTTCTATTTGGTAATGGATATTGCCATTCACTGGGGAGTCCTTCGTTATTTACGCGGCGATGTGAAGGCAAAGGCATGGGTGCCAGCGGTTGCTATCCTCCTGGATTTGCTCGTACTTGGAGGTTTTGTCTGGGTCAAACTGAACTCTGACCCGTTTGTGATTGGCGTTGCGGTTGGCACGATGGTTGTTATTGCGGCAGCAGAGCAGTTTTTTCTGAAAAGGTTCCAGGAAACCGGACATTCGGGACATGATGAATCTCATGCCCATGATCACCACTAATCAGTAGTCAACCGGGAGGACAGCACCGTGATGGAAGGTGATATGTTTGGCAACACAATGTGGGCAGGTCACTGGCTCTGGATGCTGGTGATTGGCATTGTGGTAGTGATACCGGCCTGGCGTATCTGCCAGCGCACGGGATATCCGGGGTGGATGGGGGTCTTGATACTTATCCCCATCGTCAATCTGGTTTTGCTCTACTTCATCGCTTTTAGTGACTGGCCAGTTGAGCGGAGTGGAAAATAAGTGGACTGTTGTAATGCAATTGATACATTGAGCTTTCTTCACAATCCTACGATACGACTTAAGGCTGTTGTTCGTGTGATCACAATAATTGAAAGAAACTGGGAGATAACCAGATGAAAGCAATAAATTTTAAACTGTTCGTATTTTTGACTTTTTTGCAAGCGCCATTTTTGCACGCTGAAGAAGTTCTTTCTGGCGAAGGTGTCGCAGATGTTGTCGTCGGAAACACGGTGCAAATGGAATTCCGAGATGCTCAGGACAATTTTCGCACTCGAACTTTTCATGAGTACTATGATCCTGATGGTTCGATCTATGGAATGACCAAATATCGCGAACAGCAGGGAAACCTTACCCACTATATCGGAAGATGGGAGGTCAAAGACGGTAAATTTTGCACATCTGTCTATGGTCGCGACTATTCCTGTAACAAGATAAAGCCTTTGTCTGGAAATGATTTCGAATTGCTCAATGAGGGAGGCAAGATAAGGAACGTCAAGGTATATGAAGGGAAGCATCATGGACTGGAGTAAGGATATCTGCGGGTGAGTTTTTAGCCTCTGTTTGCTCGGGAAGTACGGTTCGCCCATGCGGAACCAAGAAGCGAGTTAAGGGCATATTGATCTTGTCTCTGGAGAACGCTATCGGAGTGCAGACTCCGTTGCGCGACTTGAGGATTGGATGATGAGTATTTTGGAGCAGTACGGTCTGCTGCTTGCCTTGGTGCTTGGCATCGCAGCTACGGTTTTGGCCCTGTTTGGGATTGCCCGTGCCATGGGCCCGACGCGTCGGGAGCCGGGCAAGGACGTGCCAGCGAGTTCCGGAGTGTTGTCACGGGACCCGGTCTGGGGCCGCTATCACGCACGGTACTACGGCTACGCGCTGCTCTTTCTGGCCTTCGACATGGAAATGGCATTTATGTACCCCTGGGCAGTTGTATACAGGGAAGTAGGGCTGGTTGCTTTGTATGACATGGGGGTGTTCCTTGCCATTCTCTTTCTTGGTTTGCTCTACGGCTGGAGTCAGGGGGCATTGAGGCGGCAATGACTTCTGACCCGACAATGAGCATTACGGGCGCGCGCCAGCGGCAGGAGCGGTTCACGGTACTTCAGAAGTGGGTTTCCCGGGCCCTCGCGGGCAACCTGAGCTGCCTGATCGTCCCGGGGCCTGAAGTGGCACTGTCCCATGGCCTGGATGTGACAGCGGCAGGTATGCGCATCACCGCGACACCTCGCGATGCGAGCGTGCTCCTGATTATCGGCGAGCTTTCAGAGAAAATGAACGAGGCCGTGGCGGTGCTCTATGCGCAGATGCCGAGGCCGCGAGCCATTGTCAATTTGGGCGGACAGACGCCGTCAACGCTACCGGACGCTGATTTTTCCGCGGGTGTTTCGCAAGCCGGCCTGATCGACGCGGTTGACTGGTTGAAGCGCGCGCTGGCCAAGGGCGCATTCTCAGACTCCCCCGAGGATTTCGACGCCCCTGTTCTGCACGCCAGAATCGAGTATGTCTGCCCCATGCACCCGGAAGTTGTCCAGAACGAGCCGGGTAGTTGCCCCAAGTGTGGCATGGACCTGGTCGCCCGGGAGGCAGGGGAGCCGGCCCCCGAGCATGACCATGGGCACGATCATCGCGAGCACCGGCACCATGAGCACGAACACCAGCATCATGAGCACGAACACCAGCATCATGATCATGCGCAGCAGCACGAACACCATGAACACGAACACGATCATGGTCACTGCCATGACCATCATGATTCGCATGAGCACGATCATGAGCAGCACGAGGGTCATCAGCACTCGCACGAAAACCATCATGATCACGGACACAAGCACCAGCACGATGAGTCCGACGGCGACGCGGAGGAGAAAAATTCGGGGCATGATCACAGTGAGCACGGTCATGATAGCCACGAACATGGTGGCCATGATCATGTAGGTCACGGTCATAGTGGTCATGATCATGGTGGGCATGACCACGGCGCCTCGGGATTCATGTCCATGATTGAAGTGACCAAGGACCTGCCTCGTAGCGCCGACGGGTTGGCGATGGACTGGATGGAGGTGCCGTTCGGTCCGGTTTTCCCCGGTCTGCCTGGTGGGCTCAAGTTGACGCTGACTCTTGACGGTGACGGCGTAACAGAAGGACAGGCCACATCCTTGGTGGGCATGATCAATGAGAGTGAAGAAGGCAAGGAGATCGACGCCGAGACCTTTATCGAGCGCCTGGCGTCGGCCATGCCACTGGCCAGCGTGAGCTACCGACTGCTGGCCTGCCTGGCAATCGAGCGGGCGGCTGGTCTGGAGAACGATTCGGCAACCGATCAGGCCCGGGCTGTGGCGCTTGAATGTGAGCGCATCGCCAGTCACCTGGGTTGGCTGGCGCAAACGGGGCGCCAGCTCGGCTTCGCCTGGTTGACGGATCGTGCCGCAACCCTGCAACTGGAGATCCGCCGCGCCAGTGGAAAACGGCTTGTGGAACTGACGCCCGCTCTGCAGGCATTGGCGGCTCGTCTTGGGCGAACGCCTTTGCTCAAATCGCGATTGAAGGGGATCGGCGTACTGCCATCGGGCACTGCGGGCCTGAGTGGCCCCGTGGCGCGCGCTGCTGACGACGCCGGAGATGCCTGGGCGCGCCTGTGGCAGCGCCTGGACGAAATCATCACGAGCCTCGACTACATCAAGGCAACCGGGGAGCCGGGGCTACCTGTTTTGCGAAACATCGGGCGTGGATCAGGCACCGGTGAGGCCACCGTGGAAACCCCGCGCGGCGAGGCTCAACTGAGCCTGATTCTGGAACACGGCCAGGTGAAATCCTACAGGTTGGACACCGCCTGCAGTCACCATATCGGCCTGGTCGCAAAGCTTGTCGAGGGCCGGGAACTGGGCGACGCACTGGTGGCGGTCGGATCACTTGACCTTTCGCCCTGGGAGGTGATCTCGTGAACTTCGTCATCGTGTTGCTTGCGTTGCTTGGTAGCGTCTGGCTGCTCGCCGTGGTCGAGGGCTGGACGACAACGGGCCGCCTGCGTCCGGCCGCGCCCCTACTCAGCGGCCTGGCGCACCTCGGTCGTGAATCCATTGTACCGCGCACGCCGGACCGGGTCTTTTTCGAGACGGCGCCGGTGCTACTGCTGATCGTCGCGGTGCTTGGCGCGGCGGTTCTGCCTCTGGCGCCGACCCTGGTGATCGCGGATCTGGCTACCGGTGCGCTGTTCATCAACGCGGCGCTTGCCTATGTGCTGGTGGCGCTGATCATGGCCGGCTGGGGCCCGAATGGCGCCTACGCCATGATCGGCGGCTGGCGATTCCTTGGCCAGCTCATCGCCTACGCCATGCTTATTGTCATGCCCATCACTGCGGTGGCGATGCGCGCCGAATCCCTGGTGACCACGGTGATCGTTGGCTCCCAAGACGGCTTGTGGAACATTGTCTATCAGCCGCTTGGTTTCGTGCTGTTTTTCATTGCCGCCATGGCGCTGGCGTTTCGTGCGCCTTTTGATCTGCCAACCGCACCCGGGGAACTGGGCGGGGGTGTGGACGCGGAATACACCGGCGTGCGCCTGGGGGTGTTGCGCCTGGCCAGGCTGACGCTGGTGATCACGCTGGCTTCCGCGACCACGGTGTTCTACCTCGGCGGCTGGCATGGGCCGCTGCTGCCTCCCTGGGCCTGGAGCCTGATCAAGACCCTGGCCGTGGCCGTGTCGATGCTCCTGGCCGGTCGCTATCTGCCGCGCATTCGCGAGGCGGATCTGATGCGGTGGTGCTGGACCTTGGGGATTCCCCTGGCACTGCTCAATATCATTGTTGTGGGTTTACTGGTTCTGGTGGTTCCATAATGTACGCTCAGGCTTTTTTTGTTGCCGTTTTCGGGCTGGCCGCCATCGGCTTCGGCGTGGTGGTGTTTCGCACATCGTCCATGGTGCGTTCCGCGCTGGCGCTGTTGTTTTCTCAGACTGCCGTCGGCTGCATGTTCCTGGCGATGCAGACCGAATTCCTGGGCGTGCTGCAGATCATGATGATGGCGACGGAGATGAGCATCATGGCCATTTTCATGGTGATGTTCATGATGGACCCGGGCGGGATGGGGGGCATGGATATGACCCACCAGAAGCGCTTTTCAATTGGCGCTGGCGTGGTCGCTGCCGGTGTTGCGATAGTGGTCGCGTTTTGGGCCGATTGGGGACCTGTAACGGCCGAGGCGCCGGATGCGGCGATGCAGACACGGGCGCTGGGCATGGAATTGCTGGGTCGTTCCATGCTGATCTTCGAAACCGCCGGTATCACTATCCTGACCGCGATGATTGCGGCCACGGCGGTGGCGATACCGGTGCAAACGACGGCCAATATTGCTGACAAGGAGGATACGGAATGACTCTCGTCCTGATCGTGGCGCTTGTAACCGGTGCAATCCTGTTCGGTATTGGTGTTTATGGCGCGTTGTCCCAGACCAATCTGGTTATGATCATGATGGGGGTGGAGCTGATTCTTGCGGGCGCGTTGGTGAACCTGGTCGCCTTCTGGCGTTTTCTGCACCCCGAAAGCTACTCCGGCCAGATGTTCGTGCTGGTGGTGATGACCGTCATGGCGGTCGAAATGGCGGTTGGCTTCGGTGTCGCGATTGCGCGTTTCCGGGCCAAGGGCTCGGTTGAAATGGAAGAAGCCGGGGACCTGAAAGGATGAGTGCAGTGCTTCTACCGATAATGCCACCGCTGATCGCGGCCATGGCGTTGCTGGTCCTGCGCCGGGGCTCCACGGCGCTGGTTCTCGGCGGGGCGACGTTGAGTCTGGGCGGCAGTCTATGGTTACTGACCCGGGTCGCCGGCGGGCAGGCCGAAACCCTGCTTCTGCCGGGGCTGCCAGACATGCCGCTTCGAATGGTTGCCGGACCTCTGGAAGCGCTGTTGACGGTGGCGGTGGCCACCGTAGGCACGTTCGTGCTGATTTATGCAGTTGGTTATATGAAGCGGGAGTCCGGCCTGTGCCGTTTCTACGCCGTAATGTCCCTGTTCCTGGCTGCCATGCAGGCGCTGGTGCTGTCCGGCGACTGGGTTCTGTTGCTGGCGGCCTGGGAATTGATCGGTTTGTGCAGTTACCTGCTGATTGGCTTCTGGTTCCAGCGACCCGAGGCCGCGGATGCCGCCGGTCGCGCTTTCCTCTACACTCGTAGCGCCGATCTGGGTTTGTACGTGGCGGTATTTATGCTGATTGGGTCGGCCGGTACCGGCGAGATTGCCGCCTCCCTGGAGGCCGGCGGCAGTGCCTCGACCGCCGCGGGGCTTTTGTTGCTACTGGCCGCCATGGGTAAGTCGGCCCAGGTCCCCTTGCAGGACTGGCTTATGCGTGCCATGGCGGGGCCGACACCGGTCTCGGCGCTGCTGCACTCGGCCACGCTGGTGGCGGCGGGTGCCATCCTGCTGATCCGTTCGGCCCCGCTGCTGACACCCGAGGTGTTGCTCGTCGTCGGACTTGTCGGCGGCGTTACCACGGTGGCAGCCGGGGTTATTGCACTTGCCGAGCGTGATCTCAAACGCCTGCTCGCGGCTTCCACTGCCAGTCAATATGGCTTGATGCTGGTTGCGGTTGGAGCCGGCGTTCCGCTGGCGGCTCTCATGCATTTGCTCGCCCATGCAGCCATCAAGAGCACCCTGTTTCTTGCCGCCGGCGACTTCCAGCATGCTCGCGGGGGTACCGGGTTCGATCAGTTGGAGGGGGTTGGTCGTGACAGACCCTGGACTTTTGCCGGCTTTGCGCTGGCAGCGCTGGCACTGGCCGGTATCCCGCCACTGAGTGGGTTCTTCTCCAAGGATGCGGTAATCGCCGCCGCCCTGTCTGCGCAGGGTGCCGCCTGGCTCGGCCCCCTGGCGCTGGCCGGTACCCTGCTGACCGGCGGCTATATGGCCCGGGCCTTGTGCCTGCTGTGGCGAGGCTCCGGCGAAACCCGACCGGTTGCCGGTAGTGCCTGGATGCGCGTGGGCATTTGGGGGTTGGCGGTCCCTGCCACGATTCTCGGCCTGGCCTTCGGCCCCATCGAGGCCGTTCTTGATCTGCCCGCCGTCACCGCAGGCACATTGGCCGTGCTCCTCGGGCTTCTTGCTGCCGCGTGTGGCCTCGGCCTGGGCTGGCTCGTGCCGGCTCCCCGCCTGCTAGGTCCGGTCTATCCGTGGGCGCGACGCGGACTTTCCGTTGGCGGTGGGCTTACGGTCTGGGTCGGTAGGCCAGCAATGGCTGTAGCCCGAGGATGTGAGCGTTTGGAAGGGCGTCTGTATGAAGCTGTGCTTTCTCTTGGGCGCGCCGGTCTCTTCCTTGCCTCTGCGGGCGAGCGAACGGAGCGGGGCTTGTTCAAGATTGTGCTTTGCGTGGGCAGAGTGAGCCTGAGGGTCGCGACCTACGTGCGGTTTGGAGATGAACGCCGTATCGACGGCCTGATTTTCGCCCTGGTGGCGGCTGTGCGTGCACTGGGTGCACGAGCCCGAAACCTCCAAAGCGGCCTCATCCACCACAGCCTGGCGATCAGTGCGGTCGCAATCGCCGTCACATTGGCTGTTCTGCTTTTTGCTTCATCGACGAGCTTTTAGAGGAAACCCATATTCATGTTACCACTTGTCTCGCTCACCCTGTTTTTGCCGCTGGTCGGCGCGGTGCTGATTCTGTGTCTTCCGAAGCCCGCAACGCGTACGGTACACGTCATAGCGATTATTACCGCCGCCCTTACACTGATCGGTGCTCTGTCCATGTGGTTTCAGGGTGCGAGCGGTGCAGGCTTTTCCCAGGTCGAAGAGCTGCAATGGATACCGGCCATCGGTGCCGCCTACCGGGTGGGAGTTGATGGGATCAGTCTGCCTTTGGTGCTGTTGAGCGCCGTTCTTTTCCTGGTTGCTGTGATCTATGCGTCGTCGCTTCGTGAACGTCCGCGCGCCTATATTGCTCTGGTACTTCTTCTGGAAACTGCGTCTATCGGTACCTTTACAGCCCTCGACGGTATCCTGTTCTACGTCTTCTTCGAGGTTTCCCTTGTCTCCATGTATTTCATGATCGCCGGGTGGGGACATGAGGACAGGCAGCGAGCAGCGCTGATGTTTTTCATTTACACCTTGCTGGGAAGTCTGCCGCTTCTGCTCGCTATCCTCGGGCTTTACCTAGGCAGTCCCGAACCGACATTCGACATGCGAGCCTGGATCGAGAATCCGCCATTGGATGGCGCCGCGGCCATGTGGGCATTGGTGGCCATGCTGATCACCTTTGCCGTAAAGATCCCCGCAGTGCCGCTGCACACCTGGTTGCCTGCCGCGCACGTCCAGGCGCCGACTGTTGGCAGTGTCATCCTGGCCGGCATCATGCTGAAGTTCGGTACCTACGGCCTGATCCGCTTCGCCCTGCAAATGACCCCCGATGCGTTCCGTGAGGCGGGGTTTGTTGTTCTGACCTTGGGTGTCGTCAGCGCGCTCTACGGTGCTTTCGCCGCTTTGGCCCAGAGTGATCTGAAGCGCCTGGTTGCCTATACCTCGGTCAACCACATGGGCTATGTGATCGTCGGCGTCGCCGTGGCGGCACTGACTCTGGACCCGTCGGTGCGTACCGTCGCGCTGGACGGTGCCGTGTTGCAGATGTTCAGCCACGGTCTGGTCACCGGTGCCCTGTTCTTGCTGGTGGGCATGATTCAGGACCGCGCCCATACCCGTGAAATGGGCGAGTTCGGCGGCTTGCTCAAGACGGTCCCGATGCTTGGCTGGTCATTTGTGTTGGCGGCCTTTGCATCCCTGGGTCTGCCAGGTCTGGCACACTTTCCGGCAGAGTTTCAGATTTTTCTCGCCACCTTGGGTAGCGCGCCCGTAGCGGTTGTTGTGATTCTGGGCATTGCCATCATCGCTGGCACCTTTCTCAAGGCGTTGCGCGAAACCTTTCTGGGCGAGCCCAGACAGCGCTGGCAGGCCATGCCCGATCTCAGTGTACGGGAATGGCTTGCCGTGGCGCCACTGCTGGTACTCACGGTTGCCACCGGCGTGGCACCGTCCTGGGTGCTGGACATCATTCACCGGACCACATCGGCGCTGGTGCTGTAATGGCCCGTGATCTTGCATTATTGATTCCGGAAATTGCCGTACTGTTAACGGCTGTCGGCGCGCTGATTGCGGAAATGCTGCGCCGGCCGCGAATAGCGCTGGTGGTCTCGGTCATCGGGCTGCTCGCTGCCACGGGGCTGACGTTGCGTCTGATTGGCGCGGACACAACGGTGTTCGGCGGCAGCTTCCGGATTGACGAACTCAGTGTCTGGGCCAAGCTTATTCTGTTGCCGGCCACCGTGCTCTCCATGCTACTAGCGCGAGTGGATGTGCGAGGCACCGCGCGTGAGGGTACGGTCTACAGCCTGCTGTGCTTTGCCACCCTCGGCGCCCTGGTTCTGGCCGGCGCGGGCGATACGATGTTCCTGGTGTTGGGCACACTGTTGACCGGCCTGGCCACCTTCGCCCTGGTCGCCTATCCGGATACCGACCCGGCCACCGAAGCCGCCATGAAATTCTTCGTGTTTGCCTCGGTCACCGGTGCAATCATGATTTTCGGTCTGAGTTACTGGTTCGGTGCCGCCGGCTCCACCTTGCTTGCTGATCTGCCGGGCATGGATACCATGCCTATGGCCGTCATCATCGGCTTTGTGGCTGTCGTTATCGGCCTTGGCTACAAGGCATCGCTGGTTCCGTTTCATTTCTGGGCGCCAGATGCCTACGAGGGCGGGCCGCTGTCGATAGCGGCTTACCTGTCCGTGGTGCCCAAGATCGGGGCTCTGTTCGCACTTGCTCAGGTGGTTCGCGGTCTGCCCCCGGAAAGTGGTTGGACTGCCGTCATCGCGGGTCTGGCCGTTCTGACCATGACCTACGGCTATCTCGCCGCGCTGGTGCAGGATAACGTCATCCGGCTGTTGGCGTATTCTTCGATTGCCCAGTCCGGCTACTTTCTGCTGGGCATCGTCGCGGTGGGTTCAAGCAAACTCGCGCTGACATCGGTTATCCTGTTTGCTGCCGCCTACGCGGCCATGAACCTGGGCGCTTTTGCCGTTACCGCGGCAACTGGCCGTGTGCTGGATGCGTTCCGTGGGCTGGGCCGTGCAAAGCCGGTGACCGCAATCGCAATGGTGGTTTTCCTGCTGTCGCTGGTCGGTATTCCGCCTCTCGCCGGCTTCGTTGGCAAGTTCCTGCTATTTGCCGCCGGCATCGATGCCCAGTTCACCTGGCTGGCGGTGGTGGCGATTGCCAACAGTGTGCTTTCACTAGCGGTATACCTGCGCATCGTCGTACCCATGTACCAGCAGGCGGCGACGGAATTCGCGCCATTGGGCAGAAGTCTTGGCACGGTGGTAGTGACCACCTTTGCCGCCACACTGATCATCGGCCTGGCGGCCCAGTTCTTTCTTGCGGGACTGGTGGAGTGGCCGGCCTAGTGCCCCGCCCGGCGACGCTGGCCATCGTGCCGGCCATGAGCACACCGCTGGCGTCCATTTTCGGCAGTGGCTTCCTGGTCATCGTACCGGTACTGGCCAGTAGTGTGGGGCCGTATTCGTTATGGGCGATGCTGGCGGTGGCTTTTGTCGCTTTTCACACCGGTGCCGTCGTGCGCCATAACATTCTGTGTGCTGAACCGGTGCTGGCAGCGGGCAGTCAACGTCTGACGCTCACGCTCGAACGACTGTCGGATGGGGCGCTGGTCCTGGCTTATATTGTGTCCGTGTGCCTCTACATTCATATCCTGAGCGCCTTCGTGCTCGGGGCTTTCGGACTGGATTCGGGCTTCAACAAGAGCCTGTTTACCACGCTGGTGATCGGCGTGATTACTGCAATTGGCATCATGGGTGGCTTGAGACCGTTGGAGCGGATGGAGCGGTGGGCTCTGTATGTGACCATCCTGGTGCTCGCTGTGCTGTTGGCCGCCTTCGCCCTGCGTGACATCAGCGACTTTCTGGACACCGGACGCTTTGTGCTGCCATCCATGCCGCAACGTTCCGGCTGGGAAATGGTGACCATGGTGGCCGGTACCCTGATCGTGGTGCAGGGCTTCGAAACGCCGCGCTATCTCGGCCAGAGTTTTGATACCTGGACGCGGATCCACGCCTCGCGCTGGTCGCAATATGTATCTCTCACGGTCTACGTGGCATTCGTCGCCGTGGTCTTGCCCCTGGTGCCAATTCTGGACGGGCAATACGCAGATAACAGCCTGATCCAGGTGGTTGCCTCGGTCTCGGTACTTCTTTCGGCGCCGCTTATCCTCGCCGCCGGCCTGTCGCAGTTCTCCGCTGCCGTTGCGGACACCCTGGCGGCTGCGGCGAACCTGGAGGAAGTGACGCGGCGGCGCCTCACCCAGCGTTGGGGTTACCTGCTGGTAGGCGGTGCGGCTATGGCGCTGGCCTGGTCCGGTTCCACCTTTACGGTGATCGCGCTGGCGTCACGCGCCTTCGCCCTATACTACCTGTTGCAATGTCTGGTGGCCCTGACGGTGTGCCGCAACCGGCGTGAGCGGGTACGTTTCTTCCTGGTTGCGCTGGCACTCATTTTTGTCCTCCTTTTTGCGGTGCCGGCCGGCTGACCGGGCGGTTTCCGGCGAAAGCCTGAATGTCTGATCTGCACCAAGAATTCATAATGAACTCCGTGACCTATTCGTCGATTGCCCAATCCGGCTATTTCCTTCTGGGTATCCTGGCAGTCGGCGCCAGTGAACTTGCTCTGCCATCCATTATACTGTTTGCTGCCGCCTATGCGGCCATGAATCTGGGCGCTTTCGCCGTTGCCGCCAATATCGGACGGACTCTGAACGATTTTGACGGATTGGGGCGCGCCCAACCGCTTATTGGCATCGCAATGGTGGTCTTTCTGCTATCGCTGGTCGGGATTCCGCCACTTGCCGGCTTCGTTGGGAAGTTCCTGCTGTTCGCCGCCGCCATTGATGTCCAATTCACCTGGCTGGCGGTGGTTGCAATTGCCAACAGTGTACTTTCACTGGCGGTATATCTACGCATTGTCGTGCCCATGTACCAGCAGGCGGCGACGGAATTCGCGCCGGTGGGCAAAGCTCTTGGCACGGTGGTAGTGACAACCTTTGCTGCCACGCTGATCCTCGGTCTGGCGGCCCAGTTCTTTCTCTTGGGACTGGTAGCGTGGTCGTCGTCCTAATTCCTCCCCTGGCGATGTTGGCAATCGTGCTGGCAATGGTTACTGCACGAAGGCCTCAATCGGTGCGATGAAGCCATATTAGTAGACAACACAGTCTGTACGGTACCTGCTTTCAAAGCAGCGCCAGTATGAAGCCTCCAGATACCTTGCTCTACTCGATTATGCCCGCGGAGTTGCTGTTTCCTGCAGGTCTTGATTTATGGCAGTGAGTAGTGCGCTCTGCTGACTGAGGCCAGCTGGAAACAGTCTTGTGAATTTGATCGGGATCAAAAATTGAGAACGATTGCTCTGCTGATTCAGTTCCGTTTCAGGTTGGGCGGATAGGGTGATGATTCAGAACAGGAGGGGGTATGTCGGACACGGTCAATGAGTTGCTGGTCAACTATTGGGCAACCGGTTTTTTTGTGATCGCTGCCCTCGGCTTATGTGCCTTCATGGCAGGCGTTTCCAGCCTGCTTGGCGGGCGCAGCCATGGCGTCAGCAAAACCATCCCGTTTGAGTCCGGTATTGTCGGTGTCGGTGACGCCCGCCAGCGGTTTTCCGTCAAGTTTTATCTGGTCGCGATGCTCTTTGTGATCTTCGATATTGAGGCGGTGTTTCTGTTTGCCTGGGCGGTTGTGATTCCGGAAACGGGCTGGAGCGGGTTCTGGGGCGCGGCGGTTTTTATACTGATATTGCTTGCCGGCCTGCTCTACGACAGTCGCTCAGGGGCTTTGGAGTGGGCTCCCGAGGGCTCTCAGGGATACAGGGAGAGCTGAGCCACTGAGTCCCTGGGGGACGTTGCCCGGACCTTGATCACTGTCAGCAAACCTTTATATGGAGACCAGCCATGCCTTACAGACTGACACGGGCCGAGGAAGAGCAGGAATCCAGTGACCGTTACCCGCTGGGGCGCCGGCAGTCATCGGAGGAATACGTCAAAAGCCAGCTTGAACGCAACGTATTCACCGGCAAGCTGAGTGACGTCCTCAATTCGGCGGTGAACTGGGGGCGCAAGAACTCCTTGTGGCCCTATAACTTCGGTCTGTCCTGCTGCTACGTGGAAATGACTACCGCATTTACCTCGCCCCATGACATTGCGCGCTTCGGGTCGGAGGTGATCCGCGCCTCGCCGAGGCAGGCCGACTTTATGGTGATAGCGGGTACCTGTTTCATCAAAATGGCTCCGGTTATTCAGCAGCTCTACGATCAGATGCTGGAACCCAAGTGGGTCATTTCCATGGGCTCCTGCGCCAACTCTGGCGGTATGTACGACATCTATTCGGTGGTTCAGGGGGTTGACAAGTTCTTGCCCGTGGATGTCTATGTAGCGGGCTGTCCGCCGCGGCCCGAGGCCTTCCTGCAGGCACTTCAGTTGTTGCAGGACTCGATTCAGGAGGAGCGCCGGCCGCTGTCCTGGGTCGTGGGGGATCAAGGGGTTTACAAGGCCGAGATGGGGTCCCAGCGGGAGCAGAAACGGAGCCAGCGAATCGAGGCCACCGAACTGAGGACTCCGGACAAACTCTGAGCGCCGCCTCCCGATTTGCCCAACCTTGACAGGAGATGAGTCAGCATCATGAGCACAGACGCTCTCGACAGGCATGCACCGGCCCAGTCCGGCATTGACCGGGCCCTCGGGCTTCTGGACGGATTCCGGGAACACATCGAGCACGTTCAGCCTACCCTGACCGGGCTTCCGGTGCTGTGGGTGCGACGTGAGCGGATAGTGGAGATACTGCGCCACCTGAAGGCGCCGCCGGCGTCTTTTTCCATGCTTTACGATCTCTCTGCCGTGGACGAGCGGCTCCGTGCCCACCGTGACGGGCTACCAGCCGCGGATTTCACGGTCTTCTATCATCTGCTGTCGGTGGATCGTAATGAAGACCTGATCATCAAGGTGGCGCTGACCGGTGGCGACCCGAACCTGCCAAGCGTGACCCGGGTGTTTGCCAATGCCAACTGGTATGAGCGGGAAATCTGGGATCTGTTCGGCATTACCGCAACCGGCCATCCCCATCTGCAACGGCTGCTTATGCCGCCCACCTGGCATGGCCACCCATTACGCAAGGACTATCCCGCGCGGGCCACGGAATTCGACCCCTACACCCTGACAGTGGAGGGGCAGCAGACGGAGCAGGAGGCGCTGAAATTCGAACCGGAAGCCTGGGGCATGCAGCGTGAGCGGGATGGCAGCGAGTTCATGTTCCTCAATCTGGGCCCCAATCATCCCTCTGCCCACGGTGCCTTCCGGATCGTGCTTCAACTGGACGGCGAGGAGATCATCGACTGCGTGCCGGATATTGGCTATCACCACCGGGGCGCGGAAAAAATGGCCGAGCGCCAGACCTGGCACAGCTTCATTCCCTATACCGACCGCATCGACTACACCGGCGGCGTAATGAACAACCTTCCCTATGTCCTTGCGGTTGAGAAACTGGCGGGTATCGAGGTGCCCGACCGGGTCAAGACGGTCCGGGTGATGATGGCGGAGATGTTCCGTATTAGCAGCCATTTGCTGTTCCTGGGGACCTACCTGCAGGATCTGGGCGCCATGTCGCCGGTGTTCTACAGCTTCACTGACCGCCAGCGGGCCTACAAGGTGATTGAGGGCATCACCGGTTTTCGCATGCATCCGGCCTGGTACCGGATCGGCGGCCTTGCCCAGGACCTGCCCGTGGGCTGGCAGCAACTGGTGCAGGAGTTCCTTGACTGGATGCCGCCGCGGCTGCGGGAATACGAGCTGGCCATGATGAAAAACGCCCTGGTGCGGGAGCGGACCCGGCATGTGGCTGCCTTCACCACCACCGAGGCCCTGGAATGGGGCGTGACCGGTCCCAACCTGCGGGCCACTGGCTGCAACTTCGATCTGCGCAAACAGCGGCCCTATTCCGGCTATGAGAACTTCGACTTCGAGGTGCCTCTGGGGCAGCACGGAGACGTTTTTGACCGGGGCCAGCTGCGTATTGAGGAAATGCGGCAGAGCCTGCGCATTATCCAGCAATGCGTCGATCACATGCCCGCGGGCGACTACAAGGCGGACCACCCGTTGACCACCCCGCCACCCAGGGAGCGGATGTTGCAGCACATCGAAACGCTGATCACGCACTTTCTGCAGGTGTCCTGGGGTCCGGTTCTGAAACCCGGCGAATCCCTGCAAATGGTGGAGGCCACCAAAGGCATAAACAGTTATTACCTGACCAGCGACGGCAATAACATGAGCTACCGAACCCGCATCCGGACTCCGAGCTTTCCGCACCTGCAGCAGATACCGTCCTTGATGCGCGGAGGCTTCGTGCCGGACATGATCGCCCACCTGGGCAGTATCGATTTCGTAATGGCAGACGTGGATCGCTGATGATGGCAACAACCCCGCACACAACCGAACTGATCGGCAGTGACCGTTTTGAACTGCACCCGGACGACGAAGCCGCGATTCTCCGGGAAAAGGAACACTACGAGCAGCCCCAGGCCGCTTGTATCGAGGCGTTGAAGATCGTCCAGCGCCGCCATGGCTGGGTTCCCGACGGTGCCATCATGGCCATCGGGCGGTTGCTGGGCCTGGGATTCGCCGCGGTGGACGGCGTGGCTACCTTTTACAGCCTGATTTTCCGTCAGCCGGTAGGGCGCCATGTGATCCTGGTCTGCGACAGCAGCTCCTGCTTCCTGACCGGGTATGAAACGCTGAAACAGGCCCTGGTGGAGAAGCTGGGAGTGGACTACGGCGCCACCACCGCCGATGGCCGCTTCACCCTGTTACCCGTGTGTTGTCTCGGCGCCTGTGACGGTGCCCCGGCGCTGATGATTGACGGCGAAACCTTCGGGCCGGTCACACCGGAGGATCTGTCCGACCTGCTGGAGGGCTACGAATGAGCGGATCCACCTCAGGTCAAGGCAACCCGCTGCGTTATCACAGCCGGATACGGCAATCCGGTACCGAGCGTCAACCCGAAACCCATCCGCTGACCTGGAGGCTGAGGGACGACGGCGAGGTGGTCTGGCTCGGCGAATATCTGGATAAGGATGGTTATCAGTCGGTCCGCCGGGCATTGGCCGAGAGCGACCCCCAGGGCATCATCACCGTGGTGAAAGACGCCAATGTGCGTGGCCGGGGCGGCGCCGGTTTTTCCGCTGGCGTCAAGTGGAGCCTGACGCTGCAGGGGGGTGACATGCCCCGGGGCTACCTGATCTGCAACGCGGATGAAATGGAACCGGGCACCTTCAAGGACCGGTTGCTGATGGAGCAGCAACCCCACCTGCTGATTGAGGGGATGATCCTCGGAGCCCGGGCCAACAACGCCCGGCAAGGCTACATTTTTCTGCGGGGTGAATACGTGGAGGCGGCCCGGGTGCTGAACCGGGCCATTGATGAGGCCCGCGAAGCCGGCTGGCTGGGGCCGGATATTGATGGCAGCGGGTTCGATTTCGACATCGCGGTGCATACCGGGGCGGGGCGCTACATCTGCGGCGAGGAAACGGCTCTGATCAATGCACTGGAGGGGAAGCGCGCCAATCCCCGGGCCAAGCCGCCGTTCCCCGGCCAGTCCGGAGCCTGGGGCAGGCCCACGGTAGTTAACAACGTCGAGACCCTGTGCAACATACCCGCCGTGATTCTCCATGGCGCTGACTGGTATCAGAACCTGTCCGGCAACCGTACCGGTGACGGCGGCACCAAGCTTTATGGCGTGTCGGGGCCGGTTGCGGAGCCGGGCCTCTGGGAGCTGCCCATGGGCGTCACCGGGGCCGAGCTGCTCGACCGGGCCGGGGGGCTGCGGCAAGGCCTCCGGCTCAAGACATGGTTGCCCGGCGGCACCAGCACCGGCTTCCTGTTGCCGGAGCATCTGGAGCTGCCCCTGGACTTTGACTCTATCGCCAATGTCGGCAGCCGGCTGGGCACCGGCCTGATGATGGCGGTCCCCGAGGACCGGGGCATGGTATCGCTGATGCGCAACCTGGAGGAGTTCTTCGCCCGGGAATCCTGCGGCTGGTGCACTCCGTGCCGTGATGGTCTGCCCTGGGTGGTAAAACTGCTCCGGGACCTGGAAAAGGGACAGGGGCAGGCCGGCGACATCGAATTGCTCGACAAGCTGGCGGCGGACTGTGGCCCGGGGCTGACATTCTGCGCCCTTGCCCCTGGCGCCGCCATGCCGCTGGAGACAGCGCTGCGGCACTTCCGGCAGGAGTTTGAGCAGGGCATTGGCAAGGTAAGCGGCGACACCCGGGGCGTTCCGGACCGGGTCGCAGCGGACGCGCCGGCAAACAACCGTTAGTTTCAACAGTCACTTTCAACAAACAGTGATCGTACTTTCTAGGTGAAGGCAGAAGCAAGCATGGCGACGATTCACGTGGACGGAAAAACCTACGAGGTCAACGGGGCGCACAACCTGCTCCAGGCCTGTCTGTCACTGGGCCTGGATATTCCCTATTTCTGCTGGCATCCGGCCATGGGAAGTGTCGGCGCCTGTCGCCAGTGCGCGGTGCGCCAGTACAAGGACAAGGACGACAACAAGGGCGTTCTGGTCATGTCCTGTATGACCCCGGCGGCGGACCAGACCCGAATCGATATCGATGACGAGGAAGCCCGGGCTTTCCGGGCCAGTGTGGTGGAGTGGCTGATGATCAATCACCCCCACGACTGCCCGGTGTGCGAGGAGGGCGGCCATTGCCACCTGCAGGACATGACGGTAATGACCGGCCATGACCGCCGCCGCTACCGGTTCAACAAGCGCACTCGCCGCAACCAGTACCTGGGGCCGTTCATCGCCCACGAAATGAACCGCTGCATTACCTGCTACCGGTGCGTGCGCTTTTACAACGACTACGCCGGTGGCACCGATCTGGGCGCCTTTGGTGCCCGGGACAACATCTACTTCGGACGATACGCCGAAGGCGCACTGGAAAGCCCGTTCTCCGGCAACCTCACCGAAGTCTGCCCCACTGGGGTGTTCACCGACCAGAGTCATTCCGATCACTACACCCGAAAGTGGGACCTGCAGTATGCCCCCGGCATCTGCCACCAGTGCGCGGTCGGTTGCAACATCAGCCCCGGGGAACGCTACGGCGAGATTCGCCGCATCGAAAACCGCTACCACGGTGAGGTTAACAGCCACTTCCTCTGTGACCGCGGCCGGTTTGGTTACGGATACGTCAACCGCGCCGACCGGCCACGGGTTCCGGAATGGACCGAACGGCCGGGGCAGGAGGCCGTGACGCTGGGGGTGGATCCGGCCCTGGAGCGTATCACCGGCGCCCTGCGTCAGGCCCGGCGCATCATCGGCATCGGATCGCCCCGGGCCAGTCTGGAAAGCAATCACCAGCTATTGGCCATGGTGGGGCCGGAAAACTTTTCCACCGGGATAGAGTCCCGGGAGCAGGCGTGCCTGGCCATGATGAACCGGCTGCAGGAAACGTCGGGACTGCCCACCCCGACACCCCGGGAAATAGAACGCCACGATGCCATTCTGGTGCTGGGCGAGGACCCGGTCCAGAGCGCCGCGCGCCTGGGGCTGAATCTGCGTCAGGCTGTGCTGTCACGGCGGGAAGAACTGGCTGAACAGATCGGCGTGCCGGCCTGGAATGCCGAGGCCGTCAAGACCCTGGGGCAGGACCGGTACCACCCGCTGCACATTGTCTGGCCAGCGCCCACCGAGCTGGACAGTGTCGCTGTCGCCCGCCATGCCCTGGCGCCGGATGATATCGCCCGGCTCGGTTTCGCGGTGGCTCATGCCATCGACCCGGCGGCGCCCCCGGTGGACGGCCTCGACCCGGCCAGCCAGGAGCGGGCCGGAGAAATCGCCGTCAGCCTGTTAAAAGCGGCGCGGCCGCTGGTTGTCAGCGGCGGCTCCCTCGCCAGCGAGGCCATCCTGGAAGCCGCCGGTGCGGTTGCCCGGGCCCTGTCCAGGCGGGCAGCGCAGGGTGGGCTGGTGTTGATCCGGCGGGAGGCCAACAGCACCGGGCTGTCGCTCATGGGGGGGCAGACACTGGACTGGGCGCTGGATGAGTTGAGTGAGGGTCGGGCCGATGCGGTGGTGGTGCTGGAGAACGACCTGTATCAACGCCTGCCCGCCGACCGGGTGGAGCAGGCCCTGGCCCGTGCCAACACCCGCGTGGTGCTGGACCACCAGCGGACGAGAACCGCCGAGGGGGCGGACTTCATCCTGCCTGCTGCCAGTTTCGCGGAAGGGAGCGGAACCCTGGTAAATCTGGAAGGGCGGGCCCAGCGCTTCTTCCGGGTGTTCGAACCGGCCTACCTGCGCCCCGAGACCCGAATTCACGAGAGCTGGCGCTGGTTACACACCCTGGCCGCCGGGCTGCGGGGCGAAGCCCCCGGGGATATCAGCCTGGATCTGGCCACCCGGGCCTGCGCCGGGGCCCATCCAGGCCTGGCCGGGATTGTGGATGCCGCGCCCGGGCCCGATTATCGCATAGAGGGCCTGCGGCTGGCCCGTGAGCCCCAGCGTTACAGCGGCCGCACCGCCATGCGCGCCAACCTCGATGTAAATGAACCCCGCCCGCCACAGGATACCGATACACCCTTCGCTTACTCCATGGAAGGCTACAGCGGATTTGACCGGCCCCGGCAGCAGATACCTTTCGCCTGGGCGCCGGGCTGGAATTCCCCGCAGGCGTGGAACAAGTTCACCGATGAAGTGGGCGGTCACCTGCGCGGAGGGGACCCGGGCATAAGATTGATTCGGCCTCAGCCCGGCCATCGCGAATACCCCGACCCGGTCTTTGATGACGGCGCCACTGACAGCAGCGGGCTGCGGGCGCTGGTGTTGCCACGGGTGTTCGGGGGCGAGGAAACGTCTGCCCGGGCTGAACCTGTCCGGCAGCGGATGACCGCGCCGGTGGTCATCCTGGCCCGCCCGGATGCCGAGGCGCTGGGCGTGCGCGACGGCGACAGTCTGACGCTGCTTGGTGTGCGTGAGGGCGACAGCCTGATGCTGTTTGGCGGTCCGGACATTACGGTATCGGAGCAGGAAGACTGGCCCCCCGGCTGGGCTGGCCTGCCCGCGGGATTGTTGCCCGGCCTGGGGCAGGGCGCGACACTCACTTTAGGAAAACCCACGGGAGGTGAGTCATGAGCTGGTGGACTCCACAACTGGCAGCCACTCTCTGGGCCATGTTCCAGGCGCTGGTGATCCTGCTTGCCGTGGTCGTGGTGGGAGCGGCACTGACCGTGGTCGAACGTCGGCTGCTGGGCCTCTGGCAGGATCGTTATGGTCCCAACCGGGTAGGGCCATTCGGCACTCTTCAACTGATTGCCGATATGCTGAAGATCTTTTTCAAGGAAGACTGGACTCCGCCCTTTGCCAGCCGCGCCCTGTTTATGCTGGCACCCAACCTTGCCTTCGCTTCCCTGCTGCTGTCTTTCGTTATTATCCCCATAACACCGGGGTGGGGGGTGGCGGACATGCACATCGGGCTGCTGTTCTTCCTCGCGCTGGCCGGCATCAACGTCTACGCGGTGTTAATCGGTGGCTGGGCCAGTGGCAATAAGTATGCCTTGCTCGGCGCGTTGCGAGCCTCGGCCCAGACCCTGTCCTACGAAGTGTTCATGGGGCTGTCGCTCATGGGTGTGGTGGCCATGGCCGGCTCCTTCAACCTGCGCGACATCGTCGCGGCCCAGGAAGGCCTGTGGTTCGTGATTCCCCAGTTCCTGGGTTTCGTCACATTTCTGATCGCCGGCATCGCGGTAACACACCGCCACCCTTTCGACCAGCCGGAGGCGGAACAGGAACTGGCGGATGGTTACCATGTCGAGTACTCCGGTATGAAGTTCGGCATGTTTTTCATTGGCGAATACGTGGGCATGGTGCTGGTTTCCGCGCTGATCGTGACATTGTTTTTCGGCGGCTGGCAGGGCCCCTGGCTGCCACCCATTGTGTGGTTTGCCCTCAAGACCAGCTTCTTCCTGATGCTGTTTATCCTGCTCCGGGCATCGCTGCCACGGCCCAGGTATGACCGGGTGATGAGCTTTGGCTGGCGGGTGTGTCTGCCGCTGACCCTGGTCAATCTGCTGGCTACCGGGGCGGTGCTGCTACTGACCGGTTCATAGGGAGGAAAGATGCGAAAAAACAAGGTGTTGTCGGTGTTATGGCTGATACCGGCCAGTTGGTCGCTGTTGCGTACCATGTGGATGGTATTCATGCACGGCTTCCGCAAGCGGGAAACCGTGAACTATCCGGAAGAGGAGGTTTATCTGCCTCCCCGGTACCGGGGCCGCATCATACTCACCCGGGATCCGGACGGCGAAGAACGATGCGTGGCGTGCAACCTTTGCGCGGTGGCCTGCCCGGTGGATTGTATTTCCCTGCAGAAAGGTGAAAAAGACGACGGCCGCTGGTATCCGGAGTTCTTCCGCATCAACTTTTCCCGTTGCATTTTCTGCGGCATGTGTGAAGAGGCCTGCCCCACCTCCGCCATCCAGTTGACACCGGATTTCGAGATGGGCGAGTACCAGCGTCAGCAGTTGGTGTACGAGAAGGAAGATCTGCTGATCAACGGCCCCGGCAAGGACCACGACTACCACTTTTACAAGGTTGCCGGCATGGCTATCGCCGGCAAGGATAAAGGTGAGGCACAGAACGAGGAGGTCCCGGAGGATGTCCGTACGCTTTTACCCTGACCAAAAAAGGAACTACTGATGGAACTGGGATTCTACCTTAGCGGCCTGGTGGCGGTGCTGGCCACGGTCGGTCTTATCAGCGGCTCCAGTCCGGTGCATGCGGTGGTGTACCTGATTGTTTCGCTGATTGCCGTCGCCCTGGTGTTCTTCGCCCTGGGTGCGCCCTTTGCCGGTGCTCTCGAGATTATCGTCTATGCCGGCGCCATAATGGTGCTGTTCGTGTTCGTGGTGATGATGCTCAACCTGCGTCCGGAGGCCAAGCGGGATCCCCTGTGGCAACGTCCGGGCTACTGGCTCGGGCCGTCGCTGCTGGCTCTGGTGTTGCTGGTGGCGCTGGTGGCGCTGATCGGCGACGGGCAGGCAGGCATGACCATTGACGGTGAGCTGATAACCGCCCGGGACATCGGCCTCACCCTGTTCGGCCCATGGCTGATAGTGGTGGAACTGGCCGCCATTCTGCTGCTGGCGGCGCTGGTGACGGCGTCCCACGTGGGCCGGCGCAACAAACCCCGGGGCAATCGCAACCGTGGAGGCACCCGATGACTGGTATCCCGATGGAGCATGGCCTGATCCTGGCCGTTATTCTTTTCAGCCTGGGGTTGGCCGGGTTGATGCTGAGGCGCAGTATGCTGTTCGTTCTCATGAGCCTGGAAGTCATGCTCAATGCCGCCGCGCTGGCCTTTGTGGTGGGCAGCACCGCCTGGAACCAGCCGGAGGGGCAGGCCATGTTCCTGCTGGTCATCACCCTGGCGGCAGCCGAGGCCAGCGTCGGCCTGGCGCTGATGATACAGCTTTACCAGCGTTTCCGTTCACTTGAGCTGCACGAAGTCAGCAGGATGCGTGGATGATGATGGCTGCGACTTTACTGTCATTTCTGTTACCTCTGGCCGGTGCCATTGTTCTCGGCTTTTCCGGCGGGCGGCTGGGACCGCGGGCCAGCGCGGCCATTGGCGTGGGCAGCGTGGGGCTGGCCGCGCTGGCCACCGCCTGGGCGCTGCTGACCTTCTCCGGCGACAGCCAGGGCTTCACGCTCTGGACCTGGGTTTCCGTGGGCGAGTTCCAGCCGACCATGGGCGTGGTGGTTGATCGTCTCTCGCTGGTCATGATGTCGATCATCACCGGCGTGGGTTTCCTGATTCACCTGTTCGCTGTCTGGTACATGGTGGGCGATGCCGGTATAACCCGCTTCTATGCCTGGATGAACCTGTTTGTGTTCAGCATGCTGGTGCTGGTGCTGGCCGATAACCTGCTGTTGCTGTTTCTCGGTTGGGAAGGCGTTGGCCTTTGCAGCTACGGCCTTATCGGCTACTACTATCAGAACGAAGCTAATGGGCGGGCGGCGTTCAAGGCGTTTATCGTGACCCGCACAGGTGACGTATTCCTTGCCCTGGGGCTGTTCCTGATCTTCGTGGAACTCGGCACCCTCGATATCGGATTGGTGCTGGAGCAGGCACCACGGGTCTGGGCCGAGGGGAGTGTCACTGCCAATCTTGCGGCATTGCTGGTCCTTGGCGGTGCCCTGGGCAAGTCTGCACAGGTGCCGCTGCACACCTGGCTGCCGGATGCCATGGCAGGCCCCACTCCGGTGTCGGCCCTGATCCACGCGGCCACCATGGTGACCGCCGGCGTTTATCTGATTGCACGCCTGAACGGGCTGTTCCTGCTGGCACCGGATGTGATGTGGCTGGTGGGCATCATCGGAGCCCTGTCGCTGTTGCTGGCGGCCTTCGCGGCCCTGGCCCAGACTGACATCAAGCGGGTGCTGGCCTATTCCACCATGAGCCAGATCGGCTACATGTTCCTGGCGCTGGGGGTCGGGGCGTTTGACGCGGCCATTTTTCACCTGATGACCCACGCCTTCTTCAAGGCATTGCTGTTCCTTTCAGCCGGGGCCGTTATCATCAGTTGCCACCATGAACAGGATCTGAGCCGGCTGGGTGGGCTCTGGCGCAAACTGCCGGTCGCCTATGCCGGTTTCCTGGCGGGGGGCGCGTCGCTGGTGGCATTGCCGCTGGTAACCGCGGGCTTCTTCAGCAAGGACGAGATTCTCTGGCAGGCCATGGCCTCGGGCCACTACGGACTGTTCGCGGCGGGTCTGACCGGAGCCGTGCTAACCGGCCTGTACACGGTGCGGCTGATCCTGGGCATTTTTCATGGCCAGCCCCGCAGTGATCATGCACGCCATCCCCGGCCGGGCACCAGTCCCCTCAGGCATCACCTGCCTTTGGCAATCCTGGCCGTGCTTTCCACCTTCGTTGGTGCCTGGCTGTACCCGGGGCTTGAGGTGGTGTTCCCGCCGCGCCCCGATGATGCCACGAACGCCGGCCACACCCTGTTTCAGTTCCTGGCGACCGGAGCGGTGCTTGCTGGCCTGGCTCTGGCTGGCTGGCTGTTCCTGGCGCGGCGCCGGTGGCTTGACGCAAAGGTCGGTCGGGGCCTGGGGGCGCGGCTCTGGATCCTGTTCAACCGGGCCTGGGGCTTCGATGCCCTGTTCGACCGGACACTGGTCCGGCCCTGGCAGACCCTGGTACGCGTGCTGCGTTTCGACTTTATTAACCTGGGGATGAACCTGCCGGCCGTGATTGCCCGCCTGTGCAATGCGGGCCTGGTGCGGTCCCAGGACGGCCAGCTGCGGACTTACGCCAAAGTGATGGTATTCGGTGCCACGGTGATACTGGTTGGCCTGGTAATGACTCAGGGAGGTGGCGCATGATTCTGTTCTGGCTGATTCTGATTCCCTTCCTCGGTGGCATGCTGTGCTGGCACTCGGAGCGTTGGGGCGAACAGGCGCCGCGCTGGATTGCCCTGGCCACCATGCTGTTCGTGCTGGCGGTCAGCGTCGTGCTTTGGGCAGGCGGTGATTTCAGCGCCTATGGCACCGGCGAGAGACCGTGGCTGCTGGAGTGGCGAGTCCCCTGGATTCCTCGTTTTGGCATCGAGATTCATCTGGCTCTGGACGGCTTGTCGCTGATCCTGATTGCGCTGACCGGCTTTCTCGGTGCCTTGGCGGTACTTTGCTCATGGAAAGAGATTGTCGAGCGGGTGGGCTTTTTTCATCTGAATCTGCTGTTTGTTCTGGGTGGCGTCGTGGGTGTGTTTCTGGCGCTGGACCTGCTCCTGTTCTTCCTGTTCTGGGAAGTGATGCTGGTACCCATGTATTTTCTGATTGCCCTCTGGGGGCACAGCGGCTCCCCGGGGCAAACCCGGATTCGTGCCGCCACCCGCTTCTTCATCTACACCCAGGCCAGCGGCCTGCTGATGCTGGTGGCGATCCTTGCGCTGGTGTTCGTGCATTACACCAGCTCCGGCGAGATAACCTTCAGCTATGACGCACTGTTGAATGCCGACGTGCCCGACAATCTGTCCTTCTGGATTATGCTCGGGTTTTTTATTGCCTTTGCGGTGAAGCTGCCTGTCGTGCCTTTTCATGGCTGGCTGCCGGATGCGCACGCCCAGGCGCCCACTGCCGGCAGCGTGGACCTTGCGGGCATTCTGCTGAAAACCGCCGCCTACGGCA
This sequence comes from Marinobacter sp. SS5-14b, assembly GCF_030541005.1. Classification (GTDB taxonomy): domain Bacteria; phylum Pseudomonadota; class Gammaproteobacteria; order Pseudomonadales; family Oleiphilaceae; genus Marinobacter. The sequence goes on along the minus strand of NZ_JASSVM010000008.1, from coordinate 45,562 downwards.
TGCTGCGCTTTGCGATTCCGCTGTTTCCGGAACAGTCCCAGGCCTTTGCGCCGGTGGCCATGGCGCTGGGGGTCGTGGGTATTATTTACGGCGCGGTCCTGGCCTGCGGCCAGCAGGATATCAAGCGGCTGATTGCCTATGCCAGCATATCCCATATGGGGTTCGTGCTGATTGCCGTTTATTCGGGGTCCGAACTGGCGATCCAGGGCGCAATCGTACTCATGGTGGCCCATGCGTTCTCCAGTGCCGCTCTGTTCATCCTCAGTGGCCAGCTCTTTGAACGCATTCATACCCGGGATATGCGTCGCATGGGCGGGCTCTGGGGCCGAATACCGGTGTTGCCCGGCGTGACCTTGTTTTTCCTGGCGGCCTCTCTGGGGATGCCCGCCACGGCCAATTTCCTTGGCGAGTTCATGGTACTGTTCGGTACCTTCCGCAGCGCTCCGGTGGTGGTGGTCATCGCCAGCGCCGGGCTGGTGCTTGGCGCGATCTATTCACTGCTGATGATGCAGCGGGTGCATTTCGGTCGCGAACAACAACCGGGCCTGCTCGCGGGTCCGGATGTGCGGGAGTACGGCATGATGTTGGCCTTGATCGGACTCACCCTGGCAGTGGGCCTGAATCCGCAACCCCTGCTTGATACCACGGCGTCAATGGTCCGGCCGGTGGCGGACCTGTTCATGGCGGGCCCGGTCCGGGCAGGAGGGATGAACTGATGCTGACCCTGATCGATCTTGTGGGGCTGCTGCCCCTGCTTATTGTCGCCTCGACAGCCGTACTGGTAATGCTGGGCGTCGCCTGGCGACGCCACCACGGTGGTACCGCGGCGGTCACTGTCAGCGGTCTGGCCCTGGCCCTGGCGAGCCTGCCGCTGGCCTCGGCCGCGCCCTCTTCGCCGCCGCTGATGATCTTTGACGGCCTTGCCCTCATGGGCAGCGCGCTGGTGTTGGTGAGCGGCCTGTTTATCGCCGCCATGAGCCATGGTTACCTGGCCGGCTACAGGGGGCCGCGGGAAGAGTTTTACCTGCTGTTGCTTTGCGCGGTAACGGGTGCCCTGGGCCTTGTGGCCAGCAACCACCTGGCCACCCTGTTCATCAGCCTTGAATTGCTGTCGATGCCTTTGTACGGCATGGTGGCGTACAGTTTCCGGACAGAACGGTCCCTGGAGGCGGGGATCAAATACCTCATATTGTCCGCCGCCGCCACCGCCTTTCTGCTGTTTGGCATGGCGTTGATCTATGCCCGCACCGGCCACCTTGAGCTGACGGCACTCGCCGCGGGGGTTGCTGGCAGTCCGGACCCCTGGATTCTGGGCGGCGCCGCACTGTTACTGGTGGGGCTGGGGTTCAAGTTGTCCATCATACCGTTTCACCAGTGGACACCGGACGTATACCAGGGAGGTCTGGCGCCGGCGACCACTGTGCTGGCCACGGTGAGCAAACTGGCGGTGTTTCTGGTATTGCTGCGGCTGGTACTGGTGGCCCCGGTCTTCGGCAGTGGATGGCTCCTTGGCCTGATCAGCCTGCTGGCTCTTCTCAGCATGTTCGGTGGCAACCTGCTGGCCCTGTTCCAGCCTGACCTGAAGCGCCTGCTGGGCTACTCTTCCATCGCCCATATGGGCTACCTGCTGGTGGTCGTTATAGTAGGTGGCCCCCTGGCGTTGGAAACCACCGGGGTTTACCTGTTCACCTATATTGTGGCCACCATGGGGGCGTTTGGCGTGATTATGCATGTCTCCGGCACCGGCAGTGGCGAGGATGCCTCCGGGTTGCACCATTACAGGGGACTGTTCTGGCACAGCCCCTGGCTGGCAGCATTATTGACTCTGAGCATGTTGTCCCTGGCCGGCATTCCGCTGACCGCCGGATTCTTCGGTAAATTCTATATCATCGCCCTGGGTGTGGAAGGCAGCCGGTGGTGGCTTGTTGGAGGGATCGTTATCGGCAGCGTTATCGGGCTGTTCTACTACCTGAGGGTGATCGTCACCCTGTATCTGCGCGAACCGGGTATGCAGCAGGCGGTGGCGGATGCCGGCCGGGGTCGGGTAGAGAAACTCGCCCTTCTGATTGTTGCCGTCTCAATACTGCTGCTGGGTATTTACCCGGTGCCGTTTATTGACTGGGTGGCGGGTCTCGCCTGGGCGGCCAGGCTTCTTTGACTTAAATCAGTATAGCCCCGGCTGGTTTCAGATTGTTCCCTATTTTCAGTGTCAGTTCAGTTGTGGGTGATTAACTGTCATTTTCAAGCCGAAGAACCGGAGCGATCCTTCTTCAGCTCACTGACGAGGAGGCGAAATGAATACGAAGTTTTGCAAAGTGACTGCGATCTTCTCCAGTCTGGACTTGAAGAAAGTAGAGGATGCGCTGATCGCGGCTGGTTTTTCCGGTATGACGGTGTCTAAAACCCATGGCCGTGGTCGATATAAAAACTACTAAGCCAAGGACACCATGGCCGATTCCGTTCGCGTGGAGATATTCACGGAAGCCGAGCAGGCAGACGAGATCGTTGACCTCATTGCCCGAACGGTGCACAAGGGGCTTGCCAGCGACGGAATCATAGCCGTGCTGCCGGTGGAAGACCTGCTGCACATCCGTGACTTCAAGGAGGCCCAGTGATCGGGTATCGCTGTGTTTTATGTCTTTGTGACAAGGTGAGGGGAAGGCGGGTGCGGACATGATAGGCGTCAACGAGGCTGGGACTGGTATCGGAGCCATGATGTCAGACAACAGAAATGGCGCGGTCGAGATTGCCGGCGCCGGGCCGGCCGGGCTGGCAGCCGCCATCACACTGGCGCGCGCGGGGCGGTCAGTCATCGTGCATGAGGCCCGGGCCGAGGTGGGGCACCGCTTCAAACGGGACCTTCAGGGGTTGGAGAACTGGAGCACGCAGCAGGATGCCCTGGCGGTGTTGCAGGAACTCGGAATCACCACCGACTTCAAGCGAGTTCCATGCCGCCGGGGTACCGCCTTTGATGCCTGGGATTCCCCGTACGCCATTGAGAGCATTGAGCCGCTGTTCTACCTGGTGGAGCGTGGCTCCGGGCCAGACACATTGGACACGGCGTTGCTGAGACAGGCCAGGGAACTGGGCGTGCAGGTGCATTTCAAAAGCCGGCTGCGGCATGCCCGGGGCCCGGCCATCCTGGCGACTGGCCCAAAGGCCGCCGATGCCATTGCGGTCGGCTATCATTTCGATACATCCATGCCGGACGGTTTCTGGGCAATTTGTGATAACAACCTTGCCCCTAAAGGGTATGCCTACCTTTTGGTAATGGGAGGCAAGGGAACGGTAAAGAGTTGCATGTTTACTGGTTTCAGGGATGAAGCAAAGTATGTGGAGCGAACTGTCAGTGCGTTTCAGAGGCTGGCCGGCATGGAGATGATGAATCCTCAGCCGCACGGCGGTGTTGGAAACTTCCGTATCCCTGTAACCGCATTGTCCGGGGTGCACCCGGTAGCGGGTGAGCAGGCCGGTTTCCAGGATACGCTGTGGGGCTTCGGGATGCGCGCGGCCATCACCTCCGGCGTGCTGGCCGCACGCAGTCTGCTGCATGGTGACGACTACAACCGGCTTTGGCGAGAATCCCTGGAGCGTCCGATGGCGGCGGCGTTGGTGAACCGCGCGTTTTATGGGCTGCTGGGTAACCGCGGTTATCGCTGGTGCATGCGCCGCCAGGAAAACCATCTGGATGCGCGCGAGTTTTTGCGCCGTCTCTACCGGCCCACACTTGCCAGGCGTCTGCTGGCGCCGTTGGCGGGTTTGCATTTGCGGAGCCAGCGACGGGATATAAGCTGCAATCATGTCGACTGCGGCTGTATCTGGTGCCGGCATGGCCGGGAGTGGCATACGTAATGCCAACCGTTCGCAAGGACTTCGGAGTTGAGTGATGGATGAGTCGATCAGTCACAGTGGAACATCGTATTATTGTGATCGTACTTGTCTACGTCTGGCAATGGTGGCAATCATCAATAGTGTAGTGTCGCTGACCGCCACACTCGTGATTGGTGTGGATGTGCAGTTGTCTGTAGGGCGGTTTATATGATGCCCGGGGCTCCGGCATTCATTGCTGGGGGTGATCGCGGCCCTGACGTCTGAGATCAAGCCAGCCTCTGTAGAGCCAACGCAAACCAAAGAGCGAGACTGTTGGAACGATAATCCACTGCGCTAGAGGGGCGATACCTGTGCCAAGGAAGGGAAACAGGGGCATAGAATCATTGTAGCTCCAGCGCTGGCCTGCGCCTGTGGCCCAGGCTTCAAAGACTATGGTTATAAGCAGACCGGTAGCAAAATACACTCCTAAAACATGGCGGCGCCACCGCCCCTGTATCCAAAAGCCATCTTTAGTTGCCGCTGCGGCGACGCCATAGGCAAATAGTGCAATATTGGCATCGCCGATTGCCGCCCGCGTGCACAGCCAGACGACCGCACCATGGGACGCCTCCATCATCCCTGTAAAGAAAGGCACCTGGATCATTTCCCAAAAAAAATGCAGCAAAAAGCTGACAGACCAAATTAAAAAAACAGGAACCAGCCTCTACGGGATAGTCGACTTGAACAATGCATAATCTATCCAACTAATCTATTAATTTCAGGCAGCCGAAGTTGAAATCGCCATTTCCAATTGAATACTAGCCAAGTCTTCCCAACCCTGGGAATGTTGCTAGCCTCCACAAAGCTAATTGAATTATCTGGCCGGTTAAAGCCATCGCACCCAGCACTAAGGGCCTAAATCGCCTATGTGATATGTCGTCAGATCTTATTGGCCCCTGGCAGTGTTCCGGCGAGCCGGCCGATCCCTCCTGGTATTGGCTGGCTTCACCTTGACCGAAGCTTGTACTATCCTATAGGCAGACGGTCAGAATCTGGCCCGGTCAGCGGGGGACACCTGCTGACGCAATCGCAGTTCCCAATTACTCGACGGACGGAGAACACCATGAAACGACTGACACTTGTTGCTACTGTCATTGCCGGTCTGCTTTCCATGCCGGCCCTGGCGGCGGATCACGATCAGCATCGCGATGCAAAGCATCAGGAGCAGGACCAGAAGAGAGCAGCGGCGATGCAGCAGAATATGGAAGAAATGCAGGCGCTGATGAGCCGGATCAAACAGGAGCAGGACCCTGCCAAGCGCCAGGAGCTGATGCAGGACCATATGAAAGCCATGCAGGAAAACATGCAGATGATGCATGGAGACATGAAGGGCTGCATGGGAATGATGAAGGAAATGAAGGGGTCGATGAAGGATCAGCCGATGAAATCGAAAGGGGCGGAGAAATCCGGCCATTCCGGCCATTGAGGTCATCAAGCCCTTATCCTTCGCGCTGATATTCGATCTGTTGTAAAGGTGACCGTCCAGGCGGTCACCAGAAACCGCCTTAACTCCTTTGTCTCCGACATGTTGCCAGTCCTGTCTAAGACATAAGTCGTAAGCCCTCTGGATTTTCAGCTTCGTTTCAGGTTTCATTGGTTGCGGCCTGCCTGCAATCAGGAGTTTGGTTGCCCTGCTGTATGCGACACGGCGGAATGACCGACCATCAGGTCCGTTTGCTGAGCTCTTCTGACGACTAATAAGACGACTAATAATAGGGATCACAATGAAGCAACTGAAACTTAAGCGCAGCCCGCTTTAACTGGCGATTCTCGGAGCAGCCGCAGTGTATGCTCCAAACCCTGTCATGGCGGCCGAATTTGATTTTCATGGCGACATGAACAACCGGTTTCAGGCCTACACCAATCAGAGGGATTGGTTCAGAACAGGAAACTCGGGTGGCGGTACGCTGAAAGACAGCGATCCCACCGAGACTTATGGTGAAATGAAATACCGGTTCTGGTTCACCGCCGCCTCTGACGATGGAATGGTCAAGGGCGTGTACGCAACCGAAATCGGCGGCATTCGCTTCGGCGAGGGTTCAGGTGGCGACTTTTCCGGTGACGGTGTAAATGTCGAGACTCGCTGGGCTTACGTCGACTTCGCTTTGCCCGATACCGTTGATCAGCGTCTGAAAATCGGGTTGCAGCCGGTTTCGGTCAACGCCAATGTCTGGAATGAGACCGCAACCGCTGTGGTGCTGACCGGGAAGCTTCAGTCTGGTATTGACTATCAGCTTCTGTGGGGGCGTGGTGACTCCACCAACGAGGGCGCCAACGACTCCCCGGAAGACGAGGGCTGGGATGGCGCTGATAACTTTGCGCTGAACCTGGATAAGCACTTTTCGCCCAACCTGAACGCCGGAATTTTTTATCTGTATCAGATGAACAATCAGGTTGCAGAGGGGGTCGGCGAAATCAATAGCAGGAACTACGAGCTGAAGCTGATTGCTGATAACTCGGAATACTCGGTGTCAAACCTGGGTGCGACCTTCGACTACAACAGGGAGACGTCGGCAGGCCGGCTTTTCCTCAAGGGTACCGCCATCGCCCAGACGGGAACGATAGAAGGTGTTAACTTCAACCCTATAAACGGGGCTGTGAATCCGAACACCAGCTATGACCTGTCCACCTTTCTGGGCCGTGGCGAGCTTGGCCTGCAGTTCGGTCCCAATACCGTCACCTACACAATGGTGTATGCATCAGGGGACAGCAATGAGCAGGATTCCAATTTCGATGCGTTCATCTCCACGGACGTCGATCTGACGGACAGCATGATTTTCCAGGAAAATTTCACGGACGATGATTATTTCGCCGAGACGCCTTATATCCTGGATAAGGGCTATTTCCTGAATAAGATCCAGCTCGATCACAAGGTCCGGCCTAACCTGAAGCTCAGTGGAATGCTGGTGTACAACCGGCTGGCGGAAGCCATTACGCTGGCTGACGGGAGTTCATCAAAAGATCTGGGCTTGGAGTTCGGTGGACGGGTGAGCTATCTTCCGTATCCGTCCCTGGAAATTGCGGCGGAAGCGGCTTATCTGCTTGCGGGAGATGCAGTGGATGCACTTGAGGAAGGCGCGCTTCAAAACGGCCAGAGTGATAAGGACATTGTGCATGTTGCCGGCCGCGTCCGGTATAAGTTTTAACTGACCAGAAGGTGCGAAGCCGACGCTTCGCACCTTATTCCTTTCGAAGAGCCTCTGTATGACGAATGTAATCAGCTGTGCCAGCGTCCGGATCTTTCGTTTTGTCGTTTTAATTGTTTTTACAATAACCGGACAGCTCTGTTTCGCAGCTGAGCGCTTCGATCCTTTTGTTTCCGCGATCAGCCGGATCGACAAGGACGAAGGTCTGGTTTACATAGACCGGCACAATAGTGTCGCGGGGGTGGGGGATGTTTTCGTTACGGCAAAACCCGTTCAGAACGGCGATGCCAGTTTGGTCGGTGACCGCCGGTCCGTAATCGGTATTTTACGGATTAATCCGGAAGAATTCGTTGGCAAGCTGCTGTCCGGGCCCATGCCTGGTGTAAATGCCGTTGTGGAGAGGTTTGGCCCTTTGCCGGCCGTAATTAAAAGTACAACCGAAAAAAGCGGGCCCGTGGCAGAAGAACTGAAATCCATGTTTCCACGCCTGGTCTGGGAAAATGAGGAAAGCAAGGCAGAGCCCTCTCTGACGTTCGAGTTAATAAGCAAGGGCAGGGTAGTTGTCACCTATGACCAAACCTGGCTGGTCGGGATGATTGATATCGGCGCAGCTTCATACTCAAAGGAAGAGAGTTTTCGTGTTGCGGCAGAGGCGGAGGCCGAGCTTGCTCTTGAGTTGCCGGGCCGGGCAGGTTCGATTGCGGTCCATGAAATCCCGGGGCGTTATGTCGTGGCACTGGAAGGCAAGCAGACAATCAGGTTTTTTTCGGGGCGCTCCGATGGCTCTGTAAGCGAAATCGCCGTGGTTGATATTCCACGTGGCGAGAGAATCATTTACATGGACTGGTATAGCAGTGCCGGTGAGCTTTATCTGCTGGTCAACCAATGGGATGATTACCGGGTGTCAGGTTCTGTTGTCAGGCTTGACGGGGACCGAGCCATGTTGGTCGGGTTTTCGCCATTGATGATGGGCGTGCATGATACCGACCTGGATGGGCGGAGTGACACCATTCTGGGGCAGTCCTATACGGCAGAGCACGGCTTCGGGTCAAAGATTTACACGGTTATGCCGGGGCAAGAGAAGATGGCGGAAAGCGCCAATGACACATTCAGCGCCCTGACGCCGGGTTTCAGGGTGTTGGGCTCCCGGGTTCTGGGCAAGACAGACAGCGGCGATCTGGCTTTTGTAAGTGCGTTTGACGGTAAAGCCTCTGTGTATTCCGGCAATGGCCCGGAATTGCAGCTCAGCTACGATATGGACCCTCTTGTCAGCTCGGAAATCCGGTTTGAGGTAAACCCGGAACTGATTTTCAGTCCGACAAGATCCCTGTCTCTGGGTAACCCGTTTGTCGGCGGCACCGGAGGGGCGGATAGGGTTTCGCGCCCCATGGTGGGTATTGCGCAGCGCCCGAGCCCTGCGGAGGCCGCAGGTCCCAGGGATGTCGTCGCTATCGACTGGCTGGACGCAAACCCGGGCTCGCCATCGGTTCTGGGAAGATCCAGGGTATCCATACCCCGCTCGGCGAAGCCGGCCTATGGGAGCGGCGGGCTGTTCTTTTTCTCGGTAGGAAGCCGAGGTGGAGATAGTAAGGCCGGGGAAGGCGCAACAAGGCTCTACCGGCTTCCAGCCGACCTGGGACACTAGCCAAGCCTTCCCAACACGGGAAAGGTCGACAGCATCCAGGTGGCGAACCAGGTCATCTGGCCGGTCAGCACCATTATGCCCATGATGATCAGCACCAGGCCCGCCAGTGCCCTTAGCGGCCTGCTCCAGCGGCTGAATCCGCGCACTCGCTTGCGAAAATGCTCGATGAACAGCGCGGTTCCGAGAAACGGGAGTGCCAGGCCGAGCGAATACACCGCTAGGTACAACATGCCCGTTTCTGCGTTGGCGTGGGTGGAACTGAGCGCCAGTATGGCTCCGAGTATCGGGCCGATGCAGGGCGTCCAGCCGACGGCAAAGGCGATGCCCAGCAAAAAGGCCACAGGCAAGGGAATGTCGTGGTGGCTAGAACTGATATCTGGTTGAAAGCCGTACTGATAATAGCGCTGACTGTCACACTCCTTTTGGGTGTATTTGCGCAAGTGTTTGTAGGGCCGTTTGCATGATGGCCGAAGCCCATTATTTATTGCCGAGAGTAATCACCGCCCTGACGTCTGAGATCAAGCCAGCCTCTATAGAGCCAACGCAGACCAAAGAGCGAGACTGTTGGAACGATAATCCACTGCACTAGAGGCGCAATACCTGTGCCAATAAAGGGTAACAGGGGCATAGAATCATTGTAGCTCCAGCGCTGGCCTGCGCCTGTGGCCCATGCTTCAAAGACTATCGTTATAAGCAGACCGGTAGCAAAATACACTCCTAAAACATGGCGGCGCCACCGTCCCTGTATCCAAAAGCCATCTTTAGTTGCCGCGGCGGCAATGCCATAGGCAAATAGTGCAATATTGGCATCACCGATTGCCGCCCGCGTGCACAGCCAGACTACCGCACCATGGGATGCCTCCATCATCCCTGTAAAGAAAGGCACCTGGATCATTTCCCAAAAAAAATGCAGCAAAAAGCTGACAGACCAGATTAAAAAAAACAGGAACCAGCCTCTACGTGATGGTCGACGTGAACAATGCATAATCTATCCAGCCAATCTAATAACTTCAGGCAGCCGAAGTTGAAATCGCAACCCTTCATCGCAGCGCCCTCCTGACCACCCGATATTTCGGAAATGGCCAGAACCGGTCCACCCAAAAACAACGGCAGCAGCAAGGAGATAACTCGTCGGTTCATTGCGGCCATCTCGATTTCATGCGCCAAATGGTCGGATTGCATGCTTGGCGCCCAGTATGCCTTTCAATAGTGAGCAATCATAGCACCTCTCCAAGAATGGGCGCTGGGGGCGAAATAGCCTCTTTGATGCGTCGTCAGGTCTGACAGTCTGACGGGTGGGGATGTCAGTACGAAAATCGGGAAAATGAAATTTAGCTGAAAATTCAGGTTCGTTTCAGTTGACCACTACAAACTTTGTGCGTCAAGATTAAGTGCCGTTTAACTGGCACATCCATATTGAGGCAATAAATCGTTGTCGATATGAAAATTAAAATAAGGAGTTTCACGTGAGCAAAATCTTCAAATCAATAAGCGCTCCGCTGGCGATAGCTTTAGTAGCAACACCGGCGTTGGCCGCGGAGCCGGTCGGGCGTGCGTCACCGACCGTAGAAGACCTGAAGGTTGAAATAAATCAACTGACGGCTGAAGTGGAAGAGCTCAAGAAAGGCGATTCCCCCTTCACGGTGAACGGTTATTACCGCCTGCAGGCGACCTCAGAAAGTTTGGACGAAACCAACGATAACAGCAGTTCTTTTGTTGATCAGCGCCTGCGGGCAAAGATCACCGGCGACCTCAATGATAATGTGAGCCTGGTTTGGTACGGTGAGTTCGATTCTCCCTGGGGTGAGAAGGGAAGCTGCGAGGATGAGACTTGCGGCAAACTCAGCGCCGACGGCGTTGGCGTTGAGACCAAAAATGCCTACGCTGAACTGAAGGTGCCGAACAGCGACTGGAAGGTGCGAGCGGGCGTCCAGGGGTATGGCTTCGGCAAGTACGAGAGCTTTGTTACCAACGACGACATGAATGGCGTCTCCTTTGCGGGCAATGTTGGTATGGCCACGCTGACAGGTGGCTGGTTCAAGTGGGAAGAAAACGATCAAGATTCTGCGGACGACGTGGACTTCTACATGTTGAGTGCCGAACTTCATCCCAGCGAGGTTTTCCACTACGGCCTTACCGGAGCTCAGATCAGCAACAGCAGTCCGGATGCTCTGAATGGTACGGCGGCTCGAACGGATGACAACTATTTCGGTGCCTACGCCGATTTTACCTATAACAAAATGGCCTATAGCGGCTCGGTACTTTACAAAAAGTCGTCCGGGCGTGACTCTGACGCAACAGATGGCGACACGTACATGTTGAATCTGTATGCCCAGAGGCATTGGGGCAACGCAAGCCTCAAGATTCACGGCATCTACATTCCGGCTGATGACAGCAGCAATGGTGCAGATCGCTTCGCGAAAAACAAGTCAGGCTGGGAGCTGAATAGCAGCAATCTGCAAATCTTCGGAACAGACTACTACTACAACAATGGTTCCCAGGGGGCCAAGTCAGTTTATGACGCAGCTTACCAGGGATACGGTCTGATGGGGCTGATAGTCTCGGGTGATCAGGAACTTTCCAACGACTACTACCTGAAGTACGGCACAGGATACTTCCGCGCTGCCGACGACGCGCCCGACAGCGCTGCTCAGGCCAACGGCTCAACCCTTGGTACTGAAGTCGCTGCTCAGCTTGGTAAAAAGTTTGCCGGCGTGTATGACATCAGCCTCCGCGGTTCTTACGGTTTCATGGGAGACTTCTACGGAGATGACCCGGAGGATACCTATAAGGTCGTAGCTATGGTCAATATCAGTTACTGATCAACGTGTAATTTCATGATCTGATACAACGGCCGGGCCTTAGTCCGGCCGTTTGTCATTGAGCCGAACATGCGGAAGGTCGGCAATGATTTTGACGAAATCCTCCAAATGAGGACACTAGCTGACCCACGCAAAGGGGCCAGCCTTTTCTACTGGGCATTATCGTACTAAAACCACCACCGGACGCCCGCCACGAAGCTGGAGGACTCGACGTCTTCCCCCTCGCGCTCACGAAGGTCCTCTGTGTTGCCCAGAAAGCGGGTGTAAGAAACACCCACGTAGGGCGCAAACTCCCTCGAAAAGTGGTATCTCAGACGGAGCCCCAGGCCCACATTATTGATGCCACTACCGACGCCCCACTCCTCAACATCGCTGAAGGCAACGAGCGTTTCGCCGCGGCCCTGCAAAATGAGCCTTTGGGTCAGCAGCCAGTCGTACTCGGCTTCAAGATCGTATGACACGTCACCGTCGTCGGTGACTCGGAGATTTGTGTCTACCTCAAACCAGTAGGGGGCAAGTCCCTGCAATCCAACAATGGCCGAATAGCGCTCCTTATTAGGGCTGGGGCCAAACGTTGTCTGGGCACCCAATCCTGTCTGTATATCCCAGAAGCGATCGAAGCGATAGCTGTACTGCACATCAAAATTTTCGATGTCGCCGCTGTCGCTGGATAGATCAGTCTCACCTTCCGTTTCGACCCAGAGCCGATTGCGATCTTTACCAATCCAGGCCTGGGCGTCCCACAGGGCCAATTCGTTGTCGCCGTCACGCTGGTATTCCATCCGGTCAAACAGAACCTGGCCAAACACCTGGTTGTCGTGTATCGGCAGCGTCCAGTCCGGTTCGGCCTGAACGCCAGTACCGGCGGCGCCGGCTCCCGAGGCAAGCGTTAAGGCTGAGGCACCCACAACCCACTTGATGCGATTCATCATAATGTTCATCCCCTATCCCGTTAAACGACCGACACGACACGAAACATGCCTGCGTCCATGTGGTACAGAAGGTGGCAATGGAAAGCCCAGTCACCCGGTGCATCCGCTGTGATCAGCGCGGATACACGCTCGCCGGGTTTGACGGAAATCGTGTGTTTGCGTGGACGATATTCACCTGCACCGGTTTCCAGTTCCATCCACATGCCATGCAGGTGAATGGGGTGATCCATCATCGAGTCGTTGACGAGGATCAATCGCAGGCGCTCGCCATGGTAGAACTTGACCGGGCCATCGACTTCAGAGAACTTTTTGCCGTCGAACGACCACATGTAACGTTCCATATTGCCGGTAAGGTGCAGTTCCACCTCGCGTTCGGCCGGGCGCTTGTCGGGCCAGCCCTCAATGCTCTGCAACTGGGAATAAGTCAGCACCCGATGGTTGGCTGTTTCAAAGCCTACACCAGGGTCATCCAGACGCGATTGCGGGCTGGAAGCCACCATGGCCGCCCCGGGACCGTGATTATCAGGGCCATGGGATATCGGCCGACCCGCCGTCGGGACCTCATTCATCGTTGCTTTGTCCGAGCTCATCTTGTTCATTCCCGAGTCGGCGCCATTCATCATCATTTGGCCATGGGCTTTGTCGTTGCTGCCTGACATCATTTCCATCTTGCCACCCATGTCCATGCCGCTGTCCATGTTCATATCGCCGTCCTTGCCCATGGCGCCCATGCTCATCGCGCCCATGCCCATGGCGGCCATACCGCGCTCGGTTCGCGGATACATGGGCGGTACTGGCGCCTCCATTCCCTTGCGGGTGGCTAACGTTCCGCGCACATACCCCGACCGATCCTGTGACTGGGCAAACACGGTGTGAGCCGTGTCGGTTGGCTGTACAATCACGTCGTAGGTTTCCGCCACGCCAATGCGGAATTCATCCGTTTCAACGGGTTGCACTGGTTGGCCGTCAGCGGAAATAACCGTCATCGGGAGGCCCGGGACACGGACATCAAAGTAGGTCATCGCCGAGGCATTGATGAATCTCAGGCGAATTTTCTCGCCGGGACGGAACAGCCCGGTCCAGTTACTGGCAGAAGGCGATCCGTTCATCAGGTAGGTATATTCAGAAGCGGTTACATCCAGAATATCCCGGGGGCTCATTCGCATTCTGCCCCACATGCCGGCTTTGCTCCACGCAGCATCCCAACCCATAGTTTCGACATCCTTGAAGAAGTCGCCAACGGTGCGCTGGTTGTAGTTGTAATAGCCTTCAAACACTTTGAGGTTGCGGAAGACATCGGCGGGAGAATCGAAGGTCCAGTCGGAGAGAACCACAATGTATTCGCGGTCATAGCTGACTGGCTCGGGCTCAGCCGGATCTATAATGATCGGTCCATAGTGGCCTAGCTGTTCCTGAAGGCCAGAGTGGCTGTGGTACCAGTAGGTGCCATGCTGTTCGACCGGGAAACGGTACTCAAACGTTTCGCCGGGCATGATGCCGGGAAAGCTGACGCCAGGAACGCCATCCATCTGGTACGGCAGAATCAGACCGTGCCAGTGAATGGATGTTGCCTCCGGTAGCGTATTGGTGACACGCAAGATTGCCTCGCGCCCCTGTTTGAGGCGCACCAGAGGCGCTGGCAGAGTGCCGTTGATGGTGATGGGCTGTTCCGAGACTGTGCCCCCTATCTTGAGAGGTGTTCTCGCGACGGTCAGGTCGTAGATGTCAGCGCCATTACGCACGGTGTGAAATGCGTTCGTGTTGTCCAGTTGTCCTCTAGCATAGGCCGGCAACAAGCTGTCGAAACCGGCAAGAAGTCCCATTGTGGCAGCTCCTTGGATAAGGCGCCGCCTGGACATACCTGCATAGAAATGTCTATCGCTCATAGGTTGCTCCTAAAACCATGTATATATAGCTTCTTGCGTTCGTGACTCGATTATTGATGCTACCCGGTGTAACTGAAATCAAACTGAAAAGTCGACCGGTAACCCCCCATTTTTAACGGGTTGCTGTTTTTCTGGGGAGTTGCCGTTACTGGTACAATCCATGGCAGACTGGCGAAACTTTCCCACCACGAAAAACGGCGCTTACAAATGAAAATTCTGATTGTTGAGGACAATGCGGTACTTGCCAAAAGAATATCGGACTGGCTTGCGCAGGCGCACTACACAGTCGATATCGCCAAAACCGGCAAAGAAGCGGACTCGTTGATTGAAACAAGCTCCTACCAGGCCGTTATTCTCGATATCGGACTGCCCGATGAAAATGGACTGTCTTTAATGCAAAGATGGAGAAAAAACGGGAAAAAAGAGGCCATCCTTATTCTGACCGCACGCTCCAACTGGACTGAGAGAGTAGAAGGGTTGAACGCGGGTGCCGACGATTACCTTCCCAAACCGTTTGAGTTTGATGAACTGAAAGCCCGGCTCAATGCAATTATCCGAAGGAAGGATGGCAGAACAACAGATCAAATCAGCGTCGACGGATTTCGTCTCAACGCCAGCTACCGAACGCTGACCACGCCCGACCAGAAAGAGTTCAGACTGACAGCCACTGAATTCCGCCTTTTGCAGTGTTTCCTGCGTTCACCAGACAGGGTATTTTCACAGGATGAACTGGTTGAAACCCTCTACAACATTGAAAGATGTCCCACCAGGAATGTTGTTCAGGTCTATATAGCCAGGCTCAGAAAAATAATAGGGGGCAATAAAATCAAGACTTTGCGTGGCCAGGGCTACCTCTTCGAAAAAGATCCTACTGGCTGAACGCCCGAACGAACCAGGTCAACATATGCCAGCTCCAAAGAGTATCCGAAGAACAGCCATTCAGTATGGGGCTGTTTTCAGCCTCGTCTATTTCACCCTGATATTCTTTTCACATGCCTACGTGATAAAACAACTATCGGACGAGTCCAGGAAACAACACCTGAGTAAAGAGCTGGAAAACTTTCAGGCAATCATTGAAGCCGAGTCCCCGACAACTGACGACCTCAGGAACATGATCCATCAGTTTGAAATGCTTCTGGGGCATGCCATCATCATCGAAACGGCAGGCGGGAGCGTCCTGACGAGCAACAACTTTGACCTGAGCCAAATGCAGGGCGTTGTGGATAAGCCCGAGGGTTTTATTCACATAGCGCAGGGCGCGAACACGCTTTTTGGGCTTAGACGTACGTTCACTGCTACTGGAAAGCTGGCCTCAATCACCGTTCTTGAAACCGAGGGGGCGCTCTCTGAACGACCGCTGAAGGCCCACCTGACATTGCTCGGTGCCTCGGCCGTTCTTCTGGCGATACTGCTGGCACTGATTGGAACCACCACACATCTGACGTTAAAGCCCATCAGTAGGATAAAAGAGGACCTGAGACGGCTCCAATCCGGGAAACAAAGTCGCCTGAACCCTCACGTGCCGGAAGAGTTTCGTCCGCTGATCCGGCAGCTCAATGATTTGCTCGAGCTGTCAAACCGGCGGCTGGACCGCCACCGCCGCCTGAATTCCGATCTCTCTCACCTGGTCAAAACCTCTATTTCTGCCAATCTTGCCATTTTGTCGGATATCGATACCTTGCCTCCGTCCCGGGAGGATGTTGTGTTTATGGCCTCTAACTTGCGGGAGCTTGACAAATCCCTGAAATACCGGATGAGCAAAGCAGACATATCAGGCAGACAGATGGGACGGACGTGCATGCCGGTTGAAATCACGGCAAGTGTCATCACCGTTATGGAAAAAATCTTCCCTGACACGGTTTTTCGCCTCCACACCAACTTACCTGAAAACTTCAGCTGGCCAATGGAGCGACAGGATCTTTCAGAGCTACTTGGCAATTTACTCGAAAATGGCGGGAAGTGGTGCCAGACAACCGTCGACGTTACAATCGCCCGCACGTCATCAGGACTCTCCATAGAAGTAGCGGACGATGGCCCCGGAATTTCTCCCGAGGCAGCAGCCACTGTCATGAACAGGGGTACCAGGCTGGATGAAACGGTCGCCGGTTTTGGGCTCGGATTGTCCATCGTGTCCGAGATTGTCGAAGACAACCTCGGACAGATGAACATGGGTACCTCAAAAAACGGAGGAGCCAGCATTGTCATTCTACTGCCACTTCCGGATTAGAAAACCTCCAGAAAGGCAACCGTCGATGACGCAGCGCGGCTTCTCCCATTTTTTACCGTTGGATATCACTCACCTTGGCTCTTGAAAAGCGACCGAACAGAACCGGCAAAACAAAGAGTGTCAGGAAAGTTGCAGTCACGAGACCACCAACAATCACGCTGGCCAGTGGCTTCTGGATTTCCGCTCCCACGCCCGTCGACAACAGCATCGGTATCAAGCCGAGCGCCGAGGTTATTGCTGTCATCAAGACAGGACGTAAACGGGAGACGGCACCTTCAAACACCGCGGTATCCACGTTCAACCCATCCTGTATTCGCTGATTGATGCTTTCGACCATAACGACCCCGTTAAGCACCGCCACACCAAACAGTGTGATAAATCCAACGGAACTGGGCACTGAAAGATACTGGCCGGAGACCCAGAGCGAAAAGACACCACCAATTACGGCAAGCGGCACGTTGACCAGAATCAACAGCGCTTGACCAACCGAACTGAAAGCGAAGTAGAGCAACAGCGCAATCAGCCCCAGAGATACAGGTACCACAATGGTCAATCGTTTCTGAGCTCGCTGCTGGTTTTCGAACTGACCACCAATATCCACCGAATAGCCGGGGGGAAGGTTCACTTCTGACGCGATGGTATCCTGAATATCGGCAACCACACTGCCCATGTCACGACCCTGCACATTGGACTGAATGACCACACGGCGCTGAACGTCGTCGCGGCGCACCTGGGGCGGGCCGGACTCAATAGACACATCGGCCACATCACCGAGTCTCACCCAGGCTCCGGAAGGCGCCTGCAACCTGAGATCAGCAATGGCATCCCGGTCTTCCCGGAAACGTTTGGCCAGGCGCACATAGATATCGTACCGCTCATTTCCGTTGATGATCTGGCCCGCGGCGGCACCACCCAGTCCGTCCCGGACGACACTCATCACATCAGACACGGCGAGTCCGTACCGGGAAAGTGCCTGACGGTCTGGCTGAACCACCAACTGCGCTTCACCGGCAATCTGCTCCATGGCCACGTCCCGGGTTCCCTGAACTGTTCGGACCGCCGCTTCGATCTGCTGGCCTTTCTCCGCCAGCACCTTGAGATCCGGGCCAAAGAGTTTGATGGCCAACTGCGCGCGGACACCTGACAACAGTTCATCAACCCGGGTCGCGATAGGCTGAGAAAAGTTAAACAGTAGCCCCGGGTGCTGTTCGAGCTTCTCCTCAAACAGGGCCTGCAATGCATAGCGGTTACTGGCGCTGGTCCACTCGGCTGTTGGCTTAAGGCCGATATAGATCTCGATGTTGTTCACAGGCTCCGGATCGCCGCCTATTTCCGCCCGCCCCGCCCGGGACAGCGCGTAGGTCACTTCTGGAAATTCCATCAGCATGGCTTCCAGTTTTGGCGCCACTTCAAGCGCCGTATCAAGGCTTGATGAAGGGGCCAGGGTCACCCGGAGGTTAATCGTTCCCTCTTCCAGTTCAGGCACGAACTCCGTGCCGAGTCGTGGCACAACCAGCGCCGCCAGCACAACAAGAACAGCCGCCGCGCCAACAACCACGCGGCTATGCTTCAGTGACCAGGCAAGCCCCATGCGATAGAGCTTTTCCAGGGGTTTTAGAATGAAGCTTTCCCGCTCCCGGATACCCTTACGGAACATGTATGACGCCAGCGCGGGTACAACCACCAGAGCGACGATCACCGCCGACACGATAGCCAGCATGATGCTGATTGCCATTGGCTGGAACAGCTTGGCTTCCACACCTTCAAAGCTGAACAGAGGCATGAAAACGACCAGGATAATCGCCGTCGCGAAAAAAATCGGCCGTGCCACTTCCCGGCCGGCTTCCTGGAGACGAAGGGCAATGCCATGATCATCGTGTGACGCGTCCAATGGATCGGGGTCATCTCCAGCCAACTCATCCCGATGGGCGTCATGCTTAGCATCAGGATGGGTCAGATGCTTGAACATGTTCTCAACCATAACAACAGAGCCATCCACCAGCATGCCGATTGCCACAGCAATACCGCCCAGAGACATCAGGTTGGCCGAGAGACCGAACCAGGCCATGATCATCAGGGCAATCCCGATGGAAATCGGTATTGAAAGCAGCACCAGCGTTGTTGCCCGCAGATTCATCAGGAACAGGGCAAGCACGATCGCAATAAACACAAAAGCCAACAGAAGCGCATTGGTCACCGTCTCTACGGCCTTGGTCACCAGATCCGCCTGGTTGTAATAGGGCTCAAAACGAACCCCACTCGGAAGCGCCTGATTTATGCGATCAATGCGGGCCTCGATGCCGTCGATGGTGGCTTTTGTGTTGGCCCCCATTCGTTTGAGTACAATGCCAGAAACCACTTCACCCAGTTGTTCAACCTGACCGGCTTCATCCTTCCGGGTCATGGTTACCGCACCCTGGCGAATTTCAGTGCCCAGCGTCACCTGAGCGACGTCGCTCACGGTCACCGTAATGCCATCACTGGTTTTCACGGGTACTTGTCGGATCTGCTCCAGGCCCTCCTCGCCATTACCCAGCCAGCCCATACCGCGAATAACCAACTGCTCCTGCCCGCGGCCCATATACCAGCCCCCAACATTGGAGTTGTTGTTCTCCAGGGCTTCCATGACATCGTTCTGTGATAAGTCATAGGACAGCATTCGCGCCGGGTTCAGGTTAACCTGGTACTGGCGGACCTCTCCGCCAAACGACAGGATTTCCGTAACCCCTTCAGCCGGTATCAGCAACAGTTTGACCAGCCAGTCGTGCAAGCTGCGCAATTCCATTGCGTCGTACCCCGAATCCGGGTCCGCTATCAGCAAGTACTGGTAGACCTGGCCAAGACCGGACGTATTCGGCCCCATTTCAGGCACCCCGACCCCGTCCGGAATCAGCTCCCGCGCGGCCTGCAACCGCTCGAAAACCAGTTGGCGCGCGAAATAGATATCCGTGCCCTCTTTAAAGACCACGGTGACACCAGACAACCCGGTTTTGGAGATGGACCGAACCTCCTCAACATCCGGCAACGCATACATCACCGCTTCAATGGGATAGGTGATCAGCTGCTCGACTTCCTCAGCCGCAAGTCCGGGCGCCTCTGTATTAACAGCGACCTGGACGTTTGTAACGTCGGGGAAAGCATCAAGATTCAGTTTTGGTATCTGAAACGCGGCCGTGGCGATAAGCACTGCAAGCGCAATAAGAACCAACAGGCGGTTCTGAACCGCCCAGTCGACAACTCGGTTGAACATAATGGCTCCCGGAATCAGTGGTTGTGCGGATCAAAGCCGCCTTTGGCAATCTCAGAGGCCACAAAAAATGCGCCCCGCAAAACGACTCGTTGGCCCGCAGCCAGGCCGGAAACCTCACGGAGCCCGCCAATTGAGCGGCCCAGTTCCACTTCCACGGGTTCATACTCGCCTTCGGCCTCTTCCACATAGACCGTCCAGTCGCCGTCCGCGCCACGCATCAATGCAGTCTCCGGCACGGCAAGCACCGGCTCGCTGGTCTTAAAACGAAAATACACATCTGCGAACATTCCTGGATGAAAACGATCTTCAGGATTGTCCAGCTCCAGCCTGACAATCCGCGTGCGGGTCACAGGATCAATGGTGTGGGCTTCCTGGGACACCGTTGCCACGCCCACACGACCCGCTGCCCTGACTTCGGCTTCCGCGCCCTTCTCTAGAACAATGTCGGAGCTTGCTGGCAGATGGGCTTCTACCCAAAGCTCACTCTCATCAGCAAGAGTCACCAGCGGCTGGCCAGCCTCAACTCTTTGTCCTTGCTCAAACTCATCGGTCAGTACTGCACCATCCACGCGAGCCCTGAGCATGTATTCACCGAGACTATCCACCCCGCTGGCCTTCAACGCACCAATGTCATCATCGTTCAGCCCGTAAGCAAGCAGAGTCGCCCTTGCTGCTTCAATGTTGGCTTTCGCTGTATTGAACC
Organism: Marinobacter sp. SS5-14b; assembly: GCF_030541005.1. Classification (GTDB taxonomy): domain Bacteria; phylum Pseudomonadota; class Gammaproteobacteria; order Pseudomonadales; family Oleiphilaceae; genus Marinobacter. Next base: position 25,081 of record NZ_JASSVM010000008.1, on the reverse strand, counting down.
GCTGATCGCCAACCACGGAACGACCCAGCCCGCTGATTCGCTTCCATTCAGGAAAAGCTTTCCTGTAATCCGCCTGCGCCTGTGCCACCGTCTCACTGAACAGGGTTACCAGCGGCTGGCCCTTGGTTACGTGCTCACCCAGTTCCACGTGACGCCGCAGCACCACTGAGGCAACCCGGGGGGACACGTGATAGCTGGTATAGCCGTTGGTCAGCAGCTCACCGGGAGCGTAGATTTCATAGTCAACGTGCTTGCTTTCGAGGGTTGCTACTTCAATGCCGGCGAGCTCTTTCTGTTTGGCATTGATGCTTGCGGTAGTTGCTTTTTCCTCTTCATGCTCACCTTCTTCACCATGATCTTCCTTATGCTCGCCCTTCTCACCGGTGACTTCCTGATGATCGTCGCCACTGGCAGCATGATCATGACCGGCTTCCTGATGAGCATCTTCCTCTGCCTGTACAAAAGAAAGTGGGGCTGTAAGCAACGTCAATGCGAATACAGAAATCAGAGTTTTTTTCATAATGAATATCCAGTTTCCAGACTAGTATTGGAAGAGGGTGATCAGTTCGCCAGACTGGCTCAAGAGCTCAATCAGGCCCAACTGCGCCTGCTTTTCCAGTTCAATACCGGTTTTCAGGCTCTCCGCGCGCTGGCCCAGCGCCTGGAGATACTCAGAGGTGGAGAGGTCGCCGACCTGCCACTGCTTCTCAAGCAAATCGGCACTTCGCTGTACACGCCCCTGGGAGAGTTCTGTCCATCGGCTGAGTTGGGTGTCGTATTGCTTCCAGGCAGCTCGGGCGCCCGCCAGACCATACTGCTGCTTCCGATAAAGTGCCTGAAACCGAGCCTCGGCCTCTAATGATCGTCGGTTGGCAGCCTGGATTTCGGCACGGTAGTTATTACGGACATTCAGAGGGATCGAGAACGTCAGGCCAACCAGGTTCTCACCGCCATCACGCCCTCCGCTCAGCCCGACCGTGGGAGATGCCGCCGCTCTGCGACTGACCACCTCGGCTTCGCTCCGCAGCACCTGCCACCTCGCGCGGGCGGCAACAATTGACGGATGAGCCAGCAAATTGTCGTTATCGACCCTGGAAGCAAGAGCCGGCCAAATGTGCCCGGGGATCCCCCCATCCTGAGGCCGCCAATCCGGCAGAAGCTCTCTGACCCGGGCTTGCGCCTGATCAACCGCAGCCTTTGCCTGGGCGAGTTCACTGAGCTGCTGAGAAAGGCTTAAAAAAAGCAGCTCTGCATCGGTACGACCCAGGTCGCCCGCCTGCTGGCGTTGCTCAACCTGCTCCAGCAAGGCATCCAGACGGTGTTGCTGGGATTCCGCAATTTCTTCGGCACGCGTCGCCGCGCGCCACTCGACAAGCGCAAACAGCGACTCGGACGTTTGTGCCAAAACCGCCTCGTTCAAATCAGCTTCAGCGGAAAGCCTGATCAGCTTTGCCTTGTCCTTTAGCGCACCCTGTTGATCAGACCAATCGATCGTTTGTGATAGCCCTGCCTCAAAGTTGTTTTCACTGCCCGTTCTGTCTGCTCCAACAGACAGCTCCGGGTTATACAGCGGTTGTTCGCTTGCCTCTGCATCCGCATCCCGGGCTGCCGCCTGCTCTGTCGCCGCCATGACATCTGGATGCTTGCTTATCTGGCCAGTGAGCCAATTTGTCCAATTCACAGTCTCCGCTTGACCGAACAGAGGAATGAACAGTAGTAGTGAACACAGCATCGCCCTGGGCGAGTGCTTGCTTGCCTTCATCGACTTTCTCCCGAAGGGGTTGTTAGCCACAATTCATGGGGGCGAGACGCCCATGACAAGGTAGGTAGAGGTGGAGATAGTAAGTGAAAAGGTTGAAATGAACTTGAATTTGGAAGGCATTAGCTCAGGGAACTTGAAAGTGCTCCTCAATAAGGGCGGGGAGAAGCGGCATCGCGACTCATGGCCACGATGCCGCCATCCAATCTAGGAAAAGCGCTGGTTTGATGCCGGTTGAAGTGCGCTCTCGTCGGTCGCACCATCGTCGATACGAACAGCCCGAACCAGGCGGGATACAAGTACCTTGCCGTCACCCGGGTGCCCATTCTGGGTTCTGCCCGTTCTGACAATGAGTTCCACAACTTCACCAGCGACATCATCGGTCGCTACGTCTATTTCCAGCTTGACCATCTTCACTTTCTCCAGAGGCGACTCATCGCCGACCAGATGACCAAATTCGCTGAGAGACACGACAGCAATGCTTGTCACGCCCTTGACTCTGGCCAGAGCATCAACCACATGCCCTGCCATCACTTCTCTGACATACGCTTTTATTTCATACATAAACCGTCTCCTGACTATCAGACTGAAACGTCACGACGTTCAGATGCAAACCACTGGTACACACTGGGCAACACCACCAGCGTCAGCAGCGTTGAAGTGATCAGACCGCCAACCACAACCGTTGCCAGTGGCCGTTGGACATTAGAGCCAATGCCATCGGCCAGCAGCAGGGGAATCAGCCCCAGAATAGCCACAGAGGCGGTCATCAGAACCGGCCGCAAACGGCGTTGAGCACCCAGCTTGACTGCTTCAATGACTTCGTAGCCTTCGTCCCGCAACTGGTTGATGTAACTCACCATCACCACGCCGTTAAGTACGGCCACACCAAACACCGCGATGAATCCCACGGCAGCGGGCACAGAGAGGTAAAGCCCCGTCACAAACAGCGCGACAATGCCACCGGTAATCGCAAAGGGCACATTCATGAAGATCAGCACCGCATAGCGCAGACTACTGAATGCCGAGAAAAGAAGCAGGAAAATAAGCGCCAGGGTAATGGGCACAACGATCGCAAGCCGAGCCATGGCCCTTTCCTGGTTCTCAAACTGACCGCCGAACTCCACGAAATACCCCGGCGGCATGTCCACTTGCTCCTCGATCCGCTTGCGCAAATCCTGAACAACACCGCCCATATCGCGACCACGTACGTTCATCTGCACGTACTGTCGCCGACTGGCATTGGAGCGCGAAATTTTCTTGGGGCCAGCGTACATTTCAACATCGGCCACCCGTGAAAGCGGGATGAGCTCGCCACTATTACCCCGGAGGGGAAGCTTTCTGATTTCATCGATGGACCCGCGATAGGACTCTTGCAGCCGGGCGAAGATCTCAAATCGCCGGACACCGTCGAAGACCAGCCCCGCGCCTTTACCGCCAATCCCGGTTTCGACCGTACTCATCAGGTTATCAATGCTGATGCCAAACTGCGCCAGCACTTCACGGTCGGGGCGAATAACGATCTGTTTTTTACCTGCGCTCTGCTGAGCGCGCACATCCGTTGCCCCCGGCACATCATTCGCCAGGGCCGCCACTTCCTTGCCGATCCGGCCCAACTCGTCGAGGTCGTCGCCGAAAATGCTGGCAACCAGTTGCGCCTGAACGCCTGAGAGGAGTTCGTCGGTTCTGAGCTGAATCGGTTGTGACAGATTGTTGGCAAGCCCGGGAACCCGCTCATCCAAAGACTCCGCAATCCGGCTCTGAAGGTCCTCATAGCTCACATCTTCTCGCCACTGATCCAGAGGCTTCAGATTGACGAGCGTCGCGACAACGTTCACGGGTTCAGGATCACCGCCCACCTCGGCACGACCGATCCTGGCATAGGTGCCGGTGACCTCTGGAAATTCATCGACAACGGACTGAATCCGTTTGCCATACTTGATGGCGGATTCAAGACTGGCTCCAGGAGGCAGTGTCGAGCGAATCTGGAACGTGCCTTCCCTGAGCGTGGGCACGAACTCGCTCCCGAGATAGGGAAACAGCAGGAGACTGCCGGCAAAGGCAATGACGGCCACGCCCATTACAATTTTAGGGGCTTTGACGACAGTATTCACCACCGGCTTGTATAGCCGGTTCAGGAACAGAACCAGCTTCGGCTCTTTGTGTTGTCCACCCATCTTGAATGACAGCGAGGCCAGAACCGGCACCAACGTCAACGCGAGTAACAGCGCACCGATCAACGCAAAACTGATGGTGTAGGCCATGGGCGAAAACAGCTTGCCCTCAACGCCCTGCAGCGTAAACAGCGGCAGAAAAACGATAATAATGATGCCAATGGCAAACACAATCGGACGAGCCACTTCCCGGGCAGATTCACCTACAAGCCTCAGAACACTGACCTTTTCCTCTGATCGTTCTTCCAGATGTCGGAAGATGTTCTCTATCATCACAACGGCGCCGTCCACCATCATACCGATGCCGATAGCCAGCCCCCCCAGACTCATCAGATTGGCGGACAGGCCCGAAATCCGCATCGCAATGAATGCGAAAAGCACAGACAACGGCAAGGTCGCCACCACGATCAGTGTGGAACGTATATTTCCGAGGAACAGATAGAGGAACACCAGCACCAGAACCGAGCCCTCAAGTAATGCTTTCTCGACAGTGCCTATGGCCTTGCCCACCAACTCCGCCTGGGAGTAATAAGCCTCTATTTTCAGCCCTTCGGGAAGTGACTTGTTCAGATCATCGATTTTTGCGTTGACGTCCTCGAGTACCTGACTGGTGTTGGTTCCGATCAGCTTCATCACGTAGCCGCCCACGGACTCCTCGCCCGAGGACACCTCCGCGCCGCGGCGAATTGCCGGTCCAAGGCTAACCTCTGCCACATCCCTGACATAGATAGGAGACTCTCCCTCACTCTTGGACACAATGATGTTCTGGATGTCCTCGATGCCCTCGGTACCTGAATTAACCCAACCGTAGCCGCGAACTATATACTCTTCACCTCCTCGCGTAATGAAAGAGGCGCCGACGTTCCGATTATTCTGGGTGAGGGCGCCGCGAACGTCAGACACTGTCAGGTTCCTTGCCTGAAGCTTCTGCGCATCGATATTGACCTGATACTGTTTTACCTCGCCGCCGATGGACAGCACACCGGTTACACCCGGAACGGTTCTGAGCTGGGGCTTGACAATCCAGTCCTGGATCGTGCGGATTTCCTGCAGGCTGTATTGATCCTTATCCTCAGCTTCCAGGGAATACATCAGGATGCGCCCAAGACCGCTCGCTATGGGCCCGAGTTCCGGCTGCCCCATCCCTTCGGGAATCTGGCGCTTGGCCTCGGAAAGCCGTTCGTTTACCAGCCGCCTGGCGAAGTAGATATCGGTGCCATCTTCGAAATAGATGGTCACCCGCGACAACCCGAAAATCGACGTGCTCTGCACTTTTTCCAGCTTGGGAATTCCATACATGCTGATCTCAACGGGATAGGAGATCAGCGTTTCGATATCAACCGGCGACAGACCAGGACTGGTGGTAAACACCTGAACCATGGTCGGCGTCGCGTCCGGAAACGCATCCACCGGCAGTTTTTGAAATGAAAATACGCCGGCAACGATCACGGCGATAGCAAAAACAAGCGTCATCAGACGATTGTTCAGCGCATAATTCACAATTGCGTTGATCATGCTCCCCCCGGGGTTTAGTGTCCGTGAGCGGCGCTGCGGCCACTGGCGGTAATGGCCGACATCAGATCAAAAGCGCCTACTGAAACCACTTCCGTGTTTGCGCTAATGCCGGACTTGATCTCGATCCAGTCGTTTGCCTCCTTGCCAAGCGTGACGGGAACCGCCTTGTAAGCCCCTTTCTCATCGCCCGGAACAAACACAACGGAGTCATCGCCAATGGTTTGAACCGCATCATCCGGAACCAGCGGCAGTGAGGCCTCCGATTCCGTCATGATTCTGGCCGTGGCATAGGTATTCGGGCGAAGGTCGCCTCTGGGAGACTCCAGCACAACGCGAACCGGGATGGTGCGGGTCTTTTCATCGAGCATGCTCGACACCCAGGATACCTGCCCACTGTGAAACCGGTCAGAACTTGAATCCCTGGAGGAAATCTGAACCTCGTCTCCCGTTGAAATCTGGTCAATATCGGATTCGGACACCTGAAGAATGGCCCACAACACCGAGGCATCCGCCACGATGAAAGGCGTATCCGACGGACTCAGCGTTTGCCCCAGACGAACATGCATCTGCTCGACACGCCCCTCAATGGGTGAGCGGAGCGCGTATTGCGCCAGCCCCCCACTGTCACCTGACGACTCGCTGCCGTAAACCGCCAGTTGTTCCCGCACGGAATCGTACTCCGCTTTTGTTTCAAGAAAGGCAGCCTTGGCATCCAGGAACTCTTCTTCACTGGAAATACCCTGTCCCTGCAACTCCCTTTCACGATTGTAGTCAGACTCGGCCGCTTCTTTGCGGGCCTCCAGCGAGATTAACCGGGAGCGAATCCGGGCCAGCTCCACACTGTTCAGGGTTGCCAGTAACTGCCCCTTATTGACACGATCCCCCAGATCAACCGCCAACCCTGTCAGTTTTCCCTCCAGCAGCGGACCAACCTCGGCCACGCGGTCCGGCACATACTGAATCTCGGCAGGTGCCGTAACAATTGCGCCAGCGCGCCCCTTGGCAGCCGCCACAGTCTGAATCGACAGTAACTCTGTCTGCTCCGGCGTCAGATGGATCTGGCGGGACTGGTTTTCCTCTCCGGCATGCTCGGCTTCTTCATTTCCGTGCTGGTCACCCTCGGCTTCTCCGGCAGCGTATACCTGCTGCAAGCTCAGAATGCTGACAACAATTAAAAATATCTTCAGATTGCGAATCATTCATTCACCCTCAATATATAGAGAACGGTCAATTTCGAGTTTTATACCCTCAGGAACCGGCTGACATCGACAGAGCACCTCCCGTGCTTATCTCCAGCGCCCGGACGGCATCGATATAATCATTCTGCACCTGAACGTATTCCTGCCTTACCGACAGGAGATTGTCCTGTGCCGCCAGAACATCCGAGGCACCGACCTTGCCCGCCCGTAGTGCTTTCTGCATCAGCTGCAACGTTTCCTCGGAACGCTCCAGGATCGACTCGTTCATCTGGCGCAGCCGAACGGCGGTGGATTCATACCGGGTCACAGCCGACACAACCTGACGCTCTGTAGCCAGGCGCAAGGCCTCTGCCTCAAGCTCGGAGGTTTTCAGCCGCGCAGCAGCTTGTCTCTGCTCACCGGAATAATCATGAAAAACGGTCAAAGGCATCGACACCCCTGCACCGAAAAGGTTGGAGCCTTCCTCACGATCATAAAATCCGAAGACTTTCAGATTTGGAATCGTCAGGCTTTTCGCAACTTCAAGGCCAGATTCATCCGCTGCAATTCTGGCGGCCGCCGCTTTCAGGTCCGCTCTCTGGCTCTGTGCCATCTCGACGAGCTGGCTGGTCGGAGGCAGGTCTTCGAGCGTCACATCAAGCTCGCCGGTCACCCCAACGGCATCGGAGGGGGACACCCCGAGCACTTCGGTAAGGTCAATTTTTGATTGCTCGAGCTTTTGTTCCGCCGAGGCTTTTTGATTCCGGGCTATTCTCAAAAGCCATCACCATGGCCTCGTTCAGGGAAACAGCCTGGCTGGCTTTGGCCTGCTGATATTCTTTCAGCGACACTCTCTCTTTTGCCTGGGCCGACACCATAGGAGAGACGGCCAAGGCTCCCGGAACTATCATCGCGCACAACAACAATCGTTTGTTCATTCAGTATCATCCTGGCTGTTTGACTGAGGTCAGTGAGTCAGCATTTTTGCGTGGGATTCCGGAGCAACCCTACAGACACATCTTTAATACAGTTTGAAATTCAGACATCGGACAAGAAGTGAGTTTTGGCGGCAGGGGGCAGAGGTAAGGGCGAGGATGTCGAGTCACCCGGCGTCAAGGCAGGCGCACGATGGGTGGGTCTGTGCAATATAAACAAAAAACCGGCCCAAACGACGGGCCGGTTTCTTAGTTAAAATGTGAATTGGGTGTGATCGCTGGTCCGATCAGAAACTCTTGCTCCAACCCAGCCAGAACTTCGGGTCATCCGAGTTGACAGAGCCAAGCTCGTCGGTTGACTCAATGTCCGCGTACTCCACGTTAACACTGAAAGAACCGAAGTTTCCCGCATCCTTTGTAACGTTGGCGGCGACGTGTGAATAACTTGCCTCGCCGACAGAAGCCTTGCCGTCATCAGCGAAGTCGTAATAGCCAAGCGTCACACCGGCACTGTAGCTGTCCTCCAGAGGCACCCCAACAGAGGCGTAGTAATAGGCATCCCCCTGCACGAACACCCCATCACCACTGGTGTCGCTGTTGATCGTGTAGGCCAGGCCGATGGCCGCAATGCCATAACTGATCTCGCCGTACAGTTCGCCGAAGTCGATGGAGTCCGGCGCGTCAGGATACGCATAATAAATGTACCCAACGTCATAACCCAGTTCTTCCACAGAGCCGGAGAATCCGGCATAAAGGTCAAGCTCATAGCTGGTGCCGTCACCAAAATCGACATTGGAACCCCAACCACCGGCGTAGAAGCCCGACGCATGCTCATAATCCAACCCTCCCTGGACAGCCGCAGCCCCGTCTGTCTGGGTGACGCCCCGGAACAGATAGTTGCTGCTGGCGCTCACATTTGAGCTGACGTCAGCGCTAACAATGGCGGGCGCAGCCTGAAGTGCTGCAAGCAAAGTGATACTGATAAATCCGGATTTGGTGAAAAACTGCTTCTTCATAATGGATGCCTTCGGTTGGGTTTCATTGCTCCAAATATGATTTAGCAAAAGTCTTGCCACATCTTATTTATTCTTTTTTATCATTATTATAGAGACAAATCGGCACATTCTGAGCTTGCCCCCGAAAAACGACCCAACACCTAGCGCCCCAGAACCTGTCACCGGCCCGGACCAGCGCCCTGTTTTGATGCATTCTCTGTAACCATTCTGTAATCTTTGCCAAATAGACTTTAATAGCGCTTCAACACACACAAGCAAACCGAAAAAGGTGAGACAGATCATGAGCAAGAAATATTTGGGCTTGGCTTTGGCGATTTCTGCCGCTTCTGCTGCACAGGCCGGAAACGTTACGACCAGCGGCGAAGACCTTGTGATCGATACCGACAGCGGTATCAAAGTGAAAGTGTCGGATAACTCTGCGTCTTTTCAGCTCGGCGGGCGCATTCAGTGGGATTACGACGCCACGCAGTCTGACGACAACGGTGTTGACACTACCGATTTCGATGTGCGCCGGGCACGCCTCTACGCCAAGGGCCACTTTGGCGACTGGGCGTACAAGACCCAGTTCAACGTCGCTGAAAGTGATGGCGCCGACGGCGGTACTGCTGAAGACCTGTACATTCGTTACATGGGATTTGGCTCAGCTGCAACCGTGACTATCGGTAAACAGAAAGAGCCATTCGGCCTGGAAGAATTAACGAGCTCAAAAGACATCTCAGCGCTTGAGCGATCTGCCATGACCGAGCGTTATGCCCCCGGTCGCAGCGGTGGCATCCAGCTCAGCGGCAAGGGCAGCAACTGGACCTACGGTATCGGCTATTTCGAGGCAGACGGCAATGGCAGCGACGACTTCAATAACACGGCAGTAACCGCACGGGGCACGGTTGCACCGATTCAAACGAACAATATGGTTGTTCATCTTGGTGCGGGTTATACCACGCGTGATGCCGACACTCAGGCCGATGAGGTCGATACGTTTAATCTGGAGCTCGCCGGCGCTTCCGGGCCCTTCCATGCCCAGGCCGAATATTTCGATTCCGAGGAAGGCCAGGTGGATGTTGATGGCTATTACGTACAGCTTGGCTGGATCATCACCGGCGAAAGCCGTCCTTACAAAGCTGGAGCATTCAAGCGGGTAAAACCGGCATCACCCAAAGGGGCCTGGGAAGTTGTTGCCCGCTTTGAGGATGGTGACGGAAAATACAGTGATGTGGGGCTGGCCACGACCGACGGCGAGCAGACAACACTGGGCGTTAACTATTACGCCAACAAGAATGTTCGACTTGGAATGAGCTACATGGATGGCGAAGAAGCCAATGGCACTAGTGGAGATGAAGTGCGTGCAAGGTTGCAATATGCATTTTGAACGCATGGGAGGGGGCTTGGTTGAGCTCACCACTTGATAGGGCACTGGTACGGGAAACATTGCGATCAAAAACAATCGGAAAATTCAGTTAGAGTTCAGTTTAGCTTGATATAGTTCTTGCGAGTTAATGAAGTACTCAGGTTTTTAGGGCAGATATTCATCTGCCCATTTTTTTGTCTGCCCCGCTCTGAATAGAGTTCATCTGAAGTTTCTGGGTACATAGCTATCTGGCAATAATCAATTCCTGAAAAAGGGGCGCACCGACGCGCACGTGGAGTCGTCTGGCAGTCTGTCGGGATTAGGTTGTTAGGTCTCTCATAGCCAGAAAACCCCGGCTGGAAACCGGGGCTATGACAGAGAGGGAATGCAAAGGCGAACTCGCCGCCGATCAGTTGGCCTTGGGTTGTTGATCAGAAATTAACGCTGATCCCCAGCGAAGCGGTACGTGGCATGTTTGGCCTGGCGCCATCGGGCAAACGTGAGACAATTTGCTGTTCATCGAACAGGTTGTCCACTTTCAGGAAGACATCGGCACTGGCGGTCAGTGCGTAGCGGCTGATGAAATCGACCAGGAACAGGGACTCGGTCTCGTCCAGTTTCGTGGCGGTGTTGTTGCATCCCGCGCTGACACACATCTCATCGACGTAGGTGGCCACAAGGTAGTTGTCCCAGCCACTCGGGTGTTCCATGCCTGTCCGGAAGCTCATCTGGTTTTCAGGTACGTCCTTGAGCTGCTCGCCTTTTTTCAGGCCCGAAGCGGCATTGTCCTTGCTGATTTCCGCCTGGGTAAAGGTGTAGGTAAGGCTGACCGGAAGGTAGAACTCGCCTGCCCGGGTGCCGGTCTGGAGCTGGAACTCAACACCGGAAATTTCAGCCTCGCCGGTTACAAAGCTGCCAGAGGTGGCGCCATTGCTGCACGGCGAGCCCACGGAACAGTTTTCGGCCTTGTTGGAGAAGTCGCTGTAGAAGCCGATCATTTCCGCGAAGAACGCATTGCCAAAGTACCGGAGGCCGGCCTCCCAGTTCTTGCTGGTTTCCGGATCTTCGTTTGCCCTGGCACCACCTCCGAGAGGGGAGAAACCCCGGTGCACACCGCCCAGAACCTGCCAGCTTTGGGTCAGGTCGTAGGTAAAGGAAGCGCCGGGCAGGAGTTCAGCGCTGTCATTGGCGCGGGTGCTGTCGATGGTTGTGCGGCCGGGATCCGCGTATTGGGTGCGACTGGTCTGCACATCTTCGTAGCGCAGGGCCAGATTAATGCTGAGCTTGTCCGTCGCCTGCCATTTGTCGAGTGCCCAGAAGCTCAGGGCTTCGCCGGTCTCGAAGCGGTTGTTGCTGCCCGTTGGGGCCACGCTGTTCTGGAACACCAGGGAGCCATTGACCTGGTCGTACACATCCACCGGCTGGAAGCGATCCATTTCATCTTCGTGGGCGCGGGCGCCGAAGTCGAATTCGTGGTTGCCAATGTTTACATCGAAGTTTGTCTGCACGCCCTGGGAGACGTACTCTCTGGCGTTGTTCTTGTAATTCAGGCCGCTGGTGTCAACGGTACCGTCGAGAATACCCTGGGCATTGGCGTCACCGGCGTTTGCCTGGTCGATGATGTTTCCGGCGCCACTGAGCTTGTACCAATTGCGTTTGAAGTCGTTGCGATAGAGGGTTGTGGTGCTGCTTACATTGTCGCTCCACTCGAACTGATGAGTCAGGCTGACACCGGAGTGAGTATTATCCATCTGGTCGGGACTGGAAAGCCCGTAGCGCCGGTTGGGGTCCTGGTTGAAGTCCGCATCCGTCAGTCCGACATAGGTCGAGTTGGAGGTTTCCTCGGAATACTGCAGCTTGGCGGTCACGCTCTGGCGATCACCCTGCCAGCGTAGCTTGCCGACATAATCACTGATGTCGAAGCCACTGTTGCGGTTACTTCGGTCAATGTCCTTGAAGCCTTGCGCTGAGCGCTGGACCGTTTCAAACAGGTAACCCCAGTCACCGTTCGTGTCGCCATAGGTTGCATGAACGTCGGTGGAGCCGCGCTCGTTGGTGACGGCTTCGACGTAGCCCTTCTGCTCGTCGGGAATGGGTGTGGAAATCAGGTTGATCACGCCGCCGGTGGTTTGCGGACCATAGCGCAGCAGCGGGGCACCCTTGAGTACTTCCAGCGAGGACATGCGCTTGAACGTCGGGAAATAATAGGCGGCCGGATTGGAGTAGGGCGCCGGGGCGATCAGAACGCCATCTTCCATCAGTGTGACGTTGCTGCTGCGCTCGGCGGTGGCACCGCGAATGCCAATGTTAGGGCGCAGGCCCTGACCTTCCTCTTCCCGTACATACACGCCCGGGACGGTTTTCAATACCTGGTTGATGTCGGCCTCAACCTCGGTTTTCAACTGCTGATCGCCAACTACATAGCCTGACCCCGGCAGAGTTTGGGCTGCAGACGCATCGCCAATGATTTCCAGGGCGTCAAGGGTCTGGGGCTGGTCATCGCCAGCGGCAGAGCCCATGGCTGGGGCCAGGCTGATCGCCACAGCCAGTGATAGTTGGGAAGGTCTAAACATACGGTTGTTCTCCGTTATCATTTAAGTTTCTGGGTACAAGTGATAATCATTGGCATTATGTTGCGAAACTTTATGGCTTTGTAACTATTAAGTCAATTGCTAATCCTTATGGGTCGGAAACGTGTCTACAGGCTGAAAACCGTCAACTCCCGCTTTTCCTTTATCGACCGAGAGGATTGTTCAGATAGCTTGCGGGTATGCCGATGCTAATGACGTCAACACCCTGCGCCATGGCCCGGTGTTCAAGCCGGACGCCGAGTGAAACCGCTTGAGGCAGAGTAGGGTCTGGCCAGCGCGCCGGCCTTCTCAGCCCTGGAGAATGCTGTGAGTGCCTAGGGTGTGCGGGTAATTCTATAAACTAGAGGCTGCCGGGGAGGGTCACGAGATTTACTCTAGGCTGTGTATAGGGTGCGAGTCAGGCTCAACCTGACCGATATCAAGGTTGCCGCGGACATAGGCGCCCTAAACTGAATTATCGACTCATGAATGAAACATTGACTCCACTCACCCCTTATACGGCCACAGAAGGTACCACTAGGATGAAAACGATGCTAACGCCGCTCACTGCCAGGAAAGGCCAAAGAAACCAGAAGTCGTTGCTGACCTTGGCCATTGGTTCGGTTCTGGCCTCTGCCGCAACGCCTGTCCTGTCCATGACCTTTACCGAAGCCTTAACCGGGGGAAAGGTTTCGCTTGATGTTCGTTACCGTTACGAATTTGTGGATCAGGACAACCCTCTTGATCAAGCCCATGCTTCTACCGTTCGAACCCGACTGGGGTACCGGACTGGTGATTTTAAGGGGTTTGAGGTGTTTGCCGAGGCGGAAGATGTGTCCGCTGTGGGGAATGAGAACTACAATAGCACCATCAATGGCATAACCGATCACTCAGTAGTCGCTGATCCGACGGAAACCGAAGTCAACCAAATTTACGTGCGTTACAAAGGTTTTTCGGATACCAGCCTGACCTACGGCCGTCAGCGCTTTGCTCTGGACAATCACCGGTTTATCGGTACGGTTGGCTGGCGCCAGAATGAGCAAACCTTCGATGCCTTTGTCGGCACCAACGAGTCGCTTCCGGACACGACGATTACAGCGGGCTATCTTTACAATGCTAACCGGATATTCTCGGACGCCAGCCCGAATGGCAATTTCCCCATGCAGTCGCCGATTTTTAATGTTCAGTATCAGGGATTGGCCGCCGGAACCCTGACCGCCTACGGTTACCTGTTCGACTTCACCACCGCAGACGTCAACTCAACCCAGAATTTTGGCCTGCGATTCACTGGTGGCACCGATGTAACGGAAGACGCCAAAGTCCTGTACACTCTGGAGTACGCAATCCAGAAGGACTATGCAGACAACCCGCAAAGCTTTGAGGCCGCCTATTGGCTGGCGGAAGCGGGCCTCGCCGCGTATGGCGTTACGGTCAAGGTGGGCATGGAAACCCTGGAGTCGGACGACGGCCGATCATTTCAGACTCCTCTGGCTACGCTTCACGCAATGAACGGTTGGGCCGACCAGTTCTTGGTCACCCCGGACGATGGCCTGCAGGATCTTTACGTATCGGCGGGTGCCGCAGTAAAGGGAGTCAAGTTGCTGGCCATATTTCATGACTACAGCAGTGACATCAATAGCTTGAGCTATGGCTCTGAGCTGGGGCTGCTGGCTGCCTACCCAGTCAACAAACATTACACGGTGGGTGCCAAGTTCGCCAGCTATGCCGAGGATGGTCGCGGTGTGGATACGGACAAGGCCTGGTTGTGGGGACAGGTCAAGTTCTGACTTTCTCACTGTTGCGTTAATCAGACATCCGCCTGAAAGAAAGCGGAGTCACCCCGACCGAGGGGAAGATAATCCGAATGGCAAGGGCCACTGGCTAACGGTGCGGTCGAGGAGGCCTCAGGAAGTTTTCCGCACACAACACGAATCGCGGTCAGCTCTGTTACGCAGGCGTGTGGCTGGCCGGCGATCATCCGCGACTTACGGGTCTTAAGCCCTCCGCGAATGGTTTCAAGGACGGCGCTCGGTCCGTGGCAATGTCATAAATTTACAGAAATTGATGTGTTATCTATGCTTTATGCAGAAGCTAAACAACAAGGAGAAACAAGATGGGTAAAGCTATTAATGGTAAGTTCGAGAACATGGATCAGGCACACAATACGCGAGACGACCTTATTGGCAGCGAAATTCCACAGGATCTGATCTATATTGATAAGGATGAGCAGACGATCCGGGTGATGTTGCCGGCGGAGGAAGCAAGAGAAGTCTATGAAATATTTGACCGACACGGTGTCACTTATAAGTGAACGCTCGTTAACATAGATCCCTGATCTTCAAGCCGCCTTCTTTCGCCTTAGCTCCACTCGCATGACGTTAATACCGCCTGTGCGACCCAGCCGATCAACGTGGCGAGAGGCCCATAGGAGATGACGCCTTTATAATCCACGTCATAGGGAGCAAGCTCTTCCGCCAGATCGATATAGACCCTCGGGGTGACAAAATTGTTTTTGCTTTCAAAAGGTTCCTTTAAGCTGTCGCGAGTGGTTTACCCACCAACCATCAGATCTTTTAACCAACCCTGCTTCAGGCAGCGTTTGAACTCGCTGTGGCTCAGTTCCCTGTAGATGACGGTTATGCCCAGAAGCTCTGAAACAGCAACGCCCCCCCACACCGCGCCGCAAAAAGGTAGACTAAGTGTAGTTGATGCCTTTTCCCATGCTTTCTTGCTCAATGACAGTCACTGTTTTTGGTCAGGTGTGCGAGATTGTCGAGCTCACACTCCTCGCTGTAATGAATCAGCCCGCGTTTTACCTGTTCCGCCATACCTTTTGACAGCCGGGCTGCCGCCTGTTCGATGGTTTTTTCGATATCTTCCAGGGAAGCCTGCAGCAGATCGTAAGTCACATACAGCTCCTGATCCGTGAAGTCCACTGCATCAATACCCATCAGCGACTGCAGTGATGTTTTCAAATCAGCCTTGAGGTCATCGCTGATTATTTCGCGGAGTCGCATGCGGCGTTTTTTTAGAATCACTTGATTTTTCTGCTTGGGCGACAATCCGTGTTGAGGATCGCCCACAAACAGATGCGGGCGGGATTTAAATCGCTCTAGGCACTGACGCGAACAGAAATAGTGGTTGATACCCTGGTAATTCCATAGTAGCGAGCGATTGATTTTTTTCATATCACACACGGGGCAACGAATCGTGGACGCCAGCTTGTTCATCAAGCCCTCCTCAGGGGTTTTGGCCTATACCATTCAACAGTTGGTGTAGCTCGCTTTCAGTGGTTAATGCCAGCGTGGTGGAAGAGTCGATCACCCGGTTATAGGTCTCCAGGGTTTTGACAAAGTCATACAGATCACGGGATATTTCCGACTGGTTATACGCCGCTGCGTAAATTTCCGTGGCTTTCGCGTCCGCCACCCCCTGAATGGTTTGAGCTTCCCGATAGGCTTCAGACTCAATGCGCTGCAAATCCTTTTCCTTGTCGCCGATAATTAGCGGCTTCGCCGGCACCCTCGGAACGGAATCGCTCGGCAATCTGCTGGCGTTTGCTGATCATTCTGGCGAACGCTTTCATTGTAGTTGATCCGCTTAAAACGAATGTCGGGCAATTCAATGCCAAATTTAGCCATCTTTGCCGAAGCCGCGGCAGAGATGTCCGCTTCTATTAGCTGCCGCCCCCGTCGGACGGACCGCGGTTGGCCAATCACCGCTTTTGTGAGCGGCTGGTCGAAGGCGGGCTCCCTGCCTTTCTTGGTGTGTGCAAGTTCTATCAATTCGTGTTTGGCAACAGCTTTGCGGGTTTCACTACCGAGAATATCTTCCAGTCGCGACCGAACACTGTAATCGTCCCGCAACCGCAATGCCTATATACAGAGTGATCTGACGTGGTGAAACCGGTATATCCGACAAGGAGGGGCGGAATCGATCGTTCATGGTTGTTTCCTTTTATCGATTAATGATTCCTGCAATCGACGGACACGCGTTAACCGGTTGTGGCATCGGTGCCTATCTCCAACACATTGTTATCAAGATATTGATGTGGTGGAATAATCAGGTTGGTGGGTGCCCGCAAAAAGTCGTTGCCGGAGCGATACCGCTCAAATCGCTCCTCGGCAATGGTAATGGTTTGTATCAGTGCTTTGCCGCCGGGTCTCAGATAATCGTGTACATCCTTCATGTAAGTGGGCCAATAGGTCTCGCCCACGTGTTCAAACATCCCGATTGATACCACGAAATCAAACGGACCCGACAGTTCCCGGTAGTCCTGTAAACGCACCTCGGTATTTCCCTCCAGTCCGGCGGACCGGAGTCGTTGGCGGGCACAATCCGCCTGTTCGCTGGACAAGGTTGCCCCGGTTACATGGCACCCGTGTGCAGTTGCCACTTCCATAAAACCGCCCCAGCCACAGCCTATTTCCAGGATGCGGCTTCCGGGTCCCGGTGCCAGTCGCTGAAGGATCCGCTCATATTTCGCTTGCTGTGCCTCGTAAAGCGAGAGGGACTCGTTGCCACCAAACAGGGCGCAGGAGTAGGTCATGCTCTTATCCAGCCATAGCTGATAAAAGTCGTTGCCTAAATCGTAGTGCTCATGGACGTTTTCGCGGCTGCGCTTAACCGTATTGGAAAACAACCGATGTTTGCACCAATGCCATAACCGGAGCCCCACGCTGGAGCGTAAAGCGCGGTCAAAAACGACTATGTTCACCGTGACAAGGCGCATTAGGGCAAGCAAATTGGGCGTGGACCATTTGCCTGCCATGTAGTCTTCTCCCAGTCCCACATCACCGTGGGTGATCAGACGATCAATGACATGCCACTGCAGGATTGTCATTTCTGCATGTACACCGTCTTGCTTCCCTTCATGGCACGTCTTTTCTCCATCTGGCCATGTAAGCGATAACGAGCCGAACTGAAGAGATCTCAGCGCCTTTCGAAAAAGATTGAGCTGAATGATGCTGCTTTTCCCCGCAGGCCTTTTTTGAGGCTCAAGGTGCATGCTTGCCGAGAAAGATTCGTTGCTCATGCCTTTCTCTCCTCAGAGTGTTCCTAGAAAACATGTTTCCAGTAAATTCAGTAACCGGCAAGTGCATGCGTCATCAATTTTAGGACATTGTTTCTAATTTGATCGAGATCAAGGTGTGCTCTGTTTCGGTCCGGTAATTCAGTTTGAATTCAGGCAGATGTGGTTGACTTGCGTCAGGAAATGCCATGCCCGGGCCTGAAGTAATGCAAAGGCAGCTGGTACAGCAGCAGACTGGAGAGGTCTTTATGGAATGGTTGGCGGAAAACTGGTTCTCGGTGCTTATTGGCATCGTTTTCGTGGGCATGCATATGTTCGGTCACGGAGGACATGGTGGTCACGGCGGGGGCGGGCATGGTGGACATAGTGCGCCGGACAAGTCGGAAAACGACCCGGACAGACGTTCTGGCCATCGGCATTAACGGAGGACGGAACATGCTTGACACAAGACTGGTTACCTGGGCGTTGGGCCTCTTTGCGGCGGTCACCTTCATCGTTTGCGTGATCTATGGACTGGTGACGCCGCAAAGCCTGCACATGCACACGTTTCTCGAGCAGGTGCTGCCGGCGTTCAAGTGGCTGACCTGGTGGGGATTTCTGCTCGGATTGATTGAGAGTTTTCTATATGGCGCTTATGTCGGGCTGGTGTTCTGCCCGATCTTCAATTGGCTTCATCGCCATCTCGGTGTCGGGCGCGCGTCGGGCTGACGAAAGCTCCGGTCTGCAAATAAGGAAAGGGAAACAAGGAATGAAAAATACCGTTGTGGAGATCCGCGGCTTGCTATCGGCACTGAGTGCCCGGGGCGTAGAGAAACAGCTATTGAGATTGCCCGCCGTCAAGAAGGCCGAGGTCAACTATGTGGCCGGCAGCGCGACCGTCACCTATGATGAGGCGACGGTGGACCTTGAGGCTATCAAGGCCCGGATACACGAGTGCGGCTATCACTGTTCCGGAGAACAGTTGCCCAGGCACGTTTGCGACCCGGGGGACCCGCCGACCGAAGCCGGGGCTGTGTCCACGCCCGTCCACGATGGCCATGCCTCCCACACCGGCCACGACGATACGGCGCATCCTGCTGAACACGGCGAACATACCGGCGCCAAGGACGAGATGGCCCACGAGATGGGCCACGGCGGCAGCATGGACATGCAGGCAATGGTGCGCGACATGCGCAACCGTTTCTGGGTCTGCCTGATCTTCAGCCTCCCGATTTTCATTTATTCGCCCATGGGTGGGATGTTCGAACCACCGGTGCCACCCTTCGGGCTGCGGCTAGACCTATGGTTGCTATTACTGGCAAGCATCGCCGTGCTCTGGCCAAGCTGGCCGTTCTTTGTTGCCGCTTGGCGCGCGCTGAAAAACGGCGTGCTCAACATGGCTGTGCTGGTCGTTCTCTCGGTGGGTACTGGCTACCTGTTCAGCGTCGGTTCCACGCTCTTTTTCCCGGGTGTGCAGTTTTTCGAGGCGGTGGCGGTGCTGCTGGTGTTCATCCTGCTCGGCCATTGGCTGGAGATGCGCGCCCGTGCCGGTGCCTCCGACGCCATCCGCTCGCTGATGGATCTCGCGCCGCCCAAGGCCACGGTGTTGCGTGATGGCCAGGAACGGGAGGTTCCCACCGCTGAGGTTCTGAAGGACGACATCGTCGTGATCCGCCCCGGCAATAAGATTCCGGTGGACGGCGAGGTTCTAGAGGGCGAGTCCCAGGTGGATGAGTCCATGCTCACTGGCGAGTCCATGCCGGTGGAAAAAAAGCCCGGCGATAAGGTGATCGGCGCCACCATTAACAAGAGCGGCAGCTTCAGGTATCGCGCCACCAAGGTAGGTTCCGACACCGCGTTAGCGCAGATCGTCAAGCTGGTGCAGGAGGCGCAGAACTCCAAGGCCCCGGCGCAGCTGCTGGCGGACAAAGCGTCACAGTGGCTGGTTGTGATTGCCATCGTAATCGGCCTGCTCACCTTCGCCGTCTGGTTCTGGTGGATCGGCCAAAGCCTGCTGCTTGCCGTGACCCTGACTATCACCGTGTTCGTGATCGCCTGTCCGGATGCCCTCGGCCTTGCCACGCCCATGGCGGTGATGGTGGGCACCGGCCTCGGCGCCAGGAACGGCATCTTGTTCAAGAATGCCTCTGCACTTGAGGATGCCACCCGGCTGGATATTGTGGTCTTCGACAAGACCGGCACCCTGACCATGGGCGAGCCGCAGGTGGTCGAGGTGGTCGTGGTGGCGGGCAGCACCGAGGAGGCGGTCCTCGCACTGGCGGGGACGGTGGAGCAGGGCTCGGACCATCCTCTGGCCAAGGCGATACAAAGTAAGGCCGAAGGCTTGCAGCTCGATCCGCTGACCGGCTTCACCAACATCGAGGGCAAGGGCGCGCGGGCGGAGATTGGCAGCAAGACCGTGCTGCTCGGCAACCGCCGGCTGATGGACGAAGAGAAGGTCGACATGGCGAGCCTGAAGGACGAGGCCGCGCGTCTGCAGAGCGCGGGGCAGACCGTGGTGCACGTCGCCCAGGACGGGAAGCTGGTCGGCCTTATCGCCATTGCCGATGCGCCTCGCCCCACCGCTGCGGCGATGGTCAAGAAAATGCGGGAACGCGGGGTGGAGGTGGCGATGCTCACCGGCGACAACCAGGCCACCGCCGAGCGCATCGCCCGGGAGCTGGGCATCGGCACTGTGATCGCCGATGTACTGCCGGGGCAGAAGGCGGACAAGATCAAGGAGCTCCAGGCTCAGGGCAAGAAGGTTGGCATGGTGGGCGACGGTGTCAATGACGCCCCGGCACTGACCCAGGCGGAGGTGGGTTTCGCCATCGGTGCCGGCACCGATGTGGCCATTGAGAGCGCTGACGTGGTGCTGATGAAGAGCGACCCCTACGATGTGCTGGGAGCCATCGAGCTGTCGCGCGCTACCCTGCGCAAGATGCACCAGAACCTGTTCTGGGCGGTGGGCTATAACGTCATCGCCTTTCCCGCGGCGGCAGGCGTGTTCTATCCGTTGGTGATAAGCCCCGAGGTGGCGGCGCTCGCAATGTCTGGAAGCTCCGCTCTTGTTGCGGTAAATGCACTCCTGCTAAAGCGAACCCGACTGGACGGCTTAGGGTAGACGAACACTTCCAATTGGAAAAATTGATGTTCATCAAGCCCACGCTATTGAGCGACTCTTTTTGCATCTTTTGTTGGGGTTTTTCAGTGTGAATTCAGGCTTATGAGTTTAAGTGGTAGGTAATTGCTGTTTGCTGACATGATTAATGACAACAAGGGGGAACGGGTAAATGGACATCAAAACCTTTGGAGAACTTATTAGCTGGACACGGGATTTGCATGCTCATCTTGCAAGATGCCTGTCCGACTGCGCCACTAAGAATGAAGAAGAGCGAGCACAAGCGTTGCTGGACTATTTGGCGACCCATGAATCGGAAATGGAACGTATTGTGAACGAGTTCAAGTCGCAGGGCGATTCCAAAGCGTTGGAGACAAGGGTCTACGACTACCTGTCTCACCATCCCATTAAGACCCACAGAACCTGCGATGAGTCATACGCACAGCTGGATTTTGAGGGCATATGCAGAGAAGTATTCGATTTCCATGATCAGATAGAGGACCTTTATCGTACCATGGCCGACAAAGCCGAAATTCCCGAGGCGAAAGAATTACTGCAGTCGTTGCTAACCATGGAAGAGAACGAAGCTATGCGATTGGCCAGGCAGATAGGGCGTATGAACGACCTCTGATCAGAACACTGAAATTATTCTTCAACGCAGAAAAGGATGTTGATACATGGTGGCGTCTTCCAGTCAGTTACGGGTTTTCAAGATGGGTATCAATACTCATCAGGAGCCTGTCGTCTACATGCGTGATGATTGTGATGTGTGCCTTTCAGAAGGATTCTCCGCCAGTTCCAGGGTGGGAATTTCCTCACAGGGACGATCCATCATCGCAACTCTCAATATTTCGTCTGATGAAACGGTTCCCAAAGGGTATGCGGGGCTTTCAGATATCGCCATAGAGCGGCTCGGGGTGGCTCAGTCTGACCTGGTTTCAGTACATCATGCGCCCTATATCGAATCCTTGAGTCTGGTTCGTCGGAAAGTATTCGGACACAGCTTGCTTCCGGCTGAGATGGCTCGCATTGTCTCCGATATCTCCGCACACAAATACAGCGATGTCGAAATAGCCTGTTTCCTGAGCGCTTGTGCGGGTGGCAGATTAGGTTTCGATGAGATTGTTGCTTTGACCCAGGCGATGGTGAATTGCGGACAACAGCTCGATTGGCCAGGCGTGGATCGTGTGTTCGACAAACACTGTGTTGGAGGCCTGCCGGGCAACCGGACCACGCCGCTGGTTGTGTCGATCGTCAGCGCAGCAGGCTTAGTAATGCCTAAAACCTCCTCCCGTGCCATCACCTCACCGGCGGGAACAGCGGACACCATGGAAGCGCTGACCAATGTGAGGCTTGGGCTGAACGAGATTCGCCGTGTGGTCAGAGAAACCGGTGCCTGTCTCGCCTGGGGTGGGGCGATGAACCTCAGCCCGGCTGATGACCTGTTGATTCGCATCGAGAGAGCGCTGGACCTTGATGGTGAGGGCCAGCTCGTGGCCTCGGTGCTGTCCAAGAAGATTGCTGCCGGTTCCACCCATGCGGTGATTGACATTCCGGTGGGGGAGACGGCCAAGGTTCGAACGCCCGGCGATGCCGACCGGCTGGCCTCTCTTTTCACAAGCGTTGGGGCGGCCTGTGGGCTGAAGGTACGCTGCATCGCGACAGACGGCAGCAAGCCGGTTGGTGCAGGGATCGGGCCGACAGAGGAGGCCCGTGATGTTTTGGCCGTGTTGCAGGGAAAGCGGGGTGCGCCGGAGGATCTACGGAGCCGCGCCATCTTGCTGGCTGGCCATTTATTCGATCTGGCCGATGGTCTTGGCGTGAAAGAGGGGATGATCAAAGCAGAGCGATTACTTCAAAACGGCTCTGCCTGGGAGCAGTTCAAGCGCATAACAAAGGCTCAGGGGGGACTGAAGAGCTTAGGTGAAGCCCGTTTTCGGCGTCCAGTTCTGTCCTCGGAATCCGGAACAATCGTGTCTATCGACAACCGTCGGCTTGCCCGTGTCGCCAAGCTGGCAGGAGCGCCTGCCAGTTCTACCGCAGGACTACGGCTGCTGGTGAACGTCGGCGATATCGTCATTAAGGGAGAGCCTCTCTATGAGTTACTCAGTGACAGTCCGGGGCAGCAGGATTATGCGCTGGCGTTTAACGATATGGGGCCGGCAATCTTCACTGTATCGCAAGAGGAATGACTGTGGGCATTATTGAAAAAAATGTGCTGTTTAGCCTCACCCCGCACCCATTACAGGAGAAGCTTTGTGATCAGCTTAACTTGGAGCCGGGAAGTTTGCAGGTGCGGAGGTTCCCTGATGGTGAGTCCTACTTACGTGTGCTCACATCAGTCAAAGGTGCGAACTGCGTAATATTGGCCGACCTAACGCATCCAGACACCAAATACCTTGCTCTCCTGTTTCTCTTTGAAACTCTCCGGGAACTCGGTGCCAGGTCGATTGGGTTGGTGGCGCCCTATCTTTGCTATATGCGCCAGGATCGACGCTTCGAAGAAGGGGAGGCGGTCACTTCCAGGGTGTTTGCCCAGTCTTTGTCTTTACATATCGACTGGCTGATCACCGTTGATCCACATTTGCACAGGTACCAGTCTCTTGACGAAATCTACAGCATACCCACGCAAGTTGTTCAGGGAGCACCGGCGCTGGCGGATTGGCTACGGGGGCAAAACGGTCTGTTGCTGGTAGGTCCGGACGCGGAAAGTGAGCAATGGGTATCAAGTATCGCGCAGGCCAGTAACCATCCTTATGTCATTGGCACCAAGCAGCGTCTGGGTGACCGGCGCGTTGAAGTCACCTTGCCGGATATCTCGGCGTATAACGGCCGGAAAGCCGTCATCATTGATGACGTTATTTCCAGCGGACGCACCATTGGCGAGTGTGTCAGGGCACTTAAGGCGCAAGGCACGGAGGCCATCCTGTGTGCGGCGGTGCATGGCATTTTTGCGGAGGCCTCGGACACCTACCTTCTGGGTACCGGCCTGCAGACGCTGGTGACCACCAACACGGTTCCACACAGCAGCAATGAGATCGATGTCAGCGAGTTGCTGGTGCCGCCGGTCAGGCATTTTCTCAATCAGGTGGAGGGTGAGCGCCGATGAACATTACATTTCTGGGTGGCACGGAAACCGTGACCGGCTCCAAGTTCCTGGTTGAAACCGGCCAGACACGTGTATTGGTCGATTGCGGCCTGTTTCAGGGGTACAAGTGGCTGAGAAAGCGCAACCGGCAACCGTTGCCGCTCGATATTGCCTCGCTGGATGCCGTGCTTCTGACCCATGCCCATCTGGATCATTCAGGCTACATCCCCGTGTTGTACAAGCAGGGCTTCCGGGGGGCGGTTTATACCCATCATGCCACCCGAGAGCTATGCAGCATATTGCTGGCCGATAGCGGCCACCTTCAGGAAGAGGAGGCACATTACCTCGGCCGCCATAAGCTGAGCAGGCATGAGAATCCGGAGCCCCTGTATGATCAGGAGGATGCAGAAGCCTGCATGGAGCTGTTTCAGTCGGTGGACTTTCACCAAGTGATCCAGCTCGGTGATATACGCTTTCATCTGCGACCGGTCGGGCACATTCTCGGGGCGGCCTGTGTCATCATCGAGGCGGAAGGTAAATGCGTCGGTTTTTCCGGCGATGTGGGCCGCCTCAATGATATTTTCATGAGGCCACCTGCGCCTCTGCCAGCTCTGGACATGCTGATGCTGGAGTCAACGTATGGCAATCGTCGCCACGACGATGCGGACCCGTTGTCGCAGTTGGCGGACATCGTCAACGAAACGGTCGACAAAGGGGGCAATATACTGATTCCGGCCTTTGCCGTGGGCAGAGCGCAGGTCTTGCAACATATGCTCACCGACCTGATGAAGGCGGGACGAATTCCAAGGTTGCCAGTTTATCTGGATAGCCCCATGGCGATTGATGTTTCTGAGATTTACTGCCGCTACGAAGATCAGCATCGGTTGAGCAGTTCAGAATGCCACGAAATGTGCAGCACCGTTCATTATAGCCGCAGCGTCCAGGACTCCAAGGCGCTGGCTGATCAGGCCTACCCGCACGTAATTATTGCAGGCAGCGGTATGGCAACGGGCGGTCGCATTCTTCATCACTTCAAACGTCTCCTCGGCCAGCACCGTACAACCGTTATCTTTGCCGGTTATCAGGCAGGGGGGACACGAGGCGCCAAAATGGTTGATGGAGCGGAAAGGATCAAGATCCACGGCGACTGGATTCCGGTCAAGGCCCGGCTGGAGGTGTTGAGTGGGCTTTCCGGACATGGAGATTTCACAGAGATCGAACAGTGGCTGGCTCAAAGTGACTTAGCCCCCGAAACGCCGATCAACTTGATTCATGGAGACCCTGATGCGCTGGAGGCCATGAAGGATCACTTGCGTCAGAACACCCGGTTTGAGGTGGATGTGGCAGGCTACCAATCCATTTTGCGTCT
>NZ_JASSVM010000007.1 GCF_030541005.1 Marinobacter sp. SS5-14b | reverse complement strand
CAACGTTCAGATGGTTGTTACCCTGATCGCTCCGATCGCCATGGAAGATGGTCTGCGCTTCGCGATTCGCGAAGGTGGCCGTACCGTTGGTGCCGGCGTGGTTGCCAAGATCATCGAGTAATCTGCTCGTTTGATCAGGAAAAAGGGGCTGAAAACTCAGCCCCTTTTTCTGTTTAAGTCGCAAAGCTGGCCTGACTGGTCTGCTGCCAACGGCAGTTGACACGGTTGGGTATTATGCATACAATGCGGCTCCTTTTTTTGAAGGTCGGCTAACTAGTAGCTGCTACGAGTGGAGTTTGGTGCATTATGCAAAGCCAAAAAATTCGAATCCGGTTGAAGGCGTTTGATTATCGCCTGATCGACCAGTCCACACAGGAGATTGTCGATACCGCTAAGCGTACCGGCGCTCAGGTGCGTGGACCTATCCCTCTGCCGACGCGGAAGGAAAAGTACACGATTCTGGTTTCCCCGCACGTCAATAAAGACGCGCGTGATCAGTATGAAATTCGTACGCACAAGCGTTTGCTCGACATCGTTGAGCCGACGGAAAAGACAGTGGATGCTCTGATGAAGTTGGACCTGGCAGCAGGTGTAGACGTTCAGATCAGCCTCGGCTAATACCATTCCGGTATTGGTGTGTGTAACTGTCATAGGCCATAGAGGGTGCGAGCCCCGTACACTTAAGAGGTGAAACATGGCAATTGGTGTTGTCGGTCGTAAGGCCGGTATGACCCGTATTTTTACGGATGATGGGCAGGCGCTGCCTGTAACGGTAATTGAGGTTGAGCCCAACCGCATTACCCAACTTAAAACTCTCGAAAACGACGGCTACCGTGCAGTGCAGGTAACCGTAGGTTCTCGTCGTTCCTCCCGTGTTACCAAGGCGGAAGCCGGTCACTACGCAAAAGCTGGTGTTGAAGCTGGTCGTGGTTCCTGGGAATTCCGTCTGGCTGATGGTGAAGGCGAAGAGCTGGCCGCTGGTGGCGAGCTTACTGTCTCTGTATTCGAAGACGGTCAGGTGGTTGATGCCATCGGTCGTTCCAAGGGTAAAGGTTTTCAGGGCGGTGTTAAGCGCTGGAACTTCTCCATGCAGGACGCTACTCACGGTAACTCCCTGTCTCACCGTGCTCCGGGTTCCATTGGTCAGAACCAGACTCCGGGTAAGGTATTCAAGGGTAAGAAGATGGCCGGTCAGATGGGTAATGCGCAGGTTACTGTGCAGAACCTCAAGATTGTCCGTGTCGATACCGAGCGCAACCTGCTGCTGGTAAGTGGTGCCGTACCTGGCGCAACTGGCGGCGATGTTGTCATCAAGCCTGCAGTCAAAGCCTGAGGAGCGGTGCGATGGAATTGACAATTACTGGTAGCGGCAAGGGAATCTCTGTTTCCGACGCTGCATTTGCCAAAGATTTTAATGAAGCTCTGGTTCACCAGGTGGTGACTGCCTATATGGCAGCTGGCCGTCAGGGTACCAAGGCTCAAAAAACACGTTCCGAAGTCAGTGGCGGTGGTAAGAAGCCTTGGCGTCAGAAAGGTACTGGCCGTGCTCGTGCCGGTACTATCCGCAGCCCGATCTGGCGCTCCGGTGGCGTAACGTTTGCGGCCAAGCCCCGTGACTACGAACAGAAAGTTAACCGTAAGATGTACCGTGCGGCGATGTGTTCCATTCTTTCTGAGCTGGTCCGTCAGGAGCGCTTGGTGGTCGTTGATGAAATCAGTGTCGACTCCCCCAAGACCAAGGCGTTTACCGTCAAGCTCGCAGAGCTGGGTGTTTCGAATGCCCTGATCCTGTCCGAGAATGTTGAGCAGAACCTGCACCTCGCTTCCCGTAACATCCCGCATGTGGACGTTCGCGATGTGGCCGGTCTGGATCCAGTCAGCCTGGTTGCCTACGAGAAAGTCGTGGTGACTGTTCCCGCTCTGAAGAAGATCGAGGAGATGCTGGGATGAATCAGGAACGTATCTACAAGGTCCTGTTGGGGCCGCACGTATCAGAGAAAGCGTCTCGCGTAGCAGAGAGTGGACAGGTGGTGTTTCGTGTCGCCCCTGACGCCACCAAGCCCGAGATCAAAAAAGCCGTTGAGCAGCTGTTCAACGTCACCGTAGAAGGTGTTCAGGTTCTGAACCGTAAGGGTAAGCTCAAGCGCACTATCCGCGGGTTCGGCAAGCGTAATGACATTCGCAAGGCTTACGTTAAGCTGGCAGAAGGTCAGGACATCGATTTTCTGGATGTGGAATAAGGTAAAGGGGTCGTAATATGCCGATCGTCAAGACCAAACCAACATCTGCCGGACGCCGTCACGTTGTAAAGCTTTACAACCCGGATTTGCACAAAGGGCGCCCTTACGAGCCGTTGGTAGAATCAAAGAGTAAGTCTGGTGGCCGTAACAATGTTGGTCGCATTACTACTCGTCACATTGGTGGTGGCCACAAGCAGCACTACCGAGTTATCGATTTCAAGCGGACAAAAGATGGTATTCCTGCGGTTATTGAGCGCCTGGAATACGATCCTAACCGCTCTGCGCACATCGCACTGCTGAAGTACGCCGATGGCGAGCGTCGCTACATCATCGCTCCTAAAGGTGTTCAGGCTGGTGATCCTGTGCGTTCCGGCGTCGACGCGCCGATTAAGGTGGGTTCCACATTGCCGCTCCGGAATATTCCGGTTGGTTCTGTGATTCACTGCGTCGAACTCAAGCCTGGCAAAGGTGCTCAGCTGGCTCGCTCTGCGGGCGCATCCGTACAGCTGGTTGCTCGGGAAGGGGCGTATGCCACCATCCGCCTGCGTTCAGGTGAAATGCGTAAGGTGCTTGTAGATTGCCGCGCAACGTTGGGCGAAGTGTCCAACAGTGAGCACAGTCTCAAGCAGCTTGGTAAAGCGGGTGCATCACGTTGGCGCGGTAAACGTCCAACAGTACGTGGTGTTGCTATGAACCCAGTTGACCACCCGCATGGTGGTGGTGAAGGGCGTACCTCTGGCGGGCGTCACCCGGTTACTCCGTGGGGTGTTCCGACCAAAGGGCATAAGACTCGTAAGAACAAACGTACTGACAAGATGATAGTACGTCGTCGTTCGGCCAAGTAAACGACTACATAGAGGTAATTGCTGTGCCACGTTCTTTAAAGAAAGGTCCTTTTATAGACCTGCATCTGTTGAAGAAGGTCGAGGCAGCTCTGGAAACAAGTGACAAGCGGCCCATTAAAACCTGGTCCCGCCGGTCAACGATTTTTCCAGAGATGGTAGGCCTGACCATTGCAGTCCACAACGGCAAGCAGCACGTGCCGGTTTATGTCACCGAAGATATGGTTGGACATAAGCTGGGTGAGTTCGCGGCAACGCGTACTTATCGTGGTCATGCGGCCGACAAGAAAGCTAAACGCTGATTCTGAGGTAATAGAAATGGAAGTAGCAGCCAAGTATAAGGGCGCTCGCCTCTCAGCTCAGAAAGCGCGTCTTGTCGCTGACCAAGTACGCGGCAAGGCTGTTGAGGACGCCCTGAACATTCTGACTTTCAGCCCTAAGAAGGCGGCGGTAGTTATCAAGAAAGCTCTTGAATCTGCCATTGCCAACGCTGAGCACAACGAAGGTCTGGACGTAGATGATCTGCGGGTTTCCACCGTTATGGTGGATGAGGGCCCAACGCTCAAGCGAATCAAAGCTCGAGCCAAGGGGCGCGCTGACCGTATTATGAAGCGCACCTGTCATATCACCGTCAAGGTCGCCGACAAGTAGGAGATGCTCAGATGGGTCATAAAGTAAATCCAACCGGCATGCGCCTGGGTGTGATCAAAGAGCACAACTCAGTATGGTATGCCGATAAAAAGGACTACGCGAAGAATCTGCTGAATGATATTCAGGTTCGCGAGTTCCTCGACAAGCGTCTGGTTAAGGCGTCTGTCAGCAAGATCGTGATCGAGCGCCCTGCGCAGAATGCCCGGATCACGATCCATACCGCCCGCCCCGGTATTGTTATCGGAAAGAAGGGTGAAGATGTTGATCGTCTGCGTCGTGAAGTCAGCGACATGATGGGTGTGCCTGTGCACATCAACATCGAAGAAGTCCGCAAGCCGGACCTGGATGCCCGCCTGGTCGCGCAGAACGTCGCCGGTCAGCTGGAGCGTCGTGTGATGTTCCGCCGCGCTATGAAGCGTGCGGTTCAGAATGCCATGCGCCAGGGTGCCAAGGGTATCAAGATTCAGGTTGGCGGTCGTCTTGGGGGTGCTGAAATCGCACGTTCCGAGTGGTATCGCGAAGGTCGTGTACCTCTGCACACACTGCGTGCAGATATTGATTACGCAACCTACGAAGCGCATACCACTTACGGCGTTATCGGCGTCAAGGTATGGATCTTCAAAGGTGAGATTCTTGGTGGTATGGAACAGGTCCGTGCTGACAAGAAAGCCTCTGGAAAGAAAGGCAAGTAAAGGGGCACTCTTATGCTGCAACCAAAACGCACCAAATTTCGCAAGGTAATGAAAGGCCGTAACACCGGTCTTGCTCAGCGCGCTAACAAGGTGAGCTTCGGTGAATACGGATTGAAAGCGACAACCCGTGGACGTATAACTGCGCGCCAGATCGAAGCAGCGCGTCGTACCATGACTCGTCGTATCAAACGGGGCGGTAAGATCTGGATTCGGGTTTTCCCGGATAAGCCGATCACCGGTAAGCCGCTTGAAGTACGGATGGGTAAAGGTAAGGGTTCTGTCGAGTATTGGGTGGCAGAAATTCAGCCAGGCCGCATGTTGTATGAAATGGAAGGTGTATCCGAGGAAATTGCTCGTGAAGCCTTCACTCTGGCGGCGGCCAAACTGCCTGTACAGACCACCTTTGTAACGAGGACGGTGATGTGATGAAAGCAACAGAGCTGCGTGACAAGTCCGTTGAGGAGCTGAACAGCGAGCTGATCAACCTCCTGAAGGAGCAGTTCAACCTGCGCATGCGTAAGGCGACGGGTCAGCTGAATCAGTCTCACCTCCTCGGCAACGTGAAACGTGACATTGCGCGCGTTAAAACGGTAATGAATGAAAAGGCAGGACAGTGACATGACCGAAGCTACCCAAACTGCCAGAACTCTGAGCGGGAAGGTCGTGAGCAACAAGATGGATAAGTCCATCGTGGTTCTGGTAGAGCGTCAGGTGAAACACCCTCTGTACGGTAAGTACATGAAGCGTTCAACCAAGATCCATGCGCACGATGAAAGCAATCAGTGCAACATCGGCGACATCGTAACCATCGAGGAAACCCGTCCGGTCTCCAAGACCAAGAGCTGGGCTCTGGTTGAGGTTACTGAACGCGCGTCCAAGGTGTAATTCGCCCGGAGAACAACCATGATTCAGACTCAAACAATGCTTGAAGTCGCAGATAACAGCGGTGCACGTCAAGTTATGTGTATCAAGGTCCTGGGCGGATCTCACCGGCGTTATGCCAGCGTAGGGGATATCATCAAGGTGACCGTTAAGGAAGCCATCCCGCGCGGCAAGGTGAAGAAAGGCCAGGTCCTCAAGGCTGTAGTCGTTCGTACCCGCAAGGGTGTGCGTCGTCCAGACGGGTCGCTGATCCGTTTTGACGGTAACGCGGCGGTACTTCTGAACAATCAGGACGCGCCCATTGGTACCCGTATCTTCGGACCGGTTACCCGTGAGCTGCGTAACGAAAAGTTCATGAAGATTATCTCACTGGCACCCGAAGTACTTTAAAGGACCAGAGGCCGGTTATGAAAAAGATCAAACGAGATGACGAAGTTATCGTCACCACGGGGAAAGACAAAGACAAACGTGGTAAAATCCTGAAGGTTCAGGATGATGGTCGCGTGATCGTTTCTGGCATCAATATGATGAAGAAGCACACGAAACCTAACCCGATGCTTGGCACCCCTGGTGGTATCGTCGAAAAAGAAGCGCCTATCCAGGCTTCCAACGTGGCTATTTTTAATCCGCAGACCGGCAAGGCCGATCGTGTTGGCTTCCAGATCAAGGAAGACGGTACTAAAGTGCGGATCTTCAAGTCCACGAACGAACCTGTCGATAACCAGTAAGCGGTGGTGGTTACGATGCTTAACATGAAAGAGCAGTACTCAAAGGAAGTGGTACCCGCCCTGCAGAAAGAGTTCGGCTACAAGAACATCATGCAGGTTCCGCGTATCGAAAAAATCACCCTGAACATGGGTGTTGGCGAAGCAGTTGGCGACAAAAAGCTGATTGAGAATGCCGTCGCAGATCTTGAGCGTCTGGCAGGTCAAAAAGTTGTTGTCACCAAGGCTAAGAAATCTGTAGCGGGCTTTAAAATCCGTGAAGGTTGGCCGATTGGTTGTAAAGTGACCCTGCGCGGTGAGCGTATGTGGGATTTCTTTGATCGCCTGGTTCACATTGCGGTTCCCCGCATTCGTGACTTCCGTGGCCTGAATCCGAAATCCTTCGATGGTCGCGGTAACTACAGCATGGGTGTTCGTGAGCAAATTATCTTCCCTGAGATCGAGTACGACAAAGTCGACAAGATCCGCGGGCTGGATATCACCATCACCACCTCTGCCGATACCGACGACGAAGGTCGCGAACTGTTGAAAGCCTTTGGCTTTCCGTTCAAGAAATAAGGAACGAGTGACATGGCGAAGGTTTCCATGAAAAACCGTGAGCTCAAGCGCGAGCAGACTGTGGCTAAATACGCAGCCAAGCGCGCCGAGCTCAAGGCGATTATCAAGAACCCGAATACCAGCGAAGAAGAGCGTTGGGATGCGCAAATGAAGCTGCAGCAGCAGCCTCGTGATGCGAGCCCTTCACGTCTTCGGAATCGTTGCCAGGTAACGGGTCGCCCGCACGGCGTATTGCGCAAGTTCGAACTTTCACGGATTAAACTCCGTGAGTACGGCATGCGCGGTGACGTTCCGGGACTGACCAAAGCAAGCTGGTAAGGCAGGCATCCTGACCCCGGTCAGGTGCCCGTTGGTAAGCGGTGCGGCGCGCCGCTGCACAACTAAAAAGATCAGGAGACTCATTGAAATGAGTATGCAAGATACGCTTGCGGATATGTTTACCCGTATCCGTAATGCCCAGATGGCACAGAAGGCCGATGTGGTCATGCCATCTTCAAAGATGAAGATCTCTGTAGCCCAGGTCCTTAAGGACGAAGGTTACGTTGGAGATTTTTCTGTTTCAGCTGACGCGAAGCCCGAGCTTACGATCAATCTGAGATACTTCGGCGGCAAGCCGGTTATCGAAGAAATCAAGCGGGTCAGTCGTCCGAGTCTGCGCCAGTATAAAGGCGCTGGGGAACTGCCGAAGGTATCCGGTGGTTTGGGAGTCGCGATTGTCTCAACGTCCAAGGGCGTTATGACAGACCGCGCCGCACGTGCTGCTGGCGTGGGTGGCGAAGTCATCTGCACCGTATTCTAGGAGAATCACATGTCCAGGGTTGCCAATAATCCTGTCGTGCTGCCTTCCGGTGTTGAGGTCAAGCTGAACGGACAGGAAATTAACGTTAAGGGCTCCAAGGGAGCACTTCAACTCACCATTCACCAAGCGGTTGAAGTAAAGCAGGAAGAGGGAACTCTTCGCTTTGCGGCCCGTGATGGTGCAAAACAGTCCCGCGCTCTTGCTGGTACTACTCGTGCGCTGGTTAATAACATGGTTTCCGGCGTGGCCAATGGCTGGGAGCGTAAGCTTCAGCTGACGGGCGTAGGCTACCGTGCTCAGGCGCAAGGTAAGAAGCTCAATTTGACTCTGGGTTTTTCCCACCCGGTCGAATACGAGCTGCCCGAGGGTGTTACCGCTGAAACTCCGTCCAATACGGAAGTTGTGATTCGCGGTATCGACAAGCAACAGGTTGGCCAGGTCGCTGCAGACATTCGCGCGTTCCGTCCGCCCGAGCCTTATAAGGGCAAGGGTGTTCGTTATGCGGATGAGCAGGTCAGACGCAAAGAAGCCAAGAAGAAATAAGGCGGGACTATGAGCGCGAATAACGAAAGACTGCGTCGCGCACGTAAAGTGCGCATGAAGATTCGTGAGCTGGGTACTGACCGTCTGTGCGTTCACCGCACGCCGCGTCATATGTACGCCCAGGTTACAACTGCAGATGGCAGCAAAGTGCTGGCCACTGCCTCCACGTTGGATAAGGAACTGCGCCAGGGTGCAACCGGTAACGTGGACGCCGCCAAAAAAGTAGGCCAGCTGATTGCTGAGCGTGCCAAGGCGGCAGGCATTGAGAAGGTCGCTTTTGACCGCTCAGGTTACCGTTATCACGGCCGCGTACAGGCTCTTGCCGACGCTGCTCGTGAAGCTGGCTTGCAATTCTAAGAGGTGGAGAAGATGAGCGTTAACGAACAGAAGGCGCCTGAGCTCCAGGAAAGGCTGGTTCAGGTAAACCGCGTCGCTAAAGTGGTTAAAGGTGGTCGTATTTTCGCCTTCACCGCACTGACAGTCGTGGGTGATGGTAAAGGTCGTGTTGGTTTCGGTCGTGGTAAGGCCCGGGAAGTTCCGGTTGCCATCCAGAAGGCCATGGAAGCCGCTCGCAAAAACATGGTAGATGTGGCCCTCGACGGCAGCACGCTGCAGTATCCGGTTCGTGCCCAGCACGGCGGCTCCAAGGTATACATGCAGCCAGCGTCTGAAGGTACTGGTGTAATTGCCGGTGGTGCGATGCGTGCGGTGCTTGAGGTTGCAGGCGTGCACAACGTACTGTCCAAGTGCTACGGATCTACCAACCCGGTGAACGTAGTACGTTCCACCATCAAGGGTCTGCAGGCGATGAAAGCGCCTGAAGATATTGCAGCCAAGCGCGGTAAATCCGTCGAAGATATCCTGGGTTGAAGTCATGGCGAACGCAAAAACGATCAAAGTAACTCTGACCCGCAGCCCGATCGGCTGTCAGCCTAAGCACAAGCTGTGTGTGAAGGGCCTGGGTCTTCGTAAAATCGGTCAC
The DNA here is from genome assembly GCF_030541005.1 of Marinobacter sp. SS5-14b. Taxonomy (GTDB): domain Bacteria; phylum Pseudomonadota; class Gammaproteobacteria; order Pseudomonadales; family Oleiphilaceae; genus Marinobacter. Next base: position 164,707 of record NZ_JASSVM010000007.1, on the reverse strand, counting down.
ACCGTTGAAGTGGAAGATACGCCTTCCATTCGCGGCATGATCAACCGGGTTAATTACCTGGTACAGGTTGAGGAGAACTGAGATGCGTCTGAACGAACTTGCTCCGGAACCTGGTTCACGTCCCGTCGCTCGTCGCGTAGGTCGTGGCATCGGTAGCGGTCTCGGAAAAACCGGCGGTCGTGGTCATAAAGGTCTGAAGGCCCGTTCCGGTGGCTCTGTAGCCCCTGGTTTCGAGGGTGGTCAGCAGCCTCTGGCTCGTCGTCTGCCGAAATTCGGTTTCACCTCTCGTCAGCAGCGTTACGTTGCTGAGATTCGCCTGAACGAACTGGCGAAGGTAGACGGTGATGTGGTCGATCTGGCCGCACTGAAGAAAGCTGACATCATTCGCGAAGAAATTCGTGTTGCCAAGGTTATGCTGTCTGGCGAGCTGGACCGCGCAGTAACCGTGAAAGGGCTACGTGTCACTAAAGGCGCACGCGAGGCAATCATTGCCGCGGGTGGGAAAGTCGAAGACTAAGACGAGTCGAGGACTAAATGGCCAAGACAGCATCATTGCCTGCGGGCGCCGGAAAAGGATTTGCAGAGCTGCGTTCGCGGCTCTGGTTTGTCTTTCTGGCGCTGTTGGTTTACCGCATCGGTGCTCATATCCCGGTGCCAGGTATCAACCCTGACCGTTTGGCGGCATTGTTTGATCAGAATCAGGGAACCATTCTGAGTCTGTTCAACATGTTTTCCGGTGGTGCGCTTGAGCGCATGAGTATTTTCGCACTCGGCATCATGCCGTATATCTCGGCCTCGATCATCATGCAGCTCATGACTGCGGTCAGCCCGCAGCTTGAGCAGCTGAAGAAAGAGGGTGAATCTGGTCGTCGCAAGATCAGCCAGTACACACGGTATGGTACGGTTATCCTGGCCCTGGTTCAGGGCTTTGGTATTTCGGTAGGGCTTGCCTCTCAGGGCGTCACCTTTAACGATAGTTTCAGCTTCCACTTTGTGGCGGTTGTTTCCTTTGTGTGTGGTGCCGTCTTTATGATGTGGCTTGGTGAGCAGATCACCGAGCGTGGCATTGGTAACGGTATCTCTCTGCTTATTTTCGCAGGTATCGTTGCGGGCTTGCCGGGGGCCATCGGTCAGACCCTGGAGCAGGCGCGGAACGGCGAGATGAGCTTGCTGGTGGTGCTTGGTATTGGTGTTCTGGCGATTGCCGTCGTTGGCTTTGTGGTGTTTATGGAGCGCGGTCAACGCCGCCTGACCATTAACTACGCCAAGCGGCAACAAGGTCGTCAGGTGTTTGCTCAGCAGTCCAGCCATTTGCCTCTCAAGGTCAACATGGCCGGTGTTATTCCGCCGATCTTTGCGTCATCTATTCTGTTGTTCCCTGCATCGCTGGGGCAGTGGTTTGGCCAGGGCGAAGGTATGGAGTGGTTGAGCGACATCTCCCAGGCATTGGCTCCCAGTCAGCCGTTGTATATCATTCTGTTCGCAGCAGCAGTGGTGTTTTTCTGCTTCTTCTATACAGCCTTGATGTACAATCCCAAAGAAGTTGCGGATAACCTCAAGCGTTCCGGCGCGTTTATCCCGGGCATCCGCCCAGGAGAGCAGACTGCCAAGTACATCGATGGTGTACTGACCCGTCTGACGTTGTTCGGGGCTATGTATATTGCAGCGGTGTCCCTGTTCCCTCAGTTTCTGATGGTTGCGGGTAATGTACCTTTCTATCTTGGTGGTACATCACTGCTGATTGTTGTAGTCGTGGTGATGGATTTCATGGCCCAGGTACAGTCGCACCTGATGTCGCATCAGTATGAATCGCTGATGAAGAAATCCAATCTCAAGGGCTATGGACGGAACGGCTAATAGTCGTTCCCCTTGAAAACTGGAGTCGACAATGAAAGTACGCGCTTCGGTAAAGAAAATTTGCCGTAACTGCAAAGTAATTCGACGCAATGGCTCAGTGCGAGTCATCTGCTCGGAGCCTCGCCACAAGCAGCGTCAGGGCTGATTCTCACGAATCAAACCTGACATTGTAAAAGGGGTTCGGAATATGGCGCTTGACTCGTACGCGGGTCAAGCGCTATTATTTCGCGCCCTTTTTGTGGCGGAAAATTCACACAGCAAAGCTTTGAACGCGGAGTAATTTGGATGGCACGTATAGCCGGTGTCAATATACCCGATCACAAACATGCTGTTATCTCGCTGACCTACATCTTTGGTGTTGGCAAGACAACAGCCCAGAAGCTTTGCGATGCTACCGGCGTTAAGCCGGACGTCAAGGTCAAAGACCTTAGCGACGAGCAGCTTGAAGCACTTCGTACTGAAGTGGGCAAGTTTACCGTCGAAGGCGATTTGCGTCGTGAAGTACAGATGAACATCAAGCGTTTGAAGGATCTCGGTTGCTTCCGTGGTCTGCGCCATCGTCATGGGCTTCCAGTCCGTGGTCAGCGCACCAAGACCAACGCCCGCACCCGTAAAGGTCCTCGCAAACCTATTCGTAAGTAACAGGTAGGCAAACATGGCAAAGCCAGGTACACGTACCCGTAAAAAGGTGAAAAAGACGGTTGTTGATGGCGTCGCGCACATTCACGCTTCCTTCAACAACACCATCGTGACCATTTCGGACCGTCAGGGCAACGTATTGTCCTGGGCCACCTCTGGTGGTTCTGGTTTCCGCGGCTCACGTAAGAGCACACCTTTTGCTGCGCAGGTAGCAGCTGAAAGAGCCGGTAATGCGGCTGCTGAATACGGCCTTAAAAACCTGGACGTAGAGGTTAAGGGTCCTGGGCCCGGACGTGAATCTGCAGTTCGCGCGCTGAATGCGTGTGGCTACAAGATCACTAACATCACTGATGTGACGCCGATTCCCCATAACGGCTGTCGTCCGCCCAAAAAGCGCCGCGTCTAACACAGGAGACAGTGAAATATGGCTCGTTATATAGGCCCGAAGTGCAAGCTGTCTCGTCGTGAAGGGACAGATCTTTTTCTGAAGAGCGGTGTTCGCGCGCTCGATTCAAAGTGCAACATCGAGACTCCGCCGGGTATGCACGGCGCGCGTCGCGGTCGTCTGTCCGAGTACGGCGTTCAGCTTCGTGAGAAGCAGAAAGTTCGTCGGATCTACGGCGTGCTTGAGAAGCAATTCCGTAACTATTACAAAGAGGCTGCCCGCCTGAAGGGTGCAACCGGTGAAAACCTGCTGCAACTTCTGGAAGGTCGTCTGGATAACGTTGTATATCGCATGGGCTTTGGTTCTACCCGTGCGGAGTCCCGTCAGCTCGTGTCTCACAAAGCGATTCTGGTGAATGACAAGCCGGTTAACATCCCGTCTTATCAGGTCAAGCCAGGCGACGTTGTGAGCCTGCGCGAAAAGGCGAAGAACCAGTTGCGCGTTAAAGGCGCTCTGGATCTTGCTGGTAGCCGCGCTGCGGTGAGCTGGGTAGAGGTTGACGCCAATAAGATGGTCGGCGTTTACAAGTCAGTGCCTGAGCGTACTGAACTGCCTGCCGACATCAACGAGAACCTCATCGTCGAGCTTTACTCCAAGTAAAGCCCAGTTAGCAACGATAGCAGATAGGGGCGTCTATGCAGCGTTCAGTACATGAGTTATTGACACCTCGTACCATTGACGTGAAAGAATCTGGTGCTACGCGTGCCAAGGTGACGCTGGAGCCGCTTGAACGCGGTTTCGGCCATACCCTGGGCAGTGCGCTTCGCCGTATTCTTCTGTCTTCGATGCCGGGCTGCGCCGTAACTGAAGCACAGATCGACGGTGTCCTGCACGAGTACAGTGCCATCGAGGGTGTCCAGGAGGACGTCATTGAGATTCTTCTGAATCTTAAGGGCGTCGCCGTAAAGATGAACGGCCGTGATGACACTGAGCTGACACTCAGCAAGAAGGGCCCGGGTGTAGTGACTGCCGGCGATATCAAGCTGGACCACGATGTGGAAATCGCTAACCCGGAGCACGTGATCTGTCACCTGAGCGAAAACGGTGAGTTGAACATGCGTTTGCGTGTTGCTCGTGGTCGTGGCTATGAGCCGGCTGACCAGCGTGGCCTGGACGAGGACGAAACTCGTGCCATCGGACGCTTGCAGCTTGATGCTACGTTCAGCCCGGTTCGCCGAGTGGCTTATGCCGTGGAAAGCGCGCGGGTTGAGCAGCGTACAGATCTGGACAAGCTGGTTATTGACCTGGAGACCAACGGTACGATCGATCCGGAAGAAGCAATTCGCCGGGCCGCGACTATCCTCCAGCAGCAACTGGCGGTGTTCGTTGATTTCGATCATGAAAAAGAGCCAGAGCGTGTAGAAGAAGAGGAAGAAATTGATCCGATTCTGCTGCGCCCGGTTGATGATCTGGAATTGACTGTACGATCAGCTAACTGCTTGAAGGCAGAAAACATTTACTATATCGGCGATCTTATTCAGCGCACGGAAGTGGAGCTGCTGAAGACGCCTAACCTTGGCAAAAAGTCGCTGACCGAGATCAAGGACGTTTTAGCGTCCCGTGGTCTGTCTCTGGGTATGCGTCTTGATAACTGGCCGCCGGCAAGCCTTCGTGGTGATGACCGGGTTCTGGGCGGTTAATCGCCGATTAGTTTAAGGTAAGGAATCAGAGCAATGCGTCATCGTAAGAGTGGTCGTAAGTTCAACAGGACCAGTGCGCATCGCAAGGCCATGTTCCGTAACATGACTGCGTCACTGGTTGAGCACGAGCTGATCAAAACGACGCTCCCGAAAGCTAAAGAGCTGCGTCGGGTAGCTGAGCCGTTGATCACGCTCGCAAAGAATGATTCGGTTGCGAATCGCCGTCTGGCGTTCGCGCGCCTGCGTAGCGATGCAGCGGTAGCCAAGCTCTTTAATGAGCTGGGCCCCCGTTACAATGAGCGTCCGGGTGGATATCTTCGTGTCCTGAAGTGCGGCTTCCGCGCTGGCGACAATGCCCCTATGGCATTTGTTGAGCTGGTCGGTCGTCCTCTGGACATCGAAGCTGAAGAAGTGGACGAAGGCGAAGAGTAAATTCTTCGTTTAGTCCTGAAAAAACCGGGTTCCGAAAGGGCCCGGTTTTTTTGTGGCTCCGTTTTGGCTCGGGCTCTTAGGTTGCGGGTTTTGGGGCTGGTCAGGGGGTGTGGGTAAAGTTTCTTTGGAAAAACAACTCGCTCCGCTCAGACATCTTTTTCCGGCAGAAACTTTACCCGCACCCCCTGACCGTCCGGTCTTCCGAGGACTGCCTTTGTTAACAAAAGGCCTTATTTTTTAGGGTCCTTTCGTGGTTTTCGTGGCCAAAAACGTCCTTGTCTTTATCTTTCCGTGTTCTTCAGTGGATTCCGTGGCCAAAATTTATTTCAGCATCGGCTTCAGATAATGCCCAGTATGTGACGCCGGATTATCAGCCACCTCCTCCGGAGTTCCCTCGGCAATAATCTGCCCGCCACCGGAACCACCCTCTGGTCCTAAATCCACTATCCAGTCCGCCGTTTTGATCACGTCCAGGTTGTGTTCGATTACCACAATGGTGTTGCCGTGGTCCCGCAGCCGTTGCAGTACGTTCAGCAGCTGTTGGATGTCGTAGAAGTGTAGGCCCGTTGTCGGCTCGTCGAGGATGTAGAGGGTTTTTCCGGTATCGCGCTTGGACAACTCTTTGGCGAGTTTGACGCGCTGGGCTTCGCCACCGGACAAAGTGACGGCGCTCTGGCCCAGGCGGATGTACGACAAGCCTACATCGATCAGGGTCTGCAGTTTGCGCGCGAGGAAGGGTACGGCGTCGAAAAACTCCCGGCCTTCCTCGACGGTCATGTCGAGCACTTCGTGGATATTTTTGCCTTTGTAGCGTACTTCCAGGGTTTCTCGGTTGTAGCGTTTGCCTTTGCAGATGTCGCAGGGCACGTACACATCTGGCAGGAAGTGCATCTCCACTTTGATCACGCCGTCGCCCTGGCAGGCTTCGCAGCGGCCGCCTTTGACGTTGAATGAAAAGCGGCCGACTTTGTAGCCTCGTGATCGGGCTTCCTGGGTGCCGGCAAACAGTTCCCTGATGGGTGTGAACAGGCCGGTATAGGTTGCGGGGTTAGAACGGGGAGTGCGCCCAATCGGGCTTTGGTCGATGTCGATGACTTTGTCGAGATGATCCAGCCCCTTGAGGTTTTTGAAGGGCGCGTGATCCAAGCTTGTGGCTTTGTTCAATTTTGCGGCAGCAACGGGATAAAGTGTGCTGTTGATCAGGGTCGATTTGCCGGAACCTGAGACGCCGGTGATGCAGGTCATCACGCCCAGAGGGAGTGTCAGGGTCACGTCCTGAAGGTTGTTGCCGGTGGCGCCGGTCAGTACCAGTTCCTTGCCGTTACCTTTATTGCGTGTGGCGGGTATGGCTATTTCTTTTTCGCCGCTGAGGTATTGGCCGGTGAGCGAGGCTTTGTTGGCGATGATGTCGGCGGGTGTTCCGCGCGCAACGATGTGCCCACCGTGGACGCCTGCACCTGGGCCGATATCGATAACGTAGTCGGCGGCTCGTATGGCGTCTTCGTCGTGTTCGACCACGATTACCGTGTTGCCAAGGTCGCGAAGATGGGTGAGCGTGGCAAGTAGCCGGTCATTGTCCCGCTGATGCAGGCCGATAGATGGCTCGTCCAGAATGTACATCACGCCGACGAGTCCGGCTCCGATCTGACTGGCGAGTCGAATACGCTGGGCTTCGCCGCCGGAGAGTGTGTCCGCGCTGCGTTCAAGCGTCAGATACTCCAGGCCTACGTTGACCAGAAATTGCAGGCGCTCCCTGACTTCTTTCAGAATCTTGTCTGCAATCTCGCCTCTGCGGCCGGGCAGGGAGAGCTCGCCAAAATAGTGATGGGCGTCACCTACCGGCATGTGGGTGATGTCCGGAAGGTTCTTGTCCTGGATGAATACGTGGCGTGCGCTGCGCCTAAGCCTGGAGCCCTGGCATTCGCGGCAGGGCTGGGTGCTGAGGTTGCGTGCCAGTTCTTCGCGCATACTCTGGGATTCGGTTTCCCTGTAACGTCGCTCTAGGTTAGGAAGTATGCCTTCAAATGGGTGGGCTTTCTCCATAATCTGGCCGCGGGAGTTTACGTAGCGGAAGACAATATCCTCGGTGCCGGAGCCGTGGAGGAGTACTTCCCGGAAAGGCTCGGGGAGTTTCTCCCAAGGTGTTTCCAGGTCGATTTGATAATGCTCAGCAACGCTGGTCAGCATCTGAAAATAGTAGACAGCCCGCCGGTCCCAGCCTTTGATGGCGCCAGAGGCCAGGGTGGCTTCCGGGTGCTGCAGGATTTTTTCCGGATCAAAGAACTGTCGAACCCCCAGGCCGTCGCACGTAGGGCAGGCGCCGGCCGGGTTGTTGAATGAAAATAGCCGGGGCTCTAGTTCACTTAAGGAGTAGCCGCATTGGTTGCATGCGTAGCGGGCGGAAAAGGTATGCTGCTCACCTTCGCCTGTCATGGGCGCGACCAGGGCGATGCCATCGGAAAGCTCAAGTGCAGTTTCGAAGCTTTCTGCCAGCCGCTGTTCAAGCCCGGGTTTGACTTTGAAGCGATCAACCACCACGTCAATCTGGTGTTTCCGCTTTTTGTCGAGGGCGGGTACATCATCAATATCGTAGACGGTACCGTCGACCCTCAGGCGGATGAAACCCTGGCTACGCATGGTTTCGACGACTTGCAGGTGCTCGCCCTTCCGGTCACGGATGATCGGCGCCAGAATCATCAGCTTGCTGTCTTCCGGCATAGCCAGTACCTGGTCGACCATTTGGCTGACTGTTTGTGCTTCCAGAGGCTGATGGTGGTCCGGGCACCGGGGTTCCCCTGCGCGGGCGAAAAGCAGTCTCAGGTAGTCGTATATCTCGGTGATGGTGCCGACGGTTGAGCGCGGGTTGTGGGACGTGGACTTCTGTTCGATCGAGATGGCAGGAGACAAACCTTCAATGTGGTCAACGTCCGGCTTTTCCATCATTGACAGGAATTGTCGGGCATAGGTGGACAATGATTCCACGTAGCGCCGCTGGCCCTCTGCATATAGCGTATCAAAAGCCAGTGACGACTTACCCGAGCCGGAAAGCCCGGTAATCACAATGAGCTTGTCCCTTGGCATATCCAGGTCGATATTCTTCAGGTTGTGGGTACGTGCGCCCTTGATCTGGATATGGTCCATAACACCTCGCTTGGGTAAAAACGCCCATTATATCGGTTTCGGGTGCCGCCGGCGAAACTGTGCTCCGTGGCTCTGATGCATCCCGTTGTGAGTAGTCCCGTCATTCTGCTGGTTCTGGTACAATGCGCCGCTCGCGGCCTCAGGCTGCACATCACATTCACCCAGTCCGGCACGGGTTAGCATGAACGCGCTTGAAAAACGCTCAGTAGTCGCTCTGGCTTCGGTATACGCCATGCGTATGCTGGGCCTGTTTATGGTCATGCCGGTTTTTGTCCTGCTGGGAAGTGATCTGCAGGGAGCGACTCCCGCTTTGATTGGCTTTGCCATCGGTGCTTACGGTCTGAGCCAGGCGTTGCTGCAGATTCCGTTCGGGCTTTTGTCCGATCGTGTCGGCCGCAAACGCATGATCTACATTGGCCTGATCCTGTTTGCGGCCGGTAGTGTGCTTGCTGGCGCCACCGATTCCATATACGTAGTTATTGCCGGGCGGATCCTTCAGGGCGCCGGGGCCATCGCCAGCGTTCTGATGGCGATGCTCAGCGACCTCACCCGCGAAGAACAGCGTACCAAGGCGATGGCGACGGTTGGCATATCCATCGGACTGTCATTTTCAGTATCGCTGGTGCTCGGGCCGCTGCTGGGTTCCGCCTGGGGCCTGTCAGGCATTTTCTACACTACGGCGGTGCTGGCTGTCCTCGCACTGGTGGTGGTTGCCAGGGTTGTACCCACGCCACATCAGCATAAAGTGAGTGCTGATACCCATCCAGCCCGTGAAATGGTTGGCCGGGTGTTGGCCGATGGCCGGTTGCTGCGGCTCGACTTCGGTATTTTCGTCCTGCACTTTGCGCTGACGGCGCTGTTCCTGGTGTTTCCTACCATGCTGCAGGATGAGTTGGGACTCGCTGCCACTTCGCACTGGTGGTTTTACCTCACGGTGATGATCACCTCCTTTTTTGCCATGGTGCCTTTTATCATCATTGGTGAGAAAAAACGGAAGATGAAGCCGGTACTGTGCGGCGCCATTGCGCTGCTGGCGATCGCGACGGCAGCGCTTACCGGTGCGGAGCAAAGTCTTGGCGTGGCGTGGGCCGTGCTATTCTTTTTCTTCATGGCGTTCAACTTGCTGGAGGCCAGTTTGCCTTCGCTGATCAGCAAAGAGGCGCCGGCTGCCAGCAAGGGAACGGCGATGGGCGTGTATTCCACCTCCCAGTTTTTTGGTGCTTTTCTTGGCGGCGCGCTGGGTGGTTACCTGTTGCAGTCAGCGGGGATCGATGGCGTGCTTTGGCTGATGGCAGGAGGCTTGGCGGTCTGGCTGCTGGTCGCGCTCTCAATGCCCGCCCCCAGTTATACGACCAGTTTCGTGGTGCAGCTTCAGAGTGCGGTTGCTATGAGGTTTGATGAGATTGACCAGCGCCTGCGCAATTTGCCTGGCGTTGAGGACGTGGTCATTGTGGAAGAGGCGGCCATGGCCTATTTGAAGGTGGATCGTCTGCATTTTCATGAAGATCAGCTTGCGCGCTTTGAATTTGTGCGGCAGGGTAACCATTCTTAAACACAGGGTGACTGCACGGATCGCAGTTGTTCGGCGAAATATATCAGGAGCAGATAATGGCACGTGGCATAAACAAGGTAATTCTTATCGGCAATCTGGGGCAGGACCCGGATACCCGTTACACCCCGAATGGCAATGCGGTTGTTAACCTCAACCTGGCGACCGATGAAAGCTACAAAGACCGTCAGTCTGGCCAGCTGGTGCCAAGAACAGAGTGGCATCGGGTGGTTCTGTTCGGAAAGGTGGCCGAGGTCGCAGGGCAGTATCTGCGCAAGGGCTCGAAGGTTTATATCGAAGGCCGACTGCAAACCCGCAAATGGCAGGGGCAGGATGGCCAGGATCGTTACACCACTGAGATTGTGGTGGATATCAACGGCCAGATGCAGATGCTGGATAGCCGTGGCGGTGAAGGCGGGATGAATCAGGGTGAACCCCAGGGGCGTCCGCAACAGCAGCAGCAATACAATGCGCCGGCCCAGCAGCAAGGTGGCCAGGCTCAGTCGACGGGTGGTTACAGTAATGCGCCTTCCCAGCAACAGGGTGGTGGTATGCCTGAGCCCATTGACGACTTTGATGACGACATACCCTTCTAGTCAGAATCTGACGCTGAAAAGAGCCCGTGCTGTAGCGCGGGCTCTTTTGTATCAGAGTTGCAAAATTTCCGTGAAATGCGTCAAAAAAACTTGGAGTTACGCTCAATTTCTCAACTATTATGTAAGAATGTGTACAGTTTGCTGATCTTTTGAGCGTTTCAGGATTTTACCGTCAGGCCTGAGAGCCCCGAATACGTTTAAGGAATTCATGCCCCTGAGCTCTGTCGTTAATTTATTCAAGCGAATGTTTCGCCGCACTGGTTCGGTGCCCTCAGTATGCCTTGAAGTTCGTCCTGATGGCATAGCTTGGGCCGTGGCATCGGGCAATCCCGGGCAGCAGTCCGGGTTTGCAGAAAGTTTGCCGGCCAAGCGGCAGGAAACACTGGATAAACTGGTTTCTGAGCAAGGTTGGGCCGGCTCTCCGGCCGTTCTGGTGTTGCCGCTGGAGCAATATCAGGTGTTTCAGGTGGAGCGCCCGGAAGGGATAGATGACAGCGAGCTCGCGGATGCCTTGAAGTGGAAGCTCAAGGATTTCCTTGATTTCAGTCCCACGGAAGCGGTTACCGATATTTTCGGATTCCCTGAAGACGCTTCCCGCGGCCGGGGCCCGCTGGTGAACGTGGTGGCAGCACGAAAGTCACTGGTCCAGGACTTGATCTCTCTGGTTGCGGGCGCAGGCCTGGAGCTGGAGCGGATCGACATTGCAGAGCTGGCCTTGAGAAACCTGGCCTCGCGGCTGGATACCAGTAATCGTGGTGTGGCGCTGGTTCACCTGAAAGACCGTTACGGCCAAATGGTGATTTGCCGTGGCGACATTCTGTACTTGTCCCGAAGGCTGGACGTAGCCCATGACGACCTGCGCGATGCTGCCAAGCAGGAGAATGCGGTTCAGTCGCTGGCGCTGGAAATGCAGCGTTCGATGGATTATTTCGAAAGTCAGCTGGGGCAGGTGCCTCCGTCTTCGATTCGCCTTGTCGCTCATGACGCGGTGCTGCCTCTTAGCTCCATGCTTTCCTCTTATGTCGCAGCCAATATTGATACGCCAGACTGGTCCGTGTTCGGCCTGGAACAGGATCTCGATAGCCGGTGCCTGCCCGCCTGGTGCGCAGGCCTTGTCAGCGAGAGGCAGGCCCCATGAATCAGCAGGTGAATTTATACACCGCAGAGCTGCGGCCACAACGGCAAAAGCTCAGTGCTCGCTCAGCACTGGCGTTGGCGGTATTGGTATTGCTGGCGGTAGCCGGACTAACGGGCTGGGAGCATTGGCAGAACCAACAGCTCGACACCCGGATTGCGGCAGTGGAGCGCCAGAACCAAAGCCTGGAGCAGGCGATTGCGACTATGGCCAGCCAAGTGGAAGCCAGAAAGCCCGACCAGGAGCTGGAAGCGGCTCTGGAGCGGGTGACTGAAACCATTGTTCGCCGGCAACGGCTTCTCGAACGGGTTGAAGGGCTGACGGCCGGGGGCGATGCCGGCTTCTCCGGACGGCTTGCCGCTCTGGCTCGGCAGATTCCGGATGATCTATGGCTGACCTATGTGCATTTGCGCGCAGAGCCCGCAGCCATGCGAATTGAAGGCCAGACCCGTTCCGCGGAGCGGGTACCTGGCTATCTGGCATCGCTCGGCCAGGAACCTGCGTTTATAGGTGAAACGTTCAGCGACTTTCTGCTCAGTCGGCCGGAAGAAGGTGCTGGCCGCAACTGGGTTGAGTTTCGGGTTGCAACCAAACAAAGCGGGGAGGCCGGCCAGTGAACGGTCTTCGGGAACGACTTGCCCAGGCGGAAGCCTGGTATAACGAACGTCCGATCCGGGAGCGTGTTCTCATTCTGGTGACGGCATGTGTGCTGGTGTTTGTAATTGCCTGGGAGTTGCTGATGGCTCCGGTTGAGGCGCAACAACAACAGCTGACCAATCGTATGCAGAGCCTGTCTGCCACTCGGGACAGCTTGCTCGATGAGCAGGAAATGCTAAGCAACCGGCTGGCCAACGACCCGTCAGCCGAGCTTCGAGAGCGCCTGGCGGCCCGACAGGATCGCCTGGATAAGCTGGACCAACAGATAACCAAGACCACCGGGCAGTTGATAGCACCGCGAGACATGGTCTCCCTGTTGCGGGACATCCTCGCGGCTCAGGATGGGCTGGAGCTGGTATCCCTGGAACTGAAAATGCCGGCCCCTGTCTACGATCAATCGGGCGAAAGGCCGGACAATGAGCCCAGGCCGGAGCCGCTCTTGTATGCCCACGATGTGGAGCTCAAAATCCGTGGGGGATACCTGACGGTTATGCATTACCTTGAGCGATTGGAAGAGATGGATGAGCGCATTGGCTGGTTGCAGCTGGATTACGATGCCGGAGAATGGCCCAAAGGTGAAGCGACCATTACGGTGAGAACCCTCAGCCTCGATGCTGCGTGGCTGGGAGTGTGATATGACATTTCGACATGCAAGCAGGTTGATGTTGGTGGGACTGTTGTTGAGCGGCACCGCTGTGCATGCCTTGCAGGATCCGACGCGGCCTCCGGGAGCAGCTCCGGAGTCGCAAACCGTAGCGCCCAGAAACCTGCAAGTGAGTACCATTGTGCTTGGCCAGGCCCGCCGCGTGGCGGTGATTAATGGTGTGGCTTTGCGCGAAGGTGAAAGCCACGACGGCATAAAGGTGCTCCGCATCGACAAAGACAAAGTTGACGTGGTGGACAGAGGCCAGCAACGAGTGCTTTACCCTGAATCACTCCCGCAGGTGCGGAGAACCCAATGACAGACAAACGGATAACGATGACAACAGTCAGGCCTTTGGTAGCCGTAATGCTTTCATTCGTTGTGGTCGCCTGCAGCAACAACCCGTTGATGCGCACTTCGGCGGCCACCTCATCCGACGTGGCGGACGAGATTGATAAAACCCTTGAACGGGCTGAACAACAGGCGGGCGCTGGCCCGGCAGTCGGGGCCGTGGGTCCCTCTGCCGCTGCGATCAGCAGTCAGTTACTCCCCCCTCTCACCAGTGTCCGGCAGGAGGATGAACGGTTTGATGTCAACGCAACCGGCATTTCTGCTGACAGCTTTTTTGCGGCCCTGGTTGAAGGTACCCGGTACAACGTTGTGGTGCATCCCGGCGTTGCCGCAACGGTAAATCTTCGGCTCAGTGACGTAACCGTTCCGGAGGTTATGGATATTGCTGCAGACCTATACGGCCTGGACATTGCCCGCACTGGTCGCCTGTTCCGGGTGTCGGCCGATCAGGTGCAAACCCGTTTGTTCCCTATCGACTATTTGCACTTCAAACGCCGGGGCGGCTCTGAAACCCGAGTCAGCTCCGGTCAGGTCAGCAGCGCTCGCGGCGGCGGTGACTCCGGCAGTGGAAGCGAGGGTGGCGAGTCCCGGAACCTGGTGGGTACCACAATTTCCACCGAAACCGAATCCGATTTCTGGCAAGACATCCGTGACGCCCTCACCATGATTGTCGGCAGCGATGGCGGCCAGGTGGTGGTCAACCCCGGCGCCGGACTTGTTATGGTGCGCGCGGGTAACTCGGATCTACAAATGGTTGAAAACTATCTGCGCCGCACGGAATTGATTATGCAGCGGCAAGTGGTTCTTGAAGCCAAGATTTTGGAAGTGGCATTGAACGAAGGGTATCAGCAGGGAATCAACTGGTCGGACCTCCAGAGCGCATCGGCCATCACAGCCGCTGACGGGCTGCCCGCGGAGTTCACGTTTGAAAGTCTCGCTGGCCAGGCGATACGAACGTCCGATATTGGAGGCCTATTTTCTGCGACGATCAGGGAGGGCAGCTTCAACGCAGTGATTGAACTCCTGGGCCAGCAGGGCAACGTTCAGATACTGTCCAGTCCCCGGATATCTACCATTAACAACCAAAAAGCTGTCATCAAAGTGGGCACCGACGAGTTCTTCGTGACCGACATCGATTTTGACGACAACAACTCCGCGGTAACCGCAACCGACAGCACCTCGACCTCGGTAGAGCTTACGCCGTTCTTCTCGGGGATATCCCTGGATGTTACGCCCCAGATTTCTGAAGATGGCGCCATCACTCTGCATGTCCACCCCTCGGTCAGTGAAGTGGCTGACCAGGAAAAAGTGATCACCATTGGCGAACGGGATGTCACGTTGCCGCTGGCCCGAAGCACGGTGCGCGAAACCGACAGTGTGATTCGCGCAGAGAGCGGGCAGATTGTGGTGATTGGCGGACTGATTCAGACCACCAGTGAAGACAACAATTCAGCGGTCCCCTTTTTCAGCGACATTCCGCTGCTGGGTGAACTGTTCAAGCAGCGCCGGTTTGAATCCCGCAAGAGTGAACTGGTTATTCTGCTTCGCCCGGTGGTGGCCAATGCCGGCCAGATGCAGGCTGATGTCAGCGCCAGTCGCGAACGTATGAACGTACTGCGGGAATTGCTGAACTCGTCCGAATCTGTCAAGCCTCAACCAGAGACTGCGCCGCGCTGATGTACGAAAGCCACTTTGGACTGCAGGAAGCACCGTTCGCACTGACGCCAAACACCCGCTACTTTTTGCGGGCGGCCAGCCATTCCGAGGCCCTGGAATTGCTGCTGGTAGCCTTGCAGCAACGGGAGGGCTTTATCAAAGTGACCGGCGAAGTGGGCACGGGTAAAACCCTGTTGTGCCGATTGCTGCTCAATGAGCTGGATAGAAACGCGTGCACGGCATACATACCCAATCCGAACTTATCTCCGGAAACTCTGTATGAGGCCGTCGCGGAGGAGCTGGGGGTTGATGTAACCCGGTGTGCCAACGTGCACCAGATACTGAAAGCACTGAATCAGCGGCTCATTGCCCTGGCGATGGAAAGCAAGCCTGCCGTGCTGGTGATTGATGAAGCCCAGGCCATGCCTGAGGAAACCATTGAAGCGCTGCGTCTGTTAACCAATCTGGAAACTGAAAGTACCCGGTTGCTGCAAATTGTCTTGTTCGGGCAGCCGGAGCTGGATGCCCTGTTGGCCAAAGACAGCCTGCGCCAGCTGCGCCAGAGAATTACCTTCCAGACCCGCCTGCAACCGCTGAACCGGGATGCAGTCAGCCAATACCTTCGCCACCGCCTGGCTCAGGCAGGCTACAACGGAACGGACCTGTTTGCGCCTGCGGCACTGAAAATGATCTGGCGTGCATCTGGCGGTATTCCGAGGCTGGTCAATGTACTTGCGCATAAATCCCTGTTGGCTGCCTGGGGGCAGGGCGACAGGCTGGTGGGGCGTAAACATGCTCTGCTGGCCATAAAAGACACCGAGAGCGCCCGCTCGCTTGGCATGTTGGAGCGGTGGCTATGAGCCTGTTGAACGATGCCTTGAGGGCAGCAGAAGAGCGCCAGAACAGGCCGGCGGTCGCGACCGCATACACCGGCCACCCGACCCCGCAGCCTGCCAGCCAGAGCAAAATGCTGGTACTGCTGGTCTTCGTTATTTTGTTGCTTCTTGCCGGAGCCGCCATCGCCTGGTGGTTATGGCCCGAGGCCAGAAACAGCGCACCGCCGATAAACGGTGCGGAGGCAAACGCCGGTGAAATTATTCGGCCGCCGGAGATTGTGCCCGAAGTTTTGGCGACTGCGCCGGCGCCAGAGATTGAGGCGGTTCAGGTGCCTCAGCCCGCCGAATCGAGCATGGTGCAGCTGGCGTCAGAAAAACCGGTGCGCGAGCAGGCGCCCGCGCCACAGGCACAGTCAAAGACAAAGGCCGAGACACAGACCCAGACAGCGAGCGAAGTAGAGGCCGTTCCAAGAGGTGTCGCTACGTCGAACCTGCGGCCTAAAGAGCCCGCATCGCCCGTGGTAGCGCAACAGCCCGCCGAGCAGGATCAGGCTGCAGGCGCTGAAAATCGCGCCCCGGAAACACCGGTGAAACAGCAACGGGAAACGCCGGCAGCGGTAGACCTGAGAACGACCAGGCAAATGGAAAAGCTGTTGGCGACAGGTCGTACCGGAGAGGCCGAGCGACTCCTGACAGAGGTCAGTGCACGCCAGCCGGCACCAAACAGCCGAGAGGTGTTTGCCCGGGAAATGTTAGTGCAGGGCATGCCCGAGCGAGCGTTGAGCTGGTTGCCGGAAGCTGTCGCCATCGACTACGCCAGCCTGCGCCTGCTTCGAGCCAGGGCTCTGCTGGAGCGGGGTGAATTACTCCTGGCTGTGGACACGCTTGCCTCGAAAGTACCGCCGGTTGCAGACCAGCCGGACTACCGGGTAACTCTGGCAACCTTGTTGCAGCAGGCAGGCCAGGCCGATGAGGCCGCAGGTCACTGGTCTGAGTTGATTGCCTATGACGATAGCCAGGCTACCTGGTGGCTTGGGCTGGCCATTGCGCTGGAAACCGGCGGACGCATCAACAGTGCGGTGCGGGCCTACGCTCAGGCGGCGGTTTTGCCGGGGCTGGCGCCCTCGCTGGCGGACTATGCACGGGAACGACTGAACGCATTGCAGGCAGGCTCATGAGTACGGAACTGAAAAAGAAAATCCGCATCGGCGACCTGCTGGTACAGAACGACGTCATCACTGAACAGCAGCTGATGACCGCCCTCCGTGAGCAGAAAAACACCGGCCGCAAGCTTGGGCGAACCCTGATTGACCTGGGCTACGTGGATGAAGACAACCTGCTCAACATCCTCTCCAGGCAGCTGGAAGTGCCCTTTGTTCAGTTGCGCCATTACCAGTTCAACAACGAACTGGTGAAGAAACTGCCCGAAGCCATGGCTCGTCGCTTCCGGGCGATTGTGCTGGCGGAGAAAAGTGGCGAACTGTTGGTGGGCATGGCCGACCCTCTGGATATCTTCGCTTACGATGAGCTGGTGCGGGTGCTCAAACAACCCATCAAGCAAGCCGTGGTTCGGGAAAGTGAGCTGCTCAGCACGCTCGACCTGGTCTATCGCCGAACCGATGAAATCGCCTCCTTGGCGGAAGAGCTGGAAGATGAGCTGGGTGACGACGCCTTCGACCTTGCGGACTTGTCAGCACAGTCCGAAAGCGCCGATGCACCGGTGGTCAAACTGCTGCAAACCCTGTTCGAAGACGCGGTTCAGGCCCGAAGCTCCGACATACACATCGAGCCTGATGAGTCCGTCGTGCGCATCCGCCAGCGGGTGGACGGTGTGCTGCAAGAGCAGGTGATGAAAGAAAAACGGGTGAACGCCGCGCTCGTGCTGCGCCTGAAACTGATGGCAGGCCTCAATATTTCAGAAAAACGCCTGCCCCAGGATGGCCGCTTCAACATTCGGGTAAAAGGTCGCAGCATTGACGTGCGGGTGTCCACCATGCCCGTGCAGTACGGCGAATCGGTGGTCATGCGTTTACTGGATCAAAGCCAGGGCACTCTGGATCTTGAAGGCACCGGCATGCCGCCGGAGCTGCTGGCCCGGTTCCGCAAGCTGATCAAAAAGCCCCACGGCATGATCCTGGTCACAGGGCCCACAGGTAGCGGTAAAACCACCACGCTGTATGGTGCACTGACTGAGCTGAACAAACCCGAGGTAAAAATCATCACCGCGGAAGACCCGGTGGAATATCGCCTTCCGCGCATTACCCAAGTGCAGGTGAACGCGAAAATCGGCCTTGAATTCGCCACCGTATTGCGGTCAGCCTTGCGCCAAGACCCGGACATCATCCTGGTGGGCGAGATGCGGGACCACGAAACCGCAGAGATCGGCCTGCGTGCCGCCATGACCGGTCACCTGGTGCTTTCCACGCTGCACACCAACGATTCCATCAGCAGCGCCATGCGCCTGATCGATATGGGTGCAGAGCCCTTCCTGGTGGCAAGCTCACTGCTCGGGGTTATCGCCCAGCGCCTGGTACGTCGGGTTTGCGACAACTGCAAAGAGACCTATGAGCCGACAGAGCAGGAGCTGGTTTGGCTGCAGGCGTTTGATCTGGACCCGCTGGATATCGAAGCCGGCTTCGTGCATGGCCGTGGCTGCTATCAGTGCAGCAACACCGGTTACAAAGGCCGGGTGGGCGTCTATGAAATGCTCGAAATGAACGAAGACATGCTGGATGCCCTTCGGCGCAAGGATGTCTCGGATTTCACCCGGGCGGCACGGCAAAGCCCGGCATTTCGCCCACTGGGCCAGTGGGCCATGGACTATGCCTTGCAGGGCGTTACCTCATTGCAGGAAGTTTCCCGTGTAGCCGCGACGTCCGATGGCGGCATTTCACTCGAAACCGATGACCTGGCCAGTGAAAGCCCGATAGGGGTGGATGACTGATGCAGTTCAATTATCGGGGTAAAGATAACCGCGGAGTTTTGCAGCAGGGGTCGCTGGCGGCGCCCAATGTGGATGCGGCCGCCAACGAACTGATGCGTCGTGGTATCACCCCGTTGGTGATCCGGGAGCAGGAGCAGAAAACTTCCGGCATGGGGGCAATCAACAACCTGGCCATCTTCCGGAAAAAAGTCACTCTGGATGAACTGATTGTATTTTGCCGGCAAATGCACGCCCTGACCAAGGCGGGCATCCCGTTAATACGCACCATGCGCGGACTGGCTGAGACCACGCGCTCACCAGAACTGTCTGACGTGCTGGACGACATCACCAACCGGCTGGAAGGCGGCGTGACCATGGCGAGCGCGATGCAGGCGCACCCCAAGGTGTTTTCCGAGCTGTTCATCGCCATGATTCACGTGGGCGAAAACACCGGTATGCTCGATGATTCCTTCAAACGCCTGTCGGAAATTCTGGAGCTGGAACGAGATACCAAGCGACGGGTAAAACAGGCTCTGCGTTATCCCACCTTTGTGCTGGTGGCACTGTTTGCAGCATTGATGGTGGTGAACTTCCTGGTGATACCGCGTTTTGCCTCGGTGTTTTCCAAAATGGGGGCGGACTTGCCCTTTCTCACTCAGGTATTGGTCGGCACATCGAATTTCCTGTTGAGCTACTGGCCGTACATGATCTTTGGCACAGCGGCAGCCGGCCTGCTGATCCGCCAATGGAAGCAAACTGACAACGGTCAGCAGGTATGGGACCGCTATAAACTCAAAATGCCCATTATTGGCCCCTTGCTGGAGCTGATTACCCTCAGCCGGTTTGCCCGCAATTTCGCTACCATGCTGAAGGCTGGCATGCCGGTTACCCAGGCTCTGACGGTTGTGGCAGACGCCACCGACAATGCCTGGATATCGCGCCACATCAAAGAAATGCGGTATGGCATCGAGCGGGGTGAAAGCCTGTTGCGAACGGCTCGCGGCAGCAAAATGTTCACGCCGCTGATTCTGCAGATGATCGCGGTCGGGGAAGAAACCGGCTCCATGGACGACATGCTCAACAACGTGGCGGACTTCTACGATGAAGACGTGGATTACGGCTTGAAACGGCTGGCGGAATCCATAGAACCCATATTGATCGTAGCCATGGGCGTATTGGTGTTGATACTGGCGCTGGGCGTATTCCTGCCCATATGGGATCTGGGAGCCGCCGCCATGGGGCGTGGCTAATGCGCGAGCATTGGTCGTCCTCCACCGGTTTGGCCAATGCCCGGCGAACGCGCCTGATCATCGCCCTGATGGTGCTGTTTGTACTCTGGTGGGTACTGCTCGGAAAGCTAGAGCGGGAAATCCAGCGGGCGGAAGAACAAAGTGTGAACATGGTGCTGAGCCAGCTCCGGTCTGCCCTGGTGATAAAAGGCAGTGAAGCCATGCTGGGCCGGGACACAACGCTCACCGAGCTGGAGGGGCAAAATCCTTTCGGTTGGCTGGAACACCGCTGGCAGGCCTACACCGGGCTATGCAGTGCCACAGGCCCAGAGCCAGGGCAGTGGTGCTTTACAGTGAAGCAACAAAAAGAAACGGGCGAAAAGGCGAAAGGTTGGTTAATTTATAATCCGAAGCAGCCGATAACCATAAACGGGAAAGCTGTAAAGGCCAGCCAGCCAGTCGCCTGGGTAGTAACAACGGAATTTGCTGACCGCAACCGGAATAACCTGCGGGAGCAGAATGAACGGCTGACCGGCCTGAAACTGGAACCGGTGCCGATAACAGAAACCACCGTGAACCGGCAGGACGCCAGGCATGAGTGAACAACTCGAAACTATGGCAAAGAGGCTGACGAATGAAGCATTACAGCAGCAAACATAAACAAAAGGGTTTCACACTGATTGAGCTGGTGGTGGTGATTGCTATCCTGGCCATTTTGGCGGCGTTTGCGTTGCCGAGGTTTGCGCAGCTTTCGGAGCAGGCGCACAGCTCCAACGTGAAGGCCACGGCCGGCGCAATGGCTGCGGGTGTTGCACTGGCAAGGGCTCAGTGGGTCGCTAACGGTCTGAAGGCGTCGACGGATAGCTTGGATGGCTTTGGTGATGGCGACCTAAACGTTTCAAGCCGCGGTTGGCCGGTAGCTTACACCGGAGGCTATACGGGTGAAGCGGATGGTTCAGCGGCAATGGATGCGAGCCGTTGTGAACAGGTATGGGCTGGTGTTCTGCAGTCAAATGCACCGACCATTACCGGAGCAGCGCCTGACTATGCGGTAACGGGGTCAGGTTCTGTATGCACCTACGCTTACCAAGCTGACGGCCTTGCTGGAACTGCGGATGAAAAGAATATCACTTATGATGCATCCACAGGCGACATTGCCACGACTGAAAATCAATAATTCGTGTTTATTTATTAACAAGCCCAGCGGAGAAAATCCATGAGAAATATGATTCCGAACAGAAAGCAAAAAGGTTTCACCCTGATCGAACTGGTTATGGTGATTGTGATTTTGGGTATTTTGGCGGCGTTTGCTTTGCCCCGGTTTGCGGATTTGGGGGGGGATGCTCGCACCTCATCGATTCAGGGGCTCGCGGGTGCTATGAAGTCGGCAGCTTCAATTGCCCACTCCTCGCAACTTGCCAGTGGTAATGGATTGGGGGCGGGTGTAACACTTGAAGGGCAACCAGTAACAATGGTGAATGGTTACCCGACGGCAAACTCTGCGGGTATTATCGCTGCGATAGATGTTGATACAACAAACGATTACACCATTTCGAACACGGATGTCGGCGGAACGGATGGCGGGGATACTATAACTCTCGAGATCCAAGCAAACTGTTCAGTGCAATATACTGCAGCAAACGCTGCCACAGACAACACTGGCCCGATTACTAGTAGCTATAGTGTCACTGTTAACGATAACGGGTGCTGAATCATTGTTTGAGTTTCAGGAGGCATCTTTGATGTTGAACTGGATCAAAATGCATTCAGGAGAAGATTAGGTGTGCGGTGCTAAGGGGGAAAATGGCTTCACACTTGTAGAGCTAGTTATGGTCATTATCCTTATCGGAGTCCTCTCCGCTCTGGGCGTTGGGCTTTTTGCCAATCGTTCCGCCTTCTCTCCCTTGCTGGCCAACCAGCAACTCAACTCTGCTGCGCTGCTTGCCCGCCAAGCAGCTATGGCAGGTAACGAAAACGATACCGTCACCATCAGCGATGGGGGCGGTTCGTTCACATTTTCTGTCGGGAGCATCGGCTCCTGGTCCATACCGAAGGAAGGTACAGAGCTAACCGTATCGGGTGGCCTGCCTTTGGCTGTAAAGTTTAATAAGGACGGCTCCCCAGTTAGTGGCAATAACCTTGAGCTGTCCTTTGTCGGTGACAGCCGTTATGACATCTGCGTAAGCTCCCTCGGTGCAGTCTATAGCGGAGGCTGCCAACCATGAGTCGCGGCCCGGTCATACTCCAGAACGGTGCAACTCTGGTGGAGCTGGTAATGACCATCGTCATTATCAGTGTCGCCATTGCCGGGGTGGTGGGGGCGTTCGCCCTGATTACCGGCCGCAGTGCCGATCCCCTGAATCAGACCCGGGCGGTGGAGCTGGCTCAGCTTTACATGGATGAGATTATCACCCGTAAATACGATCACAACGCACCCCAGGGCGGCTTACCCCGTTATAGCGGTCCCTGCAATATCTCGGCGGAGGAAGGCGCCGGTAACCGGGGCCAATTTAATGATGTTGATGACTACCACGGACTGGTGAATTTGCCCCCGGCGGATGCCCAAGGTCCACTGGACGGGTACAACGGTTTTTCCGTGGAGGTAAATGTCAGCTGTGATGCCGGTGGTGTGGACCTGCCATCGGGGCAGGCCAAACGGATTGATCTGACCATTACCGCCCCGGGGGATCAGGCCTTCAGTTTCACCGCCTACAAGGCAAATTTTTGATGCGCAGGGTGACGGGCTTTACGCTGGTGGAACTGGTGATGGTGATTGTGCTGCTGGGCATAGTCGCCACCATTTCCGTGCAATTTGTGGCGCTTTCCACTCAGGGCGCGATCGACGTAGGTTCTCGTCAGCAGCGTGCCTTGTCCAGTGTTGTCATCAGCGAGCAGGTCAGCCGCTCCTTGCGGGCGGCGCTTCCCACGTCCATTCGCACGACACCGGATCAGAGCTGTATCGAGTGGATGCCCATTGTGGCGGCTTCGAACTACCTGAGTCTGCCGGTGGGCAATGCTCCGGATTCCTTTGAAGCAGTGCCGCTGCCCGGTGAGCGCTCATCGAGTGGCCGGGTGGTGGTCTATGGCTACGGCAGCAATCTATACAGCTTGACCAATCCCGGCCCTGTGTCACCCACGGCTACTATGCCGTCGGGCACCGGTCCGGTTACGGTGACTTTTGACGGAGGCGTAACCCATCGTTTCTCTGCCCAGTCGCCCGAGAAACGTTTCTATATGGTGGACAGTCCCCGAACTTTCTGTCAGCGGGGGCGCTTCCTGTATCGCTACAAGGATTACGGCATCAACAGTACGCCGGCGAGCAACCTGCCGGTGACCATGCCTGACCGGGAGGTGCTGGCGGCCAACCTGCAGGAGAACTCACTGCAATTCGACGTCACACCACAGTCACTGCAAAGGGGAGCCGTCGTGTCCTTCCGCATGGTTCTGGAAGATACCGGCACCGGCGAAACCACTAATTTGAGTCAGGAGGTGCAGATTCGCAATGTGCCCTGACCGATTCATAAACTCACAGCGTGGCGCAGGTCTGCCTATAGCACTGTTTATCATCACCGTGCTTTCGTTGCTGGTGCTGGGCATGTCCCAGTTGCAGCAGGGCGCCAGCCAGTCTCTTAGCCTGCAGATTCAGTCCCAACGGGCCTTTTTTGCAGCAGAAAGTGGTGCCCAGTCGGCGGTCCGCAAAGCCTTAGACAGCGGGTGCCCGGCGGTTCTTTCGGCCAGCCCTTTAAATTTCAGTACCGGCGGATTGGCGGGCTGTAGTGCAAGTCTGGCATGCGATTTCGTAACCGCCGATATCAGCGGACCGGGAGGCGACACGGTGTATACCATCACCAGTACCGGCAGTTGTGGGAGCGGGCCGGATGAAGCCAGGCGAGTGGTTGAGGTGAGGGTGCGATGAATAGGCAGAGTATGTTGTTGAGGTTCTGCCAGGCGCTTTGTCTGGCCTTGGTTGTCATTCCAGTGGCGCTGAAGGCACAAACGGTTCAGACTTTTACGGAGCCGGGTGACGGTACGTTTACGGTGCCAGAGAATGTGAGCCGGATATCGGTTGAGGTTTGGGGGGCTGGCGGGCATGGAGCCAACGGGTTAGGTGGCGGAGGTGGAGGCGGCGCCTATTCCCGGGCCATTTTGAATGTAACTGTTGATGAGGTATTTAACTATCGGGTTGGTGCTGGGGCAGCCAATGCTAACGTGGAGAAGGGTGAAAATAGCTGGTTTGAGGGGCCAAAACGTATAGAGGCTGCGGGAGGTGCCAGTGGGTCAGGGCTTACGGGCGGCTTAGGTGGCGGTTCAATAACAGGTGCAGATTATGTATCGAGAGCTGGCGGTGATGGAGCGAACGCCTATACTTTTTGGGGCCTTCTCTTCGGTGGTGGCGGTGGTTCATCTGCGGGCATTTATGATGAGGGGGGCGATAGTTCTGGTAATGATGGTGCAACCGCTCCGACTGCAGGCGGTTCTGGCGGTGATGGTGGTGTTTCGTTCCTTGACTGGCTAGGGGGAAGAGGTGGTGGTGGGAGTCGTCCCGGTGGGGGAGGTGGAGGAGCTGGTGGCTCAAACTACCCTGGCGGCCCCGGCGGCGATGGCCAGGTCCGCATCACCTATCAGGCAGCACCTCAATGCTCCGCTGTCTTCGATGCCAGCAGCGGCATAAATCAGATTGTGCCGGAAAGTGAACAACTGGATCTAGGCGTCTTCGATTCCCTTACCACTGAGCCCTGGCCAAGTAATAATGTAATTCCCTCTGGCTCGCACTTGTATCCGGGACGTAATTTCCCCAAAAAAACCAGTGACGTAGTCGTCAACGGCAGAGCACTAGTCGTAGTTGATGGTGATCTGACCATAAACAGTACAAATTTCAACATCAACGCTGATGGCAGTGCCAGTGATTTATTGCTAATCGTTAAGGGAAACCTGACCGTTACACAGCCAAATGTCACCATCAATGCTGTTATCTACGTGACTAAGGATATCAGCTTCGGGAACAACGCTGTTGTGGTTGGAGCCTTAGCTGCCCACGGTAATATTGATATCGGCGGCGGGAATAGTCTCGTCACCTTTAATCCGAGTGTCATCAGCCAGGTAGATTTCGGCGGGGCCTGCACTCCTGATGAGCCGACTGTGGTGCTGGATCATATCCGCATTGTCCACCCGGGCGTCGGGCTGACCTGCCAGGCATCGGATCTGCAGGTGCTGGCATGCGCAGATTCCGGCTGTGGCACTCTCTACCCGGATCCGGTGGATCTGACCCTGCAGCCTGCCGGCTGGTTGCCAGCTCAGAATGTGACGGTGACCGGGGTTGCCAATCTGCAGTTCCAGCGCTCCATCGAGGAGACGGTTACCCTGGGTGTCAGCAACATTTCTCCCGCTACGGAGAACGGCACGGTGTGCATTGCGCCCGATGGCTCGGGCAGCTGCAACATGGAGTTCCGGGACGTCGCCTTTGTGTTTGAAATGCAGGATCTGATTGCCGGCGAGGAAGGCAAGACATTATCCATGTCTGCGCTGGAAACGGACGAAAATACCGGCCAGTGCACTGCCTTGTTTGCCGGGGAAACCAGAACTATTGAATTCGGCACCAGCTACTTGAATCCGGGACCGGCAAACAGGCAGGCAGCGTTCCCAACCTGGATCGACGGTAACCAGGTTGCCACGGATGGCGTTGCGCAGACCGGGGTTGCGATTACCTTTGATGGTGACGGCGTGGCCCGGGACATCCCCATCCGCTACAACGATGCCGGCAGAAATAGCCTGCTGGCCCGCTATGTGGAAGATAAGCAGCCCGATGGTGGCACATTACTGATCGAGGGGGCCGGGCAATACGTTTCCGTACCCCTGGGGCTTTGTCTGATCCCTGAACAGCGGTGTGTCAGTGCTGATCTGAGTTGCAGCAATACCTTGCCAGCCGGCGTGCCCTTCAGTGTAACTCCCAAGGCCTATAGGGATGCTCCGGGCGTGTCAGGCATGAGCTGTACCGACAAGCCGCCTGCTCCTTCTTTTGCGGCTGGCGATGTGCCGGTTTCCCACCAGCTATTGTTTCCTGGTGGCGGGATAGAGGGTGACCTGCTGGAGCCAGTTATTGATTACGGTGACGGTAACCAGTCACTGACACTGACGGAAGTCGGTGTGTTTTCCATCAGCACCGCCGCCGTCCCTGGCGGTTATCTAGGACGGGATGTACCCGCCTCGGATAACGCGATGACTGCGCGTATGGTGCCGGAACAGCTGGCACTTACGGTGGAAAGCAATGGAGAACTGAGCCCCCAATGCGGTAATTTTGTCTACACCGGTCAGACGTTTGGCTGGGATGCGGCTGGCATTCCAGAGTTGCGGGTGGAAGCCCTGAACGGGCAGATTCCGCCCCAGGCCACCCTGAACTACACCGATCCGGAAGTGATCGTCCAGCTAAATGCTGAACGGTTTGTGGTCAATGTACCCTATGCTGATAACGTAGAAACGCTGGACGATGCGGCCTCCACACCTGTCCCTTTCCGGCGTGAACCGAATGCCACTTCACTCAGCACCGGTAGTCGGGACAGCGTGACAGGCGGAGTTGTACGTTATTTGTTCAATGGCGCGGATGAATTCATCTATCCAAAATTGGCGACCAGCCGGATCAACCCGTTTTCTCCGGATCTGACGTTCCTGCTGCAGCCTATGGCTGACGCGGATGGCGTTCAGGTCAGTGGAATTTCCGCGGGAGGAGAGCCCATCAAGCCCGTGGCCGCTTTCGAGGTGCGTTATGGTCGCCTGTCCCCCCAGAACGTCTACGGCCCAGAAAACATCGACGAACTGCAGATGCCGCTACAGATGGAATACTGGACGGGAGACCGGTTCGCTCTGAATGGGGCCGACAGCTGCACGCCGTGGAGTGCGGCGGATGTCAGCAGTAATACTGCGAGTCATCACGACCTGGTCAGCGCCGCTGGAACCTTTGATAGTGGCGTGGGCGGGCCGTTGGTGCTGGAAGCTAAAGGATCAACCGGTACGGATACCCTTATTTGGGGCGGCCTGAAAGACTGGCAGAGAGACGACCTGGATGGTGATGGCACACTGGATGACCCGACAGCGACCGCCACTTTCGGTGTCTACCGGGGCCACGATCGAGTCATTTATTGGCAGGAGCGGTAAGTGGAGGGGCGACTCACTCCTCCTCCCCCTCCGGATGATCCATTCCCAGTTCATTAATCTTTCGGGTTAGTGTATTCCGCCCCCAGCCCAGCAGCACCGAAGCATCTCGGCGGCGCCCCCCGGTGTGTTTCAGAGCCGCCTCGATCATGATTTTCTCGAACTCCGGCACGGCTTTGTCCAGTATGCCTTTCTTGCCGCGTTTCAACTCCTGTTCGGCCCAGTTTCTCAGACCTTCCTGCCAGCTTTGGCCAGTGGCGGCGTTTTCGGTTTCGGCCTGATGCAGCAGTTCTGGCGGCAGGTCGTCGACGTGGATTTC
This sequence comes from Marinobacter sp. SS5-14b, assembly GCF_030541005.1. GTDB lineage: Bacteria > Pseudomonadota > Gammaproteobacteria > Pseudomonadales > Oleiphilaceae > Marinobacter. The sequence continues at coordinate 137,513 of NZ_JASSVM010000007.1, read as the reverse complement.
CCGGCCGCTGGCCATAACCGTCAACCAGCGACAGGTGTTTTCCAGCTGGCGGACGTTGCCTGGCCAGGCCAGGGTTGAAAGGTATTCTTCGGCGTCTTTGCGCAGGAGCTTGGGCTCTACGGTCAGCTCTTTGGCCGCTTGCTTCAGAAAGTGCTGAACCAGGCGAGGAATGTCTTCCCGCCGCTCGGCGAGCTTCGGCAGGTGAATGCGAATAACGTTCAGGCGGTGGAACAGATCTTCCCGGAAGCTGCCGGCATTGACCAGTTTTTCGAGATCCTGGTGTGTGGCGGCGATAATGCGCACATCGACCTTGATGGGTGTGGTGCCGCCTACCCGGTAGAACTCGCCGTCGGCCAGCACGCGCAGCAGGCGGGTCTGGGTGTCGGCGGGCATATCGCCGATTTCATCCAGAAACAGCGTGCCACCGTTGGCTTGTTCGAAGCGGCCCTGGCGGGTGGCGCCGGCGCCGGTGAACGAGCCTTTTTCGTGGCCAAAGAGCTCGGATTCAATCAGGTCTTTCGGGATGGCCGCCATGTTCAGGGCAATGAAGGGGTTTCGGGCGCGGGGGCTGTGGTTGTGTAGAGCCTGAGCAACCAGCTCTTTACCGGTGCCGCTTTCGCCGTTGATCAGTACCGTGATGTTGGAGTTTGACAGCCGGCCTATGGCCCGAAAAACTTCCTGCATGGCCGGTGCTTCGCCGATGATCTCGGTGTTCTTCTGCACAGACTCCAGTTGTGGTTCTGCAGTGGCCCGTTGTTCGTGGCTGTGTGCCACGGCTCGCTTCACAAGGGCAACGGCCTCGTCCACATCAAAGGGTTTTGGCAAATATTCAAACGCGCCGGTCTGGTAGCTGGTGACGGCGCTGTCCAGGTCGGAGTGGGCGGTCATGATGATAACCGGCACGTCCTGGTGTCGGGCCACGATTTGCGACAGCAGGGTGATGCCGTCAACGCCAGGCATGCGAATGTCACTGACGATGGCATCCGGCCGCTCATGGTCCAGACGGGTGAGGATGCCGTCGCCGCTTTCAAATACGCGCGGCTCCATTCCTGCCTGGCTCAGGGCTCGTTCGAGCACCCAGCGGATACTCTTGTCGTCATCAATTATCCAGACGTTTGCCGGTTGGCTCATTTAGTGTCCTCCAGAGGCAGGAAGATGATGAAGTTGGTTCTTCCGGGCTCGCTTTCGCATTCCACCAGGCCGCGGTGCTGGCCGATGATGCTTTGGGTAATAGACAGCCCCAGGCCTGTTCCCGAGGCCCGGCCACTGATCATGGGGTAAAAGATGTTCTGCAGCAGGTCTGCCGGAATACCGGGCCCGTTGTCGATGATGTCTATTCGGCACACCAGACGGTGGCGGCGATGGCCGATGGTGAACTGGCGCAGCGCCCGGGTGCGGAAGGTTATGGTTGGGCTTGCGCTGAGGCCCAGAATATCGTCGTTCTCGAAAGCGGCTTCCATGGCGTTGCGGGCGATGTTCAGGACAGCCTGTATGAGCTGCTCCTTGTCGCCCGGGAATTCCGGAATGCTCGGATCATAGTCGCGCCTCAGGTGCACTTTGCCCCGGCTCTCGGCTTCGATCAGCGTGCGTACCCGTTCCAACACCTCGTGAATGTTGGTGGGGGCAATCTGCAGGGCTTTATTGGGGCCGAGCATTCGGTCTACCAGGCTGCGCAGGCGGTCGGCCTCGTCAATGATGACCCGGGTGTATTCCCGTTGGCCCTCGTCGCCCAATTCGCGGTCTAGCAGCTGCGCGGCCCCCCGAATGCCGCCCAGGGGATTTTTGATTTCATGGGCCATGCCTCGGACAAGAATTCGGGTGGTTTCCTGCTGGGAAATGATGTCCTCTTCCCGGCTGATGCGCAGCAATCGGTCCCGGGGCTGAATTTCGATCAACAGTTCAGTCGGTTCCAGGGAAATCGGGGTTACCGAATAATCTACGGTAAGCCTGGGCCCGGTGAGCAGGGCGAATTCGGCTTCGCGGCGGGTATAGGACTGTCCGTTGTAGGCTGCGGCATGCAAGGTTTCCAGTGCGTCGGCCGAATCCACCAGCACGTCGCTTAGAGGCAGGCCCTGGGTTCGGGTCAAGCTGGTCTCGAACAGATTTTCCGCGGCCGGATTCAGGTAGCGAATGGCCAAGTCATCCCCAAGCACCAGCACCGCAGTCGTCAGGCTGTCCAGAATGCTTTTGTAGCCGGTTTCCAGTGTGGTGGAGGGTCGAAATGACATGCCAGGTTCCTGTTGAACGCTCATGGTTGTTACCCCGGTTTTGCAAAAAGCGAACCAGTTTTGTGATGACGTCACAAAAGGTGCGTTAATCTCGAGGGAATGGCCCCGGGCGGGGCCAAGCGGTGCTTTGAATTGATGCAGAAGACGGGTTAAGACTGATGGCAGCCCGGGGTTTGCCCTTTCGCTGCCCTTAGTATGGCTTTATCGTGGTGCGTTCGCACTAAAGTAGTGCAATAAAGCTTAATTGATGGCGGAGGGGCGGTGCACGGTGAAGCGGATGGGCTGGCCGGTTTTTACCTGAACACCGTTTTCATCGATGATGTGAACCGCCGCGCTGTGGGTGCCCCGATCAATGTTCGGCACGGTCACTGAACCCGATGCGCTCTGGCCGACTGGCTGGCCATCCAGGGTGATTTCGTATTTGTGGCCACGCTTAAGGCCGGGTGTGCTGCGCACCTCAAAGCTGACATCGCCGCTGCCACTGTGGAACGCCTGTTCATCCTGGGGGTGCGCGAATGACACGCTTTCATAGGCGGCGCCTTCCCGCTCAACTTCCTCGCGAAGTTTGCGGGTTTCGCGCACGGCTTCCGGTTTGGGTAAGGTAATGGTTGTAACTGGCTTGACCTTGACCTCCTGGCCGCCCTCCATTGGCTCATCCGAGAAAGTGACATTGCCCTGCGCATCAACGTGGCGATACACCTCTGCCCAGCTTGCTGAAGATGCCAGCAGAAGTAATCCGGTTGCAAGTGCGATGGGTGCTTTCATGGTAATGGCCTGTGCTGGTTGACTGCCTTGATTATCAGTTGAGGGGCGGGGCATTTCAACCACAAAAAAGCCCCGCACGGGGCGGGGCTTCTTCACTCGCTATTGCGCACCAAGATGGTGCGATCACTTAGCAGGAGTAGTACAGCTCGAACTCAACCGGGTGGGTGGTCATGTTGATACGCTCAACTTCGCCACGCTTCAGGTCAATGTAGCCTGCAATCATGTCTTCGGTGAACACGCCGCCACGGGTCAGGAACTCGTGGTCTTCTTTCAGGCAGTCCAGAGCTTCAGACAGGGTTTCTGCAACCTTCGGAATGTTCAGGGCTTCTTCCTTCGGCAGGTCGTACAGATCCTTGTCCATGGCATCGCCAGGGTGGATCTTGTTCTGGATGCCGTCCAGGCCAGCCATCATCAGGGCCGCGAAGGCCAGGTATGGGTTGGCTGCCGGATCAGGGAAGCGCACTTCAATACGACGTGCCTTCGGGCTGCTCACGTACGGAATACGGATAGAGGCAGAACGGTTACGGGCAGAATAAGCCAGCATAACCGGCGCTTCGTAACCGGGTACCAGTCGCTTGTAGCTGTTGGTGGCCGGGTTAGTGAAAGCGTTGATGGCCTTGGCGTGCTTGATGATACCGCCAACGTAGTACAGAGCCATTTCGCTCAGGCCCGCGTAGCTGTCACCTGCGAACAGGTTCTTGCCATCTTTGTTCAGGGACATGTGTACGTGCATGCCTGAACCGTTGTCACCAACCACCGGCTTGGGCATAAAGGTCGCCGTTTTGCCGTAGGCGTGGGCCACGTTGTGAACGCAGTACTTGAGGATCTGGACTTCGTCAGCTTTCTTGGTCAGGGTGTTCGGACCAACGCCAATTTCACACTGGCCAGCGGTGCCAACTTCGTGGTGGTGAACTTCGATAACCAGGCCCATGGACTCCATAGCGGCACACATCGCGCCCCGCAGGTCATGCAGGCTGTCGACCGGAGGAACCGGGAAGTAGCCGCCTTTTACGCCCGGGCGGTGACCAATGTTGTTGCGGTCGAAGTCTTCGCCGGATACCCAGGCTGCTTCTTCAGAGTGCAGGGAGTACATGGAGCCCTGCATGTCGGTCTTCCACTTCACGGAATCGAAGATGAAGAACTCGGGCTCAGGACCGAACAGTGCACCATCAGCGATGCCGGTAGATTTGAGGTACTCTTCCGCGCGACGGGCAACAGAGCGGGGATCACGCTCGTAACCCTGCATGGTGGAGGGCTCCACGATGTCGCAGGTGATGTTGATGGTGGTTTCTTCGGTGAACGGGTCCAGTACAGAGCTGCTGTCGTCCGGCATCAGGATCATGTCGGATTCGTTGATGCCTTTCCAGCCGGAAATGGATGAGCCGTCGAACATTTTGCCGTCAGTGAAGAAGTCTTCGTTCACTTCAGTGGCCGGCAGGGTAACGTGTTGTTCTTTACCGCGACTGTCGGTAAAGCGCAGGTCAACCCACTTAACTTCGTGTTCTTTGATCAAATCAACTGTCTTGGACATGGTGCATGCTCCGTAAGTTATACATGTTCGTTGTGCCGGATCGTTCAGTGTACTGAGGCCCGATCTGTTTGCAGGAAGGGAAGCTTATCAGAAGCCGGTTGCCCTTACCTTTCAATTACGGCTGCTCGTATCTAAGCAAGGCCCTTGCCAGTTTTCATCCTTTGCGCCACAACAGCGCAGTGGCAAGGCTTTAGGGCTATTCTGGCGCACTGCCGGACAGTGTTGCAGTGCCATAGCGCGCCCATTAGTGCACCGCTATGGTGCGATCACCGTGAAGATGCCTGATAACAGTGCATTGTGCGGTTGGTTACATATTAGGCACTAATCTTCATATTAACGCCATGGACTTTTCGATATACTGCGCCCCGCCAAATTCTGCAGGATACCCGTTGTGATTGATAAGCTTAGAAACGTTGCCATTATTGCCCACGTAGACCACGGTAAGACGACCCTGGTTGACCAGTTGTTACGCCAGTCCGGTACTTTGGACCGTAAAGAGCTCGAAAACGAGCGCGTTATGGATTCCAATGACCAGGAAAAAGAGCGTGGCATTACCATTCTGGCCAAAAACACCGCGCTTAAATGGAAGGACTACGATATCAACATCGTAGACACCCCTGGGCACGCGGACTTCGGTGGCGAAGTTGAGCGAGTCATGAGCATGGTAGACAGCGTACTGCTGGTGGTCGATTCCATTGACGGCCCCATGCCGCAAACCCGATTTGTAACACAGAAAGCCTTCGCAGCCGGCCTGCGCCCGATCGTTGTGGTTAACAAGATTGACCGCCCGGGTGCCCGCCCTGATTGGGTAGTGGATCAGGTGTTTGATCTGTTTGATAACCTGGGTGCGACCGACGAGCAGCTGGATTTCCCGATCGTCTACGCCAGTGCCCTGAACGGCATTGCCGGCCTGGAGCATGAAAACCTCGAAGACAATATGGATGCGGTATTCCAGGCTATCGTGGATCACGTACCTGCGCCTTCTGTTGATCCGGAAGGCCCGTTCCAGATGCAGATCTCCCAGCTGGACTACAACAGCTTCCTGGGTGTTATCGGTATCGGCCGTATTGCACGCGGTAAGGTAAAAACCAATACCCCGGTTGCCGCCATTGGTGCCGACGGTAAAAAGCGCAACGGTCGTATTCTCAAGATCATGGGCCACTCAGGCCTGCAGCGTGTTGAAGTTGAAGAAGCCCAGGCTGGCGACATCGTGTGCATCAGTGGTCTGGACCAGCTTTACATATCCGACACCCTGTGTGACCCGAGCAATGTTGAAGCCCTGCCGCCGCTGACTGTGGACGAGCCGACCGTTTCCATGACCTTCCAGGTCAACGACTCGCCGTTTGCCGGTAAAGAAGGCAAGTACGTTACCAGCCGCAACATCAAAGAGCGTCTGGAAAAAGAGCTGCTGCACAACGTGGCACTGCGCGTTCAGGAAGGCGACTCTGCCGACAAGTTCAAGGTGTCTGGTCGTGGCGAACTGCACCTGTCGGTGCTGATTGAAAATATGCGCCGTGAGAACTTCGAGTTGGCCGTGGGTCGCCCAGTGGTTGTGATCAAGGAAGTCGACGGTGTTAAGCAAGAGCCTTACGAAAACGTAATTGTTGATATCGAAGAGCAGCACCAGGGCCCGATCATGGAGCAGATGGGGCTGCGTCGTGGCGACATGACCAACATGATCCCGGATGGCAAGGGCCGTATGCGCCTGGAATACACCATTCCGGCTCGCGGTCTGATCGGTTTCCGGAATACCTTCCTGACCATGACCTCCGGTACGGGCATCCTGACCTCTACGTTCAGCCATTACGGCCCGATCAAACTGGGTGACGTGACCAGTCGCCAGAACGGCGTGATCGTGTCTATGGCGACCGGTACAGCCCTGACCTACTCGCTGGAAACCCTCCAGAGCCGCGGCAAGCTGTTCCTTGATCCCGGCCAGGAGATCTACGAAGGCCAGCTGTGCGGCATCCACAGCCGTGACAACGACCTAGTGGTTAACCCCACCAAAGGTAAGAAGCTGGACAACATGCGTGCCTCCGGTAAGGACGAGGTGATCGCTCTGGTACCGCCCATCAAGTTCACCCTTGAGCAGGCGCTGGAGTTTATTGACGACGACGAGTTGGTTGAAGTGACGCCTAAGTCGATCCGTCTGCGTAAGAAGCTTCTGACTGAAAACGAGCGTAAGCGCGCCGGTAAGAAGTAAAAGACGTTTTCTGCCACGAAACCCGTCGGTGGGTTTCGTGGCAGAAATATCCTTTCTTTATCAACCCCGTCTATCTCAGCTAGACTGCCGTTATCCCTGAACGGAGTCTCCCATGCTGACCCTTTACCCTGAAATCCAGCCATACGCCCGTCATCGCCTTGCGGTAGATGAACCCCATGAGTTGTACCTGGAAGAATCTGGCAATCCGGATGGCGTTCCTGTGCTTGTGGTGCACGGAGGTCCGGGTGGCGGATGTGAGGACTACCACCGGCGATTCTTTGATGCCGAGCGTTTTAGAATTATTCTGATGGACCAGCGTGGAGCGGGTCGATCAACGCCCTTGGCCGAGCTTGAAGGCAACAGCACCGAGAAGCTAGTTGAAGACATGGAAACCATCCGGCAGTTTCTGGGAATCGACCGCTGGCTGCTGTTCGGTGGCAGCTGGGGCTCCACGCTTAGTCTGGTGTATGCGGAAACCTATCCAGAGCGGGTTCTTGGGCTGGTGTTGCGGGGCATTTTTCTTTGCCGGCCGCGGGATATTCACTGGTTCTATCAGGAAGGCGCAAGCCGGGTGTTCCCGGATTACTGGCAGGATTTTCAGGCCCCGATTCCCGAAGCTGAGCGCGGTGATATGGTAACGGCCTACTATCGCCGGCTGACCAGCAGCAATGAGCTGGAGCAGATCCAGGCTGCCAAGGCCTGGTCTATTTGGGAGGGCCGTTGCGCCACCCTGCACCCAAACCCGAAAGTGGTTGAGCATTTTGGTCACCCCCATGTGGCGATTGCGCTGGCGCGGATTGAGTGTCACTACTTCATGAGTAACTCGTTTCTAGAGGCTGACCAGATTGTTCGTAATGCCCGTGCGCTTGCGGGCATACCCGGCATCATTGTGCATGGCCGCTATGACATGGTTTGCCCCCTGGACAATGCGTTGGCGCTCAGCAAGGCGTGGCCAGAAGCCGAACTTCAGATTATTCGCGATGCCGGTCACTCCGCATCCGAGCCGGCCATCATTGATGCCCTGATTCGGGGCGTTGAACAAATTGTTGCGAAAAGCACCCTTTCGGCCGGCTGATCATTCGACTTTTTGTTGAGATTGCGGGGTTGCGGCCCGCGTAGAGGCTCTATACACTCTGGCTCGTTGCTGCTTTTTAACCCTGAGTGCTACCTGCCAAGGGACTAAATGAAAGGATTGATTCAGCGAGTATCAGAAGCCAGTGTTGCCGTGGACGGCAGCCAAATTGCCGGCATTGGCAAAGGGCTTTTACTGCTGCTGGGCGTAGAAAGGAATGACGCACCCGATGAGGCCAAGGAACTGTGCCAGAAAATTCTCTCTTACCGCGTATTTCCCGACGAGCAAGGCCGGATGAACATTAACGTTCAGGATTCCGGTGGCTCTGTGCTGGTTGTTCCCCAGTTTACGCTGGCGGCTGATACATCTTCCGGCACCCGTCCGGGCTTTTCTCACGCTGCTGCACCGGATGTTGCAAACAGTCTCTTCGAGGAGTTCGTTGGCGAGGTAGAGCGTGTTTTAGGAAATGATCGGGTGGGGAAAGGACGGTTTGGCGCAGACATGAAAGTCGCGTTAGTGAATGACGGCCCGGTAACCTTTTTATTGGAAACGGGTAGGCAGAAATAGTGCACCGAAAGGGTAGAGTGGTGCCCGAATTTAGTGCGTGGTTTGCAGTGGCGCCTGAGTAATCCGGGTTGAAGTTTTTGTGGGGCGTATTTGTTTAAGTTCAGGTCATTGTTTTATTGGTGAATTTTGTTTTTCGGCCCTGAATTTGCGATGAGCCCTGACAGTTAACGCAAGTGTATGTTGGTATAAGGCTTTTGACTTGCAGTACTAAAAAGGCTAAAAATCAGCCGTTAAAAATTTGCAAAAGTGCAATTGTTGTATTAAAACAGGATCATCACGCGGAACTTTAATAAAGGTCTGTAAGTGGTTGAGAATCAAGGCTTGGTGCACGCCAGGTCAGATAAAAAGAAAAATCGGGGTCTAGACCCGTTGAATAACCTGAGTTAACTCATAAAAGGAAGACGCAAAATGAAAAAGACAATTCTTGCTTCTGCGATCGCAGCCGCAACCTTCTCTGGCGCTGCTATGGCCTAGGAAAGCAACCTGCCGACGGTTTACGGTAATATTCAGCTGGCTGTTGTTCATGACAACTATGACGGCGGCCCATCTACAATTGATCATGCAGATAACGGTTCTACCATCGGCCTGACCCACGACCATGAAATCGCTCCAGGTGTAACCGGTTTCTTCAAAGCCGAGCTGGAATTCGATGCTGACGACAAAGCCGGCAACGGTGGTCTCAATGCATTCGATGAAGCCTACATTGGTGTTAAGGGCGATCAGTTTGGTACGGTTTGGGTTGGTTCAGATGACTCTACCTATGAGTCGGCCATCGACAAGATTGCGAACTTCTTTGAAGTGGCCACGTTGAGCCTGGGTGGTCTGTATGAGACTGGTGAGGGCGACCTTATTCAGTACAGCTCACCAAGCTTTAGTGGTCTCCAGCTGCATGGCGCAGTTCAAGTTAATGGCGACAATAAGCAAGGTGGTAAATCTTATCCGTATCAGCTGGCAGCAACGTATAAAGTTGACGCTTTGGAGCTGGCATTCGCGGTTGACTCAAACGATGGTGATCTGGAGTACTCCAGTGCCACGGATGTTAGTGCCAACAACGAAAACACCTACGGCCTACGCGCTACTTATGCACTCGATGCGCTGAGCGTGACCGCTCAGTACCAGACCCGTAAAGATGTTGCTGATATTGCTGGCATCATGGGTGTGTACACTCTGGGTAAGAACCAGTTTGCTCTGGCCTATGAGCGTGCAAGCTACGATGCGGACCAAACGGCTTCTGTTCCGGGCGAGCAAGATGCCCAGGACACAGTAACGCTGCAAGCGCTGCACAACCTTTCCAGCAACATGTACGTTTATGTTGAGGGCTACATCGGTGGTGGAGATCGTGTTTACGGATTCACCAACAACTCTGGTGCAACCGCTACTGACGAGCGCACCGTCGCTGCAGTTGGTGCTACCTACTACTTCTGATCAGCTAACCAGCTAATCAAGTAGTATCAAAAGCCGGTGACTCAGGTCACCGGCTTTTCTATTTCTATTTACCCGATTTCCCGGAGTACTTCATGGCCACAGAGCTCGAAATCAAACTCACGCTGTCTGAGCAGGCGCAATCACAGGCCCTGAGCTGGCTGTTGGCCCAGCAGGAGGCCAGGGCGGGTGGCTGCAAAACTCTGGTGAATCGCTATTACGACACGCCGGATGCCGACCTCAACAAAGCCAGGGCGGCGCTTAGGGTCCGGCAGGCTGGGGATCGTTATATCCAAACCCTGAAAACCCAGGGTGAATTTGTCGGTGGTGCCCATCGGCGACAGGAGTGGGAGTGGCCGTTGGAAGGCCCCGAGCTGGATTTAGCTTTGCTTAAGCAAACGCCGATCAGCGAGCAGGTGAACCTGGACGACCTGCGGCTTGCCTTTGAAACCAATTTTCAGCGCCAGATTGTTATGCTCGAGGCGGGACCCAGTGTCATTGAGGTGGCGGTCGATTCCGGCGACGTTTTGGGTGGCGGCCATGCCATGCCGCTGCACGAGGTAGAGTTTGAGCTGAAAGGGGGCGAACCCGGAGAGCTGTTGCGGTGGGCGAGGGCGTTGGCGCTGCAGGTGCCGGTGTTTCTCAATCTGATCAGCAAGGCCGAGCAAGGCTATTACCTTGCGGATATCTATCGGCCAGAGGTTTTCGTTCCCGGGGACGCATTGTCGATATCCGGGCTCTTGCGTTTGCTCAGTGTCAGTTGGCTGACGGGTGATGTTCTTAAGTTATCTCCGAGCGCCCTGATTGGAATAGATGATAAAGCCCGCCATGCAGGCTTTGAGACACTCTGGTCGAGTGTGAGTGCGAGGCTGTTGGAAGGCGTTACGGTCAACAGCCTGCTCGGTGAACACCAGGAGCTGGGCGTATTACAGTTGGCGCTGGCAGACCAGGGCTGAGAGTTTCTTAGCCGTTCTGCTCTGCGCTCTTTTTCTCGTTCTGCTCATGCATGCTGCGCCACTGCACGAGAAACTCCCGGTAACGGTCCAGCGCTTCCTCGACCACGGAAACATCCGGCGTATCGACTGAACGTACCAGTACGATCAGTCCCTTGCCTTCCACCTCTTTATTGGTGTCCGGATGGCAGATCACTTCGTTGTCGTGATCGATGTAGGCGAGGGCAGTGCCTATACCGTGGCGAACGAGTGCGCTGACAATATCGGCCCAGATCAGGTCGTCCAGTTCCAGGTCGTAACGGTGGGGATGGTCCCGCTCGTAGTTGAACATGTCTTCAAGCACTTTCTCTGAGCCCGGCGCCACAACCGCCCGGACCATAATTTCCGGATAGGTGCGAACAGGCCGGATGATGGTGCGAACACCAAGGGCTTTGAGCCTGTCACGGTTCTGGTCGCTGACACATTCCACGGTGGTGCGATTGCCAAGATTGGACTCGGTCAATCGGTGGGCGATGTCAAAGGTCAGGCTGTCAGAGAAAGGATCGGACTCATCGGAGGCCAGCACAATAATGTGTTTTGCGGCGCCGGCATGCACGGCTTTGAGTGCTTCCGGGTCATTGCCTGCACCGTGAAAGTGCACCATGCCGCAGTCTCTGAGTTCGGCGGGCAGGCCGCCGGGAAACTGCCGTGTCAGAAGCATGATGGGCACGGTGTGGTATTCCGGCACCGAGCGGATTTGGGAGGCAAAGCGCATGAAGTATTGCTCACCTCCGCTGCGAGGGGTGTTGATGATTACGATATGGTCTTTCATGTTGTAGATCCAGCGTCCGGTCAGAATTCGTTCACGGCGGTAAAAGCGATACTCAATATAGTCGCTCACAATCAGTGTCAGCAGAGTAATGGCGGAGATGAACATCAGAAGAACCGTACTGATTCTCCCGATCGCCGTTACCGGTGCATAGTCGCCATAGCCTACCGTCACCAGGGTTGTCATGGTTAGCCATACGGCTTCAAAAAAGGTCAGTGGCTCTGCCGCCCACAGGATAAGGACCTGGGCACAAACCAGCGCCGCCAAAACAAGAAATAATCGTTTTACACGCTGACGGATTAGCCCTCCCATCGGGAGGTGAGGTTGCGAATGTTCCGGATTCAGCGGGCGCTTGTTTCTCATCATTGGCGTGGTGGCCTGTTCAGTCCTTGGCGAGTTCGTTATACAGTACCGGAAATATATCAGAGAGACAGGGGTTTGCGTTATGTCTGAGCCTTGGGATTCGTTGCCGGCCATTCTGGCAGAGGATGTGTCGTCCTGCTGGCCATCGGTGTTTCCGGATGGAGTGCCAGAGTGGTTGTCCGGGTCTGCAGACATGACCGATGCGGATCTTGCGGAGGCCTTGGCGCGCAGCTTGTTCCTGCGCCAGACACTGGAGCGTCACCCTGATTACGTTCGGCAGGCTCTGGCGGCTCGCCCGCTCACTGAGCCGACGACCGAAGCCTGGCTGTCGGAACGCTGGGCCTGGTATCTGGAGGCTGTCGATACAGAGCTGGCCCTGCATGCGGCACTTCGGCGTTTCCGCCGTGAAATTCAATTCCGCATCATCTGGCGTGATGTAATGAACTGGGCAAACCTGCAGGAAACCATGCAGGCTACCAGTGCCTTTGCCGACACCTGCATTGATGGAGCGCTCGACTGGCTCTACAGCAAGGCCTGCGAAGAATTTGGGGTGCCCTGGGGGAAAGACCCATCCACCCGTGAAGACGCACCCCAGAGGATGGTCGTGCTGGGCATGGGCAAGCTCGGTGGTCGTGAACTCAATGTGTCGTCCGATATTGATTTGATTTTTGCCTTTCCGGCGAAGGGCGAAACCCGGGGGGGGCGTCGTGCGCTGGACAATCAGCAATTTTTCATTCGCTTGGGTCAGCGGCTGATTCAGGCACTGGACCAGATCACCGCAGACGGCTTTGTGTTTCGGGTCGATATGCGCTTGCGCCCATACGGTCAGAGCGGGGCGCTTGCGCTCAGTTTTGCCGCCCTGGAAACCTACTATCAGGACCAGGGGCGGGATTGGGAACGTTATGCCATGGTGAAGGCCAGGGTGGTGGCCGGTGACCAGCGAGCAGGAAGCGTGTTGATGGAAAGCCTGCGCCCGTTCGTTTACCGCAAGTACATCGACTTCAGCGCGTTTGAATCCCTCCGCAATATGAAGGCCATGATCAGTCGGGAAGTTCGCCGCAAGGGGCTGGAAAACAACATCAAGCTGGGTAGCGGCGGCATTCGCGAGATCGAATTTGTGGTGCAGGCATTCCAGCTCATTCGAGGTGGTCGCGACAGGGAGCTTCAACAGCGAGAGCTGCTTAATATTCTCAAAGAGCTTGAAGAGCTGGAGTTGCTGCCGTCCCCGGTGGTCAAAGAGTTGCGGGAGGCCTATGTGTTCCTGCGTGATCTCGAGCATGCCCTGCAGGGCATGGAAGACAAGCAAACGCAGACCCTGCCGGACGATGCGCTTTCTCTGGCCCGAGCAGCCCGTGTTATGGAGTTTGAGGATTGGTCCGCTTGCGAGATGGCGCTGACGGATCACCGTGAGCGCGTGGCCAAACACTTCGCCAATATCATAGCGACCGACGATGACGACCAGCAGGAAGGTGACTCCGGCGTAGACGATGGCTGGTTTGAGCTCTGGTTGTCGGAAATGGAAGAGCCGGCCGCGATTGAGTGGTTGGCGGAGCAGGGCTTTGAGGATCCGGACGCCAGCTTCAAAGTGCTTGCGAGCCTGCGTGAAGGCCGCACGGTGCAAACCATGCAGACGCAGGGTCGTAAACGCCTGAACCAGTTCCTGCCGCTCTTGCTAAGCGCGCTCACCGAAGTCAGTAACCCTTCAGAAACCCTTGACCGAGTTCTGCAGTTGGTTGAAGCCATCCTGCGGCGAACCGCCTATATGGTGTTGTTGGTAGAAAACCCCGGTGCACTGACCCAGCTGGTTCGGTTGTGCAGTGAAAGCCCCTGGATTGCGAGGCTGCTGGCGGAGACCCCGCTGCTCCTGGATGAACTGCTGAACGCAGAGAGCCTTTACAGCCCGCCGGCAAAAGAGGAGCTGCAGGACGATCTGCGTCAGCAAATGCTGCGAATTCCCTACGAAGATCTCGAAGAACAGATGGAATCCCTTCGGCACTTCAAGAAAGCCCATATTCTGCGCGTGGCTGCGTCTGAGCTGAAAGGCACCTTACCGCTGATGAAAGTGAGCGATTACCTCACCTGGATCGCCGAGGTGGTGCTGGATCACGTGGTGGATGTGGCCTTCTCCAACCTGGTGAGCCGTCACGGATACCCCCGCCGGGCCGATGGCTCGGCCTGCGATACCGACTTCGCCATCATTGGCTATGGCAAGCTTGGCGGAATTGAGTTGGGGTATACCTCCGATCTGGACCTGGTTTTTGTGCACCAAGCGGATCCTCAGCTGGCGACGGATGGTGATAAGCCGATCGACAACGCTGTGTTCTACACGCGCCTGGGTCAGCGCATTGTGCATATTCTCAGCACTCAGACACCCTCCGGACAGCTGTACGAGGTAGACATGCGGCTGCGGCCATCCGGCAATTCCGGTTTGTTGGTCAGTACACTGCAGGCCTTCGAAAAATACCAGCAGAACGATGCCTGGACCTGGGAGCATCAGGCCCTGGCCCGCGCCCGTGGTGTGGCGGGCTGCCCCGATACCTTGGCGGGCTTCGAGAAGATCCGGCACAACATCTTGTGTGCATCCAGAGACAAAACCAAACTGCGCCAGGATGTCGCCGAGATGCGTGAAAAAATGCGCAGCAACCTTGGCACGCCCGAAGCCCGGCGGGGCGAGGTATTTCACATCAAGCACGACGCCGGCGGCATCGTAGACATCGAGTTTATGGTGCAATACCTGATGCTGGCCTGTAGCGAAGAGCATCCCGAGCTGACCCAATGGAGCGATAACATTCGTCAGCTGGAGGAGCTGGGTCGTGCAGGTGTGCTTGAGGTTGCCGATACGGAAAAACTTCGGGCCGCCTTTATTACCCTGCGCTCAACCATTCATCGGCGGGCATTGCAGAACCTGAACAGCCAGGTAGACGGCGATGCTTTTCCGGAAGAGCGTGACTACATCCAAAGTATGTGGAAAAAAGTCATGGGTGGGTAGCAAGCTAAATTTATTTATGGCGGACTTTCCTGCTAGAATGCCGATTCCCCGAAAAACCGCTTTTTTAGGAGCAGAATAGAAATGTCGATGGCTGACCGTGATGGCGTTATCTGGCTGGATGGTGAAATGGTTCCCTGGCGCGAAGCCAAAATCCACGTCCTCACTCACACCCTGCATTACGGCCTCGGTTGTTTTGAAGGTGTGCGAGCCTACAATACTGCCAACGGCCCGGCGATTTTCCGCCTGAAAGAGCACACGGACCGTTTGTTCCGCTCCGCTCACATCCTGAACATGAAGATGCCGTTCAGCAAAGATGAGATCAATGAAGCTCAGCGTGCAGCGGTTCGTGAAAACAATCTTGATGAAGCCTACCTGCGCCCGATGGCGTTTCTGGGTTCCGAAGGCATGGGCCTGCGTGCGGACAACCTGAAAGTGCACGTGATGGTTGCCGCCTGGAGCTGGCCGTCCTACATGTCGCCGGAAGCAAAGGAAATGGGCATCAAGGTGCGCACGTCCTCTTACACCCGACACCACGTCAACATCACCATGTGTAAGGCGAAGGCCAACGGCAACTACATCAACTCCATGCTGGCCCTGAACGAGGCGATCTCGGGCGGTGCGGAAGAAGCCCTGCTGCTGGATAATGAAGGCTACGTGGCTGAAGGTTCCGGCGAGAACATCTTCATCGTTCGTGACGGAGTGCTGCACACGCCCGAACTGACCTCCTGTCTGGAAGGTATTACCCGCGCCACCATCATCGACTTCGCCAAAGACCTCGGCCTGCAGGTGAAAGAGCGCCGCATTACCCGCGATGAAGTCTACGTTGCCGAAGAAGCCTTCTTCACCGGTACCGCCGCTGAAGTGCTGCCAATCCGCGAACTGGACGGCCGTGCTATTGGGGCTGGCAAGCGTGGGCCAATTACCGAGAAGCTGCAGAGCATGTATTTTGATGCGGTTAAAGGTAAGTTGGCTCAGCATTCCGAGTGGCTGACGCCGGTTCGGTAAAGGCTCCCATGAGGGAAGGCTACGTTAGAAACGTTGGGGCCACCGGAGTCAATCTGGTGGCCCGTTCGTATGTGGCGGATTTCTCGGAACAGTGGTTTAACCCGGAGTTTTGGGCAGAACGGGCAGTTCCAGTAACAAAAGGCGGCCGTGGCTCGGCCTGGTTTGTTCACTCACCGGTGGGCGACCTGGTGTTGAGGCAATTTTCCCGAGGTGGCCTGCCGGGGCGCTTCATCCGTAGCGAGTATGTCTATACCGGAGAGGATCGCGTTCGGTCCTTTGCTGAGTTTCGATTACTTGATCAGCTTTATCGCCAGGGGTTTCCCGTTCCCGAACCGGTTGCCGCCGGTTATCAGCGCCAGGCCGGTTTGCTCTATCGTGCCTCCATCATCATTCGCCGGATTCCCGAAGCAGCGCCGCTAACCGATTACTCCGGCGCTGATTGTTTGCGCGTTTGGAAAGCAGTCGGGGGTTGTGTGCGGCGCTTCCACGATGCAAGGGTTTATCATGCGGACCTAAACTGCATGAACATTCTGGTGGCAGGGAGAGCGGTGTATCTGATTGACTTTGACCGCGGAAAAATCGTGCCGCCAATGCAGGGTGACCGCTGGAAAGCCGCAAACATCGGCCGGTTGCAACGTTCTGTCACTAAATGCCTGGGTGACGTTGATGATTCGTTAAGGCACCGTTTATGGCAGGCGTTTATGGCGGGTTATGACGGGGCAGATCAGTAAACCGGCGTCTCGCCCGGAGCTGTCCTGCGAAAACGTTTGTATTCCCATTGGTATTGAACCGGAACATCGGCGATGCACTTTTCAACCGAGCGATTAAGTGCAGCAAGCGACTCGCTCATGTCCTGTGATGCCATCCCCGGCTCGGCTTCCCGAATGACCATTTTGAAACCTTGCCCGTCGGGCAATCGTTGGGCATAGGTGACCAAGGGTCTCGCGCCGGTTTTGTGGATCAGCTTGGAGGCCAGTGTCATGGTGATGGTCGGGATGCCGAAAAAAGGTGCAAACTCGCCGCCTTCTTTTCGTGGTGTCTGGTCTGGCAGGATGCCGACGACACCGCCCTCCCGAAGAATGCTGAACAGCCGCATAATACCGCGCCGGTCAGTGGCGACCAGTTCGGACCCGCTGCGACTGCGTACCGCTTTCATGTACTCTTCGAAGCCGGCCTGGTTTGGCGGGCTGTAAAGCGCTGCCATCTTGTAACGTGACGCAAAGAACAGCCCGGTGAGCTCCCAGTTGCCCAGGTGCGGTGCCAGTAACAGCAGGCCTTGTTTGCCAGATTGATAATCAGCGAGTAGCTCTTCCCCTTCAATCTCGCGGATCAAGCCGAGGCAGCGCTCCACGGGCCACTCCCACATTATTGGAAGCTCCAGCGCGGTTGCGCCGGTTTCACGCAGGCTCTCGCGGCCCATGGCCTCAATATGTTCCTCCGAAAGATCCGGATAACAGACTCGAAGGTTTTTGCGGGTGGTTTCGACCGAGCGCCCTTCAAGTTTCCAGGCAAGGCTGCCGAGAAGCCTGCCCAGGCGCTGAGCCTTGCGCAGGCCCAGAAAAGACAGCAGGCGAAAAACGACTTTGATGAGCTTGCCAGTCACGAAATCTTTCCATTTGAGGTAGAAACAGGGCCGAAAAAGTAACATTGTCACCAACACCGCACAAGGTGATTGACGCTTTGTAACAGCACGGTTGTCGGCTTTTGAAGCTTGGCCATGATAGAATTCGCGGGTTTTTACATGACGTTGCCCGGGCCCGAACTATGTGGAACCTTATTAAACTCGCCTTTTTCCGGTTTGCAGCCGGTGGCTGGATTCCTGCACGGTGGTTCGAGCCTGACCTGCCGCCAAAGGACAAGCGAGCTGCGCGCACCGGCCACCTCAAACTGGAGGTGGTCAGCCATTGCTGGAACTATTCCCATTTTCTGGTTTACCAACTGAGCTCTCTGGTGCTGTTCCCGCCAAAAGAGCTGGATGTCACCATGACGGTTTTCTACAGTCCGGAGGACAAGAAAACTGCCGAACTCCTTGCCTTTTTTGGTGACCAAGTGGCTCCCGGTATTACTTGGAACTGGCAGCCAATCGCGAAACAGGAACTATTCCGTCGCGGCATTGGCCGAAACCGGGCAGCACTGGCTACAACCGCCGACTGGGTGTGGTTTACCGATTGTGATCTCATGTTTCGCGATGGCTGTTTAGATGCTCTCGCTGCGGCACTTCAGGGCCGCCAGGACGCCTTGCTGTTTCCCGAACAAGAGCACACAACCGACTTGTTGGCCGAGGATAACCCCCTGTTGCAAGCGGGTACCACGGGGCCGCAAGTCCTTGATATCGATATCGGTTCCTTCACCACCAGAAACATCGTCAAAGCCACCGGCCCGCTTCAGATTGCCCATGGTGATGTGTGTCGAGCCGTGGGCTATTGCCGAAACATCGGGTTGTATCAACAGCCGGTAGAAAACTTCGCCAAATGCCATGAAGATCGAGCCTTCCGGTGGTTACTGCAGAGCCAGGGCGTGCCCATTCAGATTCCTGGTGTTTACAGGATTCGCCACGTTGCCAAAGGCCGATATTCCGGTAATGAAGCCCGGAGTAAGCTCAGGACCAGGCTACGGGTATGGCAGTCTCGGTGGCGGGATAGGAAGCAGGGCAACCTCTCATGAGTCGCCTCCAGAGAACGGTTCTGATTACACCGACGTGGGCTGGTGATTTCGAGCATTTCCGATTGATGCGAGCTTCGCTTGAGCATTCCGGTTTGAGCCACCTGCCACACTATGTAGTGGTTCAGCATGAGGATCTCGAACTGTTCCGAGAGTTTGCCGACACACCCGGTTTGCACCTTCTGTCGACGCGAGACGTTTTGCCTCCCGAGGTGGAAGCAATCCGCGTGAGGGCCCGAAACCTTTCTTCAAGGTTTGGGCGGGGCCTGACCAAGATTTTTGGGAGCCTGAAACGCCTCATTTCGTGGCCAATATGGCCATCCTATACCGGGTGGCATACCCAGCAACTGTGCAAGTTGAAGCTGGCGAGTGAGCTTGATTGTGATCTGGCCGTGATCATTGATTCGGATGTGTACGTTACGCCGGGTGCGCAAGTCGATGATTTTGTATCGACTTCAGGGTCAGTGTGCTTTGCTGACTGGAAATCCCGAACTGACTTGAAGGGGAAGGTGGCTAACTGGGTGGCAGTTTCAGAGGCAATGGCAGGGGCCGTCAACGCTGACCGAAAGGTTAACGTCTATTTTGACACGCCTTTTGTTTTTGATCAGAGGCTTTTGCGTGCGGCCCTGAATTTTCTGGAGAGGGGTAGCAGAAAACGTTGGTGGCAGGTGCTTCTGGATCAACCTCCCAGAAGGTGGTCCGAATTCGGCTACTACAAAGCGTTTCTGGCGTGTCAGTGCGACGCCAGTGAGGTCGAATGGCGTAACCCAGTATCAAGTCGTTACATATTTGATACCAGCGATCCTGAAAAGGTTATTCACACGGTGACCTCGATGCGTGGGGATCCCAGCGTGCACTACATTACGATTCATTCGCAGGCTAGTGGGCGAGAGAGTTGGGCGCCCAGTGCTTATATAGATCCTTTGATTCGTCAATTGCAGGCGGGCTGACGACCTATGCAGGGTGTTGTAGACATGGGGCAGGTTTCCAGTGGTCGTGAAATGACGGCTGTATGGTTTGGTCGATTGGGGTTTCTGTTCGGTATCTGGCTTTTCTTAAGTGTATCTGCGCCTGAGGTGGTATTCAGAACCTTTTTTCACGCTTTGATCTTACCTCTCACCGCATACCTGGCTTTGCATAGGCGGGATCTGGTTGATCTGAAAGAACCGTTTATCGCTGTTTTTATCCTTTTCTGTGCCTATATGTCTGTTTCTACATGGTTTGTGGGGAGTGGCCCTGTTAAGGATGACTGGCAGGCGTCACGGTGGGGCGTAGAAGCTGCCTTTGGCATGCTTGCATTCCGGCTGTGGATGTCCAGTATCGTTCGTTACAGAGCGGTATGGGGATATGTGTTTCTGTGCGCTGCACTTCTCGGTTCTCTCGCAGGACTGGCAACTGATCCGTTGCCTGAGTTTGGGAGGTTGAGGACGGGTGGTTTGGGCATGCTGGAACACCCTATTCAAGGCGCGTCGATAGCGATTGTGCTCATGGCAATTGGCTTGTTCATCATGTTGCATAAAAATGAGCCAATACAGCCGGCCGAAGTGTTTTTCGCTGCCCTGGTGATTGTTGCTACCTGCGTATTTGTGATAATGACCAAGAGTCGGGCTCCCATTCTGACAATGTGCGCCTATTTGGCGTTTTTTGTTGTTGTTCTTGCGGCCAGATTCCGCCCGTACTTGACCGCATTTGGTGTTGTCATTGCGGGCGCCATAATCGTAGTAAGTGTTCAGTCACTCGTGGGATTTGAACCCTTGATTGAACAGCTATTCAAGAGGGGCGATGCACATCGCTTTGACATTTGGGAGGCTTACGCGTCCTACCCGCCGGAGTCTCTCTGGTTTGGCAACGGTGCGGGAATGGACTTCAAGTTGATGGATGCCTCGCGTCAGTATCTTGAGCCTTTGGGGCTTGATATATCCCATCCGCACAATATCTGGCTTGGGGTTTGGGCTGAAACGGGTGTCATTGGCGTTGCATTTCAACTCGCTTTATTGGGATTGCCGGCGCTCTGGGCTATTAAGGCGACAGTCAATCCTCTGGTAAAATTTCACTTGTTGGCGCTTCTTGCACTCTTTGTGATGCTCACCTTCACGGATGAATATACCTTGCTGATTTCGCTGCACCCAGTCTGGTTGATTGGTTGGCTTCCTTTGGTTTTTGTGTGGTCATGGGCCTGTTCCGCTCATGCTGGGGTGAAGAAACAAAACGGGGCTGGGGAGGCTTATGTTCGATAACCGAATAGTCGTATGTATATTTTCCTTCAACCGCGGGAAATTTCTCCGAAATTGTGTTGATTCGATTCTGCGATGCATCCCAGACGCAGATATTGCCATTTTTGATGACAACAGCACTGACTCCGAAACCTGCGAGTATCTGAACACTATTTCGGGCACCTGTGAGGTAATCAAACCGGAGAAAGAGGGCAGCATTAAGCATGGCGGTCTCTATCATAATATGAACTCGGCGCTTACACGATTTCAGAGTCGTCGCCTTGTTTGTTTTCTTCAGGATGATACGCAAGTTGTTCGACCTATTTCACCAGAAGATCTCATCGCTCTGGATCAGCTGTTTGACGATACGGAAAGTCTTGGGTTTATTCATCCTTGCTTCATTCGAGGTGTCGACCTGACGAAACGGCCGATAACACCATTACAGGGACCATCAGCCGAATTTTTCTTCAGGAAGGACACGGGCCAGAGTGCAGGTATTCACTACTCTGATCTGGTTGTTTTTCGTCCGGAGAGACTTATCGTGGCAGGCTGGCAATTCAAGCAGTCCGAACCTGCCAATGACCAACAGGCAAAGTCGCTTTTCGGGATGATGGCGTACATGTGGCTGCCTTTCGCAATGTGGCTGCCTGAAGTTCCTGCATATCGGGGAAAGAATAAAACCTTGGGACTGAAGCTCGCAGAGCGTAAGAAAGGGGTGGGTTTCTATCCTTTTCGGATTTGGTCTGAGGGGCGGGCAAAAGAAATCAGATCTGTACCCGACCAAAAGTTGCCCGTGGCCGAGGAATTTCTTGAGTGTACTCCCAAAGATCCACCTAAGCCCTGGACCTATAATCCATTAACGGGATTGCGGTTTTATAAGCAGCTCAACAATCTTGAAGTTGCTCTCAGGCGATGGTTCAAGCGCTAGTTTTTGGCGCGGGTTCGTTTCTCTTTAGGAATAGTATGATGAATGATCAGCCTGAAATAATTGTCATCAGCCTTCTCAGGGCGGTTGAGCGCCGAGAAGCGATTAAGGCACAGTTTTCGCACCTTGGCGTAGACTTTCACTTCTTTGATGCTGTGGATGGCAAGAAAGGACATGAGCTGTTTTCAAGGTTCGATGCACGGAAGGCGAAGCGTATTGGAGAAATTCCGCTTACTGCAGGACATTTGGGCTGTTATGCCAGTCACTACCTGGTGTGGCAGCGCTGCTCTGAGTCCAACAAGCCGCTCATTGTTCTGGAGGATGACGCACAAATTTTTGAGGAATCATTTTTGCGGTTCCTCAGT
This sequence comes from Marinobacter sp. SS5-14b, assembly GCF_030541005.1. Classification (GTDB taxonomy): domain Bacteria; phylum Pseudomonadota; class Gammaproteobacteria; order Pseudomonadales; family Oleiphilaceae; genus Marinobacter. The sequence continues at coordinate 115,443 of NZ_JASSVM010000007.1, read as the reverse complement.
GTTTGCCCAGCTCTTCCAGAGACTATTGAGTGTGTCAGGCTGTTTGACAGCAGATCCAGGAACACGGAAAGGTTAAGAGTCTTTGATCAAAGCGGCGTAACGGTTTGCAAGTTTCTCAGGGGACATAAAAGTGCCACCGGATACTTTTTAAGGCCCTCTGCGGCAAGGAAGTTTCTGCAGTATGCGGGCACCTGGGCCGAGCCGGTTGATATTGAAATGGATCAGTTTTGGGACAACGGTGTCGAGTGCTTTGGCGTTGAGCAAGCGTGCGTGACCAACAACCCGGAATTTGAGTCTGCTATCGACACGGGCTTTAATACCAAAGACTTGAGAAAAGGTTTGATGCGGCTTCGCTGGCGTTGGTATTTGATCAAGGGGAAACTTCGGCGGGAGGTTCATAATTTCAAGTTCAGGAAATCTCTTAATTCGGGTCAGAAGAAATCTTAACGGCAGGCTTGGCATGGCTGAGTAGGTGGTTTGAATTGTCTAATATTCCAAAATGCTTTCACTTTATTTGGGTGGGTGATGAAAGTCGCCGCCCAGATGCCTGTTTTGAAACGTGGCGGTCATTGAATCCCGAGTTTACATTAAAGGTGTGGGGGAATCGGGAATACGATGAATTTCCATGGCAAACCAAACGACACATGGATGCGATGTGGAAAACAGGGCAGCTTTTCGGCGTGGCAGACTTAATGCGGTGGGAAATACTTTTTAACGAGGGGGGGTTTGCTCTGGATGCTGATTCAATAGCCCTTTCTCCTTTGCCAGACTGGTTGTTTGATTGCACCGCATTTGCGTGCTGGGAAAATGAACTGATTTCCCCGGGCCTAATTGCTAACGGTTATTTTGCCTCCCGCCCTGGTGATCGGTTGATTGGGCAACTACTGGAAAAGTTCCTTTCCAGCAAGTACTTGGCAAGCAAGTTTGTCTGGTACAAGTTGAAACATAAACCAGTTGCTGCCTGGAAAACAGTTGGTCCGAGAGTTTTGACCGAGACGGTTCGAGAAATGGGTTATAGTGACTTAACGGTTCTTCCAAGCCATTTTTTTTGCCCAAGGCATCTTAGCGGAGAAACCTATAGAGGATCGGGACCTGTCTTCTGCGACCAACTATTTGCAAGTAGTCGGCCTAACGGTTATCAAGAGCTAAAGTTAAATCAAGAAACTGCAGAATCACTGATCGCCATGGCACGAGAGCGCTTGGGGCGCTAATCTGAATTTTGCCGGATTCGCTTGATGAAAGCCTCGATTTTCGCCAGTTTACGGAGAAGTCGATACCGCCTTAAGGGATCATAAATCCATGGTGATTTAAGGCCTTTTACTTTTACTGTCAGGAAGTCTTCCGCGATTGGAACCTGATCTGTTGGCCGGCTACGCAGCCTTTGTATTGCGGCCTCGTCCATTATGTTGAAGGGATAAAAACCCGCCTTATTGACGATTTCAGCAAGCCGGAATGTGAAGCTTTTTTTCTTGTTTCGGTAAGCAGGCGGATTGGGTAGCCACATGGCAAACGGTGCAAAAAGGTAACCCATTTCCAGAAAACTCCGTTTTGCCTGCTGTTCGTTCTCAAACTCTCCCGGTACGAACTTCCAGTCGGCTGAACGCAAGCGGTCGCTCCTGGTTACGGAGATGTCGGAGTAATAAACGCCTGCCACCTGTTTATTGCTACGGTGCTCGCAGACGTAAACTTCACGATCATCGCGATATATAAATCGATCCAGCGTCCGCTGACGAGTAATTCGCTTCTGAAAGACGGGTGCTAGAAACCCTGCATTCGGGAATTGATTGAACTGGTTGTTTAGAAATTCCAGATCCTGATCATCAATAGGTCGTATTAGCTGCGTATCATCCTGGAGAAAGCATATCAGCGTGACTTCTTCCAAGGAATCAATCGCCCTCTGCATGTTCGTATAGAGAGCTCCGTGCTGGTCGCCGGATTTTTTATCATCTCTGGTGCGCACTTCGTGCTTTTTCGCGATCTCGCCCAGAATCTGAATAGTCTCAGGATCATTACTGGCGTCGTCATAGATGATGATGCGATGTTTCGGGGCGCAGATTTCAATCGATTCGACACAGTTTCGGAGATGAGGCCCGCGATTGTAGGAGAAAACGAAAAATATCAAGAGATCGCTCCTTTTCGGGGCTCGCCGATGTGTAAATTGATACCATGTGGCGTTTGGGTGATGCCTTGGTTTTCAATCCGGATTCTGTGTTCCTTGTTTGCCTTGACAGTATCGGGATCAACATATCCTCTCGCATGATCGAGATGAATAACTATCGCGTTATACCTGACATGTTTCGGTTTGATGCCCAGATTAACCAACCGAACTCCAAACTCTCTGTCTTCACCACCATAGGCCATGGTTTCATCAAAGCCGTTAACTGCAAGCACATCTTTTTTCCACGCTGATCCATTGGAGCCTTTGAAGCGGCAGCGTGTTGGGGTTAGGGTGTTGAACAATCGGGCTTTCCAGCCACGAGCAGTGAGCTTGCTGTTCTTGTACGTGGAACCAAGGCCATGCGCTTTGAGCCATTCGAGTTCGAAACACCGCCCGGCCAGAATATCTTCACGAGTTATCGCTTTGCTCGTCTCCATGGGCAGCTTGTGATAGCCGCCTGACAGGTAATAGCCAGGCTCTGCTTCGGTTGCATGCACCTCAAGAAAGTCATTGCGAGGAATACAGTCGCCATCGGTGAAAATCAGATACTCTGCCTGAGATGTGAGAACCGCTTTATTCAGGATTCGGCACTTCTGAAAACCGTCATCCTCCTGCCATACATGGGTTAACGTGAGATCGGTCTCATCTCTCATGCGATCAATAAGCTGACGTGTTTCACCTTTTGAACCATCATCTGCAATGATGATCTCAAAATCCTTGTGGGTTTGTGCGCTGTATCCCCACAGGACTTTTTCCAGCCACTCAGGTGAGTTGTAGGTGCTGATGATCACAGAAAGCTTCATAAGTAGTATTCGCGTACCTTGATATGACAGTTATTCATAAAACCGAGATATTTCCTCCAGAACCCGAATGGCTATAGAGGGCTTGAGCTCATAATTCCGGACCGGCTCCAAACTCCGGCTTACGACATCAACATTACCAGAAGCATGGGTAACGACGGCCAGCTCTTTCGTCAAAAGCGCATAGTCCATATAACTATGGGCTATGCTCCATGGGCGTTCTTGAGGTTCGAGCAAGCCATTTCCGGTAGCGTAATGGCTTGGGTCTGAGCTCTGACAACCCAGCAAGTCACCCATAAGCGTTGGAGCTATATCAAAATTCTCGGTTCTGTAATCAATTCGTTGTGCCGGTTTGCCGGGCCAGTGTACCACCATTGGCACCCTAAGCTGATAGTCGCCGAAGTTGCTGCCATGTCCCCAGTAATTTTTCCCATAGTCGTTAAACTCCTGGCCGTGGTCGCCGGTAATCATAACGACGGTGTGATCAAGCAGGTCTCGGCCCATAAGGTCGTCAAGAACGCTGCCGATCAAATTGTCCGCGAAGTGCAGGGTGGATTTGTAGTTATTTTTGATGAGCTCGGGGTCGAAGTCTGCATCGAGTTGCAGCTTGTTGACGGACTCCCAGTAGGGCTGGAATTTCACAGGGTAATCGTCCGGCACCATATGGTTGTGGGGGGTGTCATAAAATAGAAAGCCGAAGAACGGGTTGGCTGGGTCAAGTTCATGCTCGGTGAATTCCAACCAGTCTTCGGTAATCCGGCGGTCCCTGTCCCATGGGTGGTTACCAGGTGTTTTGAGACGAAGGTTTTTTATGGACGAGAATACATTCTGGTCAAATGCTGGGCTTACCAGCGTGGCAGAACCCAGTACTTTGGTTTGATAGCCCAGCTCCTGCATTCTGCTGATGGTAACCGGCGGTTTTTTGCTCGCGGTGAAGGCGTCCCAATAACTGGCGGGCAACGAATAGAACAGGGTGAAAATGCCGGGCTTAGTGGCGTTTCCGTTGCTGTAATGCTGCTCGAACGTCAGGTTATTCTGAGCGAATTCATAAATGTTGGGCATCCAGCGCGGGTCGAGCATGTCCCATCGAGCCCCGTCTATGACGATCATCAGAACATTCAGTTTGCGGGCAGGTTCCGAGCATTGCAGTGGCTGAGTCGGGTAGTTGAGCGGCCCTGTATGATTGGAAGGTGCCAGCCCTTGGGCGGACTGATTATCTCGGGCTTTTTGCTGGTCAACCCATCCGTGTTTATTCATGAACCGCTTGGCGGTGGCGCCATAATAAAGCGGAACGTGTCGGGTGATGCCGGTCACTCGGGAGTCGTAGTTTGCGTCGGCCCATGCATGCCAGGCATGAGCGCCAACCTGCAGCCCGATCATGATTGCAAAGCTGGCTGCTAACCACAGACCGCGAGGGCGTCTGCGCCATAGCAGGACGGCTATGATGGTTTCAATAATGACAATGCCGAAGACAATGCCCAGGGTGGACGCCCAGAACTGCCAGGAGAACGCAAAGATTTCACTGCCACCACGAAGCGCCAGCTCCAAAACAAAGGACGAAAGGTGAAAACGATAGAGAGAGTAGACTGCAGTGTCGGTTGCCAGAAGCGCAATGCCCGCGCTGGCGTAAATAATCGCAAACACGGTCAGTGCACGTTTGGCGGGTAATATAAGGGCCAGGGCTAAGAGCGGGAGCCCGCTTAGCCACGCCAGTAATGCAAACTGGCCGGGGAGAAGAAGCCCAACATAGGCTGCGGTGCTGGTATCGGGGATGTGCATCCAGGGTAAGTAACGCAGCCCGATCAGAAGTGCGATAACCCCGTTAGCAAAGATAAACCAGGATGCCCAGGCGGTTCTTTGCGCGGAAAGAGTGTGGCGTCGCATGATGTTTCGAACTCCGGTAATTTAGGGGAGCTGGAACCCCAAAGAAGTCCGATATTAACGGTTTTTTGTTAGGTAGCTAAGTCCGGGCTTTCCGCTAACGTACGTCTCTTCCATTGGCTGGCAATGTATGTGCAAAGTGGCGTTAGCCTCTGCCGTAAACGTCTTCGAGCCGCACAATATCATCTTCCCCGAGGTAGGAACCGGACTGAACTTCGATCAATTCAAGATCTATCACACCGGGATTTTCCAGTGAGTGAATCTGGCCCACAGGAATGTAAGTGGACTGGTTTTCGGTCACCAGGTAGGTTTTTTCCCCATTGGTTACTTTGGCCGTGCCGCTGACCACAATCCAGTGTTCAGCCCGGTGGTGATGCATCTGTACTGAAAGCTTGGCACCTGGTTTCACTGTTATGCGTTTTACCTGGTAGCGCTGGCCGTTGTCGATGGAGTCGTAAACGCCCCAGGGACGGTAAACCTCCCGGTGATTCATATGCTCGTGACGGCCATCGCCTTTGATGCGCTCGACCACCTTTTTAACGTCCTGAACCTTATCCTTGTGGGCGACCAGCAGGGCATCTTTGGTTTCGATAATCACCAGGTCCTTTACCCCGACGGTTGCAACCAGTCGGCTTTCCGCCCTCACCAGGGTGCTCTCGGTATCGTGGGCGATGACGTCGCCGCCAAAGCTGTTGCCGTTAGTGTCTTTCTCTGACACTTCCCAGAGTGCAGACCAGGAGCCGATGTCGCTCCAGCCAGCGTCCAGCGATACGACAGCCGCATTGCGGGTCTTTTCCATAACGGCATAGTCAATGGAGTCTTCGGGGCAATCGGCAAAGATGCTTTCGTTAATGCGGGTGAAGTGGATATCTTCGTTGGCGTTGTCCACCGCCGCCTGGCAGATGGCGAGAATCTCCGGGCGATACTTCTGTAGCTCTGCGAGGTATTGGCGCGCACCGAACATGAACATGCCACTGTTCCAGAGATAGTCGCCAGAAGCAAGGTACCCCTGGGCAGTCGTCAGGTCGGGTTTTTCAACAAACCGATTAACACTGTAGCTACCGGGTTCGAGCGCCTGGCCCTGCTGAATGTAGCCGTAGCCGGTTTCGGCATGACTTGGCACAATGCCGAAGGTGACAAGGTTGCCCTGTTGCGCCAGCGGAACCGCTTTTTGTATGCCTTGTTGAAAGGCGGTGACATCCTGAATCAGGTGGTCAGCGGCAAGCACCAGCATCAGTGGGTCGGCAGAATCTTCACCAGCAGCTTTGGTCAGTTGCAGGGCGGCCAGAGCAATTGCCGGAGCCGTGTTGCGTCCGCAAGGTTCCAGGATAATCCGCGCATCTTTATAGCCCGCCTGGCGCATTTGTTCTGCAGCGAGAAAACGGTGCTCTTCATTGCAGATCAGCAGAGGATCTGCAGACTCCATACCATCCAGCCGGGCAACCGTGAGTTGCAGCATGGACAATCGATCATCCGTCAACTTCAGGAACTGTTTCGGGTTCAGTTGCCTGGACAGGGGCCAAAGGCGAGAGCCGGTGCCTCCGGCCATAATGACGGGATGAATCATATGTGCACTCCGGGTTGTGAAAGTTGCCAGTTTTGCAGATAAAAGTGCCCGTTATCTTACCATGGGGCGCGGCGTGGTTTTATCTTAAGCGTTGGAAATCTTCCCAGGATAAACCTCGATTATCTTGCTCCCAGGCCAATCTTGTATGGAACCGGGCAATTTTTCTGGTGATGTAACGCTTGCTCCACCCGGGCACCCCTGCCAAAGCCTGTGGAATGGTCGGCGCCCCCAGGCCATCCACCAGAAAGAGCTCCGATTGGCCGGAGCGGTCGGTGACGACCAGGTTGTGGGGCAGAAGGTTGCGCGTGAGAATACGGGTATCTGCCAGCCAGGCTTCAAATCGGCTGATTGCTTCCTGAAGCTCAGGAGTTACCTTTTTGCCACGAATCAGTGATTCCAGCGTCGGGGCTACGGAACCGTCAGCGCATCGAATAATCTCGCTCTCATTGGCGGTGCCCAACGTGGTTTCAACGCTGCCGTAGAATCGGGGCAAGTGTGTCCAGAGGATGGCTTCCTTTCCTGCGCTGATGAGCTTGCGGATGGCCGGTTGTGAGTGGGCTTTCAGCTCCTGGACGTTATCGTTCAGTCGTGCTGTACCGAGAACTCGTTTTACCGGAGATTGACGGCGATAACGGGCTTTGATGTTCTCTGGCCGGATAACCTTCACGCACCTGTCCGGGTTGTTCGGGTGTTGGAAGCAGTAGCGGTTATAGCCCTGAGCAAACGGCTTACAGTTGTTAAGATTCAGAGTGACCATTCTGATGCAACGTTGGTGATTTAATGTGCGTATTATGCATGCTTGGCTTGGGCATGTGGTTCGAACAGGAAAAATCTTATGAAAAGGGCGGTAGCTTATGGTGATTGCAATACTGAGGGGCTGAAAGATACCCCGGTAAAGCTTTGGCCGGAAATCGTCTGCGATACCCTGTCCCTGCAGCTCAAAAACTGCGGGCATACCATGAGCACAACCCGCGAGCTGTTGTTTTACAACGAGGATTATCCGGCTTCAAACTATTCAGTAGCCTTTATTCAATACGGATTGGTCGACTCCTGGCTGACCTTCAAAGGGGCACCCTACGTACTTTATTATCCGGATAGCCTCCGGCGAAAGATTGCCAGGAAGATGGTGAAAAAGTTCAAGAAGTGGGCACGCAAGTGGCAGATTCAGGACAGGTTTGGAGCGGTGGAACAGGTTCCCTTGCCGGAATATGTCCGCAATATTCAGAAAGTAGTCAGCTCGGCTCCGGATACAGTGTTTGTGCTGGTGGCGACTTCTCCAAATCTCGACGAGCCTCGTAACCCCCGAATCAAACAGTACAACGATGCTTTGCGCCAAATCGCTGAGGATAGATCGAATGCAGTTTACGCGGATGCGTACGAGGATCTTTGGTCTGCCCGGTGTAGAGCGCTGATGGATGATGGAACGCATCTTTCCGCATTCGGGCACGAGTTGGTCGCAGCGCGGGTTATGGCGGGGTTAAAACAGTCATCCTTCAGGCCTGATACGCCGCAACCGTAGATCCGGCCATTGCGCCGGATGTCAAGTGTGTGTTCGCGTACCGGAAGAGCTCTTCCTGACTCTCCCTCAATGCATCGATATTCTCGATGGCGCTGAATAGAAGTTCCGCGATGGCTTCGGTGGTGGTGTCGCTTGCAAGAGCGGTATCTGGTAGCAGTTCCCTGCACCCTGACACTGGGGTTGAGATTACAGGGCAGCCAGCCACAAGCGCTTCTGCCAGGATGTACGGGAAACCTTCGCGTTCAGAACTTATCACCAGAAGATCTGCGCTCTGAAGGATGCTCCCGATATCGGTATGGAAGCCTGCGAGGGTTACTGAGTTGATGAGTCCATGTGATTTCGCCAGCTCGTTCAGCTGCCCTTTGAGGCTTCCGTCCCCAAAGATTGTCAGGTGTGCCTCAGGAGTGATGTAGCAGACTCTCTCCCAGGCCTGGATGAGTTTGTCGAATCCCTTTACTGGCTCGAGTCGTCCTGCAGCAACAACCTTGATGAAGCCCTTGAGGGGAAAAGTGACCGGGGAGCTGTCCGGTTGTTTTACCCCGTTGTAGATCAGATACTTTCTGGGATGCTGAATCTGATCATAGATAGCCTGGCTCACCGCAATGACTTTATCGAGTGAGGTAAACGGGCGGACGTTGGATTTCGTTCCGTGAACCGTGCCGATCGTTTGCCAGTGAGGCTGTTTTGTGAGTGCGGCCAGGGTGGCTGCCTTATTGCCATGGGCATGCACGATGGTTGGGCGGATATGCTGCAACGTGCGCCGGAGCTTCCAGCGAAGCCATGGGTTTCTTCGCCCCAGGGTCATAGGGCAGGGGTGAAAGCGGACTGGCTCAGGGAACTTGTCCTGATAGTTGCTATGGGCCAGAACGTGGACGTCATGCCCCAGTTCCACAAGCTCTTGTGCAAGTTCGGTGCAGTGTTTTTCCATGCCGCCCCAGCCGCTACCGGGCGTAGCCAGCAACAATGCGATTCTCAACTTGGGCGCTCCCGAAGAGCCTTCTCATAAACCCCCAAAGTCCCCTCCGTCTGCGCCCGCAACAAAAACCGCTCCGGCAACTCAATCTCTGGCCGGGGTTTATCCAGCAATGCCAACACCGTGCTGGCGAATGCCCCGGCATCATCTGGTGCCACCAGTCCATCCCGGAAGCAAGCCTGTAATGTTTCCGCCGCCCCTCCCCGGTTGTAGGCAACGACCGGTGTGCCGGAGGCAAGAGCCTCGGTGACTGTGCGCCCGAAAGGTTCCGGCTTGGTGGACATGTGGCACACGACATCTGCGAACAGGTAAAGGTTGGTCATGTCGTTGCGCTGGCCAAGGAAAGTCACTTTGTCGGTCAGCTGCAGCCGGCTCCGTTCTTTTTCCAGTTCCTGAAGGAAGCGCTCCTTTCCGGGTTCTGCACCCCCGACGATAATGCCGTGGCAATCGGGGCGGTGGCGGACAATTCTTTCCATTGCCTCCAGAAAGTGCATTTGGCCTTTCCAGCGGGAAATCCGTCCCGGCATCATGATGACTTTCTTGCCAGCCAGTTGAGGGAAGCGAGATAGCAGGATGTCCAGCCACTGTTCGTTGATGGCGCGGTCACGGAAGGCATCCACATCCACTCCGCGCTGGATGACCGTCAGCTGGTCTTCCGGAACGTGAAAGTTATTGAGTACATAGTCTTTTACGCAATTCGATACCGCAATCACGTGGTCGGCTTTGGCCATGATGGCACTGTAAGGATTCACCGAGTACATGCCGTGAAAGGTGGAAACAATCGCCGGCCGTTGGTCGTTCGGCAAGGTCTTCAGGGCCAGGTGAACGATCCATGCCGGCATGCGCGAGCGCACATGAACGATATCGGGCTTGAGGTCCTGCAGTAATTGCCGCATAGGTAAAATCTGGCCGAAGGAGGCGAGGCTTTTTCGGTGAATGGGCATGTGAATGTGGGTTGAGCCCTGACCACGCACCTGTTCAGCCATCGGCCCGCCATTGGAGACTACAAAAGACTCATGGCCGCGCTTGACCAGTTCGGCGGCAAACTCCACGGTGCCCCGTTCTACGCCGCCACTGTAAAGTGCAGGAAGTGCCTGAAGTATTCTCAATGACGGTGCTCCTTTGGGGTGTTGCCGGGGCTTACCCGAAACCGGTCAATTAACCAGCGGGCGGCGCGGTCCGCTTCCCATAGCCGGGCATGGCGTTCTACCTGCTCGTTCATTACGCTGGCGTGGTCGCTCCAGTGGGCGACAAGCCCCAGCTCCGCCAGTCGCTTGATGCCGCTGGCGACTCGACTACCCGGGCGGGCGGGCAAATCCAGTAAGCCGGTGGGCACGCCGGAGGTCACAGCTTCGCACACCATTGAGACGCTGTCGGGGGTTACCCATGTCGCCTTTGAGGCGGCCAGCTGATGGTTCAACCAGCTGTCGTGGGTGCTGCCGTGGTGGATGACGGTAATCTTGGGGCCTTGCAGTTCGTCGAGCCGGGCCGCAAGGGTTTCTGGTGTCCGGCGTGAATCGCTGATGGTCCATCGCCATTGGGGGTATCGCGCAATCAGATCGCTGATCTGCGAGAGAATGGCATCGCTGTCCCAGTCGAAGTGGGGTGATGGCCCGCCTGCGAGTATCAGTGCTTCCGGTTTGGTGGTTAACCTGGCAAGGGGCGTCACCGAATTGATGACGCCTTCGGTGATCAGGACGTTTTTGGATGCTTTCACCTCGTCGTGGGCCGGAATAATGGCAGCGTCTACCCAGGCGAGAGGGAAGGCTGGCTTCATCAGAATAACGGTGCGGGCCTTTCGATAGCGGCGCAAAGCCAATAGAAGACGATGTGTACCGGTGCCTGCAGCAACAATCAATGCCGGAGGCGGTAGAGCGGTATCCATGACCGGAGCCAGCCCCAGCACCGCTCGCCATAAAGGAACGGAGTAGTCTTCTGCGTTGACCCAGTAAACAGCCGCGCCCGTGAGCACTCGCAGGCGGTTCCCCAGCCCTTTGAGCTGGTTCTTGTGGCCTGGCTTGTTATCCGTGATCAGCCAGATGACCGGTGCCTGGGTTTCTGCGCTCACTTTCTACCTCTTTTTCTTGCGTGCCCGCCCATAAAATCCGGGGTCGTTTTCGTCTGGCCGGGTTTTGAAGCGGCGATGCATCCACAGATATTGGTCTGGAGCCTTTCGGATCTCCTGTTCCAGGATGGCATTGATGCGGGTGGCATCCTCCAGGTCATTCCCACTGGGAAAGTCGTCCAGTGGTGGGTGAAAGTAGATGTCGTAGCCGGGCTTGTCTTCGCGGCGGAAGTGGCTGAACGGAACAACCCTGCATTTACTGCGCTCCGCGATCCGGGACGTGGCGGTGATGGTGCCGGCCGGAATGCCGAAAAAGGGTGCGAATACGATGTCTTTGCGCCCGTAGTCCTGGTCTGTGGCATACCAGACCGTACGGTTATTTTTGAGGCTGCGGAATAGTCCCCGGAGATCTTTGGAGCCAAGCACGGTGCCGTAGCGCCGACCCCGGGCCCGGGTCATAACGGCATTGGTCAATGGGTTGTTGTGATCACGCTGCATGACATCCGCTTCAATGTATTCGGTCACCAGGCTGCCGCCGAGGTCCAGAGTACTGTAATGGCCGCCAAGCAGCAGCACGCCGTGTCCATCTTTCCGGGCTTGCTCAAGATGCTCCAGGCCGTGAACTTGAGTCATGCTTGTAAGCTTTTTCGGGTCGCGGAACCAGGCAATGCCCAACTCCATCAGGCCGATACCGTTGGCAATGAAGGCGTTTCTGACCAAGGCTGCCTGCTGTTGGGCCGGAAGCTCAGGAAAGCACAGGCGAATGTTCACTTCGGTAATGTGTCTGCGGCTTTTGGCCAGTTTCCACGCCAGTAAACCGACAAGTTTGCCCAGCCACCATTGAAAGCGGATGGGTAACTGAGCGACCAGCCACATAACGGCCATTCCCAGCCAGGTTGGCCACCAGCGGGGATGGCGGTAAGCTGAGTAGTCGGTGTTTCTGGGTAGCTTGCGGTACTTCTTTTTCAAAATCGTGAATCCTGCATCGACAAACGTTTAGCCCGGGGGCAAGATGCACCCCCTCGACAAATTTCGCTTTATGATAACGCACTGTTTTGCCGGGAGTCCTGCGTGTTTCAGTTTATCTATTCCCAGCTTATCCGGTTGGCCTTGCCATTTATCCTGATCCGGCTCTGGTGGCAGGGCCGCAAGGCGCCTGCGTTGCGCAAAGACTGGCAGCACCGCCTGGGCAGAGTGCCGGATATGTCCGGCCCGGTGATATGGGTGCATGCGGTGTCCGTTGGTGAAACCATTGCAGCTGGCCCCCTGGTGAGGCGTCTGCTTGCCAAGGATCTTGGGGCCACCATTTTGATGACAGCCATGACAGACACCGGCCTGGCCCAGGCGCGGAAGATGTTTGGGGACAGGGTAGCCTATGCCTATGCTCCTTACGACACGCCGGGGTCCATCCGGCGGTTTCTTAATCATGTAAACCCCGGCATTCTGGTTATCCTCGAAACGGAAATCTGGCCCAATATGATCCGCCAATGCCGGCGGCGCCATGTGCCGGTATTTCTGATCAATGCCCGCCTGTCTGAGCGCTCTGCCCGGGGGTATGAAAGAGTGAGGCGGTTTGCGGCCGCCGTCATGAAAAGCATCAGCTGGGTGGCTGCTCAGGCGGAGCGGGATGCCGAACGATTTCAGCGCATCGGCGTAGCCGCTCATCGGGTTGAAGTGACCGGCAGCGTCAAGTTTGATGTGGATATCCCCGACGATGTGCGAAAGGCATCCACTGTCGTCCGGAAAACACTTGAGGGCCGGAAAGTCTGGATTGCCGGCAGTACCCACGGAGGCGAAGACGAGCAGCTGCTCAGTGCGCACCAGCGCATTCTTGAGCATCACAGTGACGCATTGCTGATTATTGTGCCCCGGCATCCGGAGCGTTTCGACTCAGTTGCAGCCATGGCTGAAGAGATGGGGCTCAGTGTCGCCCGTCGTTCAAAAAATCAAAGCCCGCAGAGTGCGCAGGTTTATCTGGGCGACACCATGGGTGAATTGATGATGCTGTATGGCGCGAGTGATATCGCCTTTGTAGGTGGGTCATTGATAGAGCGGGGTGGTCACAACCCTCTCGAACCCGCTGCCTGGGGCATTCCGGTGTTTTCCGGGCCCCATGTGTTCAACTTTGAAACCATTTACGAGCGCCTGCTGGCGGATCACGGCGTGCAGATGGTTGAAGGGAGTGACGATCTGGCTGAGGCAATCAGTGGCTTGATGTCTGACTCCGAGGAGTGCCGTGCCTTTGGTGCGAGAGCCCTGATGGTGGTGAACAAGAACCGGGGCGCCTTGGACAAGGTCGTGGAAGGGATTATCGAAAGGTTGTAATGCCCGGGGCCTTTCGGCTGCCCGGGCATCGTTCCCTCTCATCCAGCGTCGAAATTACTGCGCTGGGTTGTCCAGCGTTTTATCTTCTTCCGCCAGAGCTTCAATGCCCCGGGCGCCTTCGCTCAACCAGTTGTTCAGGTCAATCAGATCCTGCGGGCTGAGCGTGCCGGCTGCCTGCTTCAGTTGCAGGGAGTTGATGACGTAATCATAGCGGGCATTGGCGTAATCCCTCAGGGCAACATAGAAGGCGCGTTCCGCGTCCAGTACTTCCACTATGTTGCGGGTGCCTACGTCATAGCCGGCACGAGTCGCATCCAGTGCGCTGCGGCGGGAGATGATGGTTTGCTCAAGGGCAGAGGCTGTCTCCACGTTGTTGTTCACGGTCAGGAACAGGCTGCGGGTGTTCACCTGCACATCCCGGCGCGTGGTGTTCAGGTCCTGCTCGGCCACGGTGACCAGTGAGCGCTGTTGGCGCACGCCGGCCTGGGTGCCGCCGCCCGTGTAGAGCGGGATGGTCAGTGACAGTGAGGCAACGGACTGGCTGCGCTCCTGCTGGGTAAAAAGGGCGTTCTCCAGACTGGTTTCCTGGTAGGAGGCGCTCAGCTCAAGGGTTGGCAAATGACCGGACTTTGCCGCTTTCAGGCTGGCTTCGCTGGCATTGAGTTGCCTCAGGGCCGCCTGAATAGACCAGTTTTGCTCCACCGCGGTTGCTTCCCACGAAGTCGGATCCATGGGCTCCGGGCGCCCGAGCGGAAAATTCTGCCTGAGATTTTCCATGGCGTCCGGATATTCTCCGGTTAACCGGGCCAGTTGTTCCCTGGCCACATTCAGGTCGTTGTCGGCGGCGATGCGCTGGCTCCTGGCATCGTCGTAGCTGGCACGCGCTTCATAGACTTCGGTGACGGCAATGAGCCCCACGTCAAACCGTTCCCGGGCCTGTTCGTACTGGCGCTGGATGGCCGTTTCAGTCGCTTTTGCGGTTGTGACGGTGTCCTTGGCGCGCAGGACATCGAAGTAGGCGGTTGCCACATCCAGAATCAGTTGTTGCTGGGCCAGGTTGTACTGGGCCTCGGCCGCCTCGGCCTGGAACTGGCTGGCTTCGTAGCTGAACCAGTCTTGAGCCCGGAACAGTGGCTGGGTCAGCTCGACGCCGTAGCGGTAGGTTCGATAACTGTCTCCCGAGAAGAGTTGCCGCGTCAGCTCATCGGCGTTTGCCCCCCCGGGTATATTCCTGGGCTCGAAACGTGTGTAGCTTGCTGACCCAACCGCCGAGATTTTGGGCAGCAGGGCGCTCTTGCTGACATCGCTGGTTGCCTGCTGTGCCTGGAACTGTGCCATGGCAGAGGCAATGCCGGAGTCATAAGACAGGGCTTTCTCGTAGGTTTCCATCAGATCCAGAGAAAAGGCAGGCTGGGCTGCCAGCAGGGCGATCAGTCCTGGAAATAAGCGTTTTTTCATTGTCTCTCCTGAAGAACTCTCTCCGAGCATCCGTTATCGGGACACAGGAATCGAACAGTCAACATTCAGAGTGTAAGGCTGCTCCGGCAGTGACCAAAAGGTATTGGTGGCACATTATGGACAATAATGGCCGCCGTCTCTACACTTGCGAATGCCACTCATTTTGTGAGCAACAGAATTCAGAATCGCGTCTTGACGGGGTGCTGATCTGCCGGAAACCGGCGATCGGCTGAGATTGCAACGCAGAACCCGCGACCTGATCCGGATAATACCGGCGTAGGGATTAAGGCCAGATGAACCGCGACACCATGCCTGTAGGGCTATTTGTCGCAACTCCGTCATACGCGACCCGATACCACAAGAGCAACCGGGAGCATTTCATGACGGACTTACCAGCATACCTCAGCGACTCCGCAAAAGTAGACTCCGCAGCAATCAAACCATTACCAAGCTCACGAAAAATATACGTGCAGGGTAGCCGACCCGATCTGCGGGTGCCAATGCGGGAAATTACCGTGGGCGACACCCCCACTGAAATGGGTGGCGAAAAGAACCCGCCGGTGGTGGTATACGATACCTCTGGGCCCTACACAGACCCGGAAGCCACTATCGATCTGCGTAAGGGCTTGCCGCCGGTTCGCGCCGTCTGGATTGCCGAGCGAGGCGATGTAGAGCAACTGGACGGCTACACCTCCGAATTCACCCGCCGCCGCATGAAAGACCCTCAGCTTGATCCCCTGCGGTTTATGGACGAGCGAAAGCCACTGCGCGCCAAGCCCGGAAGAAACGTATCCCAGATGCACTATGCCCGCCAGGGCATCATTACGCCGGAGATGGAATACGTTGCTATCCGGGAGAATATGAAGCTGCAAGACGCCCGGGCCAATGGCTTGCTGGTGGATCAACACCCCGGCCAGTCCTTCGGTGCCAACCTGCCGCCTGAAATCACCCCCGAGTTTGTTCGGGATGAAGTGGCCCGGGGCCGCGCCATCATTCCCGCCAACATCAACCATCCGGAAACCGAGCCGATGATCATCGGTCGCAACTTCCTGGTGAAAATCAACGGCAACATCGGCAACTCGGCGGTGACCTCGTCCATCGAAGACGAAGTAGAAAAACTGACCTGGGGCATCCGCTGGGGTTCCGACACGGTGATGGACCTGTCCACCGGCAAGAACATCCACGAAACCCGCGAGTGGATCATCCGCAACTCCCCGGTTCCCATCGGCACCGTGCCAATCTACCAGGCCCTGGAAAAAGTCGGCGGTGTGGCCGAAGACCTGACCTGGGAAATCTTCCGGGACACCCTGATCGAACAAGCCGAGCAGGGCGTGGATTACTTCACCATCCACGCGGGTGTTCGTTTACACCACGTGCCACTCACCGCCAAGCGCACCACCGGCATCGTCTCCCGGGGCGGCTCGATCATGGCCAAGTGGTGTCTGGCGCACCACAAGGAAAGCTTCCTGTACGAGCACTTTGAAGACATCTGCGAAATCATGAAGGCCTACGATGTCTCCTTCAGCCTCGGTGACGGCCTGCGCCCGGGTTCCATTGCCGATGCCAACGACGCGGCACAATTTGGCGAGCTGGAAACCCTGGGAGAGCTCACCAAGATTGCCTGGAAGCACGATGTTCAGTGCATGATCGAAGGCCCTGGCCACGTGCCCATGCACCTGATCAAAGAAAACATGGATAAGCAGCTGGAATGCTGCGACGAGGCGCCGTTCTACACCCTCGGCCCGCTGACCACGGATATTGCCCCGGGCTATGACCACATCACCTCCGGCATCGGCGCGGCGATGATCGGCTGGTATGGCTGCGCCATGCTTTGCTACGTCACCCCGAAAGAGCATCTGGGCCTGCCCAACAAAGACGACGTAAAAACCGGCATCATCACCTACAAAATCGCCGCCCACGCTGCCGATCTCGCCAAAGGCCACCCAGGCGCCCAGATCCGCGATAACGCCCTGTCCAAGGCCCGCTTCGAGTTCCGCTGGGAAGACCAGTTCAACCTTGCCCTGGACCCGGACACCGCCCGCGCCTACCACGACGAAACCTTGCCCAAGGAATCCGCCAAAGTGGCCCACTTCTGCTCCATGTGTGGACCGAAGTTCTGCTCGATGAAAATTTCGCAGGAAGTGCGGGATTACGCTGCAGAGAAGGGCATTGATGAGGTATCGGCGATTGATGCCGGCATGCAGGCCAAATCGCGGGAGTTTGTGGCCTCTGGCTCTAAGCTTTACGACAAGGTCTGACTTCGGTGTTCCTGATAGCCTAGCCTGCTGGCTGATCGCATTGAGCCGGGGTGGCGGCCTTGTTCAGAAAACGACTCGAGACGTCCCTGTGCGTCTCGGGCTCCGCCATCCATGGCTCCGCACGTTTCTGAACAAGGCCACCACCCCGGCTCTTTCTGGCCTTTGCAGTATTTCTCAGGCTACCTCTCTGTCCTGCGCCACTCTGCGGATCTCGTTCTCAATTTCCGAGCTGGAAATAATCTCAAAATCTGTAAACAAGGCCACCGGTTTAAGAGTGTTTCCGCTCTGCCTCTCAAGCCTGACAAACCCCTTGTCCCTTAGGGATTTCAATGTGTGGGACAAGTTGCTTTTTGCACGACCAGTCAGGCGGGCGAGCTCCGTCATTGTTTGAGGTTTTTCCGAATCGATTAAGCGCAAAAGCCTGATGTTTTCCGGGCACAAAACCTGAGACACCGCATTCAGTGAGGTATACCAAACCAGGGGCTCGTCAGCCCCCGGTGTGTACAGCCCCTGAGCCATCGCCAGTAATCTTTTTCGAATCAACTCCTCGGGCATTATGCCAATGCGCGCTTTCATCGACGGCCTCCGTTGATGTCTGAGATTGTTTTATCTACGCCAGAAAAGAAATCGCTCAGCAACGCAAAACAATCCTTAAACTCGTAGGGTGTGCCTGTGTCTGACATGGTTTGGTGTACATGATCGAACTCATGCACCTTGCCGCTGTTCAAACCCGTTTTTGCCGGTTTCACTGCATGGGCGTTGTCCATGCCAAATATGCGCCGGTTGTGTTTGTCATGGAGCGTGAGGTTATACCGAATACCATGGGGCCGCTCCCGCGTTGGTGGCACGCACCACGCTTCAATCTTCCACCAGTAACCATCATCCCTGTGCACCTGACTGCCATGTATGGCCAGAAGCTGTTCTAATCCATCCAATGGATTGCCTACCTCTAAAGTTATGTTCCGATCATAACATGTGTTTTCAATCTTGAGAAATCGCCGATATAGAGACGGCGTTCTGCACAAATGTTGAGGGCGGGCGCTGGGTATTGCTTTCCAAAACTGTGCGGAGCCATGGATGGCGGAGCTCAAGCGTTACAGGGACGTGCCGAAGGAGCGTGTTTTGGAAAGCAATACCCAACGACTGCCACGCACCAACCTATGCAGGCTAGGGCCAGAACCAAACCATTACACCAACCGTAAGACACTTGCACCCAAGCAACCCCAAAGGCTATCGTTCAAAACCGAACATCAAACCGGAAACCCGAATGCCAAAACCGTTCCAGTTCACCGCCAGCGACGTCAAAATCGAAAAACGCGAAACCGTCTTTCAGGGTTTTTTCCGAATGGATAAACTCTGGCTCACCCACCCGCGCTTCGATGGCCGTGAAATGCCCACCTTCACCCGCGAACTCTTCATCCGCGGCGACGCCACCTGCGTACTCCCCTATGACCCCGCTCGGGACGAAGTCGTACTGCTGGAACAATTCCGTCTGGGCGTGCTCGGCCGCAACCAGTCACCCTGGTTACTCGAACTGGTTGCGGGCATGAACGAAGACGGCGAAAGCCCGGAAGAAGTCGCTCAGCGCGAAGGGCAGGAAGAAGCCGGCCTGAGTTTCAGTCGCCTCGACAAAATCTGCGACTACCTGGTTTCTCCCGGCGGTACCACCGAGATGATTCACCTCTACTGCGGTCAGGTCAGCACAGCTGATGCGGGGGGAGTCTTCGGGGTTGAGCACGAGAACGAAGATATTCTTTCCCATGTGGTCAGCGCAGAGGAGGCCTTTGCCATGATTGCTGACGGCCGCATCAACAACGCCGCCGCCATCATCGCCATCCAGTGGCTGCAACTGAACCGCGACAGATTGCGCCGGGAGTGGCAGACATGACCGAGTGGGTAAAACGGCCAAAACCCTATGTGCCGGATTTGCGGCAATTGGGCGCCCTTTGTGACGGCAACTACCAGAGGCTTCGTAAACTGAGGAAGCTCGAAGCGGATGGTCAGCCTGTGTGTGAAATCGAGTTGTATCGGGAGAATCAGTACCTGGGGCGGGTACGTATCGAGCTGCTCCAAACCGCCAGGTTCACCGAAACTCTCCTGTTAGAGCAGGTTCATAACAGCGGGCGCTGGCTCAACAATCCCCGCATGACAGTGCGTGTCTATCACGACGCCGCCATGGCCGAGGTCATCAGTTGCTACCGGCAGCGACAAATTGCACCCGTGAACGACTATCCGAACCGCTTTATGCACCATCCTGATGAAAAGGTTCAGGTAAATGGTTTTCTGGCTGACTGGCTGGACTATTGCCTGCGCTTTGGCCACCTGCCCATGGAGCACGCTGCCTGGACCGCTGGTCAGGGCATCGACTGACCTGGATTCACCTTGCAGGCGTCGTTTCCTGTGTCATAGTTGTCAAAAACTGCAAAATCTTAGGCGAAGCTGGTCAGAATGTGACTTATCTTCCATTCGTGGCGGATTAAACTGGCCCAAGCCGTCGTACACTTGACAGTAATTTCAACTGGTTGCAATGGATAACAACAGGGCCTGCATGACCAACTCCGAACCACAACGCCCACTGCGGGTGCTTCAGTTGACGGATCCGCATCTGACGGCCTCGGCTGACGGCGCTTTGCTGGGCGTTAACACACGCGATAGCCTGGCCGCCGTGATCGACGAGGTACTGCGTGTGCACGGTCAGCCCGATCTGATCCTGGCGACAGGGGACCTCTCCCAGGATGCCTCCGCCGAAGCGTATCGATATTTCGGTCAGCAACTTCAGGTATTTCAGTGCCCCTCGCTCTGGATTGCCGGCAATCACGACGACTCCGCACGGATGAACGCCATTGCCGCCGAATTCGAGTCGAACGAGAGTCAGCGAGTTCAAGGCGGCTGGCATTTCGTCATGCTGGACTCGTCGGTAAAGGGCAAGGTGTTCGGCGCGTTATCAGAGGCCGAGCTGGCGTTTCTCGATAGCGCGCTGTCGCAGCATCCCGAGCTGCCCACCATGGTGTGCCTGCATCACCACCCAGTGGATATTCATTCTGACTGGATGGAGAAAATCGGCCTGAAGAATCGCGATGATTTCTGGCAGATCGTCGACAGGCATCCCCAGGTAAAAGTCGTGCTCTGGGGGCACATTCATCAGGAGCTGCAGCAACATCGGGATGGTGTGCAGCTGCTGGCGACACCATCTACCTGCATTCAGTTCGCTACTGGCTCCAGCAAATTTGCAGTTGAGCCCTTAGCGCCTGGTTATCGATGGTTCGAACTGGAGCCAACCGGCGCCTTCAGCACGCAGGTTCGGCGGGCGAACCAGTTTGAATTTGATCTGGACGAGAAAAGTACCGGATACTGATTTAGATTTCCCAAGGATGATTACCCTCAGTCAACGGATGACGAGCCATGAAAATAGTAAAAACCTGGGATCTGCTGGCTGCAGATCTACCCAGGCTGGAATCGCCTTTCTTTGCCGCTTCGAAAGTCAGAAGCCTGATCCTCGACAACAATCACAACGCCAACAAAGTTGACCTTGAGCGCCTGCTCGGGCGCAGCGCTGGGTCTCAAGGAGGCGGCCGCGCCTCAAGGTATCACCGGGCAGCACTGGTTGACGAAGTGGTGCGCCGGATTGACGATGGCGAGCTATGGCTCGTTTACGAGGCCTGTGACGGTGAGCCCTCTGATCCGGTGGTTTGCTGGCGGGATTCTGGTGACGGGGCCGGTCGTTGGGTGGCCGGCGAGAGCAGAGACAGCTCCGAGTTACGCCGCAGTTTGGACGAACTGAACCGGCACGGAATCACGCCCCAGCAACTGGCCGCGCAGAACATAGGCAGTGTTGGCCTTCTCGCAGCTGGCCAGTTTGACATGGAGTATCGGTTGCAGCAGCGAGAAGAAGCGCTCAGGCAGCAATCCGCATCCCCTACGCCACCAATGAGCTTTCCTGCACAAACCCTGAAGCCATTGGAATCTTCCTCTCACAAAGACTCACCCAACACGAAAGCACCTCCTAAAGAAATCCATCTTGAGATTGGTATCTTCACCGATGGCACGTTGAATAACGCCGAGAATTCGCGGGAGTTGGAAGAGCGTGTGGCTGATGAGTGTGTTGAATCATACAGGCGTAAAGAAATATCAGAGGAGGAGTGTTCCTATTGGTTGGGTTTGTCAATGGGGGGGAGCTATGGAAATGCGCCGAGCAATGTGGCGAAGCTTAGGGATCTTTATGATGAGTCGCGAACACCGGAAACCAATAGACTAACTCACCGCTTCTGGGTCTATGCTCCCGGTATCGGTACGAAAACGGGTGATGGCGACTCTACACTGGGCTCCATTTCAGGAATGGGGGAAACTGGAATCATAAGTCAGGTGGAGAGTGCGTTCAGAAATGTCGCCCTCCAAATTGAAGAACGCGGTATTTCTGGCGGCATATCGTCACTAACTATCGACTTGTTTGGCTTCAGCCGAGGTGCTGCTTCGGCCAGGCATGCAGCGTTTGAAATTAGTCAAGGGCGAAAAGGTTTACTGGGTCAGGCGTTCACTGAGTCTCGTATAGATTGGCCAAAAGATGTAGATATTCGGTTTGTGGGGTTGTTTGATACCGTTGCGGCGATTGTAAACCCGTTTAGGTGGGATTTCTGGGCAAGCAATAACCGAAACGGACCGGTTAACCTTTATCTTGATCCGGACAGCGTAAAATCAGCCGTTCACCTTGTTGCCGACAACGAACATAGATACAACTTCGCGTTGAATAGCCTTAGAGGCGCCGACGGCAGTCTTCCGGGAAACTTTCAGGAAATAAGTATGCCGGGAGTACATTCAGATGTGGGAGGCGGCTACCCTGACCGGTTGCGTGAGGATCTGCTGATAAGTCCGTATCATGAGGTTCCGCCCAACCGAAATGACATGCCTGAGCAAACCATGGAATGGGATAACTTGGATGAGCTGAGGAAACTGAAACTTGCGGAAGGTTGGATTGGTAGGTTCAGTATGCCGGTAAGATCTTCAGTAAAACACGACCCGGCTCCGGCTGATCTGGGCCCAGAAGGGCACGCGAGTATGGCAATTTACGAAAAGAAATCGGATCACCCGGCTCCTCGTGGTCGTGTAGAGCTATCGCTAAGAATGGTTCGTGAGATTCGAGGAGAATACTCCCGAGTGGCTCTGCGAATGATGCATCGCCTGGCAATCGATGCTGGAGTCCCCTTCAAGAAAATTCCACGAAGGGATGACTTGGACTTGCCGCCGGAGCTTGAAAATATTAGCTCCAGGTGGCTTGAGACGCTGGATCGTCGTGCGGTTGAGCTGACACTAAATGCAGATCAACTAGATTTGCTTCGTCATCGATTTGTTCATTACTCAGCGCACTATAATCCACTTAGGTTCGTATTGGGTGAGGTGCCGATCTCATTGATTCTCGGTCGTAATTTCAGTCCTAATGCGCCAGCAGCATCCTACACACGCAGGATTCACCCTAACGTAGAGGAGCATTGATGCTGGCCGTTAAAAGAGTTGTTTTGGTGTCTGTTCTTAGTTTTGTTTTCTCTGGATGTGTTGCATTAGAGAAGGAGCGAGGGCATTGGAATATCCGAGCTGCCGCCCCTGAGCATTATGATATGTGGCTGATCAATGCCCATCTCGAAAAATCCGGAACTAGGAGTTGGCGCGCACCTCTGGGCGGGTATACGGGGTGTTGCTGGGCGGGGCCTCACGGCCCAGTGGGTTCTGGTGGTGAAATGGACCCTTTCCCGAATCTGATTGCGCTGCATTGGTTCTCGTTCGCTGAACAGAAATACTACTCAACCCTGATTCGAGTGCCCTCTGATTTACCGGAGCGAATGCGCGAGCCAGTGGAACACTGGTATCCAGATGGAACCTCCGACTTTAAAGCGAGACGAACGTTGGTTCTCGGTCTGGCACCTGGCGGTAAAGTCGTGGTGTGGATGATGAGTCAGCGAACGAATGCAGTGGAGGTGATGCGGGTACCCGCCGTAGAGGTTCCCGGCGATCCCGAAGATTTTGCTGAGCTGACCGAGGATTATCTCAACGAACATGGCGATTACCTTAAGCAGCACGGAGTTCCCCTCAATGATTGGTGAGTGCGCGGCTACCCAACATCAGGTTTTGGTTTACTAATATGGTGAGCTCAGCCGAGCTTGAGGGGAGAGCGCTGCTGACTGAGCTAGCCAAAGGTGTTGGCAGGTAAATAAGACCCGTGCATGAACAAAACCTGGCAAGGCGAGGTGCGCCGACCAAAGCGCACCCACTGACTCCTTTTCTCAGGTTCGCAATGCCTCTGCCGCCGCCACCATGGCCTTCAGAGCCGGGGTCACCTCCTCCCATTTCCGCGTTTTCAGGCCGCAGTCGGGGTTGACCCACAGGCGCTCGGCGGGAATTCGCTCAGCCGCCAGTTTCATCAGCTTGATGATCTGTTGCTGGCCCGGAACATTGGGCGAGTGAATGTCGTATACCCCCGGCCCGATGTCGTTCGGGTATTCGAAGTCTTTGAACGCATCCAGCAGCTCCATGTCCGACCGTGAGGTTTCGATGGTGATCACATCGGCGTCCATACGGGCGATCGCCTTGATGATGTCGTTGAACTCCGAGTAACACATGTGGGTATGAATCTGCGTTGTATCCTGCACCCCGTTGGCGGCGATTCGGAAACTGTTGATCGCCCAGTCCAGGTAGCCCTCCCAGTCGGATTGGCGCAGAGGCAAGCCCTCGCGCAGGGCGGCTTCGTCGATCTGGATAATGTTCACGCCGGCCTTTTCCAGATCCTGAACTTCCTCGCGAATAGCCAGTGCAAGCTGCAGGCAGGAATCTTTGCGGGGTTGGTCATCACGCACGAAGGACCAGTTCAGTATGGTCACCGGGCCGGTGAGCATACCTTTGACGGGTTTGTCGGTGAGTGACTGGGCGAAACGAATCCAGTCCACGGTCATCGCCTTTGGCCGGTGGATATCGCCGAACAGAACAGGGGGTTTCACGCAGCGTGAGCCGTAGGATTGCACCCAGCCGAAGCGGGTAAACGCGTAGCCATCCAGTTGCTCACCAAAGTATTCCACCATGTCGTTTCGTTCAGGCTCGCCATGCACCAGCACGTCCAGTCCGAGCAGCTCCTGCTCGCGGATGCAGCGGGCGATCTCTGCCTTCATTTGCGCCTCATAGGCTGGGGCGGTCAATTCGCCTTTTCGGAAGCGCAGTCTTGCCTGGCGGATGTCAGGAGTTTGGGGAAAAGAGCCGATGGTGGTGGTCGGGAAGGCCGGCAGCTGTAATGTCTGCTGTTGCAGGGCGATGCGTTGAGAATAAGGGCTTTGGCGGTTGCCCAGGTCTTCGGTGATGTTCGCCACCGCTGCCCGAACCTCCGGGTTGATCACTCGGGTTGAGTGTCGCCGGCTTTCGATGGCTTGCCGGTTGGCCTCCAAAGACGGTTGCACGGCTTGTCGGCCTTCATTCAGGGCTTGCGCCAGCACCTGCAGTTCGTCGAGTTTCTGGACGGTAAAGGCAAGCCAGTTGCGAACTTCCACATCCAGCTCGGTTTCTGGAGTCACATCTACCGGCACGTGCAGCAACGAGCAAGAGGGCGCCAGCCAAAGGCGATCGCCGAGTTTGTCATGGGCAGGCTCAAGCCAGTCCAGAATTTTGGAGAGATCAGCTTTCCAGATGTTGCGGCCGTTGATCACTCCCAACGAAAGCACTTTGTGGCTGGGCAGCCAGTCAGCGATGCGATTGACCTCGTCTGGGGCGCTCACCGCATCCAGATGGATGCCGGCAACGGGCAGTTCACAAGCCAGCTGCAGGTTGCCCCGGAGTTCGCCAAAATAGGTGGCCAGTAGCAGCTTTGGGCGGTTGCTCTTGAGCTGGTGATAGGCCAGGTTGAACGCATAGCGCCAGTTGGCGTCCAGCTCTGTCACCAGCGCGGGCTCATCTACCTGAACCCAGTCGGCTCCGGCATCGGCGAGGATGTCCAGCAGTTGGGCATACGCGGGTAGCAGTCGCTCCAGCAGGTCCAGGCGGTCGCTGCCATCGGAGGTTTTGCCCAGCCATAAGTAGGTGACAGGGCCGATGATCACCGGTTTAGCCTTCACACCTTGTTCACGGGCCTCGGTGAGTTGGCTCAACAGGCGCTCGGGATTAAGCTCGAACCGGGTGTCAGCAGTGAATTCCGGCACGATGTAGTGATAATTGGTATCAAACCACTTGGTCATCTCACCGGCGGCGGTGGCGCAGCAGGGGCTGTCGTTGGCGCCACGGCCGCGGGCGGCGCGGAAGTAGGCATCCAGTTCCGAACCTTCTTTGCCTGCGACCCGCGCGGGCAGGTTGCCCAGAGTCACGGACATATCCAGCACCTGGTCATACAGCGAAAACTCGCCAACCGGCGCGAAATCCAGCCCGGCCTGCTGTTGCCAGTGGCGGCGGCGCAGGTCGGCAGCGGTCGTCGCCAGTTCCTGCTCAGTTTGCCGGCCAGCCCAATAGTCCTCCAATGCGAATTTCAGTTCCCGTTGGCCGCCAATGCGCGGAAAGCCAAGGTTGTGTGTGATCACCATGAGTTTGTCCTTCGGTGTTGTCAGTGTGAGTAGGGGGACAAGGTTATTCTGATGATCTAATGAATAAAAATGGTAATATCTCACCTATCCATGAAAAATGTTCACAGGTGACCCATGATTGAACGAAGTCATCTCGAAATCTTCCGGGCGGTCGAGCGCCAGGGCTCGCTGACGGCGGCCGCAGAGCAGTTGCACCTGACCCAATCGGCGCTGAGTCACGCCATTCGCAAACTGGAGCAGCAGTTGGGCACGCCTGTGTGGCTCCGGGAAGGGCGGCAGTTGCGGTTTACCCAGGCGGGGGAGCAATTGCTGAATCTGGCCAACCGGTTGTTACCACAGTTCGAGCATGCGGAAATGCTGGTCGGGCAGGTGGCCAAGGGCCAGCGCGGCAGCTTGCGCGTGGGCATGGAGTGCCACCCCTGCTATCAGTGGTTGCTGAAAGTGGTAGGGCCATATTTACAGCAATGGCCGGATGTCGATGTAGACGTAAAGCAGGAATTCCAGTTCGGCGGTATGGGGGCGTTGTTTGGTCACGATATTGATTTGTTGGTGACGCCAGACCCGCTGCACCGCCCGGGTGTTAGCTTCGTGCCGGTGTTCGATTATGAGCAGGTGTTGGTGGTGGCATCCGATCATCCGCTGGCGGGGGAGCAATGGGTGGAGCCGGACCAGCTTGAGAAGGAAACACTGATTACCTACCCGGTTGCGCCGGAGCGGCTGGATATATTCACCCGTTTTTTCTTGCCGGCCCATGCGGCACCCGCACGCCACAAAACCATTGAGACCACAGATATTATGCTGCAAATGGTGGCGGCGGGTCGTGGTGTGTCGGCGTTGCCACGCTGGTTGGTGGATGAGTATGCGCAGAAGATGCCGGTTAGGGCGCTTCAGCTGGGCAGGGAAGGTATGCCGAAACAGATATTTCTGGGCTTTCGGGAGCGGGATGTCGAGGTGGATTATCTGAATGCGTTCATGAAGTTGGCGCGTAGCATTCGCTGGAACTAATCTGTTCGGTTAAACTGCGCAAAAAGTTTCAACAGGACACACAGAACATGAGCGATATTCCCGCAGATTTGAAGTATCTCGAAACCCATCAGTGGGTTCGGGTGGAGGCTGATGGCACCGCTACGGTAGGCATTACGGATTTTGCCCAGGAGCAGTTGGGTGATGTGGTTTACATTGGTGTTCCGGAAGTGGGCGTGACGGTTAATGGCGGTGAGGAGGCGGGTGTCGCCGAGTCGGTGAAGTCTGCTTCGGATGTGTTCAGTCCGGTCACCGGTGAGGTTATCGAGGTGAATGAGAAGCTTGAGGATGAGCCGGAGATTGTGAATGAAGATCCCTATGGCGACGGCTGGATGTTCAAGGTGAAGCTCGCTGATTTGGGTGAGCTAGATGGCCTTATGGATGCCGATGCTTATTCTCAGCATGTTGCTGCGGAAGAGTAGTCCCAGGTATTGGTGTAAGCGTCTTTCCGGGCATAGGCCTCCCGAAACACGCTCCTTCGGCACATCCATGTGACGCTTGGGCTCCGCCATCCATGGCTCCGCACAGTTTCGTGAGGCCTATGCCCGGAAAGGCGCCCAAGCAATGGCGTAGCCCTCTAATTGAATACACTCTTAGGTAACTATTCGATGGATTTCCCCGTACTTTATTTGCGCAAAGGCGCAGAGCGCCGTCTTCGTGCTGGCCATTTGTGGGTTTACAGCAATGAGGTGGACACCCATCGCAGTCCGTTGACGGGGTTCCAGGCCGGGGTTCAGGCTCAGTTACGGGCGTCGAATGATAAGCCCTTGGGCACGGTATTTGTGAATCCGAATGCGCTGATTTGCGGCCGGCTGATCAGCCGGGATGGGGCCCATGGTATGACACCGCAGAGGCTGACGGATCGGATGGAAGCCGCGCTGGCGTTGCGGGAGCGGTTGTTCCCGAAGCCGTTTTATCGCTGGGTGTTCGGGGATAGTGATGGGCTGTCAGGGCTGGTAGTGGACCGGTTTGATGATGTGGTGGTGGTGCAGATTTCCACCGCTGGCATGGAGTTGATGAAGGACGCGATTGTGCGGGCGGTGCAGCGTTTGGCGCACCCGCGTGTGGTGGTTCTGAAGAACGATGGCAAGATGCGCAAGGTGGAGGGGCTCTCTGATTATGTGGAGTTTGCCCACGGGCCGGAAACGGACATTCTTCGGGTTGAGGAGAATGGCGCGCAGTTTGAGGTGCCGCTGGCGGGCGGGCAGAAGACTGGGTGGTTTTATGATCACCGGATGAATCGTCAGCGCCTGCAGGCCTATGCACCGGGTAAGCGGGTGCTGGATGTGTTTAGTTACGTTGGTGGCTGGGGCATTCAGGCAGCGTGTGCCGGAGCCTCGCAGGTGACGTGTGTTGATGCATCGTCAGCCGCGGTTGATTCGGTTCATCACAATGCAAAGCTGAACGGATTGGATAACGTGGATACCATTGAGGGCGATGCCTTTGATGCGTTGAAAGCGCTGGCGGATGAGAAAGAGAAGTTCGACATCGTGGTGCTGGACCCGCCGGCATTGATTCCGCGTCGGCGTGATCAGAAAGCCGGTGAGCAGGCTTATGCCCGGTTGAACCAGTTGGGTTTGCGGTTGCTGGAACGCGACGGGTTGCTGGTATCCGCGTCTTGCTCCATGCATCTGTCCCAGGAAAAGCTGATCGATATTATTCGTGGCAGCGGGCGTAAAATCGACCGCTTCGTGCAATTGCTGGAGCAGGGTCATCAGGCGCCGGATCATCCGGTTGTGCCGGGTATTCCGGAGACGGACTACATTAAATCCTGCTTTGTGCGCTCGCTGACCGGGTTTTTGTGATCGGCGTGGGCAGAGATCGGCGTTAGAGGCGGGTGGGGTCTGACCCGCAGGGTCAGACCCCTTGAATCCGTCAGAGTTTGGTGTTTCAGTCCCGTAAAGACAGCACTGGCCAGCCACTTTCAATGGCCAATTTCTCCAGAGTCGGGTCCGGGTCAACGGCGACCGGATTCTGAACCTGCTTCAGCAGCGGCACATCGTTGTGTGAGTCGCTGTAAAACCAGGCGCCGTCCAGACTTTCGCCGTGGGCGGCCAGCCAATCATTCAGCCGCTCTACTTTGCCTTCCTGAAAACTCGGCGTTCCAGCAACTTCCCCGGTAAACCGGCCGTTTACCAGTTCCGGCTCGGTGGCAATCAGGTGGTCCACGCCCAGAAGCTCGGCAATCGGTTCGGTAATAAACCGGTTGGTGGCAGTAATAATCATCAGGGTGTGGCCCTGGGCCCGATGCTCGGCCAGCAGTTTTGCCGCCTTGTCCTGCATCATTCCCTGTACCTTCTTGGCCATAAAGGCCTCGCGCCAGGAATCAAGCTCTTCCATGCTGTGGCTGGACAAGGGTCCGAGCACAAAACGCTGATAATGGAAAATGTCCAGCTCGCCGTTCAGGTACTCCTCGTAGAAACGGTCGTTGGCACGGCGATACTCTTCCTTATCGACCATGCCTTCTTCCACCAGAAACTCTCCCCAGGCGTGGTCGCTGTCGCCGGCCAGCAAGGTGTTGTCCAGATCAAAAATTGCGAGCGTCAAGCCGCGTCCTCCCATTGTCACAGGCTCTGTAGCAAAGCCGACAGTCTATCACGGGTCTGCCGTGGTGTGCGGTCAGGAGTGACGCAATTAGCTCCGTTTGCCGAAGCCTTGGGATTCTGTAAGAATGAGAGCAACTTGGACAATTTTCGCCGGTTATAAAATAGACCGGCAACCGACTATTACGAGGACTGTGCCGTGATCGACTCAGACGGTTTCAGACCCAATGTCGGAATCATTCTGGCCAACCACAGGGGCGAAGTTCTCTGGGCAAGGCGAATAGGGCAAGACTCCTGGCAGTTCCCTCAAGGTGGTATCAATCACAACGAATCACCTGAGGAAGCACTGTACAGGGAGCTTGGAGAGGAAGTGGGCCTCAGTGCCAGCGATGTGGAAATCATCACCTGCACCCGGGGCTGGCTGCGTTACCGGCTTCCCAGGAGGATGGTTCGCCACAACTCGCACCCCGTTTGCGTGGGGCAAAAACAGAAATGGTTCCTGCTGCGGATGTTGTCGCCAGACGCACACGTACGTGTGGATGGCACGGATTCACCAGAATTCGACGGATGGCAGTGGGTGAGCTACTGGTACCCATTAGGGCAGGTGGTTTCATTCAAGAGAGAAGTGTACAGACGCGCGCTGAGAGAATTGGCTCCCAGACTGTTCCACAACATGGAACAGTGGCAAAAGGGTGAGCCAAACCGGCGTTTGAAGGAACATCAGACATGACGGACTGACTCCATGCTCAGCATCTTGCGAAGTATCGTACAAGAGGTAAACAGTGCCCGGGATCTTAACGAGGCGCTGGATATCATTGTATCGCGGGTGCAGAAAGCCATGGGCACCGAAGTCTGCTCGGTTTATCTTCTTGATCCGGCGTCCAATCGCTATATTCTGATGGCCACGGAGGGCCTTTACAAAGACTCCGTGGGTAAGGTCAGCCTGGCCTATTCTGAGGGCCTGGTTGGTCTTGTCGGGTCCCGGGAAGAGCCCATCAACCTGGAAGATGCCCCCTCCCATCCTCGCTACCGCTACTTCCCGGAAACTGGTGAGGAACGGTTCAGCTCCTTTCTTGGCGTACCCATCATTCACCACCGCCGTGTGCTCGGTGTGCTGGTTGTTCAGCAGCGCGAGAGCTCCCGGTGCTTTGATGAGGGCGAAGAAGCATTTCTGGTAACGGTATCTGCTCAATTGGCGGGTGTGATTGCCCACAGTGAGGCGACAGGCGCCATCAGTGGCCTGTCTCTAACGGGGGAGCAAGCCCACGATGTCAGTTTCAGTGGCGTGCCGGGTGCGCCGGGTGTGGCCATTGGTACCGGCGTGGTGGTGTATCCGTCCGCCGATCTGGATGTTGTGCCCGAGAAACCAACTGACAACATTGAGCAAGAACTGGAGCTTTTCCAGGCGGCCGTGCAAGCGGTCAGAGAAGACATTGAGCGTGTTGCCAATCGCCTGGCATCACAGCTCCGGCCGGAAGAGCAGGCGCTGTTCGATGTGTACCTGCGGATGCTGGACGACGGCGCCTTGCCCGGTGAGGTGGCAAACAAGATTCGTGAAGGCGTATGGGCTCAGGGCTCGCTGAAACAGGTGGTGCAACAATACATCCGCCATTTCGAGATGATGGATGATCTTTACCTGCAGGAGCGGGTGGTCGATATCCGGGACTTGGGCCGCCGTTTGCTGTCGCACATGCAGGAGGGCGAGCACAAACACCAGGAATACCCCGAACGCACGGTTCTGGTCAGCGAAGAGCTCACCCCGGCCATGCTGGGCGAGGTGCCCAAGGGGCAGCTGGTTGGTCTGGTATCGGTCAAGGGTTCCAGCAACTCCCACGTTGCCATTCTCGCGCGCGCCATGGGCGTGCCCACGGTCATGGGGCTGGTTGATATTCCGGTGAATCAGCTGGATGGCCGGGAGCTGGTAGTTGATGGCTTTGAGGGCCAGATTTTTGCCTCGCCCTCTGCAGATCTCAGGGCGTTCTATCAGACCATCTGCGAAGAAGAAGACGAGCTGTTCCGCGGGCTGGAAGTTCTAAAAGACAAGCCCTGTGAAACCACCGACGGCCATCGGGTCGCCCTGCTGGTAAACACCGGCCTGATGACGGATGTGGTGCGCTCGCTCTCTCACGGTGCTGAGGGCATCGGGCTGTACCGCACCGAAGTGCCCTTCATGATCAAGGATCGCTTTCCGTCCGAACAGGAACAACGCGAATATTATCGGGAGCAGCTGGAAGCTTTCGCGCCCAACCCCGTCACCATGCGCACGCTGGACATCGGTGGCGACAAAGCGTTGACCTATTTCCCGATCCAGGAAGAAAACCCGTTTCTGGGCTGGCGTGGAATCCGGGTCACCCTTGACCACCCTGAAATCTTTCTGGTTCAAGTGCGGGCTATGCTCAAGGCCAGCGAGGGCCTGAATAATCTGCAAATCATGCTGCCGATGATCAGCAATATTTCCGAGGTTGAGGAATCGCTGCATCTGATTTATCGGGTTTATCACGAAGTGCGCGAAGAAGGTTATGACATCCACATGCCCAAGGTGGGCGTGATGGTTGAGGTGCCAGCGGCGGTGTACCAGATTCGGGAACTGGCCGAGCGAGTCGACTTTTTGTCCGTGGGTTCCAACGACCTCACGCAATACCTGCTGGCGGTGGACCGTAACAACCCGCGGGTTGCCCAGCTTTACCATTCCTATCATCCTGCGGTGTTACAGGCGCTGGTGCGCATAGCCCAGGATGCGCATTCCGTCGGCAAGCCGGTGGGCATTTGCGGTGAGCTGGCAGGGGATCCGGGTGGTGCCTTGTTGCTCATGGCGATGGGCTACGATTCGCTCTCAATGAACGCCGCCAGTCTGCCGAAAGTGAAGTCGGTTATCCGTAGCATTGATCGCGAATGGGCCATTCAACTGCTCGAAGACGTGCTGCTGCTGGATTCCCCCCACGTGATTAAAAGTTGCGTAGACCTGGCGCTCAGAAATGCCGGGTTCGGCCGTTACCTGCGCCCGGTAAAAACATCCAGTGCTGCAATGGCAGAGCAGGCCGTAACCTGACGCTTTGTTACGGTTATAGGGTGCGCACTCTAGAATCCATTGGTAGGTTACAACCGTAAAATTTAAAGCAGTACCTACAAAGGACAGGCCATGACAACAGCAACCGAGCTCAAGCCAAAACCGAGAATCGGCCTTGCCCTGGGGGGCGGGGGGCCTTTGGGTGGCATCTATGAGATCGGAGCCCTGAGAGCCTTGGACGAAGCCCTGGATGGTCTCGATTTCAATAATCTTGACGTCTATGTGGGTGTGAACTCCGGTTCCTTTGTCGCCGCGAACCTGGCGAACCAGGTGACGACGGCCCAGTTGTGCCGGATATTCGTGCGCAACGAAGCGGAAGTTCACCCATTTCACCCGGAAGTCTTTTATCGGCCCGCCATTCGAGAAATCGGCAGCCGTTTGTTGTCAGTGCCCAAATTGCTGGGCACGGCCATTAGCCGGTTTATCAATAACCCCTACGATCAAAGCCTGCTGGAAGCCATGACCATTCTGGCCCAGGCCGCACCAGCTGGCCTGTTTGATAACGAGGGTCTGCACGAATACCTGCGCCGGGCCTTTACCATGCTTGGTCGAACCAACGATTTTCGGCAGCTCAAGCACAGCCTCTATGTTGTGGCTGCGGACGTTGAGAGTACCGAGGCCGTCTGTTTTGGTGCGCCCGGCTTTGACCATGTGCCGATTTCCAAGGCGGTTCAGGCCAGCACCTCATCGCCCGGCTTGTATGTGCCGGTCGATATCGATGGCCGCTACTATGTCGATGGCACGTTAAGAAAAGGCCTGCACGCCTCGGTAGCCTTCGAAGACGGCGCAGACCTGGTGTTCGCCGTAAATCCCCAGGTGCCCATTGATGCCAGCGCAGCCGTCCGCGCCGGCTCTATGAAAGCGGGTGACTTGACCCATTCAGGCATGCCGAACCTGCTGTCGCAGATGTTCCGCACCATGGTTTATTCACGCATGCAGTCGGGCATCGCTCAGTATGCCCGGGACTATCCGGATAAAGATATCCTGCTGTTCGAGCCGACCCGGGACGACGCCAAGCTCTTCTTTTCCAACGTGTTCAGTTTCCAGAGCCGGAGAATGGTGTGTGAGCATGCCTATCAGATGACTCGGCGGGATCTGCTCAAACGCGCGGATGAGCTTGAGCCCAAACTCGCGAAATACGGTGTCAAGTTACGCAGAGACCGCCTTGAAGACGAACAGCGCACCATCAGTACCAGCCTGTATGGTGAAATGTTGCCGCTCTACGTTGCCAAGGGTCGCAGGAAACAGGCGGAGAAAGGCATCTTGGCCAGCGGGCTAAGCAACGTTAGCCAGTTGTTTTCCAAAGCACAGTAGTCTTTTAGCCTAACGTTCAGGCGTAAAAAAGGCCGGATGATGGAGGTCATCCGGCCTTTTTTGTTGAGGCACGTGCCGTTAAAGAATGTATCGGCTCAAGTCCTCGTCTTCAGCCAGTTCGCCCAGCTTTTCATCCACGTAGTCTGCGGTCACTTCAAAACCATCGGTTACCTGGTCGCCGGCATCAAACGACAAGCTTTCCAGCAGCCGTTCCAGCACCGTGTGCAGGCGGCGTGCACCAATGTTCTCGGTGGTCTCGTTCACCTTGAAGGCCACTTCTGCGATGCGGGCAATGGCGTCTTCGGCGAACGTCAGCTTCACGCCTTCGGTGCCCATCAGCGCTTCGTATTGCTGCACCAGTGAGGCGTCCGGCTCGGTCAGAATCCGCTTGAAGTCGTCCGGAGTCAGCGCTTGCAGCTCCACCCGAATCGGCAGGCGGCCCTGCAGTTCCGGAATCAGGTCGGAGGGCTTCGACAGGTGGAATGCGCCAGAGGCAATGAACAGAATGTGGTCTGTCCGTATAGCGCCGTACTTGGTGCTCACCGTGCTGCCTTCAATTAACGGCAGCAGATCCCGCTGTACACCTTCCCGGGATACATCAGAAGACGTGTTCTCCGAGCGCTTGGCAACCTTGTCGATCTCATCGATAAACACGATACCATTCTGCTCAACGGCCTGAAGGGCTTTCTGCTTGATCTCTTCTTCGTTGACCAGCTTGGCGGCTTCTTCGTCCTTCACGCGCAACATGGCATCGGCTACCCGCATCTTGCGTGTCTTCCGCTTGTCTGACGACAGGTTGGAAAACATGCTCTGCAACTGGTTGGTCATTTCTTCCATGCCGGGAGGCGCCATGATCTCAACTCCGGCGCCGGCACTGCGCAGATCAATCTCGATTTCCTTGTCGTCCAGTTCGCCTTCCCGCAGTTTTTTGCGGAACATCTGGCGGCTGGCGGAATCGTTGTTGCGCTGGCTGTCTTCATTGAAATCGCGAGCCGGTGGCAGCAAGGCGTCCAGAATGCGGTCTTCGGCCGCGTCCAACGCCTTGTTCTCATGGCGTTTCATTTCCTGTTCGCGGAGCATTTTCACTGCCATGTCTGCAAGATCGCGAATAATAGACTCCACATCGCGGCCGACATAGCCCACTTCGGTGAACTTGGTGGCTTCCACTTTCAGGAACGGTGCATCGGCCAGTTTGGCCAGGCGGCGGGCAATTTCGGTTTTACCTACGCCGGTAGGGCCGATCATCAGAATGTTTTTAGGGGTGATTTCATCGCGCAGGCTGCTGTCCAGCTGCATGCGACGCCAGCGGTTGCGCAGGGCAATGGCCACAGCGCGCTTCGCTTCTTGCTGGCCCACGATGTGTTTGTTGAGTTCGTGGACAATCTCACGGGGAGTCATAGCAGACATGGTCGCTCCGGTCAGTCTTTGATGGGCAGCACTTCCAGAGTGCGGTTCTGGTTGGTGTAGATGCAGATGTCGCCAGCAATTTCCAGAGCCTTCTCGACAATCTCGTGGGCGCTCAGGTCGGTGTTTTCCAACAGGGCCCGGGCGGAGGCCTGGGCAAACGGACCTCCGGAGCCAATAGCGATCAGGCCCTGCTCCGGCTCAATCACATCACCGTTGCCGGTAATGATCAGCGACGCCGTCTTGTCCGCCACGGCCAACAGGGCTTCGAGTTTGCGCAGTGCGCGATCGGTGCGCCAGTCTTTGGCGAGTTCCACAGCGGCACGGGTGAGATTGCCCTGATGTTTTTCAAGCTGCGCTTCAAAGCGTTCGAACAGGGTAAAGGCATCGGCGGTGCCGCCGGCAAAACCTGCAATCACCTGGCCGTTGTAAAGGCGGCGAACCTTACGGGCATTACCTTTCATGACGGTGTTGCCCAGAGAAACCTGGCCATCGCCTCCCATGGCGACTTCGTCGTCACGCCGGACGGAAACTATCGTAGTCATTTTGGCTCCAGTTGCCTGATGAAAATCGGTCTTCAGACGTTATGGAGGCGGTTGTATTGAATTCAACCTTCTTTCGGAATCTTTCGAACGAGGGGCTGGATATTGATGGTGACCAACTTGTCGACGGCGGCGTTCATCTGGCTGCGGGAGGTAAAGGGCCCTACGTTCACCCGGTACCATTCGCTGCCGTTGTCCTGAACAATGTGCTGAACGTGGGCCCGCAGGCCCTGAAAAGCAATCTGCGCGCGCTGACGTTCGGCATCTTCCTTGCTGCGGAACGAGCCGGACTGAACCACGTAGTCAAAAGCCTGTTTAGCCGGGCCAGGGGTGTATTCCTCCACTTTTGGCGGCACCACCTCCGATTCCGGCAGCATGTCATAAAAGCGGAAGTCCCGTTCTTGCTTCTGTGCCGGTGTGGCCTTTGGCTTTTCTGTTGCTTTTGGTTGGGCTTGTTGTTTGGCTTGAGGGTTTTGCGAGAGAGCGTCCTGGCCGGTTGGCAACGTGTTCAGATACACAATAAAACCGATAAAACCACCGACAGCGGCCAGAGACAAAATCCACTTCAGAGAGAGCCCGCCATGCTGAGAGTGCGAAGGCGCGCTCCGTTTGGGCTTTGCTGTATTAGCTGGCCGGGCCGCTTTTTTTCTGGGCGCTGCGGCGCCTTTGCCAGCGGGGCGGTCTTTCTTGGCGTAGTCTCTGGCCATGGGGTGTTTACATCTCCTCTGGCGCGCTGACGCCCAGTAAATCCAGGCCGTTAACGATCACCTGGCGCACCGCCAGGTACAGGCTCACGCGGGCATCCCGCAGCGCGGTGTCTTCAATCAGCACCTTGTGGGCGTTGTAGTACGTATGGAACAGACCGGCCAGCTCTCTCAGGTAATGGGTCAGGTGATGAGGTTCACGCTGGGCTGCGGAGTTGGCAATCAGCTCAGGGTATTTCGCCAGCTGGTTGGCCAGTTCCTTTTCTTCGTCCAGAGTCAGCAGGCTCAGGTCACCCACGCATTCGTTCAGGCCACGCTCAACGCCCTCAGCCGCGAGCTTGCGCAGTACGCTGCAAATGCGGGCATGAGCATACTGAATGTAATACACCGGGTTTTCATTGGTCTGGGAGCGAGCCAGATCGATATCGAAGGTCAACTGGGAGTCTACCCGGCGAGCGGCCAGGAAAAACCGGGTGGCGTCCCGGCCGACTTCGTCGATCAGATCGCGAATGGTGACATAGCTGCCGGCGCGCTTGGAGATTTTCACTTCCTGGCCGGAGCGGGTCACCATCACCATCTGGTGCAGCACATAGTCTGGCCAGCCTTGGGGAATATCGGCTTTCAGCGCTTGCAGGCCCGCGCGTACACGGGTCACGGTGGAGTGGTGGTCCGCGCCCTGTTCGTTAATGACCGTGGTAAAGCCCCGCTGCCATTTGTCGAGGTGGTAGGCCACATCCGGGAGGAAATAGGTGTAACCGCCGTCCTGCTTGCGCATTACGCGGTCTTTGTCGTCGCCGAATTCTGTGGTTTTCAGCCACATGGCACCGCCATCTTCGTAGGTGAAACCGTTGGCTTTCAGGCGCTCAACCGTGGCTTCGACCTTGCCGTCTTCGTACAGGGACGATTCCAGGAAGTAGACATCAAACTGAACCCCAAAGGCCTTCAGGTCCAGATCCTGTTCCCGGCGCAGGTAAGCGACGGCGAATTCGCGGATGGCATCGCGGTTCTCAGGGTCCGCCTTGGCGGTGACTTCCCGGTCGTCGGCAACAACCGTTTCGCCGGCCAGGTAGGCGTTGGCAACGTCCGTGATGTAATCACCCCGGTAGCCATCTTCCGGCCAGCTTTCGTGTTCCGGTGTCAGCCCTTTTACCCGGGCCTGAACTGACAGGGCCAGATTGTTGATCTGGGCGCCGGCATCGTTGTAGTAAAACTCACGGGTAACATCGTAACCGTTGGCTTCCAGCAGGCGGCACAGGCAATCGCCGATGGCCGCCCCACGGCCGTGGCCCACGTGCAACGGGCCGGTGGGGTTGGCAGACACAAACTCCACTTGCACCTTCTCTCGGTTACCGGAGTTGTTGCGACCGAACTGCTCGGCCTCATCCAGAATGGTATTCACTACGCCAAACGCACTGGCGGTGCTCATGAAAAAGTTAATAAAGCCGGGCCCGGCAATCTCCACCTTCTCCACCGCAGAACTTTCCGGCAACGCGGCCACCAGCGCTTCCGCCAGTTTGCGTGGCGGGCACCCGGCCGCTTTGGCGGCCATCAGGGCAATGTTGCAGGCGTAATCCCCGTGGGACTTGTCCTTGGTGTTGCCAATCTGTGGCGTAAAGGTCTGGTCTGCGGGCAGCGTGCCTTCGGATTGCAGGGCCGCCAGTGCGGACTGGAGAAGCTCGGATACGGTCTCTTTCATGCGTCAGATGACTCGGTTTTCAGGAGAGTGGATGCAGGGCAGGGCGCCCGTTAAAAAAGAAGGGGGGTATTATCGCGGAAAGTTGGGGTGTAAGCAAAAAGCCCGGCGCTGAGGCCGGGCTGTATCTAGCGAGGTCGAAGTTACAAGGTTGATGAAAATTCTATGGGCGAGCCTGAGTATGGGGCAGGCGGCGTTACTATTGCTTTGAGCAGAGCTGTAGTTGCTGGGTCTGTATCCTCAGTTGCAAGCACGCAAGCATCTACTGAATTTCCTGAAATATAGGAGTTTCCTAGCTCGAATGACGTCACGGAAGATAGGATTGTGCCATCCGTAATTTCGAAATCGATGGTCGTGCCCACTGGTAGTGGTACGGGCTGCCCAGCTTTAGTAGTGGCAGAAACCGCTAAGCAAAACTGGTCTGGTGAGCCGCCTGGCGCTATGGCTCCATTGATGCCTGAGTCACTTGCCATAACAATCAGCCCTTGATCCCAAACTGTTGTCGGTCCATCTGTGCAGTTGTTTGTGTCTGGACTTAGGCACGCCGAGCCGTCATAGACACCATCGGCAGCGTTGTAATTTGAGTCTCCGTTGTAATCAAAAAATTGATCTACGCCCGCGGTAAATGTCCTGTCAGCATTAAAATCTAGATAAGCTTCGCCTTTCTCAAAAGCAATTCCCGGCTCTGGTGAGAACTCACCATTATCGAATTGGTCATTGCTGTTCAAGTCGCGAAAGCTCTCGTCACCTACAGTTCTGGCCAAAATCGCAACTCGGCCATTGGCGGGACGCGGATCGGAACTGCGCCAGGTAACCGTACAAATTCCATTACTATCTAATACGCAGTAACTATCTATCGAGCCTCCAGATGCAACGAAGTTAACGACAGCATTGCCTTCGGCTAAGTCATTATTATTGAAGCGATCTCCACCATTGATGGTGATCTCGGTGGTCTGATTATTGTAGTTCTGAGCATTAGGCATGAAATTACTAATGCTCAATGAGAAGCTGTCCTGGTCAGGCAAGAAGGTATTTATGGATATTGGTGGGGACGAAACACCTACCGAACTTCCATCCTCCCGAACGATGGTGGCGATTACTCTTACGACAGTGTTTTGTTCTCCGGCGCGCACCCGAACAGTCGCTTCGCCGCCCGGACCCGAAACCGTGTTTGGCCGATCCAAGCGAACATCTTCGACCGCTGGATTCGCTCGTTCTGAATAACTTAAGGCAAAACTGACTTCCGCGCCTCGAACCGGGTTTCCGTCTTCATCGATAACATTAAATGTAACAGTAGATGTAGATGGGCGAGAAGAGTTTGCATTACCGACGGGCGCTATAGATTCGGGAGCTGGCGCGTTGCTTAAAACGCTATATGGGCTGGCGGCTTCAATAGTTATTGTTGCCTGGGCTGTCGCATTACCCACGCTTGCAGTTATTACGTCATCTCCTGCGCATCCATTGCTCTGGTACTCGATTTCCACTAGGCCGGATGTGGTTGTTACTGGAGTGTTAATGCTCGACTCTTCAGATGAAATGCACCTCGAGGTGAAGTCAACCGATACCTCTTCTCCGGCCAGCAGAACATTTCCGGCGGATGCATTAACAATTGAGAGTTCTAAAATGCTTTTTCCTCCAGCCGGTATTGATGCTGGGCCTGCGGAGAACTGTCCCTCAATGAAAGAACTTGCGCTCCCTGTTCCCAAGGCTATGGCCACTTGGTCGGTGCTGTCTGGGTTTCCAGTAGAGGGTGAGCTTCCTGGGTTATCGGTCCCGCCTCCTGGGGTGACGTTAACAATTGGGGTTGAGTTATCATCACCCCCGCAAGCCGCCAAAAAAACAGCCAGCGACAACGCCGACGCACGCGCAAGAAATTTCCCTGACATTTTTTATCTCCAGTGTTCGTTACAGCAAAAGCCTTTTAGCTACGGATTCCTTGGTCGGGATTCGCAACCTTTGTTGGTTTTGAGCATTATCAGATAGATTGCTGAAAATCATAGCACAGTCAATTGAAATGGAACGCTTACGGTTCCGGAATTCTGAAAAACATTGTAACCATTTGCAGCGTATGCGCTGGTTCACACTTTAATATTGCCTACCCGGTTTCCTGCGGATCTACATCCACTACCCACTTGGTGCTGCCGGACAGCTTTGTTTGATCCAGGTGTTGGCAAAGGCCTGTGAGCAAATGGTTGAGGTGTTTTCGGCTGTCACTGACCAGCACCAGCTGCGCTCGATGCCGGTCGGCCTTGCGGGCGATCACCGCGGGTAGCGGGCCCCAGGTTTCAACGCCGGGTACCTTGGTCATGGGATTGAGGGTATCGAGAAGTTGCAGGCTGCTTTGCATGGTGTCGGCTTCTGCCCGAAGGATGGCCATGGCTCTGAAGGGTGGCAGCTGGCCGCTTTCGCGCTCGGCCAGCAGTTGATCGGCAATGGCGGTGTAGTCGCCGTTGCACAGGGCTGTGAGTAGGGGGTGGTCGCTGTGGCAGGTCTGAATCAGCACTGTGCCGGGTTTTTCGCCGCGACCGGCGCGGCCGCTCACTTGCAGCAGGGTCTGGATCATCTGTTCCGGGGCGCGGAAATCGACGCTGAACAGTCCGCCGTCGGCGTTGACAACGGCAACCAGGGTGACGTTGGGGAAGTCGTGGCCTTTGGCCAGCATCTGGGTGCCGACGAGTATGCAGGGGTCACCGCTGTTTACTTTTTTCAGAATGGCCTGAATGCTGCCTTTCCGTTGGGTGCTGTCCCGGTCTACCCGAATAATGGGGGTGTCGGGAAACTGTTCGGCCAGGGTGTCTTCGGTGCGTTCGGTACCCTGGCCAACCGGTTTGAAATTTTCGCTTTTGCACTTGGGGCAGGTATGGCTGGCGGCCATCTGAAAGTCGCAGTGGTGACAGCGCATGGCTCTGTCCTTCCGGTGGAAGGTCAGGCGGGTATCGCAACGAGGGCACTCTTCAATGTGGCCGCAATCGAAGCACATCACCACCGGCGCAAAGCCTCGGCGGTTGACGAAGACCAGCGCCTGTTCACCGCGGCTGAGGGTTTCTTTGATGGCATTCAGGGTTGGGCGAGAAAGCCCGGCCTCCAGGGGGCGGCTGCGAATGTCCAGCAAGGTGAGCTCGGGTGGCTTGGCGTTGCCGGCCCGTTCCTGCAGTTGCACCAGGCCGTATTTGCCCTGGCGGGCGTTATGCCAGGATTCCAGTGACGGCGTTGCCGACCCCAGAATCACCGGGCACTGATTCAGGTGTGCCCGGTACACGGCGACATCTCGTCCAGAGTAACGGAAGCCTTCGCCTTGTTTGTAGGAGTTGTCGTGCTCTTCGTCCACAATAATTGTGCGAAGATCGGTAAACGGCAGTAGCACGGCGGAGCGGGTGCCGATCAGGATAACCGGTTCGCCGTTGCGGATTTTCAGCCAGGTGGCGAGGCGTTCCGCGTCGTTGAGGGCGGAATGCCAAACCTGAATGCGGTTGCCGAAATAACGGCGGAATCGGGCCAGGGTTTGTGGCGTCAAGTTGATTTCCGGCACCAGTACCAGCGCTTGTTCTTCGCCGCTCAGGTGAGTTTTGAGGTAGTGCAAGTAGAGTTCGGTTTTGCCGCTGCCGGTTATGCCAAACAGCAGGGTGGCTGAAAACCGATTGGTGTTCGCCGGCAGTTCTGCGGCTGCTTTTTGTTGTGCCTCAGACAACACAGGCGCCGGCAGCGTGTCTTCTGCGGCTTGAGTGTGCGCGGTGCTTTCGCCGCCCTGAATGATCAGTTGTTTTTGTTCCAGTGCCCGGATTTGCGCTCGGCTGTATCCTGACTGTACGAGGGCGCTGGAGCTGATCCCCGGCGATGCTTTGATGGTGTTGAAAAGAGCGACTTGTCGATGTGCATTGCCAGGCAGGGCTAGGTCGGCGGTGGTCGTGCACCAGTGTTCATCCTGCTTTTGCTGGGCAGGTCGGCCTCGCCGAAGTGCGGGGGGCAGGGCGGTAAACAGGCATTCGCCAAGTGGGTGCTGGTAGTAATCGCTTGCCCAGCTCAGCAGTTTTACTGTGTTGTCTTGCAGGGCCGGCCAGGGTTCCAGGGCTTCTAGTACCGGTTTAAGGGTGATGCCGTCGGGTGGTTGTACGCCGGTTTGCACCACCAGGCCGGTCAGGGTCTGGCGCCCGAACGGCACCTTTACCCGCTGGCCGGGGGTCAGTTTCAGATGGTCGGGCATGAGATAATCGAACAGCCGGCGCAGGGGGCGGTTTAAGGCGATGCGTGCGGTCTGTGGCTGTGTCACGGTATCTGCTTATCCTGAAATCGGGCGTTGTGGCGCGGGCATGGGTGTTGCTGAGGTTCTCTGCCCGGAAGATACTTGCCTGTGGCCAAGTTTGCCAGTAAGATTCGCGGTCTGTTTCTGGCCGGGCGTGATTGCGCGGTCTTTCAATTGATTCAAAATTGCGGTGCCTGGCACAACAACGGTCTAATCCGACGGTGATCAGGTAGCGGCATGCCCGAAAGAGGTTCGCCATGAAAGAAGGTATTCACCCTAAGTACGAAGCCATCACTGCTACCTGTTCCTGCGGTAACGTGATCAATACCCGTTCTACTGTTGGCCACGACCTGCAGCTGGACGTATGCTCCCAGTGTCACCCGTTCTACACTGGCAAGCAGAAGGTTATGGACACCGGTGGTCGTATCGACAAGTTCAACAAGCGTTTCGGTGGTCGCATCGGTGCCAAGAAGGACTGATCGATACCGGAATGAAAAAAAGCGCCTACGGGCGCTTTTTTTATGTCCTGATTTCGGCTGCCTGCCTTCGGCATAAGCAAAATGCACTATTGACTGTTCATAAAATGTTCGCCAGTGGGTTGTCGTTTTGGGGCGGGCGCGCCATAATGTCGCGCTCCGTCGGGCAGGGTCCGGCGGCTTTTACCTTTAAACGTGACTAACGGAACAGTGGCAATGTCTCAAGATCTGAAAGAAGCAGCCCTTGAATATCACGCCAAACCGCGGCCGGGTAAGCTGAGTGTTGAAATCACCAAGCCTACCGAAACTGCCCGCGATCTCTCCCTGGCGTACAGCCCTGGGGTTGCCGAACCGGTCCGCGAGATCGCGAAGGACCCCGAGAACGCATACAAGTACACAGCCAAGGGTAACCTGGTCGCCGTGATTTCTGACGGTACCGCTATCCTGGGCCTGGGTAATCTCGGGCCTCTGGCGAGCAAGCCGGTAATGGAAGGCAAGGGTGTACTGTTCAAGCGCTTTGCTGGAATCGACGTGTTCGACATCGAAGTCAATTCCGAAAGCCCGCAAGCGTTTATTGAAACGGTTGAGCGCATCGCGGATACCTTTGGTGGTATCAACCTCGAAGACATCAAGGCACCTGAGTGCTTTGAAATTGAGCGCGCGCTGATCGAAAAGTGCAACGTGCCCATCTTCCACGATGACCAGCACGGCACCGCTATCGTGACTGCAGCCGGCATGATCAATGCCCTCGAGCTGCAAGGCAAGAACATTGAAGATGCGAAAGTGGTGTGCCTGGGTGCAGGTGCGGCCGCTATTGCTTGTATGAAGCTGCTGATCAGCTGCGGTATTCGCTCTGAGAACATCTTCATGCTCGACCGTAAGGGTGTGATCCACTCTGGTCGTGATGATCTGAA
This sequence comes from Marinobacter sp. SS5-14b, assembly GCF_030541005.1. Lineage (GTDB taxonomy): Bacteria > Pseudomonadota > Gammaproteobacteria > Pseudomonadales > Oleiphilaceae > Marinobacter. The sequence continues at coordinate 71,976 of NZ_JASSVM010000007.1, read as the reverse complement.
CCAGTACAAAGCAATGTTCGCAAACGACACAGACAAGCGTACGTTGGACGATGCCATCGATGGCGCTGACGTGTTCCTGGGCCTGTCTGGTCCGGATCTTCTGACCGCTGAACAGCTGGCGAAGATGGCTCCGAACCCGGTTGTGTTTGCCTGCTCCAACCCGGATCCGGAAATCAGCCCGGAAGTCGCGCTGGCGACCCGTGATGATCTGATCATGGCAACCGGTCGTTCTGACTACCCGAACCAGGTTAACAACGTGCTGGGCTTCCCGTTCATTTTCCGTGGCGCGCTCGACGTTCGTGCAACCGCCATCAACGAGGAAATGAAGGTGGCTGCGGTTAACGCTATTCGTGAGTTGGCGAAGGAGCCTGTTCCGCAGGAAATCTGTGCGGCTTACGGTGTAGACAGTCTCGCATTCGGTAAGGAATACATCATTCCGAAGCCGATGGATGTTCGTCTGTTGGAAGTGGTGCCAGCAGCCGTTGCTCGCGCTGCGGTAGATTCCGGTGTGGCGCGTCTGCCATACCCGGCGCACTACCCGCTGAAGTCTATGAGCGACATCATCTGAATGTGATGTAGTTCGGCTTCATAAAAAAACCGGCGGTGATCCCGCCGGTTTTTTTATGGTTCGGATAAAATTTGGTTGTTTAGAAGATCTGGCGGGAAAAGCTTCCAGACTGGTCGCCGTTTTCGGTGCTGCCGTTTTCTTCTGCAGAGAGAGGGGCTGGGGCCTCTTCTTCCTTGAACAGTTCAAACAGGCCTTCTTCACCCGGTCGCGCACGATCGCCGGTTTCCGGGTTTATGCGAATGCTCACCAGGCCGTTCGGGCGCGGCATTGTGGATGAGGGCGTGTCTGCAAGTGCCACCTTCATATAGTCAATCCAGATGGGCAGCGCGGTGCTGGCGCCGTACTCGCTTCGGCCTAACGGTGCTGGCTGGTCAAAGCCTACCCATACGGTGGTGGCCAGGCTGTGGTTGTAGCCGGCAAACCAGGTGTCCTTCTGTTCGTTGGTGGTGCCGGTTTTACCAGCCAGATCGTTCCGGCCCAGTGCGGTGGCGCGGCGGCCAGTGCCTCGCTGAACAACGTCCTGCATGATGGAGTGCATCATATAGACGGAGCGGCTATCGGCCAGTCTCCGCATGATTCGCGGGCCTTCCGGTTCCGCGGAAGCGGGCAGGCGCATGCCCTCTGTTTCAGGGGTGTCTTCAGGGCTGGCTATCTGACTGCCTTGATTCTGTTCAAGTTGTTCGCAGTCTGCGTCGCAAAGGAGGGTCTCCGGCGCTTCATAGACCAGCGTTCCATCGGGCTCGCGGATGCTCTCGATCAGGTAGGGCTGCACGTCATAGCCGCCGTTGGCGATAACGGCAAAGCCACGTGCCAGTTCCATGGGTGTGAGCAGGCCGCTTCCCAACGAAAGTGACAGGTTGGATGGCATATTGTCGGTTGGCAGTTTCAGCTGCTTCAGGTAGTTGAGGGTGGTGCCGATGCCAAGTTCCCGGAGCAGCCTGATTGAAACAAGGTTTCGTGACCGATACAGGCCTTCGCGCAAGGTAGTGGGGCCGTAAAACTGACCAGAAGAGTTTTGTGGTCGCCAGGCGGTTTCCAGCTCCGAATCTTCAAAGACTATCGGTGCATCATTATAGATGGTGGCCGGTGTTCTGCCGTTCTCCAGGGCGGCCAGATACAGGAAGGGTTTGAACGTGGAGCCCGGTTGCCGTTGTGCCTGCGTTGCTCGGTTGTATTTGCTTTGATTGAAGCTGTAGCCGCCTGCCAGAGCCTCAATTGCGCCGGTTTGGGCGTCGAGAGAAATGAGAGCTCCTTCCACTCGAGGAACCTGTGCTAATGCAACGCTCAGATCGCCCTGCAGGCCGCCGGCCTCTTCAGCTTCCGTGTCGTTCTCGCTTTCGTCAGCTTTCGGTGGCTCTAGTGCTTTGACATAAATGACATCGCCGGCGGTGACAACGTCCGATGGTTTTTTGGGTTCCGGGCCTGTGAGGCTTTCTGTGCGATGGCGGCGAGCCCATGTCATGGTCTCAAAGTCCATGATGGCCGGGCCAAACAGGCGCGTATGTACTTTTGTCTTGCCTTGTTCGTCGTCAATGGCGGTAACCACGGCGGGTATAAGGCCCTCGACGCGTGGATAGTTGGCGATCTGCTCGGACAGCTCGGCGGCCAACTTGCCATCGATGTCGATCTGGCCAACGGCGCCGCGGAAGCCGTGGCGTCGATCATAGCTTTCAAGCCCGGCCCGCAGTGCCTGGGTTGCCGTTTGCTGTTTCAGGCCGTCGACAGTCAGCGTGACGCTGTAACCATCGGTATACGCTTCGTCCCCAAACCTGCGAACCATTTCGGCGCGGGCCATTTCCGCAATGTAGTCAGCATCCACCTCGGTTTCACGGGCGTTGTAGCTGGCGCTCAGGGGTGCCCCGACCGCCAGAGACCAGGCGTCTTCGGTAATGTAGCTCAGTTCTTTCATCCGGCCGAGTATCCAGTTCCGGCGAATCAGGGCGCGCTCCGGGTCGGCCAGTGGGTTATAGGCGGATGGCGCTTTGGGGAGGCCGGCCAGCATGGCCATTTGGGCGAGCGACAATTCGTTTACCGGTTTGTCGTAATAAACCTGAGCGGCGGCCGCGATGCCGTAGGCGCGATTTCCGAGGTAGATCTTGTTGAGGTACAGCTCGAAAATTTTATCTTTGCTAAGTTCACGTTCAATCTGAAGTGATAGAAGTATCTCACTGAATTTCCGAATGAACGTTCTGTCGCGTGACAAAAAGTAATTTTTTGCAACCTGCATGGTGATGGTACTGCCCCCGGACTGAATGGATCCGGTGGAGATGAGTTCGATGGCAGCCCGCGTCAGGCCTTTGATGTCCACCCCGAAGTGCTCATAAAACCTTGAGTCTTCAGCCGCCAGGAAGGCTTGTAACTGAAGTGTAGGGATCTGTTCGATTGTGACAGGTGCCCTTCTCTTTTCACCGAATTCTGCTATTAATCTGTTGTCTTTGCTATACACCCTTAAAGGGGTTTGCAATTTGACGTCCAGCAGTTGTTCAACCGGAGGCAGGCCAGGCCGCAAATAAAGGTAAAGGCTTGCGGAAATAATAATGGCGACACTCAGGCCGGTAAGAATGAACCAGGCAAAAACGCGAGATGTACGCAGCAAATGAGACATTTTTTTCTGACAACTGTTGGATATAGGTCTATTATTTGAGAAATTGCTTTAGGAAGGTTTGGCGGCCTTCCAGCATGCAATGTCTCCCGAAGTTCCAGGAGGCTGCATTGTAGACGGAATGAATAAGAAATTCTCTTACATAAAAAACAGATAGCAAACAAATAAGTTGCTTAAAACTAAGAGAACGCTCTCGGAGTATCTGTCTTTACCGGACAGAGTTCGGGAGCTCCAACGCCGGGTGTATTCAACCAGGTACAGGGTGAGCGCGTGTTCGGATTGCCAGGAAAAAAATCCAGTTCCGTACTGGGAGTTGATGTTAGCTCCAGTTCGGTAAAACTACTCGAGCTGTCGAAGCATGGTGACCGCTACAAGGTCGAAAGCTATGCTGTTGAGCCTCTTCCGGCCAACGCAGTTGTCGAGAAAAACATCACAGACGTAGAGGCGGTGGGCGAAGTGCTCAAGCGCGTCGCGTCAAAATCCCGCACCGGGGTCAAGCAAGTTGCTGTTGCGGTATCCGGTTCCGCGGTTATCACGAAAGTGATTCAGATGGATTCCGGTCTCAACGAGTTTGAGATGGAAGATCAGATCGCGCTGGAAGCGGACCAGTACATTCCTTATCCCCTTGATGAAGTGGCTATCGATTTCGAAGTGCAGGGGCCGTCCGAGAGTAACCCGGATCAGGTCGATGTGCTGTTGGCTGCGTGTCGAAAGGAAAATGTTGACGTTCGGGAAGACGCTCTGGAAATCGCGGGGCTGACGACCAAGATCGTCGACGTTGAAGCGTATGCGCTCGAGCGGGCATACAAGCTGATCGAACCTCAGCTTGACTCTCAGGGTGAGGAGCTTGTGGTTGCCATCGTTGATATTGGTGCAACTATGACGACGCTTAGCGTCCTGGCCGAAGGAAAAACGGTTTACACCCGCGAACAGATTTTTGGTGGCCGACAGCTCACTGAGGAAATTCAGCGGCGTTACGGCCTCTCACTCGAAGAAGCGGGTCTTGCCAAGAAACAAGGCGGGTTGCCGGACGACTACGATGCCGAGGTGCTGACACCGTTCCGTGAGGCGGTGGTTCAGCAGGTTGCCCGCGCACTTCAGTTCTTCTTCGGTGCCAGCCAATATAACGCGGTGGATTACGTGGTTCTGGCCGGTGGTACCGCCTCCATTCAAGGCCTGACTGAAATGGTGGAAGAGAAGACTGGCACGCCAACCCTGGTGGCCAATCCTTTCGCGAACATGGCCGTTGGTTCCCGGGTGAATGCATCCTCGCTGAGCAATGATGCCCCGTCGTTGATGATTGCCTGTGGTCTGGCAATGAGGAGTTTCGACTGATGGCAAAAATTAACCTCAGGCCCTGGCGTGAAGAACTTCGGGCGGAGAAGCAGAAACAGTTTGTGGTCATGATCCTGGGCGCAGTTATCGTTGCTGGTGGTCTGGTGTTCTTGTGGAAATCAGATACCGACAGCCGAATTGCGTATCAGCAGTCCCGTAACGCCTACATTGAGACGGCGACCAAACAGCTCGATAAGCAGATCACCGAGATTGAAAGCCTCAAGCGCCAGCGTGACGAACTGCTGGCGCGCATGCAGGTTATTCAGGACCTTCAGGGCAAACGCCCGGTGATTGTGCGGGTGTTTGATGAGTTGGTTCGGACACTGCCAGATGGCTTGTTCTATTCGGATCTCAAGAAGACCGGCGAACGGATCGATATTGTGGGTATGGCGGAATCCAACAGCCGTATTTCCAATTTGATGCGTCAGTTTGAAGAGTCGGAATGGTTCACCAGCCCCAATCTCACCAATGTGGCGGCCGCAGACAATCGTCGTGCCGGGTACAGTCAGTTCAATCTCTCTGTACAGCAGAAAACGCCAGAGCCCGAAGGGGAGGATAAATAATGAGCCTCGCGGACTCACTCAAAAGCCTTAATGAATTCGATATCAATGATCTTGATATCAATAACGCAGGCATCTGGCCGACACCGATAAAAGCCATCGTGGCTCTGATCGTATTTGGCCTGATTCTTGGTGGCGGCTACTGGTTCTTCATCAAGGATCAGTACACCCAGCTTGACCGGGTGGCCCAGCAGGAGCAGGAGCTCAAGCAGAAATACGAGCAGAAAGCCTATCAAGTCGCCAATCTTGATGTTTTCAAGGCTCAGATGATCGAAATGGAAGAAACCTTCGGGGCTCTGGTACGTCAGTTGCCAAGTGAAACCGAAGTGCCTGGTTTGCTGGAAGACATCACCAACACGGCGCTGGGTAACGGTCTTAGTCTGCAGGAAGTGGCGCTTCAGCCCGAGCAGCGCCGGGATTTCTACTCCGAGCTGCCGATCAATATCCGGGTTTCCGGTTCCTACCACGAGTTGGCGTCTTTTGTGAGCAGTGTGGCGAGTCTTCCACGAATCGTTACGCTGCATGATTTAACTATTAAACCAATCGGCGGGGATGGGGATCAGCTTGATATGCAAGTTGTTGCCCGCACCTACCGCTACCGGGCTGGAGAGTGAGCATGGCAGGAAAGCATGCAGGAAGAGCCTGGCTGGGTGTGTGTCTGGCGTCTTTGTTGACGGCTTGTTCCCAGGGAGACGGTTTTGCAGACCTGGACAAGTTTATGGCGGATACACGGGCAAAGCCCCGTGGGCACGTTGAACCCTTGCCGGAATTCAAGGCATACGAGGCATTCAGTTATTCAGCGGCTGATCGCAGAGCGCCGTTCGAACCGCCCATTGATGTCCAGCTTACGATGGTAGATGAAGAGCCAGTAACGGATGTTGAGCCTGACCTGGACCGACCGAGAGAAGTGCTTGAGAACTTTGATCTGAAGTCTCTGGCCATGGTAGGCACGCTGGAGGGCGTTGGCGGAAATCTTTTCGCCCTGGTGCGGGATGATGCCGGTGGTATTCACAGAGTGCGTACCGGGAATTATATGGGTCAGAACTACGGCCGTATTGTGGGTGTCAGCGAAACCCGCATCGAGCTGATCGAAATCGTTCCGAATGGCCGGGGTGGATGGGTTGAACGCCCGCGTTCCCTGTCTTTGGATGAAGGCTAAGGCTGGGGAGCGGCAGAAGGATGAAGACTAGAAACATGCACGAACAAACAGTTTTAGGGTCGAGGCTAGCGATGTTCAAAAAACTCAATGTCTGCGTAGGCGTGATTGCCATAGGGTTATGGAGCAGCCTGGCCAGCGCGGTCACGCTGCAAGACGTATCGTTTTCGTCGCTACCAGGTGAGCGCCTGGAAGTCACCATGAAATTCGATGGTACCCCGCCAGAACCAACGGGCTACACCATCGAGCGACCGGCCAGGATTACCGTCGATCTGAAAGGCGCGACCAGTGCGATTAACCAGCGGAGCATTCCGCTGGGCACCGGCAACGCCCAGAGCGTGACTGTGGTTGAGACGAAAGACCGCACGCGCCTGATCTTCAATCTGGTGGAGTTGGTGCCCCATGAAACGGTACGCAATAACAACTCTCTGGTTATGACAATCGGTGGCAATGCAGCGGCTTCGGCAGTGGGTACAACCAATGCGCCGCAAACTGCAGCCTCAACGTCTGCGGCAGCAAATGCGCTGGCGGGTGTTGATTTCCGCAGAGGGAAAGCCGGGGAAGGTCGCGTTATTGTTGATCTGGGTAGCAGCTCGTCAGCGGTTAACCTGACTGAGCTTGGTGGGCGTATTCGCCTGACCATGCCGGATCTGGATGTCCCGGCGGACCTTCGTCGTCGCTTGGATGTAACGGACTTTGCTACACCGGTTACCCGCATCGATACCTTCGTTGAAGATGGTAATGCCGTGGTGGAAATTCGCCCCCAGGGTGAATATGACTACATCGCTTACCAGTCTGGCCGGGAGTTCACGGTCAGCGTTGAAGAGCTTTCCCAGGAAGAGGCTGAAACGCGCCGTGAAGAGAAGTTCCCGTACACGGGTGAAAAGCTGTCTCTCAACTTCCAGGACATTGAAGTGCGCTCTGTGCTTCAGCTGATTGCAGATTTCACCGGCCTTAATCTGGTGGCCAGTGATACCGTCGGCGGCAGCATCACCTTGCGCCTGCAGAATGTGCCCTGGGATCAGGCCCTGGACCTGATCCTGAAAACCAAGGGTTTGGACAAGCGTCAGATCGGTAACGTTTTGCTGGTAGCGCCCGCTGAAGAAATAGCAGCCCGCGAGAAGCTGGAGCTTGAAACCAACAAGCAGATCGCCGAACTGGCACCGGTGCGCCTGGACATCATTCAGGTGAACTATGCCAAAGCGGATGAGATCGTCAGTCTGATTCAGGCGGATGCCGAGCTGATTTCTTCGCGGGGCTTTGTCTCTTCGGACAAGCGCACGAATACGATTACCGTTCGCGAAAGTGCCGACAAGCTCGAAGAGATTCGTCGGCTGGTTAGCACCTGGGACGTTCCTGTGCGTCAGGTTTCTATTGAAGCACGCATTGTTCGTGCTCAGACCAACGTCGCTGAGAACCTGGGTGTTCGTTGGGGTGGCGCAGCCTACGATGTAAATGGTAACGACGTCGTCACCATTGGTGGGTCCCTGGGCACGCTGGGCGAGGCCAGAGAGGCAGCCAGCGGCGGCAGTAACACCATTTCATTCCCGGGTGCACTGGGTGTGGATCTTGGTGTCTCCGGTGAAGGCGCGTCTTCGTTCGCGATTGGTTGGGGCAGTGATGACTTCCTGGTTGATCTGGAGCTTTCCGCTCTCGAAAGTGACGGTCGTGCTGAGGTAGTTTCACAGCCGCGTGTCGTCACAGCGGACCGCCAGAGTGCATCCATCAAATCGGGTGAAGAAATTCCTTACCAGGAAGCCTCCTCAAGCGGTGCAACCTCCGTGTCTTTCAAAGAAGCTGTACTTTCTCTGGAAGTAACACCGCAGATTACCCCTGACGACAAGATCATCATGGATCTCGTTGTGAATCAGGACTCCCGTGGCGAAGTGACAGCGGGTATCCCTTCAATCAACACCAACCAGGTTACAACTCAGGTGTTGGTCGCGAACGGTGAAACCGTTGTTCTGGGCGGTATCTTCCAGTCAGAAGTGGCTACTCAAACAACCAAAACACCCTTCCTTGGTGATATTCCTTACCTTGGCCGGCTGTTCAAGCGCACCGAGAAGATCGATGAGCGCAGCGAGTTGTTGATCTTCATTACCCCGAAGATCATCAAGAACGATCTTATTCAGTAACGGGTTCTGATCAAAAAAGCCGCCGCTGACTCCGGCGGCTTTTTTGTGTCCGGGGCATGGCAAGCTTATGGATTGGTTCGCCCTGTGCTATTCTCACCCGCCTGAAAATTTGTTGAGCGGAAATTATGTCTTTGCCCAAACGTGTTGTTCTGGTTGGGCCCATGGGGGCCGGAAAAAGCACTATCGGCCGGCTGCTTGCCAGAGAACTCGGTTATCGTTTTCTTGATTCTGACCGGGTGATCGAGGAGCGTTGCGGGGCAAACATTCCGTGGATTTTTGATGTGGAAGGTGAGGACGGCTTCCGGCAGCGGGAAACGGCAATTCTTGACGAAATGACGGTTGAGGCCGACCTGGTGCTGGCAACCGGCGGCGGTGCCGTGATGCGCCCGGAAAATCATCCATTACTGCGTAAGAATGCGGTGGTTGTTTATCTGAAAACATCCATAGAACAGCAGGTTGAACGTACTCGAAAAGATCGCAACCGGCCTTTGCTGCAGAACGATGATCCGGAAGGGGTGCTTCGAAGGTTGTTTGCGATAAGAGATCCGCTGTATACCAGGCTGGCCGATATCGTGATGTTTACCGATCGAAAGAGCCCCAGGCTGGTTGTGCGTCAGCTGGTAAACAGAATAACTCCCAAAACCCCGAGACACAGAAGGCAAAGGCGGAAGGAAGGTCGTCAGCATGTACAAGGTACTCAAAGAGCTCAAAGTTGACCTGGGTGAGCGTAGCTACCCCATCATTATCGGCCAGGGGTTGCTGGGTTCTTTCGATCTGACCCCGTGGGTGAGTGGCAGTCAGGTGATGATTGTGACCAACGAGACGGTCGCACCAATCTACCTGGAAAAGGCCAGGGCATGCTTTCCGGGTAAAGTTGTTGATGTCGTTACCTTACCGGACGGTGAGCAGTACAAAAACTGGCAGACACTGAACCTCATATTTGATGGTCTATTGGAAAATCGCCACACCCGCCAAACGACAATTGCAGCGTTGGGAGGCGGTGTAGTCGGTGATATGGCTGGTTTTGCGGCTGCCTGTTATCAGCGTGGCGTACCGTTTATCCAGTTGCCCACGACACTGCTTTCCCAGGTAGATTCTTCTGTTGGTGGTAAAACGGGCATTAATCACCCGCTGGGCAAGAATATGGTTGGGGCCTTCCATCAGCCCCAGGCCGTTCTTATTGATACCGACACCCTGTCAACGCTTCCCGCTCGCGAAGTGTCTGCCGGGCTTGCCGAGGTCATCAAATACGGGCTGATCCGCGATGAGTCGTTTTTGGATTGGTTGGAGCAGCACATCGATGCCCTGCGGGATCTGGATGCCGCGGCGCTGGGTGAGGCAATTTACCGTTCCTGCCTGTGCAAGGCCGAGGTGGTTTCCCTGGATGAAAAGGAAGGCGGCTTGCGAGCCATCCTTAACCTCGGCCATACCTTCGGACATGCCATCGAGACCTATGCGGGCTACGGCAACTGGTTACACGGTGAGGCGGTCGGCACCGGAATGATGATGGCGGCAGATCTGTCGTTTCGTGAGGGTGCAATTAGCCAGGCAGACAAAGATCGGGCAGACCGTCTTATCCAACGTGGTGGATTGCCTGAGCGGGCGCCGGAAGGGATGACAGAAGCCGACTTCATGAACTTGATGGCTGTTGATAAAAAGAACGTGGATGGCAGGCTTCGACTGGTGCTGTTGCGGGCCTTGGGGGATGCCTGGGTGACCGCAGGCGCGCGCCCGGACAATCTCCGGGCGACATTAACGGCGTTTATCCGCTGATGTATTGGGTTTGTTGAAACATTAGATACAGGGACGATGTGTGGCTGAGGACACTTTAAACAGTCTCGAGGGCGGTGGGCTGTTCCCCAGGCTGCAGCAGCGCTACGGTTTGCGGGAAAATCCGTTAGAGATGGATGCGCCGTTCTTTCCGGATGCAATGCGCCAGCACGTCCTGGAATCTTTGCGCCATCTTTGTGGCTTTGGCGATATGGCCTTGCTTGTAACTGGCGCACCGGGTTCTGGAAAAACCAGGTTGCTGGCGGAGCTGGTTCGCAGTGAGTCGGCGAGGCTGGAATTTCACAGGATTCCAACGTCAGCTCTGACCAGCTCAGCCGCGCTCGCTCGTGACCTGAGGCGATTCTCTCGTTCGGGCACACCCGAAGGGCTTGAGCCGCGTGAAGCGGTGTATCGGTATTTCAAGTGGTCAGAATCCCGTGCTCAGCGTGGCCAGCGGCAAGTTCTGCTGATTGACGATGCTGAGCGTGTTGCGCCTGACGTGCTGAACCTGTTGCTGTCGGCGTTTGTTTCGGCCAACCGGGCGGTTGCTGCCGTGCCCGTGTTTGCAGGCTCGGATACAGTGAATCAGGCGTTTTCCCGGGATGCGGATTCCGGGTACCTTCATCATTTTTTGCTTCCTCCTCTGACCCGCAATGACATTGCCGCCTATCTTGAGCCTCGCGTGCACCGGGCTGGTGGCTCAAAGGATGAGCTCTTGTCGACTTTTCGTCTGAAACAGATTCATGTGCTGAGCCAGGGCAGTTTTGGTCGGCTCAAGCGAGTCACACCGGGAATTTGGCTCGACATGGTAGCTCCGCCTCGCTCGGCTGCCCGGATTAGCATGCCATCACTGGAGAGTATGCGCTGGCCCGCACTTGCGGTTGTGCTGTTGGGCGCGTCCTGGTGGTTGGTGTCCAGTCAGTATGATGCGGCAGTGCAGAATCAGCCGGGCTCTGCTCAGGCGCCTGAACCCGTTCGAAAAAGCATCACTATTGGCCCGGACTTGGAGCCTGGCGCGGTCGCGGGAGCTGACGCCAATGCTTCGCCGGTTGAGCTGGAGCCTGAGCCGCTGAAAGAGTTGGAACCGTTGCCGGAACCCGGTCCAATTGCTGAAGAGCCAGAGCCAGAGCCAGAGCCAGAGCCAGAGCCAGAGCCAGAGCCAGAGCCAGAGCCAGAGCCAGAGCCAGAGCCAGAGCCAGAGCCAGAGCCAGAGCCAGAGCCAGAGCCAGAGCCAGAGCCGGATCCAGAACCCGCGTTTAAGCCGGTGCGGCCAGAGCGCTTTGTTGCGATTGAGCGGCTGCGACAGAGAACGGGCTGGACGCTGCAGCTGGTCGCAGGTAATCAGGAGCAGACAGTGCTTAACGTGCTTGATCGGTTGCCGGGCAATGAAAACCTGAGCTACAGCCTTGGAGAGCGTAAAGGTGAGCCCTGGTTCATGCTTGTCTTCGGAACTTATGCAACTCGGGAGGCTGCGGAGTCCGCCGCCTTGACCCTTCCGGGTGCGCTGAGGATCGACCAGCCCTGGATCAGGGCATACGACAGCTTTTGAGCGGGCATGCGCACCGAATTGGTGCGCCGAATTGGATAAATACCTGCGAATTTCAAAAAGATCTTGCATAGGTATTTATACGTCCGTAGAATCCCTTCCCCCTTTTTTTCGGTGTTAGCACGTTTTGTGCACTATCTTGGTGCGGAATGCGCTAGCAGGAAAGCATTTCTACGTGAGAGAACGCTTATGACTACAGGCTTGTATCATCCCGATGAATTCAGGGACAACTGCGGTTTTGGCCTGATTGCCCATATGAAGGGCGAGGCCAGCCATAAGCTGTTGAAAACGGCCATTGAATCACTTACCTGCATGACTCACCGGGGCGGCATTGCGGCTGACGGAAAGACAGGTGATGGTTGTGGTCTGCTGCTGCAGAGCCCAAAGGCCTTTCTGGTCAAAGCTGCTGAAGCAGCGTTTGGAAAAAAACCTGGCGACTTATTTGCAGTTGGCCAGGTTTTTTTAGCTCCGGACGAAGCCCGGGCGGCGACAGGCCGGGCTGCGATAGAGCAAAGATTGGTCGAGCAGGGGCTGGAAGTCATGGGCTGGCGTGAAGTGCCCGTCGACGACAGCTGTCTTGGGCCCATGGCCAAGGACTGTATGCCGCGTATTGAACAGGTGTTTGTTGAGCCTGCCGGGAAGAGCGAAAGAGAGTTCGCAATCGGTCTTTTCCTGGGGCGGCGTTATGCCGAGCGGGACATGGCGGACGATTCAGAATTCTATATCTGCAGCTTGTCTCACCGCACTCTGGCTTATAAAGGCCTTATGATGCCGGCGGACCTGGCCAATTTTTACAAGGATCTCGGTGACCCTGATCTGCAAACGGCCATTTGTGTTTTCCACCAGCGCTTCTCAACCAACACCATGCCCAAGTGGCCGCTGGCTCAGCCGTTTCGCTTTATGGCGCACAACGGTGAAATCAACACCGTTGATGGCAACCGGAACTGGGCAATCGCCCGTGCAGCAAAGTTCAGCTCCCCGGACCTGCCAGATCTGCAAACTCTTCAACCGCTGGTAAACCTGACCGGTTCCGACTCTTCCAGTATGGATAACATGCTGGAAATACTGCTGGCCGGTGGCGTTGATCTTTTCCGGGCGGTCAGAATGATGGTTCCGCCAGCGTGGCAAAACGTCGACACCATGGATTCGGAACTCCGTGCTTTCTACGAGTTCAACTCCATGCACATGGAGCCCTGGGATGGGCCGGCAGGCCTGGTCATGTCGGATGGTCGTTATGCCCTTTGTATGCTCGACAGAAACGGCTTGCGGCCAGCGCGGTGGGTGATCACCAAGGATGACTTCATCACCCTGGCATCTGAGGTGGGTACCTACAGCTATACCCCGGATGACGTGGTGGCGAAGGGTCGGGTAGGGCCCGGCCAGATGCTGGCGATCGATACGGAAACGGCAGAGGTTTTGCACACTCAGGATATCGACAAGCGCCTGAAAACCGCTCAGCCCTATAAGCGCTGGTTGAGAGAGAACGCGCTGCGGGTGGAAACCACGCTGAACCAGGAGACCCCTGAGTTCAAGCTGATGGATGCCGACGAGCTGTTGGTGCACCAGAAAATGTTCAACGTTTCGTTCGAGGAGCGTGATCAGGTCCTGCGGCCGCTGGCCGAAGGTGCTCAGGAAGCGGTTGGCTCAATGGGTGATGACACGCCCATGGCGGTGCTTTCCAGCAAGGTGCGCCACGTAGCTGACTACTTCCGTCAGAAGTTCGCGCAGGTGACCAACCCGCCGATTGATCCGCTGCGCGAGACTATCGTGATGTCTCTCGAAACCTGCCTGGGCGCCGAGAAGAACGTTTTCGAGGAAACGCCAGAGCACGCTGACCGGATTATTCTGACGACCCCGGTTCTGTCACCTGCCAAATATTTGAAACTGGCGAACAACACGCGCCCCGGATTTGAGGTTGCCCGAATTGCCCTGAGTTATCGTCCTGAAGAAGGGCTGGAGCAGGCGGTGCGCCGGGTTTGTGACGAGGCGGCCAATGCTGTGCGTGCCGGCAAGGTACTGCTGATTCTCAGCGATAAAGACCTGACCGAAGGTGATCTTCCGGTAAATGCGGTCATGGCGACAGCGGCTGTGCATCACCATCTGGTTGCTAATGGCTTGCGCTGCGATTCCAACATCATTGTTGAAAGTGGCTGGGTTCGTGATCCACACCAGTTTGCGGTGCTGTTCGGGTTTGGCGCTACGGCTGTGTATCCGTACCTGGCATACCAGGTGCTCAACGATCTGATCCGCACCGGTGAGCTGTTGATGGATCCGATCGAAGCCAAAAACAACTACCGTAAGGGCATCAACAAAGGGTTGTTAAAAATCCTGTCCAAGATGGGCATTTCAACCATCACCTCTTACCGCGGTGCTCAGCTTTTCGAGGCCATAGGCTTGGCGGATAACGTGGTGGATCTGTGTTTCAAAGGCGTGCCCAGCCGAATTCAGGGGGCTGATTTCTACGATTTCCAGCAGGACCAGGAACTGCTTGCAGCCCTGGCCTGGAAGCCCCGTAAGCCGCTGTCCCCTGGTGGTCTGCTGAAATACATGCACGGCCAGGAATACCACGCTTTCAATCCGGATGTGGTCGGTAAGCTTCAGGAGGCGGTAACCAGCGGTGACTATGGTCACTACAAGGAATACGCCGGCCTGGTCAACGAGCGTCCGGTGGCCACTCTGCGGGATTTGTTGGTGTTCAAAAAGGACATCAAACCTGTCGATATCGCGGATGTAGAGCCGGTGGAGAACATCTTCACCCGCTTCGACTCGGCCGCTATGTCACTTGGGGCTCTGTCCCCCGAGGCCCACGAAGCGCTGGCTGTGGCGATGAACACGCTGGGTGGCCGCTCTAACTCCGGTGAGGGTGGTGAAGATCCTGCCCGTTACGGCACCAATAAGCGTTCGAAAATCAAACAAGTGGCTTCCGGGCGTTTCGGCGTTACCGCCGAGTACCTGCGCAGTGCCGACGTTATGCAAATCAAGGTCGCCCAGGGCGCCAAGCCCGGAGAGGGTGGCCAGTTGCCCGGGGGTAAGGTCAACGACCTGATCGCACGGCTGCGCTATTCCGTGCCCGGCGTCACCCTGATTTCGCCGCCGCCACACCATGACATCTATTCGATCGAAGATCTTGCTCAGCTGATTTTCGATCTGAAGCAGGTGAACCCGGAGGCACTGGTATCGGTGAAGCTGGTCTCCGAGCCCGGTGTCGGTACTATCGCAGCGGGTGTGGCCAAGGCCTACGCAGACCTGATTACCGTATCTGGTTACGACGGCGGTACCGCGGCCAGCCCGCTGACCTCGATCCGTTACGCCGGCTCCCCTTGGGAACTTGGTTTGACTGAAACTCAGCAAGCCCTGCGTGCCAATGATCTGCGTGGCAAGATTCGCCTGCAGACCGACGGCGGCATCAAAACCGGTCTGGATGTCGTTAAGGCGGCCATCCTGGGCGCAGAGAGCTTTGGTTTCGGCACCACGCCCATGGTTGCTCTGGGCTGTAAGTACCTGCGAATCTGTCACCTGAACAACTGTGCAACCGGTGTGGCGACCCAGAATGATTATCTGAGGGAAGAACACTTTAAGGGCACGGTCGAGATGGCCATGAACTTCTTCCGCTTTGTGGCAGAGGAAACCCGGGAGTGGATGGCCAAGCTGGGTGTGCGCACCCTTGAAGAGCTGGTGGGCCGTGTTGACCTGCTGGAGCGCCTGCCGGGTGACACCGAGCGTCAGAAGAAGCTCGACCTTACACGTCTGTTGCAGAATGACCACATTCCGGCAGACAAGCCGCAGACCTGTCAGGTAGAGCGTAATCAGCCCTTTGATGAGGGTAAGCTCGCTGAGCGGATGGTGAAAGACACCGCCAGTGCAATCGCCGAGAAATCCGGTGGTGCCTGGAATTACAAGGTCACCAACTGCGACCGTTCGATTGGCGCTCGGCTGTCGGGTGAAATTGCAGCGCGTTATGGCAACCAGGGCATGGCCGATGCGTCGATCACGCTGGATTTGACCGGTACGGCGGGTCAGAGCTTTGGTGTGTGGAACGTCGGTGGCCTGAACATGATCCTGGAAGGCGATGCCAACGATTACGTGGGCAAAGGTATGACCGGCGGCAAGCTGGTGGTCAAGCCACCCCGTGGCAGCAAGTTCAAGACCCAGGAAACGTCGATCATCGGTAATACCTGTCTGTACGGTGCTACCGGCGGCAAACTGTTTGCGGCTGGCACTGCGGGCGAGCGGTTCGCCGTTCGTAACTCCGGTGCTCATGCGGTTGTTGAAGGTGCCGGCGATCACTGCTGTGAATATATGACCGGCGGCCTGGTGACGGTTCTCGGTGCTACCGGCTATAACTTTGGCGCCGGTATGACCGGCGGTTTCGCTTATGTGCTCGATCTGGACAACACGTTTGTGGACAAGTACAACCACGAACTGGTTGAGATCCAGCGTATTTCACGGGAAGACATGGAAGCCTACCGGAACCACCTGCGCGGTGTGATCCGGGAACATATTTCAGAAACAGGAAGCGCTTGGGCTGAGCACCTTCTGGAGGATTTCGACGATTACATTGGCCGGTTCTGGCTGGTTAAACCGAAGGCTGCAAACCTGCGCAGCCTGTTGGCCAGCACCCGTGCCCGCCCGGAATAGTCACTTCGGGATAACAGGTTGATGGGTTGCGCCCGGCGCGCAGCCCCGTCGAAATCGAGCTGATGAGAGCAACACTATGAAAGAACGTCTCCACAATGACTTTCAGTTTGTCGAAGTAGGGCGGGTTGATCCAAAAAAGGTGCCTGCCAAGAAGCGGAAGAAAGAGTTCGGGGAAATTTATCACCCGTTCACGGAAACCCATGCAGCCTCTCAGGCACACCGGTGTCTGGAGTGCGGCAACCCATACTGCGAATGGAAGTGCCCGGTACACAACTACATTCCGAACTGGCTGAAGCTGGTGTCGGAGGGCAATATCATGAAAGCGGTGGAATTGTGCCACCAGACCAACTCCTTGCCAGAGGTCTGCGGTCGTGTGTGCCCTCAGGACCGCTTGTGTGAAGGCGCCTGTACTCTGAACGACGGATTTGGCGCGGTCACGATCGGCTCTGTTGAAAAGTACATCACCGACACCGCCTTTGCATTGGGCTGGAAGCCCGATATGTCCAACGTGAAGTGGACGGACAAAAAAGTGGCCGTCATCGGTGCCGGCCCTGCAGGCCTCGGCTGCGCTGACGTTCTGGTGCGCAACGGCGTCAAGCCCGTGGTTTTCGATATCTACCCGGAAATCGGCGGTCTGCTGACCTTTGGTATCCCCGAGTTCAAGCTGGAAAAATCCGTGATGGCTCGCCGCCGCAAGGTGTTCGAGGAAATGGGTGTTGAGTTCCGCCTGAACACCGAGGTGGGCAAAGATGTGCAGCTCAAAAACATCCTTGAAGAGTTCGATGCGGTGTTTATGGGTATGGGAACCTACACCTACATGAAAGGTGGCTTTCCCGGTGAGGACCTGCCCGGTGTTTACGATGCCTTGCCGTTCCTCGTGTCCAATGTGAATCGCCGCCTCGGCTTTGAGAAAAAGCCAGCCGACTTCATCGATCTGAAGGGCAAGCGTGTGGTGGTTCTGGGCGGCGGAGATACCGCCATGGACTGTAACCGGACCTCCATTCGGCAGCAGGCGGAAAGCGTGGTGTGCGCCTACCGCCGGGACGAGGCAAACATGCCCGGCTCCCGCCGTGAGGTGTCCAACGCCAAAGAGGAAGGGGTCAAGTTCCTGTTCAATCGCCAGCCGATAGAGATCGTCGGTAACGGCAAGGTAGAAGGCGTAAAAGTGGTCACGACTGAGCTGGGTGCCCCGGACGAAAACGGTCGTCGTCGCCCGGAAGTTGTGCCCGGTAGTGAAGAAGTGATTCCGGCCGACGCGGTGCTGGTGGCGTTCGGTTTCCGCCCAAGCCCGGCGCCCTGGTTTGAAGAACTTGGGGTGAACACCGATGATTCCGGCCGGGTAACGGCTCCGGAGCAGGCGGAGCTACCGTTCCAGACCAGCAACCCGAAGATCTTTGCCGGTGGCGATATGGTTCGCGGTTCCGACCTGGTGGTCACTGCCATTTGGGAGGGGCGTCAGGCTGCTGAGGGCATCCTGGATTACCTGGATGTCTGATTGAACGCTTGACCGGTGTCAGAAGGGCGGCTTTCTAGTGGAAAGCCGCCCTTTTTTATTGGCGCAAACGGGGTATCATTGCTCCCCATTGTCTCTGACCATTTACCGACGAGAAGACTGGAACTATGACTGAGCTGAAGAATGACCGCTTTCTGCGCGCCCTGATGCGCCAGCCCGTGGACCGCACCCCGGTGTGGATGATGCGCCAGGCCGGCCGTTACCTGCCTGAGTACCGTGCCACCCGGGCGAAAGCGGGCGACTTCCTCAGCCTTTGCAAGAATACTCCGCTGGCCTGCGAAGTCACTTTGCAGCCTCTGGAGCGTTACCCGCTGGATGCCGCGATTCTGTTTTCAGACATCCTCACCATTCCGGACGCTCTGGGTCTGGGCCTGTATTTTGAAACCGGCGAAGGCCCGAAATTCCGCAAGGTGATTCGCTCTGAAGCCGATGTTGACGCGCTACCAAAAATGAACGCCGAGTCGGACCTGGACTACGTAATGAACGCGGTTTCTACGATTCGCCGCGAGCTGAATGGCCGTGTTCCGCTGATCGGTTTCTCCGGGAGCCCGTGGACTCTGGCCACCTATATGATTGAGGGTGGTTCTTCGAAGACGTTCTCGGAAGCCAAGAAGTTGATGTACGGTCAGCCGGAGGTGATGCACCGTTTGCTGGATCATCTGGCAGACTCAGTGATCGACTACCTGAACGGCCAGATCAAGGCCGGCGCCCAGGCGGTGCAGATTTTTGATACCTGGGGCGGCGTGCTCAGCAGCTGGGCCTACGACGAGTTCTCGCTGCGTTATATGAAGAAGATTGTGGATGGTCTGATTCGTGAAAACGAAGGCCGTCGGGTGCCGGTCATCGTATTCACCAAGAACGGTGGCCAGTGGCTTGAGTCCATCGCAGACTGTGGCGCCGATGCGGTGGGTCTGGACTGGACCACGGATATCGGTAATGCCCGTGCTCGTGTAGGCGATAAGGTAGCACTGCAGGGCAATATGGACCCGGCAATGCTGTATGCGCCGAAGGCGCGGATTCGCCAGGAAGTGGCGGACATCCTCAAGCGCTATGGCTCCGGTTCCGGGCATATTTTCAATCTTGGACATGGGATTACACCGGATGTGGATCCGGAGCATGCCGGGGCGTTCATAGAGGCGGTTGTTGAGCTTAGCGGGCAGTATCACCAATAAGTTCGAGCCTGTGCTCTGTTTACTCCCAGCCTGAGGGTTGTGGAGTGGGCAGGGTGGCGGTAGGGCCTCCAAAAAAACGCTACGAGCACATCCATGTGCGCTTCGCTCCGGCCATCCATGGCCTCCGAGATTTTTTGGAGGCCCTACCGCCACCCCGCTTTTGATCTCTGGAAATATTCTCCCGACCCCTTGGCTTGCCTGTTCAGGTTGCCTTTATCATAAGATTGGCTTCGCGTTTGTGTCCGGTCTATAGTCATGGAAAGCAACACTCATGACTCGGAGCCTCTGTCTTGTCCACGAAAACACCGGAAAACCGTCGTTTCCATCGCATCAACTTTGATGCCCCGTGCGAGCTGCACTATCAGGATCACGTGTGGACGACGGAGGTGCTGGATATATCACTCAAGGGTGTTCTGGTTCAGCGGCCCGAGGGTTGGAATGTACCGTTGAGTAAGCCCTGTGAGTTGGTGGTTCATCTGAACGAGCACGAAGCTGCGATTGTGATGGCGGTGGAGTTAAAGCACGTTGAGGATCACCGGCTTGGGTTCCGGTGTCAGTACATTGACTTGGATAGTGCAACGCATCTGAAGCGGTTGGTGGAACTGAATTTAGGTGATCAAGCTCTTCTGGAGCGGGAGTTTGCGCATCTGATCGATTGAGTTTGTGGCGGATAACACCAAGGCTCGGCTGGCTATTGCTGGGACTTCCTTCCAAAAATCTCGGAGGCCATGGATGGCCGGAGCGAAGCGCACAGGGATGTGCTCGTAGCGTTTTTTGGAAGGAAGTCCCAGCAATAGCCATACGCACCTCAATAAGCAGGCTTGGGTGAGTGCCTAAAACTCCTCCAAAGCCGAAAGCGCATCCGAAAGCTTGGTCACTGGAATAACTTTCATACCCTCCACAGGCTTGCGTGGCGCGTTGGCTTTGGGCACCAGGGCGCGGGTGAAGCCGTGCTTCGAGGCTTCGTAAATGCGCTCCTGTCCGCTGGGAACCGGGCGGATTTCGCCGGATAAGCCGACTTCTCCGAAAATCACCAGATCCTGTGGCAAGGCCCGGTTGCGGAAGGACGATACCACAGCAGCAAGCAGGGCCAGGTCGGCGCTGGTTTCGTTGACTTTGACGCCACCCACCACGTTTACGAACACATCCTGATCGGCTACGTGCATGCCCCCGTGGCGGTGCAGCACCGCCAAAAGCATGGCCAGGCGGTTCTGGTCCAGGCCCACCGCCACCCGCCTCGGATAGCTGCCCTGAGCCATATCCACCAACGCCTGGATCTCCACCAGCATTGGCCTTGTGCCTTCCCATACCACCATCACCACACTGCCGGGCGCCGCTTCTTCTCCCCGGTTCAGGAAGATGGCACTGGGGTTTTTCACTTCCTTCAGGCCCTGTTCCAGCATCGCGAACACACCCAGCTCATTGACCGCACCAAAGCGGTTCTTGATGCCCCGCAGGGTGCGGTAACGGCTGTCACTGGAGCCTTCGAGCAGAATCGAACAGTCAATCATGTGCTCCAGCACCTTCGGGCCCGCCAGGCTGCCGTCTTTGGTGACGTGGCCAACCAGGAAAAGGATGGTACCGGTCTGCTTGGCGAAGCGGGTCAGGTAGGCAGCGCTCTCGCGCACTTGCGAGACCGAGCCCGGTGCAGATTCGATCTCGGCGACGTGCATCACCTGAATACTGTCTACCACCAGAATGCGGGGCTTCTCTGCCTCAGCCACCTGCATGACACGTTCCACGCTGGTTTCCGATAGCATTTTCAGGTCTTTGGTGGGCAAGCCCAGGCGCTTGGCGCGCATGGCCACTTGTTGCAGCGACTCCTCACCGGTCACGTACAGGGCAGGGTGTTGAGCGGCCAGTTGGCACACGGCCTGGAGCAGCAGTGTGCTCTTGCCGGCACCGGGGTGACCGCCCATCAACACCGCTGAGCCCTCAATCAGGCCGCCACCCAGCACCCGGTCAAACTCCTGCATACCGGTGCTGATGCGGGACTGCTCAGCCAGGCTGACTTCGTCCAGGCTTTTAACTTCCGACAGGCTGCCGGCATAACCCTCAAAGCGGATGCCGCGCACGCCTTTGGTGCTGTTGCCCCCGGAGACACCGCGCACTTCGCTGACGGTGTTCCAGGCCTGGCAGGCCGTACACTGGCCCTGCCATTTGGAGTAGTCAGCGCCGCACTCGGTGCAGACAAACGCGGTTTTCGGTTTTGCCATTACGCCAGCTTCTTGTATTTCATGCGCTTGGGCTGCATCGCTGATTCCCCTTTGCGCTTCTTGAAGTCGGCGTCGTAGTCGGTGAAGTTGCCTTCAAAATACACCACCTCGCCGTCATCCTCGAACGCCAGGATGTGGCTGGCGACGCGGTCCAGGAACCAGCGGTCGTGCGAGATCACCAGCGCAGATCCCGGGAAGTTCAAGATGGCTTCCTCCAGTGCGCGCAGGGTTTCCACATCCAGGTCGTTGGTCGGTTCGTCCAGCAGCAACACGTTGCCGCCCTGCTTCAGCAGCTTGGCCAGATGCAGGCGGTTACGCTCACCACCGGAAAGATCACCGACCCGCTTTTGCTGATCGGTGCCCTTGAAGTTGAAACGGCCGACGTAGGCGCGGGAGGGGGTTTCGTAGTTGCCCACCTTGATGATGTCGTTGCCGTCGGACAGCTCCTCCCACACGGTTTTGCTGCCGTCAAGGTCGCGCATCTGGTCTACGTAGGCCAGCTCCAAGGTTTCGCCCACGGTGATGGTGCCGGAATTCGGCTTGTCCATGCCCGCAATCATCTTGAACAGCGTGGATTTACCAGCACCGTTACCGCCGATGATGCCGACAATGGCACCGGGGGGTACGCTGAAGGACACGTTTTCGTAGAGCAGACGGTCACCGAAGGCCTTGCTGATGCCTTCCACTTCGATCACCTTGCCGCCCAGGCGTGGTCCGGGTGGAATATAGAGTTCGTTGGTTTCATTCCGCTTCTGGAATTCCTGAGAGCTCATCTCCTCAAAGCGGGCCAGGCGGGCCTTGCTCTTGGACTGGCGTCCCTTGGCGTTGGAACGCACCCACTCAAGCTCCTGCTTGATGGCTTTCTGGTGCGAAGCTTCCTGCTTGGACTCCATCTCCAGACGCTTCTCTTTGTTTTCCAGCCACTGGCTGTAGTTGCCTTCGAACGGGATGCCGTGGCCACGGTCCAGTTCGAGAATCCAGCCGGCGACGTTGTCCAGGAAGTAACGGTCGTGGGTAATGGCGACCACTGTGCCATCGTAATCGTGCAGGAAGCGCTCCAGCCAGGCCACGGATTCTGCATCCAGGTGGTTAGTGGGCTCGTCCAGCAGCAGCATGTCCGGGCCGGACAGCAACAGGCGGCACAGGGCCACACGGCGGCGCTCACCGCCGGACAGCACTTTGACTTTTTGATCCCAGGCCGGCAAGCGAAGGGCATCGGCAGCCACTTCCATCTTGCGTTCGATGTCGTGCCCGTCGGTGGCCTGAATGATGGCCTCCAGTTCGCCCTGTTTTTTGGCCAGGGCGTCGAAATCGGCATCTGGCTCGGCGTAGGCGGCGTAGACCTGGTCCAGCTCAGCCAGGGCGTTGTGTACGTGGGCCACGGACTCGTCGACGATTTCCTTGACGGTCTTCTCTTCGTCCAGCTCCGGCTCCTGGGGCAGGTAGCCCACATTAATGCCGGGCTGTGGCCGGGCTTCGCCGATGTAATCCTGGTCAACGCCCGCCATAATACGAAGCAGGGTGGACTTACCGGAGCCGTTCAAGCCTAGGACGCCGATTTTGGCGCCGGGGAAGAAGCTCAGAGAAATGTCTTTCAGGATCTCCCGCTTGGGTGGTACTACCTTGCCCACGCGGTTCATGGTGTAGACGTATTGAGCCATGTTGTCGGAATCCTTTTTCAGAAATGTGCGTAACAGGACGAAAACACTGCAGGTGTCCGGCTGAGGCCTTCGGGGTGGGCACTGCCAAATCCAGCACCTTGGAACGTTAACCGGCTAAGGTATCTAAACCGATCAGGGATAGCAATTGAGTGAAATTTCGCACTGCCCGTGTGCCGGTATCTGCGGACGGCATAAAGGATGATTTTTAACCCGCTTTCGAGATAGAATAGCGGCCCAATTTTTCAGGGGTTGCGGCATGCGCAAAGGCAAGCCGGGCCAGCCATTCAGACAGGGGCAGCACATCCATGTTTAATCGTGATATGAAAATCGCCGGTTTCGATGACGAACTGTGGAACGCCATGCAGGCGGAAGAAAAGCGCCAGGAAGCGCACATCGAACTGATTGCGTCCGAAAATTACACCAGCCCCCGGGTAATGGAAGCGCAGGGCAGCGTGCTGACCAACAAGTACGCCGAAGGCTACCCCGGCAAGCGCTACTACGGTGGTTGCGAGTTTGTCGATATTGCCGAGCAGCTGGCCATTGACCGCGCCAAGGAACTGTTTGGGGCCGCCTACGCCAACGTGCAGCCGCACTCCGGCTCCCAGGCTAACTCCGCCGTATTCATGGCACTGCTCAAGCCCGGCGATACCGTTCTGGGTATGAGTCTGGCCCACGGTGGTCACCTGACCCACGGTGCTAGCGTGAACTTCTCCGGCAAGATCTACCACGCCGTTCAGTACGGCCTGAACCCGGAAACCGGCCTGATCGATTACGACGAAGTGGAAGCCCTGGCCGTTGAGAACAAGCCGAAGATGATCATCGCCGGCTTCTCCGCCTATTCCCAGGAGCTGGATTTTGCCCGGTTCCGAGCCATTGCCGACAAGGTGGGCGCTTACCTGTTTGTCGACATGGCCCACGTAGCCGGCCTGGTTGCCGCCGGCGTGTACCCGGATCCTATGCCGCACGCCCACGTGGTCACCACTACCACCCACAAAACGCTGCGCGGCCCCCGTGGCGGCTTGATTCTGGCGTGTGACGACGAAGATCTGCACAAGAAACTGAACTCCGCTGTCTTCCCCGGCGGTCAGGGTGGCCCGCTGATGCACGTTATCGCGGCCAAGGCCATCTGCTTCAAAGAAGCCATGAGCGATGACTTCAAGGCCTACCAGCAGCAGGTGGTGACCAACGCCAGCGTCATGGCCGAGGTGTTTGTTGAGCGCGGTTTTGACGTGGTTTCCGGTGGCACCAAGAACCACCTGTTCCTGGTCAGCCTGATCAAGCAGGACATCACCGGTAAAGATGCAGACGCAGCCCTCGGCCGCGCTCACATCACCGTGAACAAGAACGCCGTTCCTAACGATCCGCGTTCACCGTTCGTCACCTCCGGGCTGCGTATCGGTACCCCGGCGGTTACCACTCGCGGCTTTGGTGAGCAGGAGTGCCGTGACCTGGCAGGCTGGATGTGCGACATCCTCGACAACCTTGAAGACGACGCCGTCATCAGCCGCGTGCGTGAACAGGTTGAAGCGGTGTGTGCCCGCTTCCCGGTTTACGGCTGAAACGCACGGTAATGTGCCTGCCCGGGTGCTCCGCAAGGACCATCCGGGTTCTTCCTTTCCGGAGCCTGTGAATTATGCATTGTCCTTTCTGTGGTGAAGCCGATACCAAGGTGATTGATTCGCGCCTGGTGGCCGAGGGTGATCAGGTACGCCGCCGCAGGGAGTGCTTGTCCTGTCATGAGCGGTTTACCACCTTCGAAACAGCCGAACTGGTGATGCCGCGGGTGGTCAAGCAGGATGGCACCCGCCAACCCTTTGACGAAGAAAAGTTGCGGGCCGGCCTGATGAAGGCGCTGGAAAAGCGGCCGGTGAGCATCGAAGAGATCGATGCGGCACTGAACCGGATCAAGTATCGGTTGAGAGCAACCGGCGAGCGCGAAGTAAAGTCCATGCAGCTGGGTGAAGAAGTAATGACTGAACTGCGCCAGCTGGACAAGGTGGCATACGTGCGGTTTGCCTCGGTGTACCGTAGCTTTCAGGACATCAACGAATTCAAGGAAGAGATCGAGCGCTTGTCTCAGGGCAACGGCGATACCGCCGTGGATGTTGCCCGGGTGTTGGCGGATAACCAGTCCGATAAAGGCAAGGCATGATTTCAGACCGTGACAGGGCGATGATGGCCCGAGCTATCCAGCTGGCCTGGCGTGGTCGTTATTCTACCCATCCCAACCCCCGGGTTGGCTGTGTAATTGCACGGGGCAATCGCATTGTCGGCGAAGGTTGGCACGAGCGAGCGGGCGAGGCCCACGCAGAAGTCCGGGCGCTGAGTCAGGCCGGGTATGAGGCGCGAGGTGCAACGGCATACGTTACGTTGGAGCCCTGCAGCCATTATGGCCGCACGCCGCCCTGTGCCAAGGCGCTGGTAGATGCGGGAGTGGCCCAGGTGTTTGCCGCCACGAAAGACCCGAACCCGTCCGTTTCTGGCCGGGGGCTCGACATGCTGAGGGATGCCGGCATCAAGGTCACCGAAGGCGTGCTTGGCGAGGCCGCGGCCCGCCTGAACCCCGGGTTTATGAATCGTATGAATAAAGGTCGTCCCTGGGTTCGCCTGAAAATGGCGGCCAGTCTGGACGGCCGCACGGCCATGGCTTCCGGTGAGAGCCAGTGGATTACCGGGCCAGAGGCGCGGCGAGACGTGCAGCGGCTGCGCGCCATGAGCGATGCTATTCTTACGGGAGTCGGCACGGTAATGGCCGATGATCCGTCCCTGACCGTGCGCCGGGATGAAATGGGCGATATTGGCGACGCCACCGACCCCTCAAGGCAACCCCTGAGGGTAATTGCTGACCGGGATGCCCGTACGCCGGCAACCGCCAGAATTCTCCGTGGTGGCAATGTGCAGGTGTTTTGCGCCAGCTCCACATTGGCGACCGCTCCTGCGCAGGATTTGGCGGCACTGGGGGTCAGCCTGACCGGCGTGGCCTGGAAAGACAACGGTGTGGATGTGGCCGAGTTGCTGGATGCCCTTGGCGAGATGGGCATCAACGAATTACTGGTGGAAGCGGGGCCGACACTGGCCGGAACCTTTATCAACGAGAATCTGGTGGATGAGCTTTGGCTGTACCAGGCCCCGGTGTTTCTGGGGAGTACGGGTCGCCCAACCGCGCATCTGCCAATCGAAGTCATGGCTGACAAAGTGCAATGGAGCGTGCTGGATCGCCGTCAGGTGGGAGAGGATCAGCGATTGATCCTGGCTCGTCGCTAATCATTCAATTCATTCCTCTGAGCTGTTCTGAATAATGGCCGGAGTGACAGGGTGCAGAAACGTATGGCACTGAACAGCATTGAAGACATCATCGAAGATATTCGTCAGGGTAAAATGGTCATCCTGATGGATGACGAAGACCGCGAGAACGAAGGCGACCTTGTGATGGCGGCAGAGCATTGCACGCCGGAAGCCATCAACTTTATGGCCCGCTTTGGTCGTGGCTTGATCTGTATGCCAATGACCCGGCAGCGTTGTGAACAGCTTGGCCTGCCGTTGATGGTACAGCAGAACGCTTCTGGCTTTGGCACCAAGTTCACCTTGTCGATCGAAGCCCGGGAAGGCGTAACCACCGGCATTTCTGCGGCAGACCGCGCCCGTACTGTGCAAGCGGCCGTCGCTCGGGATGCCAAAGCGGCTGATCTGGTGCAGCCAGGCCATATTTTCCCGCTGATGTCCGATCCCGGCGGTGTGCTGAGTCGTGCCGGGCACACTGAAGCTTCCTGTGATCTTGCCGCGCTGGCGGGTTGCGAGGCGGCGGGTGTGATCTGTGAGGTCATGAACGACGACGGCTCCATGGCCCGCCGTGAAGATTTGGAAAAGTTTGCGGAAGAGCATGGCTTGAAAATCGGTACGATTGCCGATCTGATTCATTATCGCACCATGAATGAAAAAACCGTGGAGTGCGTGGAAGAGCACAAGCTGGACACTGAGTACGGTGAGTTCAAGCTGCGCACCTACCGGGACAACATTCAGGGCGCGACCCATCTGGCGATGATCATGGGCGATATTTCGTCGGATGAGCCTGTGTATGTTCGGGTGCATATTACCGATACGCTGCGTGACTTGCTGGGTGCTCGCCGGAAGGATTCCCGCAGCTGGCCGTTGCACCACGCGCTGGAAAAAGTGGCCGATGAAGGTCGTGGCGTGGTGGTGCTGCTGAACAGTGCAGAAGACAGCTACAACCTGGAAGATCGCATTCAGGAGTTTTATGACAGCGGCCAGAAGTCGGCCGGCAAGGGCAGCTCCGGCGTGTACTTTACGGTGGGGACCGGCTCCCAGATTCTGCGTGACATCGGTGTGGGTAAAATGCGCCTGCTGAGCCCGCCGGTTAAATTTTCCGCCATCTCCGGTTTCGATCTGGAAGTGGTGGAGTACGTACCCTATACACCTGAATGATAAACCTGGCTGCGGCATAACCCGCTGCAGCCCGCGAAGGAGCCCATGATGGCAGCTATCAAAGTAATTGAAGGTGATTTTACCCAGTGCAGTGGTCGCTATGCGCTGGTGGTTGGCCGTTTTAACGGTTTTGTGGTGGAGAGCCTGGTGGAAGGTGCTGTCGATACCCTGCGCCGCCACGGTATTTCTGATGACGACATCACCATTGTCCGTGTTCCGGGTGCCTACGAAATGCCGCTGGCCGTCAAGCGTGTGGCGGAGTCTTCGGATTTTGATGCCATCATCGCTCTGGGCGCGGTGATTCGCGG
The DNA here is from genome assembly GCF_030541005.1 of Marinobacter sp. SS5-14b. Taxonomy (GTDB): domain Bacteria; phylum Pseudomonadota; class Gammaproteobacteria; order Pseudomonadales; family Oleiphilaceae; genus Marinobacter. The sequence goes on along the minus strand of NZ_JASSVM010000007.1, from coordinate 44,353 downwards.
TGGCACCCCGCACTTCGAGTACGTGGCGGGTGAGGCCTCCAGTGGCCTGGGTGCTGTCAGCCTCGAAACCGACGTGCCAGTGACCTTTGGTGTGTTGACGGTGGATTCCATTGAGCAGGCCATTGAGCGCTCGGGTACCAAAGCCGGCAACAAAGGTGCGGAAGCCGCCATTACTGCCCTGGAAATGGTCAGTCTGTTCAAAAAGTTGGGTGAGTAATGACTGAAGCGGGTGATACTTCTCCCCAGCCGGGGATGACCAGCAAGCCTAAGGCCGGAGACCGCCGTCGGGCCAGAGCTCTCGCTATGCAGGGGCTTTACCAGCGGCACTTCAGCAAGACGCCGATTTCCGATATCGAAGCCGAGTTCATGGTGGATAACGACATGAGCAAGGTGGATGTTATGTATTTTCGAGACGTTTTGCGGGGCGTGCACCGGGAACAGGCAGAACTGGACAAGCTGCTGGAGCCGTTCCTCGATCGGCCCCTGCAAGAGGTGGACCCGGTGGAACTGGCCATTGTGCGCCTGGGTGCCTATGAATTGAAGCACCGCATTGACGTGCCCTACAAAGTGGTGATTAACGAAGGTATCGAAATGGCCAAGCGTTTTGGTGGTACCGAGGGGCACAAGTTTGTGAACAGCATTCTGGACAAGCTCAGCCGTCGCCTGCGACTGGCCGAAACCCGTCCGCGCTGATTCATGGGCGAATTCGAGCTTATCCGGCAGTATTTTCAGCCGCTGGCGGATAACGCCAGGCAAGATCAGCTCGTGCTCGGCCCTGGCGACGATTGCGCTATTCAGCGCGTGCCATCGGGTCGGGATCTGGTGTTTTCAGTGGACACCCTGGTTGAGGGTGTCCACTTTCCTCTTGATTATCCCCCTGAGTATCTTGGCTGGCGAGCACTTGCCGTCGCCACCAGTGACCTTGCGGCCATGGGTGCCGAACCTGTGTGTTTCACCCTGGCGCTGACCCTGCCGGCAGCAGACCCGGAATGGCTTGCGGGACTTGCCGCGGGTTTGGCCAAAGCGAGTGCGGAATTCGGAATCGCACTGGCGGGAGGCGACACTACTCGGGGGCCGCTAACCATTACTCTGCAGGTTCATGGCACCGTCGTCGAGGGTCAGGCCCTCAGGCGTTCAGGCGCGCAGCCCGGTGACATGGTGTGTGTGACAGGACCGTTGGGTGATGCGGGGGCTGCCCTGGACTTTCTTGGCGCTCCGAAACCCACGGCCGCGCAACAGGCTGTGCTTTTACGTTACCATTACCCGCAGCCGCGCCTGCTTATTGGGCAGAAGTTGGCGGGCAAGGCGTCGGCCGCGATCGATATTTCCGATGGTCTGTTGGCGGACCTGCAACACATTCTGGACGCGTCAGGAGTGGGTGCCGAGCTTGATGCGGCGACAGTCCCCCTGTCGCCAGCGTTGTCTCAGCTGAAGGCTGATCATGCCCTGGCCTTTGCACTGAGTGCCGGTGATGATTACGAGCTGTGTGTAACGATCGCCCCCGACATGCTGGCGGGGCTGGATCCGTCAGTTCGTAATCAGTTGACGGTCATCGGGCGGATTCATCGCGAGCGCGGTTTGAGCGTAGCGGGCTGTGACGACGCTGAACGCCATCAAGGATTTGATCATTTTAGGAGGCCAGATTGACGGACGAAAACCTGCTGCACGAACCGGATAACGCCCAGGCAATATTGCCGCCGGGTTTCCTTCGCAACCCCGTGCACCTGTTGGCTTTCGGTTTTGGCAGTGGTGCTGCGCCCAGAGCACCTGGTACCTGGGGCAGCCTGGCGGCAATTCCCCTGTGGTACGCCTTCGAGTGGATGCCGCCGGTGGCCTATTGGCTGGTCGTCCTGGTGGCCTTTCTGGTGGGTATCTGGTTGTGCGGTAAGACGGCAGCGGATTTAAAGGTTCACGATCATGGCGGCATCGTCTGGGACGAGTTTGTTGGTATGTGGATCGCGCTCGGGCTGCTTCCCGATCAGGTCTACGGTGTTCTGATGGCGTTTATGCTGTTCCGACTGTTTGACGTGTTAAAGCCCTGGCCGATTAACTGGCTGGATGCCCGTATGCCTGGGGGACTGGGCATAATGGTGGATGATGTGGTCGCAGGGTTTATGGCCCTTGGCTGTCTTATAGCCATAGACGTGTGGATAATGCCTTTCATTCTTTAAAAGGCACCTGTTTGGGGGTGAAACTCAGGGTCAGTGGATTTGCTGTTCTTCCGGCAGTAAACGCACTACGTGCAGGAAGCGCCTTAGGCCGATTTCAGCCCGTTCCCGAGAGGCAAAAGGCCCGCTGTCGAAGCCTTCCCGGGTCGTGAAATACCATTTGCTACCCACACAGAAGAAGCGGCTGCTCCGAAAAGGTGGCGGGGCGTTCTCGCCAGACCGACTTTGAATGTCCATGTTTTCTCCTGAGCCCACTTATTTTTTTCTTTTCGGGCGTCGCATTGTTTGTGCCGACCTGTTTAGAATTAGCCCAATTACAGCCGAATTCAACATTTTTTTACAAAGGATACAAAAATGATTGTGTGTCACGTTGGTAGACTTTTCAAGTTGGCGGCGATAACCATGAGCTTATTGATTGCAGGTTGCGCATCCACGCTGACCCGGATAGACACCTGGGAAGGAGAGTTGCCAGGCTCCACCGAACCTGCCGTTCTGAAGGCTCCCGGCAATATTCAGGTGACCCGTGTAAATGGCAAAGCGATGCAAAACTTCCTGATGGACGATCTGGCGCTGGATTACGGGCTTTTGCCCGGAAACAATGTGGTTGTGTTCACCTACAAGACCATTTGGGCGAAGACGGGGGTGGTGAACAACGGTGAGTCCAAGGTGCATGTGGTGGAAACCGAGCCCAAAGTGATGCGCTTCCAGGCGGAGCCTGGCGTGGTTTATAGCTTTGACTTTGACAAGCCGTCCAATCGCAAAGAGGCGGAAGCGCTCAGGGATAACTTTTCAGCATCTCTTATCGGCGCGAACGGCGATGTGGTCGCCCGAGCGGAAGCCTGGAGTGGCCAGCTCACAGCACGCACGCCGGTTTCAGGGGCTGGTGAGGGGGCCCCTGACGCTGCCCCGGTCAACACGCTGGAAAAATTGCAGGCTCTCTGGGGGCAGGCAACGGACGAAGAAAAGAAAACCTTCCTCCGCTGGGCCTTTGAGTAACCGACAGAGAGCCTTTTGCTAGCGCCTGGTTCGAGGCAGGCGCTTTTTCAGAAGACCTTCAAGATAGCTCAGCACGCCGTCCGTCAGGGTCGGTGTGCTTGTTATAGGAAACTCAGGAGCGTGGTCTGAGCTGGCCGAGGATGCCATCTTTTCAATGGTGTCGAGGCTTTCCTGCACCAGGTCTGTCAGGCATTCACCGTCCGGTGCGACGTCCGGACACAGAGTGAAGTTCAGTGTCAGCTGGCCTTCATAGCTTACGGCAACCACCACAAGCCCCATGCTGTCGAACAGTGGTGCGCTGTTGTACTGCTGTACCAGCTTGGCACCCTGCAGATACAGAGGCACCTGAGGCCCGGGTACATTGGTAATGGGCAGGTTAAAAAGGGGTTGATAGCGTTGGGCGACCTGAAATTCTGAATAAAGCCGGGCTGACAGGGCCAGGAGTGTTGATGGCAGCAGCTCGGTGAGGCGGTCTGCGGCTATCGCTTCCCGGTAAGGTTCGGACTCAACCGCATTGCGGTGAATACGTCGTATTCTGGCGGCTGGGTCGGGCTCTGCGGTGGCTAGATCCAGCAGCATGGCTGACATCTGATTGCCGGTGGCGCGACGCAAGCTGCTGGATCTGACGGAAATCGGAGTCATGGCAACCAGCGATTTCGAGTTATCAATGCCCTGCAGTGTCAGATAGCGGCGCAGCGTTTCGGCGCAGAGGCCCAGTACCACATCGTTGAGGGTGACATCACCCAGGCTCGCCTTGATCGCTTTTAAACGTGACAGTTGTACGCTGGCAGAAACAATCTTCCGATTGGCGGTTATCTGCCGGTTGAAAGGGCTGTGGGGCGCAGTAAACAGCGGAAGTGGCAGTGGCAGTTTGTGCAGCTGTTTCTGTATCAGTCCCCGGGCGGTGGCCTCTGCGGCGCTGTAGGCGAGAGAGGCAAATTGCATGGGGGTTTTCAGCATGTTCGCGCTGGCCTGCAGAAATACGCGTTCCTCTGAGGGTTCCGGCCGCGGTTGCCAGGGGCGGGGCAGGCTGATGGCCCTGGGTTCCGGTGTGTACTCAAGAAGTTTGCCCATGATTTCTTCGCCACTGAAGGCGTCAATCGATGCGTGATGCAGTTTTACGATCAGTGCAAAGCCTTCTTTCCCGCCCTCAGGGCTATCAATCTGGAAACCGTCTACAAAGGTGATGTGCCACAGCGGGCGATCGCGTTTCAGGGGCTCTTCCAGTATCTTCGACGCGAGTGACATGATGCTGGCTTGCTGCCCGTGCTCGCCCAGGTTCACATAAGCCAGGTGCCTTTCGATACTGAAGTCCGGATCGTCAATCCAGTAAGGGCGGCCAAGCCGAAGCGGGATTTCCTTCAATTTCTGGCGAAACAGCGGCGCGACGTGCAGTCGGCTGCGCAAGTACGCCACAAACGTGCTGAAAGCGAGGGGGGTTGCCAGGCCGCTGGCATCAAAAAGGTAAACGCCGCCGATGTGCATGGGCGTGGTTTCTGATTCCAGATACAGAAACGAGGCATCCAGTTCCGACAGCTGACGCATCTAGCGCACTCCCTTGTGTGTCACGTTTTACCAGACGGATCAGCAGTATATCTCAAAGCGACTGGACTGCGGTTGACCCTGTTGCCTCAGGCCGGATCGGATTGCAGCCAGTTCCGGAGCGCATCACCTTCCCCCAGTTGATTCCAGAACCACATCAAGGCCTTGCCTTTGTCGTCACTGTGGCGCGCCAGGTGTATGCTGATGGGGGCTCGAGGCTCATGCACGGCCTTGGCAACAAGCGATCCGTCCGCAAGCTGTTTGCAAATTCGGGGTTCAGGCAGCCAGCCGACACCCAGGCCTGCCTGTTGCACGGCGATTTTCTGGTCGATATTGCTGACCGTAATTGTGCGTTGCCGCCGGAAAATGCCCGCATGGCCTGGTGGCAGTGAGCGGGAAGTGTCGGCGGCAACCGCAGCCGGGTAGCGGGCAATTTCTGACTCTGTAAGTGGCTCGCGGGCGCTCGCCAGAGGGTGGTTGGCGGCGACGGCGAACACGAAAGGCATGTGCCCCAACGCCTTGGTGGTGAACGAGCCCGCAGGCTTGCTGAGCTGATCTGCCCCGACAATCATATCGACCCGCCTGCTTTGCAGGGCATCCCAGGTGCCGGCAAATACCTCCTCAACAACTTGCACGTCTACCGGTACGCCTAGTGTCTGAAACGCCTCAATGGCAGGGAACAGGCATTCAGCGGGAAGCAGCGAATTAAAGCCGATTCGCAGTCGGGTTTCCCATCCCTGGGCAACTTGCCGGGTGCTGTGGGCGAGGTTTTCGGCGGCCTCAAGCAGTGAGCGCCCCTCTTCCAGAAGGTACCGGCCGGCAGGCGTTAAAACCGCCTTGTGACCGGTACGGTCAAAGATACTGACGCTGAGGTCTTCCTCGAGCTTCTGAACCGTGTAACTGATCGCTGACGGAACCCGGAACAACTCTCCCGCTGCCCCGGCAAAGCTGCCTCTGCGGTCAATGGCGTCGAGCACCTTGAGGGCGTCAATCGTAATGGCTGTATGCATGTTCGAATTATCTGAAAGTGTTTGCCAGAAATGCTTGCTATCAGCCTAGCAGTCAACCCGCTAGCCTGTCTGCAACAATTGTAACGGGGGTCTGACCCCAACGGAGGCTTCGATGGGCTTATTGGTAGACGGCAAATGGCACGACCAGTGGTACGACACTGGCAAAACCGGCGGCAAGTTCGAGCGTGAGGCTGCCCGCTTCCGGAACTGGGTCACCGCAGACGGCTCCGCCGGGCCGGTAGGTGAGGGTGGCTTTGCCGCCGAGAGCGGGCGTTATCACCTGTATGTGTCCATGGCCTGCCCCTGGGCGCATCGCACTTTGATTTTCCGGAAGCTCAAAGGTCTTGAGCAACACATCGATGTGTCTGTGGTGCATCCGGACATGGTCGAGAACGGCTGGGAGTTCCGGCCCGGAGGTACGGAGCACCAGGACCACCTATACAACTCAGAGTTCATGCACCAGGTATACACCCGGGCGGCGCCGGATTATTCGGGGCGGGTGACGGTGCCGGTGCTCTGGGACAAGCAGCGGGAAACCATCGTCAGTAATGAATCCGCCGATATCATTCGCATGTTCAATTCGGCGTTTAATGAGCTGGATGGCGTAAACGCGGATCTGGACCTGTACCCGGAAAGTTTGCGCAGTGAAATCGATGCAGTAAACGAGCGGGTGTACGACACGGTCAACAACGGCGTATACAAGGCCGGTTTTGCCACCGCCCAGGACAAATACGAAGAGGCCTACAAGGCGCTGTTTGAATCACTGGACTGGTTGGAAGCGAAATTGGAGAGCCAGCGATATGTCACTGGTAGCCAGATCACCGAAGCTGACTGGCGCTTGTTCGCCACGCTGATCCGGTTTGATGCGGTGTATTACAGCCACTTCAAATGCAATCGCCAGCAGATCCGGGATTATCCGAACCTGTCCGGCTATTTGCGGGAGCTGTATCAGGTATCAGGCGTGGCAGAGACGGTGGACATTCGCCAGATCAAGCAGCATTACTACGTGAGCCAGCGCACCATTAACCCCACCCAGATTGTGCCGGTGGGGCCAGATCTGGACTTCGAGGCGCCTCACGGGCGTGGGCGCCTCGGCTGATTCCGGATTAGCTGACCCGGGCGACCGCCGCTTCGGTCAGCAGTTCCAGGGATTGCCGGTGCTCGGACTCCGGCAGGCAGGCCAGCAGGTCTTTCGCAATCTGCGCCTGCTCTTTCGCCTTCGCCATGGTGTATTCGATGGCTCCGGAGGACTTTACTATTTCCAGTACCTTCGGCAGGTCGTCCAGCCCGCCTTTACGGATCGCCTGGCGAATCAGCTGGCGCTCTTCATCGCTACCCTTGGCCATGGCGTAAATCAGGGGCAGGGTGGTCTTGCCTTCGGCCAGGTCGTCGCCCACGTTCTTGCCCATGGCTTCGGCGTCGCCCTGATAGTCCAGCACGTCATCCACCAGCTGAAACGCCAGGCCCAGGTGCTTGCCGTAGTCTTTCAGGGCGGCTTCCTGTGTTTCATCGGCGCCCGCCAGGAGCGCGCCTGTGTGGGAGGACGCTTCGAACAGCATGGCGGTCTTGTTATGGATAACCACCATGTACTGCTCTTCGGTGAGGTCCGGGTTCTTCACGTTCATCAGCTGCATCACCTCGCCCTCGGCAATCACCGCCGTGGCGTGGGACAGCACGTTCATGATCGGCAGGCTTTCCAGCTCCACCATCATCTCGAAGGCCCGGGCATACAGGAAATCACCTACCAGTACGCTCGGCGCATTGCCCCACTTGGCGTTGGCGGTGCTGCGGCCCCGACGCATGTCGGAGGTGTCCACCACATCGTCGTGCAACAGGGTGGCGGTGTGCAGGAATTCGATCACGGCGGCCAGCTTCAGGTGGTCGTCCTGGTGGTAGCCTGCCGCCCGGCTGGACAGCAAAACCAGCAATGGCCTCAGGCGCTTACCGCCACTTTCAATAATGTAATGGGCGATTTTTTCCACCATCGGGACATCCGAGGCAAGCCGCTTGATAATCAGGTCATTAACGCGGCTGAAGTCGTCGGCCACGGTGTCATGGATACGCTGGGCTGTCATCGGGCTGAAACGTCCCTTGCTGGTGTTTTCGTTGAGTTTTCGGGCAGGTCGCGGCAATGCTAGGTATTGCTGCCTACAGTGTCAACTTGAGTCGTAAACTCGCTTGTATTGCCCGGCGCCTTTTCGTACAATCACGCGCCCAACTCATCCCAACCTGCGCTCCCTGCTATAGGGTTGCCGAAGTGCTTCCCTTAGAACCAGGTGGATAAGAGCAGGGATGGGTCAATCGCGGAGACATAGAATGTACGCAGTTATTGTTAGCGGTGGTAAACAGCACCGTGTTAAAGAAGGCGAAACTCTGAAGCTGGAAAAGCTGGAAGTTGAAACCGGCGGCTCTGTTGAGTTTGACCGCGTTCTGCTGGTAGTGAACGGCGACGACGTTAAAGTGGGTGCTCCGGTTGTTGACGGTGCCAAGGTGACTGCTGAGGTGGTTAGCCATGGTCGTCACGACAAGATCAACATCATCAAGTTCCGTCGTCGTAAGCATCACATGAAGCGTCAGGGCCACCGTCAGTGGTTCACTGAAGTCAAGATCACGGGTATTCAGGGCTAAGCTCTGGAATAACCCCCCAATTAAGGAGGCCTGTCATGGCTCACAAAAAAGCAGCAGGTAGTACCCGTAACGGTCGCGATTCCGAGTCGAAACGACTTGGTGTCAAGCGCTACGGCGGCGAGACTGTCACTGCAGGCAGCATCATCATCCGTCAGCGCGGTACCCGTTTCCACGCTGGTAGTAACGTAGGCATTGGCAAGGACCACACCCTGTTCGCGAAAGCGGAAGGTCAGGTGAAGTTCGAAACCAAAGGCCCGCAGAACCGCAAGTTCGTGAGCATCGTTCCAGCTGCGTAAGCAGCGGCGATCCGGTTCTGTCGAACCTTGGGTTTGCCTGATATGCTGATCTGATCAGTTCCTCAGGTGAATCCGGAGCCCCGCAAAGCTTCCATGAGGCTGCGGGGCTTTTTAGTTTATGCAAAGGCATCAGGCGTATGAAATTTGTAGACGAAGCCACCATCATTGTTGAAGCGGGAAAAGGCGGCCATGGCTGTCTGAGTTTCCGGCGGGAAAAGTATATACCCAAGGGTGGTCCCGACGGCGGTGACGGCGGGGATGGGGGTTCCGTCTACCTGGAGGCCGACAGCGCCCTGAACACGCTGATTGATTATCGCTTTCAGCGCAGACACAAGGCACCGAACGGAGAGCCGGGTTCCGGTCGTAACTGTACTGGCACCAAAGGTGAAGATCTGGTGTTGCCGGTGCCGGTTGGAACCACGGTTGTGGATATGGACACTCACGAAGTGCTGGGCGACCTTACCAAAGAGGGTCAGCGCCTGAAGGTGGCTCAGGGTGGGTTTCACGGGCTGGGCAATACCCGGTTCAAGTCCTCGATCAACCGTGCTCCGCGTCAAACCTCAAAGGGTTCCGAGGGCGAAGCCCGGAACCTGAGGCTGGAGCTCAAGGTGCTGGCGGATGTGGGGCTTTTGGGTATGCCCAATGCGGGTAAATCCACCTTTATTCGTTCGGTGTCTGCGGCTCAGCCGAAAGTGGCTGATTATCCGTTTACGACGCTGGTGCCCAATCTTGGGGTGGTCAGTGTTCAGGCCCATCAGAGCTTTGTGATCGCCGATATCCCGGGGTTGATCGAAGGTGCTGCAGAAGGCGCAGGCCTGGGCATTCGTTTTCTCAAGCATCTGGTTCGTACCCGGTTGTTGCTGCACCTGGTGGATGTGGCGCCGTACGACGGTTCGTCTCCAGTGGCTGCGGTTAAGGCCATTGCCCACGAGCTGGAAAAGTTCAGTGAAACCTTGGCCAGCCGGCCGCGCTGGCTGGTTCTGAACAAGGTGGACATGGTGCCCGAAGAGGACCGCGAGGCCCATTGTCGGGCTATCGTTGACGAGCTCGGCTGGGACGGCCCGGTGTTCAGCGTGTCTGCGCTGACGGGCGAAGGCACCAAGCCGCTGGTGCAGGCAGTAATGCGCTGGATTGAAGAGCAGGCGGAAGAAGAGGCCGAAAATCCCGATATTGCTGCGCAGGAAGCGGCTCGCCGCCGCCGCATGGATGAGGAGGCCCGAGCCAAAATCGAGTCGGATCGCCAGGCGCGCAGAGCGGCCCGCGAAGAAGATGACGATGACGATTTTGACGACGATGACTATGACGTCGAAGTGGTCTACGCACCCGAGTAATCTGCAACCTGAAGAGATCTACCGCCGCCATGAGTGACCGCCTCCAGCTTCGCAAGGCCCGCCGACTGGTTATCAAGATTGGCAGTGCCTTGCTGACCAACGACGGAAAGGGCCTGGACGTGGCGGCCCTTGGCTTGTGGGTGGATCAGATTGTTGAGCTGATCGCGGATGGCGTTGAAGTGGTGGTGGTGTCGTCCGGCTCGGTGGCAGAAGGTATGAGCCGTTTGGGCTGGAATGCCCGGCCCCAGCACTTGCATGAGTTGCAGGCTGCCGCCGCCGTCGGTCAGATGGGCCTGGTGCAAACCTGGGAGGCTCAGTTCAAGCGCCACGATATTCACACTGCCCAGATTTTGCTGACCCACGATGATCTTTCTGATCGTAAGCGCTACCTGAACGGTCGCAGCACACTGCGGACGTTGCTGGATTATGGTGTGGTGCCCATCGTTAACGAGAATGACACCGTGGTGACCGATGAAATTCGGTTTGGCGACAACGACACACTGGGTGCGCTTGTCGCCAACCTGATCGAGGCTGATGGTCTGATTATTCTTACTGACCAGTTGGGTCTGTTTAATAAAGATCCCCGCAAACACGACGATGCCGAGCTGGTGACCGAGCGAAAGGCCGACGATCATGAGCTGGATGCCATGGCGGGTGGCGGTGCCGGTGCGCTTGGGCGCGGGGGGATGCTCACCAAACTGCGTGCGGCGAGACTGGCGGCGCGTTCTGGCGCTTTCACGGTGATTGTCGGGGGGCGCATCGAGCATGCGATTGCCCGCCTGCGCCAGGGTGATGTGATCGGCACCTTGTTGTTGCCGGAGCAGGGCAGGATGGCGGCGCGAAAGCAGTGGATTGCCAGTCATCTGCAAACGCGAGGCACGCTCACTCTGGACGATGGTGCCGTCAAGGTGTTGCGGCAGGGTGGCAGGAGCCTGCTACCGGTGGGTGTGAAATCTGTGACGGGTCGATTCCGTCGCGGGGAGATGGTGTCTTGTGTTGATCTGAATGGCAAAGAAATTGCGCGAGGCCTGGTGAATTATGATGCCGATGAGGCGAGGGCGATTGCCGGGCGCTCCAGTGATCGAATTAATGATGTGCTGGGCTATGTCTCCGATGAGGAGATGATTCACCGGGATAACCTGGTGGTGGTTTGAGCGTGGGTTTCTGAATTCAACGCATAAAAAAAACCGGCTCGTAAGCCGGTTTTTTTATAAACGCTAGATTCAGGCAGCTTTCAGTGCTTTGATCTTGGCGTTCAGGCGGCTCTTGTGACGAGCAACCTTGTTTTTGGCAAAGATGCCTTTGTTAACCATGCTGTCCAGAATAGGCTGAGCCTGCTTCATGGCAGTCTGAGCTTCTTCGTAGTTGCCAGCATTGATTTTAGCGTCGACCTTTTTCATGTAGGTACGTGCCATGGAACGCAGGCTGGCGTTATGCTTGCGGTTTTTCTCGTTTTGACGAGCGCGCTTTTTGGCTTGCGGGGTATTTGCCACCGTAAAACTCCTGAAATTCGTTGCTATAAAAACGGAATATGTTTACATCGCGGGCGCGCCAAAACCAGCGCGTCGGAATAAATGACGCGGAACTATGCCGCTGAATCCCTGAAATGTCAAGGCTGACGCCGCAGTAATCCCTGCGTTGCAGAGCCCTGTGATACACTCGCCCATCGCCGCACAGGGCTTGCGCCGGTGATGATCGTTGCCCTGTGGATTACCGAAACGCCGTCCCGGCCCGAACCCTGAATTCTGGATTCTCAAAACATGTCTTCGGAACCGCAACCAACGCCGCCGCCATCAACCGTCAAAGAGCCACCCAAGGCGCCGGGATTGCTGCGCTCATCGGGCGTGGTTGGCATTATGACCATGATGTCCCGGGTGCTTGGCCTGGTGCGGGATATGGTGATTGCCCGCTATTTTGGCGCAGGTACCGCTGCGGACGCGTTTTTTGTGGCCTTCAAGATTCCCAACTTTCTGCGCCGGTTGTTTGCTGAAGGTGCGTTTTCTCAGGCATTTGTGCCGGTGCTGTCCTCGTACCGGGAAAATCGCGATATCACCGAGGTGAAGCGCCTGGTGAATGCAGTGGCAGGCTCTCTCGGGCTGGTGTTGCTGGCGGTCACTCTGGTGGCCATGCTGGGTGCGCCGGTCCTGACTGCGGTCTTTGCTCCTGGCTTTCTGGGCGATGAGGTGAAGTTTGCGCTGGCCAGCGACATGCTGCGGATTACCTTTCCCTATCTGTTGTTGATTTCGCTGACCGCTTTTGCCGGCGGTATTCTGAACAGCTACGACCGTTTTGCGGTGCCAGCGTTTACGCCGGTGCTGTTGAACCTCGCCATGATTGGCGCCGCGATTTTTCTGGCTCCCTTGATGGATGAACCGGTGATGGCGCTGGCCTGGGGCGTGTTTATTGCCGGGGCGCTACAGTTGTTTTTCCAGTTGCCGTTCCTGATGAAGCTCGGCCTGATGCCGCGGCCGCGGGTGGATTATCACCACGAGGGCGTCAGCCGGATTCTCAAACTGATGGTGCCGGCCCTGTTCGGTGTGTCGGTCAGCCAGATCAATTTGCTGCTTGATACGGTGTTGGCGTCTTTTCTGCAAACCGGCAGTGTTTCCTGGCTTTACTATTCGGACCGCTTGTCTGAGTTGCCGCTGGGGGTTTTCGGGATTGCGATTGCCACGGTGATCCTCCCAAGCCTGTCTCGAAAGCACGCCGCAGCGTCGGCGGATCAGTTTGCCGCCACTCTGGACTGGGCCGTTAGGGCGGTGCTGTTGATTGGTGTGCCTGCAGCGGTCGCACTGGCGCTGCTGGCTGAGCCATTGATCGCTACGCTGTTTCATTATGGCGAGGTGACAGACCGCGACGTGGCCATGTCGGCCCAGAGCTTACGAGCTTATTCGGCCGGCTTGCTGGCATTCATGCTGATTAAAGTGCTGGCGCCCGGTTTCTTTGCCCGGGAAGACACCAAAACGCCGGTCAAAATCGGTGTCATTGCCATGGTGGCCAACATGGCGTTCAACCTGGCGTTGATTGTGCCGCTGGCTCATGCTGGCCTGGCGCTGGCCACCTCAATGTCTGCCTGGTTGAACGGTTACCTGCTCTGGCGCGGTTTGCGCAACCAAGGGGCGTGGAAGAGTCAGCCGGGCTGGCCGAAGTTCCTGGTGCAACTGGCGGTCGCGAATGGGGCGCTGATCGCCGTGGTGCTGTGGCTGAATATGCCGGTTGCGGACTGGCTGGCGTCCACCGGCTTGCAGCGCACAGCCGATATGGCGGTTATGGTTGGAGCGGGCGTGGCGGCCTACTTTGTGGCTTTGATGCTTTCAGGCGTGCGCCTGCGTCAGTTCCGGCAGAAGTAAGCCGAATACAATGCCTTCTGCGATTTCTACCGCACCCTGTCCTGGGGTATAATCGCGCGTTTTCTCACCAGCGCATTACCTTGGGTATGTGCGCCAAAAAGCCAGCTGGCAAGTTAAGGTTCGCAGTACATGCGTCTGATTCGAGGCCTGACCAATCTTAAGCGCCTGTCCGTACAAGCGGATTCGCCGCTGGCCGATGGCTGTGTGGCCACCATCGGTAACTTCGATGGCGTACACCTGGGCCATAAAACCATTATCGATCAGGTGAAACAGAAAGCGGTTGAACTGGGCGTGCCTTCGGTCGTGATGATTTTCGAGCCGCAGCCCCGGGAGTTTTTTCAGGGTAAAGAAGCGCCACCTCGGCTGATGCCGTTTCGTCAGAAATTTCAGGCCTTGCTGGCGGAGGGCATCGACATGGTACTGAGCATTCGTTTCGACGATACCTTCCGCAGCTATTCGGCCATGGGCTTCGTGGAAGAGGTGTTAATCGATGGCCTTGCCGTACGTCATCTGGTCGTGGGTGATGACTTCCGCTTCGGCTGCGATCGCGCTGGCGATTTCCGGCTATTGGAGCAAGTCGGGCAGGAGCACGATTTTACCGTTGAGAATACCCGGACGGTGACGGTCGATGGCGAGCGCGTTAGCAGCACCCGGGTGCGCAATGCTCTGAATGTGAACGGCCTTGAAGAAGCGGAGCGCCTGCTGGGGCATCCTTATCGCATCCACGGTCGGGTGGTGTATGGTCGCCAGCTCGGGCGGCAAATCGGCGCCCCTACCGCCAATATCCTGCTGAACCGGATGCCGGCCTTGCGTGGGGTTTATGTGGTTCGGGCCCGGCTTGAAAGTGGTGAATGGCTGGATGGTATCGCCAACATTGGCCTGCGCCCCACGGTCGATGGCAAGCGGCCGTCACTGGAAGTGCACCTGTTCGACTATGCTGGCACACTTTATGGCCAGCATCTGGAAGTCGTGTTCCGCCATGGCCTGCGGGACGAAGTGAAATTCGACTCTGTTGACGAATTGCGGCAACAGATTGCCCGGGACTTTGAACATGCCCGGGCCTGGCTGGCAAGCAACCCTGCTACGCCGGAAACCTGATTCAACTGACCAACCAAAGAGTACGCACACACCCATGAGCGACTACAAGCATACCCTGAATCTGCCGGACACCGCCTTCGCCATGCGCGGCAACCTGGCCAAGCGAGAGCCGGACATGCTCAAGCACTGGCAGGACCTCGATGTGTACGGCAACCTGCGCAAGCAACGCGAAGGCCGGGAAAAGTTCATCCTGCACGATGGCCCTCCCTACGCCAACGGCAGCATTCACATCGGGCATGCGGTCAACAAGATTCTGAAAGACATGATCGTGAAATCCCGCAGCTTTATGGGTTTTGATGCACCCTACGTGCCGGGTTGGGATTGCCACGGACTGCCGATCGAGCACAAGGTAGAGCAGGAAATCGGCAAAGCCGGCGTGAAGGTCGACTACAAAATCTTCCGCCAGGCCTGCCGCGATTACGCCGCCAAGCAGATCGAAGGTCAGAAAGCCGACTTCATTCGCCTGGGTGTGATGGGCGAGTGGGACAAACCCTACCTGACCATGGACCCGAAAGTAGAAGCGGGTATTGTGCGGGCGTTGGGCAAGATCGTGGCCAAGGGCCACTTGGTGCGTGGGTTCAAGCCGGTTTACTGGAGTGTGGTTGGTCAGTCCGCACTGGCAGAAGCCGAGGTGGAATACCAGGACAAAACCTCGACCCAGATTGATGTGCGCTTTACCGCCGTGGATCAGGATGCTGTCCTCAAAGCCTTTGGAGCCGACGGCGGCCAGGGTGATGTCTCCCTGGTGATCTGGACCACCACCCCCTGGACCATCCCCGCCAACCAGGCGGTGTCCATCGGTGCCGATATCGAATACGCACTGGTACAGGTAGATGTGGGCCACGGCGAAGAGCGCATGATCCTGGCCACCGACATGGTGCAGGGCATCATGGCTCGCTGGGGCGTGGAAGACTACCAGGTGCTGGCCAACGTGGCCGGTTCCGCGCTGGAAAACCAGCTGCTGCACCATCCGGTGTACGACAAGCAGGTGCCGGTGCTGCTGGGCGATCACGTCTCCCTGGACGCCGGTACCGGCGCAGTTCACACCGCGCCAGACCACGGTATGGAAGACTTTGAAGTAGGCAAGGCCTACGGCATTGGCACCATCAACCTAGTCAAAGCCGACGGCACCTACACCGAAGCCGCTGGCGAGTTTGCCGGTGTGCACGTGTACAAGGCCGATGAGCCGGTGTGCGCCGCCCTGGAGCGTGAAGGCAAGCTGGTCAAAGCGGAGAAGTTTCGCCACAGCTATCCGCATTGCTGGCGCACCAAAACCCCGCTGATCTACCGGGCCACGCCGCAGTGGTTCATCAGCATGGACAAGCTCAACCTGCGTGCCGATGCCCTTGAAGCGATCAAAGGCGTCCGCTGGGTGCCGAGTTGGGGCCAGAATCGCATCGAAGCCATGTTCCAGCAGAGCCCGGATTGGTGTATCTCCCGTCAACGTACCTGGGGCGTACCGATCACCCTGTTCATCCATAAGGAAACTCAGGAACTGCACCCGAGCACCCAGGCCCTGATCGAAAAAGTGGCCGAAGCGGTAGAGGCCGGCGGCATCGATGCCTGGTATGACATTGACCAGGCAGAACTGCTGGGTGCAGATGCTGACCAGTACGAAAAAGTGCTCGACACCCTGGATGTCTGGTTCGATTCTGGCGTCACCCACGATTCGGTACTGCGCGTTCGGGAAGAGCTTGGTCAGTTCCCGGCCGACTTGTACCTGGAAGGTTCGGACCAGCATAGAGGCTGGTTCCAGTCGTCCCTGAAAACCTCCATCGCCATGAACGGCGTAGCCCCTTACAAGCAGGTGCTGACCCACGGCTTTACCGTGGATGCCAAGGGCTACAAGATGTCCAAGTCCATGGGCAACGTCATCGCCCCCCAGGAAGTGATGAACGAGCTGGGTGCGGACATTCTGCGGCTGTGGGTCTCGGCCACCGACTACAGCGGTGAGATGAGTGTTTCCAAAGACATTCTGCGCCAGACTGCAGACGGCTATCGCCGTATCCGTAATACCGCCCGCTTCCTGCTGAGCAACCTGACCGGCTTTGATCCGGAGCAGCACACGGTAGCGCCGGAAGACATGATTGCTCTGGATCGCTGGATGGTCGACCGCGCCCTGCAGTTGCAGGAAGAGCTCCACGAGGATTATCAGAATTACGCGTTCCTGCGCATCTACCAGAAGGTGTACAGCTTCTGCGAGGCCACCCTCGGCGGCTTCTACCTGGACATCATCAAGGACCGCCAGTACACCACCCAGGCTGACAGCCTGGCCCGGCGCTCCTGCCAGACCGCCCTGTACCATGTGGCCGAAGCCCTGGTGCGCTGGATTGCGCCGATCCTCAGCTTCACCGCGGACGAAATCTGGCAGCACCTGCCGGGCAAGCGCGGCGACACTGTGTTCTACGAAACCTGGTACGAAGGTCTGACTGCGCTGCCGGAAGACTTCGAGCTGGGTCGCGACTACTGGCGCGAAATCTATGCCGTGAAAGAAGCCGTCAACAAGTGCCTGGAAGAGGCCCGCGCCCGAGGTGAAATCAAAGGCTCATTGAGTGCCGAAGTTACCCTTTACTGCGAGGGCCAGTTGGCTGAGCGCTTGAATCGCCTGGGCGAAGAGTTGCGCTTTGTGCTGATCACCTCCGAAGCCACGGTAAAGCCGGTCAGCGAAGCGGTGGGCATGGAGCAGACCAACCTGGAAGGCCTGTTGGTGAAAGTCGTTCCCGCCAGCCACGGCAAGTGCGAACGCTGCTGGCATCACCGTGAAGACGTTGGCCAGCATGAGGGCCACAGCGACCTGTGCGGCCGCTGCGTGACCAATGTCGATGGTGCGGGCGAAACCCGCGCCTACGCCTGATGGATGCGGTTATGGCTGAGGGCAGGGAAGGTAGCAAGCTGAAGTGGTTGTGGCTGGCGGTGCTGGTGATCGTTGTTGATCTTGGCACCAAGGCCATGGCCACCGCGATGCTCACCTACGGCAACCCGGTACCGGTTTTGCCCAGCTTCAACTTGACCCTGCTGCATAACACCGGCGCTGCGTTCAGCTTTCTGGCAGACGCCGCTGGCTGGCAGCGTTGGTTCTTCGTCACCCTCGCCCTGGTGGTCAGTGTGGTGCTGATCGGCTGGCTTAGAAAACTCAAAGCCCATGAAACCTGGAGCGCCATCGCCATCGTACTCATTCTTGGTGGCGCCATTGGCAATGTATACGACCGGGTGGTGCACGGTTACGTGGTGGATTTCTTGCATTTTTACTGGCAGGACTGGCATTTCCCCGCGTTTAACCTGGCGGATACCGCCATCACCCTCGGCGCTGCCATGATGATTCTCGACGTATTCCGCAAACCCGCTGAAGATGGCGGCGATGCAAAACCGGAGTAACTGATTGCTATGAAAGAACTGCCAATCGAAAAAGGCACCCGGGTAACCCTTCACTTTTCCCTGAAGTTCGAAGACGGTGAAACCGTAGACTCCACCTTTGATAAAGAACCGGCCACACTGGAAATCGGTGACGAAAATCTGCCTGAAAACTTTGAGGCCTATCTCATTGGCCTGAAAGCCGGCGATCACCAGACCTTTGAAGTGCTGCCAGAAAAAGCTTTCGGTCAGCACAACCCCAGCAACATCCAGACCTTCAAACGCCACGAATTCAGTGCCGATATGGTCCTGGAGAAGGGCGTTGTCATCTCCTTTGCCGATGCCCGCCAGCAGGAGCTGCCCGGCGTGATCAAACGCGTGGAAGGCGACCAGGTGGATGTGGACTTTAATCACCCGCTTGCAGGGCATACACTGAGCTTTGAAGTGCAGATAATTGATGTGGAACCAGCAGGGCCGACTCACTGACTATGCAAATCCGACTCGCTAACCCCCGTGGCTTTTGTGCCGGCGTAGACCGCGCCATCGAAATCGTAAACCGCGCGCTGGACGTGTTCGGTGCGCCCATCTACGTGCGCCACGAAGTGGTCCACAACAAGTTCGTGGTCAGCAACCTGCGGGAGCGCGGCGCGATCTTTGTTGACGAGTTGGACGAAGTGCCGGATGACAAGCTGGTGATCTTCAGCGCCCACGGTGTTTCCCAGGCGGTTCAGAACGAAGCGGCCAAGCGTGGTCTGAAAGTCTTCGACGCCACCTGCCCGCTGGTCACTAAAGTGCACATGGAAGTGATGCGCTACAGCCGCGACGGACGAGAGTGCATCCTCATCGGCCACCATGGTCACCCCGAAGTCGAAGGCACCATGGGGCAGTACGACCACAGCAACGGCGGTGATATCTACCTGGTGGAAGACGAGGCCGACGTAGAAACGCTGGAAGTGAAAGACCCAAGCCAGCTGGCCTACGTCACCCAGACCACCCTCTCCATGGACGACACCGCCCGGGTGATCGACGCCCTGCGCGCCAAATTCCCGAAAATCGAAGGCCCCCGCAAAGACGACATCTGCTACGCCACCCAGAACCGACAGGATGCTGTCAAACAACTGGCCGGCGACTGCGACATCATGTTGGTCGTGGGCTCCCCCAACAGCTCCAACTCAAACCGGCTGCGGGAGCTGGCCGAGCGCATGGGCACCCCCGCTTACCTGATCGACGAAGCCGGCCAGATTGACCCCCAGTGGCTGGAAGGTAAAACCGCCGTTGGTGTAACTGCCGGTGCTTCTGCCCCGGAAGTGCTGGTGGCGGATGTGATTAATCGCTTGAAGGAGTTGGGTGGACAGGAGCCACAGGAAGTCGCCGGCAGGGAAGAGAATATTGTGTTTTCAATGCCTAAAGAGCTGCGGATTGATGTGGTGAATGTTTGACGTAGTTCAAGTTTTTCATCACAGCAATCCACTTGTCTGAGAGAAGCCGCCACTTGTCGACATCAACTGGCGGTTTTTTTGTACTCTCGTATTCTACCAATATGAAAAAATATTCAGGGAGCTGGTTCATGCGCAGGTTCACAACTCAGCGCGGATTTACTCTGATCGAGTTGCTTATCGTCATGGTGTTGCTGGGGATCACGGCGGCTATCGCGGTCCCGAACTTCAGCCGGATGATTGATAGCAATCAGAGAGCCTCAACGGCTAACGACATATCCGGGCTTCTTAATTTTGCCAGGGCTGAAGCGATTCGTCGGGCCAATGGTGTTGTCGTATACGCCCGGGACACCGGCGATACCTCAAGAGGCTATGAGGTTTGCGTTCGCGCCTCACTGGCAGCCTGTAAGGCGGGAACAGCCAATGCGGAACAGCTTCTGAGAACCACCAACGATTTGCCCGGATCCGTTACCTTGAGCCAGACCACGCCGGCCACTGCGGCAGACCTTGTTTTCAATGGACGCGGAATGGCGAATCAGCAGTTTGTATATCGGCTGTGCGGTCGCTCGGGTACGCCGGCCGTGGATGTCGAAGTGAATCTGGGCGGGCAAATCCGCATCAATGACAACACCAACGCAACTTGTCCTTGAGGGAGCTTGTCGTGACACTGTATCACTCACCCATTCGCAGCACACAACGAGGATTCTCGTTGATAGAGGTGCTCATTGCAGTATTGATTCTGGGTATCGGGTTACTTGGGGCCGCGGCGCTCCAACTGCTATCGCTGCAGAACATCAGTAACGCGGAACTTCGGACTCAGGCAACCTTGTTTGCCCAGGAACTCAGTGAACTGGCTCGAACCGTCAACGATCCAACGACTTATGTAGCGTCGGCTGGAGATACCGCTTCCTGCGGGTCGCTATCGGGAGAATTCAAACTGTGGTGCGATGAAATGTCCCACACGCTGCAGGGCTCGACGTTTACTTCTGCCTGGGATGCGACCAACCGGGAGTTCACAACGACCATTACCTGGCCTGAGCGAATGATGTATCTCGACGCCAGCGGCAACAACGCGGCAGGTGAAGGCAGCTCCAGTTACACACTGATTACGAGGTTTGCACAATGATTGCCATAGGCAAACAATCTGGCCTCACTCTGGTTGAACTTCTGATTGCGTCAACCTTGGGCTTGCTGTTAACGCTTGGGGTTGCTCAATTGTTCGTCAGCAGCAGCGACTCCTTCCGGATGGCTGAGTCAATTGGCAGGATGCAGGAGTCCGGCAGGATGGCTCAGGATATTCTTGGTCGAACGATTCGAAATGCGGACTACTGGGGCTGCCTTAACTTTGCGGAAGTAGACAGTGTTCTTGATGAGACTCACGCCAACTTTGACCCGGGCCTGCACGATTTTTCCAGTCCCGAAGCTATTCAATTTGCGATTGGAGACGGAACAGATGCGGCTGCTGGAACCGTGGCTATCGAGCTGAAGGGCGCTCGTAGCCCGGGCATCAGCATGACGGGTATGAATGCATCTTCTGCAGTAATTGACGTGTCTTCTTTGCCCTCGGGTCTTTTGGGCTCCGGCGGGGTGGTACTGCTGACAGATTGCGCCAACGGTGTTGTATTCCAATTGTCTGGAGTGAACGAAACCTCTCTCAAGCTTCAGCACAACACAGGTAACAGCATCGTACCCGGTAACATCAAAAGTGGCGGCGGTTGCCCTAACGGCAGCAGCTCTGCCAATTGCTTCCCTGATACCTACACGTCAGGGGATATTTTTGTACCCTTCTCTGAGCGTTATTTCATTCAGGATAACGCCGGTCGAAGATCAATGGTTTTTGAAGGTATTGGTGGTACCGGCGTCGCTAATACCCAAGAAATTATTGCTGACGTGATCGATATGCAAGTGCAGGTGGGTTCTGGTCCTCAGGGCGATAACATTATCAATAACTGGCAAACCCTGACAGCGGCCAACCTTGCGACGATTAACGATACCTCAGTGACCTATGTGAAAGCGGTCAAAGTCAGTCTGCTGGTGCGTAGCCCGGAAGATGATGTTGCCGGCAGCCTGCAGAGTGCTTGCTATCCGGCATGGTCCGATTGCAGTGGAGGCGATAACTGGACGCCTGCATCCGCAGCTGACCGTCACTATTACCGTGTTTATACTTCAACTTACAGCGTCCGCAATCGGTTGCTGAATACAGGTCCGTAACCGGAGGAGAGTGTTAATGACGCGACCCATGCAAACATTGTCCAGCTCTCCCGATGCCCAGTCAGGTGCAGCGCTTCTGGTGAGCCTGGTTATTCTTCTGGTTTTGACGGTGCTTGCGCTATCAAGCATGCAGGGAACAACGACTCAGGAAAAAATGGTGTCTTCCCAACGGGATGCGCAGATCGCCCTTGAAGGCGCTGAGGCAGCGCTTGTAGCCGCCGAGACTGAGCTAAGCGGTGGTACGGTACCAACCTTCCAGGCGTCTAATGGCCTGTATGATGAAACAACTCTGCCCCCCAGCGCGGTGCTGGACCCACAAACCTGGGTAGCGCCATCGGGAGGTGGTCATGGCAATGGTACTCGTGCGGCGCCTATGCCTCAGGATAATTCCGGGCAGCCTTTGCTGGCAGAGGCACCCAGGTACTTCATAAAGGCAACGCCTGCAACCGGCAGTGCACCATCCGCAGGCTTCGGTTTGGGCGCCGGTGGTGTCGGGGACGGTGTTCAGGTGTCCGGTTCCAACGGCAAGGTGTACCGGGTGGTTGCGTTCAGCAGCGGTGCGTCGGGCCAGGCGGCCCGAGCGGTAGAAGCATATATTATCCGGGCTCAGTAAATATTGCGTGACCATTCACGTGGAGAATGACTATGAAAATGAATCCGTTTTTTCGCCAGGGATTAAAAAGTTGCCTGGTCGCAATGTTTATTGCCGCGCCAGCTACAGGTTGGTCCGCTTCCGTTACTGACCGGCCTTTGTTTATCGATGCTGCGGTTGATCACAACTTGATGTTTGTGGTCGACGATTCGGGAAGTATGGATTATGAAGTCATTGCGCCTGAAGTTGGGGTGGCCAGTGCGGTTGACTCTGGCTACATTTTCTATCCCGGTGATGAGTCGGGATCTTATGGAAACGGCCGACAATACAAAACAGGTAAGCGGTTGGTCAGTAATAATTTTAGGAATTTCGAAAAGCGATATTATTATCTGCGCTCTCCGGGTTATAACCTTCAATACTACGATCCGAACGTCGACTATTCTCCTTGGCCTTCAACGTCTAGTCGCACGTTTACCAATGCTAGCATCACTAATGCTGAACTGGACCCTGGGCTTACAAATACCCTTTCATTCGATTTAACGAAAAAGGGGGAGCTGGGTTTAGGAAACGATGATGTTCCCGCGACGGTGTTTGTGCCAAATAAAACCGCTGAAGTGTTTGATGTCAGTGCGAGCTATCAGGCTTGTGCTTCGGAGTGGGACGGCATTACCAACAACGGATATTGTTACAAACAAGACCAAGTAAGAGTTTGTGGCTTTTGGGGCTGTTATTGGGATACGCAAACCACTTATGCAAACAGTCCACAGCCGATTTTGGCTAGCGAAACCAAACTGTTTTCATGTTTGAAGCCGGCGTCCAACGAGTACGATGATTGGCGCAATGAGAACAAAACCTATCGGTTCAAGGATTCAAGCGGTGTTCAGATCCCAACTCGTAACATGGGCTTTGCGCCAGACGGGGCTTGTATTCAACGGCTTGAGTTGGTGGCGGATGCAGGCGGATTGAACAAAACCGACGTCTATGCGGCTCTCGGCGGTGAAGGTAGTGTGGACGATTTCTTTGCAGATCAGCAGCAAAACTTTGCAAACTGGTTTTCTTATTACAGACGTCGTCATCAGGCAATTCGTGCGGCGATCGCCGAGTCTGTCCAAGGCCTTGAAAACATGAGGCTTGGGGTTTTCTGGATCAATAACCGAAGGGACATGGATGGCAAAATTTACGACTCTGACTCCCAGATTGGGAACTTTCTGGATGACCATTATGGCCAGTTTGATGACGGAAAATGGAGCGGTGGGGGCACACCTAACCGCCTGGGTCTCCAAAATGCAGGCATACAGTACGCAAAAACGGCTGTAAGAGGCAGCCTGGAGTGTCGCAGCAACTTTACGCTGCTTTTTACGGATGGTTTGTCGAACCAACACAATACCAGTTCAATTTCCGCCGACAATGCTGACGCGAATGCGGCTGCGCCTTTTGGAAACAAAAAGTATTCCGATACCTTGGGAGATATTGCCTATTACTACAATCAGGGGCTGAGGAACGCCAGTGGCGGAGTCATTCCTGGCGGCGAGGTTCGTCTGGATCCGGCTTGCGGCACTGGAGCGGAAAAGCCCTGGATGGATTGCAACTCTGAATATCACATGAATACTTACACGGTTGCCCTTGGCCTTCAGGGTGAAAAGTATGCCGGGATTACGCATTTTGATGTTCAGGATGCGCATGACTCGAATCCTGCCTGGGGTTCAGTGAGCATGAGCTCGACTGACAATGCCGCTCAGATAGACGACCTCTACCATGCGGCAGTTAATGGCAAAGGTGAATATTACGATGCAAGGTCTACCGAGCTGCTTGTAAAGTCGTTGAAAGGGGCTGTCGGAAAGATCAAACAGCAGCTTGGTAGCGGCTCAAACGTAAGCTTCAACACTACCTCGCTCAAGAGTGGCGGATACATTTTCAGTGCCCAGTTTACCTCTCAGGTATGGTCGGGAACGCTGCGAGCTGAAGCTATCGACAAGGATGGCGTGGTCAGCAGTCAGATATGGGATGCGGCAACTCAGTTGAATGCTCGAGATCTGCAGGCAAACCCTCGCTTGATACTGACTAATAACGGAAGTGGCGTTGAGTTTGCTTGGGCAAACCTGACGACTACTCAGAAAAATGACTTGAAGGCCGGGGGTGTAGATGCTCTTGGTCAAGCTCGGTTGTCTTTTCTGCAGGGTAACGAGATTGTGAGTGCCGAAGGAGTAACCTTTCGGGATCGTAAAAGCCGTCTTGGTGCCATCGTAAATTCAGCTCCGGTATACGTGGGCGAACCCAATCGCATCTGGCCGGATAAGACCATGTTTGGTGCGGCCCCATACAGTGCCTTCAAAACCAGCATGAAGAGCCGTACCAAAGCGGTTTATGTGGGTGCCAATGATGGCATGCTGCATGGGTTTGATGCAGGCACCGGTGAAGAAGTCCTGGCATACATTCCGAGTTTCCTGTACTCGACGGACGCAAATAAAGGCCTGAGTGCGCTGACGGATCCAAACGTGGATTATCAGAGTTATGTCGATTTGCCGCTAAACACGTCCGACGTTTATGTGGATGGTGCCTGGCGTTCGATCGTGATTGGCGGTTCCCGCGGTGCTAAACCAGGTATCTTTGCTCTTGATGTGACAGACCCCTCTCAGTTTTCGGCCGCGAATGCAGGCTCTACGGTGATGTGGGAGTTTTCCGGAGACAGTAACCTCGGCAACCTGACGGAGGCCGTTCAGATTGCGCTGTTGAAATGGGCGGATGGCGACTACCGTTGGAGTGCTGTCTTCAGCAATGGTTACGGCGCGCCGAGTGGCAAAAATGGTTTGTTTGTTCTCGACATTGAAAATCCGTCCGACAACAAATTTATTGAGTTGGGCAGTGGTAGTGGTCTTTCTCCAGCAAGGCTTGTGGATAACGTGGATGCTGCGGGTGACCCGAACAGTGATGGTGTCGCCGACCGGGTGTACGCGGGTGATCTGGAAGGCCGCCTGTGGGCAATCGATCTAACTGGCGGCAAATCTGCATGGGATGTTGATCCTAATGGTGCGCCTCTGTTCGTTGCCAAAGATAGCCTTGGCAATATTCAGCCGATCACAGCTCAGCCGGACATTGCCAGAAACACCTTCAAGACAGACCTGAACGATCCGAATTTGCTGGTGTTCTTCGGTACAGGTAAGTACCTGGATGCCGGCGATATTCCGGCGGCAGGGGCAACGCCAGCTACTCAGACGTTCTACGGTATCAGCGATCGAGGTACGGCGGTGGATACCAACAACAATGGCCTCAGCCGGGATGACTTGGCCGAACGCACGGTTACCACGGGCTCCGTGACTGTTGACGGTGTGCAGGTGCCGGCTCGTAAAACCGACGGCGCAAAGCTCGATTGGGCAACCGATTTTGGCTGGTATGTGGATTTGCCGAGTTCGGGTGAGCGAGTGGTCGAATCACCGGCGGTTCGCGGCAGCTATGTGGTCTTTGCCTCAACCATACCGGTAGGCGGTGACCCCTGTGGTGGCGGCGGTAGCTCCTACCTGACGGCGCTTCAACTGGACGGCTCCACGGATTCCAGTAAATCCATCATCGATGTGAACAACGATGGCAAGCTGGACGGGGATGACCAGGGCTGGGCAGGTGTGTTCTACGGAGATGGTATTATCACGGGATTGGCGTTCATCGATAACATCCTGATGGCGCCGGACACCAGCGGCGGAAAAACGCCATTCCTGACGGACTTTGGTGCAGGACTGAGTGGCACCAGGCGTGTTGGCTGGCACGAGATCATTGACTGAGTGATGGATAAACTATGACTAACAATGTTGTAACGGGCCTGGTTGCCAGGCCCCTGGGTTCTCGAGGCTTTACGCTGATTGAATTGATGATCGTGGTGGCCATCATCGGAATCCTGGCTGCTATCGCTTATCCATCCTATCAATCGTCTGTTGAGAACAGTCGCCGGGCGGATGCCCAAAGTGCGTTGACGGCCTTCAGTGGTCGGATGGAACGGTATTACACAGATAACGGTAATACCTATCTGGGCGCTGCTGCAGGTGGCGCCAATACGGGCGCCCCTGCGATTTTTCCAACGGAAGCGCCTTTGGACGGTAGCGTGAAATTCTATGATCTGACCATCAGTGCGGCGACCAGGAACAGCTATACGCTTTTGGCCACACCCAAAGGCGCCCAGGCTGGAAATGGTCCGTTGCGTCTGTTATCGAACGGTGTGCGCCAGTGGCAAGCGGATGGCACCAACTGGGTGGAGTGGAATAACTAAATCTGCTGTCTTTATCAAAAGAGCCTATGGGCAGACGAGGTCTCGCCCATAGGCGTCTTCAGCGACTCCGTTGCCGTCGGTATCCCTGGCCATTATTGGGCGGCCGCCCATATTGATTCTGATCTGAAAGGCATTGCCTTCGTTGCCATTGTCCGGGCACCACAGAAGGTGGCCGATACTCGCCCTTGCCATTCCAGTTGGCCTGAATCCGAAGTGCTTCCTGATGCCCGTTCGGCCATGAAGTACACCTTCTCCGGGTGCGTCAAGAATCCTCAGAATATTGGCAGGGTCTGAAAGCGTCCGTTTCCTGCCTGGGTCAGCAAAGATGGTAATGGGTTGGTTCCAGTCGCGCGAGCAGCGATTCGTGCTGTCCAGTGGGCAGAGTGTCACGTTTGTAGAGCGTGTGATGGCCTGTGTTCGTGCGAAGCTGATGCCAGTGAGCAGATCGTTCCGTATGGTTTTTCGCTCCGTGAGTTCAATCAATTTACTGAACGAGGGGGCGCCGATACCCAGTGCAATAGAAAGGATGGTGATAGCGAGCAAAAGCTCAATCAGGGTCAGGCCCCGATGTTGAGAGGAAATCATGGTTACGTCCTTGTGAATGATGTTTAGGCCTTCGTCCTGAAGGTCAGAGGCAATTATCTACTCCATCCCCAACTTCTTCAACCGGTACCGCAGCGCCCGAAAACTGATTCCCAGCCGTTTCGCCGCCGCCGTCTTGTTCCACCGCGTAGCCTCGAGTGCTTTCTCAATAGCCTGTCGCTCAATGCTCTCAAGATAGCCTTCAAGATCAATCTCGCCCTCAGGTACGGTTGCGGCGTGAGAGTCACTGATGCCGTCTGAAGCCCGCATATTCAGGCCGGGCACAGCACCGCCGCCGAGGTGCAGATCGCCGGCATCAATCAGGTCTTCATCACACAGTGTAAAGGCCCGCTCCAGAATGTTCTCCAGTTCGCGGACGTTGCCGGGAAAATCATAGCGTTGCAGCCGATCAATGGCGGCCGGGGTGAGGCTTGCCGGCTCGCATTCATACTCTTTGGCGATGCGTTCAAGAATGTGGTTTGCCAGAAGCGGAATGTCGCTGGCGCGCTCCCGCAGGGGGGGCACGGCCAATTCAATGACGTTGATCCGGTAGAACAGGTCCTGACGGAAGTCACCTTCCTGAACCAGTTCGGGCAGGTTCTTGTGGGTGGCGCTGAGCACGCGGATATCCACCGGCACTTCTTTGGTATCACCCACCGGGCGAACGGCCTTCTCCTGGATGGCGCGCAACAGCTTTACCTGCATTGCCAGTGGCAGGTCTGCCACTTCGTCCAAGAACAGGGTGCCGCCGTCGGCACTTCGGAACAGGCCATCTTTGTTGTCTGTGGCACCGGTAAAACTGCCTTTCTTGTGGCCAAAAAACTCGCTTTCCATCAGTTCTGAAGGAATGGCGCCACAGTTAACGGCGATGAAGGGGCCATCTGCGCGGGGGCCCTGCAGGTGAATCATTCGTGCGACCAGTTCTTTACCGCTGCCAGATTCACCGCTGATAAACACGGGCGCCTGGCTTCTGGCCAGTTTGCGGGTCTGGTTCCGGAGTTTGCGTAGTTCGGGGGAATCGCCCAGCAACAGGCCGGGGTTGTCGGAGTCTGTGGTTTCCCGGACTTTAGGTTCAGACAACTTAAGCGCGCTGTTCACCAGTTCCCGCAGGCGAGGGAGTTCTACCGGCTTGGACACAAAGTCAAAGGCACCGGCTTTGAGCGATTCAATAGCGGTGTTCATGCTGCCGTAGGCGGTGATGACGGCTACCGGTGTCGCGGGGGTGTGCTGCTGAATCCATTGCACCAGTTCAATGCCGTTGCCATCCGGCAGGTTCATGTCGGTCAGGCACAGTTGCGGTTTGTGCTGTTCAAGCAGTGCGCGGGCGCTGGCCAGGTCGGCAGCTGTGTAGGTGGTGATGCCCATGCGCCCGAGGGTGATCTCAAGTAGGCTCCGGATATCCGGTTCGTCGTCAACAATCAGCGCTGTTTGATTGGTCATTTTCTGTGGTCGGTTCCCTGTTGAATTGCAAACGCCCGATGCCAGTGCATTTCTGGCTAGATCATCCGCCCTGGGTGGGCGAAGGTAATGCGGAATCGGCAGCCCGGCTGGTCGTCTTCCACCAGCGACAGGTGAGCCTGGTTGGCTTCACACAGTTCCCGGGCCAGATAAAGCCCAAGGCCGGTTCCGCTTTTGTCGGTTGTGAAGAAGGGCTCAAATACCGAGTTGCGATACTCCGGGGCAATGCCCGGCCCAAAATCCCGCACGTCCACATAGGCCCGTTCGCCATCGGCCGTGGCGCCTGCCAGTAATTGTATCCTGTTTTTGCCGGTCTGCTGCTTGCTGTACCTCAAACCATTGTCGCACAGGTTAACCATCACCTGCTCAATCTGGCTTTTATCAAAGCGTGCCGGGGGAATATTGCCAGGGGCGATCAGCTCAATGTCGGCCGGCGTGTTTTCATCCTGGGTATGCTGGAAATCGTTGCGGAACTCTGTCAACCAGGCATGAATGTCGACAACTTCTGAGTTGGCGGTCCTGCGTCTGGACAGGTCCAGTACGTTTTCGATGATGCCGTTTACCCGCCTTGAGTGCCGGCGGATGATGTCCAGCATTTGCAGGTCGCCGCTATCCAGGTGCGGGGATTCTTCCATCAGTTGTGCGGCGTGGCTGATTGCACCCAATGGGTTGCGGATCTCATGGGCAATGCCTGCAGTGAGCCGGCCCAGGGAAGCGAGTTTCATCTGTTGGGCTTGCTGGGTGACCTTGCTCATATCTTCAATGAACACGATTATCTGGTCGCCCCGCTCCTGGTCCAGCTGAGTGAAATTGGCCTGTAGTAAGGGTGACGTGGGCGAGGCCTGAAACGGTTCTATGCGCATGCTGGGGTTTTTAAGCCAGGTCTCAAGCCCCTTGCGCAACGCCCTGGGCAATAATCGCGAGGGGTGCTCACCGTTTGTTTGCGGTGAAGAGACTCCGAACAGAAGCTCTTCGGCGGCCGCATTGGCCAGGCGAATCTGGCCGTACCGGTCGAGTACCAGAATGCCCGTGCGCATTCTCTGGATAATTTGTTGGTTGATCTGCTCCAGTTCCGCAATGCTTCTGGCCCGGCTGGTCGCCAGGGCTTCGCTGCGGATCACTTTTTTCGAGATGCCCTGCAGTATGAATGCTGCAGAAAAATACAGAATCCCCAATGAGCCGGCCCGCACGATATCGTCAGCGGATTCGTTGATGGCCAGTACGGCCCAGGAGGAAATCCCGAGTGAACAGATAGCCGCCAGTGCAGCATAAAAGGTGCCCAGGCGACTGGGCGTGAGGATGTTTCCGGCGGCAACAGACACAATGACCAGGTTGGCAAGGCCGTTGGTGATACCGGAGCTGGCCAGCAGCAATCCATGGATCAGAAGAATGTCAGCCAGTATGGAGAGCGTAATGTGCCGTTGCCGGGGATGAAAGCCGGCGACCAGGATCAAGGCCACAAAGCCGTTGATGGCCAGGTAGGCAACGGCGCCTGCCTGGTAGTAGTCCAGCCAGCGAAATTTGGTGTCAGCGATAAACGGTTCAACGAACAGCAACCCCACCAGCACCAGGCTGATCACAACCCGGTAGTGGTTATAAATGCGGAACAGCCTGGCCTGCTGACCCTTGGCGCGCGGCCCGAATGGCGAGTGCGCGACGGCTGTTGTGAGGGAGTCTTCTGCCATAGGTCGTGTTATCTGCAGTTGGTCAGGAGAATTTCTCGGCTGTGCGGGGTTATAATAGCCTTTTAACGGCAATAAGTTACAGGAGCCTTTTGCATGTCGGCACCGGGTAAAGTACGCGAGGAATTATCCGCCGCAAAGAACTTGCGGGTGGTTATGGCCCAGCTGGATTTTCTGGTGGGAGACATTCCCGGCAATACGGACCTGATCATTCAGGCTGCCCGTGAAGCCTGGCAGGATTACCAGGCCGACATTGTGGTGTTTCCGGAACTGTGTCTGACGGGCTACCCTCCGGAGGACCTGTTGCTGAGGCCAAGTCTGGATTTGCGGGTGGCGGAAGCACTGGATCGGTTGAGGCAGGAAAAGCTCGAGCCGGCCATAGTGATAGGTGCGCCGGTGCGCTCTGGTGGCCTGCTGTTCAACGCCGGTATCGTGATCGAGGGTGGCGAGCTGCGGGGCCAGTACTTCAAACGCTGCCCGCCTAACTATCAGGTGTTTGACGAGAAGCGTTATTTTGCCGAGGGCCGTGAAACCCTGGTGCTGGATATCAAAGGGGTACCCGTAGGCATCACGGTATGTGAGGATCTCTGGAAAGATGGCCCGCTGGAAGACACCGCCGCGGCCGGAGCTCGTCTGGTTCTCAATCTCAATGCTTCGCCTTACGACATCGACAAGCAGGCTCGGCGTAAGGCCCTGCTGGAGCGTAAGGCGGCCGACAACAAAGTCAGCATTGTGTACACCAATTTGGTGGGTGGCCAGGATGAGCTGGTGTTTGATGGCGGCTCAATGGTGTTCGATCATTCCGGAGCTTTGGCGGTTGAGATACCCCAGTTTACGGCCGGTCTGTTCCCGGTGGATTTCCTTTGTGAGCACCATTGTCAGCCGGTTTCCCAGTCGCTTTGTCCTGAGCCATCCCTGGAAGCCAACGTCTACAATGCTCTGGTGACCGGAGTTCGGGATTACGTCAACAAAAATGGCTTTAAATCGGTGGTGCTGGGGTTGTCTGGTGGCATTGACTCGGCAGTGACACTGGCGGTGGCGGTTGACGCCCTTGGCAAGGAGCGGGTGAGGGCGGTGATGATGCCGTTCCGTTACACCTCCAGCGCCAGTCTGGAAGATGCAGAGGCGCAGGCTTCGGCGCTTGATGTTCATTACGACGTGTTTTCCATCGAGCCCATGTACGATGCCTTCATGGCAACACTCGCCCAGCCCTTTGAAGGCACCCGGCCGGATACGACGGAAGAGAATTTGCAGGCGCGGTTGCGTGGGGTGTTGCTGATGTCCCTGTCCAACAAGTTCGGTTCTCTGGTGCTGACCACCGGCAACAAGAGTGAAATGGCGGTTGGTTATTCGACCCTGTACGGTGACATGGCTGGCGGTTTTGATGTCCTGAAAGATGTGCCCAAAACCCTGGTGTTCCGTCTGGCACGCTATCGGAACAAGGTGTCTCCGGTGATTCCGGAACGGGTTATCACCAGGCCGCCATCAGCGGAGCTGGCGCCGGATCAGAAAGACGAAGATAGCCTGCCGGGCTATGACATTCTGGACCAGATCCTCAACCTATACGTGGAACGGGATTACAGCGCCGACGCGATTGTAGCGGAAGGCTTTGACCGTGCGGATGTAGAGCGGGTTACTCGCCTGGTGGATATCAACGAATACAAGCGCCGGCAGGCCCCTATCGGGGTGCGCATTACCGAGCGCGGGTTTGGTAAGGACCGCCGGTATCCGATCACCAACGGTTGGAAAATCGGCAAGTAAGGCGTGGGCCTTACTCGTCGCCGATCAGGCCGAAGGTGATCACGTTGGTGAGAGATCGGCTCTGCTGCTGCATCTGATCTGGTTGAAACTCACCGTTTTCGTTGAACGCGTCACTGTCCGGGAAGTTCTTGCGCAAGGTGGCGATGGCGTCGCTGGCGCCTTTTTTCAGGTCCATGAAGCGGAAAGTGTCGGCCAGAATAATAAGGGCCTGTTCAACGGCGGGTGACGAGGGGTAGTTTTCGACCACGTAGCGAGCCCGGTTATTGGCGGCGATATAGGCTTCACGTTTAATGTAATAGCGGGCCGCATGCACTTCCAGTTCGGCCATGCGATTACGGATAGCGATCATCCGCTGACGGGCGTCGGGTGCGTATTCGCTGTCAGGGAAACGGTTCAGCAACTGAGAAAAGTCTCGGAAGGCCTGCAGCTGCTCGCCCGGGTTGCGGGCGGCGACATCAATCGGGAAGTACCGGGCGGCCAGTCCCAGGTCCAGGTTGTAAGATGCCAGGCCGCGCATATACAGAGCGTAGTCCAGTTGTTCGCTTTGGGGGTTGAGGCGGATGAAGCGGTCGGCGGCGGCCCGGGCGCCTTCCAGGTCGAGGTTCTGGTAGCGGGCGTAAATCAGGTCGAGCTGCGCCTGTTCGGCGTAGCGGCCAAACGGATAGTAGGTCTCCAGCGCATCCAGGTTTTGTTCTGCTTCGTTGAAATTGCCGGAGTCCATGGCAGCACGAGCGTTCTCGTAATAGGTTTCTTCCGGCAGTACTTCCACGTCTTTCTGGGAGGCGCAGCCAGCGGCCAGCGCGATGATTGTGGAAAGTAGCAGTAATCGGACAACTGATCTCATGCCGGAATCCCGTATAATGGTCACAACTTGAATGAATTTCGCATTGTAGCAAAAAGAGGCTGAATGTCTTCCAATAACCGGATTACCGGACATTACGTAATACCCCCGCAACTCAGTGACAAGCGTCTGGATCAGGCGGCTGCCGAGTTGATTCCTGAGCATTCTCGCTCCCGCCTGCAGTCGTGGATCAAAAGCGGCGCGTTGACAGTGAACGGCAACATCCGCAAGCCCAGAGACAAGGTGATGCTCAATGATGTGTTGGAGCTGGATGCTGAGCCGGAAGTTCAGGTGACCTGGGAAGCCGAGCCCATTACCCTGGATATTGTCTACGAAGACGAACACATACTGGTTATCAACAAACCTGCCGGCCTGGTGGTTCATCCGGCAGCGGGCCATGCCGATGGTACTCTGGTGAATGCTCTGCTGAACCATGCCCCCGAGGTTGAGAATCTGCCCCGGGCTGGCATTGTGCATCGTCTGGACAAGGATACGTCCGGGATTATGGTGGTTGCCCGCAGCCTCATTGCCCACACCTCCCTGGTGGATCAATTGCAAACACGCACCATGGGGCGGGAGTACGAAGCGGTGGTGGTGGGTTCGCTCACCGGCGGCGCTACGGTAGATGCTCCGATCGGCCGACACCCGCAGGACCGTAAGCGCATGGCAGTGGTCTCTTCCGGGAAGCCGGCGGTTACTCACTACCGGCTGATCGAACGCTTTGCCGCCCACACTCATATCCACTGCAAGCTTGAAAGTGGGCGAACCCATCAAATCCGGGTTCACATGACCCACGTGCGCCACCCGCTGGTCGGTGATCCGGTGTATGGTGGCCGCCTGCGCCTACCCAAAGGCACCACCGAAGAGTTGCGTTTAGCGCTGGCCGCATTTCACCGGCAGGCATTGCATGCCAGGAAGCTTACCCTGCAACATCCGGAAACGGGAGAGATCCTCAGTTGGGAAGTCCCGCTGCCGGAAGACATGGTGCAGCTCATCGAAGCCCTGCGCAAGCATGCCCGGGATTTGGAAAACAATGATTTCTGAGAGCCTGGTTCTGCGCCCGGACTGGCCTGCTCCCCGAAAGGTGCGGGCGCTTTGCACAACCCGCAAGGGTGGTGTCAGTCGGCCCCCGTGGAATAGTCTGAACCTCGGGGTGCATGTGGGGGACAATCCGGAGCATGTTGGCCAGAATCGCCAGCGACTGGCGCAGTTCACCGGTGTTGATGCGAATCGTATCGGGTGGCTTAACCAGGTACACGGTACCCGGGTTGTCGAACTCACTGCGGATAACGCGGGCGCCTGCCCCGATGCCGATGCCAGCTTTACCCGGCAGGCGGGTGTTGCCTGTGCAATTCTGACGGCAGACTGCCTGCCGGTTATCGTCGCCGACCGGCAGGGCAGCGTGGTCGGTGCCGCCCATGCAGGCTGGCGCAGCCTTTGCGGCGGCGTGCTGGAAAACCTGATTGACGCCATGGCGGTAGATCCTTCTGAACTCGTCGCCTGGTTCGGCCCGGCCATTGGCCCGCAAAATTTCGAGGTTGGCCCGGAGGTTCGTGCTGCGTTCGTGAGCGAGCAGGTGGAATCGGCTGTTGCCTTCAGTGAGCGGGGTGCCCGCCCGGGGCATTTCTTCGCTGACATTTACAAACTGGCGCGTTTGCGACTGACCCGTGCGGGAGTTTCGACGGTTCTGGGTGGCAGCCTCTGTACCGTTTATGATCAGGAGTGGTTCTATTCCTATCGACGAGATGGTCAGACCGGTCGTATGGCAACATTGGTCTGGATGAACTGACAACCGTCAATTTTCTGACGATATTCTGCTGGCCTCGCTTGAAGTCCCCCGTATTGCCCCTACATTAAACATCAAGACAAGGTGAATGCCGTCAGATTGAACGTGCTGCCGTCCGTATGGCATGCCAGGTATTCCAGAATTATTCGGGGACAGAGACTATGAGAATCGACAAACTCACCAGCAAGTTGCAAAGCGCACTGGCAGATGCCCAGTCCATTGCGGTTGGTAAAGACCACAACTTCATTGAGCCGGTTCACCTGATGCAGGCTTTGCTCGATCAGCAGGGTGGTTCGATGAAGCCGCTGCTGAAGCAAGTCGGCGTAGAGCCGGGCCGGGTGCGCCAGGCGGTTGCCAAGGAAATCGAAAACCTGCCAGAAGTACAGGGCAATGCCGGCGACGTTTCCATGTCGAACGACATGGGGCGCCTGTTCAATATTTCGGACAAGCTTGCCCAGAAGCGAGGCGACCAGTTCATCTCCAGCGAATTGATTCTGCTGGCGGCAGTGGAAGATCGGGGCTCTCTTGGCCGCATTCTTCGTGAACATGGTCTGGACAAAGCGGCTCTGGAAAAAGCGATTGATGAGGTTCGAGGCGGAGAATCCGTTAACGATGCCGGCGCCGAAGAAAACCGCCAGGCGCTGTCAAAATATACCATTGACCTGACTGAACGGGCTTTGGCAGGCAAGCTTGATCCGGTGATTGGCCGGGATGATGAAATTCGTCGCACGATCCAGGTGCTGCAGCGTCGCCGGAAGAATAACCCGGTGCTGATTGGCGAGCCGGGGGTCGGTAAAACGGCCATCGTTGAAGGTTTGGCTCAGCGCATTGTGAACGGCGAAGTACCGGATGGCCTCAAAGATAAGAAAGTATTGTCACTGGATATGGGCTCGCTGATTGCCGGAGCCAAGTTCCGCGGCGAGTTCGAGGAACGCCTGAAAGCCGTGCTCAACGAGCTGTCGAAGCAGGAAGGCCAGATCATCCTGTTTATTGATGAAATCCACACCATGGTGGGTGCTGGCAAGGCCGAAGGCTCGATGGACGCAGGCAATATGCTCAAGCCGGCTCTGGCCCGCGGTGAGTTGCACTGTGTGGGTGCAACAACCCTGAATGAATACCGAGAGAATATCGAGAAAGATGCAGCCCTGGAGCGTCGTTTCCAGAAAGTGTTGGTCAGCGAGCCCAATGAGGAAGACACGATAGCGATTCTTCGCGGCCTCAAAGAGCGCTACGAGGTTCATCACGGCGTTGAGGTCACGGATGGTGCCATTATTGCTGCCGCCAAATTGTCGCATCGCTACATTACCGACCGTCAGTTGCCGGATAAAGCTATCGACCTGGTGGACGAAGCGGCCAGTCAGATCCGTATGGAAATGGACTCCAAGCCCGAGGCACTTGATCGCCTGGAGCGTCGGCTAATTCAGCTCAAAATTGAACGGGAGGCGCTGAAGAAGGAAACCGATGCGGCCTCGAAGAAGCGCCTGGAAGAGTTGTCGGCGGTTATCGGCTGTGTTGAGCGTGAATACGCGGATCTTGAAGAGGTCTGGAATGCTGAGAAGGCAGCGTTGCATGGTTCCCAGAAGATCAAGAGCCAGTTGGAGCAGGCGCGGACGGACTTGGAGAATGCGCGTCGGGCCGGTGATCTGGGCAAGATGTCTGAGCTGCAGTACGGCAAGATTCCGGAACTTGAGCGCCAGCTGGATATGGCCAGCCAGGCCGAGATGATGGAAATGAAGCTGTTGCGCAATCGGGTGACGGACGAAGAGATTGCAGAGATTGTGTCCAAGTGGACCGGTATTCCGGTGTCCAAGATGCTGGAAGGTGAGCGCGACAAGCTGATGCGAATGGAAGAAGCCCTTCATGGTCGTGTGATTGGCCAGCATGAAGCGGTAGAGGCCGTTTCCAATGCGGTTCGCCGATCCCGTGCCGGCTTGTCAGATCCTAACCGGCCGAATGGGTCTTTTCTGTTCCTTGGCCCCACTGGTGTGGGGAAAACCGAGTTGTGTAAAGCTCTGGCTTCGTTTCTGTTCGACACTGAAGAAGCCATGGTTCGGATTGATATGTCCGAGTTTATGGAGAAACACTCAGTCGCTCGATTGATTGGCGCGCCTCCTGGCTACGTGGGGTATGAAGAGGGTGGCTATCTGACCGAAGCCGTTCGCCGCAGGCCCTATTCAGTTCTGTTGCTGGATGAGGTGGAGAAGGCGCACCCGGATGTGTTCAACGTGCTTTTGCAGGTATTGGATGATGGTCGTCTGACCGATGGCCAGGGCCGAACCGTCGATTTCCGGAATACCGTGATCGTGATGACGTCGAACCTGGGCTCTCACATCATTCAGGAAAAGGCCGGTGAAGAGAACTACGAGGATATGAAGTCCGCCGTTATGGAAGTGGTGGGCACCCATTTCCGTCCCGAGTTCATCAACCGAGTAGATGAGGTGGTGGTGTTTCACCCGCTGGCGGAAAGCCAGATTCAGGGCATTGCCAGCATTCAGGTTGAAAACCTGGCTAAGCGCCTGAAAGATCAGGATATGAAGCTTGAACTGGGGGATGATGCACTGCAGTTGCTCGCCGAAGTGGGGTATGACCCGGTCTATGGCGCTCGCCCGCTGAAGCGAGCCATTCAGCGTATGATCGAAAACCCGCTGGCGCAGATGCTGCTGCAAGGGGAGTTTGTGTCGGGTGATATCATTCGGGCGACCGTGCAGGGCGATAAGTTGACGTTCACCAAAGGCTAAGGCTTTGCTGGACCCTGCGCCAAAGAATAAGAGCCAGAGCGGTTGCCCGCTCTGGCTCTTATTCGTTCAGTTGGTCAAATTTCAGCGTGGAGCGTCGCCAGCCTGCGCGGGGCCGCAGTTTTCAGCTGCAATCTCTTCAAACTGCTGGCGCTTCTCTTCAATTTCCTCGGGGTTGAGGTAGCGCATTTCGCCATCTTCTTCGACCCGAATCCGCGCATTACTGTTAATCACTTTCAGATTCGACTGGGCCGTGGCGCAGTTTGCTTCGCGCTGCTTTCTGTTTGCTTCCTCAGCGGCGGTTTCTTGCTGGCGTTGCGCTGCGGTTTGCTGCTGTTCTTCCAGCTGATTCAGTTGTTCCTGCGGGCTTGTCCGGCTGTTTTCGGCATTGCGACTGGTGCCGGAGCGAACATTCACCTGCTCAGCATTCTTGCCGGTCGGTTGCCGGTCGCCAAAATGTGTTACGCCGTTTTCGTCTGTCCATTTGTATACTGAACCACCCATGGCCAGGCCGGGGGTGGCGGCCATCAGAATAGAAAACATCAGGATTTTTCGGTTCATGTCTCTGCCCGTCTTTCGGTTACTGCCTGAAGGTATCATGCCATCCGGAGGATGGATTTTCTTCTGCCTGGTTCAAAACTCTTGCATTGTTATTTGCCCAGTATGGCAGAGTAGAACAGAAAATGGTGCCATTTAAGCCACAACGACTATTGACAGCGAGTTTCCCGCTGTCAGAATTACCGATTGCCTGAAGACTGGGGTCAATACGGCAGGCAATCCCGAGCGAGTATCCCCCGTTAATCACCACACCGAGTGCGCCATGTGCTGGCGGGCGATGGTTGTTGCTTACGTGCAACCCGTTGATTGGCCGTTCTCCGCAACCCTCAGGAGGGCGGCTGGCCAGGAGACAACCTCTTTAGAATTGGTGTGGAGGAATACGCCGGTTCCGCTTTCAAAAGAAGCAGGGAAACCGAAAATCCAGGCAACCGGGGCGTAACCCGGCTCATTCACTCGTAGAAGAGGGTAGAAAACGTGGAGTTATTGTCTGGTGCCGATATGCTGATCCGCTCCCTTCAAGATGAAGGGATCGAATACATATACGGCTATCCGGGTGGTGCAGCCCTTCATATATATGATGCGCTGTTCAGGCAGGATAAAGTCAAACACATTCTGGTTCGGCACGAACAGGCGGCGGTCCATATGGCCGACGGCTACGCCCGTGCAACCGGAAAACCGGGTACCGTACTGGTTACTTCGGGTCCTGGCGCCACCAACACGATTACCGGTATTGCTACCGCCTTTATGGACTCCATCCCGATGGTGGTTCTGTGCGGTCAGGTGGCATCGACCTTGATTGGCGAAGACGCCTTCCAGGAAACCGACATGATCGGTGTTTCCCGGCCGGTGGTGAAGCACAACCTGAGTGTGCGCCACCCGGAGGAAATCCCGGAAGTGATTCGCAAGGCCTACTACATTGCAGCGACCGGCCGCCCAGGCCCGGTTGTGGTGGATATCCCGAAGGATATGACCACGCCGAACGAGCGCTATGAGTACGCCTACCCGAAGAAGGTCAAGCTGCGCTCCTACAATCCGGCCATTCGCGGTCACGCAGGCCAGATCAAGAAGGCTGTCGACATGCTGATGGCGGCCAAGCGTCCGGTCATCTACGCCGGCGGCGGCGTCATTCTTGGCAAGGCGTCCAGCCAGTTGACGGAGCTGACCCGCACGCTGGGTTTCCCGATCACCAATACGCTGATGGGGATTGGCTGTTATCCGGCAACTGACAAGCAGCATCTGGGTTGGCTGGGTATGCACGGAACCTACGAAGCCAATATGGTCATGCACCATTCTGATCTGATTCTCTGCGTCGGAGCCCGATTTGACGACCGGGTCACCAACGCGACAGAGAAGTTTTGCCCTGGTGCCCGGATTATTCATATCGACATCGATCCGGCGTCTATTTCCAAAACCATTGATGCCGATGTGCCGATCGTAGGCCCCGTTGATGCTGTTCTGAAGGAAATGCTTTCACTGATTAAAGAAAGCAAGGAGAAGCCTGACGCGGACGCCATTGCGGCCTGGTGGAAACAGATTGAAGAGTGGCGCGCGTTCCACGGTATGCGTTACGAAACCAGCCCGGATGTCATCAAGCCTCAGGAAGTGGTCGAGATGCTCTGGCGGCTCACCAACGGTGATGCCTTCGTGACCACCGATGTGGGTCAGCATCAGATGTTTACGGCCCAGTACTACAAGTTCGACAAACCCAACCGTTGGATCAACTCCGGCGGCCTGGGTACCATGGGCTTCGGTCTGCCGGCCGCCATGGGTGTCAAGCTGACGCACCCGGATCACGAAGTGTTGTGCTTTACCGGTGAAGGCAGTATCCAGATGAATATTCAGGAGCTGTCTACCTGCAAGCAATACGATCTGCCGGTGAAGATCATCAACCTGAATAACCAGGCGCTGGGCATGGTCAAGCAGTGGCAGGATATGAACTATGAATCCCGTCATTCGCAGTCGTATATGGAGTCCCTGCCGGATTTCATCAAGCTGGCAGAAGCATACGGTCACGTAGGTGTGCGCATAGATCGCAAGGAAGATCTTGAGCCCAAGCTCAAAGAGGTTCTGGCGATGAAAGACAAACTCGTGTTTGTCGACATCTATGTGGATCGCTTTGAACATGTGTACCCGATGCAGGTTGCCCGTGGTTCGATGAAAGATATGTGGCTCAGCAAAACGGAGAGGGTGTGATCATGCGTCGAATCATTTCTGTTTTGCTGGAAAACGAGCCGGGCGCACTGTCCCGCGTGGTTGGTCTGTTTTCGCAGCGCAACTACAATATCGAGACCTTGACGGTGGCTCCCACGGAAGACCCCACCTTGTCACGCCTGACCGTGACCACCTCCGGATCAGACAAGGTGATCGAGCAGATCACCAAGCAGCTGAACAAGCTGATCGAGGTCGTCAAGCTGGTCGATCTGACTGAGGGTGCTCACATCGAGCGCGAGCTGATGTTGGTCAAGCTGAAGGCGACGGGCTCTCAGCGTGCTGAAATCAAGCGCACTGTCGATATTTTTCGGGGTCAGATTGTTGATGTAACCAGCTCTGTCTACACCGTTCAGCTGGCGGGTGACAGCAGCAAGCTTGATGGCTTTATTCAGGCGGTTGGTACGTCAGGGGTATTGGAAGTGGTGCGTACGGGTGTATCCGGTATCGCGCGAGGCGAAAAAGTACTCAGCCTTTAATGGCTGTATCAAAAATTCGAACATCATGGCCCCGGTTGGCCATTACTTAATAGCAGAGGTTTCTAATGCAGGTTTATTACGATAAGGATTGCGATCTGTCCATCATCCAGGGCAAGAAAGTTGCCATTTTGGGTTTCGGCTCTCAGGGCCACGCTCACGCGTGTAACCTGAAAGACTCCGGTGTGGACGTGGTTGTTGGTCTGCGCGCGGGTTCATCCTCTATTGCCAAGGCAGAGGCCTACGGCCTTAAGACCAGCGATGTTGCATCAGCCGTTGCAGCGGCAGACGTTGTAATGGTGCTGACTCCGGATGAATTCCAGTCACAGCTGTATAAGGAAGAAATCGAGCCAAACCTGAAGCAGGGCGCTACCCTGGCGTTTGCTCACGGCTTCGCTATCCATTACAACCAGATCGTTCCGCGTAAAGATCTGGACGTCATCATGGTTGCTCCGAAAGCTCCGGGCCACACCGTGCGTACCGAGTTCACCAAAGGCGGTGGCATTCCTGATCTGATCGCGATCTTCCAGGATGCATCCGGCAAAGCCAAAAACCTGGCTCTGTCATACGCCAGCGGTATCGGTGGCGGCCGTACCGGTATCATCGAAACGACCTTCAAAGACGAAACTGAAACCGATCTGTTCGGTGAGCAGGCGGTTCTTTGCGGTGGTGCGGTTGAGCTGGTCAAGGCGGGTTTTGAAACTCTGACCGAAGCCGGTTACGCGCCAGAGATGGCTTACTTCGAGTGTCTGCACGAGCTCAAGCTGATCGTTGACCTGATGTACGAGGGCGGTATCGCCAACATGAACTACTCCATCTCCAACAACGCGGAGTATGGTGAGTACGTGACCGGGCCTGAGGTGATCAACGAGCAGTCCCGTGAAGCCATGCGTAATGCTCTCAAGCGTATTCAGAGTGGCGAGTACGCCAAGATGTTCATCTCCGAAGGAGCGCTGAACTACCCGTCCATGACCGCGCGTCGTCGCCAGAATGCGGCTCACGACATCGAAGTTGTGGGTGAGAAGCTGCGCGGCATGATGCCGTGGATCTCTGCGAACAAGATCGTGGATAAAGAAAAGAACTGATCCGGAATTACCGGTACGGTTTGGAAGCGCGGCCCTAGTGGCCGCGTTTTTCGTATATACTCCGCTCAAACGCTTTCCGGAGTTGATGGAATGACTGAAAAGAGAAAATCTGTAGAACATACCGATCCCGAGCAGGCTGTTGAGCCGGATATTGAGGCAGGTGAGGTGGTAGAAGAAGAATTGGTTGAGGGGGCTAAAGTGCGCAGAAAAGGTATCTATCTGCTCCCCAACGCGCTGACAACCGCGTCATTATTTTCCGGGTTTTACGCGATTGTTTCTGCCGCCAATGGTGTTTTTGATAACGCTGCCGTTGCCATTTTTGTTTCCATGATTCTTGATGGCCTCGATGGGCGTGTTGCCCGTATGACCAATACCCAAAGCAAGTTTGGTGAGGAATACGACAGCCTGGCAGACATGGTTGCCTTTGGTGTGGCGCCAGGCCTGGTAGCTTTCTTCTGGTCACTGAACGGTATGGATAAGCTGGGGTGGGCCATTACATTTATCTATGTCGCGGGTGCGGCTCTTCGCCTGGCGAGGTTCAATACCCAGATCGGCTCGGTAGATAAAAAGTACTTTGTTGGCCTGCCAAGCCCTGCTGCCGCTGCCTGTGTGGCCGGGTTGGTTTGGTGTTTCCACACCTTCGAGCCAGCGGGATGGCTTACCCTGCTTACGATGGTTGTCGTCGGGGGAACCGGAGTGCTGATGGTGAGCAATATTCTGTATCGCAGTTTCAAGGATCTGGATCTCCGGGGAAGGGTGCCTTTTGCGGCCATTTTGCTGGTTGTGCTGATCTTTGTGGTGATCGCACTTGATCCCGCTACCGTACTGTTTACTGCGTTCCTGATATACGCGTTGTCCGGTCCGGTGCGAGCCCTCTTTCGCAATAAGGGTAAGCGGGCCTGACGGCCACTCTGTTTCCGCCCGGGTTAAATCGGGCGGGAATTTCTCCAGGAATGTTCGGTCTATGTGGATAACAGCGAACTCTGGAGCCTTCCGATGTTTATCAAGCAGCGCCCGTCCTGGGCTATTTCCGAATCCGAAGTTACACCTGAATCCGTCTATCTGAATCGTCGCAAGTTCATGTCTGGCGTTGTTGCATCGGCGGCAACGCTTGCCATGCCGGGCCTGTTACAGGCGAAAGAAAGCTCAAAGCTTGAGGCGCTGGATTACCGTCAGGCTGCCGAGTATTCAACGGATGAGCCCCCTGCTCCCTACGACGACATAACCCGGTACAACAATTTCTACGAGTTTGGCACCGATAAAGGCGATCCTGCCCATCATGCGGGACAGATGTCGGTCGATCCCTGGTCGATAGAGGTGGAGGGTGAGTGTGCTCGCCCAGGCAGGTATGCTCTGGACGACCTGCTTGAGCCCCACAGCTACCAGGAGCGTATCTATCGCCTACGCTGTGTTGAGGCGTGGTCCATGGTTATCCCGTGGGTGGGCGTTCCCCTTGCTGATGTATTGAAAAGACTGGAGCCGACGTCGAAGGCGAAGTACGTCTACTTTGAGACGCTTCATCGTCCGGAGCAGATGCCGGGTCAGCGCTCACTGTTCAGTACTATTGACTGGCCCTACCGGGAAGGCTTGCGCATGGATGAGGCGATGAATGAGTTGTCATTCCTGGCAGTCGGGCTCTATGGGAAAGCGTTGCCTAATCAGAACGGCGCCCCGATCCGGTTGGTCGTGCCGTGGAAGTACGGCTTCAAAAGCATCAAGTCCATAGTCCGCATCCGTTTTATGGAAGAGCAGCCGAAAACCAGTTGGGAGATGATCGCTCCGAGTGAGTATGGGTTCTACGCCAATGTAAATCCGGACGTGGATCATCCGCGCTGGAGTCAGAAGCGCGAACGACGCTTGCCGTCCGGAATTTTTCGGCCGAATTGGATTGAGACGACGAAATTCAATGGCTATGAGCAGCAGGTGTCCCATCTGTATAAAGGAATGGATTTGGCGAAGTTCTACTGATGGCAGGGGTTATGCGTAAGGGCGTTTCGGTGGTTTGGTTAAAAATCGCTCTTTTTCTAATAGCTTTGTTGCCACTCGCGGTGCTGATCAAAAACCTGGTAACAGGTAACCTGGGGCCGGATCCTGCCCAGGTCATCACCGAGAGCTTGGGTCTTGGTGCCTTTCAGCTCCTGCTTGCTACACTATCGATAACGCCCCTGAAAAAGCTCACTGGGTGGAGTGGTTGGCTGAAATGTCGCCGGATGCTGGGGTTGTTCGCATTTTTTTATGCCGTTTTGCATGTGATGGCGTTTCTGCAGTTGATTTTAGGGTGGGGGGATCTGTGGGTCACCTTTACTCGCCGGCCCTACATAATCGCTGGTGCTGCGGCATTTCTTCTGCTCGTTCCACTGGCGGTGACGTCGACGAGGAAAATGATGAAGCGCACCGGGCGTTGGTGGAAGCCATTGCACCGACTGATCTACCCATCTGCCATTTTGGTGTGGGTGCATTTTCTCTGGCAGGCAAGAAGTGATGTCACCGAGATGGTGGTTTACGGCGGGTTATTGTTTCTTCTTCTTGCGGTAAGGGCATATTGGTCCGGTTTGTCTTCATTGGTTCCCCTTAGAAAAGCGTAAATTCGATCAAAGTTTGTTCCTTTTGGTGGGGTATTGATCAGTCGAATAGGTGGAAACCGAAGTTAGAGAGTTTTTTTGAGAAAGAGTGTTGACAG
Organism: Marinobacter sp. SS5-14b; assembly: GCF_030541005.1. Lineage (GTDB taxonomy): Bacteria > Pseudomonadota > Gammaproteobacteria > Pseudomonadales > Oleiphilaceae > Marinobacter. The sequence continues at coordinate 237 of NZ_JASSVM010000007.1, read as the reverse complement.
TTTTTCTTACGCCTGTAGAATGCGCACCACTTCTGAGGGACAAGCCGCTAACGGCAACCTCCCAAACGAAAGCAACTGTTTGAAAGTATTCGAAAATTTAGAGTTTAAAATCTTCGAAATAAACGGTTGACAAGGTAGCGGAACGATGTAGAATACGCCACCTTGATTGAGCAACAGCTCAAACGCTCTTTAAAAAGTTGACCAAGTAATTCGTGTGGGCGCTGGCCGAGGTATTTC
>NZ_JASSVM010000006.1 GCF_030541005.1 Marinobacter sp. SS5-14b | reverse complement strand
TTACGCTTCTTGGTCTGGTACTCGGCTTCGGAGAAGGTGATCTGATCCATGGTGGCAACGAATCCTGTGCAGTTGACGATGACCGTATTATCGCTGATTTTGAGACTTATTCAGAGCCTCCTTAATTCTTTTGTTATGAAAAAACCTCGGGTACAAGCGTCACTCCACGGATAAAAAGCCCTTTAACGACATCTGCCACTGCGGCTTTTGAACCACTTGCCAGCGCGCCTTTGGCCTCTTCTAAAACAGTTTGGTAAGGCGAATCCTGCACGGTTGGGGGTGCATACCCCAGCAAGGTTAGGCCTTTGAGGGTTAGACGCATTGAAAGCTTGCTGCTTTTTTCGGCTTTATTGCTGACTTCGATGAAGCCCTCTGTTTGTAGCCAGCTCACTGAGTTCTTGCTCAACTCCAATAGCTCCCACGCTTCATCAAAGGACTCGTCATCTTTCATGCTGATAGCTTCAAAACCCAATGCTCGGGCGTCTACTTGCTCATAGTTGGGAAAACACTCGAATAGCCTCACAAGCAGATGAAGGGTGATCTGATTGAAAATCTCGAAATTCGTTTTATCCATGAATGCATCCCTTCATTTCATAACGACAGCGCCCAACGGCGCTCTTGTAATTAATGCACCTTATTTGTGATTTCGCCTGACCTTACTGATTATGTTTCTCACGATCTCGACGCTGGTGCTCACCGTGCTCAATATCGAACTCTAAATCATCGACTTTTCTATCAACCGCCGCCGCCAATTTATAGACCAAAGCCTCTATCCTTTTGCGTTGCACCACGGAGTTGATTTCAACAACAATCAATACAGCCGCTAGCACAACTGTGAGAGTCCATGAGATGTCAACGACTCCGACAAGCTTCAAAAGAACAAGCGCGACTATGCTAATTTCGATAATCATAGGTATCTCGAGTAAAAGTCATAACGCTGAGCTTAGCGGCGCCCTTGTAATGGAGGCGAAGCCGCAATGTAAAGGGCGTCCGGCGGCCATCGGCCGCGTACTACAGCGACTGGTTAAATGCCGGTTACCCGGTGTTTTATCTTGGCACCCAATGCTGAATGCCGACTCCACGACAGCTTGTACCAGCCTGACCCATTGCGCCAGGAACCAGAACACCGAGTGGGCGGAAACCATCAGATGGTTACGCCGGATTGCCCCGCGACCTGAACTCCAAATTACCCGCCGAAACCGTTGCCAGACGGAGGGCTGTTTTCTGCCTACTGGCAACCACCAAATTTGCGGCCACACACCCAACCAAAGAACACCGGAGCAAGGCCTTTAACGCCAAGCGAAGCGGCGGCTGAAAGCCGTCCGCCTTACGCGCCTTGTTACGAGAGCGGCTTCCACTCGTGCTCACGCAGCCGTACTTTGCTCTCGGAAAGTTCTTGCTCAAGAGCCTCCGCTTTACTCACCAGTTGCTCCAGTTCCTCGAATTCAATCACTTCATCTTCTTTCTTTTCTGAGGCAATCGCCTCAATGAACTCTTCCTGTTCGTCAAAGAGGCAAAGGACAAGCGGGTTATGAGCTACAGCATTACGCCTCTTTGCAAGCGCTTTGGCTTTCTTCAGGTTTTTTACGAATGCTTCGATCTTATCCTCGGGTGAATCTTGCTCTCTTGCCAGATCAATGACCAAATCAACCCTTTGAGCAAACCCCATGTTCATGACGTGCTTGTATACGGGAGACTTGAGCCATTCTTTGAGGCAGTGCAACGTTAGCCCCTCCATAGCCGCAAAAGCTATCAATAGTCGACCGACCAACGTAGCCCACTTATGGTCGAGATCTACGATCCGTGCCATGGTGCTCCCTTACTCGTAACAGTGAATTCTACGAACGAATTCGTATATCTCGCGTTCGTATAACTCCAATCCAAACGCTCCCAAAAAATCTAGTTTATACATTCAAAAACAAATAGATAACTGCGACTCACCACGGCTACCGCCGGAGTTATACGCCCTGTTTCAAGCCACCCCCTGCTCACGCCGAGGGGCGTATAACTCCGCCCCACCCTTGCCCTCTTTCCAACCTTATCAGAAGGTTACCAATATTCCTCATGCATTTTTCGGACTTTTGCGAACGCGTTCGTATAACTCCGGTCCGCCGGGTAGCCGGGCAAGGTCGTGGGCGATGGCCGCTAAACTGCCTTGGTTTATGGGTTGCCTTTAGGGCTGATCACATTTCACCCCGGCAACCCGATATTGTACCCGGGACGGCTGGCTGCAATAATCCACAGTCTGTTTGCGCCAAATCACTGGCAATGTTCGCTGTAAACATGTTTTGTGAACAACACCGCCCGCATGGCGAAGAACTCCACTGCTAGAACACACGGTCACGATCGCTATGCTGCTGATGATTGATAACTACGATTCCTTTACCTACAACATCGTTCAGTACCTCGCGGAGCTGGGTACCGATGTGCAGGTGTACCGGAACGATGAAATCACCCTTGAGGAAATTGAGGCTCTGAAGCCGGAGCGGCTGGTGGTCTCCCCTGGCCCATGCACGCCCAATGAGGCGGGCATTTCCGTAGAGGCCATCCGGTATTTCGCTGGCAAGCTGCCCATTCTCGGCATTTGCCTTGGCCACCAGGCTATCGGGCAAGTCTTCGGTGGCGACATCATTCGTGCCGGCCGGGTGATGCATGGCAAGGTTTCCCCGGTTTATCACAAAGACACAGGTGTGTTCCGGGGGTTGAACAATCCGCTGCAGGCCACCCGTTACCACAGCCTGGTGATCGATCAGAAAACGCTGCCTGACTGCTTGGAAGTCACCGCCTGGACCCGAAATGAAGACGGCTCCATTGAAGAAATCATGGGCGTTCGGCACAAAACCCTGCCTATCGAAGGCGTTCAGTTCCACCCCGAGTCCATCATGACCGAGCAGGGTCACGAGCTGCTGCGCAACTTCCTGAGATCATAACAAGAGGCCATTCCGCCATGGACATGAAACAAGCACTCAGCCGCATTGCGGGCAACCTGGATTTGTCCCGCGAGGAAATGAAGGATGTGATGCGCATCGTCATGAATGGCGAGGCCACCGATGCGCAGATTGGCGCGTTTCTGATGGGGCTTCGCCTGAAAAGTGAAACCATTGACGAAATCACCGGTGCCACGGAAGTCATGCGGGAGCTGGCTACCAAAGTCAGCATCAATGCGGAGCCGCTGGTCGACATCGTGGGCACCGGTGGCGACGGCGCCAACCTCTTTAATGTGTCGTCTGCGGCCTCGTTTGTGGTGGCGGCTGCGGGCGGTTTTGTGGCCAAGCATGGTAACCGCGGTGTGTCGTCCAAAAGTGGCAGCGCAGACCTGATCGAGAAAGCCGGTGTGAACCTCAACATGTCACCGGAACAGGTTGCCCGCTGCGTAGAGCAGATTGGCGTCGGTTTCATGTTCGCCCCGGCCCACCACGGTGCCATGAAGCACGCCATCGGCCCGCGCAGGGAGCTGGGCTGCCGCACCATTTTCAATATCCTGGGGCCCATGACCAACCCGGCAGGCGTTAAACGCCAGTTGATCGGCGTGTTCACCAAAACGCTGTGCCGGCCCATGGCCGAAGTGATGCAGCGACTGGGAGCCGAACACATCATGGTGGTGTGTTCCAAAGACGGGCTGGATGAAATCAGCCTGGCCACGGTGACGCACGTCGCCGAGCTGAAGGACGGCGAGATTACCGAATACGATATTACGCCGGAAGATCTGGGGGTAAAAAGCGAATCTCTGGTCGGCCTGACGGTCGACTCTTCCGAGGAATCTCTGAAGCTGATCCGGGCCGCGTTCGGCCGTCAGCACGATGAGACTACGGAAAAGGCCCGAGACATGATTGCCCTGAACGCCGGCGCTGCCATTTACATTGCGGGCCTTGCTGCGAACCCTAAAGCCGGGGTGGAAATGGCGCTGGATGCCATGGGCTCCGGCCTGGCGGCCGGAAAAATGTCCGAACTCGCTGATTTCTCCCACTGTTTCTGAGGCCGCAGATGACTGACAGGCATAACGACCGCACGCCCACCATTCTGCGCAAGATTGTCGCCCGCAAGTGGCAGGAAATCGAAGAACGTCAACCGGTAAGATCGCTTGCCGATCTCAAAGCCATGGCCGGTGACCAGCCCCCTGCCCGGGGCTTCGCCGATGCACTCAGGGCGCGCATTGAAAAGCGCACCCCTGCGGTGATTGCCGAGATCAAAAAGGCATCGCCCAGCAAGGGCATCCTGCGGGACCCGTTCGAGCCTGAAGTGATCGCGGAAAGCTACGAGAAAGGTGGCGCGGCGTGCCTGTCGGTACTCACCGACAAGGACTTCTTCCACGGCCACGAAGATTACCTGAAAGCCGCCAGAGCGGCCTGCAGCCTGCCGGTAATCCGCAAGGACTTCATGGTCGCGCCTTACCAGGTGTATGAAAGCCGGGCTATCGGGGCCGACTGTATCTTGCTGATTGCCGCCTGCCTGACCAAAGACCAGATGCAGGAACTCGAGGGCATTGCCCATGAGGTCGGGCTGGATGTCCTGGTGGAAGTGCACGACGGTGAGGAGATGGACGACGCCCTGACCCTGAGCACCCCGCTGGTGGGCATCAACAACCGTAACCTGCACAACTTTGAGGTCTCCCTGGAGACCACATTTAACCTGCATCAACGCATCGGCGCCGACCGGCTCACCATCACCGAAAGCGGGATCATGACCCGCGCCGATGTGGAGGCCATGACCAGCCGTGGCATTTACGGTTTCCTGGTGGGCGAGTCGTTCATGCGGGCGCCGGAGCCTGGAGAAAAGCTACAGGAGCTGTTCTTCTAGTCGGCCAACGCCTCCTGCAACAGCGCCAGCAAATGCGGAGGCAGGTCCCCGGCCAGTTTCAGCGCCGCCTCGTGCCCACGGGGCGTCATCTTGCCCCAGGTGCGGCGTACAATGTGCAACCATTTCTCTTTGTCGTAATCGGGGTTGTCGTCAAAGAACTGCGCAAGGTAACGCTCGAGGAACACCATGCAGGCCACGTCTTCCAACAGCTGGGTGTCGGGGTCCTGTCTCAGCTCCCGCTTGGTCAGAATGGTCTCCACCCGGTCACATTCATCCTGTGGGTAACCGCTCTCGGCCATGATCTCCGCAGCCCGGCGACCATGCATGCGGCCACAAGCCTGGCGCCACTGGTAATAGTTCTGTTTGCCTTCACCAAACTCACTGCGAGGCATGGTCCAGCGCTCAATGTGCTGGGCCCTGCAGGCAATCTGCATACGCTCGGAAGGTTCTGGCTCCAGCTCAAACAACCAGCGTGTCATGTGCAAACTATAGGCATACTCCCGAGGTAGCGCCTCGCCGTTCACATCCTCCCTGTTCGGGTCGGCCTGGTTGGCCTGATCCACAGCCTCAAGGGCCTGCGCCAGTCTTGCCTTTTCCGTCATACCTGAATCCATTTTAACCCCTGTACCCTTCCGACCCTACAAAGAGGTAATCCAATTACCCTATAGAAGCCCGATGGACAATTGTTGATAATTGCAATAAATCAAAAGCACACCCTTGCTGGGAGCCCACCCATGACTGCAGCCCGGAGCCGTATTCCGGAGAAGTGGCAGCTCGCCTTCGAAGCCTATCAGGAGCGAATGGAATCCGGCCTGGTCTTCGGGGGTGCCTGGCTGTTGTTGGTCACCGTCTCCCTGTACCACGTCTCACACACCCACTTTCATATTCACAGAAGCGATCTCAGCCAGGCCGAGCTGATACTACGACTACCCCTTATCGCCTCAATTCTATTGGCCCTGCTCTTCCACTGGACCGGCTTACCCCGCTGGCCTGCCCGATATTTTCTCAGGCTGATGGGGCTGAGCCTCAGCGGCCTGGCACTTTCATTACTGTTCCTTTTCACCAAGCACGAACCCATTATGGTGAACCAGGTGTCAGACGCCATGACCATCGCCTTTTTCGGTTCGACGGTACTCTCCCTCCGCAGCTTCAGGGAATGGCTGTTGATCGTGGCGCTGCCCGTGGCCGTTTTTGGCATCGCGGCCGGTATTGCCGGCCTGCCAAAGCTGACGCTGTTCGCCGTTTTTATCGGGCCGGCATTGATCATGTTTGTCACCTGCATTCTGATGGCCTTTGCTCGCACAGTGGCCCGTGAAGGCTTCATCGCCCGCGAAAGCCTGAGCGAAATGGCCACAACAGACCCGCTGACAACTCTGCTTAACCGCAGAGCCTTCATGCCCTTGGTGCAGCAAGAGCGGGCGCGTGCTCAACGCTCCCAGGTGCCTTTCAGCGTTATACTGGCCGACCTGGATAAATTCAAGCGAGTCAACGACACCTGGGGCCACGAAGCTGGCGACACCGTACTTCAGAAAACGGCCGAATTACTCAATGACTGCCTTCGTCGGCAGGATGCTCTGTGCCGATGGGGCGGCGAGGAATTTTTAATCCTGCTTCCGGAAACCGATGCCGAGGGGGCGATGAAGGTAGCGGAGAAGTGTCGGTTTCACATGCAGGAGCTTCCAATACCACTGAGCAACACCTCCATTACCCAGACCATCAGTCTGGGTGTGGCCACGTCTGATGGTTCGGAAGATATTGATCGTCTGGTCAGCCGGGCCGACTCAGCCCTGTATCTTGCCAAGGAGTATGGCCGGAACCGGGCCGAGCTGGCCGGTCCCGGCCAATAGATCAGGCCTGGGCCGAGGGCCGGGCCTTGATACGGTCATACCAGGCCTGCAGATTGGCGTGCTCCGGCTTGATACGAATGTTCACCACCCGGGCAAACGCCACTGTGGTGAAGGCATTGATATCCGCTGCGGTGAACTTGTCGCAGCAGATGTAGTCCCTATCTTCCAGCTGCTTATTCAGGAAGTGCATGAACTTCTCAACGCCCTGCCCACACTCCTCGCCCCATTCCTTGATCGGGTTCATGCGGTCTTTGAAATAACCCGTAGTGTGCTGGAAACACATGCCGGTCGGCATGAAGAAGTAAAATTCGATCCAGCGCAGCCACTGCTCAACCTGGGCTTTTTCAAGGGCATTGTCACCCAGCAACTTCGGGGTATCCGGATAGCTTTCTTCGAAGAACCGGCAAATCGCCATGGTTTCAGCGATACAAGTGCCGTCATCCAACTCCATCACCGGCACTTTTTTCATCGGGTTAAGGGCGACAAATTCCGGAGTCAGGTTTTCACCCTTTTCAATATCAACCTGCACAAATTCGGCTTTGTCGGTCAGGCCCTTCTCGGCCAGAAACATGCGCACACGACGCGGATTGGGGGCACTTTTCGTTTCGAAGATTTTCATATTGTTGTTGGCTCCGCAGGAAATGGGTTTAAGCAGGCCTGAGAGTGACCGCAAAAAACGGTTGCGTCAAGCAACTGTTAACGGCCAGGCAACCAGTCTTTAAGCTGGCGAATCAACCACTCCGGATCATCCAACGGCAGGTCATGGCCGGCATCCGGGTGCAGCTTGAGGGTCCAGCACCAACGCCGTTCAAACTCTGCGCTGCAGCGCCAGTTCACAATTCGGTCAGCCTTGCTCGCCAGTATCAGAGCATCCGGCATGGGCCGCTTTGGCTTTGGTTTGTAACGGGCGGCAGCCAACAGCTGGGCCGCGGCATTGCTCGGTGAAACGGGCCGCTGGCGCTGAATGCTGTACCAGGCTTTACACACACTCAGGGGTACTTCGCGGTTGGAGGTGAGCGCCAGGATGTCCCGCTCGCGGTGAAACAGCTCGCGGCGGGCCAGCAGGCGAAGAATGCGGGGCCAGGCGCCAGGCTTCATTCGGTGCCAGGACGGGCTGAAACCAGAGCTGCTGTTAATCAGCACCAGGCTCTGCAATTCGCCCGGAGCGGCGTGCTGTGCCCAGTCGAGAGCCACCATTCCACCCATGGAGAGCGCCAGGATGCTGAACGGTCGGGGAATATGGCGCACCTGTTCACACACTTTCTGGCGGATGTCGGCAACAGTCCGGGGACTGGGTTCCAGAAAATGCACACCGGTTCCGGGCAGGTCGACAGTATGGAATTGGTGATCCGGAAACTCGGCGCGCAACCGTTCGGGAAAATCACCCCAGTGGGCGTGTTCCCGGGTCAGACCCCTGAGCAGAATCCAGTGCATGTCATCGGGTATCCCTGTACCAGTGCATGATGGCGGCTTCTCTGAGCATGGACTCCTCATCCTGCGAAGGCAACCAGTTCCGGTGGCTGGCCGCCGCGTTGAGCAGGAAGTCCATCCAGGTCAGATGGCTGCGTAGTACCCGCTGATGCCGGTGAGGCACCAGAGGGTTAAAAAAACCATCCAGCCGAAGCAGCTGACGGGGGCGTTTGCGTATCCAGCGCCAGGAACCCATTTCCAGGGTCAGTGGCAGGAACACGCCCTGGTTTTCCCGGTTAACCTGTTTGTAGAAGTAGTCCCACAGATCGCCGTGGGTCAGGTAATGCGCGGATTGCGGTTCAAAATGGTAACTGTGGTTCGGGTAGGCTTTCTCCCAGATCAGTTTCAGTGCCATCACGGAACCGATGCGACGCATCGGGCGGCGGCGATAGGCGTAGGGAAACCAGATCTGGTCCTGCCAGCCAAAACCGGAATGGCAATCCAGCGCTACGCTGAAAGGACGCCCTGGCAACAGCTCCTGGATAACGGACTCCAGAACGAGGTTTTCCGCCTCCATGCCCTGCTCTGGATCACCGGTGTACCAGGGCAAGCGAGCCGAAAAGCGCTGCCCCCCAAGCAGAAATGCACTGCGGTCCTGGGCGGTGATGGGGGCGTTACGCATCAAGTCCACGCCGTTGGGGTTGCTGCGCTGATTCAGGTACATGCCGCCCGGGTTCAGGATGGGCAACACGGTGATGTGCACTTTTTGCAGTAACGCCGCCAGGTGGCCATCCCAACCCAGCCTTGCCAGCAAAGACTCCAGCCAGGCGGTCACCACCTGACTGCCAATACGTTCCAGGCCATGAACACCGCCAACCATCAACAGCACCGGAACATCCGGACGAGCGGAGCCAAGATCCACCCGGTAGATAGGCAGATCCATGTCCTGCACCGAGGCGCGGCCGGCCACGGTGGTCTGAACAAATTCCGGCGCTTCAGCCAGTTGCCTCTCAAGCTGGACCAGTTCGGGCAAAAAAGTGCGAAGCAGGCGCTTCTGGCGGCGATCCCGGCCAGACTGCTCAGCCGGGATCGAACTGTGCGGAGTGAGTGCCCGTAGCTCTGTCATGGAGAGTTCCCTGAAAACACCAAAGGCGAACTCTAGCAGCCGAATGCTGCAGAAAATTGACAGTGCGCAGGGCCCTCAGAAAACCCTTGGTATCGCCTGAGGGCCATTTCGCGTCAGGGGTTTTCGGTATCGGATTTGAAGGCCTTGATGGTGTCGCCGGATGGCGTTTGCAGCAACAACTCGCCATGGCGACCAATCCGGCCGGAGACCACTTCAGACATCAGCTTCAGGAACCTCTGCTCCTGATTCATCAGCGATTCGTGGCAGGCCATCATGGTCGTTCCCAGCGCATCGAAGGAAAGCCCTTCGCCGGTCAATTTATAACCACCCATAAAACGGTTGCAGGAGGCACGGCCAGCCACCCGGTTATCGCCGAAAAAGCGAATGGTCATCAGCGAGCGATCAATAATGCCCTTGCCGGCCAGGTCCTCGACCACCCACTGTGCGCCCTGAAGCAGGCGCTGACGGTCGCCACCGCAGCCGTCAAAGGTGTTGCCATCAATCGTCAGGCGAACCTGCGCCGGGTACTGGGCTCCGGCCATGGCATCCTCACACAGCTGGTGGGCAACCGTTACTTCGAACACCTGCTCGTCTACTTTAGCCTCATAGGCGCGGCCATGACGGTTAGCAACGGTTTCCCGCAGCCAGATGCCTTCCGTAACCGATTGATCATACGGGCGGGTCACGGTCATGCGGTTATTATCAATGTGAGCAGACCAGTCGGGCTCTGTACCAAGCGCCCGGAAAGACGACTCAATCGCACCGGGCTCCAGGCATTCCGGCAGGATGTCGCCTTTAAGGGTCAGCGTGGCTCGCTCCCCTTTGGCCCAGAACCGGGTGCTGGTATCGCCCGGCGCCACATACAACTCACCGGAATCGGTAGCGGAGGGTTTTAACAAAGCACGACGGTTCAGATACTCGATGCCCAGCAAGCCACTATCCTGCAGCCCGGTTACCGTGAGATCGAGCTGCCCACAGCGGTAAACGCCGTATTCCGACAAGCTGTTACTCTTTGGATTGGAAGCACAGGCGGACACCATCAGGCCGGCAACCACCACGACGGAAAACGAAAGCACTCGTCGCAAATACATGAACACGTCCTCTGTTGTTCGAGACTACAGAACGCTAGTTTAGTGATTCCCGCTCCGATTAACCATGATTCCCGCCACAGGAATAGAACTGCGTCTACGATCTTCGAGCAAGGACGAACTCAGTCGTCGACCCGGGAGCGCGAACTTGGGAATTGACTGATTTACAGGTTAATCTTGTGCGAAACCCTGTCCGGAAGGCTGTTCATGACCGTCAAACTCTATCAGTTCTGCATTTCTCATTATGCCGAGAAAGTCCGCTGGGCCCTGGATTACAAGGGCATCAACTACCAACCCGTCAACCTGCTGCCGGGCCAGCACGTCAAGTCCATTCGAGCGCTGACCAAAGCAGAATCCTCGGTGCCGGTCCTGGACCACGACGGCCAGATCATCCAGGGCTCGGCGCAGATTCTGGATTACCTGGATCAGGCCTTTCCCGAGCGGCCACTGGCGCCGGAGTCACCGGACGCCCGCGAACAGGTCCTGGCCTGGGAGAAGAAACTGGATGACCTGGCCGGCCCGGCGATCCGAACCTGGATCTATCACTATTTTTTGCAGCGCCCAAAAGTGGTGATCCCGCTGCTGGCCGCCGGCACTCCATTTTACAACCGGATCATTCTCAGCCTGGCCTTCAGCCGGGTGGATGAAATCATGCGCAAGTGGATGAAGATCAACCAGGCGACGGCCGATACGGCTCAGCAAGCCCTGGAAACATTGCTTGCGGAACTGGCTGAAGCCTACCGCCAGCAACCCTACCTGGTGGGCGACCAGTTTTCCCGTGCGGATCTCACTGCTGGCGCTCTAATGGCTCCGCTGTTTCAGCCCCCCCAGTATCCGGTGCCCTGGCCCAAACCGGTAAAGATACCCAAACCGGTACAAGCCATGCTGGCACAGTGGCAGGACGATATCGCTCCAATCGCCGAGATCTACCGCAACAACCGCTAACCGGAACGTTTGTCGTAAAGCGCCAGTCCCGTTGGCGGAATAGGACATCGACGAATACGCGTGTTGTGCCATGATAAAACCCGAACAATAACCACAACGGGTTTTATTATGGCGCTGATCGACATGATGCAGGCTGTGCTCGAGAACAGCGGCCTGCTGGCTCTCTGGGAGTCGCTTGCCCCCTGGCTGGCGCTGGACGAAAGACAGTTGATTTTCATGGTGGCCACTCCGATATTCGTCGCCGTGACGGTGTGGGAATATCTGAAGATTCGCCACAATCCAAAGCTGATGGATACCCGGGAAGCCATCCGCAACTTCGCCCTGGGTGCGGGCTACCAGGTCACCGAGCTGTTGTTTGCCGGCCTGATCGCGTTTCCGGTTTATGCCCTGTGTTACCACTACCGCTTGTTCGATATCGAGTTGAACGCGCTCACCGCGGCCCTCACCTTCCTCGGGGTCGATTTCTGTTTCTACTGGATGCACCGGGCCAGCCATCGCATGCGCTGGTTCTGGGCGGCCCACGTAGTTCACCATTCGTCCGAACGCATGAATTTCTCCACCGCCATGCGTCAGAATGCCACCAACATATTCAACGGCATGTGGATTTTTTATCTGCCCATGGCATTGCTGGGGTTCAATCCGGTATGGATTGGCGTGGCCTACGCCTTTTCACTGGTGTACCAGTTTTTCATCCACACCACGCTGATTGGCCGGCTGCCGGGCTGGATCGAGCAGGTGTTCAACACGCCAAGCCACCATCGGGCTCACCACGGGCGCAACCCACAATACATCGACCGCAACTATGGCGGCACGCTGATCATCTGGGATCGCCTGTTCGGCACCTTCGTACCGGAAAGTGATGAGAATCCGCCGGAGTACGGCATTACCCGCCAGGTCTACTCCACCAATCTGATTGTGCTCTGGACACACGAATATGTGGACATGTTCCGTGACATGAGCCGGCCGGGCAGACTAATCTCCCGACTCAAGCATTTATGGAAACCGCCGGAGTGGCAACGCCCGGTCACCAAGGAGCCGGCCAGACACCGTGAACCAGCACACCCTGAACCTGACCACCGATGACGGCCACCGCATTACCGGCACCCTGTTTCGGCCCGCCATTCCGGTAGCCTGCCTGGTCATCAGCCATGGCATGGCCGAGCACGGCGACCGCTACGCCGCCCTGGCGCGCTGGTTGACCGATCGCAACGTAGCCGTGATCACCTACCACCACAGGGGCCACGGCCCCGATTGCGCCCGAGGAGATCTCGGCCATTACGCGGATAACGGTGGCTGGGCAAAGGTGGTGGCGGATCTGGGCCTGGTGGTGGCTCACGCCCGCCAAACGTTCCCCGGCATGCCGGTCAGTCTGCTGGGCCACAGCATGGGCTCGTTCATTGCCCAGTGTTACGCACAACAGCATGGCAACACCCTGGACACCTTGATCCTGAGCGCCACCAACCGTGTTCACCGCCCGGAGCTCACAGCCTCCCGGCTGCTCATCGGCTTGATACGCCTGATTCGCGGCAAGCGCCACCGGAGCAAACTGATTGCCAACCTCACCTTCCGCAAATTCAACCGGCAGTTTCAACCCAATCGAACCGACTGCGACTGGCTGAGCCGGGACGAGCAACAAGTGGATCGCTATATTGCCGATCCAGCCTGCGGATTCGAATGCTCGGCCGGGCTGTGGCATGATTTCGTCAAGGGCATGCTTTCAATCAATCCCGCTGTTTGGCGCAAAGAACTACCGGTGCATCTGTTTGCGGGTACCGAAGACGCCGTCGGAGAGATGGGCAAAGGCATACGCCAGCATTTCCAGACCATTCGTGAATCGGGCATCCACAAAGTCACTCTCCGGCTTTTTGAGCGTGGGCGACACGAAATGCTGAACGAACTGAACGCCGAGGATGTATGGCAACACCTGCTGCAGTGTATTCCCGTGCACGAACCCGCCTGCGCCGAGCCGTTACCGGCCTGATCACCGCCGGTCTGGTACTGGGCATCAGCCCGGTACGGGCCGAAATCACCACCCTGGCGGTCGCGGCCAATTTCACTGGCACCATGGCCAGGCTCGTGCCGGCCTTCGAGCAACAAACCGGGCATCAGGTTCGCGTCAGTTACGGCTCTACCGGAAAGCTCTATGCGCAGATTCACCAGGGCGCACCCTTTGATGCCTTCATGGCCGCCGACGATGAACGCCCTCAGCTTCTTGAACAGCATGGGCTGGCTGTGACCGGCACACGGCTCCCCTACGCCGAAGGCCGGCTGGTGCTCTGGAGCCGCAACAGCCATCTGTTTATCGACGGCATAAGCTACCTGCAGAGCACACCTCAGCGCCTGGCCATCGGCAACCCGAAAACAGCACCCTACGGCATTGCCGCCATGGAGGTGTTGGAAAACCTCGGGCTGGCTGAAACGCTCAAGCCGATACTGGTCAGTGGCGACTCCATCGCCCAGACCTTCCAGTTTATTGCAACCGGCAATGCCGAGGCGGGCTTTGTCGCGTTGGCACAAGTACACGCCTGGAAGGGTGCGAAGGGTTCACTCTGGCAGGTGCCCGCAACGCTGCACCAACCGATCAGTCAGCACGCCATTCTGCTCAAGCGGGGCGAGGAAAACCCGGCCACCCGGGCATGGCTCAATTTCCTGATAACAAGCAAAGCACAGGCGATCATTCGAGAAGACGGGTACGATATCCCGCATCAGCCCAACCACTGAACTGGCGGAGACCCCATGAGCCCGGAATGGCAGACCATCTGGCTGACGCTGAAACTGGCAGGCGCCACCACAGTGCTGCTGTTGCTTGTCGGTACGCCCATTGCCTGGTGGCTGGCCCGCACCCAACACTGGTTACGCCAGCCTATTGCCGCGATTGTTGCCTTGCCGCTGGTTCTTCCGCCCACGGTATTGGGCTTTTACCTGCTGATCTTGATGGGGCCGGATGGCATGGTGGGCCAACTGACCCAAAACCTCGGCCTGGGCCTGCTGCCTTTTACCTTTGAAGGGCTGGTGGTGGCCTCGGTTATCTATTCCCTGCCATTTACCGTGCAGCCGTTGCAGAACGCCTTCCTGACCATCAACGAAAACCTGCTGGAAGCCGCCGCTACACTGCGGGCCTCGCCCCGGGATCGATTCTTTTCGATCGTCATCCCCCTGGCACGTCCGGGCTTTCTGACCGCCTCGGTGCTGAGCTTTGCTCACACCGTGGGCGAGTTTGGTGTGGTGCTGATGATTGGCGGCAATATTCCCGGCGAAACCAAGGTGCTGTCGGTGGCGATTTTCGATCATGTGGAAGCGCTGGAGTACAGCCAGGCGCACTGGCTATCTGCCGCGATGCTCGCCTTTTCCTTTGTGGTACTGGTCAGCCTGTACACACTGAACGGCCGATTTCAGCCGGGGGTGGTCAAATGAGCACACCCGCCGGTATTCAGGCAAGCTTCGTTTGCCGTTTCGAGGCATTCACGCTGGACGTGGATCTGGACCTGCCCGCGTCGGGCATTACCGGAATTTTCGGCCACTCCGGCTGTGGCAAAACCACCCTGTTGCGCTGCATTGCCGGGCTTCAGGCCGCGCATGGCCAGCTGACAGTGCTGGGCGAGCACTGGCAAACCGACGGCGATAGCCGTCCCGTGCATCAGCGGTCACTGGCCTATGTGTTTCAGGATACCTGCCTGTTCCCCCACCTCTCGGTACGCAAGAACCTGCTGTACGGCTACCGGCGGGTACCTGCGAATCAGCGACGAATACACCCGGATCAGGTTCATGACTGGCTCGGGCTATGGCCGCTACTGGACCGGATGCCAGCTCGGCTATCCGGGGGTGAGCGCCAGCGTGTCGCCATTGGCCGGGCACTGCTGACCAGCCCCAGCCTGCTTCTGATGGATGAACCGCTCTCAGCCCTGGACCAGCAAAGCAAACAGGAGATTCTGCCCTACCTGGAGCGTTTGCGAGACAACCTGGCGATGCCCGTACTCTATGTGTCCCACTCCACCAGCGAAATCGGCCGGCTGGCCGATCATATCGTGATGATGGCACACGGCCGGGTAGTGGCTCAGGGCCCCTTGCAGGAAACCCTCGCCCGCACCGACCACCCTTTCGGTCTCGAAGAACACGCCGGCGTGATCCTGAAAGGCACCGTTGCCGAGCTGGATACCCAGTGGCGCCTGTGTCGAATCGAATTTGATGGCGGCGAACTCTGGTTACGCCAGCATGATCACCTGACCGTTGGCATGGCGGTTCGGGTGCAGGTGCTCGCCCGGGACATCAGCATTGCACTCGATGAAAACCGTGACCAGAGTATTCAGAACCTACTGCCTGCGACTGTTGATCAAATCGCAAGCGAAGTTACCCCCGGCACCAGCCTGGTCCGATTGCTGGCCGGAGCCACACCTTTTTTGGCCCGATTGACCGCTCGTTCGGTTGAGCAGCTCCGGCTCAGCCCCGGACAGCGGGTGTGGCTGCAGATCAAATCCGTGGCCCTGGCAGATTGACCCTGGCGGCGGCACCGGCGCCTCTTTTTGGCCACAGGCCCCATCCCCCGCACTGGTTAACCTTGGCGGACTCAACACCCAAAGGTTGCGATGAACGTGAGTACAAAACAGGAATACCGGGTCACCAGTGGCGGCCTGACACTGCACGCTATTGCCCAGGGCAATCCGGAGGCTACCCCTCTGGTTCTGGTGCACGGCTATCCGGATAACCACACCGTATGGGACAAGGTGGCCGAAAAGCTGGAGCAGGACTATCGGATAATCCGCTACGACGTTCGCGGTGCCGGCCGGTCCGACAAGCCGGCCAGAACCCGCGACTACCGAATGGCCCTGCTGGCGCAGGATCTCGAGGCAGTGGTGAATGCCCTGATTCCCGGCCGCCCGTTTCACCTGGTTGCCCACGATTGGGGCGCCATTCAGAGCTGGGAAACCGTCACCACCGGAGCACTTGATGGCCGCATCCGCTCCTACACGTCCATATCCGGGCCCTGCCTGGATCATGTGGGCTATTGGCTTCGGGAGCGAATTGCCCAACCTCGCTCTGGTGGCACCACCAAGGTTCTGCGACAGGTTGCCAGTTCCTGGTACGTTATGATGTTTCAGATCCCTTTACTCCCGGAAGCCCTCTGGAGCGCGGGGCTCGACCGGCTGTGGCCGGGCTTTCTCAGAAAGTATGAACAAATTGATGATGCAGCCTTCAGCCCACTTCAGAAGGCGGATGGCCGTCATGGGGTAAAGCTGTACCGAGCCAATTTTCTTCCCAAACTGTTGCGCCCGGAGCCCCGCAAGGCCGCTTGCCCGGTGCAGGTTATTCTGCCCACCCGGGACAGCTATGTTGGCCCTCAACTGGCTGAAAACCTGTCGCGCTGGACCGGCAAGCTGACTCTGCAAGAAGTCGATGCACCCCACTGGGCGCCCTTGAGCAACCCCGGCGTCATCAGCCAGTCCGTGCGGGAGTTTGTGCAAGCTCACGCCTGAGTTTGCCAGGCTTATAACGAGAAAAGCCGCTGGCAGTCAGCGGCTTTTCTCTTCAAGGGTATCGCTTAGCACTATGGCTGAAAACCGCCGGAGTCAGCGGGTACCATAAACCACCATTGTTTTGCCTTTGACCCGCACCAGACCCTGATCTTCAAGGGTTTTCAGCACCCGGCCCACCATTTCCCGGGAGCAGCCGACGATACGGCCGATTTCCTGACGGGTAATCTTGATCTGCATGCCATCCGGGTGCGTCATGGCATCCGGTTCTTTGCACAGATCCAGCAGCGTGCGCGCCACCCGGCCGGTGACGTCGAGGAACGCCAGGTCACCCACTTTACGGGTCGTTTGACGCAAGCGCGACGCCATTTGTTCGCCAATAAAATACAACACCCGTGGGTCCTGCTGGGCAATTTCCCGGAACTTGGTGTAGCTGATCTCGGCCACTTCGCACTCGGTTTTGGCTTTTACCCAGGCGCTGCGCGAATCCATGTTGTCGAACAGCCCCATCTCGCCGAAGAAATCGCCGGCATTCAGGTAGGCCATGATCATCTCGCGGCCGTCATCGTCTTCAATAATGACGGTTACCGATCCCTTTACGATGTAGAACAGGGAGTCGCTTTTATCACCCGCATAGATAATGGTGCTCTTGGCCGGATACCGCCGGCGGTGGCATTGGGAAAGAAAGTAATCCAGATGTTTGGTCTTCTGCTCAACCGGCTTGACGATGGTAGCCATAATGCGAGACATGCCTCCTCAGAGTATTGCGAATCCTGATCTTTTTATATCCCCGCTTTTCCCTGCAGGTTAGGGATTTTACTGATATGCCACGCAACTTATAACAAGAAGGCCACATTTGGGCAACTCGAATGCAGAGGCAGGCCTTTCGGACAGTCTGTGCTAGCATCCGCTTTCACGACTGATTGACAGAGGAATAACCCGATGAAAGCAACCGTAGACTGGACCGGCAACGCCAGCTTTAAAGCCACCAGCGGCAGCGGCCACAGCGTTCAGCTGGACGGCCCACCGGACCACGGTGGTGAAAACCTGGGCCCCCGCCCCATGGAACTGTTGCTGATGGGTGTAGGCGGCTGTTCCTCTTTTGATGTGATGAGCATTCTGAAAAAAAGCCGGCAAGATGTCACCGCCTGCCATGCCGAACTGGAAGCCGAGCGTGCGGATGAAGTCCCGGCCGTATTCACCCGCATTCACCTGCACTTTGTGGTCACCGGCCGCAACCTGAAAGAAAAACAGGTGGAGCGGGCCGTAAGCCTGTCGGCGGATAAATATTGTTCCGCCTCAATCATGCTGGGCAAAGCGGGCGTCGCGATCACCCACAGCTTTGAGATCCGGGAATCCGAGTAATCGCCAGACCTTACAGCCACTGGTTGCCAGCCTGAAGATAGCCATGCCCAAAAATGTGGTTATTGACACTATTCAATGCCACATGCGGTATGCATAATACGCAACTTTCTCTGCTGGTCTGCGCAAAAGGTGAACAATTATTATGGAAACCAAACTTCAGCTGCACGGTTTCAACAACCTGACCAAATCTCTGAGCTTCAATATCTACGACATCTGTTACGCGCAGACTGAAGAACAACGTGAAGCCTATATCGACTACATCGACGAGATGTACAACGCCGAACGTCTGACACAAATTCTGACAGACGTTGTGAAGATCATCGGCGCCAACATTCTCAACATCGCCCGCCAGGACTACGAGCCCCATGGTGCATCGGTCACCATGCTGATTGCCGAGCACGACGTCACCGACGGCGAAGCCGATAACGAAGAGTCTCCGGGCCCGCTGCCAGACACCATCGTAGCGCATCTGGACAAGAGCCACGTGACGGTTCACACCTACCCGGAAAGCCACCCCCACGACGGCGTGAGCACCTTCCGTGCCGATATCGACGTGTCCACCTGCGGCCTGATCTCGCCATTGAAGGTACTGAACTACCTGATCCACAGCTTTGATTCCGATGTCGTGACCGTCGACTACCGTGTGCGCGGTTTCACCCGCGACGTTGATGGCACCAAGCACTACATTGATCACGACATCAACTCGATTCAGAACTACCTGACCGAAGACACCCAGAACGCCTATCAGATGATCGACGTCAACGTGTATCAGGAGAACCTGTTCCACACCAAGATGATGCTGAAGGATTTCAATCTGGACAATTATGTATTCGGCGTGAACGCTAACGAGCTGGATCCGGTCGAAGCCCAGTCCATTGAAGATCGGCTGCGCCGGGAGATGCTGGAAATCTTCTATTCCCGCAACGTGGAATAAGCCTTTCGGGCGGCTGCCAGCAAAGGTTGCCGCCCGTTCTTCAGTTTTTTTGATCCCTCCCCCCAGAATTCTGCGTTTTCATCCTCAGGGCCACCCCGGTTTAATAGAGTCAATTGAAACCGAGAGGACGACCCATGACACTTCGCACCCTGAAACAGACCATTCCCGCGCTGGCCACCTCTGACGGTGCCGGTGTCAAAATCAAACGCTCACTGGGCCAGCGCCAATCCATTCGCATGGACCCATTCCTGATGCTCGACGAGTTCGGCTCTGACCAGGCGCAGGATTACATTGCCGGCTTCCCCAGCCATCCGCACCGGGGCTTCGAGACGGTCACCTACATGATCGAAGGCCACATGCTGCACGAAGACCACCTGGGCAATCGTGGCAACCTGCGCAACGGCGGCGTGCAGTGGATGACCGCAGGCCGCGGCATTGTGCACTCCGAAATGCCCCAGCAGGAATCCGGGCTGATGCGCGGGTTTCAGTTGTGGCTGAACCTGCCGGCAGCCGAAAAGATGAAGCCGGCCGGTTATCAGGACATCCAGCCAGAAGACATTCCGGTGCTCAGCCAGGCGGGTGCGATGATCAAACTGATTGCCGGGGAAATGACCGTTAACGGTGCCGGGGTGACGGGAGCCATCAACGGCGGCACCACGCAGCCCCTGTATGCCGATGTTCACCTGGAGGCCGGAGCACAAGTTGCCCTGCCGGTACCGGAACAGCTCAACGCCATGCTGTATCTATATGAGGGTACCGCCAGCCTGCTCACCGGCGATGACCAAACAGCGCTGCAGCCTTCGGCCGCCAGCGTGCTGAATCAGGGCGATGAAGTCATGCTGAGCGCTGGCGATCAGGGTGCCCGGCTGCTGTTGATCGCGGGCAAACCAATTGGCGAGCCCATCGTCCAGTACGGCCCGTTTGTGATGAACACCCGGGAAGAGATCGAGCAGACCCTGCGGGACTACCAGACCGGCCAACTCACCGCCTGAGGCTCAGGCGAAGGCCTTACCTGCCATCAGCCTCTGCACCATGGGCCGCACGATCAGGTCCATGGCCAGGGGCATTTTGGTGCCGGGGATCACCAGCGTGTCGTGGCGTGACAGACTGCTCTGGGGGATCACCTGCAGCAGCCAGGCAAAATCCACCTCGGCCGCTTCACGAAAGTGAATCACCACCAGGCTTTCATCTTCGCTCGGCACATCCCTCGCGATAAACGGGTTGGAGGTATCCACCAGAGGAATGCGCTGAAAGTTGATGTGGGTGTGGGAGAACTGGGGCACGATATCGTGCACATAGTCGTCCATCCGATTGATGATGGTCTGCACGACCGCATCAGGGCTGTACCCGCGCTGATTGGTGTCCCGGTGGATTTTCTGAATCCATTCCAGATTGACGATGGGCACCACGCCGATCAACAAGTCTACGTAGTGCGCGATGTTGTAGTTGTCGCTGACCACCCCGCCATGCAGTCCTTCGTAAAACAGCAGGTCGGTATCCGGTGGCAGGGAGCTCCAGGGTGTGAAGGTGCCGGGTTTGTGGCCTGCAGCCACCAGCTCCCGGTCTTCATCGTGAACATACTGCCGGTACCGGCCATTGCCGGTGTGGCTGTAGTCGTAAAGCAGCGCTTCCAGGCGGTCAATGTGATTGGCCGCCAGCGCAAAATGGTTGCGTTCGCCGAACTGGCCTTTCGCCGCCAGCCTGGCCATTTGCTCACGGGTATAGCGGTGAAAACTGTCACCGCTGATCATGGCGGCGGTGATGCCCTCGCTGGCAAACAGGCGGCCGAAAATCTGGCCAGTGGTGCTGGTACCGGCTCCCGATGACCCGGTAACGGCAATAATTGGATGGCGCTTGGACATAAAACCAGAATCCCCGGGGTCAGATCAAACTGTTCAGCAGCTTGGGTTTTTCAACCACAAAGCCCTGGGCATAATCCACACCCAGCTGCCTCAGCATATCCAGAACCTCGCGGGATTCAACCTGAGAAGCAATCACTTCCCGGCTCATGTAGTGCGCCATGTCGACCATCGACTTCACCATCGCCTGATCGGTCGGGCTGGACACCAACTGGCTGGTGAAAGCACTGTCGATCTTGATCAGGTCAACCGGTAACGAACGCATGAACTGGTAGGAGTTCGGACCACTGCCGAAATTGCCCAGGCAGAACCGGCAGCCAAGCTCTTTCATCTCCCGCATAAAATCTGCCACGGCCTGAACATCGTGAATGGCCGACGCCTCTGTCAGCTCAAACCACAGCCGCTCTATGGGAGCGTCTTTTTCGCTGAGTTTCTCATAGATAAACTCCAGCAGTGATTGGTCATTCAGCGAATAACCAGACAGATTGATGCACACGCCCCCCACATGCCTCGGGTCTGGCGCTTTATCACGCAACCAGTCCAGCATGTGCCCGACAACCCAACGGTCGACGGCCTGCATGCGGTCATAACGCTCTGCCATGCGGACAAAATCACGCCCGGTGATCAGGGTGCCGTTGTCATCGTACATGCTGATCAGCACTTCGTACTGGGTCGCCATCCGGGCTTCACCATGCAGCGGAATCATTTTCTGGCACCGCAGCAACATGCGCTCTTCTGCCGGATCACTCAAGCTGGCCACCCGGGAGGCGATCTGCTCCTGCCTGGCCTGATCATCGGCATCCAGGCTGTACTCGGCGATTTTTCCGGGGCCTTTACGCCGGGCCGCAGAAAGCGCCTGTTCAGACCCTCGCAGCCAACGTTCCGCGTTCGCCAGTGCCGGCAACTCCGGTGCAATACCGACATTAGCGGACAACTCATAGGCTTTCCCGCCGAAGGCATAGCCCCCGCTTTCAACGGCGCCCACCAAGGCCCCGGCGACTTCCTCAGCCTTCTCGGCCGCCACCAGCATGGCAAACTCCGTACCTTCAAGCCGGGACACCGGCATGCCTTCACCAACATGCCGGCACAGCATATCAGCCACCTGCTTCAACACCTCATCCGCGGCCTGCTGGCCTGCGGTGTCGCTCAGTAACCGGAAGCCCCGCAAGTCCAGTTGCAGCAGGGCTCGGCGATCCTCCTGCCTGGCCAGTTGTTGCTCCAGCATGCGCTCAAATTCCCGGCGGTTGAGCAGGTGCGTCAGGTCGTCGTGGGTCGACACCCACGACAGCTGGTCGTAAACGTTTCGAACCATGCGGTCGATACTTTCATCCACCAGAGGCTTTTCATATTGGCTGTCGGGGATGATCACACCTTCACGCATCTTTCGGGCCAGGGCTTCGAGTTCAAGCTCGACCACCCGCATGCCCTGATGGTTCACAAACACAAACCGGGAAAAACCACGGGCAATCCACACCAACCGGATATATTGGGGTTCAGACGGCCGGCTTTGATCTTTCAGCCAGTCTCCGGTACGCAATTGCTGAGCTCGATTAATCCAGCGCTGCAAGCTCCGTTGCTCGCGCTCGTCAGCGACCTGCTGGCTCGGCTTTGCCGGGGTGCGCTTCGGCATTTCTACCATCTCGGAAGCCGCCTCCGGGCGGCGAACCAGGAACTGCTTCAGTTCGTCTCGTATCTGGGATGATGGCATGTGATTGCTGGAGATGGAGGCCAGCCCGTCCTGAATCAGCCGTAACAGTTCAGGCAGGTTAATACTGCTGTCCGGGTCATCTGAAAAGGCCAGCAGTGAATCAAGCACCGCCAGATAATCCTGCCAGAGCTGACTGTCTGACCCCTGCCGGATCCAGGTGAGTGATAACAGATCTCGCCAACCGCCATCCAGCAAGCTCACCAAGGCTTTTGGCACTTTTCGCCCGGCCAGCTTGCTGTCCAGAGCCTCCGCAACCGCAGCCTTGGACTCAGACACCTTCTGAGCGCCCTCCGCAGCCGCCGTTACCCGCTCCACATTGCGCCGATACACCAGGTTCTGACGCTCGATCAACGTATCCAGTTCGCCCACCGTCTGTTCGAACACCCCGGTATCCTGCTCAAACTCGGTGGCAATGCGCTGTACCAGTTCATCAACCCGACGCTGAACCACCGGGTTCAGCCGACCGCCTTTGACCCCAAGCTGAGCGAGCCGGTTCATCACGCCGCGAACCGGGCTTGCCTGGTCTTCAAAAAATGCCGGATCACGCATCACCACTTTCAGCACTGGCACTTCCAGCTGGCGCATGCGCTCCTGGGCGTAGCCACTGAGCTTCGGGCTTTCAATAACGCTTCGGAAGAACCGGTCAACAACATCCAGAGCACCCTGCTGTTCATCGTTCAAGCGGGTTTGGCCGGAGCTTTCTTTTACTTTCGCGACCACCCGCTCCTTGAGCGGTACGGCGGGTTCATCCGGGCCTGCGGCACGCAGCTGAAGTTCCTGAAGCTCCCGCTGCAGTTCACCGGCGGACAACGGCCGCGCGTCAGCTGCAAAGGGTTCGGGTTCCGCTGCACCACCTTCTCTTGCGCGCCGGTTCACCTGTAAGGTAGCCAGCAGGTTGCGTACGGTCGTAAAAGCCGTTTGGGCATCTCTGGCATAGCCCCGGAACTCACCGGAGATTCTCGATCGCAGTGAGCGCTCGGCCGACTCCGCCGGCTTGCCCTCCGTCGAAGTGGCGGAGGGTTCAGCTGCAGAAGCAACCGGCTTGGGCCCCACAGGAGGCTTGCGAGTGTCGGTAACCGGCACTCTGGGCTTTTCCGCCGGTTGCTCGCTCAAGTACTTCGACAAATCCAGATCCGGCAACACACCATGACGAACCAGGATATTGTTCAGCTCCCGGTACAGTGGCGCCAACTGACGGATGACGGTCTGCTCGAACGTTTTGAGGCAAACCTTCTCTACGTCACGACTGGCTTTCAGCTGAGCCAGGGCATGGTGAAAAGCCTCACAAACCAATGAGGGTCCCAGTGGATTGTGATGGCCGGTTCGATTGGAAATACCCAGCTTATCGAGGCGCAGCTTCAGCTGCAGCAGTTCACCGCGGTACATAGTGTCGGCTCGTGTCACCATCACCCTGACCGCCAGCCAGTCTTCAAACTCGTTTTTATCGACCACCGACAGCATGGAGCCCGGCGCGCCTTTGGGTTCCGGCTTTAGCGGTGACTCCAGGCTTCGCGCCATATGGTGCCAAAGCACCCGCTGGCGTCCCTGAATCTGGCCGGAGGTATCCATATATTCATTCGCCAGTTGATCGCTGGAGGCCTTCTGAGCCGCCTTGCGAAGCTCCTCAGCGGTCTGTACGAAACAGGCATCCATCAGGGGCTCGATGAACCGGGTGACGGTTTTTGCGCACTGGTGCAGCACAAACTGCACTCGTTCGCTGGGCGCACGCAGAGTTGAGCGCTCCTGGTCACCACCGCCACACATGTGCAAGAGTGCGCTGACGGCCTCTGGATTGGGACGGGTAAAACTGACCCCCATAGCACGCTCAATACGTCGGGATGGGCTGACATAAAGCTCGTAGCGCAAGCTGTTTTCAAGCCCACGAAAGCGCACGATCAGTTCTTTGGGCGTGGCGTTCTTGAAGGCCCGGTCAAGCTTGGCGGAGGTTTCACCGGAATAGCGGATATAAAGACCCTCGGCACAGAAATCGGCAATCTGGCAAGGCCACGACTCACCGTTGCCGGCATCAATCTGTGCAGCGAGTTTAATGGGCTGTCTGGGGCTGCTGCGACGCTCTCTCGGATCCATGAAATATTTTGACCAGTTACAAAGCCGGCTCTGTTGCCGGGTGACAAATGCCCGGCGAACGTCCCTGATTAGGTGGGGCGCACCACCTGCTATGATATGAGTTCCGGTGGCCGACGGGAAACCCCCCCGGCATCCACCCGGTCTGTATATTTTTCAGTGACCGGGCTCACACTTCATCATAACTTTCTGATTCATGAAACAGCTTAGTCAGATCTATCTTGTTTTGCTACTGTTTACGGGCCTTCAGGGCTGTTCGACATTTGGCTACTATAGCCAGGCGATTGGCGGTCATGCCTCATTGATGATGCGCAGCCAGCCCGTTGAAGAGGTTATCCGCCAGCCCGGCACTCCGCCCGAGTTACAGCATAAGCTCACGACAGCCCTGGCGGCGGCCGCCTTTGCCCGCAATACGCTTCAGCTTCCGGTAGGGGGTGCCTTTTCTGACTTTGTAGCGCTTGAACACCCCTGGGTTGTCGTTAACCTGGTGGCCGTGCCCGAGTTTTCATTGCAACCGCACCAGTGGTGTTACCCGGTGATAGGGTGCCAGGCCTACCGGGGTTATTTTGATCTGAAACCGGCCCAAACAGAGCAGGCTCGGTTCCAGGCAGCAGGCTTTGATACCTTTATTGGTGGGGTAACGGCTTACTCCACTCTGGGCTGGTTTGATGACCCGTTGCATTCCGGGTTCACCGCCCTGCCGGAAGCCCGGATGGTGGCGCTGATATTTCACGAACTCGCGCACCGAGTGGTGTATCTGAACGGCGATACCGCCTTCAATGAAAGTTTTGCGACGGCCGTAGAGTTGGAAGGCCTGAGATTATGGCTGGAGCAGCAACAATCGCCTGAACAGTTCGACCTGGCACTGAAACGGTTGGAACACCGGAACCGCACGTTTGAGTTGGTTCAGGCCACCAGCGAAAAGCTCCGTGGCCTCTACCAGCGACACGACCAGATAGGCCCTGGGCCGCTGCGCCAGCGCAAACGCGACCTGCTGACCGAACTGGCCGGGCAATACGAACGACTGTCGCAAAACTATCCGGAGCCTGGCCCTTTCGGCACACCGCCCGTCCAACTGAACAACGCCAACCTGGCGCTGTTTCAGCAATACAACCAGTATGTGCCCGGGTTCCGGCAACTGCTGAGGGAATCCGGCGACGATTTCAGCCGGTTCTACAACGCGGTTACCGATCTGGCCGCCGAGCCGGCTGGTGAGCGCCAACAAACCCTGGAAAGCCTGTCACAGCGGTTTAACGAACACCTTT
Source organism: Marinobacter sp. SS5-14b (assembly GCF_030541005.1). Taxonomy (GTDB): domain Bacteria; phylum Pseudomonadota; class Gammaproteobacteria; order Pseudomonadales; family Oleiphilaceae; genus Marinobacter. Next base: position 194,950 of record NZ_JASSVM010000006.1, on the reverse strand, counting down.
GAGTTTCGCTGAGGGTTGTAGGAGGCCAGTTTCGGCCCCGGTAAATCCTGCACGGCGGTGGGCTGGAAGCCCCGCTCCCGGAACCAGTGCTCGGTCTGGGTCGTCAGCACAAACAGTTTACGAATGCCCTGGGCCCGAGCCTGTTTTTCAACCATCACAAGAATATCGTCGCCGCGCCCGGCTCGGCGATAGGAAGGATCTACCGCAAAGCAGGACAGTTCGCCTGCCCCCTCTTCCGGATAGTGGTAAAGAGCAGCACACCCAACGATGGTGCCATCGCGCTCTGCGACCACAAAGCGGTCGATTTCGGTTTCCAGCATTTCCCGGGAGCGACGCACCAGTACGCCCTGCTCCTCCAGGGGTTGGATCAGCTCCAGAATGCCGCCGATGTCTTCCACCCGGGCCTGGCGAATCTGTTCATAATGATCGCCGCTTACCAGGGTACCCGAACCGTCCCGGGTGAACAGCTCTTCCAGCAGGGCGCCATCTTCAACATAGCTGATGATATGGGCACGCCTCACGCCTTTCACACAGGCATCACAGGCGGCCTTGAGCAACGAGGCATCGTGGCCGGTCACCGTGTTGTCATTCAGCCGTTCAGACGCCTGACGGGCCGAGAGTTCCCGTATCAGGGAGCCGTCTTCATCCAGCAAGCCTTCGTCATCAATGAACACAATCAGTTTTTCGGCCTGCAATGCCGCGGCCACCTGACTGCCGACGTCTTCGTAGGAAAGATTAAAGGCGTCGCCGGTGGGTGAGTAGCCCATGGGCGGAAGCAGCACAATATGGCCCAGTTCGAGCAACTGCTCGACCCCCTTGGTATCAACCCGGCGCACTCGCCCCGTGTAGCCAAAATCCGTGCCATCAAGCACCCCGACCGGTTTGGCAGTCACGTAGTTACCGCTGCTCACTCGAATGCGGGCGTTGTGCATCGGCGAATTGACCAGGCCCATGGACAGCTGGCTTTCCAGGTAAGCCCTTAAGCCACCAATGGCTTCCATGACCAGCGGCAGATGGTTATCCGGGGTGATGCGCAAACCGCGGGCAAAGGACGACTCCAGGCCCGCATCGTCCAGGCGCGACTGGATTTGAGGCCGGCCACCGAAGGCCACAACGAGCCGCACACCCAAGCTGCTGAGCAGGGCAATGTCGTGGATGATGTTGATGAAGTTCCGGTGTTCAATGGCATCCCCCGGCATGGTCAACACCACCGTGCGCCCACGGTGAGCGTTGATGTAGGGCGATGAGTGGCGGAACCCATGCAGCCATTCGTTCGATTTCAATCCGGTCTCCCTTTAGATTCTGTAGCGATTGCCTTAATCCGCAATCGATTCATCAAAGACAAAACTGTTTGATCAATCCCCTCAGAATGTCCACGGTCGGCTGTAACTGGGACAACTCCAGGAATTCGTCGGGTTGGTGTGCCTGGTCGATAGACCCTGGGCCCATGACAAGGGTTTCCAGGCCCAGCTTCTGCAACCAGGGGGCTTCCGTCGCGAACGCCACGGCATGGGCGGTGTGGCCAGTGAGCTGTTCGCAGGCTTTGACCAGTGCCGCGTCGGCCTGGGTTTCAAACGGCGGTACGCCATCGAACAGGGGTTCAAAGGTCAGCTTCAGCTGCCGCCGTTCAGCCAGCGGCTGCACCCGGCTGAGGATGGCCTGGCGCAACGTGTCCATGTTCATACCGGGCAACGGGCGCAGGTCGAAATGCAGCTCGCATTGAGCACAGATACGGTTCGGGTTATCGCCACCATGGATGCAGCCCAGGTTCAGGGTCGGCACCTGCACCTTGAAATTGGGGTTGCGGTATTTGCCCTGCCACTCCGCGCGCAAGGCCAGCAATTCGGTCATCGCCTCGTGCATGCCCTCAAGGGCGTTGCGGCCAAGATCCGGGTTAGAGGAGTGGCCAGACTGACCATCAAACCGGAGCCGCTCCATCATGATGCCTTTGTGCATTCGCACCGGCTTCAGATTGGTGGGTTCGCCGATAACAGCGTAACGCGCCTTGGGCTTTCCGGCTTCGGCCAGCGCGCGGGCGCCGTTCATCGAACTCTCTTCGTCAGCAGTGGCCAGAATGATCAACGGTTGCTGCAATGGCTGACCCACGAACGCTTTCGCGGCCTCGATGGCCAGTGGAAAAAAGCCCTTCATGTCGCAGGTACCCAGCCCGTACCAGCGGTTGTCCTTTTCGGTCAGGGTAAAGGGGTCCGTCTGCCAGCGCTGGTCATCAAAGGGTACCGTATCCGTATGGCCAGACAACACCAGCCCGCCGGGGCCACTGCCCAGGGTTGCAATCAGGTTGAACTTCCCGGGCATGCCCGGTACATCCAGAATTTCTATCGAAAATCCGAGCGCTTCCAGCCACTCCGCCAGTGTTCTCACTACGGCTTCATTGCTGTGATCCCAATCCGGCGACGCGCTGCTGATGGACGGCAGGGAAATCAGCCGCGCCAACATCTCCCGAACGTCAGGAACCCGGGCGTTCGTACCTGTACCTTGCTCCATGGGGCCTCCTCGCCGCTGGATCAGTCTGCCCGGCCTCGCCGCCAGATTTCGAGCCGGGTGATTGCACGAATCAGTATCGGGTAGGCAACCTCACCACCCGCCACCGTCCGGGAGACTTCGAGCTCCCGTTCACCAACGCTGACCAGCTTACCCTCTACCTGATTGTCGTTAGAGAGTGTTACCCGTACCTTTTGGCCCAGCCATAGATTGGCATTCTCAACAGGCTCAACGTACCACTGTACGACCTCCGGATCTTCCGGGGCAACCACGGGCTCAAGGGCCTCCGGGGCCACGTCGGGCGGTATCGGCACGGCCTTGAGCAGGTAGACATCGGGCACCTGATCACCGTTGTAATTCACCTGCCAGGAGGCATTATCCTGAGCACCGGACCTCAGCGGAATGCCCAGAGTGCCTGAGCCGAGGTCTCCGGTAAACGTAAGCTCACCACCCTCGGTCAACCACTGTCGGTACAGTGCCAGTAGCTGGTCGCTGCCCTGGTAGCCTCGGGCCTCAAGGCCGTTCTGCAGAGCACCGGCTGCGGCCACAGCCCACTCATTCAGGGTGAGACCGGTTTCCCGGGCACAGTAGGCTGACAGACGGCGCATCAACCCGGCATCGCGAAGTGTCATGCTCGCGTTTGCCGAGCCGTGATCCAGGCTCAGGCCTGAACTGTCAAGACGGATGCGGGCACCCGGCCAATGGATTTCCAGGCTGCCGGTCTCGGCCGTGTTCAGTTCGGCCCGCAGACCCTCCCGGGTTTGCCTGAGCAACACATCGCCGCCAATGGCGTCGATACCTATCCGCTTCAGATCACCACTGCCCAATTGCTGCCGAGGGTCTGGCGCGCAGGCAAGCGCCACCAGCGGCGCACTGGTGGTTTGGTCATCCGCACCTTCTGTTACCCAATTGCGAAACATGGTGGGCTCCAGCGCCATGCGGGCCTGTTCAATGGTCAGGCTCCAGGTCGCCGGCAAGGGCTGCGGGTTGGCCAACGCCGTCAGTAGCGTCAGAGGAGAGCCGGCATCCAGCTCCGCCAGGCCCAGCTCCAGGGGCTGTGTCAGCCTGAAATCCTGCCAACTGGACTGCTTCAACAGTACTCGCCCGTCCAGCGACGAACCAATCGTACCCCGCTCCAGCACACCAAACTCGGAAAGGCCGGTGCGGGCCTCCGCCAGACGCTGATCGGCCAGCCACCAGACACCGGCCTTGTAGCTGGCAAAGCCCATCAGGGTCAACAGGATCAGAAAGGACAGCAGGCGTTTCATCCGGTTGCTCCCGGTCAGGCGTATCAGTTGCGGGAAATCAGGGTACCGACACCTTCATCGGTGAAAATTTCCAGCAAACAGGCGTGGGCCACTCGGCCATCGATAATGTGTGACGTACGAACACCATTCTCCACCGCGCTCAAGGCGCAACGGATTTTCGGGAGCATCCCGCCGTAAATGGTGCCGTCTTCAATCAGATCGTTGACCTGCTGGGCGGTCAGGCCCGTTAGGACCTTGTCTTCCTTGCTCTTGAGGCCCGACACGTTGGTCAGCAGCATCAGCTTTTCAGCTTTCATCGCTTCCGCGACCTTGCCGGCCACCAAATCTGCGTTGATGTTGTAGGACGCGCCATCCGGGCCCACACCAATAGGCGCAATCACCGGAATCACGTTACTGCGGGTAAGCATGTCGATGACATCCACATTCACGCTGGCGACCTCACCGACATGGCCGATATCAATGATTTCCGGCCGCTCCAGCTCCGGAGAACGGTCAACCACTTCGAGTTTCCGGGCACGGATCAGATTGGCGTCTTTGCCGGTCAGGCCAATGGCTGTGCCGCCCTGAGCGTTGATCAGTGAGACAATTTCCTTGTTCACCTGGCCGCCAAGAACCATTTCCACCACATCCATGGTTTCGGAATCGGTCACACGCATGCCGTTCACAAAACGGGACTGGATGTTGAGTCGCTCAAGCAACTCACCGATCTGCGGGCCGCCGCCGTGAACCACGATCGGATTGATGCCGACCAGTTTCATCAGCACCACATCGCGGGCGAAGCTGCTCTTCAGCTCCTCGTTCTCCATGGCGTTGCCGCCGTATTTGATCACGACGGTCTTGCCAGTAAACCGTTGAATATAAGGCAGGCCCCGGCTCAGTACCGAAGCCACCTGCATTGCTGTTTCACGATCCAGCGCCATGGCGATGTATTAATCCTTACTGTCAGAAAATGGGTGTTGTCAGAAATCGGCGACCAGATCCGGCGCCGCTTTCTGTAATTGTTCCCGGAACACAGATTTGATCCGCTCCAGGGCGTCTTCGGTTTCGGCCTCAAACCTCAATACCAGCATAGGCGTGGTATTGGAGGCCCGGCAAAGGCCCCAACCATCGGAATAATCTACCCGGATTCCGTCAATATTGCTGATATTGCCGTCACCGAATTCTCCCTGCTGGCCAAGGCGCTCTATAATTGCGAACTTGTCGCTTTCCGTCACCTCGACATTCAGCTCAGGGGTACTGATATCCTCCGGGAAATCCTCAAACACATCATCGCTGTGCCGATCTTCAATGCCCAGAATCTCCAGCAACCGCGCTGCCGAATAGAGGCCATCGTCAAAACCGTACCAGCGTTCACCAAAGAATACATGGCCACTCAGCTCACCCGCCAACAGGGCGCCGGTTTCTTTCATTTTCGCCTTCATCAGTGAATGGCCGCTCTTCCACATTACCGGCCGGCCACCAGCTTCGGATATAACCCCGGCCAGTCGGCGGCTGCATTTGACGTCATACAGCACATCCGCGCCAGGATTCCGGGAAACCACATCACGGGCAAACAGCATCAACAGGCGATCGGGCCAGATAATCTTGCCGCTGTTGGTGACAACGCCCAGGCGATCACCGTCGCCATCAAAAGCCAGGCCGATATCGGCGCCGGTTTCCTGAACCTTCGCGATAAGATCCTGCAGGTTTTCAGGTTTGCCCGGGTCCGGATGATGGTTCGGGAAATCACCGTCCACATCGCAGTAGAGCGGCGTGACTTCGCAGCCAAGCTCCTCAACCAGCAAGGGCGCCAGTTCACCGGCAATGCCATTGCCGGCATCCACCACCACCTTGAGTGGAGCAGCTACAGCGATATCACCAACAATGCGATCCAGGTATGGTCTGCGGACATCTTCACTGGACTGGGAGCCCTGGCCGGAGCTGAAATCACCGGTCTGGATACGCTGGTACAACTTCTGAATAGCCTCACCCGACAGGGTTTCACCATCCAGCATGATTTTCAGGCCGTTGTAGTTGGCCGGGTTGTGACTTCCGGTCACCATCACCCCGGAACCGGTTTCCAGGTGATGGGTCGCGAAGTAAAGCACCGGAGTAGGCACCGCGCCCACATGGATGACGTTGCAGCCTGCAGACATAACGCCCCGGGCCAGGGCATCGGCCAACTCCGGGCTGGAATGCCGGCCGTCATAGCCGATGCAAAGCGATGCTACCCCGCGGTGACCCGCTTCAGAACCTATGGCACGGCCAATCACCTCGACGACACTGGCCGACAGGGTTTCGCCCACAATGCCCCGGATATCGTAAGCACGGAAAATTTCTGCAGCGACATCCACTTCCGGCAGCAGGCTTTCCTCAACGTCGGGAATGTCTTCATCAAACAAGGGGGTATCGGAACTGCCAAAGCCCAACACATCTTCATCACCGTCCAACATGTCGATGTCTGGCATGTCTTTGTCTTTGAACAGCGGCTCATCTTCAGAAGCAGGCTTTTTGCTGCCCGCGGGAGGCGCTTTCGGCTTGGCGGACTCCCCCGCCTTGGCGACCCGTTTCTCGACCACCTGGGACAGCCGGTACAGCACTTCTCCCGTGGCTGAGACCATATCCCACTGGAAAGCTGGCAATTTGATGCGCTCGCCGCCAAAGACCTTGTGGGCCCACTGAATCATCGCGGTGACGTCCTGACGGATGCCTCGCTGGGCACCACCGAGCAGACTCCAGACTACAATGGCCGCCAGCAGCGCAGGAATCGCCACCAGGGCCACCAACATGGCTGTACTCACCGCAGCCGCAGGGGCTGGCTCGGCCTGATATACGACGGCCCAGTCCGGATTCAACAGCGTACGGGACACCTCAGGGCCGCTGCCGCTGCCACTGCTGATCACCGTGCGGGTGCTGCCTGAAACGGTTTGAACCAATGACAGGCGACCGCCCAGTTGGGCATTACTGACACTCAGCAGCGGTGCCACATGGTCTGCCTCAAATACTGCGAGCACGCTGCCAATTACAGCGCTGCTGGCCGGGCTGCGAACCGCTGCCGCCAGTTGCAGGTACCACTGATTGTCTCGGGGGAAGGCATCCGGCAACAGCGGCTGGCCGTTTTCGGCACGCCGCGCCAGTTCCAGCCCGGCAAACCCGAGCAGGCTGTCACCGTTGCCTGTCCTGGGAATTTCCCGGTGCGGGAAAACAAAAACTGCACTGGCACCGCTTACCGCAGACTGGAGTTGTTCGGAAAGAGCTCTGAGATCAGGCTGGCTGGTGAGTGCGTCGGCCAGAAACTTCTGATTAGCCACCGCCTGAAGCTGCTTCTGCATGGCCGACAAATAATGGTTAAGGCGCTGTTGCGCGCTGTTTGCCTCTACCGTTATCGCCCGGTCATAAGCACTTTGAGTGGCCGGCACGGCAACCAGAAAATGCAACAGCACAGCCGTGACAACGCCAGCCAGAACCACAACCACGGCCTGTTTTACCGCGACAGAACTGAGCTTTTTCAGGCCTGCACTGCCGGAACTATGCGAACCCTCAGGCTTTTTCTCTTTCTTAACGGATTTTTTTTCCGGCTTGTCTTCCACGGTAGGATCTTTGGCCTTGTTCTTACCGAATTTCATAGCGCATCCCGCAGTTATTTTTTGTTCCGGACAAACACTTATCCGCAAAGTATAGACGCCAGCTATTCAAAGTGCCGCCAGCCCGGCAGCACTTTCTTCAGTGGCTTCCCGTGGAACCAAAACCGCCCTCGCCGCGGCTGCTGGCATCAAACTCGGACACCACCTCAAAGTCCGCCTGAACCACAGGCACCAGCACCATCTGCGCAATCCGCTCGCCAATTTCCACGGTGAAGTCAGCCTGGCCCCGGTTCCAGCAGGAGACCATCAGTTCGCCCTGGTAATCCGAGTCAATCAAGCCAACCAGATTGCCCAGCACAATTCCGTGTTTATGGCCAAGGCCACTGCGGGGCAGAATCATCGCCGCCAGCGACGGGTCTGCAATGTGGACCGACAGGCCGGTGGGAATCAGATGCGTTTCACCCGGGGCCACCGTAAGCGGCTGCTTCAGACAAGCCCGAAGATCCAGGCCCGCAGACCCCAGCGTGGCGTATTCGGGAAAAGCAATCTCCGTTCCGATTCGATCATCCAGAATTCTGACCTGCAATTTTGTTCGACTCATTATGTTCTGGCCTTGTTGCTATGTTCTGCGATTAACGTCACCAGCCGATCGGCGATGGCCTGCTTGCTGTCAGGCCCGATGGACTCCTGCCCTTCAGGCCAGAAAACGGTGACGGCATTCTGGTCACTGTTAAATCCCAGCCCGGGAGCAGACACATCATTGGCGACAATCATGTTGAGCTTTTTACGTTGCATTTTATCCATGGCATAACGGGCGACATCTGTCGTTTCCGCCGCAAAACCCACGGTGAACGGCGCATCAGACCTGGCAGCGATGCTCGCCAGGGTGTCCGGATTACGCACCAGCGCAAGGCTCATGGCCTCACTGTTTTTCTTGATCTTGTCTCCGGCACAGGTTTCAGGCCGGTAATCGGCGACGGCCGCTGTCGCGACAAAAATATCACAGCCCTCACTCACTGCGCCTTCGGATTGCCGCAGCATATCGGCTGCGGTGACAGCGTGTCGCACCTCAACACCTTCCGGCGCTGCCAGGCTCACCGGCCCGCTGATCAAAACCACCGAGGCACCCGCAGCCGCAGCCGCACGGGCGATGGCGTAGCCCATCTTGCCCGAGCTGTGGTTGGAGATATAACGCACCGGGTCGATGGGCTCCCGGGTTGGCCCGGCGGTAATCACCAAACGCTTACCGGCCAGGGGCCCAGCCGCAACCGGCGACTGTTCGGTCTGAATCAACGTCGCCAGGGCGCCAGGCTCCAGCATTCTGCCTGGCCCGGTATCACCACAAGCCTGCTCGCCCTGATCCGGGCCCCAGACGATTATTTGAGGGTCTTCCGACAGCAGCCTCAGATTCCTTTGTGTCCGATGATTCTTCCACATGGCCTGATTCATTGCCGGCGCAACCGCAATCGGCGCTTCCGTGGCGCAGCACACGGTGGTCAGCAGATCGTCGGCCATGCCCTGGGCAAGTCGGGCCAGAAAGTCCGCGGATGCCGGTGCCACCACTACCTGATCAGCCCATTTGGCAAGTTCGATATGCCCCATTCCGGCCTCGGCCTCTGGATCCAGCAGCGACGTGCGCACCGGTTCACCGCTGAGAGCCTGAAACGTCAGGGGCGTCACAAAAGCTTCGGCACCGCGGGTCATCACCACACGCACTTCAAGCCCGGCTTTTTTCAGCAACCGCACCAACTCAGCACTTTTATAGGCGGCAATGCCACCGGTGATTCCCAGCAGTATTCGTCTGGCGGCCATGAGGGCTCCGTAATCCCGTAAAAAGAAAGGCTTATAAGATAGCACGCCCGACGGCGTGCAGGCAGCCTGCCCGCACATCCGTTCGTTTACCAAATGTTACTTTTTCGAGTACCCTTTGTAATTCTGAGAACTCGATGCAGGACGCATTCGACCCACAATAATCTCGCAAGGAAGCCCCCCATGAATGATGCCCGTTGGCCCACTGACGAACGGCCCCGCGAGCGACTGCTTGCCCATGGCGCAGAGTCCCTGTCTGACGCCGAACTTCTGGCCATTTTTTTACGGACCGGAACCACCGGCATGCCGGTCATGGACATGGCCCGACACCTGGTGGACGAGTTCTCCGGACTGCGGGGGCTGATGACGGCCTCCCGGCGCCAGTTCTGCCAGGTTAAAGGTCTTGGCACCGCAAAATACGCCCAGGTACAGGCCGCCATGGAAATGGCCAGGCGAGTTATGGATGAGCCGCTCCGCCAGGGCGACCCGCTGCGGTCCCCCGAGGACACCCGGCGATTTCTCACGAGCCGACTCGCAACTTACCCGCATGAAGTCTTCGCAGGCCTGTTCCTCGACAATCGGCACAGGGTCATTCAGTACCGCGAGTTATTTCGGGGCACCATTGACGGTGCCGCCGTCTACCCTCGCGAAGTGGTTCGACAGGCTTTGGAAGACAATGCAGCAGCCGTCATTTTCGCCCACAATCACCCGTCCGGGGTGGCGGAGCCCAGTCAGGCCGACATCTCATTGACCCGACGGTTGAAAGAAGCATTGGGGCTGGTGGATATCAGGGTTCTTGACCATATGGTTATCGGCCACGGTGAGGTAATATCGCTGGCTGAAAGAGGCTTGATGTAGTCGCCACTGAGATGCCACCGGAAAACTGGCCAAATTCCCAACAATTTTTTGCGTTGGCAGGCCAGTTCTGGTATAAAAGCGTCCCTTTCTGGCGGCATCTGGCGTGCTGCGCCCAGTTTAAAGGCGCAAACCGGTGGCAGAGTTAGCTCCGGAGCAACCAGAGACGCATTAAATAACGAATTCGCATTGATAGACCAGTGCTCAGGTCGGAGGCATGTATGTCCAGAGTTTGTCAGGTTACCGGAAAGCGTCCGGTTACCGGTAACAACGTATCCCACGCGATGAATCACACTCGTCGTCGTTTTCTGCCGAATCTGCAGAACCACCGTTTCTGGGTTGAAACCGAGAAGCGTTTCGTGAAGCTGCGCGTATCCACCAAGGGCATGCGCATCATCGACAAAAAAGGTATTGACGCTGTACTGGCCGATCTTCGTGCCCGCGGCGAGAAATTTTAAGGAGCTGCATCATGCGCGAAAAAATCAAGCTGGTTTCATCAGCAGGCACTGGTCACTTCTACACGACCAACAAGAACAAGCGTAACACCCCGGAAAAAATCGAGATCAAAAAGTACGATCCGGTTGTCCGCAAGCACGTTGCGTACAAGGAAGCCAAGATCAAGTAATTGATCCTGCCTCCACAAAAAACCCGGCCATTGCGCCGGGTTTTTTATTGCCTGAAACAGCACAGAAATTCAGAAAGTCTCCAGATACCCCTTCGGAAGCGCAATATCCATCGCAATCGGCAGGTGATCGGAAACCGGATAGCTGACCACCTCGGAACGGCGAATTTCCAGGCTCGGGCTCACCATAATATGGTCCAGCGCTTTCTCCGGGCGCCAACTGGGGAAGCTGTGCGCGGTGTCCGGCAAGGGGATCAGGTTGGTTTCTTTCAGCGGAGTCTGGGTCAGCAACTGTTCCGCATGGGCATTCATATCGCCCATCAACACCACGTGCTGGTAGTCGGCGATCAGGTCCCTGATATAGCCCAACTGCCGCTGCTGGGCTGACTTGCTGAGCGACAGATGCATCTGCACCAGCACCAGGGGGTCGTCTTCTGCACCGTAGCGCGCAATGATCGCGCCCCGGCCCGGAATCAGGCCCGGCAATCGGTGTTCGGTGACGTCCAGCGGCCGATAGCGACTCAACAGCCCGTTACTGTGCTGGGCGATCGGCCCCATATTACGGTTCAGCTGTTGATGCCAATAGGGTATCCCGGCCGCTTCCGCCAGATACTGCACCTGGTTGATATAACCACTGCGCAGACTGCCACCGTCACACTCCTGCAACGCCACCACGTCGTACTGGCTCAGCAGTGTGGCAATGCGATCCAGGTTTTCAATGCGATGACGATGCGGGAGAAAGTGTTGCCAACTACGGGTTACATAGTGGCGATACGAAGAGGTGTTAATACCCACCTGAATATTGAACGTCAGCAGTCGGATATGGCGATGGGGCTCGAAGTCGGGCACGTGCTCGCTGCCCGAGCACGTGCCTCGCGGAGCACCCTGATTTTTCAGAATGCCATTAATCTGACTACGAATCCGTTTATACATATTCCAGGATTCCAAGGCTAACCCTTAAAGCCATCAGCACTCGAGCAGTAGCACCTCACTCAGACGCTGCGCGCTCCTTTTCCACCAGATGCTCGACAACCTTCAGCACATTTTCGTGGCCATTTGCCATGCTGGCACTCACCACATACTTACCATTTACCAGCATAGTTGGCGTACCGGTAATTTGCGCACCCATAATCCGGGCCTGGGCCTGCCTGACACGGGACTGAACGGTAAAGCTGTTATAAGCATCGATAAACGCTTCGGAATCCACACCATGGTCAGCCACGAAATCCGCCAGAGCCTCGCCTGAATTCAAAGGGCGACGTTCACCCGCCAGCGCATCGAACAGAGCATCGTGTGCTTTATCCAGGTCACCGAGCGCCTCAAGAGCATAATAGGCAATCGCATGGGGTGCCCAGCTTTCACCAAGAACCGCCGGCAGCCTGACATAGTTAACATACTCAGGAGCGCTTTCTTCCCAAGCCTCCGCCAGCGGTTTGAAGTTGTAACAGTGAGGGCACCCGTACCAGAACACTTCCGCCACTTCGACACCCTCCTGTGACGAGGTGCTTACCGGGTTACTGAGGGTGCGGTAGTGCACGCCGTTTTCCCAGGGCTGCGCATTCGCCATTCCACTGAGCACCAGCGAAGCAACCATCGTCGCTACCAGGCTAAAAGTTCTGAACATGGGATTTCTCCGAACATTGATTGATTGTTGGCGTTCTGCAAAAGAGCGTTGATTATGACCCGGCACAGCTTGAAAGTTCCACTGCCCGCACAGGGAAATCATTACCGAAGGTTAAGAAGATTTTGATTTAAAAACAAAAACCCCGCCGAAGCGGGGTTTTTGTATCGGCATCTACGAGACCGGATCAGTTCAAACCGGAGACGTAATTGGCAACCGCTTCGATTTCAGCGTCTGTCAACTTGGAGGCTACGTCAGCCATAATGCCAGCGTTGGCCGTAGTGGCGCGCTCGCCCGCACGGTAAGCCTGAAGCTGCTTGGTAATGTACTCAGCATTCTGACCGCCCAATGCAGGGTAACCCGCAGGCTCATTACCGATACCTTTCGGGTTATGACAGCCGGCACAAGCAGGCACACCCGTCGCCATGTTACCACCGCGATACAGGGCTGCGCCCTGTTCGACCAGATCCGGGTTAGCCTGGCCAACGACCATATCCTGGCTGTTGTAGTAAGCGGCCAGATCACGCATATCCTGCTCGGACATGGCGCTCAGCAGGCCGGTCATTTCCGGCACTGAACGATCTCCGGATTTGATGTCGACCAACTGGTTAAACAGGTATTTTTCACCCAGACCCGTCAGTTTAGGATAAACCGCCATAACCGGCTTACCACCACCCTGCCCATGACAACCGGCACATACTGCCGCGTTCTGTTCACCCGCTGCTGGATCTCCTGCCCCGTGAGCCATTGCTGTAAGGCCAACTCCGAGAACAACTCCTGCGATCAGTCTTTTCATGCTCGCTCCGCTTCTCTCATCTTAGAATCTTGAAAGTATTCTGGTTGTACAGCCGGACGGCCCTGAAGGTTCAGGCTCTAAACCGGGACTGACAGCGGAACGCGCAGCGCCCCGCCGGAAATTGGTGTAGCATTATACATTAATCGTCGATAACTGAAATCCAAAGGAACAGCAACCGTCGTGGACCCTGATCTGACTCAAAAAAGCCTCTCTTTCAACAGCGCCCGATTTCTGATCAGCGCCTCACGTCTGGACGAGTGCCCCCCCGATTTCGGTGCCGAGGTTGCCTTCGCAGGCCGCTCTAACGCCGGCAAATCCAGTGCTCTCAACGCCATTACCGTCAACGGCAAACTGGCCCGCACCAGTAAAACGCCCGGGCGCACCCGGCTGATCAATTTTTTCAGCCTGAACAAAGAAAACCGGCGGCTGGTGGATCTTCCCGGGTACGGTTATGCCAAAGTTTCCCGGGACATGAAAGATGACTGGCAAAAACACCTGGGCCACTACCTGAACGACCGCCGCTGCCTGCGCGGCCTGGTTCTGGTGATGGACATTCGCCACCCGCTCACAGACTTTGACCAGATGATGGTTGATTGGTGCGAACATAACAAGTTGCCACTGATGATCCTTGCCACGAAAGCCGACAAACTCAAATTCGGCCAGGCCAAAACCGCCATGCTCGGCATTGCCGGCAAGCTGAAGAAATACGAGTGCGTGGAACACCTGATCATGTTTTCAGCCACATCAAAGCTGGGCCTGGACGAGTGCCGGAATACACTGACCGACTGGTTGGAAGACTCGGAGTTTGCTGAAGACTGAGCGCAAAAAAACCGGCCTGCCAGAGACAGGCCGGTGAAACGTCAGGGTTTGCGACGTGCTATGGCCTCCGAAATAAAGAGGCCAACCTGAGAACTCACTCAGGAGACGCGGGATGTCCGGTTTCCAGCGTCATTAACTTTGACCGCACATTTCCAGAAAGTTCATTTTTTGTTCAAAACCAGATCGAGCACCCACTAAACGGCCTCTCCCTGAGCATCCGGCAAGGTTGGTCGGTACTTTTCCCTCAGCACCAGCACCCGTTCGCGATACTCCGCCGTCAGATAGGGAAGCTCAAGCGTCAGCACCTGATAGATTCCCTGCTTGAGTTCGGTCAGGCTCAGGCTCCCAGGCCCTTCACTGGCGTGAGCCGTTTTCAGAAATGCCATCCAGTTGGTGATCACCAACCAGACGTTCAGCGACATTGCCGAGCGCAGCTCTTCCAGTTGCGACTGAATAATCCCTGCCTCGGCGAGCTTGCCAAAGATCCGGCTGATGGCCGCCAGACACCGGTTGGTAAAGTCCCGGTAGTCACGCCGCAACCGCGGATCGCTGTCCAGCAAGTACTCGAGATCCCGATGAAAAAACCGGTAGCTCCACAACCCGTCGAACACGGATTCCAGATAGAAGGTCATGTCCTCCAGTGTGATTGGGCGGTCTTCCGGAATGTCCAGGTAATAGTCCACCAGCTTTTCATATTCCTGGAAGATTTCATAAATGATGTCCGACTTGTTCCGGAAGTGGTAATACAGATTGCCCGGCGATATGGCCAGGTGCGCGGCAATATGATTGGTTGTGATATTGCGCTCACCCCGCTCATTAAAAAGCTCAAGGCTCGATAACAGAATTTTGTCTCTGGTTTTCATGCTCACGCCGCGGTTTGTTGTTATCAGCTTGATGGATGGCCTGATGGGCCATCCGGCATTCCTTGACTGCCTAGAGTATATACTCTAATAATACCCCCAAGCGCAAATCGTCCAGAATTTCGCCACTAACAATGACCGACTGCCGACGACCCACCCGAGCAGCCGAGGGAGAACGAAACATGGTAGCAACTGTCGTCCAGCTCACCGAGAGCAAAAAGCAGATTCAACACACTCATCGGGTGTTTGAGGATCAGAAAAAGGCCTTCCGAAACAACCCGATGCCTTCACTGACTGAGCGTAAAGAGAATCTGAAACGCCTGAAGCGCGCCCTGCTGACGCACCAGGACCGACTGCTGGAAGCCATCGACCGGGACTTCAGCTGCCGCTCAAAAGACGAATCACTGATCGCCGAAGTGATGCCTTCTATCCAGGGCATCAATTACACAATGAAAAGCCTGAGTGACTGGATGAAGCCATCCAGGCGCCATGTATCGGTGCTGTTCCAGCCCGCCAGCAACAAGGTGCACTATCAGCCCAAGGGTGTGGTGGGTGTGATCGTGCCCTGGAACTATCCGCTGTACCTTGCGGTAGGCCCATTGGTCGCATCGCTGGCGGCCGGCAACCGCACCATGATCAAAATGTCGGAGTTCACGCCCCACACATCGGCTCTGTTCAAGGAAATCATCGAATCGATGTTCCCGGAGGATCTGGTTTCGGTGATCACCGGTGAAGCCGATGTTGCAGCTGATTTTTCTCAGCGGCCCTTCGATCACCTGCTGTTCACCGGCTCGACATCCGTGGGCAAACTGGTGATGCGGGCAGCGGCCGAGAACCTGACGCCGGTTACCCTGGAGCTGGGCGGAAAATCCCCGGCCATCGTGTCACCGGATGTCCCGATGGAAGACGCAGCCCAGCGCATTGCCTTCGGCAAGGCCTTTAACGCAGGGCAGACCTGCGTGGCGCCCGACTACGTGCTCTGCCCCGCTGACAGGGTTCAGGCTTTTGTCGACGAATTCCGGGCCCGATTTGCCGAGATGTACCCTAGCCTGCGGGACAATGATGATTACACTGCCATCATCAATGAGCGCCAGTATGACCGGCTGCAAAGTTACCTTGAAGACGCCCGGGCCAAAGGTGCGGAAGTGGTTGAGATCAATCCTGCCAATGAAAACATGAAAGACGGCACCCGCAAGATTCCGCTCACTCTGGTGCTGAAGACCACGCCGGACATGAAGGTGATGCAGGACGAAATTTTCGGTCCGATCCTTCCGATTGTCAGCTACGCCAGCCTCGACGATGCCATTCACTACATCAATGAGCGGCCACGCCCGCTGGCCCTCTACTTCTTCGGCTATGACAAGGGCCAGCAACAACATGTTGTGGATCAGACCCACTCCGGCGGCATGTGCATTAATGACGCGTTGATGCACGTGGCGCAGGATGACTTGCCATTCGGCGGCATCGGCGATTCGGGTATGGGCCATTACCATGGCAAGGAAGGTTTCCTGACCTTCTCCCATCACCGGGCGATCTTTACCAAGCAGAAGTTCAACAGCGGCAAGTTCGTGTATGCGCCTCACGGTACAGCGGCTCACCGTATGGTCTATAAGTTGTTTATTCGCTAAGGCCTGCAGATTGGGTGCAAGGCCAGGGTACGGCACGTCTTTCCAGGACACGCCGTGAACACGTCCATGTGGGCTTGAGCAAAACATCCCTGTTTTGCACAGTCCTGGAAAGACGTGCCGCACCCTGGCCCCATGCATTGCGCTATTCGCCATTAAAACTACAAGAAACTGCCATGAAAACACCTCAGTCTCACGAACACCCCAAAGGCCAGCTCGCTGACACCAGCCGGCGCAGCTTCCTGAAAACCAGCCTCGGCGGCGCCCTGTTTCTGAGCACCGTGAGCGTGACCGCCGGTCTGTCCGGTTGTGCCACCGCCCCGGCCGGCCGTATCAGCGCGGTTGGTTCCCGGATGAACGCCAGCTACCAGTTCCAGTTCCTGAGCAAGGACGACATTGCACTGTTCGAGGCCCTGCTGCCAGCGATGTTTGCCGGCGCCTTGCCGGAAGAACCGAATCAGCGCCAGTTTGCCATTGCCGCCACCATTGAGCGGATTGATCAGGGCATTGCAAAGTTTGGCCCGCCAAATCAAAAAGAATTGCGCAAGCTGTTCGATCTGCTGAACTTTGCACCTACCCGCGTGACGCTGGCCCGGGTGTGGTCAGACTGGCCATCCGTCAGTACCCGGGAGGCCGATGCCTTTCTGAATCGCTGGCGCAGCAGTCGCATTGGCTTGCTGAACAACGGCTACATTGCGCTGAGCAAGATCAGTAACGTGGCCTTCTATGGTTACGAAAACCACTGGCACCTGTCCGGTTACCCCGGGCCACCCGCCTGGATGGTTGATTCCCTGCCGCAATTCCACAACGTTTGACGACACCCGGATAACGGAGAGCAGTATGTCCATGAATGATCCTATCGCCCGGGGCCTGGCTTCCGGCTGGAATGTCACCGATGCCAGCAAACTGGTCGCAAACAAGACCGTAGAAGCCGATGTGGTGGTGATTGGCACCGGTGCCGGTGGTGGAACTACCGCAGAGATTCTGGCCAGGCAGGGCCTGTCAGTTATTCTGGTAGAAGAAGGCCGGCTGTATTATCAGAAAGATTTCAAGATGGACGAGCTGACGTCTTACGCCAATCTCTATCAGGAAGGCATGAGCCGAACCACAGCGGACGGCGCGATTGCCATTCTGCAAGGCCGCTGCGTAGGCGGTTCCACGACAGTCAACTGGACCAGCAGCTTCCGCACACCCGACGAAACCCTGACTTACTGGAGTCAGACATTCGGGTTAGACGGCCTGCAACCCGACGCCATGGCCCCCTGGTTTCAGGGCCGGGAGGAACGCCACACCATGGCGCCCTGGCAAACCGATCCGAACCTGAATAACGACATCCTGCGCCAAGGCTGCGATGCCCTGGGTTACTCCTGGCAGGTGATCCCGAGAAACGTCAAAGGCTGCTGGAACTCCGGCTACTGCGGCGTCAGTTGCCCCACCAACGCCAAACAGGGAGCCCTGCTGACCACCATCCCCGGCGCGCTGGACCACAAGGCACAAATGTTCCACGGCCTGCGGGCCGACCGGCTGGTGATGAACCAGGACCGCATTGACCACCTGCTAGCCAGTGCCATGGGCCCGGATGGCGTTACGCCCTCCGGTGTTACCGTCACCCTGAAAGCCAGCCACTTCGTGGTCGCCGCCAGTGCCATCGGCTCACCCGGCCTGTTGCTGCGCTCAGACCTGCCAGACCCTTATCAGCGAGTGGGCAAGCGCTCCTTCATTCACCCGGTCAACGCCACCGTGGCCCGCATGCCCGCGAAAGTCGATCCATTCTACGGTGCACCGCAATCCATCTATTCCGACGAATTCAACTTCAAATACGGCACCGACGGCCAGGTTGGCTACAAACTCGAAGTGCCACCGTTGCACCCAGCCATGGCGGCCGGGGTGGTACCCGGCCACGGCCAGCAACAAAGAGACAACCTGGGCCAGCTGCCCTGGATGCAGTCCGTCATCGCCCTGCTCCGGGACGGTTTCCACCCTGAAAGCCCCGGCGGCACAGTCAGCCTGAGGGATGACGGCAGCCCGGTGCTCGATTACCCGATGACCGACTATCTCTGGAACGGCATTCGCGAAGCCTACCTCAACATGGCCGAAATCCAGTTCGCCGCCGGCGCCGAAGCGGTCCAGGCCGTGCACCTGGACTCCGACTGGTACACCAGCTGGAACCAGGCCAAAGCCGCCATCAATGAGCTCCCCATGAAACCCCACCGCGCCCGCCTGTTCACCGCCCACCAGATGGGTGGCTGCAGCATGGGCAGCAACCCGGAAGACTCCGTGGTCAATGGCTTCGGTGAACACCACCACATCGCCAACCTGAGCATCCACGACGCCTCTATCTTCCCCACCAGCATCGGCGCGAATCCGCAGTTGTCGGTGTACGCATTGGCGGCGAGGAACAGCACCAGACTGGCGCAGAAATTAACGCAGCTGGGCTGAGCTTTGTCGTGACACTCGCAGGATGTGACCGAGAGAGGGCCAGAGAGATACAGTCGGGGAGGTATGCAGATAACACGAGAGCGCGGGCCGGGGGTTGGCTTTCGGGAGTCTTGAGGGCCATGGACGGCCCGAACGAAGCGCACAGGGAAGTGCTCGTAGCGTCTCCCGAAAGCCAACCCCCGGCCCGTGCGACTAACTCCTGATAAAAGTAGCCGTTACCAAAGTCCCCGGACTACAGCACAAAAAACAATACTGCTATGCTACCGGCCACTAACAAAAGGAGCTGCGCATGCCAAAAGTCATCTACCCGGGCACCTTCGATCCCATCACCAACGGCCACACCGATCTGATCGAACGGGCCTGCCGGATGTTTGATGAGGTTGTGGTTGCTGTCGCCTACAACTCGAAAAAGCAGCCCCTGCTCAATCTGGAAGAACGCTGCGAACTGGTTCGCCAGGCAACCGCGCACATCCCCAACGTCAGTGTCACCGGCTTCAGCAACCTGCTGGCAGACTTCGTTCGGGAACAAAATGCCTCCGTCATCCTCCGGGGCCTGCGCGCGGTGTCCGATTTTGAATACGAATTCCAGCTCGCCGACATGAACCGCCGCCTGGCACCGGAAATAGAAAGCGTTTTCCTGACACCGGCCAACCACCTCTCCTACATCTCATCGACCCTGATCCGCGAAATCGCATCCCTGGGTGGAGACGTCAGCGAGTTTGTCGACCCGGCCGTCGCCGAAGCCCTGCAAAAGAAATTCAGCCAGGCCTGACGAAAAGGCCAGAAGGGAAAAAGCACCACCAGGCCTCTGGTGGTGCTCTGTGAAGACTACAACAGAGGCGGCAAAGGAATCTGGACGCCATTAACATCCAGAACCAGATCTTCCATCCGGCCATTCATCACCAACTGGTCACCCTCGCGCACCAACAGCCCCTGCTTGATCAACGGTGACACCTGCATCTGCACCACCGGATAGGTTTCCGCCAGTGCCAGCGGCATGCTGAAATCCAGCGTGCCGGTCAGCTGCTGCATGACCATCAGCATATTCTCCCGCTCCTCCTCAGAGAGTTCAGGATGGGAAATATCCAGACTGCCCCGAACCTTACCTTCCGTTGTTTCAAGGCTCAGCTCACGAATACCAACCGAAAAACCCGCCGCCGCCAGGCCACGGATGGAGTCGTTGAAACGCTGCATTACTGCCATCTGCTGCTCGAACGCAGCCCGGGGATCTGCGCCGCCAGTCACTGCCATCATCTGCATGTCGGTCATTGCCGAGCTAAAGTCGTTCCAGCCCGCCACATCAACACCCTCTATTGCCACTTCAAGTCGATGCGGTCCGTAGGCCTTGTCCCCGAACTGCACTGACTCAAGCTCAAGCACAACGTTCGAGTCGAGCTTCTCTTCACCGTCCGTCGCTTCGCTACCACTGTTCAGAGCAACGCCCTCAACCAGAACCGCCGGCACCGCTGCGCCTTCAAGTGCAATGGAGTCCAGAGTCATGGCACCCGAGCCGGTCCATATACCCCCCACCAGCCAGGACATGCTCTGCTCAAGGTGAAAACCTTCGACTTTTACATTCATTCGGGGGCCG
Organism: Marinobacter sp. SS5-14b; assembly: GCF_030541005.1. Classification (GTDB taxonomy): domain Bacteria; phylum Pseudomonadota; class Gammaproteobacteria; order Pseudomonadales; family Oleiphilaceae; genus Marinobacter. The sequence continues at coordinate 174,580 of NZ_JASSVM010000006.1, read as the reverse complement.
GACAGCACCAGTTCAGGCCACACCATCAAAATGTCTGCCTGTTCCCCCATGCTACCAATATCGATTCTCGCAAGCCCGCCGCTGGTTCTCACTGACTCCGCGCCGTCCGGATGCTCAAGTGCCATCGGTGGTGCCTGAAACTCGACGGTAGCCGAGCCCCAAAGACGGGTTTCAAGTGTCAGGCTCGGCTCGGCGTCCTGAAACCAGTCAGCCCCCTCCGGTTGCCAGCCCTGGCTGGGACGAAAATCCAGCAAACTGCCGGTCACGCCGTGCGACACGGTAAACTGAAAATCAATACGGTGACTGTCCCCCGTTTTGGGATCCACAATTGTGAGGCTTCCCGAAGCCTCGGACCCCATAACACCACGCTGGTACTGATCGGTTTCCATCCGCACGAAAGGCTGCGTACTGTTTACCTCTTCCGTGGCCTGCAGCCATTGTTGCTCGGTAACGTAGCCCACACCCCATGGCGCCACCCCGGCAAACACCAGAATCGCCGCACCCGCAATCATCCATTTGTTCAGTTTCAAGGTTCCAGTCCTGTCAGCAAATTTCGTGTACTTTGTTGTGTAGGCACCCGGCCCATCAACTTGATTTAACCGTTAGCCGTTCCAGTAAAACCAGCTGAGACGCCAGGCGCTCCTCGCCTTCCGCGGGCTGATTCTGGATGTAACTGCCATCAGGCTGCAACACCCAGGATTGGCAGTTGTCTGCCAGGTAGGTATCCAGATCTTCTCTGAGGCGGGCAATCAGTGCCGGCTCTTCGATTGGAAACGCTGTCTCTATCCGGTTGAGCAGATTCCGTTCCATGCCATCGGCACTGGAACAATACACCTCGGGGCGCCCATCGTTGCCAAAATAGTAAACCCGGGTGTGCTCCAGAAAACGGCCGATAATCGAACGCACCCGAATGTTATCAGACAGGCCCGGTACTTCCGGGCGCAGGCAGCAGATACCGCGGATGATCAGGTCAATCTTCACCCCGGCCTGAGACGCCCGGTACAGCGCTTTGATCATTTGCGCCTCGGTCAGCGCGTTGAACTTGAAGATGATGCGGCCCTTGTCACCGAAGCTGGCCTCCCGCTCAATCAGGCTGATCAGGCGGTTGTGCAGGGTGAAAGGCGCATGGAACAGCTTCTTGATTTTCAGAGCCTTGCCCATGCCCGTCAGCTGCTGGAACAGTTTGTTGACATCATCGCCAATGGATTCGTCGCAGGTCAGGAAGCTGTAATCGGTGTAGAGCCGGGCGTTGCCGGCGTGGTAGTTACCGGTGCCCAGATGCACATAACGGCGTAACTTACCTTCTTCCCGACGGACAATAAGGATCATCTTGGCGTGGGTTTTGTACCCCACCACGCCATAAACCACGATGACACCGGCTTCCTGAAGCCGACTTGCCAGCTCAAGGTTTTCCGCCTCGCTGAACCTCGCCCGCAGTTCAATAACCACCGTCACTTCCTTGCCACGACGGGCGGCATCGGCCAGGGCTTCGACGATTTCGGAGTCCGCTCCGGCACGATACAAGGTCTGCCGGATGGCCAGCACGTGAGGGTCTTTCGCGGCCTGGCGCAGCAAATCCACCACCGGGCTGAAGTTCTCGAACGGATGCAGCAACAGAATCGGGCGCTTGCGTATGGCATCAAACATCGATTCCTTGCTGCGAATCTGGCGCGGAATGGTCGGTGAAAAGCTGGTGTAGGTCAGGTCCGGGCGGTCCACCAGACCACCGACAGCCAACAGTCGGGTCAGGTTAACCGGGCCATGCACCTGGTACAGGTCCCGTTCCGTCAGACCGAATTCTCTCAGCAGGAACTGCACCAGTTCTTCGGGGCAGTTGTCCGCCACTTCCAGGCGTACGCCATCGCCAAAGCGACGGCTCAGCAACTCCCCCCGCAGCGCCGACGCCAGATCTTCCAGATCATCTTCAAGCTCAAGGTCAGCGTTTCGCGTCAGGCGGAACTGGTAACACCCTTTTACTTCCATGCCCGGGAACAACTCATCGGCATGGGCGTGAATCATTGAAGACAGGAACACCAGGTTTTCGCCGCCACTGCAGACTTCGTCCGGCAAACGTACCAGACGCGGCAGGGAACGCGGCGCAGGCACAATCGCCATACCGGTTTCCCGGCCGAACGCATCTTTGCCATCAAGCTCGACGATGAAGTTCAAGCTCTTGTTGACCAATCGGGGAAACGGATGTGATGGGTCCAGCCCAATCGGGCTGACCACCGGCAGAATTTCTTCCTCGAAGTAATTTCTCACCCACTCCGCCTGAGCCGGTGTCCACTCCCGGCGCCGGATAAAGTGAATATTCTCCTGTTCCAGTTCCGGAATCAGCACGTTGTTCAGTATGTCGTACTGCTCATGAATATATTCATGGGCAACCCGGCTGATCTCCGCCAGCACCTGCTCCGCCTGCATGCCGTCCACGCCAACCGTGTCCCGACCATATTTCATCTGCTGGCGCAGACCGGCCACCCGAATCTCAAAGAACTCATCCAGGTTGCTGCTGAAAATACAGCAGAAGATCAGCCGGTTGATCAACGGGTGCGTGGTGTCGAGGGCCTGCTTCAGAACCCGGTAGTTGAACTGGAGCTGGCTCAATTCCCGGTTAAACCAGTTTTCACTGGCATCCAGATTGATTTCCTCTCCCACCGGCGGCAACTCTACCGGTGCGGGCACACTCTGATCACTGCTTACGATCTTCTTTGCTGTTTCAGTTGTCATCACTATCCGTATCCATTTCAGGCACAGGCTATCGCCCGTTTCAGCCCCGCTGGCGATCCCTCATCAGTCTCGCTGCGCGCACTGCAAAATAAGTAAGAATGCCATCAGCGCCTGCTCTGCGCATGGCCATCAGGCTTTCCATCATGACGGCATCGCCATCGAGCCAGCCGTTCTGGGCGGCCGCCATATGCATGGCGTACTCACCGCTGACCTGGTACACGAATGTCGGCACCTGCAATTCAGTTTTCACCCGGTGCACGATATCGAGATACGGCATACCCGGCTTGATCATCACCATATCCGCGCCTTCGGCCAGATCCATCGCCACTTCGTGGAGGGCTTCGTCGCTGTTCGCCGGATCCATCTGATAGGTCGACTTGTTGCTTTTGCCAAGGTTGCCAGCCGAACCAACCGCATCCCGGAACGGGCCGTAATAACTGGATGCGTATTTTGCAGAATAGGCCAGAATCCGGGTGTTCACGTAACCGGCGGATTCCAACGCTTCGCGAATTGCCCCGACACGGCCATCCATCATATCGGAGGGCGCAACGACATCCGCACCCGCATCGGCATGGGACAGAGCTTGGTTGACCAAGGCCTCTACCGTCACATCGTTCAGTACATAGCCATCGTTGTCGATAATGCCGTCCTGACCATGGGTGGTAAACGGGTCCAGCGCCACATCGGTAATCACACCCAGCTCAGGATAGGCTTTCTTGAGCGCACGAACCGCTCGCTGCGCCAGACCATCGGAGTCCCAGGCGCCCGAGCCAGACAAGTTTTTATGCTCTGCAGGTACCACCGGAAACAACGCCACCGCAGGAATGCCCAGCTCCACCAACTCTGCGGCCTGCTCCACGAGAAGATCGATGCTCAGCCGCTCTACACCCGGCATGGAGGGAACCGCCTCCCGCTGGTTATTGCCTTCCAGCACAAAGACCGGATAGATCAAATTGTCCGGTGTGAGCTGATTCTCCCGAACCAGACGGCGGGAAAAATCACTGGCCCGATTGCGACGCAGACGGGTAAAGGGATAGCTTCGGCTGGAAAGCGGCAGGCGCGGCTTCGACACAGGTAACCTCCTGAACATGGATGGCCTTGGAAAGTGTTAACATCATACACTCCAGAGGCCGCCTGTTGCAGGCCTGAGCCGAGTCTGCCATTGATCGGTGACAACAAGATGACAAAATGCAGGCGGCCTGGCAGCAACCGCCCGCACTCGAAAGGAATCACATGGAACGGTTATTGAAACCTACTTCCACCTTACGCGGCGTATCGGAACGGAATGTGGTGTCCACTTCCTCGATTTTGCCACCGCATTGCAGGAAAGCTTCCATATCCGCCTGCAACTGGGCCCGAACCCGTGCACGGCTGGCGATGGAATGGTTATCGTCGCCATCACTGGCCCAACTACCGGTTTGCTCCAGATTGCCTTCGTCGAATTCACTCATGCCTTTTTCTCCATCAACGAAAACAGTACACCAGGTGCCTCGCAAGCCTTTGGCAGCTACACCTTGCCTCGAGCGATGGCCGCCTTTGGCCACGTCTTGGCGTCTTTATAATCCGGTTTTGTTGAGAGCGCTATTTCCTGACAACCTGTTTTTTGTAATTTTTTGTATCCAACTTTAAGTCTTTGATTTTATAAGCACATAATCAAAGCCACGACACCACCTGATGATTGACACAAAGAATGAATAGTGATTCACTACTTGCAAGGAGCCAGCATGGCCTATCGCGAAACTGAAAAGATGCGCCAGCGCAAAGCCGAAGCGCGCAAAAACATCATCGAGTGCACCTGGCAATGCGTGGCCGAGGGCGGCTTCCGAAGTGCCAGAATCAGCCGAATCGCCGGCCTGGCAGGCGTGGCAACCGGCACTATTTATCGCCATTTTGAATCCCGTGAAGATCTTTTTGCCGAAATCTTCCGGCTGGCGACCCAACGCGAAGTCGACAAGGTAGCAGAGGCACTGTCTGTGCCAGGAACCGCCGTCACCCGGCTCGAAAGCGCCCTGAGGACATTTGCCCAGCGAGCACTGAAAGGCCCGATGAAAGCCTGGGCACTGATTGCCGAGCCCGTTGACCCACAAGTTGAAGAAGAGCGGCTGATCTACCGGAAAGCCTACGCCAACCTGTTTGAACAGGCGATTCAGGACGGCATCGCCGAAGGATGCATACCCGAACAGAACGCCAGGCTAAGCAGCACCTGCCTGGTGGGCGCAATTTCAGAATCTTTAGTAGGACCGCTGTCACCAACACAAAATGCGTCGTCACCGGTTACTAATAACGACCAGGACGCACTGATCAACGCCATCGTCAGCTTTTGCATGAGGGGGTTGACCGGCACAAGGAGCTAGACATGAACAACCCACAGCGCAACACCACCGATCACACCGGAGCACCACTCCAACGAGACCGGTATCTGTCCGCCACCCACGAGGTCATCAACCAGCCCAAAGCGCTGGAGAATTACAACCTCTACGAACAGGACACTGCGCTGCGGGAAGCCGTAATCCGGGAAGGCGCCAGCCATGCCCACCACGACCTGAGCCAGTTCGGCGCCTGGGCCGGGAAAGCCGAAACCATCGAACTCGGCAACCTGGCTAACGCCAACAAACCCAGCTTCCGCACCCACGACCGCTACGGCCACCGGATCGATGAAGTCAGCTTCCATCCCGCCTACCATGAACTCATGGGCGTCGCTCTGGAAAACGGCCTGCACAGCTCCCCCTGGACCAACCCCGGCCCGGGCGCCCATGTGGCCCGGGCGGCCAAATACTACCTGCACTCCCAGGTAGAGGCTGCCCACTGCTGCCCGATCACCATGACCTTCGCCGCCGTCCCATCCATTCGCAACCAGCCGGAGTTGGCGACGATCTGGGAACAGAAAATTCTGACCAACGAATACGATGCCCGTAACGTCCCGGACAGCGAAAAACGCGCCGTCACCATCGGCATGGCCATGACCGAAAAACAGGGTGGCAGCGACGTACGCGCCAACACCACCCGCGCCTACGCGGTCGGACAGGAAGGCCCGGGCCAGGCTTACGAACTGGTCGGCCACAAATGGTTCGTCTCCGCCCCCATGTGCGACGCCTTCCTGGTACTGGCCCAGACCGCCAACGGGCTGTCGTGCTTTCTGATGCCCCGCTGGCGCCCGGACGGCACCAAGAACCCCTGGCAGGTGCAGCAGCTCAAAAACAAAATGGGCAACGTCGCCAACGCCTCCAGCGAAGTCGAAATCCGCGGCGCCCTGGCCTGGATGGTGGGCGAAGAAGGCCGCGGCGTACCCACTATCATCGAAATGGTCGCCATGACCCGCTTCGACTGCATGATCGGCAGCGCCGCCGGCATGCGCCAGGCCGTCGCCCAGGCTACGCACCACTGCCACAACCGCAGCGCCTTCGGCGCAACCCTCAGCGATCAGCCACTGATGCAAAACGTCCTGGCCGACCTGATCATCGAAAACGAAGCCGCCCTCGCCTACACCCTGCGCGTAGCCCGGGCCATGGACAACCAGGACAACAAACACGAACGCCTGCTGGCCCGCCTGGCCACACCGGTGGGCAAATACTGGATCTGCAAACGCACCCCCAACCACGCCTACGAAGCCATGGAATGCATCGGCGGCAGCGGCGTGATGGAAGACTGCATCATGCCCCGCCTGTTCCGGGAATCCCCCGTCAACGCCATCTGGGAAGGCAGCGGCAACGTCCAGTGCCTCGACACCCTCCGCGCCATCCAGAAAGAACCCGAAACCCTCGACGCCTTCTTCAAAGAAGCCGCCGAAGCCAAAGGCACCGACCGCCGCTTCGACCAGTTCCTGGCCCAACTCCAGCACGACTTCGCCGACATCAGCGACTTCCAGTACCGCGCCCGCAACCTGGTCGACCGCATGGCCCTGACCATGCAGGGTTCACTGCTGCTGCGCTTTGGCGACAAAGACGTCGCCGACGCCTTCTGCGCCTCCCGCCTGCAAAACAACGGCGGCATGAACTACGGCAACCTGCCCTCCGGCACCAACCCGACAGCGATTATCAAACGGGCAACGCCTGTAGTAGGCTAGGGAAAACCCAGACAGCCCGTCCCGATAGCCAGGGCAACCGGCTGAAGCGACTCCCCGTATACCGTTCGGGAAGCGGTGAGGGTGGGCTGTTCAAAACCTTGCGGAGCCATGGATGGCGGAGCAGAGCGTACAAGGACGTATCCACAGCGTGTTTTGAACAGCCCACCCTCACCGCTTCCTGCACCAAACGAGCCAGACCAAACATGTCAGAAGCCCTGAGAAAACTGCTGAAAGAAGGTAAAGCCCCACAACAGCACCAGGATATCACCCCCCACGTAGGCATCCTCACCCTGCACTTCCAGCTCTACGCCTGCGAAGACCTCAAGGCCAAACGCAAAGCCTTCACCGCCATGAAAGCCATCTGGGGCAAAGAACCCGACCTCGCCGTCAGCGAAACCGCCGACCACGACGCCCTCGACTGCGCCACCTGGACCATCGCCGCCCTCGGAGCCAGCGCCCAGCAAATCACCCAGCGCCTCGACCAGGTCGAAAAAGACATCCAGGACCGCATCGACGCCGCCATCCTCGACGTTCACCGCGAAATCCTTTGACCTCCACAGAAGCCAAAAACCCGGTAGCCTTCGAGGCATAGCGTCAATCCGCCTCAAGCCTTATACTACCGCCCCTCAGGGAATACATGACCTGCCAACAGGCAGGACAGCACGACAAATGCCCGGCTCCGCCTGGCCCCGTCCGCAGGGTTTCCGGAACCAACCCCTCGGATAACCACTGAATTGTGTGTGGCTCTATGACCGGAAAGAAAAAATCCGCCCAGGCCTCGATTGAGGCAATGTATCGCGTCTTCACGGTGCCCGAAGCACCGGAATCGACCCTGAGCCGCATCGACCAGAACATCTCCCGCAACCTGGCTGGATTTCTCCAGGAACACATCGTAGCCGTTGAGCGAGACCTGTCTGACGTCGAGAAGAATTTTGCCGATTCCGTCATCCCCGAAAAACCGGTGTTCGTCTCGGAACAGGCCCAGTTCCTGCTCGACAAACTGGTCGCCAATTCCGTACACACCGCCTCGCCGGCGTTTATCGGCCACATGACCTCAGCGCTGCCCTACTTCATGCTGCCGCTGTCCAAAATCATGATTGCCCTGAACCAGAACCTGGTCAAAACCGAAACCTCCAAGGCCTTCACACCCATGGAGCGCCAGGTTCTGGGCATGATTCACCGCCTGGTCTACCAGCAGGACGGCTCCTTCTACCGCAAATGGATGCACGACCCCCGGCACGCCCTGGGCGCCATGTGCTCCGGCGGCACCGTTGCCAATCTGACCGCCCTCTGGGTCGCCCGCAACCGTGCCTTCCCGGCCGAAGGCAGCTTCCGGGGCCTGCATGAGGAAGGCCTGTTCCGGGCGCTGAAATATTACGGCTACGAAGGCGCTGCCATCGTTGTCTCCAAACGCGGCCACTACTCCCTGCGCAAAGCCGCCGATGTCCTCGGCCTGGGCCGGGATGCCCTGGTGCCAGTCGATACCGACGACGACAACCGCATCCAGACCGATGCCCTGCGTGATAAATGCCTGGAACTGCAGAAACAGAAAATCAAAGTCATGGCCATCTGCGGCGTGGCTGGCACCACCGAAACCGGCAACGTTGACCCACTGGAAGCCATGGCCGATATCGCCAAAGAATTCGGCGCCCACTTCCACGTAGATGCCGCCTGGGGAGGCCCAACCCTGTTCTCCCGTACCTACCGGCACTTGTTGCGAGGCATCGAAAACGCAGACTCCGTGACCTTCGACGCCCACAAACAACTGTACGTGCCCATGGGGGTCGGCCTGGTCGTCTTCAAAGACCCCAGCCTGGCCAGCGCGGTCGAACACCACGCCCAGTACATCATCCGTAAGGGCTCCAGAGACCTCGGCAGCACCACCCTCGAGGGCTCCCGCCCGGGCATGTCCATGCTGATCCATTCCGGCCTGAAAATCCTCGCCCGGGAAGGCTACGAAATCCTGATTGATCAAGGCATCGAAAAGGCCAAAACCTTCGCTCAGATGATCGACGAACAGCCAGACTTCGAACTGGTCACCCGACCAGAACTGAACATACTGACCTACCGGTATTGCCCGGAAGTCGCCCGGCAAGCTCTTGCCGTGGCCGACGAACTCCAGGCAGAAAAAATGAACACCTGCCTGAACCGCATCACCAAGTTCATCCAGAAAACCCAGCGGGAGCACGGCAAAGCGTTTGTCTCCCGAACCCGCCTTGAGCCAGCGAAGTATTACCACTTCCCCTGCATCGTATTCCGCGTGGTGTTGGCCAACCCGTTAACAACGCCGGCTATTCTGGAAGATATTCTCAAGGAGCAGAGGGAACTGTCGAAGGAAGATGGGATTGCCGATGAGATCGCCATCCTGCACCAGATGGCGGAAGCGGTGTTAAAACAGAATAGAAAACAAGTCAGACAGGCTTAAGTCAGCTTGAGAGGCTCTGTCGCCACAAGAACCTAGAGCATTTGCGGGCCCAGCAAGAAGCCGAAGGCGGGGCTTGCGGGGCCCCTTTCCGAAACCTTGCGGAGCCATGGATGGCGGAGCAGAGCGTACAAGGACGTATTCACAGCGTGTTTCGGAAAGGGGCCCCGCAAGCCCCAACCTACTCCTGAATACTCCAAAGCCAGACTCAGTAAAGCGCCTCTTCGTCATCCAGCACCTCGTGCAGGATCTCCAGAAACATCTTGTCCGCGTCACTCCAGTTTTCCGGAATACGAATCGTGGTGTTGGCACTGATCTCGCGCGCGATCAAGGCATCCGCTTTTGGTTCGCTCTTGTACTTGCGGGCAATATCCATGGACTTGACGGCGATGGTCGGGTCGCTCAGAACTTTCTTGATGAAAACCCGCAGCTCTCCGATCATCTTGGCCTGATGACTCTCAACAGATGAACTCATTCCCTACTCCCGAAATTGGATAGCTTCAGGGCCAAAGCGCCCCGCGCAACATCATGCCTATAGTATGGCCAAACTGCGGGGCACTAACCAGCCCCGCCCGCGACTAAACCATCAAACCCCGAAGCGCAAAGAACAAGAACGCAGCCATCAAGGCCGAAGCAGGAACTGTAATAATCCAGGCTGCGGCGATGCGGAACAGGTGGGAACGCTTGACCATCTCTTCCTTGTAGATCTTCTTCAGACGCTTACGCTCGGATTTGGACAACGGCACCTGCTGCTTCTTCTTTTTCGCCTGCTTCAGCAGGTACTCCATCTCTTCCACAGAAGCATTGCGGAAATCATCCAGGAACGGCTTCAGACGCTCCTGTTCAGCCGGATCATGGTGTTCAATGATCTTGTGCAGCTGAGTCGCATAGTTAGATTTCAGGTACTCCCGCAAGAAGCCAACACCAAACACACCACCGATTGCGATGTGCGTAGAGCTGACCGGCAGGCCCAACTGAGAGGCGACAATGACAGTTAACGCGGCAGACAAAGCGATACAGAAAGCCCGGGTCTTGTCGAGCTCGGTGATTTCACTGCCGACGGTTTTGATCAGGCGCGGTCCGAACAGCATCAAGCCAACAGCCAGCCCGATGGCACCGACCAGCATCACCCACAAAGGAATCCTGGCTGAGGTCACCACCCCACCACCGGCCTGAATGGCGTCATTAATTGCAGCCAGGGGGCCAATGGCGTTTGCTACATCGTTGGCGCCGTGGGCAAAGCTCAACAGCGCCGCAGCAAAGATCAGTGGCCAGGTGAACAGGGAGTTCACCCCTGCAGCACTGTTTTCCATGGTCGCGGCGCGACGACTTACCACTGTGCGCATGACGAAAAACACCACTGCAGCAACGGCGAAACCAATCCCGGTGGCCTCAATCATGTCCACTTTGACAATCTTTTTTACGCCCTTGACCATCAGGTAGGTGGCGAATGCCCAGGCCATAATGGCCACCAGCCAGGGCACAAACGTGCGGGCAGAGGAAACCAGATCCTGGCGGTAGAGAACGGTTCTCTTGATGGCATACAGAAACAAAGCCGCCAGAACGCCGCCAAGCACCGGTGAAATCACCCAGCTTGCCACAATCTTACCCATGACGTTCCAGTCTGCGATGGCCCAGCCACCGGCTGCGATACCGGCGCCCAGCACGCCGCCAACGATGGAGTGCGTGGTCGAAACCGGCGCGCCCATCCAGGTGGCCAGATTAAGCCACAGCGCACCCGCCAGCAGTGCGGCTGTCATCAACCACACGAACGCCCTGGGATCTTCAAGGGTGGTCGGATCAATAATGCCTCCCTTGATCGTGGAAACGACATCGCCGCCCGCAATGAGCGCGCCTGACGCCTCAAAAATAGCAGCCAGTACCACCGCAGCACCGAGGGAAAGCGCACCGGAACCTACCGCCGGGCCCACGTTATTGGCGACATCATTAGCACCAATGTTGATGGCCATATAACCACCAATGACAGCCGCGGCCATCAGAAGCATGCTGTTGGGCAACCCCTGGCTGAAGGATCCGACGGTCAGCCAGACACCCAGCAGGAATAACACACTTAAACCAACCCTGTACCTTTCCGTGGAGGGGCTGCTGAGAAGAGTATCCAGGAAGCTGGTGGAACGGGCCATAAGCGCTATGTTCTCTTGTAAACAGAATGGGGTCGACAGGTCGTTGGGCGCAAACTATAAATTTTTTGCCATCAAATTGAAACAAACTGCAGTATAGGCCGTGCTTCACATTGTCGTCAGTTTAGGCTCCAATCCTGAGTATTTTTGGCGCATACTTAGAGGAAATATGTCAAAAAGTGCAACACTAAATGACCGAACACGCCCAGCCAACTCCAGCCATGTCCAGCGAGCACGAAGCGCGGCAGGTCTCCCGTCTGCTCACGGGCCTGTCGGCTATGGCGCTGGTGTGCCTGACCGGCATTGGCATCAAAGCCTGGTATTCCGAGCATTACTTTCATGCGTGGATACTGTGGCTGTTCAATGTGCCGGTTCTGGCAAACATGGCCTGGTTTGCGTGGACCAGGAACCGGGAGATTCAAAAAACGGGACTGCTCACCGTGGTCGCTTTGCTGTTCACCTATCTGATCGCTTCGGGAGGAGAAAGCAGCACCGGGCCACTCTGGTTTTACGTGCTACCACCCCTGCTGTTCTTCCTGACCAGCCTCAAAGGCGGCGTGGCCATTCTGCTTTTCTGTTACCTGCTGGCGATCGTTGTTTTCCAGTTTCCAGATCTGCCTGGCGTTTCCGCTCAGTACAGCACCGACTTCAAAATACGCTTTTTCGTCACCCTCACGTTTGAAGCCATTTTCTGCTTCGTACTGGAGGCAGGCAGACTGAAAGCCCGCACCAAACTGGAAGCCTTTGCGCGGGCCCACGAGCATGCGGCCCGAACCGACGAGTTAACCGGGCTCGCCAACCGCAGGGAAATGCAGAATCGCCTGAATGCGGAGTACTTGCGTTTCCAGAGATCGGGGCATCATTTCTCAGTCGCTCTGATTGACCTGGACCTGTTCAAACAAATTAACGACAACTATGGCCATGACGCTGGCGATATCGTGCTTCAACGCTTCGCCGACCTGACCCGGGGCATCATCCGCCAGACCGATGTCGCCGCCCGCTGGGGCGGAGAGGAATTTCTGCTCCTGCTGCCCGACACCACATTACTGCAGGCACTCGCGCTGGCAGAGCGTCTTAGATCAGAAGTCGCCCGCACGGAGTTCCGTCACCAGGACGCGCTCATGCCGGTCACCATCAGTGCCGGTGTCTGCTCGATCTCGAAGGCGGGCTCCGTTGACGAACTGCTGAAACTCGCCGACATCCAGCTTTACAGCGCCAAACAAGATGGCCGGAACCGGATCGCCCCCCGGGTTCGCAGCCAGGACGCCGACACAACACCCTCCGCTTGAGCCCGGCATGGCCCGCCGCTATCATCACTCGCCTTGAAACACGCTCATCACCTCTGGCACAGGCAGTAACATGGCATCTATTCGCATATTGACCGGAAGCGTCTACGGCGGCGCCCTGCTGACCGCACGCAAAATCAAACAGGAAATGGAGCAGGAGGGGCACCAGGTAACGGTGCTGGAGAATCCTGTCCTTGAAGACATCACCGGCAACAACGATGCACTCCTGATATGCACCTCCACGACGGGTCAGGGAGAAGTGCCGCCCAACCTGCTGCCTTTCTACATGGCGCTCAGAGATCAGTTGCCCCAGCAACCAGGGCGCCCTTTTGGCGTGATCGTTCTGGGCGACAGCTCTTACGGTGATACCTTTTGCGGCGCTGGTGATCTGATGGAAGAAGCACTCTACGAAACCTCTGCCCGAAAGGTAGGAGACACCCTCCGGATCGATGCGCTGGAAACCCTGGAGCCCGAAATCGAAGCACTGCAATGGGCAAGACAATGGATTAACGGGATTTGACCAATACTTACACAAGTTACCAAAACTCTTTGCATTGCCGCTTGAGCCGCCTCCGGCGACAGGCCATACTCAAGTCAGAATGATAATAACGGTAACGCGTGACTCTAATGAAACCAGCCCGACTCCTGGCAGTTTTGTTACTGCTGCTGGCAATATCAACTTCGGCACTTGCCGCGAGATCCTCCTATATTCCGCCCATGGAGTATCTCCGGGTCGCTTCGGATTCAGCGCTGACACCCGATCAGGCCCTGGCATCGACGCAATGGCAGAGGCTCCCCGAACAAACCCCTAACTTTGGCTACATTCGTGACCACATCTGGTTGCGCTTTGAAGTGACCGATCCCGGGCTGGTCAATCTTCTGGAAATCCGTTATCCAGCCTTGGATTACATCGATATCTATCTGCTTGAGAGTGGCCAGATCGTGCAGCACGAGAGCGCCGGTGACCGCTTGTTTTTCCGTGAACGCCCCGTGCAACACCCTCACTTTCTGTTTCCACTCAACCTGACGCCTGACGGGCAGTTCCAAGTACTGATACGAGTGCAGACCGAAGGTGCCATGCAGGTTCCGTTGAAGCTTTGGAGCAACCTGAGTTTTTTTGAAAAGGCCTCCATCGAAACGCACCTTCACGCCGGTTACTACGGCATTCTGCTGACCGTCATCTGTTTCAATCTGTTTGTGTTTCTGGCGCTGCGCGAATCGGTCTATCTGCTTTATGTGCTTTCAACCTTTGGCTATCTATTGCTGGTTGGTAGCCTTAATGGCAGCACCTATCAGTTCCTGTGGCCGGGCCTTCCAGCCATTCAGAATATGGCCATGTTACTTATCGTGCCCCTGGCCGTGACCTTCTCGCTGCTGTTTTCACGGGCCTTCTTGCGGTTAAAAGAAACCAGCCCGGTAATGAACCGATTACTGCTTGTCACCATCGCACTGAATGTACTGCTGGTGCTGGCCTCCTTCTTTACTGACTACAGCACGGCGAGTCGCCTTACCGTCGCCATGGCCATTCCCAGCTGCCTGTTACTGACCTTTGTCGGCCCTTTGCAGTGGCTCAAAGGCAACCCTCAGGCGGCCTATTACACACTGGCCTGGGGCGCGCTGACGCTCGGCAGCGCGGTGACCGCAGCCAACAAATACGGGCTGGTTCCCAACAGTTTTGTGACCGCCTACGGCATGCAGATCGGCTCGGTGCTGGAAGCCATTCTGCTCAGCCTGGCCCTCGCCATCCGGATCTATCACGAACGCCAGGACAAACTGATGTCTCGCGAGGCCGAACTCAAAGCCCTGGAAGCCCGCCGCGCGGCAGAACTTCGGTTAATGGACCAGGCTCTGCACCACCCGCTGACCGGCCTTCCCAATCGCAGCAGCTTTGAGATGCGCCTGAAAGAACTGATACACAGCAGCACTGCCGGGCGCTATGGCGTGGTGATTATCCACCTCAACAACCTTTACCCGGTCACCAAAACCCTCGGGCACCGCAACACCGACCGAATTCTTGAGTTAGCCTCCAAACACTACAACGCGGTGATTCGAGATGTGCCTGGCGCGTTGCCGCTGGAGCAGACCGATCAGCATGATTTCTATGTTGCGAGCCTGGACCCCCAGACCTTTGCTTTCGTGGTCGATGCCGACCTGGCCGAGGCCGTTCCCCGGCGAGTGCTCAGAAGCATTGAGGAAGTCAGGTACCCGATCGACTTTCTTGGCATGCAGGTGCCCTTGCAACCACAACTCGGGGTTGCCATCTACCCGGACCATGGCACAGACGCCAACATACTGATTCGTCGGGCCGTCATTGCGGAAGGCTCCGATCGCGCGCGGGAGCGGGGCATTTCTTACTACAAACCGTCCAGAGACTCTTTCAGTGCCGACCGGCTCACCCTGGTTTCAGAACTGCGCCGGGCCATCGACAACAAAGGGCTGACGCTGTTCCTGCAACCGAAACTGAACCTTAAAACCTGGGAAATAGCGGGGTTTGAAGCTCTTATCCGCTGGCCAGGCCGTGAACAGCCGATCCGGGCGGATGAAATAATTGCGCTTGCAGAACAAACCGGGCTGATCAAACCTCTCACCCGCTGGGTACTGCAAGAAGCCCTGGAGCTGAGAAGCCGGCTTATGGAGCTCGGCCATTTTGCGGGCATTGCGGTGAACATCTCCCCCAACAATCTGCGAGAGCCGGATTTTGCGGTATTCGTTCAACGCCTGATGAAGAGCTACCACTCCCACATCGGCGCCATCACCTTCGAAGTAACGGAAACCTCCATGATGCAGGATCCGGTCAACTCACTGAAAGCACTGAATTCGCTGAACGATGCGGGCATCCCTCTGTCGATTGACGATTTTGGCTCAGGCTACTCGTCGCTGTCCTACATCAAGCAGTTGCCCGCCAGCGAGATCAAGATCGATCGATCCCTGGTCACCGAACTTCCTGAGCGTGAGCAGGACAGAGTGATTGTGCAAACCACCATCGATATGTGCCACAGCCTGGGTTATACCGTTGTTGCCGAAGGGGTAGAGAACGAGGAAACCCTCAACCTGCTCGCCAAAATGGGCTGCGACCAGATCCAGGGATACTTTCTGGCCCGGCCGATGCCATTTGACGAAATGATTGAATGGCTGGCCGGTCAGCCTTGCCGCTCGCGAATCAACGCTTCCTGAGTGGTTGAAGCCACCAGCACACCATCCCGCGTGAAGAAGTTGCCCCGATTGAAGCCTCGCCCACTGGAGGCACTCGGGCTGTCCTTGTCATACAGAAGCCAGTCATCCATACGAAAATCCCGATGGAACCAGATGGCATGATCCAGACTGGCCACCTGCATATTCTTGCTCATGAACGTACGGCCATGGGGGTTCAGCGAGGTACCCAGAAAACTGAAGTCTGAAGCGTAGGTGAGAAGGCACCGGTGCAGAACGGGATCATCCGGCAACGGCCCTGCCGCCCGGAACCAGTTCTGGCGATGCGGCGGACGCTTTTCCGGCTTGAAGGGGTTCACCGGGTCAACCGGCCGGATCTCGATAGGACGATCCCGCGTGAGCATGTCGCGCATCTTTTCCGGCACTTTGTCAGCAATCAGGTTGCCCCAGTCCTGCTCAGATCGCAGGGTATCCGGATCTGGCGCAGCAGGCATGTCCAGCTGGTGGCTCATGCCTTCTTCGGCAATCTGAAACGACATGGAGCCGGTCAGAATCTCCTTGCCATCCTGGCGCGCAATTACCCTGCGAACCGAAAACGTGCCACCATCCCGAACCCGCTGCACCTCATAATCAATGGGCATACTGTGATTGCCCGGGCGCAGGAAATAGGCGTGCAAAGAGTGACACAACCGGTCTTCAACGGTTCGGCTGGCCGCCATTAAGGCCTGGCCAAGCACCTGGCCACCAAAGACGTGGGGGAAACCCAGATCTTCACTGTCACCCTGGAAGTGGTCATCTCCAATCGGTGACAAATCCAGTAATTCCACCAGTTTTCGGGTTACCTCTAGCATGCCAGCTCCTGTTGCGTTATCCGGGAGCCTGTGAACAGCTCCTTAGCTTACGAATGGTTTTACCCCAGGCGAGAAAATTTCGCAACGCTGAACAGAAAAGAAAGGAGCCGCCAGAACAGCAGGCCTGGCGGCGCTTACTCAATCCTGGTGGATAGGCGGGACTTCTTTCGCTAGAGCCTGTTTTTCAACAGCAAACCGGCCAGTTACGGCAAAACCGAGCACTTCACCGGAGGGCGAGTTGAACAACGCCTTCACGTCAGAGCCTTCCTGCTCAACCACCCATTCACCTTCTACTCCGGCAGGCGGTGGGCAAACGGCCGTAGGGCAACAAGGGGTTTTAATCATCACCGGCATAGTGCCGTATCGGACGTCGGTTCGTTCTCCGGTCAGGGTTTTCGCCAGAGCCCGGGCACACGCCATCAGCGGCAGCACATACAGCAACACCTGACCATCCACTTCGGCACAGTCACCGAGTGCAAACACATCCGGCGCCGACGTTTCCAGTGCCCGATTCACCTGAATGCCCCGGCCAACCTCGATACCGGCGGCCCTGGCAAGCTCAACACGCGGACGCAAGCCCACCGCTGAAACCACCAGGTCAGCATCAAGCGTTTCACCATTACCAAGGGTAAGCCTGACACCACGCTCGCAACGATCGACTCGTTCAACCACGGTACCCAGGTGAAATCTTACTCCCAGCTCCGCCAGCTCATGCTGCACGGCATTGGCCGCCGCCCCGGGAAGCAGGCTCGGCATAACCGCGGTGTCCGGAGCAATCACATCCACCTCATAACCGCCGATACGCAAGTCATTGGCAAATTCACAGCCGATGAGACCGGCACCCATGATAGCGACCCGCTGACCACCCTCAAGCGCTGTGCGGAACGCCCGATAATCCATCAGGTCGTTGATCGAGTGAACATGATCCTGACCATCACCCGCCAACCCCAGCCGAATAACATCCGCACCCCAGGCAAGCACCAGCTTGCTATAGCCGAGCCGTTGATCGCCTAGCACCAGCTCATGAGCCTCGGTATCAATACCGGTCACCGTGCTGAACGTGCGAACCTCTACACCAAGCTGCGCGGCCATCGCCTCGGTCTCGGCCTGAGCCAGCCCTTGTGCATCTTTTCCCTTGGTAAAACCCGTCGACAACATCGGCTTGGAGTAACTCACGCCATCGTCGGCCGTTACCATAACCACCGGTGTTTCTTTATCGAGCTTGCGCAGCTCTCGCACCAGCGAGTAGCCGGACAATCCGGTGCCAACAATCACAATGGGTGCCTGGTTCGCCATGGTCCTGCTCCGCCTGTCAGCTGATCTCGATCATTTCGAAGTCTTCTTTGCCCACGCCGCAGTCAGGGCAAACCCAGTCATCCGGCACATCGTCCCAAACGGTGCCAGGCTCAATGCCATCTTCCGGCCAGCCCTCGGCTTCATCGTAGATCAAACCACACACTACACACTGCCACTTCTTCATAGTACTTCCTCGCTAACAATCGACAGGCCGCATAATATTGTCGGACAATATGACAATCAAGTGAAAATTGCCAGAACTATGCAACACCGGCCCATATAAATTTCAGACAGCCGCCATAATACCCGCCATACCCGGGTTGACCAATGCCAGAACGGACACCGCAAGCACGGGTTTTGTGCCAATAGACGTAATTACAGATGCCACTACCGGCAACTGCCCCTCCCTTCAAGCCTCCCGGTTCGGTATAATCGCCGGCTTTTACGACAGGACCGACCGTTATGACCGATACCGTCGCCGAAATGAACCAGGTCATGGCTGAAGCCGACTGCCTGGTCAATGAACAGCAGGTAGATATCGCCATCGACACTATGGCGAAAGAGATTACCGACAGCCTGAAAGACAGCAACCCACTGCTGTTCTGCGTCATGAACGGCGGTCTCATCCTGACTGGCCAGCTGCTGACACGGCTGAAATTCCCGGTACAGGCCGAGTACCTGCACGCCACTCGCTACCGGCAGGAAACCACCGGCGGCATTCTGGAGTGGAAACTGCGACCAGAAGCCGACATGAAAGGCCGCACCGTGCTGATTGTTGACGACATCCTGGATGAAGGCACAACCCTGTGCGCCATCGGGGACTACTGCCTCGCGCACGGTGCCAGCAAAGTGCTGACGGCGGTGCTCGTCGACAAAGCCCACGATCGCAAATCAAAACCGGGCCTGAAAGCCGATTTTACCGGCCTCTATGTTGAAGACCGCTTTTTGTTCGGCTACGGCATGGACTACAAAGGTTACTGGCGCAACGCCCCCGGTATTTATGCTCTCAAAGGACTTTGACACGCAATCAGGGCTAACCGTTCCCCCCACCGATTGGTATCGCTCACTGGCGGCTGCCGGGCTCCGTAACCCTGCCGTTCACGGCCCGGCCCGGCCATGGCTACAAGTCGAAGGCTCGTTCACCAAAGCCTTGCAGCGACAATGCCACGCCGGCTTTCACGTAGAGGTGGTCAAGGAAACGTTCACTACCCCTTCCAACGAAGAAGCCCGCCGCTTGTCCCTTCCGCCCAGGCAACTGGCCTGGATAAGGGAGGTTCGATTGTGTGGCGATGGTCGCCCCTGGGTCCTGGCACGCACCGTCATACCCCTGAGCTGCCTCGAAGGCCGAGGCCGACGGCTTCTCAATCTGGGCAACAAACCCCTTGGCGCCTACCTGTTCAGCAACCCGGAGTGGGCCCGCGGCCCACTCGAAACGGGCCTTTGCCAGCCTCGGGGGGCGACTCAACCACAACTTGCCCGCCGCTCATTGTTTCACCGCGGCCAGAGTGCCCTCATGGTGTGCGAATTTCTGTTACCTGCACTGTACCGGCCTGACACCCGGGTTTAATCACCTGCGACCGGTGGCTATAATCTGGCCTTCACCCCGGCCCCAGACCAACGGATGATAACCACCATGTTGCAGAACGCTCTGCCCGAGCATGTTCAGACTCGCCTGATCAACTACGCAAAGCTACTGCGCATAGATCGGCCAATCGGTACTTTGTTGCTACTCTGGCCGACCTACTGGGCACTGTGGCTGGCCGGCAATGGCAGTCCGTCGATAGCCAACATCATCATCTTCACCCTCGGCGTTTTCTTTATGCGAGCAGCCGGCTGCGCCATTAACGATTTTGCAGACCGGGACTGGGATCGCCACGTAGAACGCACCCAGCATCGCCCTCTCACCGCCGGACACATTCAGGCCTGGGAAGCCGTCGCGTTGTTTGCGGGGCTGTGCCTGGTTTCTTTCCTGATGGTCGTGCTGTTTACCAACACCCTGACCTTGTATCTGTCTTTTGGCGGTGCCCTGCTGGCGTTCATTTACCCGTTCATGAAGCGCTACACCCACCTGCCCCAGTTGTTCCTGGGTGCGGCTTTTTCCTGGGCTATCCCCATGGCCTGGGCGGCCGAAGCCGACGAGCTCAGCCAGCTGACCTGGCTGCTGTTCACCGCAAACGTGCTGTGGACCGTGGCCTACGACACGTTCTACGCAATGGTCGACCGGGACGACGATGTCAAAGTAGGCATCAAATCAACCGCCGTCCTGTTTGGCGAAGCAGACCGGGCCATCATTGCCATACTGCAGGCTCTGGTTATCCTGATCCTGGCACTTGCTGGCCGCCAGGCCGAACTTGGCAGCGTCTATTACCTGGGCCTTGTGGCCATGGCCACCCTGTTTGTTTACCAGCAATTCCTGGCCAGAGAACGCTCCAGAGCTGGCTGTTTCAAGGCATTCCTGAACAACAACTGGGCCGGACTCGCAGTATTTTCCGGCCTGATCCTCGACCTTATGCTGTAACCGGCAATCCATGTCATATACTTGTAACAAAGACACGTTGTAATGGGTCAGCAACAATATCAGGGAGCCACCAATGAGCTCCCGGGGTCTGACACAGGTTAAAGCTCATGACTGGAAAAACTGTCCTGATCGTCGATGACGAAGCACCCATCCGCGAAATGATTGCGGTAGCGCTCGAAATGGCTGATTACGACTATATGGAGGCAGCGGATGCCCGCGAAGCCCATGCCCTGATTGTCGACAAACAGCCAGACCTGATTCTGCTGGACTGGATGCTGCCAGGCACCAGCGGTGTGGAACTGGCCCGGCGCCTCAAGAAGGAAGAGTCTACTGCAGACATTCCGATTATTATGCTGACCGCCAAGGTTGAAGAAGACAACAAGATCCAGGGCCTTGAAGTCGGCGCGGATGACTACATCACCAAACCGTTCAGCCCCAGGGAACTGGTCGCGCGGCTCAAAGCCGTGCTGCGCCGTGCAACACCCGCGGGTGTAGACACCCCTATTGAGATCGACGGCCTGACGCTGGACCCGATCGGCCACCGGGTGACAACCTCCGACGGTGCCATTAGCATGGGACCTACCGAGTACCGGCTGCTGCAATTCTTCATGACACACCAGGAGCGGGTCTACACCCGCTCACAACTGCTCGACCAGGTGTGGGGCGGTAATGTGTATGTGGAGGAGCGCACCGTGGATGTTCATATCCGGCGCCTGCGCAAAGCCCTGGGTGAAAGCTACGACCATTTGATTCAGACCGTGAGGGGAACAGGCTACAGGTTCTCCACAAAAGTCGCCTGAGACCTCCGGTTCATAACAAGGCCGTCATTGATGCACCATAACTGGTCCAGATACCTGCGCCTGATTCTCACTGCCATCGGCGGCACAACCCTGGCCGGGCTCTACTTTGGTCAGCCGTTATACGGCCTGCTTGTCGGTCTTGTTGCCTACCTTTGGTGGACCCTGATCCAGGCGCGCAGGCTCTACCAGTGGCTCGGCAACCCCAGCGCGACGGACGAGCCCCCCCAGAGCATCGGGCTTTGGGGTGACATCTTCGACAACCTGCACAAACTGCATCAGAACCACCTGCTGACACAGGATCGGCTGCGAGCCCGCATCAATCGCGTGCAGGAGTCTACCAACGCCATGCGCGACGGCGTGATCATGACCGACGCCAAGGGCGCCATGGAGTGGTGGAACGGGTCAGCCGAACATTTGCTGGGTTTCCGGCGCAGCACCGATCAGGGCCAGTACATCCACAACCTGATCCGCTCGCCCGTCTTCAAGGCCTATTTTGATGCCCGGGATTACCGGGAACCACTGGAGCTGAATTCCCCGGCCAAACCTCACATACACCTGCAGATTCAGATCAGCTTGTTCGGTGACGATGACCGGTTAATTGTGGCTAAAGACGTCACCCGCCTGTTTCAACTGGAACAGATGCGCCGTGACTTCGTCGGTAACGTATCCCACGAAATGAGAACACCGCTGACGGTGATCAGCGGCTACCTTGAAACCCTGATGGATCACGGTGACGAGCTACCGCCCAAGTGGCGAAGAGCGATCAACACAATGGCAGCCCAGTCTTCCCGCATGGAGGCACTGATTACCGACCTGATCCTGCTGTCAAAAATTGAAACCGGCGAACACACCGCAGACGAAACCCTGACCGATGTTGAAGCACTGCTGGGACAGATCTGCCATGATGCCAAGGCGTTAAGTGGCGACAAAAACCATCAGATCGATGTCAGCATCAATGACCACCGGCTGCTCAGGGGTGACGACAGCCAATTAAGAAGCGCGTTTTCCAACCTTGTCTTCAACGCTGTGAAATACACGCCAGCAGGTGGTCGTGTGACCGTCTCATGGACCACCAACCGCGACGGCGCTCATCTATCGGTGAAAGATACGGGCATCGGCATAGACCCTGTCCATATCCCGAGGCTGACCGAGCGCTTTTACCGCGCAGACCCGAGCCGGCATAAAGACACCGGGGGCACAGGTCTGGGCCTTGCCATTGTCAAACACGTGCTGATTAACCACGATGGCAACCTGGAAATCCGCAGCAAAATCGGAGAAGGCAGCGAGTTCATTTGCCACTTCCCGAGGCAACGTCTGGTAGAGCGCGTACCTGAAAGCACGGCCGTTTAACGGCCACCTGCACGGAAGCGAGCGATAAACCGGGAGAGGTCCTCGAGTTTTTTCGGATCCTCATCTACAAAGCGGATGGTCACGCTGACAAAGTCGGTATCCTGCCGTTTATCCACCGCCTGCAACTGATGAACATAGCCGTTCAGGCGTGCCACCTGACCCTCCGCCACCTCCATATCCACCACAGCCTGATCCAGAATGCCCGGAAACGCCTGATCACGCTTGGCGATCACCCGGACTTCCGTGAGATTGATATCCTTGACCACCGACTTGAGCGTACTGTCGGAAAACCTTACAGAAGCAACACTCATCGCACCCCTTGGCCCGGCCCTGCCTGAGTCGGGCGCAGCGTTTCCGCCCGTGAGAAGCGGATTGTTCTTGCCAGCTGTAGCAGCCACCGGCTCTTTTTTGGTCTCCGGCAGCTCCCGCTTCTGCGTGAGCAACGCAGCAGACTCCTTGAACGCATCCGCAGGGCCATCGAGGGACTTGCCACTGCTGTCCATCGCCTCTTTCAGTCGGCGCCCCATCACCTTGATGATTTTTTTGCTGAGCCCCTCCGGGCTGAACGGCTTGCCGAGATACTCCGACACCCCCTCCTTGACCGCCTCAACAACGTGATCCTTATCACCACGACTGGTGATCATTATGAACGGCACATCCTGATATTGGGGCTGCTGACGCATCCACTGCAATAGCTCCAGGCCAGACATCTCCGGCATCTCCCAATCGCACAGCACCAGATCAAAATTCGCTCTCGACATCAGCGACTGTGCCCGGCGCCCGTTCTGGGCATCGGTTGTTTCGATCACCGGGAAGCGCTGGCGCACCGTGCGCTTGATCAGATCCCTTACAAAGCTGGCGTCATCCACCACCAGTGCTTTCAGTGTTGCCATAACTACATCCACTCCGGACTTACCTGCATCCGACAACTATAGAACATCCCTGCCCTATCGTGACCCACCCACAACAAAAAGACGACAAACACGACACATGCCACCAGGTATTAAAGAATTGTCACTCTGCGGGCATAAATGCAGTGTTTTCCCATGGTTGAAACAGGCTACCATGGCGTCAAACGAAGCTATTCAATGTCTCGCGAGGTTTTCTGTGGCTCATCTGACGACACGGTTCATTATCCGACGCATCCTGGCGGCGGTATCACTGACAACCCTGGCACTGAGTGCCCAGGCCCAGAGTGTGCCGACCATGACGGACGCCGAATTCAATGAGTGCAAACAAACCCTTGAAGCCAAGGCCATTGCCGCTGGCGTGAGTGAAAGCACCGCACAATCCGTGATGGCAGACGTCAGTTATCTGGAACGGGTAATAGAACTGGATCGCCGGCAACCGGAATTCACCACGACCTTTGCCGATTATTTCAACCGTCGAGTGAATGAGGCCCGCATCAGCAAAGGCCGTGAATTGCTCGCAACCCACCGCGAATTGTTGAGCCGGGTCACCCGGGAAACCGGCATTCCGGCCGCTTACCTGGTCTCTTTCTGGGGGCTGGAAACCAATTTCGGCAGTTACTTCGGCAAAATGTCCGTACCCAGCTCTCTCGCGACGCTGGCCTGCGATCGGCGCCGCAGCACGTTCTTTACGGAACAATTCATTGCGGCACTGCAGATTATCGACGAAGGCGCTATCCCCGCCGAGCAGATGGAGGGCTCCTGGGCCGGTGCCATGGGCCACGTCCAGTTCATGCCGACCGTGTTCCTGAAGCACGCGGTTGATGCCGACGGCGATGGCCGGAGAGATCTATGGAACAGCCTGCCAGATGCCATGATGTCTGCTGGCAAGTTCCTGGCATCCATGGGCTGGAATGGTGACTATCGCTGGGGGCGCGAAGTTCTGATCCCCCGAAACTTCGATTTCAACCTGGCCGATGGCCGGCGCCTGCCGCTGAAAGCATGGCGCGACATGGGCATTACCGACGCCTTCGGCAATGCCCTTGCTGACGAGCCCATTGACGCAGCTCTGGTCGTACCCAGCGGCCATCAGGGGCCAGCATTCCTGGCCTATGATAACTTCCGGGTCATCATGGGTTGGAACCGCTCAGAGTTCTACGCCATCGCCGTGGGTCATCTTGCCGATCGTATTGCCGGTGCCGGCGGCTTAAAAAACCCACCTCCGGAAGATCAACCGGCGCTGTCACGGGACCAGGTTCTGAAACTACAGGAAACCCTGAACAATAAGGGCTTTTCCAGCGGCGAGCCAGACGGCATTCTGGGCTCCAACACCCGTAAAGCCATCCGGGCTTTTCAGAAAGCTGAAGGCATGATCCCGGACGGTTTTCCCTCTGCGCAACTTTTGCAGAAGTTAGGCATCATTCTTGAAGGCTGACGGAGCAATCTGTCAGCTTTGTTTACACAAAAGAATAGCAAGTTCCATAACCAACTGATAAAAAAGATTTAAAATTTCTGGCACACAATTCGCTTTACCTTGCAAAACAAACCGAACCCCGGCTCGGACGCACCAATAATTCTGTACACAGCAAGGTGAATCACATGATGAAATGGACGAAAGGCATACTTGCCAGTGTGGCAATGGGATTTGCGACGACCGCAGCAGCATTCCCTGTTGACCTGGTTTCAGTCGACGGTCAGTGGGGCACACCTACAAATGGCGATAACATTCAGGGTGTAGGCAGCGACACGCTGCGCTGGGGCGTTGGCGAGGAGAGCTGCACAGGAATCTTGTGGTGGAAGACCTGCACCAATGGGCCTCAAAGCGGATATGGGTTCCAAGGCCCAGCCAGTCTTCCAGAGACCATTGTATCCGACTCCCCCTTCGTACTCGGCACTTTCACCCACTTTAATAACCGCATAACGGGCGACAGCATCACCGGTGTTGACCTGGATGTCTACGCAACCTTTGCGACCAACCCAGGTGATGCCAATGTTACCGGCCCTTACACGTTCGAGTTTTCTCATAACGAAACTCCTAACGTCTACTGCGGCCCACTATCATTCTTCTTTGGCTGTTCCAGCAAAGACGTCGACGACATCGTTCGCCTGGACAACATGATTGAAAGCTCCGAGTTCCAGTTCGGGTCCAATATCTATTCCCTGTCTCTGCTGGGATTCCAAGGTGGTGCTGACGAAGTTTACACAGAAGAAGGCAAAGCCACTTCTGTCGACCTTCTCGCGAAGCTGAATGTTCGCTCAGTGCCAGAACCCGGCACCCTGGCCCTGCTCGGCCTGGGCCTTGCAGGCCTTGGCATGGCTCGTCGCAGAAAAGCCTGATCCTTCTGCCCGACTCACTGGCGGCACACACCGCCGCCAGTGTTTCTTTTCCCTCCTCGTGATCTGATGGCCGATTCCGCGCATAATATCTCTGACACCCTTTAACGATATTATCCGGGACTCCATGGACTCAATCACTCAAGCTGCACTCGGCGCATCCATTGCTGGCGCTGTTGCTGGCAAAGCACTGGGCCGATCGGTTCTGATTACCGGCGCTCTTATTGGCACCCTGCCCGACCTGGACGTCATCATCGACTACGGCACTGCCGTCGCCAATTTCACCCAACATCGTGGATTCAGTCACTCCCTGTTCGTTCTGGTACCACTGTCGCTTCTCCTGGCGTGGGGGCTTTGGCGCTGGAAACCCGTGATTTCCTATCAACGCTGGCTGGCATTGGTCGGGCTAATACTGGTCACCCACCCTTTGCTGGATGCCTTTACCACCTATGGAACCCAGCTGTTCTGGCCACTGGGAAGACCCGTTGCGCTGACCAGCATATTCATCATTGACCCGTTGTACACCTTGCCCTTGCTGGCCGGTTGTCTGGCGTTTTTGATTCGCCCGCCAGCCGTGAAAGCCATCGCGGCAGGGCTTATGCTCTCGAGCCTGTATCTGGGCTGGACCCTGGCGGCCCAGCAAATGATAACGGAAAAAGTGCGCCCGGCATTGGCCGATGCGGGCATGGCGGGCGCTTCGCTCATGGTTCAGCCCATGCCCTTTAACACCGTATTATGGCGGGCCACTGCAATCACAGAGGAATCCCGAGTCGAAATCGTCACCGGCTTTCTGGATGGCAAGAACCCACTGAGCCTGGAACGCTTCCCCCGCCATCCCGATCTTGCTCAGTCAGTCGCCACACTGCCGGAGGTTCGCCGCCTTGAGTGG
This sequence comes from Marinobacter sp. SS5-14b, assembly GCF_030541005.1. Taxonomy (GTDB): domain Bacteria; phylum Pseudomonadota; class Gammaproteobacteria; order Pseudomonadales; family Oleiphilaceae; genus Marinobacter. Next base: position 147,845 of record NZ_JASSVM010000006.1, on the reverse strand, counting down.
TTCACCCGGGGGTTCCTGCAATATGAGCAGGTTGGCGGTCAGATCACGGCTACCGACATCCGCCTGGGCATTCCCGGGGCGCACCCGTTCACTTTCATCATCGCCGAAACCAACGATACCGGCATATCCGAACTGGCCAGCCGCCAGAGACCCAGGCCCGCCATTAACCGTGATGCCCTACCCCTGCTATGGTCACGGCTCACCGGAGAAGCGCCGGTACTTTGCCTGGCCACCCTCTCGATTCCTGAACACGGGAAAACCTGCTGATGCGACTGGATCAATACATTGCCAACAGCTCGGAGCTTTCCCGCAAGGATGCAAGGCGAGTCATCATGGGTGGCCGGGTATCGGTGAATGGTGCGCGCTGTAAAAGCGCCAGAGCCCACGTCGGCGAGCGCGACGAGATCATGCTGGACGATCGCTTGCTGACTTTGCCCGGCGACCTTTATTTGATGATGAACAAACCCGTTGGCGTCATCAGCGCAACCACGGACAGCAGTCAGCCCACCGCGCTGGACTTACTCCCGGCCGACCTGTCCAGGCACGTTCATATCGCGGGTCGACTGGACAAAGACACTACCGGCCTGCTGTTGCTGACCAGCGATGGCCAATGGTCTCATCTGGTCACGTCACCCCGGCGGGATTGCCCGAAAACCTATCGGGTACAGCTCGCCGAGCCATTGGCGCCCGAGGCTCGCGGTCAACTGGAACATGGGATTCTCCTGAAAGACGCCAGCAAGCCTACACTGCCGGCCAAAGTGACGATGCGCTCGCAAAAGGAGATCGATCTAACGATTTCGGAAGGCCGCTATCACCAGGTAAAACGCATGCTGGCAGCGGTTGGCAATCACGTAGAGGGCCTGCACCGACTGCAAATAGGGGCGATAGCGCTGGACCCGGCACTGGCACCGGGCCAGTACCGTAGGCTCACTGAAGAGGAAATCAACTCGGTGACCGACCCGGCTTAACTGGCTTCGGCTGTGCGCTCAAATTTCTGTGCTTCCAGGTTCTTCCGCACAGCACCGGCCTCAAACACTTCACCATTCATTGCAATATAAACTCCGGCTGGCAATAGCTGCACGGCGGCCCAGGCAAACCCGATATTGAAGATGGCATCGGTACGCCGCATCCGGGCTGGCTGCATGGCACCGGTCAGCACAATGGTCTTCCCCGGCACCCGTTTCAGGGCCTGAGCCGTCAACGCCATGGTATCGGTTCCATGAGTGATCAGAATCCGCGGGCTGTCGGTTTTGGTGACGGCGTCCAGAATCGCACCGCGGTCTTCGTCCGTCAGCTCCAGGCTGTCTTTATGCATCAGCTCACGGAGGCTGTAACCGTCGTGAATATTGGACTCTGCGAGTAGCTCGGGGAGCAAACTGGCGCCAATTTCAAACTTGCTGTTGGCATCGAAATAGACTTTGTCGATGGTACCGCCAGTGGTCAGTATCTGGATCATGAATGCGAAACCTGTTTATTGTTGAGTGCGGGCTGTCTGGCTCTGCTCCGGGCGGGCCAGTTCAGCGTTCCTTTCCTGTTCGTAGCGCTTTGCAGCAGCAGCGACAGTGCCGGGCTGGCCCGTTGCCAGCCACCGCTTGATGCGACCGGCATCCCCCATCGGGGAACGAGTGCCCAGGGAGTCCAGTAGAACCGTAATCACCGGCTGCCCCTCCATCTTTGACACCATCACCAGGCAGCGCCCGGCCTCCGAAAGATAGCCGGTCTTGCTCAGGCCAACTCCCCAGCTTTCCCGATGCACCAAAGCATTGGTGTTACCGAAAGACAGACTGTACCTGGGGCTTTTGAACTGTGCCCGATAATACCCGGTTGTGGAAAACTCTCCGATCACCGGATGACCCATGGCGGCATTGGCCAGGCGAACGAGATCCGAGGCACTGGATACGTTTTCACTGGACAGCCCGGTGGGATCAACAAACCGGGTATTCTCCATTCCCAACGACCTCGCCTTGGCATTCATGGCTTCAATAAAGCCGTCAAAGCCTCCGGGGAAATTCCTTGCCAGCGTGTAGGCGGCAAAATTTTCGGACGACATCAGGGCAATTCGAAGAACGTCGCCACGCTTGAGCTGGGAACCCACCCGGATTCGGGTCCAGGCGTTAGCCGCAGCGGGCAAGTGGCGCTCTTCAAAGGTCAGCCACTCCGCCAGGTCCAGGCCAGATTCAACCACCACCAAGGCAGTCATCAGCTTGGTGATCGACGCTATGGGTACCGGCCTGTCAGCGTTCTTACCGAACAACAACTCGTCTTCCCCGGCAATCGCCGCCGCTGCATTCACCGAGGCCAGCGCTGGTCGTTCTGCCACTGCGCCATGGGCGCCGGTCGCCAAAAGGAATAACACGGCAACTGCCGTCAACAACCGTAGTGAGGTAAACAATCGCTTGATCAACAACATACTGCTTTTGCTCTCCCGAACCGAACGCGAAACACCGTCTGCGGTCGCTACTATACCAGCGTGCACAAACAGGTGGGCAGGTCTCATTTTAAGCACCCGTTTAAAACAGGAAATGCAAAATAATTAAAAATAGATTAAAATCTTTTAAATTTCATAATGTTACATTTAGAAACCAAATGTAAATTATCGTAAATTCTCGCCTTGATTAATGTCAGGATGTTCACCGAATGGATTCCGAGCCCGCAAACCAAACCGGCACCATCTCGCCAATTAAGCCACCCTCCATTTGCGGGCTGAATCGCTGGATTCCCTTTATCGTTCTGCTCATTGCCAGCTCTTATGGCCTGACGGCTGCCCTGCTGACGTCAGCACCGGCCAACAACCCAGGGCAAATCACAACAACCGTTGTCGCCGAATTGCCTGAGCTAACGCTGCATGACGAAACCCGCTATTTGCTGGCGCCACTCAGCGATATCCTCGCGCCACAGCCCCCTCAGGCAGAAGCCTGGCGGCCGCTGTCGAACGGCAACTCCGGCATTGGATATCCGCACCAACCGGCCACCTTTCACTTTCAGTTGACCAACTCAGGCAACGATCCCGTGGCCAGCCGGATCGTTGTTGCTGCCCCCTACCTGGATCACCTCGAACCCGCCCTGATTCATCCGGACGGGACGGTCCAGCGATTACCGGTGATGGGGGATCTTTACCCGTTTGATCACCGTCAGATCGCCCTGCCCCAATGGGTCTGGCCGATCACTCTGCAGCCGGGACAATCGACCCTGCTGATGGAAGTGCGTAACAACGGGCCGGTGATGTTACCTCTGTCGTTGGCCGGTGGAAACGAGGTGGTCAGCGAGGGCACCTTTACCATTGCCTGGAAGTCGTTTCTGACCGGTTTATTGGTGTTTGCACTGCTGCTTAATCTGAGCATAGTCGCGAAATTGAAACGCCCGGGACTGGCCTGGCTTAGCGTTTTGATGATCGGTGTTATCTATAGCCAGTTGGTGATGGACGGCCTGGGGCACTGGCTGCTTTGGCCCAATACGCCAGAGTTCAACGCACTGCTATCGGTAAGCCTGCCGTTGTGCCTGATCGCCTTATGCGAGTTCACCCCCCACTTTATGGTCGTCAGCAAACCGGTCGCCCTTATTTTGCGAGCATTCAGCTTAGCTGCCGGCTTGCACCTGCTGGCGGCACCGCTGGCTGTACCCGTACTTGGCCAGGACGTATTTCTGGTGGTCAGTGCCGCGGGTGGTCTCTTTATTTTTACTCTGGTCTCCAGCCAGCTCCGGAGCCAGCCCTATGCCCGGTATTTCGCACTGTCCGTTCTGGCCATGGTGATCGGCGCTATCACCACTTCCCTCAGAACCATCGGCTGGCTGCCGATCAACCCGCTTACCGACTCCGCCTTCTTTCTGGGCGCAGCCGTCGGCTCGCTGGTCCTGACCAGTGGTGTGGGTCGTTTGTTACTGGAAGAGCGTAAACGCCGCCTAAGCTCAGACATACGGGTTGAAGAAGAGCAAAGGCTGCGAGCCCGCATCGAACTGGACTACGACCGGGTACTGAAAACCCACCGGGTAACCGGCAAACCCAACCGCCCCATGCTTGAGGAAACTCTGGCCACCATCGACAGTCAGCAGACACCTTACCTGCTTTGCCTGGTCAGGCTGGCCCGCTTTAACGAACTGGAGCAGGCTTTGGGTTACCGGGCAGCGGAGGATCTGCTGAAACAATATCTACGGCAACTCAATCGCTATCTGAAGCGCACCCTGGATGACCGGCTAATCATGATCAACGGCTACGGCATCGCAACCCTGGACACGGTCAACCATGCCTTCGCCATAATGCGCAGCGATAAAGCCAGGGATTGCGAACTGCTGGAGACCGTCAGCCAGTGGCTGTCAGAAAACTTCCGGGAAGGTCGGTTCTCGTTCTCCTGGGCGGCATCCGTAGGGGTGGCTTACGCGCCGGAGCATGGTAGCGACGCCGCCAGTGTTATCTCAGCTGCCGGGTTTGCCTCACTGGATGAAACCCGTACCCTGGCGATCTATGACCCGTCGATTGCCGACTGGCAATATCAACAACAGATTCTGATGCTGGACGTTGAAGGCGCCTTGCGTTCCGGGGAGATGTGGCTGGAGTACCAGCCCAAAGTCAACATCCGGGATGGCGCAGTTCGCTCAGTCGAGGCACTGATTCGCTGGCAACACCCCCAGTTCGGCAGAATCCCTCCCGATCACTGGATTCCGCTGGCGGAGCAGGTTGGCATCATTCACTCGGTCACTCTTTGGCTACTGGATCGGGCCTGTCAGGATTTCGCCGCACTTAAGGCTCAGCACGGAGACAGCATCGGAGTGGCCGTCAACATATCCGCCAAGGACATAGCCCACCCGGTGTTCCACGAAGAAGCCGCCGCCATCATCCGGCGGCATGGTATCCGCCCGGATTGCGTCATTCTGGAGATCACCGAAACCGCCGCCATGGCCGATCCGGACGTCGCCAGAAACACCATTCGGACACTGAGCGACACTGGCTTCAGAATTGCGCTGGATGATTTCGGCTCAGGCCATTCGTCGCTTGGCAATCTGGCCAGTTTTCCGCTGGACGAGCTGAAGATCGACCGCAGCTTTCTGACGGATGTACTGCTCCATCCGGTCCGGCAGAAAATCCTGAGGGCCGCTCTGGAGCTGGGCGAAGCACTGGATCTTGATGTGGTGGTAGAGGGCGTTGAAGATGAGGCTATCGCGTTCTGGCTACAGCAGTTCCCTGGCCTGCATGGCCAGGGTTATTACTGGGGACGGCCGGAAAGAGCAACCGCCACTCCAATCATCCGCCAATAATGACCGATCCACTGCCAATGGTGACACCACCACAGGACACCGCGCTGCCGGTAATCGCAGCGGGCTTGCCATTAATCATGACCGTGGCCGAGCCTGCAGCTATAGAGCGGGGATGAGGCGGATGCTTAGGTTTGGCGTGGGGTGCGAGCGGATCGCCAAGACGGGCCACCGGTTTGCCGTCAACAAGAACATCGGGTGAGCCAGCAAGAACCGGGGTAGGCGGAAAACCCTCGTGATCCATACCAAGATCGCCCAGAAGCACTATGGCTTTACTCATTGTCTGATTCCTTTCAAAACTGAGTTTAACCGCGCCATCCTATAACGAATTTCGTTTTAACCCAAGCCTGACCTGCATCAAGGGCCCTGGCGTCGTCCGACATTAAAATCCTTCGACAATCACTGGCGCCATGGAGGCCGATTATGTCTTCGCCGATTAACCAAGCCGATGCACTGAATACGGCAGCCAACGACTCTGTGTTCGAATGCTGGCGGCAGGGCTATGGCGTAATCCGGCATTCCGATGACACCGCAGCCAACGTGCAGGCTCTGGCAGCCAATCTGGTCGCTGGTGGTTTCCAACCCGATGCCGACACCGCCTACCGCAAGCTGATTGCGCTGGATCGACTGACCAGCGCAGGACTGTGGCTGGTGGTACACATGACCTACTGCAACCGGGTGGACCCTTCCGGGGCCAGCCTTAAGCCGCAGGACTTCAAGCCCTCACCCGAAGGTCATACCGGGGGGGCGCTCAATATGGTGCCGGCCTATGGGGCCTACCTCGCCCTCAACAACCTGACCGGCACCACCCGAAGCTGGTTGATGGGCCAGGGGCACTGCGTTGCCGCGATTGACGCGTTGAACGTGCTGACGGGCAACCTGTACCCGGAGCAACGCACCCGCTATCAGGCACCCGATGGCCTGTCCCTGCTGGCATCTGACTTTTACAGTTACCGACAGAAGCAAGATGGCACCATGGCCTCGCCTCTGGGCAGCCACGTCAATCCCCACACCGCCGGCGGCATTCTTGAGGGCGGCTATCTGGGCTTTGCCGAATTGCAATACGCCCATATGCCGCTGCCAGGGGAATCCCTGGTGGCCTTTCTTTCGGATGGCGCAGCCGAAGAGCAGCGCGGCAGTGACTGGATTCCACGCTGGTGGCGGGCTGAGGATTGCGGGCTGGCACTACCGGTGATGATTGCCAATGGCCGGCGAATTGAACAACGCACAGAGCTGGGCACCCGCGAAGGCATCGAGCGCTTTGAAGAGCACCTTAAGGCTCAGGGCTTTGAGCCTGTTCGCTTTGACGGCAAAGACCCTGCTGCCTTCGTCTGCGCCCTGTTCAACATGGAGCAGGCCCTGAAAGCCCGAAGCGATGCGGCGCTGGAAGGCCGTTGTCACTACCCGGCCAAGATCCCCTACGGGATTGCCCAGACGGTTAAAGGTTTCGGGTTCTACGGCGCGGGTGTCAATGCCGCCCACAACTTGCCATTGCCCGGCAATCCCCGCCTGGACACGCGGGCCCGGGAGCTGTTTAACGACCACATCACACCACTATGGGTTGAGCCATCCCAACTCCAGCAAGCGGTTATCGAACTCAACCAGCACGACCTGCAAAGGCGGGTGCCTGAGAGAGATCATCCGCTGGCCACCAGAAACCCTGCCGATCCCAGGCTGCCTGTTTTGCCCTGGGCACAACACAGCGCATCGCCCATGACGGCGGTGGACGAATTCTTCCGGGCACTGGTGGCGGCCAACCCGAACCTCCGGCCTCGGGTTGGCAATCCGGACGAACTGGCCAGCAACCGGCTTACCGGCGTGCTGAAAGACCTGAAACACCGGGTGAACGATCCGGAAAGTGCCGAAGAGTCGGTACACGGCAAAATCATAACCGCCCTGAACGAGGAGGCCGTGGTGTCTGCCTGCCTGGCCAACAAGGCCGGGCTGAATCTGGTCGCAAGCTATGAAGCCTTCTGCGTCAAAATGCTGGGAGCCATTCGCCAGGAACTGATTTTCGCCCGGCATCAAAAGGAAGTTGGCCGACCCGCGCGCTGGCTCGGGCTGCCGATCATAGGCACATCCCATACCTGGGAGAACGGAAAAAACGAACAATCACACCAGGACACCACCTTCTGTGAGGCCATGCTGGCCGAAATGAGTGATGGCTCGCGGGTATTGTTCCCGGCGGATTACAACAGCACCCTGGCCGTGCTGCCCTCAGTGTTCAACAAACGGGGCACCATCAGCTGCATGGTCATTCCAAAACGGGAGCGGCCCTGCGTATTCAACGCCATCGAAGCGCAAAGCCTGGCCAGCCACGGCGCACTGGTGGTCGACGAAGACACCTCAGCCGGCGAAGAACCGCTGCTTCTGATTGCCTGTGGCGCTTATCAGCTATCCGAGGCCATTCGCGCCTGTGAGCGACTCAGAGAAACCGGCACCCCTTTCCGGCTGGTGTACCTGCAGGAGCCCGGTCGGTTCCGGGAGCCCCGAGACCCGATGGAAGCCGAGGCCTGCCTGACCGAATTCGAGCGCGAGCGCCTGTTCCCTCATCGCATGCACCGACGGGTAGCCCTGACGCACATGCGTCCGGAAATTTTCCGGGGACACTTGCACACACTGTTTCCTCATCCCGGTCACTCCCGCGTGCTGGGCTACATCAACCGGGGCGGCACCCTGAATGAAAGTGGTATGTTGTTCGCCAACCGGTGTTCCTGGGGCCACGCTCTGGCCGCCTGCGCTGCCGTTCTGGACAGGCCACCCGGCGAGTGGCTGTCCAGTGCCGAGCTGGCTGCGGTGGAAGGCCGGGGCGACCCGTCGGTGATTACCCGCGGGCTGCCCTGAGCAGCCGCCGGATAACCGTTTCCAACTCCAGAATTACCAGCACCGCGACACCCGCCAATACGGCAAATGCCAACGCCTCCCAGGACAGTGGAGCGCTGATAAAGGTTGCCTGAAACCAGGGGAGGTAGGTAAACAGGGATTGCAGAGCAATCACCGCCACCACCGCAATCAACACCACCGGCGTGCCCAGAACGCCCCGCAAGGTGATCGACGCTGTGTCCAGATAACGCACCGCAAACAGATAGAATACTTCCATAGCCACCAGGGTATTAACCGCCAGCGTGCTGGCAATCACGGTGTCGTCATACCGATGCATGGCCCAGAACCAGGCGCCAAAAATACCTGCCAGGAACAACAGCGACACAAACGCCACCCGCCAGACCACAAACCCCTGCAACAGAGACTCATCCCGGGGCCGTGGAGGCTGATTCATCACGCCTGGTTCTGTCGGCTCAAACGCCAGGGTCATGGCCAACACTACCGAACTGACCATGTTCACCCAGAGAATCTGCAGCGCCGAAATGGGCAGCGCCAACCCCAGCAACAGCGCAGTGATCAGGCTGATGGATTCGCCACCGTTGATCGGCAGCATAAAGGCGATGCCTTTGCGCAGGTTGCTGTAGACCGTTCGCCCCTCCCGGACCGCCGCGACAATGCTGGCAAAGTTGTCGTCGAGCAGCACCACGGAAGACGCCTCCCGGGCCGCTTCAGAGCCCTTTACGCCCATGGCAATACCCACATCCGCCCGCTTCAGGGCCGGCGCATCGTTGACACCGTCGCCTGTCATGGCCACCACCCCGTGCAACGCCTGCAGGGCCTCGACCAGGCGCAACTTGTGCTCTGGACTGGTTCGGGCGAAAACATCTACTTCGCCGGCCGCCTGTTGCAGCTGCTTGTCATCCAGGTGATCGAGCTCTTTACCCGTGAGCACTTTGTCGGTATTACGCAGCCCCAATTTGCGGGCGATAGCACCGGCAGTCAGCGCATGATCGCCCGTGATCATCTTCACTCGAATGCCGGCACTGTGGCATTCCTCGATGGCCCGGATGGCCTCTTGCCGGGGCGGGTCCAGCAAACCCACCAGCCCTAGCAGTTCTGCGCCTTGCTCCAGCTCTTCAACCATCAACTGTTGCTGGCGACTACCGGGCGTGGGTTTGCGGGCAAGGGCAAGAACCCGGAGGCCCTCCGAGGCCATCTCGGAAATTCGGGACTCCCAGGTTTTGTGTTCCAGAGGCATCCGCTCGCCGGTTGCTGCCACCTCGTGTGTGCACATGCCCAGAATGCGCTCAGGGGCACCCTTGAGGTAGGCCACCTGGTGGCCGTGGTGATCGTGATGCAACGTTGCCATGTAGCGGGTAGTGGTATCAAAAGGCACCTCGTCCACCCGGGGCCAGTCCCGGGCGCTGGCCTCCACATCAAACTCCGCCTTGCGGGCAAATACCTTCAGGGCGGCTTCCATTGGGTCGCCATGTATCGCCGGCTGACCGTTACGATGGCTGATGCTGGCGTCGTTGCACAAGGCCGCCGCCCGGGCAAGCTCTTCCAGTACCGGGTTGCCGGTGGCTGGCTGCCCATTCTGTCGGATAACCCCGTCAAATCCGTAGCCCTCGCCCGACACCTCATAGCGTTGGCCAGCGGTCATCGCCGTCGTTACCATCATTTCGTTGCGGGTGAGCGTCCCTGTTTTGTCGGAACAGATCACCGAGACCGCGCCGATGGTTTCAATCACCGGCATCCGTCGCACCACCGCTTTACGCCGCGCCATCTGACGTACCCCGATGGCCAGGGTAATCGTCAGAATGGCCGGCAGACCTTCCGGTATGGCCGCAACCGTCAGCCCCACCACGGCCATGAACAGTTCCCGGAACTCAAGCCCACTGAACGCCAGGCCGCCGAAGAAGATAGCAATGCCAGTAACAATCACGATGACCGACAGCACCTTGGCAAACCGGTCCATCTGCTCCAGCAGAGGGGTTTTCAGTGAAGTCGTACTGGCCAGCAGGCCCGAGATACGGCCAATTTCGGTGTCGGCACCGGTACGAACGACCACCCCACGGCCGGTGCCGGTGGCCACCATGGTGCCGGAGAAGGCCATGCCGGCCTGATCACCCAAGGCTGCACCCGCATCCACCGGCTCCGGGGACTTATCCACGGCCTCGGATTCGCCGGTGAGGATAGCCTCCTCAATTTTCAGATTATGGCATTTCTCCAGGCGGACATCCGCCGGCACCCGATCACCCGGCTCCAGCAGCACCGTATCCCCGGGCACCAGTTCGGCAGCATCCAGTTGATGCTGACCATCTTCCCGCACTACACGGGCCTTGGGGGCCAGCATGTGCCGAATAGCCGACAATGCCTGCTCAGCCTTTCCTTCCTGCAGAAACCCAACCAGCGTCTGGATGACGACCACCGCCAGAATGACACCGGCATCTACCCAGTGGCCGAGCGCACCGGTGATCACTACGGCTGTCAGCAACACATAAATCAGGAAATTTTTGAGCTGGCGTCCCAGGCGCGCCAGAGGCCCCGCCCGACTGGTTTCGGGTAACTGATTCGGGCCATAGCTGGCGAGGCGTGCTGTCACCTCGGCGGAGTTCAGGGGGCCGGGTGCCCCGAGTTGCTCGCGGGTACCCGAAGCTTCAACCGAGTGCCATGTCGCCACAGCCGGAACGGGGGGCTTAGCAGCTCCATGGGAAATCGCGGATGATGGTCTGGGCATGGCCTGCTCCCTGCAAACAAGTGATGTCCTACTACAAAGCAGTGTAAGCGAAATGCCAATGCGCCAGATCAATCGACCAACAAACAATCTGACAGCCACACCCGGCACAATGCACCGGGCAGCACTCTTAACGGCATCCAGGAAGTGCCAGTCTGCGCGAGCCTCATCCGGGGTGAACGTTAAGAAAGCGTTGCCGGATTACGACAGGGCTGTGGCAAATTCCGACAACCGGGCACAAACAGAAGATTGAGGCAAAAAAAAGCGGAGGCTGATGATGCCTCCGCTTTTTTCCTGAACTGTCATCAGCGACTATCCGCTGATAAAAACCGGTCCGACGCCGAGGTTCCAGATAATCACCGAGCCCACCCGGGTGGAAACGAGAATCACCAGCGCAACTGTCAGCAACGCACCGCTGTACATGACCGCCCGCTCCTTCTCGATGCCCATGACGATCGGCAGACCATCGTACATCAGCCAGGCGCCGTAACAAGCAGCTACCAGAAATACGATGGCATTAAACCAGGGCACGGGATAGAGCAATGCGAAGCCCGCGAGAAACAAAGGTGTGCAGGAATAGGCTGCAAGGGCAATACCGTTGGACGGTGTGTGTTCTTCCTGAGCCCCGTAGGTTTTTGCCATCCAGTTAATGGCGTATCCCAGCGCAAAAACGCCCACCAGCATCGCTATGTAGGTCAGTACACTGAGCTGTATGGCGCTGATCTCGGTCAGCTTGATCAATCGTTCGTTGCCAACCGACCAGCCAAAATGGGCTGTCGAAATGTACGCACATATCGGCGCTATCGCGGCCAGCAAAACCACATACGCCACGTAAAGCGTGGTGGGGTTTTCGTGTTCTTTCCGTATCGACGCCCACTCCTGATCGGGGTGGGTAAAGAGACCAAACGCATGAGACAGGAGCATAGACTACCCCGCATTATTACTGTTGTTGGTATGGGTAGATACGGCGCCTGAACCAATTCAGACTTACAACCGTTCTTAGACTTAACTATAGTCAAGAATGCGCGGTGTAAAAGGACACTTTGATTCCATTTTGTTCATAGCCCGGCGTTGTCATACTCTTTAGTTCTTGAGCAGTGGTTCATCGGCCAACGCTGAATCGTCGTATTGCAAGGAACACCTGTACTTAACAAGGAGCGAGATTACCCATGATGAACCTTCTGAAAAGGCGCACGGCTGCGGCCCTTACGCTCGCAGCTGCCAGCATCACAGCACAAGCAGAACTGCGAACAGAAACCATCGAATACACACTGGACGGCCAGACCTTCAGCGGATACATGGCCTGGGACGACGAAGCGGATGGCAAACGGCCCGGGGTGCTCGTTGTGCATGAGTGGTGGGGCCACAATGACTTTGCCCGGGAGCAGGCCGAAAAGCTGGCGGCGGCCGGCTACACCGCGTTTGCATTGGACATGTACGGTGAGGGTAAGCTTGCCGAACACCCAGACACCGCTCAGGCATTCATGAAAGAAGCCACCAAAAACCCCGAGCAGGTTAAAGCCCGGTTCATGAAAGCGAAAGAGCTTCTACAGAACCATGACTCCGTGGATGCCAGCAAGATTGCCGCCCAAGGCTACTGTTTTGGTGGAGCGGTCGTGCTGAACATGGCTCGGATGGGCGTTGATCTTGACGGTGTGGTGAGCTATCACGGCGCACTGGCCAGCCCGGTCCAGGCCGAAGCCGGTAAGGTACGCGCGCAGGTTCAGGTTTACACTGGCGGTGCAGACCCCATGGTGCCGGCAGAGCAGGTGGCGGGCCTGGTGCAGGAGATGCAGAACGCTGAAGTGGATCTGACTCTGGTGAGCTTTCCCGGCGTGAAGCACTCGTTCACCAATCCCGGCGCAGATGCGTTTGCCGAGAAGTTTGGCATGCCAGTGGGCTATGACGAAGATGCCGCCAGCCGCTCGTGGAGTGGCACTCTGCAGTTTTATGAGCGGATTTTTGCCGACTGATCAAACGCGGGAACCCGATACGAAAAAAGGCAGCCGTAGCTGCCTTTTTTGATGTTCCTGAATCTTTACAGATTACAGCGGAACAACGTTCTCCGCCTGAGGACCTTTCTGGCCCTGAGTTACGGTGAACTCAACTTGCTGGCCTTCGGCCAGGGTCTTGAAACCAGAGCCCTGAATGGCGCTGTAGTGAACAAATACGTCCGGGCCGCCTTCACGAGTGATAAAACCAAAGCCTTTCGCTTCGTTGAAGAACTTAACAGTACCGGTAACAGTAGACATACGTAAACTTCCTGAAATCAATCATTTTTCTGCTGCCACACACCGTTTGGCGCTGGTCAGCGTGTTACGGAAAAACTGGACTCGCGGGATCAAAAACATGACGGCACTACTAACTGCGGAGGTACGTCTTATTCATGAACTGCTGCACTAATCTTTCCTTCAAGAAACACTCTACTCTGGAATTTCCGGCTTGCCAAGGGTATTTAAAATAAATTCAGCCCCTGATCAGGGAGAAGGTCCAGAACCCCAAAGCGGTCATCACAATCGAGCCGACCACATGGGCCAGAATCCCGGTGAGGGCCATCGCCCACTTCCCTTCCTGAAGTGCACCGAACATTTCCAGAGAGAAGGTGGAAAACGTAGTAAGCGCGCCGCAAAGGCCAGTAATGGCAAACAGCCGCCACTCCGGTGCCAGCGTACTGCCGTGGGTAAAGAATCCAATCAGCAACCCCACCAGCCAGCCACCACTCAGATTGGCAGCCAGGGTGCCCCAGGGAATCGCATGATAGGAAGAGTTCAACCACAGCCCCAGCGCCCAACGAAGGTTGGCGCCGATAACGGCGCCAACACTTACGGCAAGGGCGGACAACCACATAACGGCGGCTGCCTCAGGCCGGATTGTGATCGATAAGCGTCGCTTTGTTGCGAGCAAACTCATCAAACGGGAAGTCGTCCACCGTCAGCATTTCCAGCACAAGAGCTTCATACTGGCGCATGAATTCTGCTTCCTCCTGAGTGAAAACATCTGCCTCAAGAGCCGCTTCAAAACGCTCCTCCGGGTGCAGCGCGGTCATCGGCAGCTCGCCTTTGGCATAAGCCTTGTTGGCCTTTCTGTACAGTTGCTCAGCCTTGTCGTAATCCTTGAGAAGGCTGTTGTACTGCGCTACCGGATTGGCCACGTCGCCTTCGCCGTCGGTGGTCCAGGCACTGGCCATCAGCTTGCTGCGCACTGGCGTATCGGTCGAAATTGCCCGAGCCAGTTTACGGGTGAGTTCATCACCAGGCTCAGCCCAACACCGGCCAATCGGCAGGGTGATCGCCCGCAAGGCGAAAGCGACCGGACGGTTTGGCAGGTTCTTCAGGAACTCGTCCAGCGCTTTTTCAGTGCGGTTCAGCAACAGAACCATGCTGTACTGCATCAGCTCTTTCTCGCCTTCAACCGGTTGGGTTTCGTGCCAGTTCTTCAACACCATGGAACCCAGGTACAGATTGGCCAGCATGTCCCCCAGCCGAGCCGAGATCAGCTCTCGCATCTTCAGCTCACCACCTAATGTGGTCATAGCCGCATCGGCGCACAGACCAAAGGCCGAGCTGAAACGGGCCAACGCCTGAGCGTACTTGCGGGAGGCACTGTCGAACGGCACGTCAGCCTTGCCAACACCCAGAGCCTGGGTAAAGGCCCGGGCAGCGTTACCGAAAATCAGCCCGGCGTGGCCGAAGAAGGCTTCATCGAATGCCTCGATATCGTCGTTATCCTTGGCTGCCAGCTCTTTCAGTACGTAAGGGTGGCAACGGATGGCACCCTGACCGAAGATCATCAGGCTGCGGGTCATGATGTTGGCACCTTCCACGGTGATCGACACCGCCGCGCCGCTAAAACCGATACCCAGATAGTTACGGGGGCCCAACGTCACCGTCTTGCCACCGTGCACATCCATCGCATCGGTGAGAATGTCACGCTGAAACTCAGTCAGATGGTATTTGAGAATGGCGGACGGTACCGCGGGCTTTTCACCCTTGTCGATCATGTTTGCTGTGTGATTGACCGCCGCCTGGGCAATGTAGGTTTTACCGGCAATTCTCGCCAGCGGCGCCTGCACACCTTCCATTTCTGCCACCGGTGTATTGAACTGGCGACGAACCCGGGTAAAGCCACCCGCCGTGCCTACCGAGTATGCAGCAGCCCCTGCTGCTCCGGAGGGCAACGTGATGCAGCGACCTACCGACAGACACTCAACCAGCATCCGCCACCCCTGGCCGGCCATTTCCTGGCCACCGATGATGTAGTCCAGGGGAATAAACACGTCCTTGCCCTTGATCGGGCCGTTCATAAACGGCGTGCCGATCGGGCAGTGACGACGGCCGATTTCCATGCCGTCGGTATTCCGGGGAATCAGGGCACACGTGATGCCGTGATCTTTGGTCTCGCCCAACAAGCCATCAGGGTCAAACATGCGAAAGGCCAGGCCCACCACAGTGGCCACCGGCGCCAGGGTAATCCAGCGCTTCTCAAAGTTAAGGCGAATACCCAGAACTTCCTTACCGTCCACTTGCTGCTTGCAGACAATACCGGTGTCCGGCAACGAGGTAGCATCAGAACCAGCACGCGGGCCAGTCAGGCCAAAACAGGGAATTTCACGACCATCTGCCAGGCGCGGCAGATAATGCTTTTTCTGTTCTTCTGTGCCGTATTTAACCAGCAGCTCACCTGGCCCCAGGGAGTTGGGAACACCCACGGTCACCATCAGCATTTCATTAGCGGCAAGTTTCTGCAGTACCGCTGTCTGGGCTTTGGCGGAGAAACCCAGGCCGCCATATTCCTTGGGAATGATCATGCCGAAAAACTTTTCTTTCTTCAGCAGTTCCCAGAGTTCTGCCGGCAGATCGGCCCGTTCAACCGCCAGATCCCAGGCGTTACACATGGCAATCGCCTGGGTGCACTGATTATCCACAAAGGACTGTTCTTCTTCACTCAGACCGGTGTGGCGATTGATCAGCAGGTTGTGCCAATCCGGACGGCCGGTGAACAACTCACCATCCCAGCCAACCGTGCCCGCTTCGAGCGCGACTTTTTCGGTGTCTGATACCTTCGGAGCCACTTTTTTGAACATGGCGAAGACCCGCGGAGTCAGCCAGTTCCTGCGGAACTGGGGCAAACCGGCAGCGGCTGTGGCTGCGGCGCCTACAAATAACAGCAGAGTCAGCCAGCCAGACCCATTAAACAGGGACAGCACGCCCACCACCAGCATCACACCGATCGCGGGCTTGGCGCCGGACTCACGGCGCAGTACATACAGCAGGCCCGCAAGTGCTACCAGAAACAGAATCAAAGTCATCGCAAGTTCTCTCTGTCTTCCATGGATTAGAGTCTTTGGTGCATGACCAAAGGCATTTCACTAACAATTCGTTACGTTAAACTTACCCTAACAGATGCTTGCGCACCAGATAACGCCTCGCTTGTTGCCCCCCTGGCGCCATCACGGGCGTTAGTCAGGACGTCACGATCACCCGAATACCCTCAAGCGCCAGGCTGGCATGACGAACCGCCTCCCGGGCAGCATCCAGCTGGTGGCGCAGAAAATCGATTTCTTCATCGCGAATGGCAGGGTTCACTTTTTGCAAAGCCTCAAGCCGGCGAATTTCGGGTTCGAACCCGGCTTCAACCTGCTCCAGCGCTTGCGCTTTCAAGGGTGCGAGGCTGGGCTCTGCGAGCCGCTCAACATGATCGACCATAGTTTCCACCTCGGCCCGGATCTTCGGCACGATGGCCTGGGCCGTGCGCCGGCGGATGTTGGAACACAACTCGTTCAAGCGATCATGAGGCAGCGCCTTGGACAGGTTTCGACCGTTCACATCCACGACCAGCCGCAGGGGTGATACCGGCAGGTAGCGGGTCAGTTGCAGCGTTTCCGGCGCCGGGCAATGCACCGCGAACACCGCTTCGAGCAACAGGGTGCCGGCCGGCAGGGCCTTCACCGACAGGCTGGCCAACGCCGCCTTACCCAGCCCGGAGCTGGTGACCGAATCCATCACACCGGTCACCATCGGGTGCTCCCAGCTCATGAAGGCCATGTCTTCCCGTTGCAGGGCCTGCTCCCGTTCCCAGGTCACGGTCAGGCCGTCTTCCGGCAATTCAGCCACATGACCAGCCTGGTACTGCTCGCCTGGCTTGAGGATATCGGCATGCTCGCTGTGATCTTCGATGTCGACACCCAGAATGTCGAAAGCCTGCACCATGTAATCCCGGACCTGCGCCGAGCCTTCTTCCTGCTCGATCTCTCCGATCAGGGCGTTCGCCTCGTCCCGGCGGCAGGAATTCAGCTCGATCAACGCATCCCTGCCATTATGCAGCAGGGTTTTCAGGCGTTTGGTTTCCGCGGCACTGGCCGCCAGCAAAGGCTCCAGCAGTGTGTCGTCGCCATCAAGCGCCTTTTGCCAGTCGTCGCTCACCTGTTCATGGACGGCCACGCCGACGGCGCAGCTTTCCGCAAAAGCATTCAGGCCTTCCTGGAACCAGCGGTACTGGACTTCCTGGCTGGTGCCCTGCAGATAAGGAATGTGAATGCGGATGGCTTGATTCTGGCCGATTCGGTCAAGCCGGCCGATGCGCTGTTCCAGCAAGTCAGCATTAGCGGGTAGATCAAACAGCACCAGATGATGGGCAAACTGGAAGTTACGGCCTTCGCTGCCGATTTCCGAGCAGATCAGGGCCTGGGCACCCTGCTCGCTGTCCGCAAAATAAGCCGCGGCACGGTCCCGCTCGATCAGGCTCAGGTGCTCGTGAAAGGCCGCGCTACGGATGCCCGCCCGCAACTGCAGGTAATGTTCAAGGGCCATGGCTGTATCGGCACGGGCACAGATCACCACTGCTTTCGCCGGGCGCAGGCTGGCCAGCTTCTTCTCCAACCAGGCCACCCGGGGATCTTCCGCCAGCCACTGCTCTTCTGGTACCGACTGCTCCGGCGCCAGGCCGGCTTCACCGTGGCGAAACTCGTCATAAAGCGCGGGGCAGGCCAACGGCTCCGGTAACGGCTGCCGCTCGGGAAAACCCTGAATGGCGGCCCGGGTATTGCGGAACAACACACGGCCGGTGCCATGGCGGTCGAGCAGCGCATCGATCACTGCCTGATGGGCGTTGTCTTCTGCCAGCAGCTCATCCAGTTCTTCGCCGAGCCAGCTGGCAAGTGCCGCATGGTCGTCCGGGCTAATGCTGTCCGGTGTTTCAAGCAACCGACGCACCACTTTATTGATGGCCTCGTACTGCTGTTCTTCCTGCCGGAACGCCTCCAGATCGTGAAACCGGGCCGGGTCGAGCAGGCGCAGACGGGCAAAGTGACTGGCCACGCCGACCTGTTCTGGCGTGGCGGTCAACAGCAGCAAACCTTTGCTGGCAGCAGACAGACTTTCAACCACTTCGTATTCCGGACTCGCCTGTTCCGGCGACCAGGCCAGATGGTGCGCTTCGTCAACCACCATCAGGTCCCAGCCGGCAGCCAACGCATGATCCCGCGCCTTCTGACTGCGCACCAGAAAATCGAGGCTGCACAACACCAGCTGATCGGCTTCGAACGGGTTGACGCTGTCCTCATCACCGAAGATATGGCTCATCAGGGCGTCGACATCGCTTTCCTGGGCCTTGAGGTCGTCGTAGCGACTCTGGTCGACGATGGAGAAGCGCAGATTGAATCGGCGCAGCATTTCCACCAGCCATTGATGAATCAGCGAATCCGGCACCACAATCAGGGCACGGCGGGCGCGGCCGGTGTGCAGCTGGTAATGCAGAATCAAGCCGGCCTCAATGGTTTTACCCAGGCCGACTTCGTCGGCCAACAGCACCCGGGGCGCATGACGGCGGGCGACTTCGTGGGCAATGTACAACTGGTGCGGCAAGTGTTGGGTACGGGCACCAATCAGGCCCTGAGCAGGAGACGCCCGCAGGCGGTCCTGATGCTCCAGGGTCGACACCCGCAAGCGGAACGCACCGTTACGGTCAAACTGCCCCGCAAACAGGCGCTGATGAGGCGCCGAAAAATTCACAGAGCCGGCCAGCTTGACTTCGGAGATCGGGTGAATGTTTTCACCATCATCACCGTGGTACACCAGAACGCCGTGGGCCTCCTCAACGGCACGCACAAGGTACTTCGCGCCATCAAAGGTTTCGATTTCCTCGCCCTGCTGATACACAATCCGCGACAGGGGCGCATTATCGATGGCGTAGGTGCGCTCCTCATCGGCCGAGGGAAAGCCCAGCGTAACTCTGCGCCCCGATACGTCGGTCACAATCCCCAACCCCAGTGCCGTATCACTGTGGCTGACCCAACGCTGACCAATGACAAATTCCGATGTTTCCAAGAAACCTCCGCTGACAAATTACTGACGTGTTGAATCGTTTTCGCGAACCCAGAAAGCGGTAGCTCCGCACACTGCCGCCGGCACCACAATCAGGTTCAGTATCGGTACCATGGCGGCCAGGGCTACCGGCAGGCCAAAGCCGAGCGCCGACAACCGGCTGGCCGCCAGATCCCGGCGCAGTCTCGGGAAGCTGACCTTATGGTTGTCTGCCGGATAGTCCACATACTGCAGTGCCATCATCCAGCTGTTGAACAGAAACCAGAGTACCGCGGCCACCAGATTGACTACCGGAATCAGGCCAATGATGAACAGACCCAAAGCCCGGGGCAGGTAATAGGCAATTTTCTGCACCTCCCGCCAGAGCGCGCGGGGAATGTCCTTGATAATAGCCGCCCAGCTGCCATCGGTACTCACTTCCTGGCCGGTCAGGTGTTTTTCGGTCAGGTCCGCGAGATAGCCATAAAACGGCGAACCGATCAGGTTGGCAATGATGACAAAGCCGTAGGCCAGCATCAGCAGGATCACAACGCCGTAAAGAATCCAGAACAGCCAGTCCAGCGCCTGCAACCAGGCCCAGTCGGGCAGCCAGGCCATGGCACCGGCTATCAACAGGGAAAACAGCTCGCCGAGGAAATAGAACAGCAGGCCAAACAGAAAAATATTGATCACAAGAGGAATGATCACGAACAGCCGAAGTCCGGGCTGGCGAATCAGCCTGAACCCCTCCCCCAGGTAGCCCAGTCCTCGAAAAAAATTGCCTTTGAGCATTGCTGGTGGCCCTCCGCTGCCATGACAATAACGGGGCGCAAAGCATATCATGTCAGGCTCATTCCCACAGCCTGCAACGACTTTCGGATTCCTCTATGCTCCGCCTCCGGCACACTTTTTATACCATTTTGCGCATGCGTCGACTCTGGCAGGCCGCATTATTCCTGTCTGTCGCAGCCATTCTGTATCTGGCCACCACCAACAGCAGCTACCCGATTCCCGCCTCTGCCAATGACAAGATCAACCACCTGATCGCGTTTATAGAGTTGACCATCGTTACCCGCCTGGCCTGGCCGCGACTGAGCGCACTCTGGTTCGCACCGGCTTTGCTGGCGTTCGGTTTTACTCTTGAGTTAGTGCAATCGACCCTTCCATACCGGGATTTTTCGCTTGTCGATGTGCTGGCAGACGCCCTTGGCATTGCCATTGGCATGCTGCCCTGGCCAGGCATTCGCCAGGCTGGACAAATCCAGGTAGGAGATACGCCCGGCTCCTTGTGAGATATCTCCTACAGGCTTGTAAGATCTTGTAGCCAGATTACGTGCGCAGCCAGAGGCATTCACCCAACGACTAGCAACATATTACTGTTTTTTAAGGGATTACTCTTGAGGAGAAAGCAGGCCGTTCAACTTTTCGTGCACAGTTCACACGCTTGTAAAGGTGGCATTGGTATAGTGATCAACGTCAGGGATGGCAGGGAAAAGGACGACGCATAGGATGCACCCCCGCAAGGACAGTGGGGAGAGGCAAGGACACAGGGACGCCTCGCTTAAGGGATACCGAATTGGATAGCCGGCTCGGAGGCTGGCACCAGGGAAAGGCTCAAGGATCTGGCAACAAGGCTGTTGCCCAAAGCGCACGGAGGCGCCAACCTGTACCGACTATGAACTACCAGGATGGCGGTTCAGTACCTGTGAAGGGCGGCTTTCGAGTCGCCCTTTATTTTTTATAGGCAGAATGACCCTGCTTTCCCCGCGCCATATAGATGCGCACCTTATTGAACTCCTCAAACTCGTTCAGGTCCGGCCAGGTTCTGGCCTCCATCGTTGCCAGCAGCTCATAGGCGTTGTCGCCCAGGTCTTTTACCCGGGAATCGGCCAGCAGCACTCGCTTGCCAGCGCATCGAAATGCGTCCAGCAGTGGCCTGTTTTCGGGGTCATAAAGCACGTCAGCAGCGGTGATCAGGTCAAGGTTATCCGGGCGCCTGGCCCAGTCGTCACAAAGCTCTACTTCAACACCGTTGAGCCCGGCGTTGGCGGCGGCCGCATCCAGGGCAGCCGGATCAATATCACAGGCAATTGAACGGGCCGCGCCCGCCAGGGCCGAAGCAACCGCCACGACACCGGAGCCGGAACCAAAGTCGAGCACCGTTTTACCGGCCACCGATTCCGGATGGCCCAGAACCCACCGGGCCAACACCTGCCCGCTGGCCCAACAGAACGACCAATAGGCCGGCTCAGCCACAACAGCCTGAGCCTCATCATGGCTAAGCGGCCCTTCCAGCACCGACGGATCAAAGAGGTACAGTGGCAAGTCTGGGCATCCGGCCGGCGCCGACCTGGCCACACGGCCGCGGCTGAGTGTTTTGCGAAGGTGCTGGTTGAGGTGTTCCGGCGTCATGAGCGATCCTGTCAACATGGTACGAGGCCGCCATTGTACCCTCACCCGGGATGCCCGGATATTGACAGTCCGGTATACTGCCGCCTCACCCAGAACAACAGTGATCCGAGGACATGGCTAGCAGACCCGATACCGATGACTACCTGAATCTGTTCCTGAACGAGGTGCCGCTGATGGATGTGCGGGCGCCCGTGGAGTTTGCCAAGGGCAGCTTTCCGGGCAGCATCAATGCGCCCTTGATGAACGATGAAGAACGGCATCGCATCGGCATATGCTACAAGGAAAAAGGTCAGGACAAAGCCATTGAACTGGGTCACCAGTTGGTTTCGGGGGACATAAAAGCCCAGAGAATTGAAGCCTGGACGCGATTCGTCGCCAAACATCCTGACGGCTACCTTTTCTGCTTCCGGGGCGGGCTTCGCTCAAGACTGACGCAACAGTGGATCAAAGACTCCGGCATCGATTTCCCGTTGATCAAGGGCGGGTATAAAGCCCTGCGCCGCTTCCTCATCGACAGCCTTGACCAGCTCATTGAGCGCGAGGAATTCCGGATTCTCAGCGGGCGCACCGGCACCGGCAAAACCCGGGTGCTGATGGATCTGCCCAATCCGCTGGATCTCGAAGGCCTGGCCAACCACCGGGGTTCCAGCTTTGGTCGCCAGGTCAGCCCCCAGCCCTCCCAGATCGACTTTGAGAACCGGCTGGCGGTGGCCATGCTGAAGGCCCACCATCGGGTGGGAGGGCCAGTCTATCTGGAAGACGAAAGCCGGTTGATCGGCCGCTGCGCCATGCCCGAACGCCTGCGAGCCCGGATGAGCGAGTCTGGGCTGTTGGTTCTGGAGCAGCCGCTGGAGGAGCGCATTTCAATCATTCGTGCTGATTATGTTGAGGGCATGCTGGCCGACTATATTGCCCGGGACGGCGAAGAAGCCGGTTGGCTTAACTACCGGGATTACCTGCTCAGCGCACTCGACCGAATCCGTAAGCGCCTGGGCGGAGAGCGCCACCTGCATTTGCGTACCTTGATGGAGGATGCCCTGGCGCAGCAGACCAAAGGGTCTGCCGACGGGCATAACGCCTGGATAGAAGGCCTGCTCAGGGACTACTACGACCCGATGTACGATTACCAGCTCAGCCAGAAACAAGGCCGGATCCTTGTTCGAGGCGGCCCTGATGTGATCACGGAGTACGCCCGCACACATCACTCCAAAAACCACTAGTTCCGGACATTTATCGGCCTGAAACACTTATTGTTCAAATACCTGTTCTATACTGGGTGCTGAAAAATTTCAGAATGCCCTGATTTACTCTTAAGCAAGACAAAATACTAACGACCAAGGAGTTTCAAAATGGAAGAGCTTTTCAGCGCCAACGGGCAAGCGTCCGAATGGATAGATCAGGCCATCACCCTGATCATGGCCTACGCCCCCAAGGTGGTTCTCGCCATCATCACCCTGATCATCGGTCTCTGGTTGATCAATCGGTTTGTGGGCGTTCTGGATGCCAAGCTCGGCAAAAAAGATCCCACCCTGAATAAATTTCTGTGCGGTCTGCTTGGCGCCATCCTCAAGATTCTGCTGCTGATTTCTGTCGCCTCCATGGTTGGCATTGCCACCACCTCCTTCGTTGCGATTATCGGTGCCGCCGGTTTGGCCGTTGGTCTGGCACTGCAAGGCAGCCTTGGCAACTTCGCCGGTGGCGTACTGATCCTGATCTTCAAACCCTTCAAGGTTGGTGATGCCATTGAAGCACAGGGGTTCCTCGGCTCCGTGCGTGAAATCAGCATTCTGTATACCATCGTCGACACCTTCGATAATCGCCGGGTAGTGATCCCTAACGGTCAGTTGTCTAACTCCAGCCTGATCAACATGAGCGTTTACGAAACCCGTCGCTGCGACATGACCTTCGGCATCGGTTACAGCGACGATATCGATAAGGCCAAAGACATCTGCAAACGGCTGATCGAAGAAGACGAGCGCGCGCTGAAAGACCCTGCCCCAATGGTTGTAGTTGGCGCTTTGGGCGAAAGCTCCGTTGACCTCACCGTGCGCGCCTGGACCAAGGCCGGCGATCTGTGGCCCTTCTACTGGGACATGCAGGAGCGCGTGAAAAAGGCGTTCGATGCGGAAGGCATTTCTATTCCGTTTCCCCAACGCGACGTACATATGATCAAAGCGGACTAACCGGAACCCGGTCACACGGGCACAACCGGTTATTCGCAAACCGCAGATCCTGGGCTAAGCTGACGGTAAGGCAGGTGGGCAACCCCTGCCTGCCACCGGAGCCCGGCCCGGGATTAGGCGGAAGGCTCTACAACACTGTCCATGCTGTCAGGAGGTTGTATTTATGCCGGTACAGCAACTCAAAGAATATCTGGACAAGGCTGGCGCGGAGTACCTGTGCCAGGCCCACCCCCCTGCCTTTACAGCACAGCAACTTGCCCATCATGTTCAGATAGCCGGTGACCGCGTGGTCAAGACCGTCATCATCGAGCTGGATGGCAAAATGGCCATGCTGGTGATGCCCGCCACCTGGCGAGTTCGCTGGGACCGGTTGTCCCACGTGCTGGATACTGACTTTGTAGATCTTGCAGACGAGCAGGAATTCCAGGATCGCTTCCCCGACTGCGAAGTGGGAGCCATGCCCCCCTTTGGCAACCTCTTCGGCATGACCGTGTACTGCGCCGAAGTGCTGACAGAGCAGCCGGAACTGGCCTTTGCTGCCGGCAGCCATACCGAATCCATCCACATGAAGACCGTGGACTTCCTCAACCTGACTCAACCCATCGTCATCAATCAGGGATTTGTTCGCCCCGGCGCCCAGAAACCCGCATGGCTGCAAAAAAGCCGTCGAAAGCCGGAGCCCCGGGAGGAATCCGTCCTCGCAGGTTACTGAAACAGCCCGGATTGACTCCGGTCGCTTGTCTGCAATGCGGCATCGCGTAAACTGATGCCAACAGACAGGAACCGGATATGACCCAAGCATTTGACATCATCATCGTTGGCGCCGGCATGGTCGGCGCAGCACTTGCTACCGGCCTTGGTCAACAGGGCGTTAAAGTTGCCCTGATTGACCGGGCTACCCCTGCAGACTTCGACGAGCATGCCAGCCCGGACATCAGGGTATCTGCGCTCAGCGCCGGCAGTGAGCGCTACCTGCAAAGCCTGGGGGCCTGGCCTGGCATTCTGGCCATGCGGGCCACCCCGTATCGACGGCTTGCCGTCTGGGACGAAACGCCACACCCACTCAGCAAGCTGTTGCCGGGCACATTGACACAAGTCGAGTTCAACGCCGCCAACCTGGGCGCCTCGCACCTGGGCCACATCGTTGAAAACAGCATTACCCAACGTGCCCTCTGGCAAACCGCCGAACGGGAACCCGATGTCAGCTTGTTTACCGGTCAGGCCATCACCGCCTTACATCAGACGGCTGAGTCCGCCACTGTCAGTCTGGAAGATGGCAACCAACTGAGCGCCCAACTGGTTATCGGTGCCGACGGTGCCCTGTCGCAGGTACGAGACATGTCGGGCATCGGCGTCACCCGGGACCAGTACCAGCAACAGGCCATGGTGATTTCTGTCCGGTATCAGGGTGAAGTCGAAGATATTACCTGGCAGGGTTTCTTCCCGAGCGGTCCCAGAGCCTTCCTGCCACTGCACAGTGCTGGCAGCAACAACCCGGGCGAAAGCTGGGGCTCTCTGGTGTGGTATGACAGTCCCGACCGCCTGGCCGAACTCAAAGCCATGGATGACCAGCAAC
Source organism: Marinobacter sp. SS5-14b (assembly GCF_030541005.1). Lineage (GTDB taxonomy): Bacteria > Pseudomonadota > Gammaproteobacteria > Pseudomonadales > Oleiphilaceae > Marinobacter. The sequence goes on along the minus strand of NZ_JASSVM010000006.1, from coordinate 122,567 downwards.
TGATGGCCGCCATCACCAAAGCGTTCCCGAAGCGGCTACCGACGCTGACGCACATCGACGCCAGTGCCAGCTTCCCCATTGCCCGCCAGCACGCCAAGCACTATTTCAGCCATCGCGTGGTGCTGGCCGGCGATGCCGCCCACACCATCAACCCGCTGGCCGGCCAGGGTGTGAACCTGGGATTCCAGGATGCGCAGTGCCTGCAGGGCCTGCTGAAAGAAGCTCGCCGCAACGGTGACGACCTGGCCAGCAGCCACTGGCTGAAGCTGTACGAGCAGCAGCGCCGCCCCGCCAACCGGCGCATGATGCTGGCAATGGACCTGTTCTACCACCTGTTCAGCAATGCCATTCCACCGGTTCACCTGGCCCGCAACATTGGCCTGGGTGCCGCCCGCGCCCTGCCCTTTGCCCGCAATCGCGTAGCCCGTTATGCCATGGGCCTGGACGACCAGCCACCCGCGCTGATCAGGGAGCTGGCAAACCGCTTACCGATTCCGAACTGGCTGTAAACCACAACGCTGGGACCTGACATAACAACCAAGGAGCGAACATGTCTGAAACCATTTTCACCAAAATCATCAACCGGGAAATCCCGGCGGACATCGTCTATGAAGACGACCTCAGCCTGGCCTTTCGGGACATTAACCCCCAGGCGCCGGTGCACCTGCTGATCATCCCCAAAAAGGCCATCGCCACCATCAATGACATCGAAGAAGGTGATCGGGAAATCGTGGGTCACCTGTACTGGGTGGCGGGAAAACTGGCCAAAGACATGGGCTTTGCCGAAGACGGTTACCGGGTGGTGATGAACTGCGGGGAAAATGCCGGGCAAACGGTGTTTCACATCCACTTGCACCTGCTCGCGGGTAAGCCCTTGGGCTGGCCGCCCTACACCGACAAGATGAAGCAGGGCTGATTCCCGCAGTATCAGCCGCTGAAGGTGCGGGGCCTCAAAGGCCCCGTCCTCAACTCAAAACCCCGAATTAATTTGCGGAGCGCCGGAGCCTGCGACTCCAACGCTGTTTGGCATAGCGGCGCAGATTAGAGACGTTATCCGTTTCATCCATGATCTCGGTGCCCAGCAAAGTCTCCAGAATATCCTCGAGAGTGACCACGCCCAGCCAGGTACCCAGTTCGTCATAAACCACCGCAATATGCTGGCGCTCCCGCAGCATTTCCGAAAACAGGAATTCAATGTTGGTTGACGCTCGAACCCGCTTCACCTCCCGAAGGTAGTCCGTGAGGTTGGCCGTGTCCTCCATTGTAATGAGGTCCGAACGGTGGACATAGCCCAGGGTTTCGCCCTCTTCATCAAGCATCGGATATCGGGAAAAAGGCGCTTTTGACACTTTCTGCCGGAATTCCGAAACGGTCGTCTCCGGGCCGATGAATTTGCAGACAGTTCTGGGCGTCATGACCGCGCTGACTTTGATTTCGTGAAACCGCAGTACGTTCTGGATCATCCGGCGTTCGTCTTCATCCAGCGACTGCTGGTCCCGCCCGATTTCTGCCAGGGCACTGATTTCAGCCCGTATGTCTGTCTCACCTTCACCTTTGGCAATACGGCGGGTCACCTGTTTGGACAGCCAGACAAACGGCAACAAGGCCTTCACCAGAAACCCGAGCGCCGCAGGCAACGCCGGCGCGATACCGCGCCAGTATTTGGCGCCAATGGTCTTGGGAATAATTTCAGAAATAATCAGAATCGCCAGGGTCATGATCGCCGAGGCAGCGCCCAGCCAGGCCTCCCCGAACAACACAGCGACCTGGGCACCAACACCTGTGGCACCGGCGGTATGGGCAATGGTGTTCAGCGTGAGTATGGCGGACAGAGGATCATCGATGTCGTCCTTGAGTTTGCGTAACCGGAGAAAGAGGTCCGGCCGGTCTTTCTTCAAGGACGCAATGTAGCTGGGCGTTATCGATAATAACGCGGCCTCCAGAATGGAGCAGAGAAAAGAAAAGCCAATTGAAATAATCGCGAAGGCGATAAGAAGAGTCATATATCCCCAGAGTTAATCATGACTCCGACAGAATATAGGAAATCCCGGGACGAACAAATACTGGCGGGGTACGCAAATGCACACCCCGCACCAGCACGGTCTCAGCGCCCCACCACCCGCTCGGCTTCTTCCATCGGCGAATGGCGAACATCCTCACCCTTGGCCATGAAAATCACGTGTTCTGCGATATTGCAGGCGTGATCACCGATGCGCTCCAGGGCCCGAAGTACCCACATCACCATCATGCAACGGGTGATGTTGCGGGTGTCTTCCATCATAAACGTCAACAACGTTCTTGCCGCTGCCTGGTACTCTTCGTCGACCTGCTTGTCTTCCTTCATGATGCGCAGGGCCTGCTCGGAATCCAACCGGGCAAAGGCATCCAGGGCATCGTGCAGCATGGCCAGCACGTGATTGCCAATGTGGCGAATTTCGACATAACCGCGGGGAGCCTGGCCCTCTTCGGCGAGCTTTATGGCCATTTTTGCGATCTTTTTGGCTTCATCCCCCACCCGCTCAAGATCCGCCACCATTTTGATCACTGAAATGACAAGACGAAGGTCCCGGGCCGTTGGCTGGCGACGAGCAATCACCAGAATGGCCTCTTCATCCAGATCCATTTCCATCTTGTCGACTTTCTTGTCGCCGAGGCGTACCTGTTCCGCGAGCTGGCTGTCACTGTCAACCAAGGCCTGCAACGCCTGCTCTACCTGGCTTTCGACCATACCGCCCATGTTCAGGAACTGGGTTTTCAATTCGGTCAGTTCATCATTGAACTTCGCGGAAATGTGATCCCCGTATACATCGTCTTTTCTATTCGGCATAGCTTATATCTCCACTTTTTGCTTGGCCTGCTCAGCCGAAACGACCTGTGATGTAAGACTCGGTCAACTCATGTTCCGGGGAGGTAAATACTTTATCGGTCTCGTTCACTTCCACCAGATGCCCCAGATGAAAATAGGCCGTGCGATGGGATACCCGCGCGGCCTGCTGCATCGAGTGAGTGACGATCACAATGGTGTAGCTCTCCGACATTTCAGCGATCAGCTCTTCTACTTTCGCGGTTGCGATCGGGTCCAGTGCTGAGCAAGGCTCATCCATCAGAATCACTTCCGGGCTGACCGCAATCGCACGGGCAATACACAGACGCTGCTGCTGCCCGCCCGACATGCCCGTTGCGGTCGCGTCCAGACGGTCTTTTACTTCATTCCACAGGCCCGCCTTGCGCAAGCTGTTTTCTACAATCTCGTCAAGATCCGATTTCCGGTTTGCCAGGCCGTGAATGCGCGGGCCGTAGGCCACGTTGTCGTAGATCGACTTGGGGAACGGGTTTGGTTTCTGGAACACCATGCCCACACGGGCACGCAGCTCTACCACGTCTTTCTTCGAATGGTAGATATCCTCGTCATCCAGCATCAACTGGCCTTTGACCTTGCAGATATCAATGCTGTCGTTCATCCGGTTCAGGCAACGCAGAAAGGTAGACTTACCGCAGCCCGAAGGCCCGATAAACGCAATGACCTCGTTGCGACCGATGTCCAGGCTGATGTTCTTGATAGCCGGGCTGTCGCCGTAAAACACTTCTACATTACGCAGCTTGAACTTCGGGTCGTCCGCGAAAGGTTTACCGACCGTCACGCCCTCTTCCAGCACCGTATCTTCTGGCCTTTCTTCGGTTACCGGCATGACCTTTTCCTCTGGCACCTGGGCTTCACTGGCTATTGTCGAATTCATGGTGTTCATCACTAATCTCCTTACCACCGGCGCTCGAGACGTTTACGCATCCAGATGGCCAATGCATTCATGGTAATCATAAAAGCCAGCAGAATCATGATGCCGGCCGAGGCCAGTTCAACGAAGCCTTGCTCGGAACTGCTTGCCCACAGGTATATCTGGACCGGCAGCACTGTGGCAGAACTGAAAAATCCATCGGGTATGTCGACAATGAACGCCACCATACCGATCAACAGCAACGGAGCCGTTTCGCCCAGGGCCTGAGCCATACCGATGATGGAGCCTGTCAGCATCCCGGGCATAGCCAGTGGTACCACATGATGCAGTACCACCTGCATCTTGGACGCCCCGATACCCTCGGCGGCTTCCCGAATAGACGGTGGTACGCTCTTGATCGCGGCCCGACTGGAAATGATGATGGTGGGCAGTGTCATCAATGCCAGTACCAGACCGCCTAGCACCGGCACCGAACGGGGCAGCCCGAACACCCCGATAAACACCGCCAGGCCCAGCAGACCGAAGATGATGGAGGGTACTGCCGCCAGGTTGTTGATGTTCACCTCAATGAAGTCCGTCAGCTTGTTCTGGGGCGCAAACTCCTCAAGGTACACCGCCGCCGCCACCCCGACCGGGAAGGCAATTACCAGGGTCACAACCATGGTCAGCATGGAACCGACAATGGCCCCGAGAATACCGGCGTTGGACGGCTCACGGGAATCACCCCGACTGAAGAACACATCATTGAAGCCGGTATCAACCACACCTTTTTCCACCAGTTCATCCACCCAGCGCTGCTGCTGCTCCGACAGGCGAATACTGTAGGCCGGATTGTCGGCGTGTTTCACATAAACCGACACCGTGTCGTGCACCAGAAATTCCATGCTCTGGGTGGTGCCCAACAGTTCTGGCTGCCGAACCAACAGGTCGCGGATCTGGTTGCTGGCGTAGCTACCCGCCAGACGGCTCAGCTCCCGTACATCCTTGCGCTCCTCAACCTCGGGGAAGTACGTCTTCAGTGCTGCAATGATGGGCGCCTGAAAATCCGCCATGGACAACTGATCCTTGTCGGTCGGGTCGTCCAGATACATCTGTTCGCCATCCAGCACCACTTCCAGCGTCATGGTGGTTTTGATAAACCCGGTATAGCCCTTGCCGATGATGTCGGTAAACAGCACCACCAGGGACAGCAGGGCGATGGCAATGGCAGTCATACCATAGAGCCGGAACCGGAGTTCCTTGCGATACCGCCGCTTGAGCGACTGGCGGACAATCTCCGCCTGTGAACGTTGATCAGTCATACTGTTCCCTATACTTGCGGACAATCTTCAGGGCAATCACGTTGAGTGCCAGGGTGACGATGAACAGCATCATGCCCAGAGCAAACGCGGCCAGAGTCTTGGCGCTGTCAAACTCCTGGTCACCGGTCAGCAGGGTAACAATCTGCACCGTGACCGTCGTGACGGAGTCCAGCGGGTTGGCAGTGAGGTTGGCCGCGAGGCCCGCCGCCATGACCACGATCATGGTTTCACCGATCGCCCGGGAGGCCGCCAGGAGAATGCCGCCCATGATGCCCGGCAAAGCGGCCGGGAAGATCACATTTTTCATGGTTTCGGACTGGGTGGCGCCCAGCGCCAGGGAGCCATCCCGCAGCGTTTGGGGCACGGCGTTGATCACGTCGTCAGACAACGACGAAACAAACGGAATGATCATGATGCCCATCACCAGACCGGCCGCCAGTGCGCTCTGGGACGACGCCTCAAGGCCAATGCTTTCAGCCAGGTCGCGGATAAACGGCGCCACCGTCAAGGCAGCAAAAAAGCCGTAGACCACGGTAGGTACGCCCGCCAGCATTTCCAGCAAGGGTTTGATGATCGAGCGGGCCGGCTTGGAGGCGTACTCCGACAGATACACCGCTGACAGCAAGCCAACCGGCACCGCCACCAGCAGCGCGATGGCGGAAATCAGCAGAGTACCGGTAAACAACGGAATTATGCCGAACGCGCCGTCGGAACCCACCTGATCAGCGCGAAGCGCGGTTTGCGGACTCCAGGAGGTACCGAACAGAAACTCGGTGAGCGGAACCCGCCCGAAGAACCGGACGGTTTCGAAAATCACGGAAAACACAATGCCCACCGTGGTCAGCACGGCAACCGCCGCACAGACAAAGAATATCCAGCGTAACGCACGCTCGACGTTCTCCCGGGCATTGATATGCGGCTGAACCCGAGACCAGGCGTAAGCCGCGCCCAGCACCGCCAACAAAAGTACCAGTGTGGTTTTGAAGTTACTGCTTTGCTGCTTGAGTGAATGCAGCAAGTCCGCAGCGCCGACCACTTCCACCGGAACGAACTGTGGATCCAGCTTGCCAGCCGCCACATTGGTGATCTGCGACAGAATCAGGCTGGCCTGACCTTCAGATTCCGGAGCCAGCTCCGCTGGCAAAGACGCTACAACAAGGTTCTGGATCACCTTGCCTTCAAAGCCTGCCCAGGCACCCAGCACCAGTAAGGCAGGAATTGCACACCACAACGCTGCGCGTGCTGCGTAGTAGAAAGGCAAAGCCTTGAGGTTCCGGATACCGCCAAGTGGCTGGGCGACAGCCCGTGACCGCATATAGGCCAGACCATAGGCAATGACGGCAATCACCAGTATCAGGGGCAACAGATTGGCCGTTTGCATAACGTTCTCTGTGTCGTGTGAATGTTGAGTTAAAGCCAGATCAACGTTTTTATTATTGTGCCAGTTTAGCGGCTTTTTAATTCATCTGTTTGTAACAAAAGAACGCGAACCTCCCCGGCCCGCGTTCTTTGTCGTCGTCCCTGACTACCCGGAGCTGCTTACAGCTCGTTGCCGGTCATCGGCTTCAGGTTGCGCACGTTCTTGGCCACTTCCATGCGAGTGTTGCGCGGATTCGGAATCAGGCCTACGTCGACCAGGTAACCGTTGTCGCCCCAGGCGCCTTCAGTAGTGAATTCCTCGGCATATTCCTTGATGCCCGGAACCACGCCTACGTGGGCGTTCTTGATGTAGAAGAACAGGGAGCGGGCAACCGGGTAATCTTCATCAGCGATAGTTTCCGGAGTCGGCTCAACGCCACCGATGGTCGCGGCCTGGATCTGGCTGCTGTTTTCCATCAGGAAGCTGTAACCGAAGATACCCAGGGTGTCCTTGTCCTGCGCCAGGCGCTGAACGATCAGGTTGTCGTTTTCGCCAGCCTCAACAAACGGGCCGTCTTCACGCATGCTGTGGCAAACGCTCTTCATTTCTTTCTTCGGCATGGCCTTGATGAAATCGAAGGTCTTGCAGCCACCTTCCATTGCGATTTCAACGAAAGCATCACGGGTACCGGAAGTCGGAGGCGGGCCCATCACGCTGATTTCCAGGTTCGGCAGGCTGGAGTCGATCTCGCTCCACTTCTGGTAAGGGTTAGCGACCAGCTTGTCGCCGCCCTTGGGATCCGGAACTTCCTTGGCCAGGGCCAGGAACACCTGCTTCAGGCTCAGGTCCAGCTTGCCAGCATCTTTGGAGTTGGCGATAACGATACCGTCAGCACCGATTTTCACTTCGGTGATTTCCTTCACGCCATTGCTCTGGCACAGCTCGAACTCGCTCTTCTTCATGCGACGGGAAGCGTTAGTGATGTCCGGGTGCTGGGTACCGATACCGGCACAGAACAGTTTCAGACCACCGCCGGAACCGGTAGATTCCAGTTTCGGAGTCGGGAAGTTGGTGTTACGGCCAAAACGCTCGGCAACCACGGTGGCGAACGGGTAAACAGTGGAAGAACCGACGACATTGACGGTATCACGGGCCATGGCCGGGGCGGACACGGCGGCAATGCTGCCCGCCAGGGCAACAGAAGCGATTGCAGTTTTCAATTTCATCACGTTATGTCTCCAGTATCGGTGGACGTTATGTTGGTATCTGCTTTACCGATGAGTGCATCCTAAGGAGCGTCTATGACAACTTTGTTACAGCTTCTGAAATATTTGGCAGTTTTCCATACAGCATTGTTCAAATTTTCTTGCAGACCGCCGCCAGCCCGTTACCATGCGAGGAAAACAATCCATAAGTAGCAACAGGCGACATCCATGACGGCGTACGATGATGACAAGCCCAAACCCCGCGGAGATCTTGCCCTGCAAGTTATCCCCCTGCCCTCCGATACCAACGCCAATGGCGATGTGTTTGCCGGCTGGCTGGTAAAACAGATGGATATTGCCGCCGCCACCGTGGCGGGGCGCATCTCCCGTGGCCGCAACGCGACCGTCGCCATGGACCGGATGGAGTTCCTGTCGCCGTTGCGTGTGGGCTCACAGGTGGGCTGTTACTGCGAGCTGGTGGATATTGGTCGCAGCTCTATGAAGATCAATGTTGAAGTGTGGACCCTCGACCGCGCTGCCAAAAACCCCCGCAAGGTGACAGAGGGGTTATTTGTGTACGTGGCGATCGATGAACATGGCCGTATTCGGGAAGTGCCTGAGCAATCGCTCTGACCAGGCTGGCTCAGCGCCAGCCTTGCAGTAAACGTGCGTAGTTCAGCCGTTCCCAGGTGCCGGCATCCGGGACATTCTCCAATGACAGAGCGCCGCGGGCTTCGGCCAGAGAAGCATATCCGATGCCTGTCAGCCTGTGCGTCATTTCACCGGTTATTCTCGCCATCGCTGCTGGCCCCTCGGCCAGGACTGCCGAAACCACCTGCACCACTGTGGCGCCTGACAGGATGGCCTTGGTGGCATCATCACCGGTGTGAACACCCCCGGAGGCGGCCATTTCCAGGCGGGTGCGATTGAACAGCATGGCCATCGCATGCAACCGCAGCGGCAGTTCCGCGCTGGTGGACAGCACAATCTCGCGGCTCAGCGCCAGCTCATCCAGATCCATGTCCGGCTGATAGAACCGGTTGAACAGCACCAATCCCCGGGCACCCGTGGCCTCCACACCCGCAACAAACGAGGGTAACGCAGAATAGAAGGGCGACAGCTTGACGCTGACGGGAATGCTGACCTGCTGCACCACCGAACGCACGACTTTCAGCTGGCGTTGCTCCAGGGTAATGGCTGTTTCAGACGGCTCCGTGGCCAGGTCGTACAGGTTCAATTCAATCGCCGACGCACCGGCCTCTTCCAGCTCCCGGGCGTGCTGGACCCAGCCTCCGGGCGAGATACCGTTGAGCGAGGCAATCACCGGCACATCCAGCGAGCCTTGCAGCTGCGCCAGGCGCTTGAGATAACTGCTGGAGCCCATTTCAAAGACTTCGGATTCCGGAAAAAACGAGCGCGCCTCGGCGTCCGTGTTGATGCGGGAATCAATAAAGCGATGCGCCGCCATCTGTTCCGCCACCAACTGCTCCTCAAACAGCGAGTGCATCACCACCGCCCCGGCCCCTGCATCCACGCAGGCTTTGAGTGCGTCCAGATCATCGGTGAGCGGGCTGGCACCCACCACCAGGGGCGAATGCAAGTCGAGCCCGAGCCAGCGAGTCGTCAGATCAGTCATGAAGGTCTGCTCCCTTGTCCTTTTGTTCTGGCGGCTCGTGGGGCTCAAAGTGAATGCCGGCCAGTTGCATGTACAGCTCGCGCTGCTCCCTGGCGGCGTCACTGGCCGCAGCCGCCAGCTGTTCATAGCGCTGGGGATCTCTCAGTTCCAGCATGCGGAAGCGGGCCTCCTCCTGCATGTAGGTTTTCATGGGCACTTTCTGGCGCACGGAATCCAGCTGCAGGGGCGGCAGCCCCTCGTCGATCCGACGCGGATCAAACCGGTACAAGGGCCAGGCCCAGCTGTCCACCGCCCGCTTCTGTTGCGCCGGGGAATGCACCAGATCGTAGCCGTGGGCAATGCAGGGGCTGTGGGCGATAATCAGCGCCGGGCCGTCAAAGCTTTCTGCCTCCTGCAGAGCCTTGGTTGTGTGGTTGCTGTGGGATTGCATGGCGATCTGAGCCACGTAAATATGGCCGTAACTCATGGCCAGCAGGCCCAGGTCTTTCTTGCGGGTTTCCTTGCCGGCGGCGGAAAACTTGGCAATCGCGCCCATGGGTGTGGCTTTGGATTGCTGGCCGCCGGTGTTGGAATACACCTCGGTATCCAGCACCAGCAGCTTGAGGTTCTGCCCCGAAGCCAGGGCATGATCCAGGCCGCCATAGCCGATGTCGTAAGCCCAGCCGTCGCCACCGATCACCCACACGCTCTTCGGGCACAGCTCATCCGCCAGACCGTTCAATTCCTGCGCCTCCGGGCCCTGCTGAGCCACCAGCCACTCACGCAGCCGGGAGACGGCCTCACGTCGCGCTGCGATGGCGGTCTCGTCGAGGCTGGCACAGGGGCCGGTCAAGTCACGGTACAAAGCCGAAGGCAGGTTGCCTTTCATATCCTCAAGCAACTGCCGGGCCCGGCCCACCAGCTTGTTCAAACCCATGCGCATACCCAGGCCCAGTTCCGCAGCGTCTTCAAACAGCGAGTTGTTCCAGGTTGGTCCTCGGCCATCGGCGTTCACCGTATAGGGTGTGGTGGGCAGGTTGCCGCCGTAAATGGAGGAACATCCGGTGGCGTTGGCAATCAGCAGCCGGTCGCCCAGCAACTGGGTCAGCAAACGAATGTAGGGCGTCTCGCCACAGCCGGCGCAGGCACCGGAATATTCGAACAGGGGGATCAGCAGTGGCAACGACTTGAAGTCCCGGGGAATACGATCCCGGGGCACGTCCGGCAGGCTGCGCAAAAACGCCAGGTTGCTTGCCTCGGCCTCCCGGTGCGCCTCCATCGGCCTCATGTTGATCGCCTTGCGCTTGGGCTGGGTGCGGTCCTTGGCCGGGCAGACTTCCACGCACAAGCCGCAACCGGTGCAATCCTCGGGGGCCACCTGTATCCGGTAATCCAGGCCCTCCAGTTCCGGAGTGTGGGTTTCCGGCACTGCTTCGAACGTCTCTGGCGCACCTTTGGCGACCTCCGGCTCGAACACCTTGCTGGTGATCGCCGTGTGGGGGCAGATCATTGCGCAGAAATTGCACTGCACACAGAGGTCCGACTCCCAGATCGGGATTTCCTGGGCAATGCTGCGCTTTTCGTACTGGCTGGTGCCGGTCGGCCAGGTGCCGTCGACCGGAAAGGCACTGACCGGCAGCTTGTCGCCCTGGCCGTCCATCAACAGACGGGTGACTTTCTGGACAAAGTCCGGCGCATTTTCCGGCACTCTCGGTGGCCGGCTGCGGGTCGCGGTCACCTCACCCGGCACAGGCACTTCGTGCAGATTCGCCAGCGCCGAATCCACCGCCTCAACGTTGCGACGCACCACCTCCGGCCCCCTTCGGCCCCAGGTCCGGCGAATGGACTCCTTGATATGAGCGATGGCTTCATCCCGGGGCAGAATGTCGGCAAGAGCAAAGAAGCACACCTGCATGACGGTATTGATCCGTCGTTCCAGGCCGGCTTTTTCCGCCACTTCGGCAGCATCAATCACAAACAGATGCACCTTGCGCTCGACCAGTACCCGCTGGGCTTCCACCGACAACCGATCCCAGACCTGCTCCGGCGCCCAGGGCACGTTGAGCAGCACCGTGGCGCCCGGCGCCGCATGCTCCAGCACATCAAACCGATCCAGAAACTGCGGGGCATGCACCGCCACAAACTGGGCCTGGCGGATCTGATAGCTGGAGCGGATCGGCAGCGGGCCGAAGCGCAGGTGCGAAACGGTGGTGGCGCCGGATTTCTTAGAGTCGTAGACAAAATGGCCCTGGGCAAACAGATCGGTGCCCTCGCCCAGGATTTTGATACTGGCCTTGTTACTGCTGACGGTTCCGTCCGCGCCGAGGCCAAAGAACAGCGCCCGGCGGGTTTTCGGTGACTCAATGTCCAGGTCGCTGTCCACGCCCAGCGACAGATTGGTCACATCGTCGCGAACCCCCACGGTAAAGCGAGTTTTGGGAGAAGCCTCTTTCAGCTGATCAAAGACCGCACAGACCATGGCCGGGGTAAATTCCCGGGACGACAAGCCGTAACGCCCGCCGATCACCCGGGGCAGAACCTCCCGATCGCCCCGGCTGTAGGCGTCCATCAGCGCGCCGCTGATCTCCAGCAACAGCGGTTCACCCTGGGCACCCGGCTCCTTGGTCCGGTCCAGTACCGCCAGGTGTTTTACGGTATCGGGCAGCGCTTGCAGGAAACGGTCCGTGGCGAAGGGTCGGAACAGGCGCACCTTGAGCACGCCCACCTTTTCGCCTTGCTCCATCAGCCAGTCCACGGTTTCATGGGCACACTCGGCCCCGGAGCCCATCAAGATCACCACCCGTTCAGCCTCCGGGTGGCCCACGTAATCAAACAACCGGTACTGGCGGCCGGTGATCCCGGCAAATCGCCCCATCACCGCTTCCAGATGTTCCGGAAACGCCTGATAGAAAGGGTTGGCGGCTTCCCGGGACTGGAAGAAGGCATCGGGATTCTGGGAGGTTCCGCGCAATACCGGGCGGTCCGGGGTCATCCGGCGATTGCGATGGGCAGCTATGCCCTCATGGGGCACCAGCGCGGTCAGCTCCTCATCGCTGAGGGCGACAATCTTGGCAATTTCATGGGAGGTGCGAAAGCCGTCGAAAAAGTGCATCACTGGCACCCGGCTTTCCAGGGTCACCGCGTGGCCGATGGCAGCCAGGTCCTGGGCCTCCTGCACCGAACCCGAGGCCAGTAGCGCAAAACCGGTGCCCCGGGCGCTCATCACATCGGAGTGGTCACAGAAAATCGACAAGGCATGGGTGGCCAGGCTGCGGGCGGCCACGTGCATGCAAAACGGCGTGAGCTCACCGGCAATCTTGTACAGATTGGGCAGCATCAGCAGCAGCCCCTGGGAAGCGGTAAACGTGGTGACCAGCGAGCCCGCCTGCAGCGCGCCGTGCATAGCACCGGCCGCGCCGGCTTCGGACTGCATTTCCACCACCCCGGGCACCTGGCCCCAGAGATTGGGCTTGCCCAGTGCGGACCAATCATCTGCATGCTCGCCCATCACCGAAGCCGGAGTGATAGGGTAAATGGCGATGGTTTCGCTCAATCGATAGGCCACCGAGGCCACGGCTTCATTGCCATCCAGGGTTTTGAACGCCATCACCACCACTCCTTGTCAGGACCGTCAGACTGCTTTGAGTCTAGGCGGGGCTCATGACTGCCGCAAGCGGTAGCGTTCGCTCGTGGTTTTAGTGACCTCTCTTCCTGCAGATGAGCTCGTCAAACACACTCCGGTACTGTCCAACTAAAGCAGAGGCTCTCCAGAGTTCAGGCTGACATTGCAATGGCGGGCTTTGGGTCATCCGTTCCAGACAACTCACCGCGGCTTCAGCTTCTGCATCGGAATCTTGTTCATGGCTCTGATAACGATAGCAGTCGGGCACGTACTCGCGGTAGGCCAGCCTGTCAGGCGCCAAAGGCAGGCACCCGGATGCCATGGCTTCCAGCATGGACAGGCCCTGAAAGTCATGGAGTGCGGTCGAAAGTACGATGTCAGCCCTACTCAGCAACCCGTCATAGTCCGCCCTGTTGTCCAGAAATCCCCAGCGTTCGATGCGGCCCGCGCATTGTGAGTGGATCCGGTCAAACACCTTCGGATAGTTGCGAAAGCCTTCTCCGACCACGCTCAGCCGGTAGGGTCGCTGACGGCTCTCCAGAGTTTCCAGAAATTTCAGCAACCGGTCGGGGCCCTTGTCGTATTCCCAGCGGTGATTCCAGAGCAGGTGGGGGCAATCCAGATTTATAGCGCGACCGGATTCTGCAAACAGGTGGTCCTCGATGGGTACCGGTATGACGTCCGATTTGTCGCGCAGGCTCTCAATCAGCCCTTTTGGCACGGCGTCTGGCATTTTATCCAGAAAGCGGCCAGCACCCTCCAGAAAGCTGTCCCGATTCCAGGCGCTGTTGAATACCACGGCGTCGGCTGCCAGCGCGCTATACAGGTTGACCATCTGCGGCTCAACCCGGCCCTGCTGTTGATCGCTCACCGGGAACGCAAACTGGTTTTCGTGCATGTAGAGCAGGCAGGGAACCTCTGCCAATGATGGATTTAGGCCCCGAAGGGTGGCCAGATCTACCATGGAGGTGGCAATAACAAGATCCCAGGGTTGCTGCAGGCAGGGTTCGTCAAACCAGCTCACCGGGTTACCTCGAATGCGCCACTGGAAAAACCGGGGGGCCAGCGTAAGCGTTTGCCAGTGATACTCCGGAACCATGGACTCCAGCTGTTGACGCCAGCGCCGGTGGCTGGCCGCATCGTAGGCAGACAGTAGAAGAACGCGAGGGGTCATGGTGGTCCGTCACTGGGGCAAAGACAGGAAAAGCAGAACCGGGCCATTGTATCAGACGACCGCATTACCGCGCTTCAGGGACCACAAGCCGAACACTGGCCCCGGTAATAGCAGCAACGCCACCCAGACTCCCCATGCACTCCAGAGCCCGCTGGTCAGCCAGATAGCGGGCAGAGTCAGGCCAAAGCCGACCGCGTTCATGACCGCCAGAGACGAACCCACGGTTTCTTTCGGAGCCGTGGCCGCAGCCAACGCCGAGAACTGGGGTGAATCCGCCACCACGGCAATGCCCCAAACCAGCAACAAAGCGATCAATAATTCCGGGGGCAGACTGTTCAACCACGGGTACACAAGACATAGAGCTCCAGATACCATCAGTGCCCGCCGAGCGACCCACTCGCTGCCCAAAGTCCGACTGATCCGGCCGCCGCCAATACACCCAGCCGCACCCATACCGATCACCGCAAACGACAGCCAGGGTATCAAAGCCTCACCCTGCCCCAGCCGTTGCAGTTCTCGCCCGATCAACAGCGGCACCAGGGTCCAGAAGGCATACAGCTCCCACATGTGGCCAAAATAACCGCCGGCCACGGCCCGGAACCGGGGGATGCGCAAAGCCGCCAGTCCCTGACTGAGCGGGAGCCGGCCGCTGGCCTTAGGTAGGTGCGGCCCGTCACCAAGAAGAGCAACCAACAGGCCGCCCAGCAGCGCCAGGCATGAAGAGACAAGCAGTGGCCACTCCCACGGCATACCCAGCGTCGCGCCCCGCATCAGATGGGGCAGCGCGGTGCCCAACGTCAGCATGCCCACCAGCCAGGCCAGGGCCGCGCCGGCGTGTTTGGGCGTCCAGGCAATCACCAGTTTCATACCCAGAGGATAGATGCCGGCCAGGCACAGGCCCGTGGCGAACCGCAGCAGGCTGTCCAGCGGAAATACTCCGGCCACCGTCACGAAAGCCGCATTCGCAAGGGCACCCAGCAGGCTCGATACCAGGAAGATACGGCTGGCGCCGAAACGGTCTGCCAACCCGGTCACCGCCAGGGCAAGCGTACCCGCAATAAAGCCGGCCTGAACTGAGAGCGTCAACCGGCCCAGATCCGATTCCGCCAGCCCCAGCTCGGCGGACAGGGATAACCAGGCTCCGTTGATGCTGAACCAGAGTGAGGTGCCGAACAGTTGTGCCAGCACAATGACTGGCAAGGGGTAACGCCGAAGTAACCCGATCATTTTGTTGTCTTTGTTACAAGTGATTGGCTGGAGCCTGGCGAATTACCAGGGCAGTTCCTCGCCATTGCTGTGCCAGAATGAACCGGTATTCTCCAGGTTCAGGTTGGCGATGCGCTCGGCCAGGCCCCGGGCGGACTCTTCCGGGGTGATCAAGCCACCGAAGTTCACCATGCGGGTCTGCACGTAGCCGGGATGAAGCTGTGCCACGGCAATGCCCTTGGGCTTGAGATCCACCGCCAGTGATTTGCCAAACGCGTTAATCGCTGCCTTGGAGGCACGGTAGCCATAGCGACCACCGGAGTCGTTATCGGCAATGGAACCCATGCGGCTGGTGATGTTGGCAATCTTGCTGCCCTGCCCCATAAAAGGCACGAGGGCTTCCGCCACGCGCAGCGGAGCGTAGGCGTTGATTTCCATCTGGGTACGGATGGAGTCAAAGTCAATGCTACCGAGCTGCTCATCCTGCAGCAGGCCGGCGTTGTTGATCAGCAGGCTGATACGCTTGCCCGCCAGCCCGGCTGTGAGCTTCCCGATGCCTTCACTTGTAGTGACATCCACGCCGTCAATGACCTGTGCAGCGACTTCCGCCAGCTCATCGGAGGACTGCCGGCACACGCCAATCACTTCCTGCCTCTCACGGGCATAAAAGCGTGCAAGCTCGAGACCAATACCGCGATTGGCACCGGTGATCACCACAACTCTGGACTCAGACATAACAAACTCCTCTGTACTGATCAGGCTTATCTTCAAGGGGTCCTTACCGACTCTTGGCAAGGTCACCCGGATCTGTAATGGTTACACCATAACGTTCAATCTGGCCAGAACGCGACAACAGAGAACCCAAACCCATGACCTTCAGGAAACTATCCGCACTGGCATTAGGCCTCACCCTGGCCTCCAAACCGGTGGCAGCCGATGTCGGCCTCACGCCTTTTGCGGGGTTCCGCATGGGTGGCTCTGTGGATATTGAATCTGCTGGCGCCAACACGAAGGATCAGATCCGGTTTGACGACACCGCCAGCCACGGGCTGGTTCTGAACTTCGATCTGCCGGAGGCCGGCAAGCAGGGTGAGTTGTATTTCGGCCGACAGGAGACCACTGCCAAGCTCGATAACGGCCTGTTTGCCCCGGGCACACAGGCCATCGACGTGACAATTTACCAGCTGCAGTTCGGCGGTCTCTATTTTCCCGGGGGCACTACCTACGGTGGCTTTGTTTCCGGCGTGCTGGGCGTCACCCGCCTGGAACCCGACAACTCAGCGTTCGATACTCACCACCGCGCCGCCCTGTCGCTGGGCGGTGGCTATCAGTTCTTCATCACGGAGCAGTTGCGTTTGAGACTGGATTTGCGCGGCCTCTACACCGCCCTCGACTCCGGTGGCTCGGTGTTCTGCTCCGGTGGCTGCGAACTCAAATATCGCAGCAGTGGCTACCTTCAGGTGGAAGCGGGCGCCGGACTGGTATTGCGATTCTGAAGCGAATCAGGCCAGAGCCGGACGTCGTTCCGGAAGCATGACCGACAAAGCCGCCGCCGTGGCCACCAGTGCCGCCGAAATCCACAAACACGCTTCCAGGCCCCAGACCTGATACACCCAGCCGGAAAGCACCGTACCCAGTAACCTGCCCGCCGCATTGGACATGTAATAGAACCCCACATCCAGCGACACGCCATCACCCCGGGCATAGCTGACAATCAGGTAGCTGTGCAGGGAGGAGTTGATGGCAAACAGCACCCCGAACAGCAGCAAACCGCCGATCACCACCGCCTGTGCCGACCAGCCGGCCATCAGGGCCCCGGCAATGGCCGCCGGAACCACCGCCAGCAAGGCCGCCCAGAACACCGCACCGGATTTACCGTTGGAGTGTCCGGTGATTTTGGGTGCAATGGTCTGGATAAAGCCATAGCCGATAATCCAGCTGGCCATAAAACCGCCCACCTTCCAGTGGTCCCAGCCGAACACCGTGGCCATGTAGACCGGCAGGGCCACCACGAACCACACATCCCGGGCACCGAACAGGAACATCCGGGCGGCCGACAGCACGTTAATGGCCCGGCTCTTGGACAGGATCTCGCTGAACTTCGGCTTGGCCTTACTCTTGCCCAGATCCTGCCCCAGCAGGAACAGGCTGGCCAGCCACACCAGCCCCAGCGCCACTGCCATGAGGATCACCGCGCCGGTAAAGCCGGCTGCCATCAGCAGTACGCCGCCCAGAAAGAAGCCCACCCCTTTCAGGGTGTTTTTGGAGCCGGTGAGGATCGCCACCCACTTGTACAGGGTGCCCTGCTGTTCGTCCGGCACCAGCAACTTGATGCCGCTCTTGGCGGACATCTTGTTCAGGTCCTTGGCAATGCCGGACAGAGCCTGTGCGGCCATTACCCAGGGCACCGTGAGCATCGCCGCCGGTACCGCCAGCATGGCCAGCGCCACAATCTGCAGAAACAGCCCGATATTCATGGTGCGATTCAGGCCCATGCGGGCGCCGAGATAGCCGCCCACCAGGTTGGTCACCACCCCGAAGAACTCGTAAAAGATGAACAACAGGGCGATTTCCAGCGGCGAGTAGCCCAGCTGGTGGAAGTGCAGCACCACCAGCATCCGCAGGGCGCCATCGGTCAGGGTGAAGGCCCAGTAGTTACCGGTGATCACCAGGTACTGGCGGATGGCCGCACTCATATCAGGCCAGCCCTACCTTGCGGGCCAGTTCCGCGGTGCGGTTGGCGTAGCCCCATTCGTTGTCGTACCAGGCATAGATTTTCACATGGGTTCCGTTTACCACTAGGGTGGACAGGGCATCGACAATGGAAGAACGGGGGTCGGTTTTGTAGTCGATGGATACGAGTGGGCGCTCTTCGTAGCCCAGGATGTCCTTCAACTCGCCTTCGGCGGCCTCTTTCAACAGCTGGTTGACCGTATCCCGGTCGGTCGGCGTCTCCACTTCAAACACACAGTCGGTCAGCGACGCGTTGATCAGCGGGATCCGCACCGCGTGGCCATCCAGTCTGCCTTTCAGTTCCGGGAAAATCTCGATAATCGCGGTAGCGGAACCGGTGCTGGTGGGAATCAGCGAACTGCCACAGGCCCGGGCCCTGCGCAGGTCCTTGTGGGGCGCATCGATGATGGTCTGGGTGTTGGTCAGGCTGTGGATGGTGGTCAGGGAACCGTGTTTGATGCCCAGTTTCTCGTGGATGACCTTCACTACCGGCGCCAGGCAGTTGGTGGTGCAGGAGGCTGCCGTGATGATTCGGTCATTGGCCGGGTCGAAGATGTGTTCGTTCACGCCCAGCACGATGTTCTTCGCGCCCGGCTCTTTCACCGGGGCGGTCACCACCACCCGCTTCACACCCTGATCCAGGTAGCCCTGCAGCACGGCAACTTTCTTGTTCACGCCACTGGCCTCGATGACCAGGTCGCAACCAGACCAGTCAGTATCGGCAATGGCTTTGTTGTGGGTCACGCGGATGCGCTGGCCGTCAATCACCATCTCATCGCCATCGGCGGTGGCTTCGTGGTTCCAGCGGCCATGCACGCTGTCAAAGTTCAGCAGGTGCGCCAGCGTGTTGGTGTCAGCCCCCGGGTCGTTGATGGCCACAAATTCCAGCTCCGGCCAACCCCAGGCGGCCCGCAGAGCCAAACGGCCAATACGACCAAATCCGTTAATACCTACCTTGATCTTGCTCATGGTGTTCTCCTTGCGAGTTTCGCAATCCGTTTAAATTCGTGATCAGGGGCACTGCACCGCCGGGCGGTCTGCCATGGCCTGCAATCTGACCAGGGGCTGCCCGATCAGTGCCGTATTGTTCCGGGCGGTTTCCTCCAGAACCCGCACCACCCAGCCTGGCAGATGCGGATGAAGGTAATAATAGACCCATTGGCCCCGGCGCTCTGTTTCCAGCAGGCCGGCATCCCGAAGTGTGGCCAGATGGCGGCTGACTTTTGGCTGAGAGACTTCAAACGCCTCCGTCAGCTCGCACACGCACAGCTTGCCTTGATCCTTGATCAGCAGCAGGGCCGCCAGGCGCAGGTCGTCGGCCATGGCCTTGAACACAGTCACCGGGTTGTAGTCCGCCGGTTTCAGGCTAGTCTCTTTCTGATGAACCAGGGTGAACAGGCCGATACGCTCCCTGATCTCTTTCAGCGTCAAGGCAAAGGTGGCGTGCCGGTTGGCCTCGGCCGGGTCCGGAAAGTCCCAGGCAATCTGCTGGGCACCAGAAGATACCCGCGCGCATTCCCGGGCGGCCTTTTCACACAGGGTAATCACGTAATCCCAGTACTGGCCCTGCAACTCAGACAGCGACTTGCTGTAAAGCCCGTCAACCGGAACGCCGGCTTCCTGCAGCACCTGCAACGCGAGCGGGTGCGGTTCACCAGGTTCAGTACCCGCACTGGCTACCTCGAACCGGTCTCCAGCCATGTGCCGGAGCAAGGCTTCTGCCATTAGTGACCGGGCACTGTTGGCGGTGCAGACAAACAGGACTCTTCTTTTCATGCGGAATTCCGTATATTCGAATTGCCATATATTCAGTTTTTGCGATAATAGCCGGCAACTGTGACAGAGTAAAGATGGCAAACTGGCTCCATGATGAACTTCGACGACCTACCGAACATTGACACTAACCTGATTCAAACACCCACCAACACGGACCTGTGAGGCGCAACACATTCAAGCCACCGCCCGCGGATTCTGCTGCTGTACGGCTCCCTGCGCGAGCGCTCTTTCAGCCGCCTGGCGGTGGAAGAAGCCGCCCGCCTGCTGGAAGCGATGGGTGCGGAAACCCGCGTCTTTAATCCGAGGGGACTGCCCCTGGCCGATGCCGAAGATGCCAGCCACCCCAAGGTTCAGGAACTGCGGGAACTGGCAGAATGGTCCGAAGGCATGGTGTGGTGCTCGCCGGAGCGTCATGGGGCCATGACCGGCATCATGAAAACCCAGATCGACTGGATTCCCCTGTCCATGGGCGCCGTTCGGCCGACCCAGGGCAAAACCCTGGCGGTGATGCAGGTATGTGGCGGCTCCCAGTCGTTCAACGCAGTCAACCAGCTGCGGGTGCTGGGGCGGTGGATGCGCATGGTGACCATCCCGAACCAGTCGTCCGTACCCAAGGCGTTCATGGAATTTGACGACAACGACCGGATGAAGCCTTCCGCGTACTACGACCGTATCGTGGATGTCATGGAGGAGCTGGTAAAGTTCACCCTGCTGGTACGGGACCGCAGTGATTACCTCACCGACCGCTACTCCGAACGCAAGGAAAGCGCCGAAGAACTGTCGAAGCGTGTGAACCAACGCTCCATCTGAGAGGCGACCCATGAGCAGTAACAGCGATGTGAACCCGGCTGAAACTACCGAAGGCGGAATGGACCTGTTCGGGCGCTACCTGTCCGTGTGGGTGGCGCTGGCCATTGTGGCAGGCGTAGCACTGGGCCAGCTGGCGCCGTCTGTGCCGGAAACCCTGTCGCGCTTTGAATACGCCCAGGTGTCCATCCCCATCGCCATCCTGATCTGGGCGATGATTTTCCCGATGATGGCGCAGATTGATTTCAACTCCATCGTCGACGTGCGCAAAGAACCCAAGGGCCTGGCCATCACCACCATTGTGAACTGGCTGATCAAACCCTTCACCATGTTCGCCATTGCCTGGTTCTTCCTGATGGTGGTGTTTGAGCCCTGGATCGCCCCGCAACTGGCCAGCGAATACCTGGCCGGCGCCATTCTGCTGGGCGCCGCCCCCTGCACGGCGATGGTGTTTGTCTGGAGCTATCTGACCAAAGGCGATGCCGCCTACACGCTGGTGCAGGTGTCCCTGAACGACATCATCATGTTGTTTGCCTTCGCACCCATTGTGGTGTTCCTGCTGGGTATTTCCGATATTCAGGTGCCCTGGGATACCGTCATCCTGTCGGTAGTCCTATACATCGTCATTCCCCTCACTGCGGGCTACCTCACCCGCCGTACCCTGATCGCCCGCCGTGGCGAGCAATGGTACAACGAGGTGTTTATGAAGCGGCTGGGGCCAGTGACGCCGGCTGCCCTGATTGTCACTCTGGTATTGCTGTTTGCCTTTCAGGGTGAGGTGATTCTGGAAAACCCGCTGCACATTGCGCTGATTGCGGTACCCCTGATCATCCAGACCGTACTGATCTTCTTCATCGCCTACGGCTGGGCCCGGTTGTGGAAGGTGCGCCACTGCATTGCAGCGCCGGGAGCCATGATTGGCGCCAGCAACTTCTTCGAGCTGGCCGTGGCGGCCGCCATTGCGCTGTTTGGCCTGCAATCCGGTGCGGCGCTGGCCACCGTGGTTGGCGTGCTGGTGGAAGTGCCGCTGATGTTGATGCTGGTGCGCATTGCCAACAACACCCGGGACAGATTCCCCGCCTGATGCCTCGCATAGCCCCGGGCTGCCATCCCGGGGTCGGCAATCTGTTCAGCCAGTCGCCACCCTGCTAATATCCCGCCCGACTTGTCATCGCTTTAGATCGTAATCTCCTGACCCGAACGGAACCGACAGCATGGATTTTTACCAGGCCCTTTTCCTTGGCCTTCTCCAGGGACTGACTGAATTTCTGCCCATTTCGAGCTCTGCTCACCTGATCCTGACTCCGGCGTTTTTCGGCTGGGACGACCAGGGTGTCGGTTTTGACCTGTCGGTCCATCTGGGCACGCTGCTGGCGGTGGTGCTGTATTTCCGGCGGGATGTGTTCGGCGTCGCGCGCGATGGCGTGATCTCAATCGGCCAACGCAGGATCGTCGGCCAAGGCGCGTTGGCGTGGTATCTGGTGATCGGCACCATCCCGGCGGGCCTCGCGGGCCTGGCCTTGCTGGACATGATCGACAACGAATTGCGGGCGGTGGAAGTGATCTTCTTCACCACGCTGTTTTTCGGCTTGCTGCTGGGCGTTGCAGACTGGCTGCCAAAACATCAACGTACACTGGACAGACTTAACTGGAAAGACGCGGTGCTGGTCGGTATTGCTCAGGCCATGGCGCTGGTGCCCGGCACCTCTCGCTCCGGTGTGACCATCACCGCAGGCCTGTTCCTGGGCATGACCCGGGAAACCGCGTCCCGGTTTTCGTTCCTGCTGGCCATTCCCATTATCGTGCTGGCCTCTGCCGTCAAGCTGCTGGAAGTAGCTACCTCGGATGTCATCGTAGACTGGAGCGGCTTTCTGATCGGCGGGGTAACCTCGTTCCTGATGGCCATTACCGCGATCCACTTCTTCCTGAAGTGGCTCAATAAAGTCGGCATGTGGCCTTACGTGATTTACCGGGTCATTCTGGCGGCCGTGATCTACGCGGTGCTGATGTGATCTGATGTGATCCGCTCTGACCGGGCTCAGATGAACAGGAGTTTGAGTCCGATCAGCACAATCACCACGCCACCGACAAACTCCGCCTTGCCCTCGAGGAAGGTGCCACTCCGACTACCAATGTAGACCCCGGCAACACTGAACACGAAGGTGATCACACCAATGATCAGGCAAGCCAGCAAGGGCGCAACATCCAGAAGAGTCAGGGCAAATCCCGCGGCCATGGCATCAATGCTGGTGGCAATGGCAAGCATCAACATAACGCGCTGGGTAATGATGGCGATGTCTTCCTCCACCCCTTCTGCGAACGCCTCATAAATCATCTTGCCACCGATGAGCGTCAACAGGAGGAAGGCAATCCAGGGTGCATAGGCTTCCACCCAGCCCAGCACGCCTTTACCGCCCAGGTAGCCAATCAGTGGCATCAGGCCCTGAAACACCCCGAAATACAGCCCCGCCATAAGGGCCAGCGACGACGTTTTTCTCGTGTGCTTGGAACCCAGTCCAATCGACACCGCGAAGGCATCCATGCTCAGCGCCACCGCCAAAACCAACACCTCAATCATGCTTTTGAATCTCTGATTACAAAATCGGCCGGCATTCTATCAGCAGGCTTCCAACGGCGCATAGGCCAGCACCAGCCACTTAGCCCCTTCATCGAAGTTCACCTGAATGCGGGTGTGGTGTCCGGTGCCCTCGGAATTCATCACAATGCCTTCGCCAAACTTGGGATGGCGTACGCGCTGGCCAAGGCTGAAGCCGGACTGCTGGGCAGAATCCTGACTGAACATGCTCTCATTGGGACGCCCCACCATGGCGGGGCGGGTAACGGTGTTGCGTAACCGGACTTCCTGCAGGCAATCCGCGGGAATCTCCCGCACAAAGCGCGACAGCGCGTGGAACTTTTCCTGGCCGTACAGACGGCGGGATTCGGCGTAAGTAAGCACCAGCTTTTTCATCGCCCGGGTAATGCCGACATAGGCCAGGCGGCGCTCCTCTTCCATCCGCCCCGGCTCTTCCAGCGACATGCTGTGGGGGAACAAACCTTCCTCTACGCCGGCCAGAAAAACCAGCGGGAACTCCAGGCCCTTGGCCGAGTGCAGGGTCATCAATTGCACGCTGTCTTCGTGGTCGCCGGCCTGGGATTCACCGGCGTCCAGCGCTGCCTGGGCGATAAACTCAGACAACGCATCGACGCCGTCTTCCACCTCGAAATCCGACAGCGCGTTGACCAGCTCTTCCAGGTTTTCGACCCGGGCCTGGCCCTTCTCGCCTTTTTCGCTGGCGTGGTAATCCTTCAGGCCGCTGTTTTCGATGGCCTGCTTCATCAGGCCTTGCAGTGAGGCATCACCCACCATGGCTGACAACTCGTTGATGATCTCCATAAACGACTGCAGCCCGGTTTTGGCCCGCCCTTTGACTTGCCCGGCCGCCAGCATGCGCTCGGCGGACTCCCACAGGGAAATACCCTGTTCGGTCGCGTACGCCCGTAGCTCTGCCAGGCTCTTGGCCCCAATGCCCCGGGTAGGAATGTTCACCACCCGCTCGAAAGCGGCGTCGTCCCGGTGGTATTGCACCAATCGCAAGTAGGCCAGCGCGTTGCGGATTTCCTGGCGATCGTAAAAGCGCAGGCCGCCATACACCCGGTACGGAATGCCCTGGCGCATCAGGGATTCTTCCAGCACCCGGGACTGGGCATTGGATCGGTAAAGGATCGCCGACTCGCTGCGCAGGTTGCCGTCGTTAACCCAGGCGGTGATGGAGTCCGCGATGTAGTTGGCTTCGTCCTGCTCATTGAATGCCGCGTACAGGCTGATGGGTTCGCCATCCGGGCCGTCGGTCCACAACTCCTTGCCCAAACGGCCCTGGTTGTTGGCGATCACCGAGTTGGCGGCTTTCAGGATCATCTGGGTGGAGCGGTAGTTCTGTTCCAATCTGACCAACCGGGCATTGGGAAAGTCCCGCTGGTACTGCTGAATGTTTTCGATCTTGGCACCACGCCAGCCGTAGATGGACTGGTCGTCATCCCCCACCACTGTCAACGGTACGCGATTGCTGGCCAGTACCTGCAGCCAGGCGTATTGAATGGTGTTGGTGTCCTGGAACTCGTCCACCAGAATGTGCTGGAAGCGCTGCTGATAGTGCTTCAGCAACTCTGGCCTGTGCAGCCAGAGTTCGTGGGAGCGCAGCAGCAACTCACCGAAATCCACCAGACCACCCTGCTGACAGAGCTTTTCGTACTGGCGGTAGATTTTGATCATGGTACTGGTGAAATGGTCGCCCGGGTTCTCCTGGATATGGTCCGCCCGCAGGCCTTCGTCTTTCTGGCTGTTGATAAACCACTGGGCCTGCTTGGGCGGCCACTGGCTTTCATCAATCTGGAACTCCCGCATCACCCGTTTGACCATGCGCAGCTGATCGTCGCTGTCTAGCACCTGGAAATTTTCCGGCAGGCCGGCATCTTTCCAGTGTGAGCGAAGCAGGCGATGAGCAATACCATGAAAGGTGCCAAACCACAGCCCTCGGGAGGGAATATTCATCATCTCTTCGATGCGGTAACGCATCTCCTTGGCGGCCTTGTTGGTAAAGGTCACCGCCAGGATACCGGTGGGCGGCACCCGGTCTACCGTCATTAGCCAGGCAATCCGGTGCACCAGCACCCGGGTTTTGCCACTGCCCGCGCCAGCCAGCACTAACAGGTGGTCGTTCTGAGCGGTGACAGCCTCGCGCTGGGCATCGTTCAGGGGGTCAATAATGTGGGAAACGTCCATAGCACCTGGCTTTTACTGGTTAAATAAACAGGCCTGAGAGTATAACAGGAGAAAAGCAGGTTTGTCGGGCAGGGATAACCGTCGATCTTTTGAGTTAACGCACAGGAACGGGGACTTCTTCCCAGGGCAAGCTATGCTCAGCTTGAAAAGCCCTCACCCGCAGTCAGAAAGAGCGCGGGGGAGGTGCCCCTTCAGGACTGTCTGTGGCCATGGATGGCCACAGTCAAGCCCACATGGATGTGCTCGTAGCGTGTCCTGAAGGGGCACCTCCCCCGTGCGACACCTCAAAAGATGAGGGCTTATGTCTTAGAAGCCACGCGGTACGGTTTGAGCTTCCACAAACTCGAACAACCCTTCCAGACCACCCTCGCGACCAATACCAGAGGCCTTCATACCGCCAAACGGTGCTTCCGGTGTCGGGCCGGTGCCGGTATTCCAGCCAACGTGGCCAAATCTCAGGCCTGCAGCGACCCGTTGGGCACGCTCTGCATTGGCAGTGAATACGTAAGACGCCAAGCCAAACTCCGTGTCGTTACCCGCCTCAATCACTTCCTCTTCGGTGCGGAATAATGCCATGGGCACCAATGGGCCAAAGGTTTCTTCCTGGTAGCAGGCCATCTCACGATCCACGCCCATCACAACGGTTGGCGGGAAAAACAGCCCATCGCCCAGGTCAGCCGGTGTTTTACCGGCCACCAGGCTGGCACCCTTGCCCAGTGCGTCTTCGAGGTGGCGTTTGACCTTGTCAAAGCCCGCCTGATTGACCAGTGGGCCGATATCGACACCGTCTTTCATACCGTCGCCAACGGTCATGCGACTCACCCGCTCAGCCAGCTTCTGGCCGAAGGCTTCCGCCACCTTTTCATGGATGAACACGCGGTTGGCGCACACGCAGGTCTGACCGCCACCGCGGAATTTGTTGGCAATCAGGTTATCCGCCGCGGCATCCAGGTCGGCATCGTCAAACACAATAAACGGTGCGTTGCCACCCAGCTCCAACGCCAGTTTTTTCACCTGTTCTGCGGTATCCAGAATCAGCCGGCGACCCACTTCGGTGGAGCCGGTAAAACTGAGCATGGGCACATCTTTGTGCTCACACAGCACCTTGCCGATCACACTGGCCTTCCCCATCACCAGATTGACCATGCCGTCCGGCAGGTCCAGTTTGTCCATCAGGGCAAACAGCGCCACCATAGTGAGCGGGGTTTCACTGGCTGGCTTGATCACCGACGGGCAACCGGCGGCCAGCGCAGCAGACAGCTTTTTGGCAATCATCCCAATCGGGAAGTTCCAGGGCACAATTAGGCCTACCACGCCAACCGGCCGATAATGAACGGTCCAGGTGCAGTCTTTTGGTTTTTCCGGGATCGTGTGGGCATCCAGAGCATTGATGTGCTTGGCGCAGTAATCAAAGAAGCCGGCCGCATACTCAACTTCCCCCTGGGCTTCTTTCAGCGGCTTGCCGTGCTCCATGCACAAAATCCGGCCAATCTCGTCTTTGTGCTCTTTCAGCCCATCACGAATATCTTCCAGCCATTTGCGGCGAGTTTCGATGGGCCAGGGGCTGGTCAGGCGAAGGGCCGACTTGCCCGCTTCTACGGCGGCCAAAATGTCGTCTTCCGGCATGGATGGCACTTTGGCAATCAGCTCCCGGGTAGCCGGGTTAAACACGTCAAAGGTGTTGCCTCCGGAATTGTCGGTCCAGCGCCCGCCAATGTAGCCTGACAGGTTTTGCAGCAGTGGTGACTCGATCATCTCGTCTCCTCTTCAATAACGGGTGCTGCCCCGGTGCGGGACAGATCAACAAATTCATTGGTGCCTTTCATAGTGGTAGCTCAGCGGCAGCCTGTAAAGTATCGGGCGATTTTTTGACCCTGTAGTGTCACTGCCTATACTCGAAGAAGCTAACCAAGGAGGCCGGACATGAAAGCGTTTTTCCATCCCTCACAGGATCTGCACATACCGAAGACATACTTTACCCGGGGCCAGATGCGCCAACCCCAGGAGGTGCCTGATCGCACCGAGCAGATGCTGGAAGGCCTCAAGGCACTGGGCATTCCAGTGTTGCAGCCAGCAGACCAGGGGGCCGCACCGATTTCGAAAGTGCATGACCTCGGCTACCTTCGCTTTCTCGAATCCGCTCATCGGCGCTGGAAGGAAATGGATGACTGGGGCGATGAAGTGATGTCCAACATCTTCGTGCGCTCTCCCAATGCCCTGCGCGGCATTCTGGCGGAAGCCGCCCGTTACCTGGCGGATGGCAGCTGTCCCATTGGCGAGAACACCTGGAAGGCCGCCTACTGGTCTGCCCAGACGGCGCTTGGCGCAGCCGATGCACTGATCGCAGGTGAGCGCTCAGCCTATGCGGTATGCCGTCCGCCGGGCCACCACGCCCGGAAAGACGCTGCAGGCGGCTTTTGCTACCTGAACAACGCTGCCATTGCCGCAGAGCATTTGAAAAGCCGCTTTCCCCGCACGGTGATTCTGGATACCGACATGCATCACGGCCAGGGCATTCAGGAGATTTTCTACGACCGTAGCGATGTGCTCTACATCTCCATCCACGGGGACCCCACCAACTTTTACCCGGTGGTCAGCGGTTTCGAGGATGAGCGGGGTGAAGGCGAAGGCGAAGGCTACAACATCAACCTGCCCATGCCCCACGGCTCCAGTGAAGATGATTTCTTCGCCAAACTGGACGAAGCGCTGGCAGCGGTGCGCCTGTACCAACCGGACGTGCTGATTCTGACCCTGGGCTTCGACATCTACAAAGACGACCCCCAGGCCAAAGTATCGGTATCGTCAGAAGGTTTCCAAAAACTCAGCACCCATATTCGTCAGCTGGGTCTGCCGACACTGGTGGTGCAGGAAGGGGGGTATGATCTGGACACCCTCAGTGAGAATGTCCAGCAATTCGTCCGGGGGCTGGAAGGTTAGAACGCGGGCGCGTATACCTTCACATTACCGTGGCCGTCGGCCTTCAGGTGGCCGGCGTGCATACGGCTCATGGTGCCCCGATCGCAGTAGAGCAGGTATTGCCGGTTTGCTGGCAGGCCGGCTATCTGCTGACTGATTTCGTAGAACGGAATTTTCAGCACTTCGTTGTTGGTCAGCGCAAGGGGTGAGCGCTCCTCCTCCGACGGGTGGCGCACATCGATAATCACATCATCCACGGCGGGTGTCTGAACCAGCTCTACTTCTTCGGGCGTGACGATGCTGTCCAGCAGCTGGTTAACCATCACATCGGTGCGATCAAGAACCGCCTGAGCCAGAACACTCGAATCCATCTTTGTTTCTTCTTCCTCGACCCGGTGCAGTTTGGCTCGGGTGACCGGCTTGCTGGAAATCACACCACAGTATTCCGGCATGTTGCGGGCAAAGGGCTCGGTGCCGATCTCCCGGGCAATGCGGATGATCTCCTGTTTATCCATGGCGATCAGCGGGCGCAGCACCACTTCGTCGCTGGCCCGGTCCACCACGTTCAGGTTGGTGAGGGTCTGGCTCGACACCTGGGCGACCGCATCCCCCATCACCAGGCCTGTGGCGTTGTAATAACGGCCTATTTCAGCGGCGGCCTTCAGCATCTGGCGTTTTAGCACTACGCCCCAATGACGGTGATTCACCGACCTCATGATTTCGGCCACGACGCCTTCGAACGGCACCGAAATAAACTTCACATTATGGGATGACCCGTAACGCTCCCACAGGTAGTGCACCACCTGACGAACACCCACCTCATGGGCGTCGCCGCCCAGATTGAAAAACAGAAAGTGACTGCGAATACCCCGGCGCATCATCAAATAGGCGGCTACCGAGGAATCATAGCCGCCGGAAATCAGCGTCATCACAGTCTCAACCGTACCGATAGGATAACCGCCGGCGCCCTCGTGGCGACGATGGGCAATGTGATACTGGTCGTCTTTGACCTCAATGCGTACTTCCATCTCGGGATTCTTCAAATCCACGCCCCGGGCGTCAGAGGCCTGCAGCAGAGCCCCGCCCACCGCTCGTTCAAGATCGATAGAACGGAAGTCGTGGTCGCCGAGGCGGCGCGCCCGGACCACAAAAGTTTTGCCTTTCAGGCGATCGGCATAGGCATCGATCGCCTTGGCACTCACGTCAGCAATATCGACAAACGGAAAGACACCGATTTCCTGAATGGTGGAGATGCCCGGAATACGCGTCAGCTCATCAATCACCGGGGATGCCAGGCCTCGACCTTCGGGCACCTCGATGTCTACCCTGTCCCAGCTGCCATCCACCCGGATTTCCGGGTCCAGCCGAACCAGAATCTTGCGAATGTTTTGTCGCAACTGGCGCATTTGCTGCTGGCGAACGGGTTTACTTTTGATGGCCACTTCAGCGGCGGGGCGAATCAGCAATTTCATAAAATAGGGACTTTGGTCGGAATAACGTCGGGTAGCGTAAAGCGCGGAAACGACTTAGTGTACCCTGTAGACAGATATGAACAAAATCCGTCATTGCCGAAACACTCAGGAGCTCCACAACCGATGACCGAATCCACCATGAATGCCCTGGTTTCTCCGGAGGGCAGCCTCGAGATTCTTTCCAACCACGAGGTCAACCGTCTCAAGGACAAGAGCGAGGGTGGTCTTTACCGCTTGTTCCGCCAGTGTGCCCTGGCCGTGCTCAATACCGGCGTAGAAACCGATGACTGTAAAGAACTGATGGAGGCCCATTCGGATTTCGACGTGCGCCTTGTACCCCAGCCCAGGGGACTGAAACTGGAGCTGATCAATGCGCCGGGCCACGCCTTTGTCGATGGCGAAATGCTGCGGGCGATCCGCGAGCACCTGTTCTCGGTGTTGCGGGATATTGTTTACAGCCATTCCATTCCCAACTACGTGGCGGGTTTCCGAAAAGACAGCCCGGAAGACCTCACCAATCTGGTGTTCCACATTCTCAGAAATGCCCGGGTGCTTGAGCCCGGCCGGCAACCGGATATTGTGGTGTGCTGGGGTGGCCACTCCATCGGCCACGACGAATACCAGTACAGCAAAGACGTAGGCCACCAGCTGGGCTTGCGGGCGCTGAGCATCTGCACCGGTTGCGGGCCCGGTGCCATGAAAGGTCCGATGAAAGGCGCCACCATTGGCCATGCCAAGCAACGGGTCAAGAATGGCCGCTACATTGGCATTACCGAGCCCGGCATTATCGGTGCTGAAGCTCCGAACCCGATCGTCAATGAGCTGGTGATCATGCCGGACATCGAAAAGCGTCTGGAAGCGTTTGTGCGCTGCGGCCACGGTGTCATCGTGTTCCCTGGCGGAGTGGGCACAGCGGAAGAGATTCTGTACCTTCTGGGCATCTTGCTGCACCCCGACAACGCCGATCTGCCCTTCCCGGTGGTGTTTACCGGGCGCAAGGAGAACGCCGACTATTTCGAGATGATCGATCAGTTCATCCGCAACGCTCTGGGTGATGATGCCGCCAGTAAATACGAAATCATCATTGATGACCCTGAACGTGTGGCGCAGACCATGAAGCAGGGCATGAAAGATGTCGAAACCTTCCGCCGTGCCATGCAGGATGCCTACTACTTTAACTGGATGCTGAAAATTGACCCGGTGTTCCAGTTACCGTTCGAGCCCAGCCACAGCAACATGCGGGCCCTGGAACTGCACCGTGACCAGCCACCCCATTTGATTGCCGCCAATCTGCGCAAGGCATTCAGCGGTATTGTTGCCGGTAACGTGAAGGAAAGCGGGATTCGACAGATTCAGGAAAAGGGGCCGTTTGAGATCGCCGGAGACCCGACACTGATCAAGCCACTGGAAGCGATGCTGGAGCAGTTTGTCGAACAGAACAGAATGAAGCTACCCGGTTCATCGGCCTATCGGCCTTGCTACCGGATTGTCAGTGGTGCGGCCTGAGCCGCACCACTGCAATACACTGGCTAACGGGCAGCCAGGTACCTCTTACTTACCGCCGGCTGGCAGGCTGGCGTAGTAAGCGGCCAGGTTGGCGATGTCGTCATCGCTCAGACCGGTCGCCTGGCCCTGCATGACAGGCGCCTGGCCACCTTTGCGCTGGCCGGCTTTGTAGGCCTTCAGAGAAGCAACCAGGTACTGTTCTTTCTGGCCTGCCAGGTTCGGGTATACCGGCACCTGGGAAATACCGTTCTGGCCGTGGCAAGCAGCGCATACGCCAGCTTTGGCCTTACCTGCTTCAACGTCTGCTGCCATGGAGGCGGCTGGAGCCGCGGCGCCCAGTGCGAACAAACCAGCAACTGCAAAGTGTTTCAGATTCATGGAGTTAACCCTCTCATCATTTTACGTTTTATAGTCGGCTTCAAACCGAACCAAATCCAGACTTCACTTATAGCACAGCATATCCAGAGCTCAAATGTGATAGATCAAGGACATTCGTGCGACCATGGTCCCGTTTTACTCTTGAACAGACTGTAAGACATTACGCACAAACCACCAATACACACAAAGTGATAGATTCGCCGGAGACATCGTCCATGCCAGTAGAGGTCCAGGAACTCGCCTGCCGGGAAGGCCACATCGGCCTGCTGACACTAAATTCGCCCAAAACGCTCAACGCGCTGACCGAAGACATGGTGAATCAGGCCCAGCACGCGCTCGACCAGTGGACCGACGACAGCCGGATTTGTCTGGTGGTGCTGCGCGGCAGTGGCGATCGGGCGTTCTGCGCCGGGGGTAACATCAAGGCACTATACGATGGCTTGACGGGCAAGGGGGATACCGAGGCACCCGGGCGTTTCTTTACCGCTGAGTACCGGCTGAACTACAGCCTGCACCGTTTCCCCAAACCGGTTGTCGGCGTCGCCCGAGGCATTGTGATGGGCGGCGGACTGGGGTTGTTATCGGCCTGTCGCTATCGGCTGGTCACGCCGGACGTCACCCTGGCGATGCCGGAAATCAGTATTGGCCTGTTCCCGGATGTTGGCGCCAGCTGGTTCCTGAACCGCCTGCCCGGGCGTCTTGGTTTGTTTATGGGGCTGACCGGCGCGCGGCTGAACGTGGCCGACTCCCTGCGAGTAGGCCTGGCCGACATGGTGATTGAACCCGGTCAGATCGACATCCTGCTGGCAAAACTTCAGGACGAGCGCTGGCGAGGCGAGCCGGCGGCGGACGACAACCGATTGTTTCGTCTTCTACACCAGATGGAAGCTCTGGACTACCGAGCCCTGGCGCCGGGCCATCTGGAGCAGCACGAGCAAACCATTGCCAAGCTGACGTCAGGCACCGAACTGCCCGCGATTGTCGGGCAGCTGCTGGCAGCTGAAAGTGATGACCCCTGGTGGCAAAACTGCACGCAGACATTGCGCCAAGGCTGCCCGGTGACCGCCTGGCTGATCTGGAACCAGTTAAGGAAAGGGCAGCAAATGTCCTTGAAAGACGTTTTCCGAATGGAATTGGCAATGGCCCTGGAATGCACCCGCCGGCCTGATCTTGCCGAAGGCATACGGGCCTTGCTGGTTGATAAAGACCAGTCACCCGACTGGTCTTACCCCACCGTTGCCGACGTGCCCGAGGCGATGGTGGAACAACATTTTCAGCCGGAGTGGGATGACCTGACCGACCCCATGGGGCTCGACTAAGCCCCGAACCGGCTACCGCCCGGATTTACCGGGCGGCGCCCGCCTGAACCAGCAGCATTTCAAGGTCCTGATTGTTGCTGGACCGGGCAAGATCCAGGGCGGTACGGCCATCCGCACCCCGATAGTGAACATCGGCACCCGCCGCCAGCAGCATCTCGGCAGTGAGAAGATCGCCGCTGCCCACCACCTTCATCAACAACGATTCACCGCCCTGACTTACATTCACATTGGCCCCGGCCGCCAGTAACGCCCGGACCACCGACAGGTGGCCGCTCTCAGCAGCGTGGATCACCGGCGTGTAGCCCTCCGAATCCTGGCGATTCACCTCAGCACCCGCCGCCAGCAAAAGCCGCACAATGCGACGATTGCCATTGGCCGCTGCCACCATCAGCGCCGTTTTACCAGCGGCCGTCTGTTGATCCGGTGGCGTGCCCTGGGTCAACAGATCAAGCACGGCTCGGTCCTCATCCGCCTCAACCGCCGACATCAGTGCCGCACTATTCTGGGCGTCCGTCTGCTCCGGAGCGTCGCTCGTTGTGCTGCAGGCAGTCAGCAACAACATCGCAAAAAAGCCCGCCAGATATCCAAATCTGCTCACATCCCTGACCATAGTCCTGAGTCTCTTATTAATGTTTGGCTATTCTGGGCAGCAAATCGCCCGATTTAAATCGAACTGGTCACAACTCCGGCCCGTTTTGCACAAGTTGACACACCAGTCTGCGCAGCCGTAATTCGCCGTCCCTCTGCCCGGAGCACAGCCCCGCCGCCTGAATTCGCTGCCATGGCCAGCCCTGGCTGACCGCCCGACACCACAACGGATAATCCGACTGCTCCGGCAGCCACGCCATCACACCGGAGCACCCCTCCAGTTCCCGCAACAAGGGTAAAGTTAGCTCAAAGCCACGGTAACCTTCGGAAAAACCTGCAAGGTCACGCTTATCATCGGTATCCAGAACACCCCGGGCGGGCAAATCAGCACCAACAGCGCCCGTTAAATCCGGGGCCAGACCAGGCCATTGACGGGGCAACAAAACCGGCCAGTACCGGGCAAACCGATGGCGCAACCGTTGCACCAGATCCGCCCCCCGCACTGACGCCCCGCACAGCATCTGCACCGGATATTCCCCGGTACTGGCTTCTTGCCGCAACCCCAACCGAACCACACACAAACCACAGGCTCGCCAGAACGCCAGTAACCCCGAGTCGCCGCCAAAGCTGGTCCCCAAAGCATCCAGACCCTGGCGCTCACAGGTGGCCAACGCGGCAGCCACCAGGCGCTGACCAATCCCCATGTCACGGACCGGTTCCGAAACAGCCACCCGCACCACTCTGAGCAGCTTCTGAACAGCCGCCTCCGGAAAGCCGGCGTGGCTAGCCAGAGATTGCGCCAACATATGCCCGCGGGGTCTACGCAGGCCCTTTGCCACGTGATCCGCCAGCTCCGGATTCATACCGCCTTCAACCGACGCCCAAAGCACCCCCACGGTCACCCCATCACACATCGCCCGCCAACTTTGCGCGCCCGGATCATCCAGCCACTGGCGCAAATCCGCAGGCGTCGTTCGATAGTGGGCATCCACCAGCAAGCCAAACGCCTCGGAAAGCTCCTTTTCGCTGGCGCTGGCCGGGTGCCAGGGCTCAATGACCACATCCTCAGGCGAAGGCTTTGCGCCGTCTGGGCTTTCTGCCGACAGCAAAAACAGATCCGACACCAGCCGCTCCAGCGGATCGCCCCCCGCCCAGCGCACAGGCTGACGTAAACTGACCGACTGCCAGTGCGGTGTTTCCCGATCCAGCACCTGCCGAAAACGAATCGAAAAGCCACGCCCCGTGCCTTCATAGCCGTGCACTGTGCTGGCAAACGCCACCCTCGGCCAGCCCAGTAAAATATCCCGCAACCAATGGGCCGGAATGCCGGCGGCTTCATCCACCATCACCACCTCGGCTTCCGGTTTGTGCAGCAGCAAATCCTGCACCGGCAAAAACCGGATCGACCGCCCGTCAGCCAACACCAACGCCGTGCCAGACTGGCTTGCCAACCGATCGCCAAGACGCTCTGCGGCATGACGGAAAAAGCTCTGCAAATTTTCTGCAGAAGGCGCCGTCACCAAAATCTGCTCACGCCCTGCCATCAACAACTCCGCCGCTGCCATCCCCAAGGCCGCCGACTTACCCCGCCCCCGATCCGCCGTCACCACCAAGGGCCGACGACGACGCCCCAGCCCGAAGCGCACCAATCGGGTAACCAACTGCGACTGCTCATCCGTGGTGATGGGCTCAAACGGCGCCGCCTCAGCCCCCGTTACCGGCAGAGCCGGCAACGCCTCCGCCCCGGGCCGAATCCGGATCACCTCCGCATCAGCCGCAAGAACCCGCGCCAACCGCGCCGCAAACGGATGCTCCGAAGCCCGCTCCAGCCCGGTCCTTGAATAATCCGCATCCACAAAACCCGACCAGTCCTCAAGCGGCGGCATCAGCCAGAACAACAAACCACCGGCCTTCAACGTACCCGCCAACGCCGCCAACCCATCCGGCGGATTACCCTGCCAGCCATCCCACACCAACACACCGGTTTCCTGCCCCAGCCAGCGCTTGTACTCCTTCGACGCAATACCACGAACACCGGCCCGACTGGCATCATCCGCATCACCGACCCAGAGCACCTCAGCGGCCTCAAACGCCGCCAGTCGGGCAGCCACCCAGGCACGCCCCCACTCTGGCTCACCTTCCACCAGTACCAGGCGGCGGTGGCCAAGATGGGCAAGGCGCTGCACGAAAAGCGTCCAGTTGTTTCCAGAGGGCAATGACATAAGCGAACATGGACTCCGAAGGAGTGTTCAGCCGGGTAAGGCCTGCCAAAAGTCTGCGGAGCCAGGGATGGCGGAGCCGAAGCGCCACAGGGATGTGCCGAAGGAGCGTTTTTTGGCAGGCCTTACCCGGGTGAACACGGGCGACAAACGCTGTGTAAGATCAAGGTCGAGATTATGGGACAACACTACTCCCACTGCCAGTTGCCAAGTACAATACCCGCCATGCCAATCAATCCCCAAGCACCCGATACCCGATACCTCCCGGACTACCTCACCGAAGAACAGCGGACCATCATCACCGCCGGCTATGAACACTCGGTGATTACCGCGGTCGCAGGCAGCGGCAAAACCTCCACCCTCGCCTGGCGCATCCGCTACCTCCTGGAACAGGGCCACGACCCGAACCGGATGCTGGTCCTGATGTTCAACCGCAGTGCCCGAATCGACTTTGAACGTAAACTACAGCTCGTATGCAACCAGTCCGGCCTGGCAACGCCGGAAATCCGCACTTACCACGCCATGGGCTTCCGCCTCTACAAACGCTTTGTGCGCGAAGGCTACCTGCCCGGATTTTCAGACAAAATCCTCACCGAACAGGAAATTGGCTACCAGGCCTGGATGCTTACCCGACGCCTGGCACCGGAAGACCTCGCTGACGAAATTCGCCGCAATAAAAAGGAATTCGTCGAAACCGCCACCGGCTTTATTGACCTGGTGAAAACCTGCCTGTCCCCGGCCGAGGTTGTCTTCGAAGAACTGGGCTACTCGGAAAAACACACCTACCTGATCGACCTGTTCCACAGCTTCGAACAATGGCGCAAAAGCCAAAGCCGGATCAGCTACGCTGACATGATTTACGAACCGGTGATGGCCATCCACCAGAACCCGCCACTGCAACGCCTGGTAGGCAACAAAATGGACCTCATTCTGGTGGACGAATATCAGGACACCAATGAAATCCAGCACCTGTTGCTGCGCTACGTGGCCGGCGATCGGGCCAGAGTCACCGTGGTGGGCGACCCGGACCAGACCATCTACGAATTCCGTGGCGCCAAACCGGAGTTCATCCTGCGCCGGTTCAGCGACGAGTTTGAAAGTCCCCTGGAGCAAACCCTGAGTTACACCTTCCGCTATGGCCATCAGGTCGCCCTGCTCGCCAACCACCTGATCTGCCACAACACAGGCCGGAAGGACGTCATGTGCCACTCCCATCCCTCCACACCCGCCACCCGGGCAGAATTGCACCGGGCGGAAAACGACGGCGACCAGGTGCTCAACATTCTTCAGCAACAGAGCCCGGAGCAAAACAGCCAGACCGCCATCCTGGTCCGGGTGTGGAGCCAGAGTGTTCCGATTGAACTGAAGCTGCTGGCCCGGCAGATTCCCTACCGGATAGACGCCGGCAAAGGTGCGCTGTTCAGCAGAGAGGTTCAGGCCATCATCTCACTGCTGATGGTGGTCAGCGGCCGGGCCAGCCAGCTCCCGGATGCCGACCGGCTCGACACCGCCCGGCAATTGCTTCGATTCCCCCATGCCGGGCTGAAAGAGCCCGAGCTGGACAACCTGGCGCAGTTTCTCGCGCAATTTACCGAAGACTGGCATGAACGCCTGCTGGCCATGGATTTTGACGCTCTGCAGCCCATGGCCGCCCGCAAACTGCGAAAACTCGGAGAGGTGCTGGCACAACTGCAACAGTACAAAGGACCGGTGGCCGGACTGATCAGCGTGTATGCCGAATACACCGATCTGTACGACGGTATTCGCAGCCTGGCACTGACCCACGACAGCGCCGAGGAACGCATTGACACCATTCAGGGTTTCAGAGACTACCTGAAGAGCCTGGACACGGATGCCGAAGGTGCGCTGGATCACCTCAAGGCACTGAAACAGCAGGCCGGCACAAAGACAGAGCAGGGCGTGTTGCTGTCCAGCATCCACCGCACCAAGGGGCTTGAATGGCCGGTGGTGATCATTCCCGGCTTGCAAGAAAAATACCTGCCCTACAGCCCCCGGCCCCAGGACGATGCCCGGGCTTTGCTGGAGAGCGAGCGCCGGTTACTTTATGTCGGCATGACCCGAGCCCGCAACGCACTGCACCTGATTACCCGGCCAGTGAGCGCCCAACCGCACCTGGACGGCGATCAAGGGCCCAGCCGGTTTGTATCGGAGCTCTGTTACCCACTTTCAAGCGAGCTGGGCGCCAGACTGGATGCCGACCACCCGACGGAGCAACAGCCTTGGACGCTGGACCAGCCGGTAACAGCCATCAGCCGTCGTTACGCCGCCCGTGCCGGTCTAACGCTTGAGGGCGCCGCCGAGGAGGAGCCGAAGGCTATGGAACCCATCTGGCACTGCCGGCGTGTGGTACACACAGTCTTTGGCGCAGGTGAAGTAACCGGTGAAGACGAGAGCTCATTTGAAGTGCGCTTTGACAACGCCGACACCCTGAACTTCAGCAAAAAAAGTGCGCACTTGTACTTCACAGTAACCCGATAGCCCGCGCGTCCGTATAAAACCTGAGGTGTTAACACTGTCTTTTGTTTGTTTTTTTTGGCCTACTGGCCTAAATTTCGAGTAATACGATGTTTTTTCGGAATTTATCCGTAGTTCCTGAACCCGTTACAGGAAATAACAATCACACAGGAGGTTCTGCATGAAGCTCATGCGCCCGGTGGCCTTGGCCGCCCTTGCTACATCCCTTGCCACACCCGCTATCGCGGAAAGCCAGCAAACCATTTACCTGAACCCGTTCGCCGGTTTCCAGCTGTTTGACGACAAGCGGGACCTGAGCGAAACCGGCACCTACGGTGTTGGCATTGAATACCGTTTTCGCCCCCACTGGTCGGTAGAAGCCATTTACTCCCGGGCGGACGCAGACCGCAAGTACGTGGATGGCAAATCCGAATTTGAAGAGCTCCGACTGGACGGCACCTATTACTTTGCCGGCCCGGACGAAGCCTGGAACCCATACGTTTCCATGGGTGCCGGCCATGCTGAATTCGGCATGGGCGACACTATTTCCTACAACACCGCTGGCACCGCTCACGACGAAACCCGCGTAAACCTGGGTGCAGGCTTCCGCTACAACGTCAGCGACATGATCTCCATCCGGGGTGATCTGCGCGAATTCCACGGTATCGACGAAAGCACCTTCGACACCATGGTATCTCTGGGCTTGAGCTGGGCTTTCCACCGCACGGTTTCTGATCCTGCGCCCAAGGCGCCGGCCGATGCCGACAACGATGGCGTGCCCGATTCCCGTGACCAGTGTGCTGGCACTCCGGCTGGCGCCCAGGTAGACAGTCGCGGTTGTGAGCTGGATGCCGATAACGACGGCGTTGCCGACAGTAAGGACCAGTGCCCGAACACCCCGGCCGGAGCAGCCGTAAACAGCCGTGGCTGTGAACTGGACAGCGATAACGACGGTGTAGTGAACAGCAAGGACCAGTGTCCGGACACCACTGCGGGCGCAACCGTCGATGCAACGGGCTGTGAAGGCGTGACCGAAACCATCGAAACCATCGAACTGCGTGTTCAGTTCCCCACTAACAGCTCTGTGATTGACGCAACCTACGACACCGAAATCCGTAAAGTTGCCGACTTCATGAATGAGTACCCGGAAACCAGCGTAGAGATTGCTGGCCATTCCGATGACCGTGGTGAAGCCGACTACAACCGCTTCCTGTCTCAGCGCCGTGCTGAAGCCGTGGCCAACCGCCTGACTTCCGTACTCGGTGTTGATCCGGACCGGGTAACGGCTGTTGGCTACGGTGAAGCCGAGCCAATTGCCAGCAACGACACCGCGGCTGGCCGCACCCAGAACCGTCGTGTGGAAGCCCGCATCCAGGTTCGTCGCTAAGACAAACCGGTTCGGCATTGACCAAACAGGGCGCCCTCGGGCGCCCTGTTTGTTTATCTGGCGATTAACAGGCCCTGACCGCATCCAACAGTAGGTTACGCGGCGTCAGCGATCTCTCGCAGAAGGCACCCAGCCGAACCTGGTAGCCCTGCTCTTCCAGAAAAACCGCGTAATCCAGCACCATCCACAGCTCCAATGGCCTTCTGAACAGGTGCCGGAGTAATTCATGGCGCCGAACCTGCCTTGACCGGTGCTCAGAAACCCCCTCCCAGAACTGCCAGTCAATACCCTCCGGCAACACCAGCTGCTTTTTATCTGCGGCCCAGCGACAGAATGTTTCAAAACTGCCGTTGTTCAAACGAGGCGGATGGGATGGCACCGACAGGTAACGATCCAGGCCCGACAAAGATCGCTGCAAAGCATCGAAACCCAGGCGCCAGGCACTGACACGAGCGGTTTGCTCCCGTACCCGGGCTGGCGCGGTCACGGTTTCCTGCACCGCCAGCCGGAGACCATTCCGATCGATATTCAGCGCTTGGGCATAATTCTGGGCCTGTTCTGACAACAGTTGATACACCTCGTTTTCAGTCAGGTGATAGCAACAGGGCGACAGGCTCAGGCGAGGCGCGCCGGCACCACTGCCACGCCGAAGCAATTGGCGGTGCAGGTCGCCGCAGGCGTGCAGCGCCACCCCATGAGCAGCCTCCGGCCAGGCCAGGTCGCCGGCCATCACATCCTGCTGCTGCAGCGTCACCGGGTCACCGTAATGGGCTGCGAGCCGGTTCCCGTCTTGCACCAGATCCGGATTCCACTCAAAACCCAGCACCTTTTCAGCGCCCTGCCCGGCAAACGTTCGGGCCAGATGACCTTTGCCGCTACACCAGTCCAGCACCGCACCTTGCACCGGAACCAGCGAAGCCGCGAAAGCCCCGGCCTGAAGGCGTTTCCTACCCGGCATATCAACCGCACTGACTTCCGGCAAGGCCGCTGCCTGCCCTGTCTCCGGGGTAATCAGTGCGGGCACAGCGATCAGTTTCCGGTAACCGGACAGCTCCGGCACAAACCGTGCGGCCTCAACGGCGAAGTCTGCCAGATGCTCTTCATGACGCTCGCAGTCAGCATCCGACAAACCTTCCAGCCAGCGTGCCAGCTCCGGGTATCGACGACACCAGGGTGGCTCTGGCTCCATAAACGGCACCGGGCGCCACAGAGACTCATGGCAAGCCAGCCAGCCATTCACCGCCTGCCAGCGAGTGTAAAAAGATGGCGCAAGCTCGTGTACACTCGCCGCCGGAGGTAACGTCATGAAACTGGCCTTTGTATTGGTTGAACCAAAAGTTCCGGAAAACGTCGGCGCCGCGGCCCGGGCCTTATGCACCATGGGTTTCACAGAGCTGTGGCTGGTCAATTCAGATTTGCACACAGACCCGAAAGCTCACTGGCTGGCGCACGGCAGCGATCACATTCTGGATAACGCCCGCATTTTCCCTGATCTGACGGCGGTTAGGAACTCCGCGGATTTGCTGATGGGCACCTCCGCCAAGCCCCGCCACAACCGGCAGGACTGGCATCAGCCGGCACAGCTGCGCTCGGTACTGGCCAACAAGGGCGCCGCAGTGACTACCGCGGCCCTGGTGTTCGGGCGGGAAGACCGGGGCCTGTCCAACGACGAACTGACCTTGTGCGACCTGCTCACAGGCTTTCCCATGGCGGTCAGTTACCCGTCCCTGAATCTGGCACAGGCGGTGATGCTTTATGCCTGGGAATTGTCAGGGCTCGCACAACCGACGGTTACTGAAGAACCGGCCGCCACGCCGGGCCTGGGTGCCCTGCGCTCCAGACTGGAAACACTGCTGCCGCAGGTGGATGCACCGGCCGATGAGAAGCTGTCCCAGTGGGTATTCGAGCGGCTGCCGCTGCTGACCGAGCGCGACATCGGCTTTGCTCACACTCTGTGCGGCAATATTCAGCGCAAGCTCTGACGTTACTCGGCGAACCGGCCCGGCCTGAACGCATCCAGCGGCACCACCGGTTCTTCGCCCTCGATCACCTGGGCAATCACCGCAGCGCTGCCCGCCGATAACGTCCAACCGAAGGTACCGTGGCCGGTGTTCAGGAACAGATTATCCCGGGGACCACGACCAATGATGGCCGGGCCGTCCGGAGTCATGGGACGAAAGCCGGTCCAGGTCTCGGCCGCATCCAGGTCGGCGCAGCCGGGAAAACGGGATTGCACTGACTTCCGGATGGTGGCAATGCGGGCGTCCGGAATATCCCGGTTAAAATCCACCAGCTCGACAAACCCGGTCGCTCGTAAACGATTGCCCAGACGGGTGGACACCACCTTGAAATTGTCATCGTGAACGGTGCTGACCGGCGCTTTTTCCAGATCTCTCAGCGGCACGGTAATGCTGTAACCCTTGACTGGATAGATTGGCAGGTTCAGTCCCAGTGGCCGAACCAGCCCGGGCGACCAGCACCCTGCTGACACCACAAAGGCATCGGCTTCCAGAATGTCCGAACGGCCATCAGGATTGCGGAGCTGCACCGCGTTCACCCTCTGCGGGTCCGCCAGCAAGGCCTCAACCTCCACGCCGTAGCGGAAGCGGGCACCCAGCTGTTCGCAGACGCCGGCCAGGGCCTGGGAGAACAGGTGACAATCGCCGGTGCCGTCGGTGTCGTAGCGGATAGCACCATACAGCGGGCCGTCGCCCGTCATACCGGGCTCAGCCTCTCGCACCTGCTGCTGCGTGAGCAGGCTGGCAGCAA
This sequence comes from Marinobacter sp. SS5-14b, assembly GCF_030541005.1. Lineage (GTDB taxonomy): Bacteria > Pseudomonadota > Gammaproteobacteria > Pseudomonadales > Oleiphilaceae > Marinobacter. Next base: position 80,222 of record NZ_JASSVM010000006.1, on the reverse strand, counting down.
TACCCATCTCATTCAGCAACCGGTAAAGTTGCCGGTAATCATCCATCGCTTGTGGCGAACTGGCCAGGTGCAGGAGCCCTTTGTGCTCGCCATCAAACGCCAGGCCATGCTCTTGCTCAATTGCCAGAAACCACTCCCGGCTGAACACGCCGAGCCGCAACATGGCCCGTTTGTTGAGGCCAAACAACCCGGGCGACCAGGCATAGCGGAGGGTCGAAAACATAAACCGGAGGGCCGCCACAGACGGTGGCAAACCCAGCTTAAGGGGGCCGTCCTGACGCAACAGCCACGGCAACGCCTTGAACACCATCGACGGATCAGCCCAGGGGTACACGACGCCATAGGAGCGCTGGGCAGCGTTGCCCTTGCTGGTCTCATTCCCTGCGACCGGGTGCCGTTCCAGCACCGTTACCTGATGGCCCCTGCGGATCAATTCCCGTGCCGTGGTGACACCCACCACGCCACCGCCTACTACGACAATGTGCATCGGTTGCCTCCGCTCACTTACTTCACACCATTTTTTGCCAGCAACGCCCGATACTCCGCTAATACGTCCGGATGTTCGGCCGGGTAGTCCGGTGCCAGCTGCTTCAGCACCTCCGCCACCAACGCCGCAATGATCGCCCGAGCCTCTGGCTTGCGATCCCCGGGCACTACAAACCAGGGCGCGTCCTCGGTATGGGTGGCGGCCAGCGCCTCTTCGGCGTATGCCTGATAGGTCGCCCGCTGCTTCCAGCCTTCAATATCCGACCGGTCAAACTTCCAGCGCTTGCGGGGTTTATCCAGGCGTTTCAAAAGCCTGCGCTTATGCTCGTCTTCCGACAGATTAAGCCAGACCTTTACCACGCAGGTGCCCTCACTGACCAGGTGGCGCTCAAAATCGCAAATGGCCTGATACCGCGCCGGCCAGTTATAGGTCTCCGCCGCCCGCACCGGCCAAACTCGCTCGCCAATCACCGCTTCGTGGTGGCTGCGATTAAAAGCCACCATCTGGCCATAGCCCGGTAGCAACGGTGTTACCCGCCATAGGAAGTCGTGTAACGCTTCCATCTCGGTTGGCCGGCTGAACGACCAGGCATGAAATCCCGCCGGGTCCGCATAGGTTGCCAGGGTACGGATCAAGCTGTCCTTGCCGCTGGTATCCGGGCCGTGAACAATTAACAGCAGGGCCTTCTTGCGGTTTGCCCAAAGTCGGCGCTGGTATTCACCGATATCTTCCAGGCTGGCCTCCAGCGAAGGGATGTCCCGGCTATCGTCCAGCTCTGTCGGGTAACCGTTGAATTCGGACTTTTCCGGGTTTAGAAACCAGGAACGGGCGAACGCCGTATACTTCATCCAAGAAACTCCCTATGACCGTTATACAGACGAAAAAACAGCCAAGCTGGTAAACTCGTCCAAGACAGCCTTCAGCATAGCATTCACTCACCGACCAAGACGGAGTCTGGTAACCGGACATGAGCAAAAAACGTCGTGAGATCCCCGTATTCGATCATCCGATCATTGAGACCCACTGCCACCTGGACTACCTGAAAGACCAGCCTCTGGAAGATATCCTTGAGCAAAGCCGGCAGGTGAATATCGAGAAGATCATCACCATTGCCGTGTCGCCGGAGAACCTGGCAACGGTGCGCGCACTCAGCCAGTCAGCTGACTGGATTTTCGGCACCCAGGGCATTCATCCCCACGATGCCGAGAGCTACTCGGATGACGTTGAAGCCGAGATTCGCCAGCACGCCGGGGATGAGAAAATCGTTGCCATCGGTGAGATCGGACTGGACTACTACTACGATAACGCCGACCGGGAGGTACAGCGACAGGTGTTCCGGCGGCAGCTGCAAATCGCTTGTGACCACCATCTTCCCGTGGTCATTCACAGCCGCGATGCCGATGACGACACCATTGCCATCCTCAAGGAGTTCGAAAACACCCTTGAACGCCGAGGTGTGATTCACAGCTTCACCTCCGGCCCGGGGCTCGCACAATACGCAATCGACCAGGGCTGGTGCCTGGGCTTCAATGGCATTACCACCTTTAACAAGGCGGAAAATGTGCGGGACATTGTGCGCATGGTGCCCATCGAACAGATCCTGCTGGAAACCGATGCCCCGTTCCTGACGCCAGTGCCATACCGGGGCCGTGAAAATGCGCCGTTTTACCTGCCCTTCGTGGCGGAGAAAATTGCCGAAGTGAAGGAGATACCACTGGACCACGTGGTCAGCCAGACATACCAGAACAGCCTAAGGACGTTCTTCCCACAACCATGATCAAACGCATCCCCATCGAGGCGTTGAAGGTCGGCATGTACATCACCGACCTGAACAACGACTGGATTCCTCACAACACCCAGCGCAAAAAAGGCGTGATCAAGCGTGAGGAAACCATCGAGAAAATTCGTCAGATGGGGGTACAGCACGTCTACATTGATGCCCAAAAAGGGCTCGACTGCCAGGACTCGGAGCCGGCGACCGAAATAGATCAACGCAACGAAGCCGCACTGCAAAAAGCCGGCGAACTCAGCCCCGGTTTGAAGCCCCGTGTCGCCATGGCCGAAGAGATGGTGATCGCCCAGCGCATTCACAGCCAGGCCCAGGGCATGGTAGGCAGCTTCATGAACCATGTGAAGATGGGTTCAGCCGTCGATATTGCCCCCATTCACCAGCTGGCCAACGAACTGCAACACTCCGTTTTGCGCAACGCCAATGCCCTGAGTTGCCTGGGCCGAATCCGGGAGAAAGACAACTACCTGCTGGAACACTCGGTCAACCTGAGCGTGTTGATGACCCTGTTCGGAAATTATCGCGGCCTGTCGGCCGACGCCCTGCACCAGACCGTGGTTGGTGCCCTGCTGCACGATCTTGGCAAAATTCTTACGCCCGACGAAATCCTGCACAAACCCGGCCGGCTGACACCGGAAGAATTTGAGGTAATGAAGCTACACGCCCGCAGCTCCCGGGACATTCTCGCCAGCACCGAGGGCATAGGAGAGATCAGCGTGATCACCGCAGCCCAACACCACGAAAAAATGGATGGCAGCGGCTATCCCGAAGGGCTGAAAGGCGCCGAAATCTCCGAATACGGCCGCATGGTGGCCATTACCGACGTATACGACGCCATCACCTCTGACCGCGTTTACCACAAGGGCATGACACCCACACAGGGGCTCAAAAAACTGCTCGAATGGAGTGGTCGGCACCTGGACCCGGATCTGGTGAAGTCGTTTATTCGCTGCCTGGGCCTCTACCCCGTCGGCTCACTGGTGTTGCTGGAGAGCGGACGGCTGGGCGTGGTGATTGAAGCCAACGAGCATGACCAGCGCCTGCCTGTGGTCCGAGTGATGTACCACACACGATTCCGGCTACCGATCACCGTGGAAAGCGTTGACCTGTCGCGCCCGGGCACTCAGGACCGGATTGTAAAAGCGGTCGACCCCGAAGACTACAAACTGGATGTTCGGAAATTCCTGAACTAGCACCCCAGCCCGCCGCGGCCATCTGCTAAGCTTGGAGCAGAACCATCCTGAACGAGTGATCCCACAACCATGATGTCTTCCCTGTTTCAGATTCTGGGTGGCCTGGCTTTGTTTATGCTGGCCATGGAAATGATGACCAACGGCCTGAAAAACGCCGCTGGCCACCATCTGCGCCATATGCTCGGAAACTGGACCAAAACCCCCTTACGGGGCCTGATGGCGGGCTTTGTTATTACCGGTATTGTTCAACACTCAGGGGCGGTGACTGTAGCCACCATCGGTTTTGTGAACGCCGGGCTGCTCACGCTGGCGCAGTCGCTGGGCGTTATTTTCGGTGCCAATATCGGCACCACCATGACCGGCTGGCTGGTCAGCCTGGTGGGGTTCGGATTCAACATTGAAGCCATCGCCCTGCCATTGCTGGCCGCGGGTGTGGGGGTCAAACTGATCAGCCGGAACCCCCGCAACCAGTTTCTCGGTGAGGCCCTGGCGGGCTTTGCGCTGTTTTTTCTCGGGCTATCCATTCTCAAAACCGCCCTTGAATCGGTCGCCGGCGGCTTTACCAGCGGCGGCATTGTTGCGCCAGATTACGGCTTACCTGCCTATATGGCCATTGGCCTGCTGGCAACCGTGCTCACACAATCCTCCAGTGCCGCGCTGGCCATTGTACTTACGGCCGCAGCCGGTGGCCTGATTACCCTCGACAACGCCGCAGCGGCGGTGATCGGCGCCAACCTCGGCTCCACCTCAACAGCCGCTCTGTCTGCGCTGAAGGCAACCGCCAACGCCCGCCGGCTGGCCATTGGCCACATTCTTTTCAACACCCTGACCGGCGCCATTGCCCTGCTGATTCTGCCAATCATGCTTTGGACCGTAGCATCCCTCACCGATCTGCTTGAGCTTGAAGCCAACCCGGCCATCTCGCTCGCGCTGTTTCACACCCTGTTCAACGTGCTGGGCGCCTTCCTCATGCTGCCCTTCATCAAACCGTTTGCCAAGCTTCTGGGGCGCATGTTCCGCAGCAAGGAAGAAGACAACGCAGAACCCCGCTACCTGGACGATACCCTGGTGTCGACACCAGAACTCGCCATTGGCGCAGTGGACCAGGAAATGAAGCGATTGATTGGCCACAGCCGGGGTTTACTGAGAGTGTGCCTCGACAGGGAAAGCCTGACCGAAGCCGACATTCGACCGAAAGCCGAAGCAATACGTAATCTGAACAATGCCATCACCGATTACATCGGCCGTCTGCGGGCCGAAAAAATGCAATTGAGCGTGGTGGATGCGCTGACCATCAGCATTCGAACCTGCCGGTATCTGACCGAAGCCACGGAACTGGCCAGTCGCCTGCTGACGCTACGAGCACTCAGCCGACGCACTGACTTTACCGGTGTCATGGAGGTCATGGATCGTTACCTGAGCACCATCCGGGCGCTGGTGGCGGCTGAAGAACCCGCCCCGGAATTGCTGATGGAAGCCGAGCGGACCTACCATCAACTGAAAAACGCCACGCTGCAGATGATGGTTACCCGGCAGTTCAGCACGGAGCTGGGTGACCAGACTCTGGACACCCTGAGCTCTGTGCGACGGTTGAACGACCAATGGGGTAAATCCTTGAACTGGCGGCCCGCCACGGAGATTCTCAATGGTGGCAGCAATCAGCTGACGGCATCGGAAAACTTGCAGTAACGGTTCTTTCCCGCTCTTTTCGCCCGGTACATGGCCTGATCGGCCTGGCGCAACAGCTGGTCACCATCGAGCTCAGAGGCTTGGGGGTAGAGCGTATAACCTATACTCGCGCTTACCTCCACACTGTGGTCCGCTACCCAGGCCGGCTCGGCAATGGCTTCAAGCAGCCGGAACAAAAGCTGTTGCAGAGCCGCCTCACCGGCTATGTTCACCACGATCGCGGAAAACTCATCACCCCCCAGGCGGGCCAGCGTGTCTTCTTCTCGCAGCGTGGCCCTCATACGCCGGGAAACCTCCACCAGGAGGGCGTCTCCAGCGCCATGCCCGAAGGCATCATTCACCGGTTTAAACTGATCAAGGTCGATGTAGAGAACCGCCAGGCTATAATTCTGTCGGCGAGCCTGGGCCATGGATTGTTGCAGACGATCTGAAAACAACACCCGGTTCGGCAGCCCGGTGAGGGCATCATAATGCGCCATGGTCCGCAGCTTTCTCTCGGTGTCTTTAAGCCGGGTGATGTCACTGAACACACCGACAAAATGGCTGAGGGCGCCAGACTCATCAAACACACTGCTCAATGTCAGGTTCAGCACTACGGCCTCACCACTCTGGCGCCCGCTGGCAAACTCGCCGCTCCAGACGCCATGTTCCCGGGCGACCACAAGAATCGAACTGCCCTCATCCAGAGGCATCGGAGGCATGCTGCCCACCGCTTGATCTCTCTCAAAGCCGGTTATATTTGTGTAGGCATCGTTGATATCGATAATCGCGCCGTGGGCATCGGTTATAAAAATAGCCTCCCGGGCGTTTTCAAAAACACGGAGTGCCAGGCGCTGCCGCTCTTCGGCGTTTTTCCTGCGACTGATATCGTACCAGGCACACAGAACCGACGGCGCTCCCGAGCCGGGTTCCTGCACCGGCGCCAGAGTCATGTCTACCCAGACTTCAGAGCCGTCAGAGCGCACAAACAGCCACTCGGACTGAACCACCTCTCCGCGCATCACTTTCGCCAACAGGGACTCCGCTTTTTGCATTGACGGCGTTCCGCCAGGTTGGACGAAGGGAGAGAATGCCGTCAGGCTCTTGCCCAGTAACGACGATTCAGAGCTGTAACGAACCAGATCGACTGCGGCCCGGTTACAGTCGATCAGCACACCCTCGCGGAGCATCAGCATGGGTTGCGGCCAGCTGGCAATGAGTGTTCTTTGCCGCCGCTCTTCAACCACCAGCTGACGCTTCTTTCGACCCAGCCAGAGGCTCGTCATTGCTAACAAGATAACCAGAACGGCCACCGCCGCCACCCAATAGCGGTACTGATTCAGCACATCGAGCCAGGTCACCCTGGGCACCTGATCATAGGGTGCCACTCTCAGCCTGCGGGCCAGTTCTTCAACCGATTGATAGTCTGCCGGCGGCGAAAACCCTGAAAGCTCGGCGGCACGGGCGGCCGGATGTTCCGGCTCCAGGGCAAACAGCGCAGAGGCAATCCGGCGTACAACCCGGCTGTCCACATGGGGCAGAGACACCAACGGCCATTCGGGGTAAAGGCGAGTTGAAAGCACAAAGGGATACCCTCTGAGCTCTTGTCGGTTGATCACTTTCAGTTCACCCGCAAGCCCCGGGCTTTCACGAAACAGATCCTCATAGATACCAGTGCGAACAAACCCGACGTCGGCATCACCGGCCAACACAGCCTTTACCACACGATCATGGTTGCCCAGGCGAACGATGCGATTGCCTCGCTGAATATCGAGCCCGGCGTCCAACAGCTCCAACGCCTGCGTTTGATACCCCCCCAGATAATGCACCCCCGGAGTGGCGATGCTCTTATTGCGAAGGTCTTTCAGGGTATTGATGTCATCACGCTCCTGGCGGGCAAGAATGACCCCCCCAATACTGCCGGTAGACTGCCCGTTCCAGCTTCTTATAACAGTCGCCAATACGCCGGTCAGGCTTCTTTCACTCCGAATCAACAGAAAATGGCTGGGGTTGGTGAGAAAGAAATCCACCCGGTTGGCGGCCAATGAGCGGGTCAGCTCTTCCTGTGTCAGCACCTCCAGGCGAACCTGAACACCACTCTCCTGTGACAGGTAGTCCGCCAACGGGGCGTAACGCTCACGAATGACCGGCTCCGGTCGGTAGGCGAAGACGCCAAGGGTCACCTCGTCCCTGACCTGGGCCGCGACAGGCAGGACACTCTGCCAGACCCCCATCAGCAAGAGAATCGCCAGGAGTCCATGACGCAGACGAAGCGGGGTCATCGCAGGCTCCGGGGCAAAAACGACGGATCACACAGGCGGTCATATTCCGGTGCACTACTAATCAGACCCTCACGCACCAGTATTTCGGCTAGTCGCCTGGCAACGGCTTCCAGCTGGCCGCGACGCGCCAGGTAACGCTGGTTAGCTGCCAACTCAGGCAACATGATTGTCGCCAGCGCGCGGCGGACGAGATCCGGGTGAATAGCCTGGCGGGTGGCAATACGATATACGGCATCGTGCATGCTGCGAACCACATGCCGCAGGCCGCGAAAATGCGCCTGCACAAGGTCGCGCACGGCTGCGGCCCGATTGCGGGCGGCCGCTTCCGTAACCACCAGCACATCGAAAATCGTCTCCGGCAGATCACTGCTGTCAAAAAGGCGGGTGCCACCAACCTTTGCCAGGCTGGACGCGACCGGCTCGTAACAAATCGACGCATCAATTTCGCCACGCTGCCAGGCGTCCAGGTGGCGATTGACCGGCAGGTCCACCAACGTAACCTCATGACTTTCCAGGCCTGCGTGCTCGAGTATCGAGAACAGCAGCACGCCGGACACACCCGCCAGCTCGACACCAATGGAGCGGCCGCGCAAACCGGAAAGGCTGGTTATGCCAGGCTTGACCATCATCATATCCGCACCCACTGATACATCCGTCACCGCAACCACGCGTAACGGTACGCCCTCAGCATAGACCCTGATCACCTCATCCAGAGTCAGCGCCGCCGCATCCAGCTCACCGGTCAACAGACCGTCCATGGAATCGGTTGCCGCCTGACCTTTGACCAGCTTCACCGAATCCGCTAACCAGCCAAACTCTTCAGCCAGAAACAGCGGCTCGTAGCCGATCCAGGGGTGCACCCCCACCCGCAAGGACTCCGACCGGCCACAGCCAATCATCGCCAGCGCTGCAGCTGCGGATACCGACAATCGCAGGAAGTGGCGGCGGTTCATTGGTTGGCTCCGAAGAGGGACGAGTTTCCGATGGTAATACGTAGCCAATATAGCCGTAAATCTGACGAAAGCATTGTACCCGGTCAATTTTGATCGACCGAAATGTCAGATCAACCCAAAGACAGGAAGACACCCATCAAAACCGGGGAAAGAAACGACAGCAAAAACCCGGAGGCAATGGCCACCGGCACACACGTCAGACCACCGCTGCTTCGAATAACCGGCAAGGTGAAATCCATGGCCGTTGCGCCGCCATAGCCAATGGCCATGGCAGGCCGTGCCGTGATCACCACGGGGATCAACGCCAGGGCAATGATTTCCCGCAGCACATCATTCAGGAAGGCCACCCCACCCCAGGCCGGGCCCATCGCATCGCCGATCACAATGCCAGACAACGAATACCAGCCAAATCCCGAGGCCATCGCCAGCGACTGGTGCCAGGGCAGGCCCAGCCACGGAATCAGTGCCAGCCCGGCAACCAGGGAGCTGACAGTCAATGCCAGGGCAATGCCCAGCCCCTGGCGATTCATCAGCAACTTACGCAGTGACAGTCCGGCGTTGCGCAGCTGCAAGCCAATCAGGAACAGCAGCAGCATCAGTGCCCAGGTGGCCACCTCATCCACCATGGGCAGTTCGGAAAACAGAAAATACCCGAGCAAGACACCTGCGATGACCGCCACCAGCGGCTTAAGCCCTGCCAGAAACAGTCGTCGGTAGCCTGGCTTAAGCTCACCATCACGGGGCCCGAGATCCAGTGGCTGCCAACGGTGGAATAACCACAACCCGGCCATGTTGGCCACCAGCAGCACCAGCACCAGCCCTGCAACCTGGAAGGCCATGGTGCTGAGTTGCGCCAGCAAACCCTCCATTTGCCCCAGGCCAAGGCCCAGCAAAGCCAGAATGAAGTACACCAGGCCTTCTACGGTGTAGTGGATCACCGTCATCAGGCGGCGGTTAGCCAGCGCAATCGCAAAACCCAGAAACAGCGGAGCCAGAATCAGCAGTGCGCCTGTCAGCATAATGTCCTCAAGGGAAAACGGCCTAACGTGGCAGGAAAGTCGCGAGTAGTGGCAAACGGAAAAGCCGGGTCAGTGCAGCTTCTTGTCGGAGCGGTCCTGCACGAGCACCCAGGGCGCTACCACAACCGCCCAAAGCTCGGCATTCCGGTCATACCAGCTGCGGGCAAGGTCGGGCGACACATCACCGATGGCACCGCTGTTCATCCACTGCTCAAACCGTGCTTTGTTGTCGGCCGTCAGTTGAGCCGCCACATCCAGAAGATCCAGCTCGGGGCCCACACGTACCACTTGCCCTCGGGCATAGTAGGTTTGCAGTTCGTGCCAGTGAATGCGGGAGGTTTCCAGGTTGAGCCGCGCTTTGATTTCATTTGGGGATTCAGGAGAAGACATGACACCTCAATTCAGCAGCGACAAATTCAAGCACGCCAGCCTAACGCAAATCAGCCAATCGCGCACCTTTCCGGCGCCAGTCAGTCCCGTGGCCCTTTCGTACTTTCCTTAACTAATCGACGAATATCATCAGCCAGCATCATCGGATCGAAAGGCTTGGGAATAACACCGATAGCTCCCAACGCCAAGTATTCGTCAATTTCAGCACTTTGAATCCTGGCGGTCATAAAAATCACTGGGATCAAGCGCGTCGCCTCCATCGCCCTTAACCTCCGCATCGTTTCGGGGCCGTCCATTCCGGGCATCATTACGTCTAAAAGAATCAGATCGGGCCTGAACTCCGGGGCCACCTCCAGAGCTTGTTGTCCGGAGCTGCAGAGCGCTGCGTTAAGCCCACCCACATCCTGCAATGCCAGCTCGGCAATGGCCCGGATATCCGGGTCGTCTTCCACGTACAGCACTTTCTTCAGTATTACCTCAGTAACTGATGCCATGCTCACTACCCTCATTAGGTGGTTCAAGCTCAAGACCAAGACGCCGCAAAAGTCGCTGACAGTCATCGCTGTCAGACTTATCCCCGGCAATCAACGCAGCAGCCCGCATCACAAGACGATCCTCACTGATGCTGTCTTTCGGCAAAACATGCACGGCACCAATCATATCTCTCAGACCGAGAGGCAGCTTCCACTGTACTTTCAGGCGATTGCCGTAATCCTGAGACCACTCACAAAGACACTGCTCCACTTCTGAGGGACTCAGTGAGCCTCGTTCTGAACTGAACTGGTTCAGCACTTTCAGAACCGCCATCTCGCCCAAACGGCTCAAAAGGCCCGCCTGTTGGAACAGCGACGGATTCTTACCCAGCCGAATCGTGAGCTTTTGGGCTTCCCGTGCCACCTGAAGTGCCATGTTATGGAACGCGTTGGCCTGAGCTTTCAGGTCCGGATTTTCTATCTTGCCCGCCACATCGAGTGCCAGAGCCAAGGCCTGATTCAATGCCATGGCCACGCCTATATTGCTGATTGCATCTCTAAGAGTTTCCACGGGCTTACCCGTGCGGCGAAATGAACTGCTATTGGCCACATCCAGCAAACGAGCGGTCAGCGCCACCTCCTCACGCCAGCGCTCCGCCAACTGAGCGGGCGATAGTTCTTGCTGCCTTACGATCAGGCCCAGAACATCAGCCGGGTCGATATCTGTGGGCAACTGAATCACCGAATTTAACGACGCCTTCAAATACTCGCTGGCGGATCTCCTTTCAGGGGCTTCAGCAGGAACCAGCTTGGTAAGACGTTCATGTAACAACTGCACATCCAGCGGCTTGGTAATGTATCCGCTGATACCATGATGGGCGGCTTTTAGAACGGATTCCCGGTCAGACCGGCCGGAAACCATCACAATAGGCACTTCGCGATTGCAAGCACGCACCTGCTTTACCAGCTCAAGCCCGGAACCGTCTGGCAGTTGCCAGTCAACAAGGTACAACTGATAGTCACTACTCCCGTCGATTAGTCGCTGCGCCTCACTCAGAGATCGTGCAAGACTGACGGCAATCCCTTGATAACTACCTGCCACGACCGTCTCAAGAAGCTCTCCCACAAGCTCATCATCTTCCAGTATCAAGGCTTTCAACAGGGGTACCTCAAGTTTCTGTTTCACCACGAGCCAGGTCATAAAAGGTCACGCCATTACGCCCCCCCCGTTTTCGCTGATAGAGTGCCTGGTCAGCCGCCTCAATTGCCTGATCGGAAACAGGAAAATCGTTGATCAAGGCAACCCCTGCGCTCAGGGTCACCTGAAAGCTGTCATCTCCGACCCAGAACACGAGTTCGGCAAAACTTTTACCAATAGCTTCTAAGAGTTTTACCGCCACCGTTGGTTCGCAATCGGGCAATATCACCAGAAATTCCTCGCCACCATACCGCCCGATTACATCAGACTCGCGCAATCGATTGCGCAACAGGTTCGCCAGAGTACGAATGACGATATCGCCCTGACCGTGCCCCCAGGTATCGTTCACTCGCTTGAAGTGATCCATATCCAGCATAGCCACACACGAATAGTGACCGGCGCGGCGACAGCGAGCCAGCTCTCTATCAACCTCCTGCTTAATCAACGAATGTTTGAGCAGCCCGGTAAGGCTGTCTCGGTTCATCAGGTCCGACAATTGGCGGGCACGATAACAGCGAATGCGCACCGATCGAACAAGGTAATCATCGGTGACCGGTTTTACCAGAAACTCATCTGCCCCCTTGGAAAGGGCGTCCAGCTGGTTTTGGGGATCATCTTCCGATGACAAATAGACAATCGGCAAACCCAGCCACCGAGGCTCGTAACGTATCAATCTGGCCAGAGTAACACCGGAATAATCCCTCAACTGAACATCCATCAGGACTAGATCCGGTTCGAAAGCTGACAGTTCCGACATCAATTCAGACGGGTCAGACACGAGTCGAGAAATGATACCAGCCTGCGCCAGCACCAGACAGTAATGCTCACCCAGCTCCGCATCATCATCAACAATCAACACCCGGCCTTGGGGGCTGGAACTTCGCTCAAGCGCCAGTGTTTCGATACGCTCTGCCAGCTCTGGCATGTCCAGCGGCTCCCAGAAATATGCGGCTGCGCCCTGTTCTGCGACCCGATACATAATATCGAAAGAATTATCGTCGCCGATGCAAACAACCGGGAACCGACGATGCTCGGATTCCGGAATATATTGCTCACGAAAGCTCAGAACGTCCTGGAGCTCTGAATCCAAGCTGAGCAAGACCGCTGCATTAGTGCGCTCTCTGAGCCGCATCGCAATCACATCGGATTGATCAAGAGAGCCGGTATCACCAATAAATCCGAAGGCCGCTAAAGATTTCACCAGACCTGACAAATATTCCGGATCGTGCGCCAACGCCATGACATGAACATGCATGCCTTGGGCCCCTTTATAAGAACCGGCGGTGGCTCTGGCCGTTGCAACGGAAGTGGCTCTGGCTTCAGGGGCTTTCGCAAGCCACGTTGCAAGTTTGCGGAGCTCATGGGCAAGGTCAGCTGATACCGCAATCAACCCATCCGGGGCCGCCGCGATGTCGCCTGACGACTCAAGGTGCGCTTTCATCTGCTTTTCGATCGCCCTGGCCGCCAGGCCCAGTTCAGGTAAGCCAAACGTTCCCGCCGAGCCGGCCATCCGATGCAAAAGTTGGTAGCACCTATCTAACTCCGATTTCGGCAGCTGTTGCTGTTCGATCAGGTAAGCAAATCCGGACAGCGTTTCAATTTCGCCGCGGGCTCGCTCAAAAAACCGCTCCTGAAGCAGCCTAAGGCGCTCCTGAAGTTGCTCATGGGCTATGCTGGTCAAAAGCCACTCCTTACTATTTCATTCACAGCTTAGGTTGCACTATATTCTCATCAAAACACGTTTCATCCGTCACAGCCATTCGTATAAGGGTCTTTCTTGCGAACTTTAAGCCTCAACGCCCGTATTGTGCTGATTGCCAGCTCGAGCATTGTCATCAGCGTAGCACTGATTCTTTTCATCGCTTACGAAAGACTGATTCGAGATTTTGAACAGGTGCTTACAGAACGACAGACGCTGCAAACATTGGCATTGGCCGCCCGCGTCAATGAAGAGCTGAGCATCCGGCTGAACGCACTCGAAGCATTTGCGAGTGTGCTGACGGATGGCGAAAGCCTGCTGCCCCTGCCCAGGCTGAATATGCTGCTGGGACGGCAGCCAAATCTGGAAGGATTGTTTGGTGGCGGACTGCTGATATTTGATGATCAGAGCATCGCGATCGCCGAAAATCGTTTTGTGCCCAACAGGCTGGGCACTTCGTATGCGGATCGCCCTCACTTCAAACGAGCTGTGCAATCCCGCTCAGCTGTTGTCAGTCGGCCGATTATCGGACGTACGACGGGCCTGCCGCTGCTGTCTTTTCTGGCCCCGATTCAAAGTGACCATGGCGACTTAATTGGTCTGGCTGCAGGCACGATCAACCTGGCCGAAGCAGGAATTCTTCCTGAAGAGCTCAAGGCTGTAGAGGGCACCATTCTAAAGGTGCTCGATACCAGCAATTTTATCCAGGTGGATGCACTGCAAAAGGCGCAAGCGGCACCCGAACTTCCCGACCCAGGTGAAGATTCACTGATCGACACTGCCTTGTCTGGCGTACCCTTTGGCGTTGTCACGGATAACTCAGGACAACGTTGGGTGTACAGCACTCGACATTTGGAGCGACTCGGTTGGCTATTCCTGAGTGCAGCTCCTTACGAGCAGGCTATTCAGCCCGCTCAAGCCTCGTTCCGTAACTTTCTGTGGCTCAGTTTAATGAGCATACTCCCGCTACTACTTATAACTTACATTGTCGCCGGCGCTGCCACACGGCAACTCAGAGCTATGTCCCGAAAGATCAACCTGATGACAGCCGACAGCTCTTCCACGCAACGTCTGAGCACTACAGGACCAACAGAAACCCGAAATCTGGCTACTGCCTTTAACACCTTGATGGAGGAGCGGGAAGCGCTGGATGTGTTGAAAAATCAGTTTGTGTCAAACGTCAGCCATGAGTTGCGCACACCCCTGACATCTATCAACGGCTCTCTGAAGTTGCTGCAATCCGGCGCTGCTGGCGAGTTACCACCGAAAGCTTCGGCCATGGTTGAACTGGCCTTGCGCAATGGCCAGCAACTTCAGACAATGATTACCGACCTTCTGGATTTCGAAAAAGCAGTAGCCGGCAAATTGAGTATCCAGGTGAGTGACGTCAATCTAATTGATGCGATTGAAGCGGCCTGTGCCGGAAACCGGCCGATGGCCGCTCATTACGCCGTAAAACTTGCCACAAAGGCCGATAGCAAGCTCAGAGTTTTTGCAGATCCGGCCAGACTACGTCAAGTTCTTGATAACTTTATAAGCAATGCCATTAAATATTCCCCCAACGGTGGCCATATTACCGTTAGAGCAAATCCTACAGCCGCCGGCGTGGTACGCATCACGGTTTCAGATCAGGGTGACGGGGTTCCCGAACACTTCTTACCTCACTTGTTCCAACGCTTTGCCCAGGCCGAGGCTGGCTCCAATCGAGCCAAGGCCGGAACCGGGTTGGGGCTTGCCATCTGCAGGGAACTGGCGCTCCTGATGTCCGGGAAAGTAGGCTACCATTACTCAAACGGCGCCCACTTCTGGCTGGAGTTACCTGACGCAGACTCCTTGGGTGAGGACCATCATGAAAACGCCTGACCAGCCCAAAAACGAAGCCCAGCGGCTGTCTGCTCTGGAAGCCACTGAACTTTTGGATACACAGCCAGAAGAACGGTTTGACCGAGTCACCAGGCTCGCGGCCCGAACCTTTAATGTACCCATTTGCCTGGTATCTCTGGTTGATAAGGATCGCCAGTGGTTCAAATCCTGCTTCGGACTGGGTGTTCGAGAGACCGCCCGCGACATTTCATTCTGTGGCCACGCGATTCTTGATGCCAATACCTTTGTCGTGGAAAACGCTCTGCAGGACGAACGCTTTGCAGACAACCCTTTGGTCACCGGCGAGCCTGGCATCCGTTTCTATGCCGGTGCGCCACTGGAGGACCGGAATGGTTTTCGCTTGGGCACCTTATGCCTGATCGACAAAGAGCCAAGAGTCTTCTCCCCCGATGACCAAAAAATACTCCGCGACTTCGCTGACTTGGTCGAAAGGGAATTTCGGCACCAGGAACTCGGGGTTTACTACATCGAACGAACTCAGGCGCTGAATATCCTGAATGACATTTCCCTGGACTCCCGTGGCAGCGTGTCTGAGAGAATCGAAAGCGCCCTCGCAACCGCCAGCGAGTTCCTCAGGATGGAAACCGCCATCGTCAGCAACATTACCGGCGGCGTTTACACGATCCTTTGGCATCACGAGCGCCACCAGACGTCTCTGGAAGATGGCATAACCTTTCCGCTAGAGCATACTTACTGCTCACTTCTGGCGGCCCAAGGCAGCGTTCTTGCCATTGACCACATGGCGCGCTCCCGTTTCTGTGATCATCCCTGTTACCAGCAATTCAAGCTGGAAAGCTACCTGGCAGCGCCGGTATGGATTGACGACGAGCTGTTCGGCACGCTGAACTTTTCCTCAGCACTCCCCCGCCGTCCCGGATTTACGGAAACGGAAAAAACATTCGTCAACCTTCTTGGACGCTGGATTGCCGACATCATTCAGCAGCAAAAGCACACAGAAGTACTCGACAAACTGGTCGCCAACGCGCCGGGAATGCTCTATCAATACCGCCTGTGGCCCGACGGCCATAGCACCTTTCCCTACACCAGTGGCGGGATTCAGGCCATTTACCGGGTCACTGCAGAACAGGCTGCCAAGGATGCCTCGCCGGCTTTTGAACGTATTCACCCGGATGACCTGGCGGTTGTCGCCGATTCGATACAGTCATCTGCGCAGAATTTGACACCATGGATCCAGAAATACCGTATTCGCTGGCAAGACGGCAGCTGGCACTGGGTAGAGGGCAAGGCGCGACCTGAGCGACTGCCCGATGGCAGTGTGTTATGGCACGGATACATCGTAGACATCGATGAGCGCCACAAGATCGAGGAAATGAAGAGCCAGTTTATTTCCACGGTCAGTCATGAGCTGCGCACACCGTTGACCTCGATCGCCGGCTCACTGGGGCTTATCAACAGCGGCTCTCTGGGCCACTTGCCCGAGAAAGCTCAGCGAATGGTGTCTATTGCCCTAAGAAATACCGAACAACTCAAACACCTGATCAATGATTTGCTCGACATTGAAAAACTGGTGTCTGGTCGCCTGCCCATGCACCCAACCAGACAAACTGTCGCGCCGGTTATCGAGGAATCGATCGAACGCCTGGCGCCTTATCTGGAACGCCGGCAAATACAGGTTGTCCACCAACAGGCTCATCCGGATGTCACCGCCTGGTTCGATCCGCAGCGGCTCAGTCAGGCACTGACCAACCTGCTCTCGAACGCTGCCAAGTTTTCAGACGAGGGTGCCAGCGTAGAGGTCTCTACCAAACTCTGTCCTGATCACCTCACAATTTCGGTCACAGACCACGGCACGGGCATTCCCGACGGCTTTCGATCTCGCATCTTCCAAAAATTTGCCCAGGCCGACAGTTCAAGCACAAGAGGCAAGCAGGGTACCGGGCTGGGTCTGGCGATTACGTGTGAGATCATGACGCAAATGGGTGGCAGCGTTGATTTCGAGTCAGAAGAAGGCAAAGGCGCGACCTTCTGGCTTGAACTGCCCCTAGAGCAACCGGCTGAGCCTGTAAAATGAGGAACGCTGACGATCGGCGATTCCGATGGCTCATCTGGATGGCCCGCTGGATGGTTCTGATACTAATGGTGTCTGTTGCCATCACAGTGGACAGGGTGAGCACAGAACGCTTCAGAGCCGAAGTGCGCCAGGAATGGCAAGTAAATATCGATGACCTGGCTCTCAAGCTTCAAGGCAGGATATTGCAAAACATAACAACGGTATGGGGCCTGGCAGCCAATGTCGCTGTAGAGCCAGAACTGGGCGAAGCTCGTTTTCAGGAACTGGCCGCCGTTATTTTCCGGCTTGCGACTGAATTAAGAAACATCGGCCTGGCGCCTGATTTTGTCATTAACAACATCTACCCCCTGGAGGGCAATGAGGCTGCAATTGGACTGGACCTTAGGACACAGAGCCTCTCGGCTGAACAGGTCCATATGCTGATGGAAACCGAACGTGCGGTGTTCAGCGGCCCCATTGATCTGGTTCAAGGGGGCCAGGGCCTGGCAGTTCGAATTCCCATTTTCATCTCTGGTTCCCGTGAGTTCTGGGGGGTGGTATCCGTTATCCTGGATCTGCAAAGCCTTTATGAGTCAGTCAATCTCGACCGCATCATGCAGGAAGCGCAGCTAGTACTGTCCACCTCACCTGACCCGGCCACCTCGGATAGCATATTCTTCGGAGCACCGGATGTTATCTGGCAACAACCGGTGCACAATGCTCTCGAAATGCACGGCACCAGCTGGCACCTAATCGCTCAGCCCAAGGAGGGCTGGCCCGACCAACCACCTCATCCCTTAGCGTTACGGGGCCTTCTCGCGCTGCTGGTGTTAACGGTAACCGCCGCAACCTTCTGGCTGACCCAGTTGCTGCTTAAAGATCGACAGATGCAACAATGGTTTTCGGGGCTCTTCGAACTCGCCCCGGTCGGGATCGCATTATTCGATGCAGAAACCAACAAACTGGTACAAGGCAACCTGAGCCTGAAAAGCATCCTTGGCGACCATCCGCGCTCCTTGGTTTTTTTCAACAAAACCTTCGACGAGCATGGAAACCTCATCACTGAGGGTGAAGATGTTTCAGAGGCTCTGGCCCGATCAAAGAAACTTTCCGGCCGGCAACTCTTTATCAAGGACCGTGTTGGCTTACTCAAGCCAATCATGCTTCACGGCCTGAAACTTACCACCACCGATGGAAAACCGGTTGTCTGGCTCATTGTTGAGGATATTTCAGAGCAGAAGAAAGCAGAGCGACTGAAGAATCAGTTTATTTCCACAGTAAGCCATGAACTGCGCACGCCTCTGACCTCCATCTCAGGGGCCCTTGGGCTGTTGATCAATCAGGCTGTGGCTCCACTCCCGGAAGGAGCGCTCAGGCTTACTCAGATCGCGCACAGAAACAGTGAGCAGCTCACCTACCTGGTCAACGACCTACTCGACATTGAAAAATTAATCGCCGGTAAAATGACATTCGAGATGAAGACAGTACAAGTCTCCGACGTCATACGCGAGTGCGTTGAGAACATCGGAAACTATGCCTCGGAACATAAGGTGCAGATTGAAATCAGACAACTGGCAGATGCTGAGGTGTTGGCCGATAAGCAGAGACTGATGCAGGCGCTGAATAACGTGCTATCCAATGCCATAAAGTTTTCACCGGAAAACTCAGCTGTGCACATCTATACCGAGCGGGAAGGCAGCAAGGTCCGCATCCTGACGCAAGATTTTGGCAATGGAATACCGTCTGAGTTTGAGTCTCGGGTGTTCGAGAAATTCTCTCAGGCCAGCACCGATATACGATGCTCGAAAGCTGGAACAGGGCTCGGTCTGGCCATTACCCGTGAGTTGATGCTCAATATGCAGGGAGGGGTTAGCTTCACATCCCAGCCCGGAAAAGGTGCATTATTCTGGCTGGAGCTTACCGAAAAGAGGCCTCCATCGGGCGCTTAAGCAGAACTCGAAGGGCACGGTAAACATTGACAACAGGAGGTCCGTTGCAGAGCCCCGGCCTCCATGTTGTCACCAATGCCTTAAGCGCTTTTCAGCATCTCCCGCACCACATAGTGCAAAATCCCGCCGTGCTGGAAGTACACGGCTTCGTTAGCGGTATCGATCCGAGATTTCAGATCGCAGGTTTCGCTGGTGCCGTCCTTGCGGGTAACCGTCATCTTGAGGGTCTGGCCCGGCTTGATCTCGCCAGAAAGCCCTTCAATACTGACGGTTTCATCGCCCGTCAGCTTCAGGCTCTTGCGATCCCTACCTTCCGGGAATTGCAGGGGCATCACCCCCATACCGATCAGGTTGGAGCGGTGGATCCGCTCGTAGGATTCCGCCACCACGGCCCTTACGCCCAACAGGCGGGTGCCCTTGGCCGCCCAGTCCCGGCTGGAGCCGGTGCCGTATTCCTTGCCGGCGATGACCACCAGTGCTGTGCCCTGCTCCTGGTACTTCATGGCGGCATCGTAGATGGCCATCTGCTCGCCCGTGGGCACGAACCTGGTGTACCCGCCTTCGACGCCATCGAGCATCTCGTTACGGATACGCACGTTGGCGAACGTACCGCGCATCATCACTTCGTGGTTGCCGCGGCGTGAACCATAGGAGTTGAAATCTTTCGGTTCCACACCGTGGTCCTGCAGGTATTTTCCGGCAGGGGTATCGGCCTTGAAGGAGCCCGCCGGAGAGATATGGTCAGTGGTGACCGAGTCTCCCAGCAGCGCCAGGATGTTGGCATCCCGGATGTCATCGATGGGCTCCGGCTGCTCACCCATGCCTTCGAAGAACGGCGGATGCTGTATGTAGGTGGACTTGTCGCTCCACTCGTACACTTTGCTTTCCGGCACCTTGATGGACTTCCAGGTGTCGTCGCCTTCAAACACCTCGCCGTATTCCTTACGGAACATATCAGTCTTCACCTTCTCCACCGCCTCGGCAATTTCTGCCTGGCTGGGCCAGAGGTCGTTCAGGTACACCGGGTTGCCGTCTTTATCGGTGCCTAATGGCTCTTTGGTGAGGTCCAGCCGCACGTTACCGGCCAGTGCGTACGCCACCACCAACGGTGGCGACGCCAGCCAGTTGGTTCTCACCAGCGGATGCACCCGGCCTTCAAAGTTACGGTTACCGGAGAGCACAGAAGCCACCGTGAGATCG
The DNA here is from genome assembly GCF_030541005.1 of Marinobacter sp. SS5-14b. Taxonomy (GTDB): domain Bacteria; phylum Pseudomonadota; class Gammaproteobacteria; order Pseudomonadales; family Oleiphilaceae; genus Marinobacter. The sequence continues at coordinate 60,027 of NZ_JASSVM010000006.1, read as the reverse complement.
CCTTCCGTGATGGCTTTTTCTACGGCCTCTGGTAGCGGCCCGGAGTTACCGATGCAGGTGGTACACCCATAGCCCACCAGATTGAAACCGAGGGCGTTCAGGTCGTCCTGCAGACCGGCCACTGCCAGGTATTCCGTCACCACTTTCGAGCCCGGCGCCAATGAGGTCTTTACCCAGGGTTTGGTTTTCAGGCCCTTGGCTACGGCTTTTCTGGCAATCAGGCCCGCAGCCATCATGACACTGGGGTTGGAGGTGTTGGTACAGGAGGTAATCGCCGCGATGACCACGGCGCCCGGGTCCAGCCTGGATTGCTCACCGTTCATGTGCAACGTCTGACTGGCCGGGTGCTCGAAATAAGCTTCATCAACGCCAACCGCGGTACCGCCACCTTCGGACTCCATCTTGGCTTCCCGGGTTTCTGCCGGGCCCTCAGCGGTTTCCATGACCAGCTCAAAGGCAGACTTCATGTTCTTCAGTGCGACGCGATCCTGGGGGCGCTTGGGGCCGGCCAGGCTGGCTTCCACCTCGCCCATGTCCAGCTCCAGACTGTCGGTGTAGATGGGCTCATGGCCCGGCTCGCGCCACAGCCCCTGGGCCTTGGCATAGGCCTCCACCAGTTCCAGCTGCTGTTCATCACGGCCGGTCAGGCGCATATAGGTGAGGGTTTGCTCATCCACCGGGAAAAAGCCACAGGTCGCCCCGTATTCCGGCGCCATATTGGCGATGGTGGCGCGGTCAGCAACCGGCATGTCTTTCAGGCCGTCGCCGTAGAATTCCACGAACTTGCCCACCACGCCTTTTTTGCGCAGCATTTCCACCACGGTCAGCACCAGGTCGGTGGCGGTAATGCCTTCACGCAGCTTGCCGGTCATCTTGAAACCGATCACTTCAGGAATCAGCATGGACACCGGCTGGCCCAGCATGGCCGCCTCGGCTTCGATACCGCCCACACCCCAGCCGAGAATACCCAGGCCGTTGATCATGGTGGTGTGGGAATCCGTACCTACGAGCGTGTCCGGATAGGCGATGGTTTTACCGTCTACCTCTTTCTGCCAAACCGTCTTGCCCAGGTATTCCAGGTTTACCTGGTGGCAGATACCGGTGCCCGGCGGCACCACCCGGAAGTTATCGAAAGCCTGCTGGCCCCAGCGCAGGAACTCGTAACGTTCCTGGTTGCGCTCCATCTCGATGGCGACATTGCCCTTGAAGGCATCCGCAGTACCAAACTCGTCCACCATCACTGAGTGGTCAATCACCAGATCCACCGGCGACAGCGGGTTGATCAGAGCCGGGTCTTTGCCGGCCCGTTTCACCGCCTCTCGCATGGCCGCCAGATCCACCACACCGGGCACGCCGGTAAAGTCCTGCATCAGCACCCGGGCAGGGCGAAACTGTATTTCGGTATCCGATGCGCGATCTTTCAACCACTGCACCATGGCATCTATATGGGAGCGGTCTACCGTGGTGTCGTCTTCGTTGCGCAGCAGGTTCTCCATCAGCACTTTCAGGGAGAACGGCAGACGGTTCAGATCGCCCAGAGTGTCGGCGGCTTTGGGCAGACTGTAGTAGTGAAACGTTTTGCCGCCGGCATCCAGGGTGGAGAGCGTGTTCAGGCTGTCTTTGCTTGATGATGTGTTCGACATACGGTGCCTCCTCTATTGCGTTCGCTCATCGGGAGCCTCTGATTAACTATTGCACCGAATGATCAGACTTCAACCGCAGGTTGGCGAATGTTCAGTATTTCACCGGTGAATATACCGTCAGATATGGCCGATACAGGCGCCTTCTCGTTGACATCCTCCCTTGTGTGAACAATGCTAAACCAACATTTCTGGGCACTACCCTCCAAGAACACAGGAACCACCCTTGAAACCGGATCACCCCCACAGTTTGCCTGGCCTGTCTGGCGACGATTCGCTGTTGTTGTTACGCACGACAGCAGAGCTGTCTTTCAACTCCATTGTGATCACCGACAGCCTGTACAGGATTGTGTATGCCAACCCGGCATTCTGTAACATGACCGGTTACACCCTGGAAGAGCTTCACGGCCAGAACCCTCGCATTCTTCAGGGGCCGCTGACCGAATCCGCCGTCATCGACAAACTCCGTCGAGGCCTGAAAGAGCGCGAATTCTTCGCGGGCTCGACCATCAATTATCGCAAAAACGGCCGGCCCTACCTGGTGGAGTGGACCATCACTCCGGTCAACGATAACACCGGAGAACCGCGATTCTATGTCTCCGTGCAGAAAGACATCACCCAGCTGCACGCAGAGCAATCCACCGGCAACCTGTTCGCCAAAGCCATCGATGCGGCCTACGACGGCATTTTTATCACCAATGCTGAGGGAATCATCGAGTTTGCCAATCAAGGCTTTGAAATCATCACCGGGTACACGCCCACAGAAGTCATCGGTAAAAAACCCTCAATACTGAAGTCCGGCAAGCATGACACCACCTTCTACAAAGGCCTGTGGCGCCACCTGAATGAGGGCCTGCCTTTCCGGGCCATGGTGACAAACCGCCACAAGGGCGGGCACGAGATCCACTGCCAGCAAACCATTACACCGGTGAAAAGTTCAGACGGCAAGATCACCCACTTTGTCAGTATCATCAAAGATATGACTGACCGGGTTTTTGAGGAGTTGAAGCTCCGGGAGCAGGCCTCGCACGATTCCATGACCGGACTGCTGAATCGCCGCGCCGGCGAGATTGAACTGGAAGTGTCACTGATTCAGGCTCAGGAGGCTGACTCGCCGTTTTGTGTGCTGATGACCGACATCGATAATTTCAAGGCGGTGAACGACAGCTACGGTCACGCTTCCGGAGACGAGATCATCAAAGCCGTCGCCGAAAGCCTTATGGAGCAAACCCGTAAAACCGACAAGTGTGTACGCTGGGGCGGAGAAGAATTTATCGTGCTACTGCCCTTCTGCGATCTCGACAAAGCCACCGAGATTGCGGAAAAAATCCGCATCGACATAGCAGAAAGCCTTTTTGATGACGTTGGGCAGGTCACCCTGTCCCTGGGCGTTACCGAGTCCAGCCTTGACGACACGCCCGCTGAAATTCTCGAACGGGTAGACACGTTACTCTACCAGGCCAAAAATGACGGCAAAAATCGGGTTGCGAGTAGCAGGCAAGCCGTCGACTAACAGATGGTATTACTGGCAACTACTGACTTCACGGATCATCTCGTCCAGCAGTTCTAATACCTCAGAAGAAGCCGCCTTCAGCGTATCCACCAACTCCCGGGACTGTTCTGCATACCGGTTAGCGTCTACCCGGTGGTTGTGGAAGTCGGTCGCCAGTTTATAAAGCGCCTTGCCAGAGCTGTGGACCTGAGGGTGAACCTGCTTAACCAGATGATCTGCAGCTCTTAACTGATGCAAGGGCCGGGCTTCCTCGCTGGCCAGAAATTTACCGAGCCTGCACTGAGTGTGGTCTTTTACTTCGTCTTCGGTGATGGCCCTCTCATTGAACACCGCAAACCGAATCAGCTTATCAACCCATACGACGTGGTCCCGCTTGGCGCTGGCCAGAACCATGCAGGGTGATTTCGCAGTCAGTTGACTGAAAATATGGTCTGTATCGGCCCGCAGCGGGCTTATTGATGCCATCAACTCGTTGAAGATCGTTGCCAGCCCATCGGAATCTTCAGAATTCGAGCTCACCTGACGGGCCATGTCCGCAGCCACCTGACTCTGCTCCTCCGCCGCTGCAGCGATCGATGTCGCCTGATCGAAATTGAGGGCTGACGACTCACGGGACCGATTCATCACCTCGGCCACCCGCTCCCGGCTTTCGCCGGAGGCCTGCACCGCCCGGACAGAATTTCCGAGCCGCGACTGCACGGTTTCGGAGCCGGCGATAATCCCCGTCACAATACCGTTAATCTCTTGTGCAGCCCCGGCACTTCGAGCTGCCAACTGGCGAACTTCATCAGCCACGACAGCAAAACCGCGACCGGCTTCACCTGCTCGCGCTGCTTCTATCGCAGCATTCAGCGCCAATAAGTTGGTCTGATCGGAGATCTCGTTCACCGTATTGGTGAGTGACTCAATGCGACGGGTTTGTTCGGCCAGGGAGCGCATTTCCTCATTGGCCTGAGTGAGCGCAATATCAACCTCCGCCAGCCGGGCTTCCATATCCTCCAAAGCCGTTATCGATTCACGGGTGTAATCATTCACTGTGCTGGCCTGCTCAAGCACATCCTGCCCCAGGCTGCCGACCTCCGACGCACTTGCCGACATTTCTTCGATGGCAGCCGACAGGGTCTGAATGTTGGCGACCAGGTTATGAATACGACTGTCGAATTCCAGCATCCCCTGGCCAAGATCGGATATGTGCCGAGCCACGTCAACGGCACTGTTGGCCACGGACAACTCTTCAGAGCCCACGGCCTGCAGATGCTGAGCAAGTGGTGCTATCCACTTCGGGTAAGATTGAGGGACACCCTTTTCAAGCATCGTCTGAATAAGTGCTTGAGCCTTCTTTTCCGAGATATACATTCCACTACTCTTCTTACCGCGCTATGCGCAGACCAGGTTCGACAGCAAATTATATTTTGATAACTGTCAATTATAACGTCAGGTGACGGATAAACTTGACGATTCAAATCACTTTAATTGCCATACACCCATGGGTACTACTTCGGCAGACGGTAACGATTAACCAGCATATCAACCTGCCCCACGGCCTCACCCAATTCCCGGGCCTTAGCCATCACCCGGTCGGCCTCTTCAGCCACCTGGCCATTACGGGAGGCTACGGCATGAATGTTTTCGTTGATCTGCATGGACGTTGCCGACTGCTGTTCACAGGCTGCTGCAATCTGGTCATTCATGCTGCTGACGGCACCAATCGCCTGTTCGATACGGCTGATGGCTTCCGCCGCGGCCTGGATAGCCCGGGTGGATTCTCCAGACCGAGTCTGGCCCATTTCCATCGCAGCGCGAGTGGCTTCAGACAGACTTTTCAGCTCATCAACCGTGCTGCGAATTTCCTCGGTAAAGGCCTGAGTGCGACGAGACAGTGAGCGCACTTCATCCGCCACCACGGCAAATCCACGGCCGTGTTCACCGGCCCGGGCAGCTTCAATCGCCGCATTCAGTGCCAGCAGATTGGTCTGGTCCGAGATGTCGTTGATCGACCCGGTCACCCGGGCAATGGATTCCACTTTTTCCGTCAGTTGCTGAACCATACGGCTGCTGTCGCCCAGGGCCTGGTTGGTCGCTTCGGTCATGGTACTGGCGCTGGCCATGGCCTCGCTGCCGGCACTGGAGGCTTTGGAGGCATCAGTAGCCGCTTCGGACGCCAGCTGTGCGTTCTGGGCCACCTCCTGCACGCTGGCCGCCATCTGATTACTGGCAGCCGCCACCTGATCCGACTGTTGTTGCTGCTCTTCAAGGTACTGACTGGTGGCTTTACTGGCATTGGCCAGCTGATCCGCATTCTGGCGCAGCACCTCTGAAAAATCCCGGAGCTCGGTGATCAGGGCACAGGACTGCTCCATCATCTGGTTGAAGGACAATGCACTGACGCTCTGATCCTGATCCGGCAGCCGGCCCCGCAGATCGTTCTCCGCATCAAACGCCCGCACAATTTCGATCATCCGGTAGGTCTGCTCCCGCTCAGCCCCCATTCTGATGGCAAAGAACACCAGGATACCGGCTTCAAACACCACAAAGGCGGCGTGCAGAAAAGCAATGCCCCAACTGCAACCGTAGTTGAAGATCATCAACGGCATATTGCCTATTTGTGCATCTGCCAGCTGCAGCCCTGTGAGCAGCAGGTGGTGCACAGCGATCACGCCAGCGGCAACCAGCACAGGCAGCCAGTCCCGGTAGATGATGACCAGCGCCAGGGCGGAGAATATGTGAAAGTGCATTTCTATACGGCCCATCTGAGCCTGAATCATCACCGCCGAGAACAACATGAGGCAGGCTGCAAACAGGGCGGAACAGGCGCGGGTACCACGTAACATGACGTATGCGACCAGCGCCAGCCCACCCACCAGCAGGGAGGCTACAATGGCAAATGCGTAGGTGCCGTAACCCCAGGGCACCAGCAGCCCCACCACGGGCACATGGGCCAGCAGTATGATCAACATTTGCCGGTCGGTGGTGAGTACCTGCTGGCGGGCGTAATCAGTGCGTTGACGCGTATTTGTCACGGTCCGTTCCTTCTTATGATCCGGCCAGAAGCCGTTCGATATCTGCTTCTACCCGATCCAGATCCAGCTCGGGAGATGTGTACAGTAATTGCCGACGGTTGTCTGGCGTCACTGCGTAAATTCGGGCGCTGTGATTGAAGTCATAGCCTTCTCCAGCCTTGATTTTTGCCGCGTATTCGGAGAACCCAATGGCCAGTTCCTGTGCCTTGGCCTGAGATGCCGGCCGAACCGCTCTGAAGCCCGGCCCCATGGCCTGCATAACGCGGTCCAGCTCCTGCTGGCTGTCCCGCTCCGGGTCGAGGGTGACAAACACGAAGGTTACCGGCTGCAGTTCCAGGCGCTGGTGCAGGGCCTTCAGGTTCATCAGCTGCAGCGGGCACACCGTGCCGCAGTGCTGATAGCCGAAAAACACCAGTCGCAACTGTTCCGGGCCTGGCGCATACCCGGGCAACGGAGGTACCCGGAGGTCAGTTTTGAAACCGTAGTAATCGCTGTTTTTAGTAATATGGCCCAGCAGCGGCAACGACGCCAGCAAGCCAATGGCCAGCACGAACAGGGCAACAGCTCTGGGTGACTTTTGCATTAATTACTATCCCGACACATTCTCTAAAATGTTAACTGCCGCTTGAGGTAGAACTTGATAGGGGCTTTCCGAAAAAACAGCTGATATGAACGTTACGTCTGGTTTGGCAGGCAGATCACCGATTCCAGACCCTGTGGGTAAACCCACTTACTGAAAGCCCCGGCCTGATATGTGAACAGATGTGATGCGGGTTTTGGGTACTTCTGTCATCATTGCCGACTGTTTTCTGACGGATCAGGACCCTCGCTTTGAAACACGATTGTCATTACCACCCGGGTGACCCCGCCAAATGGCACTGCGGTGAGTGTCAGGTGCATTATTGCAGCCGCTGCATGCCGGACGCCGACACCCGCCAGCGCAAGGCGTTGTGCCCGAAATGCAGTAAGGCCATGCGTTACCTGGGCGCGGCCACCGAGGTGGTGCCTTTCTGGCAGCGGATTGGCGCCTTCTTCCGGTATCCGTTCCATACCGACCCGCTGATCGTTATTGCCATCTGCACCCTGGTGCCCATCATCGCCCCGGCCAATGCCATCGGCCTGATCATCTGGCTGGTGCTGGCGCTGGCGCTGTTCAAATACACCTACGCGGTCATCAACCGGACCGCCGAAGGACACCTGAAGCCGCCCCCGGTGGCAGAGGCGTTTACCGGCAGTGGTTTCAGTATCGTAATTCTGCAGCTTCTGGTGTTCGTGCTGATGGGCGGGCTGATCGGCGCAGCGGCGATGATTGGCGGACCGTTTCTGGCGATGCTGGCACTGGCGTTCGTAGTGCTGGCGCTGCCGGCCAGCATCATGGTGCTGGCCATGGAGCGCTCTGTCGGGGCGGCGGTAAACCCGATGAACCTGGCGGTGCTGATTTCGAGAATCGGCACACCTTATTTTCTGCTGTATGGTTACCTGATTTTGCTGACCCTGGCGTCAGGTGCGGCCCAGGATTTTGCAGTCAGTCACTTTCCGCTATGGGTAGCTCAGCCGCTGGCGGGTTTCCTGAACAGTACCTTCACCTTGATTCTGTTCCACATGCTGGGCTATCTGCTGTTTCAGTATCAGGAAGAGCTGGGCTTCGCCTCGGATATCCAGGATGCCGAAAGCCTGGCCGACAATCACCAGCGCGACCGCTCCAGCCGGTTTGACGCGGACCTGGACATGAACCTGAAGGACGGAAATTACGACCGTGTTCAGAGCATGCTAAAAGACGCCCTGAAGAAAGACCGGGACGACCCACGCAGGCTGGGCCAGCTTTACCATTTGCTGGCCGCCAGAAATGACACCACGGAACTCTACCGGTATCACCCCCGGCTAATGGCCTGGCTGGCCCAGCGCAATGATGGCGATGGCCTGAACGGTTTGATTGAAGCGCTGCAGAGCGTCGAGCCCAACTTCCAGCTGGACGACCCTGACCTGGCTGTTGAGTGTGCCACCTCGCTGTATCATCGGGGCCACTTCAAACCTGCGCTCCGGTTATTGCAGGACTTTCACAAGCGCTTCCCCAATAGCGAACAGCTGGCACCGGCCTATCTTCTGGCCGCTCAGGTACTGGCCAACGGTTTGCAGCAATGGGAAAAAGCCAGCGCGTTTTTAGCGTTTATTCAGAAGCGCTGCCAAACACACCCTCTGCACGGACAGATTGACGCCTGGCTGGAACAAGCTCGCAACCGGGAACCCCTGAAGGGCCCGAAAGCCAGCTTTCAGATTTCGGATTAACAGTACCCGGCTCGCAAGGCCGGGTATCAGCTCATGCCCTGCAGCAGCTGCCGGTAATGCCTTGCCTTGGGTTCCATTTGCAGTTTTTCGAACTCCGCAATCAGCAGTCGGCAGGCTTCATGCGCCATGTCTGGCTCGGCTTTAAGCCGCATACGTTCGAATGCCTTTTCGGCGGCTTTCAGATCATGGTGCTTGAGGCTGGCGAAGAGCACCCGGTTATGGTCTTCCGCCGCCAGTGGGTGGTGTGACTCGCCTTTGCTCAGATATTCCTGCCACACGGAAACCAGCTGTTCCGGTTGCCGACGGGCCAGAGCATCCGACATCAGCTCGGAGGCCAGTTCACGGTAGGCTGGCAGGTCTGGCCTTAGCTTGGCGAGCTGGTACAGGTGTTCCAGCAGTATCGGGCGTTCCGGGTATCTTTCCCGCAAGGCTTCAAACTGGCGGCGAGCCAGATCAAACTCCAGTCGCCCCAGGCTGGCCATGGCCTGGGCATAACCGGAGGTAAAGCGGGCGTCCTGCTCGTCGGGTTCCGGCTCATAGAATTCTTCTTTTACCTGCAACCAGCTCTTCCCCAACAGCCACACCAGCCCCGCACCCGCCAACAGCCCGCCGGCGTGGGCCATGTAGGCAATGCCGGTCGCTCCGGCGAACCAGTAATCGTAGATTTCTTTGCCCAGCCATACCGGCAGCATGGCAATGGCCGGTGCCCGGAAGTAATTGAAGTAGACCCCCAGAAAATAGAAGAACCGGATCTTTTGCAGGCCGTAGATGGCCACATACATGCCCATCAAACCGGAAATGGAGCCAGAGGCCCCCACCAGGGGAATCTGACTGCCCATAGAGAATGCGGTAAATACCAGACCGGACAGCGCGCCACACACCAGATAGGCCACCAGGTAACGGCCGGGCCCCATCGCCCGCTCAACAGTGAAACCGAGCAGGAACAGAAACACCAGGTTACCGATGAGGTGGCCCCAGCCGCCGTGCAGGAACTGATAAGTAATGAGGGTGTACAGCGAGAGCTCCGCCGGCACCAGCCCCAGCTGGAACGAGCTCAGACGGCTGATCCACTGTTGCTCTATGGCGCCCCGCTGTTCCTGCCAGTGACTGCGCTGTGCCGGGGCCCAGATGATGTCCTGATTGGCTTGCAGGTATTGATAGTACTCTCGGTCCAGCAGCAGGGTAACGGCCTGCCAGAGATCGTTATCCTGCTCCCGGAGTTGTTGAAACTCCTGCAGTTCGAGTACCCGTTGCTGGTCGCCCTGAAAGCGGATTTCCCGTTGCAGATAGTCTTCATAGGCAGGCGCTTCCAGCGCCAGCAAACCGTTGTCGAGGTACTGTTCGAGCGCCGACTCCAGCTTCTGGTCATCGCCACCCTGATAAAAAAGAAATACCAGTAGGCAGGCCATCACAAGGCCCAGTGTTACCCAGGGCGGGCGCTTCCAGTTAATGGCGTTCTCGGCAGGAATAATCAGCATAAGCGGTCACTATTCATCATAATCTGTCCCTGAAAAGCTGCTTTTTACCACAGCAAGGCCTTCTTTTCGCGGTGTAATGTCATCAGGCAGTCATACAAATGCCATTCAATCGGTAGCCAACCCCGCAGGCATGCGTATCGACCATTCGCCAATTGCTGTTATTGCTCTATAACTAAATAGTGAAAGGGCAATAACAAGAAGAACCTGACTCTGGATTCAAGGATACTGCAGATGACCGTACTCGTATTGGACAACCCTGAAATGCTGGCCAGGGCCGCTTTGGCATTCGGCTTTATCCCGGGTCAGCAGTGCCAGGAAGCAAACCGGCCTCACCGTTCTCGTTTTCACTACGGCTTCAACAAACACACCCTGGACGACGCTGACACGGCCATTATCCGCCAGCACGCCGCCTATCTTAAAGATCATCCCGGCATGCGGGTTCGGGTTCATGGCCATTCAGACAATTTTGGCGCCGAGGGCTACAACCGGTTCGTGGCCCGGCAGAGGGCCAATACCGTGGCCCGGCTGTTGATCCAGGAGGGCGTTTCCCCGTCAGCCGTTCTGGTGGCTGCCTGGGGTGCCGATCGGCCCCTGGCCCGGCCCGAAGACCACGCTGCCAACCGCCGGATAGAACTGGAATACCTGTCGCTGGACATGGCCCAGGCACTTTAATTCCAACCGCCCGACGACAACGCAAACGGGGCCTCGCAGGCCCCGTTCATCAACGCTCGGTACTAACCGTATACCTGTCCGACATTCCACAACAGCAACACTGCCGCTACCAGGATCGCCAACCAGGTCAGCACTATGCCGATCATCCGGGCCTTGTGCGGGCCACCCCTGCCGTTGATCATGCCAAAGGCGTGCAATATACGCCCCACCACCAGCGCCATACCGGTCCAGTATATAAGGGTTGAGGAAACACCGTTCAGCTCAGCGATACCGAGCATGATCAACCCGATCGGGGCATACTCCACCAGGTTGGCGTGAGCACGCACGGCAGACTCGAAATCACGGTCGTCGTTAACGCCGAGGCCCATGCGGTATTTCAACCGAAATTTCACCACCTGGGCAGACAGCACCAGCAACAATAAACCGATAACAGCAGCAAACACGGCAGTAACAGGTACGATCATGTCAGCCCTTCTTGATCTTGTTGACGATGGCCAGCAACAAAACCGCGCCAACGGTCGCGGTTACCAGGCGCCCCACAGCACCTTGCGCCGATAGCTGTAGCAAACCAAACAGAAAACCACCGATAAACGAGCCAACTATCCCGATACCAATGTTGGCAAGTACACCAAAACCCCTGCCCTTCATAATGAGACCTGCCAGCCAGCCGGCAAGGCCTCCGATAATCAGAAACCAGATCAGATTCATGGAGCCGTTCTCCTGCTATTCATCGATCAATGCTGGCAAAAGACTGCCCTGTTTTCTCCGGCCGTTCAAGCAGTTCCTGGAGGTTCCGCAAGGGCAGCAATGGCTTCCGCCATTTGCTCATGGCAGGTCTTCATCAAGGCCGGGAGATCCTCAATGGTCAGGCCTGCGGTTTCCACCGGCGGCAAAATTCGAACCGGTACCGCATCTCTGCTGCCACACCAGCCGTGAGTGGTGCCGTGATAGTCAGCAACGCACACCATGGTTATCGGCGCGCCGGCAGCAATCGCCATGTGGAAGGCGCCTTTTTTGAATTTTCCCAGTCCACGGCCACGGCTGCGAGTGCCTTCGGGGAAAACCCAGATGCTTTTGCGGTCTTTGTTGATGGCATCGCTGGTCGCTCGCATGGTTGCCACCGCTTTTTGGGAGCGGCCCCGGTTGAGAATGATGTTGTCACCCAACCAGAACACCTGGCCGAAAAAGGGAACCCAGAGCAGATCAGATTTGCCCACAGCTACTGTGCGCGGGGGTAACAGGTCGCCCACAATCAACAAGTCATCATTCTGCTGGTGATTGGCGATAATCACCGTCGGGCGGTCTTGAGGCATGTTTTCCGCGCCAGATAACGGGCGCTTCATGCCTAGAATCCACCGACAAAACCGGGCGATGGTCCGGGCCAGCAGGCGATTGTTGTCCGGGTTGAACGGCCGGGCCACGTACAGCACCAGCGCCAACAAACAAATAACGGCAACACTCAGCCAGGCAATTACTTTTCGTATTACTCCCATACTGCGCTTCCGATCCTCACAATTTTGGCGAACAAGTGTACGCCAAATTACAGGGTCGCGACAGTATTGCCAGGGTCTTCCGGGTAGATGGGGCGGGCCTCCACCACGTACCGCATGGGCCCTCGGGCATTCATTGAATCGAAGGGGTAGCACGTCACCAGCAATACAGAGTCGGCGTGCAAACGATTGGTGTCTATGGATTCGTTTCGGCTGTCGACAATTCTCGTTTCCGTCACCCGGTACTGGCGCCATTGCCGGCCCTGGCTCTGCACCCGCAGACGGTAACCGGTCTCAAGGTTCTGCAGATGGCGGAAGTGGGTATCGCGGTGTCCCGCCAGAATCAGCGGACCACCCTCCCCCCCGAACACCCGGCCAGGGCCAAAGGCCAGGCTTTCGCCATGGCCTCCCTCCAGCACGATCATAGAAACACCCAGCTCTGGCATCTCCAGCCTGGCAACCGGCCAGGTATCCGCCCAGGGCCAGGGCCGCGTTTCGGTTTGCCTGGCCTGACTTTCAGCCCAGGCCATTGCCAGTAACTCCTGCGCGACCAGCGCTTTGAAAGGAATCCAAAGACCAAACATCAGCAGCACAGCGGAGGAACCCGCCAGAAGAATCAGCAGCCGTCTCATAGTGCCGGCCTCCTGCTCAACAATGCGATGGCCAGCGCGAACATCAAACCCACCAAACCCAGAGCGCTGAGCAAGGGCCAGAATGTTGCCGTTTGAGGATAGCGAAGCATTCCGGCCTGACTGCCTGCAGGCAACAGCGTGGGTAATTGCTCACTTTCAAGCAGCTCGGTTTCCGGCCGCGCTTGCTTCTCTTCAACCGCAACGAAACTGGTGAACGGTGACATCACTTCATGACGCACCGAAAGGTCGATAATGCCCTGTTCATCCGGCGATTCGCCACTCAGACTGGCGGCATCCATCAGCTCATCGATGCGACCTCTGGCCCACTGCCTGTTCAAACCGGTTGCGGTCGCTGCATTGCCAAGGTTCAGTCGGGTATTCCAGCGTCGGCCGCCTGGAAGCTGGCCGGACACTTCCAGCTCTCCACCAGCCGGAAGACCTCGAACGACCTGAACCAGCGGGCTGCCCCGAAACAGGTCGCCCGGTTTTCCCGGCACCGGCGCCAGGTTTTGACCCTGGGACGGCCAGTTCACAGCCAGGCCCGTCAGTACCGGTGCTTCCATCGCCGAAAACAAACCCTCCAGGGCCCGGTTTACCTCGCCGCTGTTGTGGATCGCGGTGTACTCGCCCCGCCCCCAACGGGCAGCTTCCCGCAAAAAGTGCATGTTTGGCGCGCTGCCGATGCCGACAGTGAACAGTCGGCGCTCATTCAGGCTCTGGCGAATCTGGCCAAACAGCGCAGATTCATTGCCAACCGCTCCGTCGGTGATAAACACCACCTGCTGCACCAGACCCTCGGCCGGGGCCTGATCCATGGTCATGGCCAGCGACAGCGCGCCCGCCATTTCTGTACCGCCATTGGCCTGCAGGCCCTGAACATAATGGCGGGCGCGGGCCAGATAGTGCCCTTCCGCCGGTACCGGCCGCTCAAACAGGCTCCGGGCCTGGCTATTGAACTCAATCACATTGAAATAGTCCCCCGGGCGCAGGGTATCCAACCCTCGCAGCAGAGCAGACCGAGCCTGAATGATGGATTCCCCGGCCATGGATCCGGAGGTATCAATCACAAACATCAACTCACGGCGCAGCACCGGGCCAACGGTTTCCGGAGGCAGAACCATCGCCATCAGAAAGTCTTCACCCTGCCACTGCTGGTAAAACACTGCGGCGGCTGGCTCCCGGCCGGTCACCGGGCGCCAGCGGACAATCACATCCCGGTCCATCAGTACCTCATCACCTTCGGGTTGCACCCGAACGCGGCTGCCATCGATTTCGGTCTGCAGGCTGTGGCTCGGGCTGGTGACTTCCGCCAACGGGAAACCGCTTTCAATATCCAGATGAATCCGGGCCCGGTGGCTCTGGCCATCCACATCTTCGGGGCGCACGGTGAACGGGCTGATCTCGTGGGCATCCGGCACCTGGCTGGTGGGCAAGGCCCAGCCTGATTGCCACTGTTTGGGCGTTTCGGCCACCACCTCACCCGGTATATACCGTGGCGTTAGTGTCGTCGGCAACCGCAGCTCGAATTCACCGTGGCGGTAGCTCACAGCCTGTTGATAATCGACTTCTACCCGAACGGTTTCTCCGGGCGGAATATTGGCAACGCGACTGGTGAACAGGTTCGGGCGCTGCTGCTCAACGGTGGCGGCATGCTGACCGGCGGATTTGGCCGTTTCGTATATCTGGCGGGCTTTTGCCTTTGGTTCGATCCGTCCCACCACCCGGCGTTCGCCCACGGTCATGGTCAGCCCGTATACTGTGGCCTTTTCCGGCAAAGGGAACACAAAGACACCTTCTTGCCAGCGGTCGCTTGTGTTACGAAATTCCCTGGTCAGCTTAGTCTGTGCCAGCAGACCGGATACCTGAACCTTGAAATCGCTTTTGAGGATCAACGCAGGTTGTCGCCAGCTGTTCTGGCCATCCATCAAGTAGAGCTGACCAGGTTGTTCCATCTCCATCTGGCTGGCGTCGGCATACAATGGGTGCACAAACAACATCAACAGCATGGCCAGCCACAGGCTGACGCCTTCGGCCAGACGCAACCGTTTATGCTTTGTCGCCAGCCGTTTGGCGGGGCGAGACGGGATCGAATTCAGGTCGGCTCTTACGGCCGGGTTAGCAAGCAGCGATAGCAACATCATCACGACATCCTTTTTGTGGAAGTGAGTGATGCCATTGCAACAGCCAGAACGGGCTTCAACGTGGCAAAAGCGGGCAGGCCAGCGATAGAAAATGATGAATTGTGGCAATACCAAAGCCCCAGCTTGTACAGGGGCTTGAGCATGGTTTAATGACAGGATCTATTACTGAACGACACACGCATGAAAAAACACATTGTTCTGATTGAAGACGAAGCGGGCATTCGCGATAACTACCGGGCCGCTTTTGAGCGCCGGGGCTACCGGGTCTCAGCCTATGGTGACCGGCCGGCAGCCTGGCAGGTGCTGCGACAGAGCCTGCCCGATCTCGCCATTATCGATGTCGGCCTGGGTGACGAGCCGGAAGGTGGCTTTACCCTGTGTCAGGATCTTCGAGCACAGTCTGCCACCTTGCCAATCATTTTCCTGACCGCACGGGACAGTGACATCGATTCTGTGCACGGCCTTCGGCTGGGCGCCGACGATTACGTCACCAAAGACATGAGCCTGGATCACCTGCTCGCGCGTATCACCGCCTTGTTACGGCGGGCTGATGCGTGGGCAGAAGCGCTGCAAAAACCGGATGAAGTGGTGCAGCGGGGACGAATGACCATGAATGTCGACCGAATGACCGTCGCCTGGAACGAGCATCCTCTCGATCTCACCGTTACCGAGTTCTGGATGCTGCATGCCCTGGTGCAACACCCCGGCCATGTCCGAACCCGAGACCAGCTGATGGAAGCCGCCAGCACAGTGCTGGATGACAACACCGTGACCTCCCACATCAAGCGTATCCGTCGGAAGTTTGCTCAGCTGGACGAACGTTTTGACGGCATCCAGACCGCTTACGGCATGGGTTACCGGTGGAATGCCCGTGAGGTCTGAACCTTGAACCTGAAACGCCAGCTGTTTCTCGCCAGCCTGCTGATGCTGCTGATTCCCTGGGCCGGGCTGAAATTTGTGCTGGAGCTGGACAACGCCCTCAGGGCACAGGCACTGCAACAACTGCAGGAGAAAGGTGATCGTTTGGCGGAGTTGGCGGGTGACGCACTGTTGGGTGACCCGGTGACTGAAGGCGCCGAGGCAATCTACGCCATTGCCACCGACCAGTCACCCAAAGTGGACGGCTTCACCACGACCTGGCCCGGCTTTAACGAAAACGAAGAACAGCTACCCTGGCAGTTCACACCGGGACAAACCGACCTGAGGTGGCTGGCGGTCAGCAATAATCGAAACCTCTACCTGTTGGTACAAAAACGGGATCAGGGGCTGCGCCCGTTCAATCCCAACAACCCCGAACAACGCCATGATCGTTTCGAAATGGTGCTTGCCGCCCCCGCCAATGACCTGGAGCAGTCCGGCCAGCCACAAACATGGCTGATCAGAACAACCGCTCCGGGAGCCAACGTACCGGCCCTGATCGAAGGCGATGTCAACAAACCCGATCGCCAGCTGGAAGTGGCCTGGGAAGACCTGGCCTCCCGCTGGCAACTGGAACTGCGCATGCCGAAACCGGCGCCGGGCAGTCGTCTGGGGTTCCAGGCGGTGCAAACGGCGGAACCACCCCAGGCCTGGGGCACGTCGATCTCGCCGCCGCCCCTGCTGGTTCAGCGCAATACCGACCTTGAACGGGCGCTCACCAGCCAGCTGAGTGAAGGCCAGCAAGTCACCGTGATGGAACCGGCCGGCTGGATCGTCGCCCACACTCAGCACCCCTTTACCGGCAGAGCACCGGATTTCGACGATTTCTCTGCGGCACAAATTCTCGAGCAGATCACCCTGAACGCCTTGCGAAGCCTTGTTCGATTGTATCAGCCGGACCCGCAACCACTGGCCGAAACGAACCACCAGCTGCATACCGGCGGCCTGCCGGAACACCATCTGGTCGAGCAGAATGGAACCGTATGGCTGGCCACAGAGCACACGTTTTTTGGTGGCCGGTCGCTTGTGCTCAAACAATCGCTGGATCAATTGCTCAGTGTCTCTGGCTCGGCCCTGGGCAGCGTGCTGGCAAGAAGCCTGCTGATCATTCTGGCGTTAACTCTGGTGTTGCTGGGCTACGCCAGCTGGCTATCCTGGCGTATCGCCCGCCTGCAGCGCCTGGTCAGCGCCAGTGTCGACGACGATGGCCGGATACTGGGCGGCATTCCGCCTGCCAGCGCACGAGACGAACTGGGCCAGCTGCAGCAACACTTCGGCCAGATGGTGTCGCGCCTGCAGAGCTACAATCAGTATCTGGAGAGTTTTTCCCGCCGGTTGTCCCATGAATTGAAAACGCCGGTGGCGGTGGTGCGCTCCTCCCTGGAAAACCTGGCTCACAGCGATTCAGACCAGGAACGCCAACAGTATCTGGCAAGGGCTTCGGCAGCGACCGAACGCTTACGCCGCATTCTCAACAGCATGAGCGAAGCGGCCCGACTGGAACAAAGCTTTGACCAGGCCGACAAAGAATCTTTTGATCTGGCCGACGTTGTTCGCCAGGCGACCGCTGCCTATCAGCAGCTGGATTGCCAACACCGGTTTCACTGTCAGATGCCGGAAAGTGCCTGCCCACTGATGGGGTCGCCGGAAATGCTCGTTCAGATGCTCGACAAGCTGGTCGACAATGCCCGGGATTTCACCCCCGAGGGCGGAACGATTGCTCTGTGCCTGGAACAGCACAGCGACCATTACCAGCTGGAGGTATTCAACGAAGGTTCCAGCTTGCCGGCCCATACCGGCGTGGATATTTTCGGTGCCTTTGTGTCCCAGCGCGAAGGCAAGACCGAAGGTCACCTGGGACAGGGTCTGCTGATCGTGCGGCTGATTGCGGACTATCACAATGGCCGGGTGGAAGCCCGGAATCACCACCAAAACGGCGTTGACGGCGTGTGCTTCCGCGTTATCATCCCAGCCACAGACAACGAATCAAGGACTGCCCCGTGACTGCCCAGCCTATCGTTCTGGACTTTCATCCCCTGCGCACCGACCTTTACCAGGAGCTGCATTCGCGCCCGTTCCAGGTGCTTCCACCCCGTGCCAGGGTGACACACATCGCAGTAATGACGACCCCCGAGCAGCGCAAAAACCAGTTCACACACCTGCAAAGCCTGCATCGGATGCTGGGAGAACCCTGGCCCGAGCAAGAAGTCCCGTGCTACGAACAGGATTTCGAGCAGCTGCGTATCCGCCGGGAAGTCCACATGGAGTTCACGGCCTATACCTTTACCAACCTCGCACCTTCAGGCGCCGACCCGTTTACCGAAACCGGAATCAGCGCCCTGCCCGCCGGCTGGCTGGAACAACTGGAAGGCACGGTAGTCGGAGCTTTTCATATTGAGGTTTGCCCGTCTTCCGATAACGCCCGCAATGAGCCCGCGTTCATGCGCAAGCATTTTGAAGGCATGCGCCTGGTAGGCAGCAGTCCTCAGGAAGGCGCCGCCCGGGTGCTAGGCACCTTCCAGCTGCACAGCGACCATTTCGGACGCTTCATGGTGCTCAATTACAGCATGTCAGACAGCCAGCTGGGGCGACTGGTCCAGCGCCTGATGGAAATTGAAACCTACCGGTTAATGTCTCTGCTGGCGCTTCCCGTAGCCCGGGAAATCACTCCGGCTCTGAACGACATGGACCAGCACCTGGCGACCATCACCCAGGCGCTGGCTGACAACGAAACCCTGGACGAGCAAAGCCTTCTGGCGGAGCTGACCAACATTGCCGCCCGAATCGAGGCCTTTCGTGCACACTCCACCTTCCGGTTTTCAGCCACCCAGGCCTATCACCGGCTGGTACTGACCCGACTGGAAGAGCTGCGGGAAGATGAAGTGTCCGGTCACCTGACCATCACCGAATTTATGACCCGGCGACTGACCCCGGCGGTCAAAACCTGTGAGGCCGTGAGTGTGCGGTTGGAAGATCTTTCCCGCCGGGTAGACCGGGCGTCGGACATGATGCGTACCCGGGTGGAACTGGCCATCCAGAGCCAAAACCAGGAACTGCTCAGCTCTATGGACCGACGCTCCCGGATTCAGTTGATGATGCAACACACCGTGGAAGGCTTCTCCGTGGTGGCCATTTCCTACTATTTGATTGGCCTGTTGACTCTCGGCCTGGACGCCCTGCAGGAATCGGGATTTCTGTTCAACAAATCGATCGTTTCAGGCATTGCCATTCCGGTGGTGTTGGTGCTGGTTTTTGTTGGCATCCGAATGATTCATCACCGGTTTATCCGCATGGCCGACCGCCAGTAGCCCAACCTCAGCTAAATCGCTGATCACCGGCGAACTGGCGGAAAAACTGCTGGGCTGTCCGGCCGTTACGAACACCCTTACTGGTGGCGAAGCGCACGGCTTCGAGGTGCAGCTGTTCGCGGTCGGTTGCCTGAGGAAAGAGCGCATCCACGGCCTGCAGGTAGACATTCTGGTCGAAGGGATAAAACGACAGTTGCAACCCGAACCGGTCTGCCAGGGAGACCTGCTCTTCAATGGCTTCGGCCGGGTGCAACTCACCGCCCCGCATTTCGCTGTTCAGATTGTCATTCATGTACTCCGGCATCAGGTGGCGGCGGTTTGATGTGGCATACACGCGCACATTCTCGGGCGGCAGCTCCAGAGAACCTTCCAGCACACTTTTCAAAGCCTTGTAGCCGTACTCCCCCACATCGAAAGACAGGTCATCACAGAAGATAACGAACCGGTATGGCAGGTCGCAAATGTCATCCACGATCTCCGGCAGGTTAACCAGATCGTCTTTATCCACCTCGATCATTCGCAATCCCTGCTCTGCGTAACGGTTCAGCAGAGCCTTGATCAGGGAAGATTTTCCGGTACCGCGGGAGCCCCAGAGCAGTGCATTGTTGGACGGTTCTTTGGCAAGAAAGCGCTCGGTGTTACGGGCCAACGCCTCTTTCTGGCGATCAATGCCCTTCAAATCATGCCAGTTTACCGGGTCCAGTCGGCGGATGGATCTCAAGCCCGACCGATGCCTGCGCCAAACCGCTGCCGGCGTTTTCTGCCATTCAAACTGAGTCTCTGCCATTCGCTGCTCCCCGGGAGTTTCTGCCATTACACCGTCGCCATTGAATTGGTGCTAATTTAGCCAACGATCATTGTAGGTCGTGATGTTTTACAACTAGAATCAACAAGAATCCACACGGAAGGCCCGCCTTGCTTCGTTACCTGTCCCGACCGCGCACACTCTTTTGCCTCGCTGACGGTATTGTCAGAGTGTTTCGGGCAGCCATCACCATGGTGTTGCTGACCCTCATCGCCAGCACGGTCCTGGCAACCGAAAACACCACCAGGCCACAGGTCGTGACCATCGGCGTGGTCGCTGACAACAAACCCTACACCTTCTTCGAAGGCCGCACGCCCTCCGGTTTTTCCATCGATGTACTCAAAGAGGTCGGCCGGAACAGTCATATCACATTCGACTTCCGGGCCGGTAGTTGGCCCGATATCTACGCGGCTTTCCTGCGCGGCGACCTCGATGCGATTGACGGTATATCCTGGCGGCCCGACCGTGCCGAAAACATCCTGTTTACCGAGCCCTACCATGTGCGGGAAGTCTATCTGATGCACGACACCGCCAAAACCACGCCAGAGATTAAATCTCTGGAAGACCTGGTGGGGCTAAGGGTCGGCGTGGTTACCGATATTTTCTACAGCAGCCGCTTTCAGGATGCTGGCATCACCCTCAACACCTATGACTCGCTGCCCAGCCTGGTACGCGCCCTCGCCTTCGGCTGGATCGATGTGGCGGTGGGCCCCGCGCTGACCCTCGAGTACCTCGCCAATCAGGCCGGCTTCCGGTTTCTTGCGCTGCTCGGCCCCGCACCGCTCGACAGCCTGTCCTCCGAGTATTTCCGGATCGGCGTCCACATCGACAATCCGGCGTTATTTTCTCGTATTCGGGACGGCCTGAACGAGATACCCGAAGCTCACCTGAACGACCTGCTGGAGCGCTGGCAGGAATACGGTGGCATCACCGCCGAGAGTGTCAGAGAAGTGCCGCTCAGCTCTGCTCAGGCTCAGTATCTCGCCAATCTTGGGCCAGTCAGGGTCGGCTTCATGAATGACTATGCGCCGTTCAGTTTCAATGAAAGCGGCCGGGTTCTGGGCATGAGTGTTGACATCATGACTCGCCTGGCAGACCTCACCAGGCTGCAGGTGATCCCGGTGCGGGGGCAATGGAATGAGCTGATCACTATGCTCCAGAACGGTGACATCGATGTGATGGCGGATATGTCGCATCGCCCGGAACGGGAACCTTTCGCCCGCTTTACCGAGCCGTATCACATCATTCCAAACGTCATCTTTACCCGACACGACAACCTGAATTATGAGTCCCTGAGTGATCTTAAGGACTACAGGGTCGCAATCGGTTCAGGTATTTACTACGAAGATGCCGTCCGCCAAACACTCCCCGGCAACAACGTCATCAGCTTCAGCTCCCAGGAGTCCATGTTCACCGCCTTTGCCCAGGACGATGTGGATGCGGTAATTGGCTCGCTGCATACTGGCAACTACTGGATTCGTAATCTGGGCATCAGCGGCGTTCGGGTAGCCGGTGAGCTGAACGTACCCGGCTTTACCGGTGAAGACCTGCGTTTCGGTGTTCGGCCCGCAATGGCGCCATTGGCCGACATTCTGAATCAGGGCATGTCGTCCATTACACCGACAGAACAACAGATCATCGAAAACCGCTGGCTGGGCGCCACCGTTCAACGCAGCTCGGCCCCGGAACTCAGCCTGCAATGGAATGACAGCGAAGCAGCCTGGCTAAACCAACACAGCAACACCATCAAAATCTGCGCAGACCCGGACTGGATGCCGCTGGAAGGGATTCGCAACGGGCAACACGCCGGGCTCGCCGCCGACCTGCTTGCTCTTCTCAGCTCGCGAGCCGACCTTAACTTTGAGCTGGTGGAAACACGCAGCTGGGCCGATGCCGTCGCTGCCGCAAAGGCCCGCCATTGTGATATGTATCCGATGGCCATGCAGACTCCGGAACGCCTGACCTACATGGACTTCACCACACCCTACCTCGAAGTGCCCAATGTGGTGATCGGGCGAATAGAACAGCCCTTCATCGAACGGATCAACGACCTTGGCAGCGAGCCGGTGGGCGTTGTGGCTGGCTACGCCTTTTCAGAACTGTTGCGGGTGCGCAACCCTGCGCTCAATCTGGTCACCGTTGATTCCGAGCAGGACGGTCTTCGCCGGCTACAGAATGGTGAACTGGCCGGCTATATCACAACCCTGGCCACTGCGAGCTATTACATGCAATCCCTTGGCCTGGCAGACCTGAAGGTGATTGGCCGGGTTCCGGCAGACTGGTCACTATCGGTGGCCACCCGTAGCGACCAACCGGCACTTCACAGCATCATGCAGAAACTGATCACCAGCCTGACCCCGGAGGAACGGGAACAGTTCACCAGCAGCTGGCGAGATATCAAGATTGAAGAGCGAATAGACTACACTCTGTTATGGCAAATCGTGGCCGCAGGGCTGATCGCGACCCTGATTCTGGTCTATTGGAATCGCAAACTCGGACGACTCAACCGCGAACTCGCCGATGCCAACGCCGCGCTTTCCCACCTCAGTGTTACGGACAGCCTGACTCAACTTGGGAATCGGGCCTATTTCGATCGGGAACTGGCCAGCCGCTTTCAATGGTGCCAGCGCCACAAGGTCGGCTTTGCGGTCGCCATGTTAGACGCGGACCACTTCAAGAAGATCAACGATACCTGGGGGCACGAATCCGGAGATCAGTGTCTGCAGGCACTGGCTGGCGTCATGCGGGAACATTTTCGCCGGGAAACCGACCGGCTGGCCCGGTTCGGCGGCGAAGAATTTGTCATTTTTGCCAGCTATCAGGACGCTTCCGATATCATCAAGCGTCTTGATCACTTCCGGAGCGCCGTCGCCAGGCAACGCTGCACAACCTGCCAGAACCTTGATATAGATTTAACGGTCAGCGTTGGCCTGGCACTGGGCATACCCTCCAGCGAGACAACAGCGGCCGAGTATTTGCGACAGGCTGACCAGGCACTCTACGCCGCCAAACAAAATGGCCGCAATCGTCTCGAAGTGAAATACTGCGGGCAGGATGTCGACCACTAACCGGACAAGGAGCACACATGGCACGTATTTTCGAAGATAATTCACTGTCGATTGGCAACACCCCTCTGGTGAAGCTCAACCGCGTCAACGACGGCGCCACCATCTGGGCAAAAATTGAAGGCCGTAACCCGGCGTATTCGGTTAAGTGCCGCATTGGCGCTGCAATGATCTGGGATGCTGAAAAGCGAGGCCTGCTCAAACCTGGCATGACCATTGTTGAACCGACCAGCGGCAACACCGGCATTGCTCTGGCCTTTGTCGCCGCCGCCCGGGGCTACAAACTGGTGCTGACCATGCCGGCGTCCATGAGCCTGGAGCGACGCAAGGTATTGAAAGCTCTTGGCGCCGACCTGGTGCTGACGGAGCCCGCCAAGGGCATGCCCGGCGCCATAGCCAAAGCCGAGGAACTGGTCGCTGCCGACCCGGACAACCACTTTCTGCCCCAGCAGTTCGAGAACCCAGCCAACCCCCGGATTCACGAAGACACCACCGGGCCGGAAATCTGGAACGACACCGACGGCGAAGTGGACATCTTTGTCGCTGGCGTTGGCACCGGCGGCACCCTGACCGGGGTTTCCCGCTACCTCAAGCAGACCAGAGGCAAGGCCATCACCACGGTCGCCGTGGAGCCAACCGATTCTCCGATCATTACCCAGATACGCAGCGGTCAGGACCCGAAACCGGCACCCCATAAAATACAGGGTATTGGTGCAGGTTTTATTCCGGGCAATCTGGATATGGACCTGGTGGATCAGGTGGAGCTCGTGTCGAACGAGGACGCCATGGCCATGGCGCACCGTCTGATGCAGGAAGAGGGCATTCTGTGCGGCATTTCCTGTGGTGCTGCGGTCGCTGCCGCCGTTCGGGTAGGCCAGCAGCCGGAGCACAAAGGCAAGAACATTGTGGTTATTCTGCCGGATTCTGCCGAGCGCTACCTGTCCTCTGCTCTGTTTGCCGATACCTTCAGTGAGCAGGAAAACGTGCAGTAATAAAGCAAAAAGCGCAGCCCGAGCAGACTGCGCTTTTAGTTTACCGGGGCGGTGGCAACCCGGGACCTCAAACTACCCGCCAAATCAGCGACCGCGCGCCCTGCCAACGACACACTGGTATAACTCACGTGTGAAACGCTGTGGTGACAGGCCCGGACAAGGCGGCTGCCTGACCGGGTGACGGGAATGGTTTCCAGCACCCGGAAGCTCTCATCAGCAATCGACAGATGTACGCGTTTCAGTTTCACCGCGCCATGCTGAAGGCCATGACCCAACAGGTCCGCTACGCCCAGCCACCAATGCATATGATTATCCGGCCCTTTCATACCAGCCACTCCTGCAGTTGCCCGCACACCATGGGGTGGTGTGCCAGTCGAATATGGTCAACACCCGGGAAATTGGCGATACCGCTCAGTTCCCAGCCTTCCCGGCGTGCACCTCGGGCACTGGACTCATGCACCAGTGCATCCCCGAACATAACATTAACCCTGTGGTTCTCCGTTTTGGCCAACAAGCCACTGATCACATAATGCCGGGCTTCCGGGATCAGCGGCTGCTCAACCGTCCCCGGCTCAAATACGTCGCCCCGTGAAAGATTCTGGATACCCTCGCTGCGCAAATCGATCACCTCGCCCACCACCTTGAGATAATCCCGGGGCACCTTGTTCAAGGTTTCAGCCACCTTGTGGGCGCCGATGGCCAGCCAGGAGCCATCATGGGGAGAACCGATATACACACACTCCAGCTGTTTGCTCACCCAACTGTGCGCCTGCACCGAACCGAAGTGGCAGGCGCTGCGGATCATCAGCCCACCCATGCTGTGACCCAACAGAATGATGCGCTCTACTGGTACCGGCCAACGAGCCACCAGCTGTTCCAGAAGACTGGCCAGATCCTGACCGTTACGATAGATAGGTCGACCCGAATTGAAGCGCAGTTTCAGTGCCGTCGTGTCGCCCAGCGCTCCCGCCAACCGGGTTCCGTAATGCTCGCCGGCCTGGCCGGGAAAATCCCAGACCGACTCCAGCTCCATCAACCCGTGGATGGAGACGCAGAGCGTACCACCGGGCGCATCCAGTTTCGGATTCCGGACATCCAGCCGCTTGCCGTCAACAAACAGCGTCATCGGAACGGCGAGCCCATTGCCGCGGTTTTCCAGCCAATCGCCCAGAAAGCCACTGGCAATGGCCGATATGTGTTGCTGTATTTTCCCAGCCGACAAAGCAAGCACCATTGAGAATCTCCTCGTTATCCTTTCAGTGTACTCTCTTCCCGGGCTTCCGATATGGCCAGTTTTTAGCCAGAATGTGGCGACAGGGCGAATAGTCGTTGGCTGACCGCCCTCCGGCATCAACTATTGTTAACCCAACGGCAACGACGTTATCGGGCCGATTCTGATAGCTTTGGCAAACGTATCACTCACCCGAAAACACACTCACATTGCAGATTCAGGATTACTTAGATGCGCTCTGTTGTTTTGACCGCCGCCCTGACCACCCTGGTTTTGACCTCCACCACTCTTTCAGCCGAGGAGCCCAGCGCATCTGCGCGTGAGCCAGAGGTGTTGGGCTTTGTCGAATGGGTGGTGATGGAAAGCACAGAAGTGCGGCTGAAAGCCAGGCTGGATACCGGTGCGAAAACCTCTTCATTGCACGCAGTGAACGTGGAGCCGTTCGAGAAAAATAACGAGGACTGGGTGCGTTTTCAGCTACCCCTGGGCGACCATGAAGATCAGCCCAGTGAAGGCGAGCTGGCCCACGAAGACGTCATTCTGGAATTCGAACGCCCGGTGCATCGCACGGTGCTGATCAAACGCAAAGGTGCGCCTTCGCAACGGCGTTACGTGGTGAACATGGAGTTCTGCATATCCGGCAACCTGCACGAAACCCAGTTTTCGCTGGCCGACAGGGGCAACTTCTCCTACCCGGTTTTGCTGGGCCGCCGATTCATGCGGGACGACAACATTCTGACTGATTCCGCCCGCAGCTTTATTGCTGAAAAAGAATGCAAATTCAGCACCCTGGAGGAACTGGCACAAAGCCCCAAGGCGCTGTTACCCTGACCCTTCCGGGTTCTTTGTCCCCGACGCGTTTACGCGGTCACATACTTCAGCAGTTCAACCACCTGCTCCGGCGTTTGTGCCCAGGCCATAGCCGCAGCATCCACTTCTTTCAGTGGGTGCACAATGTCGTCATCGTGCAGGGTGATGTAGGGCGTGCCCATGGCAGCGCAGTAACCCGCATCGAAGGCCGCGTTCCACTGCTTGTACTTGTCTCCGAAACGAATGACCGCCAGATCACACTGCTCGAGCAGCGTCTTGGTGCGGATGGCATTCACCTTCGAGGACTGATGATCACGCCAGAAGCTGCTTTCCGGCTTGCCCAGAAAATCCCCGGCGGCATCGCTGGACTCGTGGTCGGTATTCGCCGAGGTAAACTCAACGGGCAGGCCAGCCGCTTCGGCGCCGGCGGCAATCTGTTCGCGCCAGTCTGTATGGATTTCACCGGATAAATAAACAGTCCAGATCATGGTGGGCTCCTGTGGGACTCATTAAAAGTTAAGGTGGAGATCATACGCCAAAGAACGCTCAGGTTCACGGCAGGTCAGCGCGCCTCGCATGCACTGACCTACCGTAGCTCAGCTTACCGACCGCTGTTCCGGTTCATGCAGTTTGCGTAGTAGGTTGTGGTGGCCGGCCAATCGGAGAAGATCCCGATGACACCTACCTCACGGGCCAACACATCAATAACGTTGAACACATCACCGTCGTTATTGATGGCGTCTGTGACGGTCTGATAATACCAACCGCCGCCGGAAGCCAATGGACCGCTCCGTTCAACCGTCCAGGCAATCATATCGAGGCCAGCCGTGCGGGCATTCTCCGCATACTCGGAAGGTACGATGTCACCGTGGCCATCCAGTGTCAGCATTTTCCAGATCGCCGGCGCCAGGATATTCACACCGCGGGCTTTCAGGTTTTCCATGAATGCCAGGGATGAGGTGTCTGGCGTAATCGGTTCCTGATCCAGGAACACCGCCTGCTTGCCGAAGCGGGGCGTTTCATTCACCCAGTAAAGTACATCGTCCAGATTGAAGGATTGAGGCCAGACATCTCTCGGATGCACACCCGCATCGATGTAGTCCTGAATCATCTGGCGGGCGTAATCCTGCTGGCTGTAATCACCCTCGAACGGCATCTCCACCACCGGGAATTTCAGCTCCGGTGTGAACTTGACACCCAAAGACTTGAGCAGATCAATACTTTCTCGATGGCTGAGCAGCGTGCCCCGGGCCGTATAGAGGTCCGTCCGCCAGTCCGCTGTACCGCCAACGTATTCCTCCGGCGTGGTGGCCTTCGGGTTGTAGGCGTCCATCTTGCCCTTCAGAGTTTTGAATTCCGCCAGCGTGATATCACTGGTACGGCATTCCGCCTGAGCGGGTGTGCCTGAGGCCGGATCTGCAGGGACAAAGGGCTGGGTGCACTTGGCATTCAGTTCCGGAATGGTGACGATGTTGGTGGTGGTGTGCAGATCGTTCTGGGCATGGCGGCAAACCAGTTCCCGGTCCTTGGTGAAGGCGACGTCGCACTCGACAATACCCGCACCCATTTTGGCCGCAGCAATGTAGGATTCCCGCGTGTGCTCCGGGAACTGGAGCGGCGCGCCTCGGTGGCCGATGGAGAAGTCCGAGGGTTTAAACGGACGGGCACTGCAGGACTGAAGCCGCTCTTTCAACGGGCCCTCGTCCATGTCCTCTACCAGCCAGAACGGGCGCGGCCCAAGCTGCACCGATTCCTGACCCTTGAACTTCCCGTGGTGGTGCTTACCCCAATCCGATGAATCCTGCCACTTGGCAAGGCCGGGCGGCACCCAGTTGCGGGCGTCGTGTTGCTGCGGCCCCGCGTGGGCGGTCGTCATCAGCAGCGAGCACAATGCCATGCCCGCCAGTATGCGTAACTTCATAACCAGCTCCTTGTTAAATGAATGATACTGCTGAGCCAGTGTTCACAAACAGGGTTACCGATGCGTGAAGCTTTTTTGACCAGCGCTGATGATTTTCAGGAGTTGCAGACATGTCTCACACCACCAATCTGAACCGTCCTACACATTATTGCTGCAGTTAGGGTAACTTCAGCCGCCCCAAAAAACTTCAGGAGTGTTGAATGGAATCCCAGGCCCCCTCAAGGACGGACACGTTGCTGAACTCGCTACTGGCCAACCTGAAAAAATACATTATGGCCATCGCCAGCATAGCGCTCGTCGTATTTCTCGCCATGTCGTCGTTCTTTACGACCCAGTTGGGCTACACCTATGTCGTTCAAGATACGTTGTTCGGCAGCATCCGCGTGTTTAGCGAACCCGGCGTGCACTTCAAGATGCCGATGTTCTCAAACGTTTACACCTACAATCAGGCAATGACGCTGAGCTTTGGCAACCAGGAAAGCGGTGAAAAAATTCAATCTTCGCGCCAGCTGACTGAAGTTGAAGTTCAGTTCGCAGATACCTACACCGCCCGCATCCCTGCAACCTTCCGTTTCCGACTGTCCGCCGATCCCGAAAAAATCATCGCCATGCACCGGGAATTTCGCAGTTATGACAACCTGATCGACTCTCTGCTGATCAAAAACGCCAAGAACGTTACCGTAGTTACGGCAACCCAATATACCGGTGAGGAATTCTTTCAGGGCGGCCTGAACAAGTTCAAAGTGCAGCTCGAAGACCAGTTGCAAAACGGCCTGTACGAAACCGAAAGGCGGCAAGTGGAAGTGGAGCAAACCGACCTCGCGGCAGTCTCTTCCACCAACGACGACGGCGACCGGCTTGAGCGAAAAGTTCAGCTGGTGTGGAAAAACATCATCCTTCAGGACAGTGCCGGACAGGCCAAACGCATTGCCAACCCACTGGACTCCTATGGCATCCAGGTTCGCCAGGTCACCATCGGCCGACCACTTCCGGAAAAGCGCCTGGACGAACTTCTGATCAAGAAGAAAGACCTGGTCGCGAAGCGCATTACGGCCATCCAGGCGCAGGAAACCGCCCGGGCCGAGGCCAAGACTGCACAGCTGGAAAAGGAGATAGAAAAAGCACGGGCTATTCAGGATGCCCAGCGCACCAAAGAGCTGGCGATCATTTCGAAACAGAAAGAAGTGGAAATGGAGCGCCAGCAGGCTCAGCTGGAAACCGTGCGGAAAGAGAAAGAAAAAGCCGTGGCGGTGCTGGAAAAACAGAAGCAGCTCGAAATTTCGGTAGCCGAGCGTGACATACAGAAGGCCAATGCAGAAGCCGCCACTTACGCCGCCAAAGCCATCCGGGAACAGGGCTTGGCAGAAGCCGAAGTAGCCAAGGCTCACCTGCTCGCAAAACAGGCCGCACGGGACATCTACATGGCTGAAATCCAGCGGGATATTGCCCAGGTTATGTACCCGGCACTGAAGGACGTGACCATCGACATGCCCGACTACT
The DNA here is from genome assembly GCF_030541005.1 of Marinobacter sp. SS5-14b. Classification (GTDB taxonomy): domain Bacteria; phylum Pseudomonadota; class Gammaproteobacteria; order Pseudomonadales; family Oleiphilaceae; genus Marinobacter. The sequence continues at coordinate 30,605 of NZ_JASSVM010000006.1, read as the reverse complement.
ACGTAGGTGGTGAGGCTGGTGGCAGCCCGGTAAGCAGCCTTGAGGTTTTCACCAGCCTGGGAGCGATGGAGCAACTGCGTAGAGCAGGGAACCCGGCTGCAGCCCAGTAACCCTTACCCTGGCACTTATCAATAACCGGCACCTCAAGCGGTGTCGGTTATTCTTTCAACTGAACTGGATCGACTCCGCAAGCTCGCTTTCAAGCCGTTCCCGAACACGCCGGATTTCAGCACCGTCCTGACGGGAAAGCACCGCATCGAACTGGTTCAGCCAGTGCATGACTGCCTCACGTTCCTGACCCAGAGTCTGGGCATAAGCACTTTCCAGCCTGGCCCGCAGCGTACGGTTGGGCATCTCGTCCCGCGGATGAATTTTCACGGCGCTCAGCCGCTCTCGCGAGGCCTGCTTTTGGCTTTCGGTCAGCCCATTCGGACTGCGATCAATCAGCCGCTCAATTTTCTCGCCGGTACTCTGCACGGTCACGTCCACTTCCAGCAGGCCATCCACGTTATAACTGAAACGCACAGCAATGCACTCTTCACCGGCCGGAGCCGGCGGAACAGGCACCGTAATGTCACCAATAAAAACGTTGTCCCGTACCCTCGGGCGTTCGCCCTGGAAGACCAGCACATTCACCGATGTCTGATCGTCTCTTGTCGTGGAATAGTATTGCTCGCGGGACGCCGGTATCGTCGTATTTCGCTCGATGATCGGTGACATCAAACCGCTCATGCGCTCACCGTTGACTTCACTGGAGATGGCTATGCCCAAGGTGTATGGGCACACATCCGTCATGATGATTTCCTGAACGGCCTCATCCCGAAGGCGGCAAGCAGCCTGAACCGCCGCGCCCTGGGCCACAACGGTGTCCGGGTCCAGGTGACGCAAGGGCATTTTTCCAAACAGCTGGCTCACCAGTTGCTGCGCCTCCCACAGGCGCGTGCTGCCACCGACCATAACTACGTTATCCAGCGCGCGTGGGTTTATTTTCGAATCCCTCAAGGCACGTTCAACCGGTTGCCTCAGCCGGTCGAGCAAAGGCTGCCATGTCCGGGCAATGGCCTCAGGCATGGACCATTCAAACTCCTTGTCCTGCCAGGTCCAGCAAAGCTTGCCGCGCTGATGGACAGGCCCACATTTCAGTTGCTCCGCTTTTGCGAGCAAAAGCGCTCTGGAGGCAGGATCAATATCACTTTCTTTCAGGCCCCAGTGCTCGAGGCATTCATTTGCAATCGCCTTGGTAAAGTCTTCGCCCCCCAGAAAGTTATCGCCCGCAGAAGAGCGCACTTCGATAACCGGACCCACGTACTCCAGCAGAGTGACATCAAAGGTTCCGCCACCGAGGTCAAACACCAGGGACAACCGGTCTGAGTTCTCATGCAGACCATAAGCCAGCGCTGCGGCGGTCGGTTCGTTGATCAACCTGACGGCGTTCAAACCAGCCAATTCCGCCGCAAAGGCCGTATGCTTGCGTTGTTCATCGTTGAAATAGGCGGGGACGGAGATCACCACATCGTTTATTTCCTGGCCCAGAAAGCTCTCTGCATCCTGTTTCAGGCTTGCCAAAACAAACGACGATAACTCCGTCGGTGTGTAACTGTGACCATCACCCAGTTCGAACCGGTGCTCCGATCCCATGAAGCGCTTGAAAGCGACGGCTGTGCGCTGCGGGTGTGTCACACGTCGTGCTGCGGCTGCCGCTCCAATGAGCAGCGAACCGTCTTCATCAAGGCTGACTGCAGAAGGGGTCATTAGCTGGCCAAGGCTGTTTGGAATCAGCTTTGACTTACCATCCTGCCAAACCGCTATCAGGCTATTCGTGGTACCAAGATCGATACCTATGGCAAGTGATTTCATTGCACTGTCCTTATGCTTTACGGTTTCCGACCGGCTTCGCCGTAGCCCGACATGGCCGACAACAAGCCATTGGCTTCGTCCGCCTGTTCGGAACGGCCGTGAACCGAGGGTTTGAACATCAATACAGTGGCTATCACCAGGCCGATGACCGGCATGGCGATGCTCACAACTGTGGCTAAAACCATCCTTACCTTACCCAGACCGGCATCTCTCATCCGGCGCACAAGACTGCTCAACACCGCTGCCGTCATGACCACAACAAAGAGTAAAAACACAGCGAATGGCGGCGTGGCCGGATAGTACAGCCAGGCCAAAGCCGCGGCAAAGTAGCAAAGCATATGCAGAGCAAAACCGCGCCGGCTCAGAAGACCACCAAACCAGAATGGATACAGGGTAGTGTCTTTGGGTGGTTTAGCTTGCTCACGCGTATCAGTGAGCCGCTTTCGTAGACTGCCCAGAATCAGTCCGCACAGCAGCCTGCCGGCGATCTCCTGATGCTCACTGTCCCCGGCATAGGTCTCATACACCCGTCGAACCAGGTCTTGTGAAGGCTGCTCATGGGGTTGGTGCCGATTCAGGACTGCCAGTATGTCGACCGCCCCTTCAACATAATCCGGGAATCCATCGCCCCAGTGATTGACCTTGATACGGTCACCCGGTGCCATGGAGATGGCCTCGGCAAACCTGACACCGGCTGGTATTTTGAGACGTTGTAATGCGGGTGCCTTTCGCGCTGCCAGCCGGTCATTGAAGGTTTCCCCGAGATCCCGGTCAACGATAAGGAGCGCGTAAAACAACATGTTATCGACGAAGCTGGTCTGACACGCACCCAACACCGCAGCCAGAACCGGCACCCAGCTGGCATCAGGAAACAGCTCTCTTTCAAACCCATTCTGCAGAAGGATGCTACTCATCCGGGGGGAGCACAGCAGCCGTGCGAACGTGGGGCTAAAACCGGAGCAATCCATAAGATTCACGTTGGCCCGGCAGAACTCTTTAACGTCCTCGATACCCTTCGAGCCATCGCTCAGGCCTAACAGCAGGCCTGACAAGCGCCGGAACAGTGTGTTCTCCTGCTGATGAGAAACACGCTCCAGCAGATCCCTCCAGGGAGCCTCCCAAAGGCAGCCCGGATGACAATCCAGGAGAAATCCAAAACGGATACAGTCGCTGATGTCATCATCGCTTAGCGGAAAATCAGCACAATCGACCCAATGCTCTCCTGCAAGGTTCAGGCGCAGCTCCGCCCACTCAACAGCTGTCCTTGGTATCAAGGTCTGGTTCGCGCTATCCACGTCCATGCCTGCAGCATCGGCAAGCCTCTGCAGGGCCTCGATGGACATGTCTGGCTGGCGACTGATTGCACTCAACAAGGTAGAACGTGATGCGGCGGGCAAGGTGCCTTTCTCCGCGGCTTCGATCAGCTCATCAAACTCGTAACTCAGGATCTTTTGACGAGAGCTGTGTGCTTCCACGAGGTCTAACGCAATCTGGAATGACACTTCAAAATTTGCCGGGCCACAATGCTGTTTGCAGCGGTGCGCGAACTCATTCTGCAAGAACGACGACGCGCCTTGTAATTGCCTCACCCATCCATAGAGTGACGCGAGCGCATCGCCATCGCCATCGCCATCGCCAATGGGAACCATGTCAGCAATGACGGCGGAAGCCGAAGGTAAAAGTCTGGCATCAATAAACCGCCGCACCTGCTTGCTCAAGGGGCTGTCGACACCGGCCAAGGCGTGCTTCGACATAACCAGGATCATACAATCCGCGGCATTCGGCATGTCCCGCAAATCCGGATTCAGCAATACCGTCCACAGAGGGACCCACTCCTGACCACAACGGCGATGCAGTTCAATCACAAAACTCTTTACCGCAGGAGCCGCATCTACCGAAATCATCGGCCGAATAGCGGTCATGGCGGCTGCATGATCCTGCCTGTGGAAATGCAGGTGTGCAAAAAGCCAGGCCGCGTCATCCGGCCGCTGGCTGGCAAGCGCCGGCAGTATCCGCTCAGCGCAGCTCAACCAGACATCAGGAACAGGTTTTTCTATCGCGACATGGCAACGCAGCACCAGTAACGCCAATTCCCGGCATGCCGGAATCACGGTGACCCCATGCTCGTTCAGCAACCGGTCGATCTCACGCAGATTGCCGCGCCCAAATGCCGATACCAAGGCAGAAAAATAACTCAGTGCAGCACTCTGGGCATGGGTCGGAAATGATGCGAGCGTGGACAGGTCGAATACATCCGCTGCATCCAGCCCGTCGAGAAACCCCTCAAGCTGGACAACCTGCTCCGACGAATACCGGAGCAACAGGCTTCGCCAATCCAGGCAATCCCTTAACCTGGCTAACACCTGATTTGGCAGCCAGCCGTTATCGAGAGCCCAGTTGAAGGTTGGCTGGGCCAGTAAATAACGGACCTGCAGTGAACAGCCCGTCAGCTCCTGGAGAATCGTTTCATACGATGCTTCCAGAAAGCGTTGTTCTGGATCATTCGTTATAGCGATCAGCTGATCCATCCATCGCTGCGCGTCGATCAGCTCTGGATCTTCAATCGTTGCCTGCGGCTCAACATCCCCATCCAAAAGATCGTTCTGCCGGGCACTTTCGAGAGCGAACTCATAGGCCTCCCGCAGTGCCCTGAAACCCTCCGGGTCTTCCTCCGGATGCACTCCGGGCAGGAGCGACAGGTAGGCCTTTCGGATCACCCGTTCATCCGCTGTCGGTGTCACCCCCAGAACGTCCCAACACGCCTCGTTCATAACCCCTCCTCACCGAGAGAGTCCGGACGTTCGATCTGGTCAAGATCCATTGCCCAGGGCAAATAAGTGGCCGGGTTTTCGGGATCGGTCAAAACGTCATTAAAAATGCGGCTCAACCAGGACGGGGCTTCATCGAACAAAAATGCCTTTAATTCATCCGGGGACTCGATTTCCAGTGCCATCCAGAGCATCCGACCACTGAAGTAACCGCACAGGTATTGATCCCAGGATCGATACCAGTAAAGCGCGCGATATCCCAGTTGCAGATGAAGATACTGGCATTCCTGCTCACTGATGTACCCGAGGTACAATCCGTTGCGCAGAAGATAGCTCATGCGCCCCAGATCCCAGGCACGAATGCCTCCAGTGCCTGTAAGCATGGCCGTTCTATCCAGAAAGAGATCCCGCAGGCGATTCAATTCAGGCATCTCTGCGCGGGCACTTTCCCGGTCGCTGGGCAAAACCTGATGCCAGGCCCAGTAGTTTGCCCCGATCGAAACCGCGTGGCCGCGGTCCGCCATACGCGAGACGGTCTCGAGCAGGCTTTCACGATCTTCAATACCCCAGGCGGAGCTGAGCATGTCGCCTTGTTCAGTGCCTGCATCTGCAGCCCAGAACGAAGGGACATCGTATCTAGCCCCCGCTTTGCGGTTCAGGGCGACCAGGGGGCCGCTCAACGCCAAAAGCCAAAGCTGTTGATCACCAGGTGGCATGTCTTTCATCCTTGAAGCTTTCATTCCTGCTCAGTTCCAGGTCAGACGTCAGATGTTCTCGACCAGCCTGCCTGTAAACCATCAAAACTTACCGACTACTGGGTCAGCAAGCGCTCCTGCAACTCCCGAATTACCCTCAGCACCCGACTCATCTCACTCTGGGTTTTCAAGTCCAGATCCAGCTTGCCATCCATGGTTTTCACCAGCGGCACGATGGACTCTTCAAAGATCCGCGCAAACGCCATCAACGCCTCGCCTACCTGTGGCGGGCTGTCGAGGTTCACGGTCACCGCGGGGTTTAACTGCACAGACTGCAGGCCTTCGGTCAGGCCGGTTTCCAGAGAGCGGGACAATTGCCCCAGGGCTTTATCGAGATCGGGCTCCGAATCTTTCCGGTTGGCCATGCCCGCGACCAGTTGCTGCCCCAACTGCTGCATCTGCTCGGCGATCACGCCAAGCTGACGTACCACTTTCACGCCGGTTTCTTCATCGCCCCCGGCCTGTTGACGCCGGCGATATTCTTCGCAGATCGCCTGCCAGCGGGCCGCTTCGGCTTCCGTCAGGGTGCCTCGCATCTGCTTGAGCTTGAGCAGGTTTTCTTCCGCACCCTGAGTCAGGAGTTGGGATTCGCCCTGGTAGTGGTCATCGATCAGGGCTTCCAGCTCTTTGTCACTCATTACCGGCGACAGTTTCTCCGCCAGCTTGTTCATGTTCCGGTAGCTGCCCTGCAGCTTGAAGGTGGGCTCGGTGCGGTAGGCTTCCGCCTGGGCGCTGGAGGCAATGTAAGCCTGGTTCACCCGCAACACGGTTTCCCGCACACGAATCATTTTCTTCAGCAGGGAAACGATTTCGTCCCGTTCGGCGGCGCTGTAATCGTGTTCAAAGTCCGAATCCGCCACAGCCTTGCCTTCGGCCAGGTCGGCAAACCGGTAGAAGTCGGCCATGCCACGGGTGGCCAGCGGTGCCAGCACCCGGTTGGCACTGAGACTGTTCTCGATGTAGGACAGCGCGAAGGCGTGCTCCATTCCAGACAGCACGTCACCCAGGTTGTAGATATCAGCCCGGTTAGCCAGCATGTCCGGTACTTTGAACACTTCACCACTCTCGGTGTAGGGGTTACCGGCCATCACCACGCAGAAACGTTTGCCGCGCATGTCGTAGGTGCTGGTGCGGCCACGCCACACGCCTTCAATGCGCCGGGTACCGTCGCAAAGAGAAATGAACTTCTGCAGGAACTCCGGATGAGTGTGCTGGATGTCATCCAGATACAGCATCACGTTGTTGCCCATTTCCAGTGCGAGGTTGAGCTTGATCAACTCCGCCTCAGCGGTGGAATGGGGCGCCTTCTCCGGATCCAGCGAGGTAACATCGTGGCCCAAGCTCGGGCAATTGATCTTCATGAAGATCAGGCCCAATCGGTTCGCGACGTATTCCATCAGCGTGGTCTTACCGTAGCCGGGCGGCGAGATCATCATCAGCAGGCCGGACTGGTCGGTGCGCCGGTCTTCGCCGGCGGTGCCCATCTGCTTGGCCAGGTTGTCGCCGATGATTGGCAGGTAGCTCTCGCTGATCAGCTTGTTGCGTACAAACGAGGACAGCGGCCGGGGCCGGAACTCCTCCAGGCGCAGCTGATCGCGCCACTTTTCCAGTACTTTGTGGCGAACCTCTTGCAACTGCTGCCAACCGGGAATGATTTCCTGTTGGTGATAGCGCAAGCGTTCATCAAATTCATCCAGCTGCAGGCTCAGGGTGCGCTCGTTGATGCAGGCATGCTGGCCCAGCAAGCCCTCCACCTGAAACGCCAACTCCACGCTGCGCACGCTGGTGGTGAGTGCCGAACCCACGTTGAGCACGGCGACCACTTCCGGCAGGTAATGCAGCAGATGCTGGTGATCGGTCTTGTTCATCCAGGCTTTCAGCCAATGACCCGTGATACTCCAGCGAGCAGCCGGCTGGTCGGCGACCACATCAAGGGCATTCTGATACTGGGCAAACTGGTTATCCCGCTTCAGGGCTTCAGTAAAGCCCTCGGCCAGTTCACCGGCGTAGCGGGTAATATCGAAAGCGTCCGCTTCTTCCGCCAGCTGCAGGACCAGGTACTCGGCAGCCGACTTCAGCATGGTTCGTTCTGCACTGCCCTTTTCCGTCAGCGTGAGGCCGTGGGTGTCAACAAACTCTGACAGCCTGGGGCCCAACTCCTGTTCCAGAGCGTCCAGCAGGTCGTTCGACTGCATCATGCGGCTCAGAATACCGGCGGACAGGCAGCGGGATCGCAACTGCTGCGCCAACACCTTTTGCTGACTCAGCTCTGCCCAGAACAGCATGGCGAGCGCCCGGGCCTTCGGGCTGAAGCGCAGTAACCCGGCATTCTGAATAGCGGGCCACAGAGTGCTGACAATCAGCGCGGCATCGTGGTCGTGAATACCCTTTTCATAGCCTTCACGGTAACGGGGGGAGGCAAAGGTACGAATATAGCCGGTCAGCTCGTCGGTATCGGCGACGTTCACCGGCAGATCAGGCGTCTTCCGGAATTCTTCAATCACCAGCGCAGCCAGGTACTCAGCGCGGTATACCTTGTCGGATTCCGACGGCTGACTCATGTTCCAGTATCCGCGCAGGCGATCCAGTTCCGGTTCGTCCAAACGTTCGTAATACTGGGTGCCGGTCAGGTGCAACAGTACGTGGTCGTCTCGCGGAATGAGGGTGAGGTCCAGCTCCTGCTGGTTCACACTGAATTTGTGCTTGCCAAGGCGGATCACTGCGCCGCCGTCTTCGAAGATGTCGGCTTTGTCTCGCACCGTGCGCAGCGCCGTATCCTGGGCGGCCTTCAACTGGCCAAGGCAATCATCCGCCTCCATGGCTGCGCCCAGTTCGCGAAGCTCCCCGGCCATACTGCGCAAGCGCGCCACCATGGCATCCGAGGCGAAGAACGCGTGCAGCTCTTCCGGGCTGGTAAAGCGCTCGGTGCGGCGGTTCACGTTTTTCAGGATGCGCGCCGCGGCGTCCGTCAGGGTGGTCACGCGGCGTTGCTGCTGGTCCTGAAGCTGCTGGCGCCGGGCCTCGATACTCTCGTGGGCATTTTCCCGTTGTTCCAGTACCGCTGCCAGAAACTCATCGTACTCGCCAAACTGGCTTTCCAGTTCCTGCAACTGATCGAGCATGCGGGTCATCAGGCCATCGCATTCCCGCACATCCGAAAGCGCACTGACGCCGTTGGCCAGGCTCTGCTCGAACAGCCGGATGCGCGCAGCAAACTGGGCACGGGCTTCGGCACTGCCCTGCTCTTTCAGGCGAATTTCAGCTTCCGAGCGCTGCTGATTGATGGTGGCGTAGATACCGGAAATGTTATCGGTAATCGCAGTTTCCAACGCCGCATCATCGCCGGCCATGGAGGCCAGCATGCCTTGAATCATGTCCAGGCCCGTGGTCAGTTCCCGGTAGCGTTCAACGATCTTTTTCAGAGCGTCACGGCTCTCGGCTTCTGCCAGGCTGGCCTGCAGTTCGGTAAGCGTCTTGCGATAACCTTCCAGGGCTTCCGGCGTCGCCAGAAAGCGGAAGGTGCGTTCTGTCAGGCGCTCTTCGGCTTCTGCCAGCTCCTGCTCAAGGGTATCTATGCGGGCTTTGTCGGCGTAACGGCGGTCATTGAGGGTACGAACCCGACCCCGATGTTCCCGAAGCCGGGCCAGAAAGCCTACGAACTGATCCGGTGCTTTCCAGCTGTCCGGCTTCAGATCCCGCATCAGGGTACTCTGGGCTTCCGCCACTTCGCTGACGGCGTTTTCCGTCTGGGCACGAATGCTCTGAACTTTTTCGTACTCATCCAGCACCAGTTCGGCGGTGCTGCGAATGGTGCTCAGCTGCTGGTGAAGCCCGGCAAACAGGGCTTCTTCCTGCCGGCCCGTGAGCCAGAAAAACTGGTCGAGAACGCGGTCGACCGTTCGAATCAGGGCCGTGAAGTGACGTTCGCTGGCACTGGCAGATTCCACCAGGGTGATCACGGTGTTCAGTTCGGCAATGCCGCGTACCAGTTCCGGATTGCCGATGCGCGCCAGTTCGGAATCGTTAGCAACATTGGCCTGGGCATGAAAGCTCTCGGACGTGAACGGCGTCGCCCAAACCTGCAGAGGATGAACCAGTGTCGGCTCGTTGTCGGCGTTGAAAACCACCAGATGGCCATTCTCAAACAACGCAAAACCATGGCCGACAAGAGGCACATCTGCCTGCTTGCGAATCAGGTTGTAACGGAACAGGATCACCTGGCCGGTGAGCTGCTCGTAAAATACATACAGCACATCCTCACCATTGGGGGCGCGCAGCGAACGCTTGAGGCGGAAATCCCCTTCCGGAATCTGGAAGGTTTTCAGTTCGCCGGTGGTGAGGTAATAGCCGGAGGGGAAGATCAGGCCGTGATTGTCTGGTAACGACGCAACGGATCCTGCCATGGTATCGACCCGCTCAATTTTCCGCTGAGTGCGGTTGAACAGGTAGTAGCGCCACTGTTTTTCGTTGAAAGGCAGAATCCGAACCAGAAGAATCTCGCCCAGATCGGCGTAGTCGAAAGTGGCATCATCCAGAGACTGGGAATCGGAATCGACCGGGTCTGAATAGATGCCTTCGCCACTGGCGGTGTTATTCTCGACCTTGAAGGTGATGTCGCCCCGAAGGTTATCCACAAACAGGGTGTCGGCAATGTTCAGGTGTGGCGAACGCCCCTGCACCTGACTGTCGCGGCCAACGCTTTTCCAGGGAAAACTGAAGCGGTCCGGGAAGGTCAGATCCCGCTCGCCTCGGTTGTCGATATAACGGGCCACCTCGCCCGCCGGGGTCAGTTCCCAGCGGAATATTCGCAGGTCATCCAGCTTGTCGCCGATGCGGAACGCCATCAGCAACATACCGTTCAGGATCACCAGCTGCGACAGGGTGGCGGTGTTGTAGTACTGCTGCAGTTCCCGGAAATCGGTGGCAAACCGTTCGTCTTTGAGGAACGAACCTTCAATGGCCGCTTCCGTCATCTCAAAGCCACTGTCGCCATCGTTCAGGTGATACAGCCGGAACACATCCTCAAGCGCCAGGGTTTTGCGCAACCCCAGCTGCAGGTTAAAACCGAACAGCAGTTTATCGCCAAGGCGAACCACGTCCCGGGCAATGGCGTTATTCTCGGTTCTCACCCGCGCCCGCCCGAGCACATTCATGCCGGCGCTGCCAAAAATCTCTTCCCGCGCCTGGTTGAGCCCGGAAACCTGATCCCGCAGCTGCCCGCCCTGCTCTTTCAGGCGGCGCTGAATGGTTTCAAAAGCAGAACCTTCCTGAACAATGCTCTCAAGGCCGGTGCGATCCGTCGACATACCAAATCATCCTGAACTGAGGGAAATCTGAACGAAGATAGAGGCCACCAATGCCGGCTCAGGCGCTGGTGACCTCCAGAGTTTTAGGCAGTTTCAGAGGTGCGGTTTGGCTTTTCGCCAGCCACCCGCCCGGCGATGCCCGCCAGAGCTGCCTGCAGTGACGGAGACTTGTCCAGCACGCCCTGTACGCTCTTACCGTAGCCGATGCCCTGGGCAAACTTCTCGAAGATGCCACCGTCGCCGCCGATCATCTCGAACTTGGCGTCTTTCAGTGCCGCCGCCATCACGCGGCCATTTTCGAGCATGCCGGTCTTCTGGGCTTCGATCTGGGCCATCACTTCCTTCTCATGAACTTCCAGGTTCATGCGGAACTCTTCAAAGTGACGAGACTCTTCAGACATGTTGTCGTAAGCTTTGAGTTTCTCTACCAGGCCAGAAGCCTCGGCCTTGGCCATGGCTTCGCGGGCATCGGCCTTGGCGTGGCCCATACGCTGCTCGCCTTCGGCCTCTGCCAGCACCATCGCCTTGCGGGCGTCTGCTTTGGCCAGACCCAGTTTTTCTTCACCCATGGCTTCCGTTTCAAGGCGCTGTTCCAGAACCCGAACCTCGGCCATGCCGGCTTCTTCATCCGCCTTGGCGGTAGCCGATTTAACGTCGGCTCTTGCCAGGCCATCCGCCCGAATAGCGGTTGCCTGAGCTTCCTTGACCTGCGCCTCAGCCAGACCATCCGATGCCGCCATCGCCTGACGACCACGGGCCAGCTTCTCATCCGCAATGGATTTCTTCTCGGCCGCGTCGAGATCGGCCTGGGCTTTCACGCGTACCTGCTCAGCTTCAAACTTGGAGCGTTCGAACGCCGCTTCCGCAGCCTTCACGTCCATCAGCTTCAGTTCTTCAGCTTCTGCTTCCGCAGCCACCACTTTCTTGACCTTCAGGCGCTCGGCTTCAGAACGGTTGCGAACATCCTTGATGTTCTCTTCCTCTTCCGCCACGTTGCGCTCAACCGCAATGCGCTGGCTGGTGATGTCAGCAATTTCCTTACGCTCGCCTTCAAGCGCTTTTTCCATGCCTATGCGCTCGATTTCGACCGCACGTTCACGGTTGACGTCTTCCAGCTCACGAGCCTGACGGATGCGCACTTCCTCAATCTGCACCGCACGTTCGCGGGCCTTCATCGCCATTTCGATCTGGCGCTGCTTGTTTTCTTCGGCAATCGCCAGTTCTTCATCGGTCTTGATGCGGGCGGCTTCTGCGCGAGCACGCTCCTGCTCACGTACCTGTTCAGTCTCGGAGGTTTCGCGAGCCTGCAGGGTTTCAATCTCGCGCCGCTGACGGGCTTCTGCATCGGCCTGGCTGCGTTCCAGCTCCAGCGACGCTTCGCGGGCGGAAACGTTCTTGCGCTGAATCTCCAGCTCCTGGTCGCGCTCCAGACGGTTGGTTTCCACGTTGTGCATCGCGGTGATTTCGGTAATCCGCTTGATGCCTTCGGAGTCCAGGATGTTGTTGGGATCCAGAGACGTTTTCGGCGTCTGCTCCAGGTAATCGATGGCCACGTCTTCCAGCACGTAGCCGTTCAGATCCTCACCAATAGTCTCAATGATCGAATCGCGGAAGTGCTGGCGCTCTTCGAACAGCTGCATGAACTCCAGCTTCTTACCGACGGTCTTCAACGCTTCACTGAACTTGGCGTTGAATAATTCGTTCACCGCATCACGGTCAGACGCACGACCTACCCCAACCGACTTCGCCACCCGCAGAACGTCTTCCGCGGTTTCGTTAACCCGCAGATAGAAGGCAACGGTGATGTCGGCGCGCAGATTGTCTTTACAAATCAACCCTTCTTTGCCGGTGCGGTTCAGCTCCAGAGTAATGACCGAGATTTTCATGGTCTCGGAGCGATGCACAACCGGCAGCACCATGGCACCGGTAAAGTACACCTTCGGAGTAGGCGACAAGTCATTCACGATCAGTGCCTGGCCCTGGTCCACCTTGCGATAAAACGCCTTGAACAGGGTGAGCACGCCCAATATCAGCAAAACCAGAACACCGACCGTCATCAGTGCCGGCATGATCCACGATAAATCCATTTAGTCATTCTCCTGAGCTGGTTGAAAGGGAATAAGCGCGGGGTTATCCGGCAGAATCGCCGGAATAGAATTCGGATTCCGGAACCACCCACCAGGCATTCTTTTCCGGAATATGTTCAATAATGACCGCCCGTTCCCGATGGGACAGCGGCGAGTGACTGCGTATCTGAAGCACAAGATGGGCGCCATCCAGATGCGCCTCACCGCGGCCCGATGTTTCGGTCACGGTTGATGAGATCACCACACAGGGGGTGCCAATAATCCGCTTTTGCAGCGGTGGCAAATAGGCACGGCGAAACAGCGGCCGCAACGGGCGTACCACAATGGACGTTATCAAAACTCCGGCCACCAGTGCCGCAAAGATAACGGCAGCACCGAACAGCCAGCGCAGTAAGCCGGCCGGGATAAGGGCACCAAAAACTAGATCCATAAAGTAACTGGCCAGCCAGCCAGTCAGGAAGAGCAGTGTGAGCACCAGCGGCAGAGGCACGCCCTGAAGCCCAAGGGTAACCATCAGGCCGCTGAAATCGCCACCGGCATCGATATCACCATCGGTTTCCACATCTCCCATGCCAAGCAGGGATATCAGCCAATAAATAATGGCGACGCACAGCAGTACGGAGAAAACCACCGTCGGGAAGGAGAACGCTACAACGAAGAATGTTTCCATACGCGACCAGACATCCGTTCCGGTAAATCCAATAATTGACAGTTTGTGTCAAACGGGAAACTGTTATAACGCAATTAAACTATTTCTTGCAAATGTTTAATTGCGAGGTATAGACTCGGCTTATTGACATAAAATGTCAAGCCACAGGACACGGTTCGTCCGGATCGGCCGAACCGATTCAATGCCACAGGAAGGAGCTATTCGTGGATATTCAAACTCTCACCCTGGCCCTGGGTGACTCTACCCATACCGGCCGAACCTTCGATGTCATGCCCATTTCCGGTGACGAACCGGTGCTTCAGGTGACGGTCTCCGGAGCCGAAGAAACGCCGGTGTACCTTACCGTAACCGACACTCAGATTCTGTGCCTTGTGTACCTTTTTGACGAACAGGAACTGAACCCGGATCGCCTGAACGAACTGCACGAGAACATGCTGAGAATCAGCGTGCCGATGCCCCTGAGCGCACTGGGAAAAACCGGTGACCACTATGTGGTGTACGGTGCTCTGAGCCCAACCTCCGGCACAGCCGAAATCATGCAGGAACTGGTCACTCTGGCCGAGAATGCCATCGACCTGTTACAGACATTTGAAGACTACCTGGCTTAAGTGAGGGCTGAGACATGAGAACCGTACTGAAGAAAATTCTGACCGCTATGCGTGGTGGCGTTAACGAACTGGGTGAAGCTGTAGTCGATGGCCAGGGCAACCGGATTCTGGAACAGGAACTGCGGGATTCCGAGCATGAACTGAAACAGGCCAAACAGGAACTGGCGGCTTTGATGGCGGAATCCGCCTCTCTCGCCCGACAGATCCGCTCCGAACAGGACAGTGCCAGCAAACGCGAACAGGATGCCCGCAAGGCCATCGCCGCCGGCCAGGAAGATCTGGCCAGAGAAGTGGCTGAACGCATTGTCGGCCACGAACGTCGCGGCGCAGAGCTGACCCAGACCCGGGAACTGCTGCAACAACGCATTGCCGGACTGAAAGACCGAGTGCAACGGGCCGAGAAACAACTGGCCGATTACCGCCGGGAACTGCAAGTGGTGAAGACCAACGAGCGGGTACTGCGCACGACTGCCCAGATTGATACCAACATCAACAGCCAGCAGTCTTCCCTGAGCACCGCCAAAGACACCCTTGAGCGTATCCGTGAGCGCCAGGCCCGGGAAGAAGACCGGCAGACCGCCAGCGCCGCGCTCGAGAAGGAGCTGACCGGTGCTGACCTGGATGAAAAACTGAAAGCTGCTGGCATCGACGGCGAACAAGATGCAGTGAACAACGTACTGGCACGGCTCAAAGACAGCCCGGCACAGTAAACCTGACGCCCCCGGAACCCCGGGGGCGCAACCCCCAGGCAAAACCCATGGCAAGAACACCGGATTGGTCAAAAGAAGAGCAGGCTGTTCAGGCCGTTCAAATGGCCTTCGATCTCTCCAACGACATTCAGCGAGCCTTCCGCGTGTCGGCGGCGTTGCAGGACATGACCACCTCGGACATGGTTCGAAAGGTACTCCAGCTGCCCTACCGAAAAGGCAGAGCCCGTCCCCGGCTGACCATTACGCTGAAAGACGAAGACTTCGAATTGCTGGCCCGAAAGTATGATCTTGACCCACAAGATCGAGCCACTATTCGGCAGCGGGTTTCGGAGGAGCTGCAAGGGTTTGCCCACAACTACCTGACGCCGCCCAAGCAGTAACCCATAGCCCTGCTTAACCGGTCACCTAACGCAATCGATGTTGAACCAGGAAAAGGACGTCATGCCCAGAACACGCACTCAACGTTGCCCCTCATGCAGCACCGACAGCCTTAAGGCTACCAGCAACCCCTCCATACTGGATTGCCGGCACTGTCACGGCTTATGGTTTGAAGACGGCGCATTGAATCGGGCGATTGCGAGCCAGCACGACCATATTGATGACTATGATCACGAGCTTCATCTGGGTGCAGCCTTGCGAACAAGCGATAGACAGTGCCGACGCTGCAAGATACCCATGGTTCACTACCAGCTACTCGAGCACTACACTGCGGAAATCGACTGCTGCCCAGGCTGCGACGGTGTTTGGCTGGACAAACACGAAGTGAACCAGGTGATGCACTCGCCAACCTTGAAGCAGGCGCTGACCGACCTGAACCAGAAAGTGACCTGGAAGTCCTGGCTGTTCCAGTTTTTTACCTCCATGCCAGTGGAATACAACATCCGGCCCCATCGCACACCCTGGGTAACCCGGGCGCTGATTCTTCTTTGCAGCCTGGTGTTTGTTGCCGGCATGGCCGCACCCGATACCAACGACTGGATTTTCGTGAACCTGGGTTTGAATTCCGACACCCAGAGCCCGGCGCAGTTCGTTTTCCAGTTGCTTAGCTACCAGTTTGTTCACGGGGGACTGATGCACCTGGTGGGCAACATGTATTTCCTGTGGATCATCGGCGACAACCTGGAAGACGCCCTCGGCCACGGCGCTTTCCTGGCACTTTACCTGTTCACGGGTGTCATGGCCGCGTTGGCGGAAATTCTGCTGTTCGACAGCTCCCAGGGTCCGTTACTGCTGGTGGGGGCCAGCGGCTCCATCGCCGCTCTGTTCGGCCTCTACCTGATGTGGTTCCGCCATGCCAGCCTGACCTTCATGATCATCGTTTACCAGAAGAAGCTCGCTCCCCATTGGTACTTCCTGATCTGGAGTCTGATCAACCTGTTCGGCATGTTAACTGCCCAGGGCGGCGTGGCCTGGGCTGCTCACCTCGGCGGGTTCGGCCTGGGATTATTGCTGGGGTATCTGTTGCGGGATTACGTATTCCGGAAGAATCCGCTGATTGCGATGTTGAATCAGCCAGAGGCCAGCATCAGCAGGTGAGAGCCAGCCCATACTTGCTGATTTATCCTGCTATCGCGATCAGCAGAATGACGAAAACAAAGAACACCAGGCAGATCCCGAGGACATTCCCGACGCCATCGGGATCTTTCTGTTCATGCCCGGCACTTTTTACCTGGGCTTCCCGATGCTCCTGACCAAGGTAAAACTCCAAGTCAGCAATAAGCTGCGTGGTGGATGTGCGAAAACCGGTGTACCAGTCCTCCGGGAACTCGATGGCCGCAACCGGCACCACAATAAACGAACACATGGCACCAAAAGGCACAGCACCGTTGACCAACAAGGCATCCCGTCCCGCTAGCCCACGAGGTAGATCAGAAGCAGGAATCGTACACCGCTCCAACACCTCACAAACGTATCCTTCAGGCACCTCACCGTGCACCAACACGGGAACCTGTTCTGTGCCACACGGCATAGCGGCCAGCACAGGAAATCGATGATCGGCCTTATCCGGCACAAAGAGCCTATTCAGGTTATCAGGACAGAACGGCTTCACGCCCTCAAATTGCCCGGGCACAAGGTGTGCACGCTTGCCTATCTCTTGCCCTTTCCAGAACAACACCCAGGCAATCGCCCGTATGAGTTTCAACCTCAGGTGTTCTGGCATCTCATGAACTCCGGCATCCCTGGGCAACCAGACTTCATCAGAATAATCACTCATCGCGAGCCCACCGCCGCCCAACGATAAAGACCACTCCGGATGATCTGCAAAGCGGATACCAAACCGACGCCCCTTTACCCTCGCAAGCTCATCGCCACTCAGATCATCGACCTCCGGAAACACATCGGCCTCAACGACCTCCAGCCTTAGTCGAGTTGAGTCCGGCATAATCTGATTATTAACAGCCCGTTCCAGATCGTAAAAAGATGTCAGCCAGGACTCATCAGGGATGGAAGGAACAGGCACATAGGTGCCCTCCCGCTCATCACCCGCGCCGTCTGCATCCGGTTTTTGCAGTGCCGCAAAATCGTAAACAGGCCGCCCCCACCAATCAAACAACTCCTGCTCATCAGCCGATAACTGGCTACGTTTTCTGGCATTTCGAACCCGCTCAACATCTGACCCAAGTATCACAAAATCCCGGTCATCGAATATCACATGCTCACTGATGACTTCTGTAACACCGTTTTCAGAAACGCGGCTGACCCTCCAGGTTTGAGCTTTTATCGGTACAACATCCCCATCGGAACCCTGAATTTCATGGACTATCGCCTGATATAAACGCTCTTGCCCAAAACCCTCATAGGCCAGTGTTTTCATTCCAAGCAAGTGCATCAGTGAACTGTTCATGACGAGTTTGGGCCCGACCCAACAGAGCCACGCACCTAAAAGATAGGCATTCCTGGCCAGCTCACCCAAGGCTACAGGCTTGATAAAAACATCCAGGTCTTCTTCATAGCTGTAATCTGCCATGGCCGCCCGAACAGCGTCGGGGTCCGGGCTGGCCACAAAGCACTGATTCCCGTCGAACGGGAGCAACATTGGCAGCTCCAGACCCTGGCGCTTCTTTACAAACAGGGCATGAAAAATCACGTCTTGCCAGTCCCGAATCAGGCTGAGATTGTCGGCACGGGCGATGAGGTTGGTGAAAGCAGTTTCGGTCGGTACAAATGAATCTTCCATGATTCGAACGCTCTATTCCTTATGTTGTTGAGCCACACTCTATCGAGCGCAGAGCAGACAGGAGCTGTTCAGGCTCCGGAAATCTTGCGGTCTATCTCCTGCAGCCGACGGCGCATCGCCTCGTCAACTTCACCAGGCTTTATTCTTGAAATGATGTTGCGCAACACCCGGATTTCGTTTTCATCAATCACACCATCGCGCTCGGCGATTCGCACAATCGAACCGAGCTCTTCGGCGTCCAGCCGTCCATCATCGGTAAAGCACCTGATCGACATGAACGACATTTCAAGGTGATCGCGGCTTCCTGACATGGTTTTCTCCTTGTGATAACACTGCGTTGATGGTTATTGATAACGAGTGCAGCCAGCATTACCCCTGATTGCATGCTTTCTGAACTTTGGCCCGAAACCGACCACGTATCTGCTGGTTCTCTTCCTCCGAGACAAACACCCGCTCCCCGCGTTCGTTGAGGTCGTAGAAGGTGGAGATACTCTCCATGTGCTTCATCCTCGCCCTCAGCTTCTGACAGGCCTCCTCGGCCCTTTCGGCCTGCTTTCGGGCGCTGGCCTCTTGGGCCTGACGCGCTTCTCGTTCCTGCTGTTGCTGGTTCAGGAACTCAGTCATTTTATGGTGGCGCTGACGCGCGGTTGAATCGTTTTGAACCGGGGCGGTATTGACCGGGACTTCTCTGGAATCGGCCTGAGCTGGCGGGCGGTCACCAAAATGGACCTGGCCGCTGGCATCCGTCCATTGGTAGACAGCGGCGTGAGCGAGGTGGGTTGCTGATAGCAAAACGAATAAAAGAATACGCCTGCAAGTCAAAACTGAAATCCTTTTCATCCGATGCTTTTGACCATTTACGATTGCGATAGTCTACCTGACCAAGCGTTTGGGTGCCCTGCTCTGGGCTTAAAATGCGCCAAATCTTGCTCAATGTTGAGAGCGATTCCACAAAACAAACTGACCGCTATCTCAGGCCTCGCGGCTGATAAGGCAGTGGTAAACCTCGCCCCTGAATGCGGGCATCCAGAATGCAATCTTGGCAGTGGTGCTTGCTGAAGTCAGCATCCTGCATTCGTTGCTCGTAATCACCTTCATTATCCGCATGCCATTGATCATTGGTCATGTTTCGCCAGAAAAACGAATCTCGACCACTTTTCCGGTCGGCAGCCTGGGTGACCGGGTCACGGTGGCGGAAAGGCTCGAAAATGGGCACGTCCGGCAAAGGCCCAGATACATCCATGAACTGCTGAATCATGCTCCAATATGCGTTGATGTCCTTGGGATTCATGGCATCGGTCACCAGCCCCTTCATCCACAACTGGGTGTTGCTGTACCGGTGCTGCAACATCAGGTTGTAGTAGCGACCCCCACGACCAGATGCGGTATGCATACGATAGGCATCAAACTCGATGAACGGCGCTTCGAACACATCGCTCTTCCGTTTAACTCGTACCAAACCCTCCCGGCGGTAAAGACCGGCTGGGTCGGAGCGAAGGCGTTTTTCATTGATAAGGGCCAGGAGATATCGACCGTATTTACCTCCAAAAAGACAACTGAAAAGCACAACGTAGAGCCACTTTATTCCGTCGAGATAATTGACAAAGCCACCCACCGTGGGGTTGTCCGACAACATGGACATTACGACAATTAACTCTCCAAAAAGCGATATAGACAAGCCGAGAGCAGCCATAATGTAGAGCATATACAGTGCACTCTGTAACCTAACAAAGAAGCCTCGACTTATTGTAAAAACTGATTCTCCCCACGGAAAGCCGTCCTCGGTGTCGTTTTCATTTTTGAACAACCGAGCATAAGCTAACTGAGCTTTCATGGTACTGGGTACAACCGGACTCTGGTAATGTCCCCAAGGCAAACGTTGGAAAGCCCGATCCATTTTGGCGTGCCCCCCCGGTGGCAGAGTGGGTATCCGATCTGCGCGATAGGCATTGTCACTGTATGCATCTGTCATATCGAGACCGGTCGCATCGGAACGGTAGGCAAACTGGCCATAGTAACTATCCGTCATGGAAGCTGCAGATCCGTTGTTCATCAGTCCCTGTATTCCTGAATCTTTCAGCCCGCTGATCATCCTGAGCAAACCGGATGGGTAACACCTACAAGCCGCTAGCTAAAAGGCGGCGGTCGTCTTTCGCCCATTGCCACGCTTGCGTTGTGATTTTGCCATTCGGCCCTTCTGCCACTCAGACAGCGGCCCCATTCGGCTAAATTTCAGGCCCAGCTGGTAGGCTTGGGTCAATTGCTCATTGAGGGCCTTGAGCGTTTCTGAGGGTTTGGCCCACTGCGATTCCGGCAGCGGTTCAGACCAGGCCTTAAGTTCCTCTGGCAAACTCCGTAGCGCTAAGGTTCTGATCCGGCGCTCAGTGATGACGTGGGCCAGGTAACGCTGGAAGAACCAGTCCCCCACTTTCTTCCAGGGCCAAGGCAGCAAAAACCGTTAACACACTCAGACTCAAGAACATCAACGCAAACTCTGCACCGAGCAACCAGTTGCCACCTTGAAGATCTAACCAACCGTTTGTTTTCCGGCGAATCCAGTTGGTAGCGTCTACTGCGCGCTCGCCAGTGGCAACCGGGGCTGGACTCAAAGCCAACAATTGGCCGTCCTGGGAGGCTCGCTGGCCTCCTGGCTCCCAACGGTAACGCACAACAGCACTATCTTCATCGAACAACATTCGATCACGTACCATTTTCACCATCCGTTGGGCTTATTGATCAGTAGGTGATGAGCAAGCCCGCTATGCCAGTCGATCGAGCAACCGACTGCCGTGAAAACGCCGGAGATAATTCATCAAAGGAAGATTCAGCAAACTTAAAGGGGCCATCATCAACAAGCCCGGTAAGATGAAAAGAAGCGACAACCGGCTGACGCCTTTGCAAGGGGTATTACGGCCTCTCACCCCGAACATCAACAAACCAACAACCAGCAGCAACAAGCCAATTACCAGAACACCCACCATCACCATGGTTTGGGGCGCAGCTCTTTCCGCTATGATGAAGCCAAGCACAGCGAGGAACCCAGTGGTACACAACAGGCCAGTTGCAGCTTCTTCGTCTTGTCGAAGTTCAAGTTTGCCCGAGAGGACGGACAGTGCCATCGCTAACGTGTCCGGATCAGAATGTTGAGGCGCGATAGTGGCTTCTTTCATGCTCAATATCATGAATGCCTTCTTCCGATCATCGCTTTTCAGCCGCAATGCCGCGACCTTTCCACTGCGCCAGTCAGCGGGTCTACCGCGTTGATTTACCGGCGTAACGGTAGAGTTGGGAAGCGCCCGCTGGAGGTCCTCGGCGAGGCTCTGGAGGTCTTGAACAGAAATGCTCTGAAATCTGATTTCAGGGGCCAGTATCATCGGATTATCCTTTTCCAGTATTACACTGCGTCCGGCAGTGATTTCAAACGAGACAACTATACACGGTGCCCTGAGATCGATCTATTCACTTCAAACCGAGGCAACGGCGCATAGCTGACCTCTGCGACCCCTCTCACGAAATGAACCGCCTACTTTCCCATGCTGCCATCAAATCTCACCCTCAGTCCTGATCATAGGTATGTTTCTAAATACAGGCGCTTTTGGGTCAATTATTGTATTACTCGCCATAGCTTCCTTGATTACCTCGGCTCCCCTTTCGCTACTTTTTCATGAGGCGTAGTGCAACTTCTCTGCCATCAAATTTCGTCGCTTGGTAGTGTCGATGATGGTAACTTCGGTGAACATCCTGTCAACTTTCTTCTTGAAGGTTTCATCGTCCATATCCCGCCAGTAACGCGAAGGGCGGCCTGTTTTCCGGTCGTGCTCTGCGGTCGTCGGGTCCAGCGGACGGTATCGCTCCAGCATAGGAAGTTCCGGCAGCGGCTTGGTGATATCCATGTAGTTCTGGATAAAATCCCAGTAGGCGTAGCACATAGTGGCACTGCCGTGGGCGCCGAGAATATCGCCAACGGTTACGTCCAGCTTGCTGTACCGGTGAGACAGCACCAGATCGAACAAGGTGCCGAACCGGTCGACCCGGGCGCAGCACCAGGCATCAAACTCGTAATAGGGTTTTTCGATCACTACCGGGGGCTTTCTGGGCATGAACGGGAGTTTTCGGGAGTATTGCCAAGCTTTGATCATGCCGGTGCGACGGTTGAATTCCCACTCGGGGCCTCGACCGTTTCTGAAAAGCCATTTCGGGAAGAGGCGGAAGGCTAGACCACCGATAAGTATCAGAAACCAGCCACCCACTAAAAGGGTAACTTCCAGGGGAATCAAACTGTGCAAGAATTCAGGCCAGGTTTCATCTCGCATGCCAAACAGAGGGGACACCAAGATCAAAACGATCAATACTATAGGAGACACAATATAAGCCCAGACTTTTCCCAGAACAGAAATCATGTCGAAAAAACGCGCCTGAAATGCCAACGGTGCATGCCGGAAGCATTCGTGGCTGTTCTCGACGTAAAGCCCGAGCTTGTCAGCCAAATCTTCCTTTTTCTCCAACCTTCGCAGTTTTTTTGGTGGATCATCGGACATGAAGGTCGGGGGCACCACCTCACGGGTATTTCCCCATGGCAAACAAAGACTGGCGGATCGATCCAGCCCTGTCTGGTTCAATTCTTGCGGCTGATTACTTTGGTCAGGAATGGCATCAGAGCGATAAGCGTAAGAACCGTAATAACTCGGCCAAGCGGAATCCGCTAGTTTGATACTGCCATTGAATCCGGCTTCAGAAACAATAACCCCATCCGGGAGTGAGTTTAGGGCCATGTCCGTATGATTCTCGTTGCTCATGATGTTGCTCAGGCTCAGAAACGGCCTCCTGGGTGGTTCCCAAGAGCAATCGAACGCCCGCCGATCGCCCGAGCTTCGTGTGTTATAAATCTTGGTGCTGATCGACCTGGTCAGGAGTCGACTGCGGACGATAGGCTGCAGATCCATAATAGTGATCCGAATCGTTTGTTGAATCCGTTCCGCAAGTCAAAATATCAAGCCTGCTTGTTTACCAAGACTGAACACGTTTTTATGGACGGATCTACCTGATCAAGTGGCCCAACACGATTTGATGACCACAGAAAAAACTGCCCACCCTCTCTCGCCACACAAAGTTGCTCAAAAATCTCGTTGTAGTCGCCCTCATAGTTGTAAAGGTTCGTGGCAATAATTCCTCCATCCCTGAGCTGTTTCGATATGAACCTGCCAGGCTTCGGGAGACGGTACCTGTGTCCGTCCTTCAAATAGATAATCAGTAGCGCAGATCGCCCTCCCTGGGAATTGGAACGTTTTTCCAGTTTAAGTTGAGCAATATCCCGCCAGGCGATTTCCTTTAATGGGCAGTCATCAACTCGCAAGAATTCAGGAGTCACTTCAACCATGTGATTAATGTTTCCGAAATCCAGCCGCAGATACCCCCAAAAAACAGAGCTCGTGAAGATAATAAAGATGATTGCCGGTACTACTGATGAGGTATCCAGGTAAAACCAGTAGGCGAGCCCGCAGATCGTAGCGAACAGCAGTCCAGCCGTTTGGTACATTAATGCCCGGTCTTTCCGGTACACTTGATGCTTAACAATGGGGAGGTTGGTATACGTCGAATGCATGTTGGTCAATCCATTAACCAGGTACGTGTTGGACAGTTTCAATCAGCGCGCTGAAAGTAGCATATTCGTATTCAAATCACCCTGATATTGCCTGAAAGAGCCCCAATTCAGTCAGGTTGCATACCTCAACTTCTCTGCCATCAAATTCCGCCGCTTGGTAGTGTCGATAATGGTGACTTCGGTGAACATCCGGTCAACTTTCTTCTTGAAGGTTTCATCGTCCATATCCCGCCAGTAACGCGAAGGGCGGCCTGTTTTCCGGTCGTGCTCTGCGGTCGTCGGGTCCAGCGGACGGTATCGCTCCAGCATAGGAAGTTCCGGCAGCGGCTTGGTGATATCCATGTAGTTCTGGATAAAATCCCAGTAGGCGTAGCACATAGTGGCACTGCCGTGGGCGCCGAGAATATCGCCAACGGTTACGTCCAGCTTGCTGTACCGGTGAGACAGCACCAGATCGAACAAGGTGCCGAACCGGTCGACCCGGGCGCAGCACCAGGCATCAAACTCGTAAAAGGGTTTTTCGATCACTACCGGGGGCTTTCTGGGCACGAACGGGAGTTTTCGGGAGTATTGCCAAGCTTTGATCATGCCGGTGCGACGGTTGAATTCCCATTCGGGGCCCCGGCCGTTTTGGTGAAGCCATTTCGGGAAGAGGCGGAAGGCTATGTCGGAGAAGATTATGAGAGTCAATCCGCCCATGAGGATAGATAAGCCAGGAAGTCCCAAACCTTCAATATATTCAAACCAGCCCCCCTCAAAACGCCCAAAGAGTGGCGACCTCAAAATTAGAATAATTAGATACATCGGAGAAACGAGGTAGAACCACACCTTCCCAAGAACATATATCATGTCAAAAAAACGCGCCTGAAACGCTAGGGGCGCGTGCCGAAAGCATACGTGACTGTTCTCAACGTAAAGCTCAAGTTTATCGGCCTGGTCTTCCTTTTTTTCCAGCCTTCGCAGCTTCCTGGGTGGGTTTCCGGACATGAATGTCGGCGGCAGAACATCGCGGGCATTCCCCCAAGGCAAACGCAAACTGGCGGAACGATCCAGGCCTTTCCGGTTCAATTCTTGCGGCTGATTTTTCTGGGGAGGAATGGCGTTGGAGCGGTAGGCATACTGCCCGTAGAAATCACCTGAGCTCGCCCCGTTGGGAGACTTATTCAACATTTTCCTGGACTCTTTGACTGTACCAGAAGGGCTGACCAGTCTGCCTGAAGTTGGGTTCACTATGCAGATTATTGTCCTGATTAAAGGCCAACGGATCTTCCGGGGCAGGTGCCGGGAAAACCATCAACAAGCTATCTGGTGATTTCTGCGCCTGTATTTGCACTTTTGCCTGCCACCGATAAGTTTTGGTTTCCCATATATCACCTTCCCAGAACCAGCTATCGAGCTTTCGTCGCTCATTGGCAGGAGCCTCAAGGTAAATTTGCGCCCCAGATTCAGACTGCTCGGTAAACAGGCAATACTGTTTTATATCTTCCCCAGCGATCTTATTGACCCGCACGTTGCCCCATCCCCTCGTCACCGCGACCGTTTCAAGCATTTGAAGTTTGACGACTACCTTGGCAAACAACCCAGAACTGAACAAACCCGGAATGGCACTTTCAATTACCAAGCGTTCACCAGCATTCGATAAGGCTTCAATTCTCTCGGCACTCGAGCCTTCTAACAATCCATCACGCGCTGCCGGGCGCAAGGGATTATATTCAAGCCTGACGGAAACCCCCATCAACAAACTGATCAAACGGTAATATGCTTCACCCGAGTCTTTCAAGAAGGGTTTTTCATTTAAGGGCCCGAACGGGCCATGCCTCATCCATATATCCAGTGGCTCGTCACTGAAGGCGAAAACCGTTGCCAAGCCAGCCACTGCCAGGATCACACCGGCGACCAACCAGCCTTTTGGACCAAGTACTAGCATGAGACCCGCCTTACCCACCAGACTGGCAAAACCGAACGCTATGCCACTACCTGCAAGAAGACCATAGCCTACAGCCGCCCCAATATTGCCCATCCGATATTCGTAGTAGGCATCGAATCCCGCATCCAGTGCCATTAAAAACCCGGCTGCTGCACCCAAGCCACTCCTTACCGTTAATGATGTTCCGAAAAGGCGAACGTATATTTGCCCAGCCCTTCCTGGCAACTCGAAGGCAAGGACTTTGGATGGCCCCATCATCCAGCGTTCACTGATTGCGGTACTCGCTGCTGCCAAATCAAGGCCTGCACTTAGCTGACGAATTGTAGCTCGGTATTCACCTTTAACCCTTGTGTCATATTTGTCGGCAGCCCAAACACTCGAAATATTATGAATTTCCATTAGGCCAACAAACACCGGAAAAATCGGCTTATTCAATACACGATACAAGCGACTGGATCTTTTACTGTCAATCTCGGCTTGATCAACTTGATTGGCGGCATCGTTGGCTGCTTCAAGATCACTTATATATTGCTCTCTGCGATGAACCTGTTCGATCTCCCGTTCAAAAGCCTTCAGCTCTCTCTCCGATATCTCCAATTCCAGTTTCGCGGCATCAAGTTTCCGGGCCGCTATCGCCGCAGCTGCAGCGGGGGTGTTAGGGGCATTATCGATCAAGCCCTCAAGCTCTTCCAGCTTATGTACGGCGTCTCGAAACCGGGATTCAGCAGCAGAGATGTCCTGCATCATCAGGGCAATGGCCTCGGTTCTGGGGATGACCAGCACATAAGCGTCTTCCGCCACATCCGAAGCAATACCCGCAGCCCTACTCCGTTTCTTGTTAGTCGATGCCTGAAGATTCTCATCAGTAGCTTGCAGGATTAAATCGCCAAATAAAGCTGTGCCCCGCGTTTTGCCGAATTGCGCTAGCCTCTCCTTGCTAATTTCAAAGACCAGGTAATCTTTCTGCAATGCTTTGGAGAAGCGTTTGAGTTCAATTTTTCCCAATAAGCCCGGTAACGATCGACGTAACTGCTCCAACGATCCCGAATAGAGCTTCATCCGGCCAAGAACCGCTGTTCTCGCAAGCGCTTGTTTCTGGAGCACCAGCCCCTGGTATCGAGTCTCCATCTGGCTCAGTCGGTTTCGAATATCTGCGAGCTCTACCTCCTTCCCTCTGAGGTTGTTGATTCGCCGTTCCGTCGCCCAGCGCTGGTTTTCAAGCTCGGTTTTTCGTATCCGAAGAGCCTCCAGCTCTCTCCTTATATTTGCAAGTTCGCTATTTCGAGCGTCAATAGCTTGGCTTGCGTGATGGATGGCGGCCCACATATTGCCATGGACACTCATCAAAACCTGGCTGCCAAGTCGAAGATTGGCGGTTAACAACGTTGCGTATGAACCCGCCGCAGCTTCAACCGCAAGTTCCAGGCCATCTAAGGTCTTCAGCTCCTCAATTTCTGGCAAATCCATATCAGCCATGGCCGCCAGTTCGGTTTCCCGGAACCGTCCATTGCCGCGATTGGGTTGAGGCGCTGTGGGGGGCTCATAGGGCCTTTTAAGGTCTTCTGATTGAAAACGAGGAAATAGCAATGAGTACAGCACCCGGCTATGACTGCCTCCACACAACCCTTCAAGCCAGCGCTTCCCCTGGCCATCCACGGCACCTTCAGCTTCGATTTTGAGAGCATCGCATTCGGCGGGTTCTGTCACTAGATTCATGACCAGCGAAGTAACAAAGTTGAATGCACCCGCATAGTCATAACTGTAATGGGTAAATAAATCCGTCAGCACATGATGAGTACGTTCATCCGACAGCCTTTCCAACAACTCCGTATGCACTTCATCCAGATAACGCCTGGCCATTGCTCGCTCAGACACCGCAAGAGAGCGTTCCAGCTCGGCCTTTCCTTTGCCGGTCACCTCCGACATGTGTTTATGGAGCGGATTTTGCTCCGACGCAATAGTTTCAGGTTTTATTACAGAGTAGACCAACAATGCGGAATCGAAATAGGGCCTGAATTTTGTCCGACGAACCGCTGCATTCATGAACCAAGCCGCAACCTGGCGGCGACGCTGCACATATCGCAGCTGATAAACCGGGTCGTCCAGCCTGATCACACCAATACCTCGCAATTTCGCTTGCGAAGTACAGTCCGCCACGCAG
Organism: Marinobacter sp. SS5-14b; assembly: GCF_030541005.1. Lineage (GTDB taxonomy): Bacteria > Pseudomonadota > Gammaproteobacteria > Pseudomonadales > Oleiphilaceae > Marinobacter. The sequence goes on along the minus strand of NZ_JASSVM010000006.1, from coordinate 2,976 downwards.
GACTCCTCACCACCCCATGCAAAAGGCTCAGGTTCTTCCGGCCTGCATTCCTGCAATCGCTCAGCCTCTGCGAGGTTCAGCTCTTGTAGCGTGTTGTGCAGGCAGTTTGACAACGCTGTCATCTCAGGCCGTTCGTCTTCCGCAATCGGGTCTTCCGGGTCTGGATCCTCATGCCGCTGATGCATCGACACCGCGTCTCGCATTGCCCTGGCAGGATAATCTCCATTGAGATCAAACAAATACTGCTCAGGTCTATCAAACTGCCATTCAAAAGCTGGTTTTCTTGGTCTTTGTGGCTCCAAGTATTGAGCCATAAACGCAGTGGTATTTCCGTTCGAAACGCGAAGGCTTGCGACATCCTCCCGTTTATCAGGATCGAACTGCATACTAATCAGATTACATCGATGCTTACGGTCGTCAACTGACAACTCAAGGTGGTTGATTCGCTCTCCCGACCACTGCGATTCGCTGTATGCTGCCTGAAGATTCAGCCATCCCCCATCGACTCTGGCTGGAAGCCAAATTTCCGCTAGTCCACTTCCTGTAACTTCACGGTAGCCTGCCTTTAGTTGCCCATTGCGCAGACGATAATCGACAAGCCCTACGTCGCAATACCGAGTGATACCATTTTCATCGATCTGAATCTCCAGCTCCCGCCAAAGCTTTCCTTTGTGAAACAGATAAAGAAATCCTGCCCTCGCAAGCACATGGTCAACCGGGTTTTTTCCATACAATTCAACACCCGAGATCAGCGTGGCGGGAACAACCGGAAAAATGACATGGCGTTGCCGCTCATCCTCCCGAACAACCTCAACGGCGCCTTCCAAAAATGGCACTCTGATCGGACTTCCATCCGCTGCAATCTCAATCCAGACATTACGCGGTGGCTGCCCTTGCCATGGCCAAACATGAAGAGTGGAATCTTCCAGCCGCTCAATCTGAACCTGACGTTCCAGCCATTCCTGCTGCTCATAGTTGGTTTCGTCAAAGATTCTAAAACTATGCCCTTCCGGATGTTCCCTTCCCATCACTTCAATTATCAGTGATTTGCCCTCACAAGCAGGGCCACAGCTTCCGGTAACCTGGTTCGAGTTATTCTCAGACATCCCTGTCATTCCTTGCTTTGCATAGAGTGAATTCGTACTCAGACGGCAACCGTATTCAATGCCTGCCATTGGGCATCGCTCAATGTGGGCACAGGAAACATGGTGAACGGACTGGGTCTTTCACTGATTTGCCAGCACGCCTCTCCAGAGCCGCCATACCAGTAGATAACGCGCTCGATCACATCAGCTTCCTTTTGGGTCACTGGAGCCAGGCCGTGCCATATCCTGGGGTCGTAAAAGCGCAACAGGCCTTGCCGGTGCCCATCGAATTGCACCTTCAGGCGTGCCCTTAGCCATTTCGTTACGGGTTCAAGCCCTTCAGATGATTCCAGGATCACGCCAGTTAACTGCCCTTCCTTTAATCCTTTCAACGCCCACTGGTATTCGACACTTTTCTGACTGGCCACCAAAACAATTGGGCTCTCCGTCAGGTAGTGCTGCCAGTCCGTTTCGGCGAATAAATAAACCCACGTCGGGTTGTCGGTTTGCTCATACAATGACCGCACCACGGGCGGATTTTGGCTGGCTTCCAAGACCAGATAGCGCACCCTATCAGTAGAAGATTTTGCGAATGCCACGGCTCCCTCCTCTAGCTGTCAGGCGGATTGATTCTTGCCACATGGGCAGTTCCCAAGTGGACAAGTGCCATCTGGCTGTTGTTGGCACTGCTCGACAATAGCGGTTCTTTGCATACGGGCCTGCTTCAGGCGGTGAGTGACGATAGCTTTCGGCTGGGCATCCACCCTCTGACCAACTTCTGCCAGTTGCTCTGGCGCCACAACCCCACCTGCAGCGGTCACCAACCCAGGCCTCTCCGGCACCTGCACCTTCTGCCCACTCCCCTTTCCGGCAGCGCCGCCCGCATTCAATTTGATGCTCGGCCCACCCATTGCCACACCACTCGGGTCAATCTTCACAAAGCTGCCACCGGCTTTCAGGGTGATTTCGGCGCCGGCTTCGATCACGGCTTTCTGGCCCGCTTTAATATGCAGCTCGGTACCCGAATCACTGAGCCACGCGGTGCCGGCTTTGAGATGAAGGGTGCCGGTTACGTTGAAGCTGTGGTCTTTACCGGTTTGTTCGCGCTTTTCGCCGTCTACGGTGTGATGGCTGTTGCCTTTGGTGTGGCTGAAGCGGTTGTTCTCTACCGTCAGGTGGCTGTCATTCTTGATGACTTCGGTGCGGTTATTTTCGGTGAGCAGGTCCAGGTCTTTCTGGGCGTGGATGTAAATCTGCTCTTCACCGGCTTCGTCTTCAAACCGCAGTTCGTTGCTGCCTTCGCCCTTGTGGGTTTTTGTTTTCAGGGTGGTTCTTGTTTTATGTTCCGGCAGCGCGTACGGCGGTGTGTTGGTGGCGTGGTAGGTGCGGCCGGTGATGATGGGCTGGTCGGGGTCGCCGTCCAGGAAGGAAACGATGACTTCGTTGCCGATTCTCGGCAGGGCCATGAAGCCGTATTGGCCGCCGGCCCAGCCCTGGGCCACTCTTAGCCAGGCGCTGCTGTGTTCGTCGTTCTTCGAGTAACGATCCCAGGGGAACCTGACTTTAACTCGACCGTACTGGTCGCAGTGAATTTCTTCACCCTCGGGGCCGGTGACGATGGCCATTTGCGGGCCGTCCATGGTCGGCTTGTGGTCACACATCGGGCGCCAGGTTCTGTCGGCCGGGATGGCGGTGAACTCGTTGTGGTAGCTGGTGGGTTCGCTGCCCCCTTCTTCCTGCAAGGCCGTAGGCTGTTTGCCGGTATGGGTAATGGCGGTGAGCAGCCATTCCCGGTTCAGGGCCTGGCTATCGTGGTCCTGCAGCGTTACTTTGGCGCCGGCGGTAAAGTCGGCCCGGTTGCTTTTGCCTTTGCCAAGGGCCGCGTCGTTTC
>NZ_JASSVM010000005.1 GCF_030541005.1 Marinobacter sp. SS5-14b | reverse complement strand
GGAACCACCTGATCCCATCTCGAACTCAGAAGTGAAACAGACCTGCGCCGATGGTAGTGTGGCGTTGCCCATGTGAGAGTAGGTCATCGTCAGGCGCCTAATACCCAAACCCCCGATAGCTCCGCTGTCGGGGGTTTTTTATTGGCCGAATGACTCCGACACCTCCCTCAAACCAAGAAGTGATATACTCCTGCCATTAATCTAATCCAAGTTTCTGATGGGAGCCCTCCAATGGCCGCACCTGATCACCTGGTCATTTTCGATACTACCCTCCGGGATGGCGAGCAGAGCCCTGGCGCCACCATGAACAAGAATGAAAAGCTTCGCATTGCCAAGGCGCTCGAAAAGCTCCGCGTTGACGTGATTGAGGCCGGCTTCGCGATTGCAAGCCAGGGTGACTTTGAGGCTGTCAAGGCGATCGCTGAAACCATTAAGGGCTCAACCATTTGCAGTCTTGCTCGTGCCCTGGATAAAGATATCGACCGGGCTGCGGAAGCGATTCGTCCGGCGGTTCAGGGGCGCATTCACACGTTCATTGCCACGTCTCCGATTCACATGAAGCACAAGCTTCAAATGGAGCCAGACGACGTTGTGGCACAGGCTGTTAGGGCGGTGAAGCGTGCGAGGAGCCACGTTGATGACGTTGAATTCTCGTGTGAAGACGCTGGCCGCTCAGAGCTGGATTTTCTGTGTCGTATTATCGAAGCCGCGATCGATGCGGGTGCCCGCACCATTAATATTCCTGACACCGTGGGCTACGCGATTCCCGAGCAGTTTGGCGAGACCATTCGTCAGCTCTTGAACCGAGTGCCTAACGCTGACAAAGCCATATTCTCCGTGCATTGCCACAACGACCTTGGTCTCGCGGTGGCTAACTCCCTGGCGGCCGTTACAAACGGGGCAAGGCAGGTAGAGTGCACCATCAACGGGCTGGGAGAGCGGGCGGGTAATGCCTCGCTTGAAGAAATCGTGATGGCGGTTCGCACTCGACAGGATCTGTTTAGTATTGACACCCGGGTAGATGCCCAGCACATCGTTCCGGCTTCCCGTCTGGTATCAACCATTACTGGCTTTCCGGTGCAGCCTAACAAGGCGATTGTCGGTGCCAATGCGTTTGCTCACGAATCCGGGATTCATCAGGACGGCGTGCTCAAGCACCGCGAAACCTACGAGATCATGAGGGCTCAGGACGTTGGCTGGCATACAAACAGCCTGGTTCTGGGCAAGCACTCTGGACGGAATGCATTCCGTACCCGCTTGCAGGAGCTGGGTATCCAGTTTGATACCGAAACCGAGCTCAATGAGGCGTTTACCCGCTTCAAGGCCCTGGCTGATTTAAAACATGAGATCTTCGATGAAGATCTGCAGGCCATCGCCAGTGATACCAAGCAGAAAGAAGAAGTGGGTCGTTATGGCCTGGCGTGCATGCAGGTGTGTTCTGAAACCGGCGTTGTCCCCCGTGCCAGGTTGACACTGACGGTGGATGGGGAAGAACACACCGTTGAAGCGGAAGGCAGCGGCCCGGTGGATGCTGCGTTCAAGGCTATTGAGTCTCTTGTGGATTCTGGCTGCAATTTGCAGCTGTATTCGGTGAACAACATCACCAGTGGTACCGATGCTCAGGGCGAAGTGACGGTCAGGCTTGAGCGTGGCGGTCGAATCGTAAACGGGGTTGGTTCGGATACCGACATCATTATTGCCTCGGTCAAAGCCTACATCGAAGCGCTGAATCTGGTGACCTCCGGCGGGATTCGGCAGCACCCACAGGTGGCTGATGTCTGAATGGATGCATCTCGAGCGGCGTTCGTTTAGTGGAGCCTTCCGGTATGCAGGCTGAAGCAGTTCGTCAGTTCTATCTGGGCGCGGCCGGGATTACCATGTGGTATGCCCGGGAGCCTTTGCCCGGTGCGGCGCCGAGCCCGGCCTATGATTTCGGCACGGCTGAGCCTGCCAGCGTGGCGCACCAAAAAGCTATGGCCGAAATCGCTCCTTCGAGAAAGAGCGATCTGGAAACAGCGACGCGTGGCAGAGATAAAATTGCGCACCTGCAAAGTCTGATGTCGGCGGTTGAAAAACCGACCCAAAAAACCAGAGTGAAGCCAGCTCCGGAGCCGGAAACGGTTCCTGAGCCTGCCCGTGATATCGCGGCAGAGGCGATAGTGAAGGTTGAGCAGGAACTTTCAGGCGAGCACGCCGAAGCTCCGGCAGACACCGTATTTGATGTGCCCCGTTTACGCCTGCAAGCCTGGGCAGGATCTGGCGTTGTGCTCATTGCCAGCATCTCTGAGGAAAGCAGTCTGTCACTGCAGGAGTCGCTGGCAATCAATATATTACGCAGTCTGAATGAGCGGTCCCCCATTGTGTTGGGCGCTGTGCATTGGCCCCTGTTCAATAATCTGAAGGTAAGCCTTAACCGCTCCGATCATCTTGTTGATGTCCTGCGTTCTTGCTTTCGGGATGTGGCCGATAAGCACGTCATTGTCTTGGGTGAGGGCGGTCCATGGCTTGAAAGCGCGCTTTCAAAGCAACCGAACGTGGTGTTCCCGGGCACCCTCGCAAAGCTTGCTGCGGATCCGTCACTGAAGCGGGAGCTTTGGCAGATGCTCAGATCCATGGCGGAATAATGAATGTGACTTCCGTGTTTGCGGGTGTTGGGTTGGCGGGAGCCAGGGTTCGACCTCTGGATCTCAATGATCTTCCTGACGTGCTAGAACTGGAACGGCTTGGCTACTCTCATCCGTGGACCGAGGGCGTGTTTCGGGACTGTTTCAAAGAGAGCTACCGTCTTTGGGGGTTGGTTCAGGAGGGTAGGCTGCTGGGCTATGCGGTGGTCAGCTATCTTTTTGATGAGGCTCACCTGCTGAATTTGTGCGTTCACCCCGGGTTGCGGGGGCTTGGTGCCGGCAGAAAGTTGCTCAGGCATGCGGCCTCAGCGGCGGCGAGTGAGCAGCTGGTATGTATGATTCTCGAAGTCCGGGATAGCAACAAGGCCGCCGCTGCGCTGTACCAAAGTGAGGGTTTCAGTGAAATTGGCAGGCGGCCAGGCTACTACCCGGGTGCTATTTGTCGGGAAGATGCCATTGTGATGGCGCTGCGGTTCACCTGAGCCCCCGCTAACCCGTATAATACGGCGTTTTTCATCCATTCCATTCAGGTTGCCGTTCCTATGTCTAACCTATCCAGGGAAGTGGCCAAGCGCCGCACCTTTGCGATTATCTCCCACCCGGACGCTGGTAAAACCACCATCACCGAAAAGGTCTTGCTGTTCGGGCAGGCGTTGCAGAAGGCCGGAACAGTGAAGGGTAAAAAGTCGGGTCAGCATGCAAAATCTGACTGGATGGAAATGGAGAAAGAGCGCGGAATTTCGGTAACCACATCGGTGATGCAGTTTCCCTACGGCGGCAAGTTGGTCAACCTGCTGGACACGCCGGGGCATGAAGATTTCTCCGAAGATACTTATCGGACACTGACGGCTGTGGACTCCTGCCTCATGGTGATCGATAGCGCCAAAGGTGTTGAGGAGCGAACCATCAAACTGATGGAGGTGACTCGCCTGCGGGATACCCCGATTCTGACCTTCATGAACAAGCTTGACAGGGATACCCGTGACCCGATTGAGCTGATGGATGAAGTTGAGGGTGTTCTGAAAATTGCATGCGCACCGATCACCTGGCCGATCGGTATGGGAAAAAGTTTCAAAGGTGTCTATCACCTGCTGCGTGATGAAGTCATTCTGTATCAGTCCGGTCAGGGCCATACGATCCAGGAGACCCGTTTAGTGAAGGGGCTGGATAATCCGGAGTTGGATCAGGCGCTCGGAAGCTACGCGGCAGAACTGCGTGATGAGATTGAGCTGGTCAAGGGTGCTTCCCATGAATTTGATCAGGAGGCGTTCCTCGCTGGTGAGTTAACGCCGGTGTTCTTCGGAACCGCACTGGGTAATTTTGGTGTTGATCACATGCTTGATGGGCTCATTGAATGGGCTCCGCCTCCCCAGCCCCGGGCAACCGACATAAGAACTGTGGAGCCGGCGGAAGAGGGTTTCTCGGGATTTGTGTTCAAGATTCAGGCGAATATGGATCCTCAACATCGGGATCGCATCGCGTTTGTGCGCATTGTGTCAGGCAGCTATAACCAGGGTATGAAGGCCCGTCACGTTCGTATCGCAAAAGAAGTACGTTTTTCGGATGCGTTGACCTTTATGGCCGGTGACCGGGAGCACGCTGAGCAGGCCTTTGCCGGAGACATCATCGGTCTTCACAACCATGGCACCATTCAGCTTGGCGATACCTTTACTGCGGGGGAGGATATGAAGTTCACTGGCATTCCGAACTTTGCACCAGAACTGTTCCGCAGGATTCGATTGAAAGACCCGCTGAAAGCAAAGCAGTTGCAAAAAGGCCTGATCCAGCTTTCTGAAGAGGGTGCTGTGCAGGTCTTCAGGCCTCTGAAAAATAATGACCTCATAGTTGGTGCGGTCGGTGTTCTGCAGTTTGATGTGGTTGTGGCGCGCCTCAAGAGTGAGTACAAGGTTGAGGCTATCTACGAGCCGGTCAACGTGGCAACTGCACGATGGGTTACCTGCGACGATGCGCGCAAGTTGGATGAGTTTCAGCGTAAGAGCCAGGAGAATATTGCGCTGGATGGGGGTGATCGCCTGGCCTATATTGCACCAACGATGGTTAACCTGAATCTGGCGCAGGAGCGCTACCCGGACATTATGTTCCACAAGACGCGGGAGCACTAAAGCTTAATTTGGCTGAGGTGAGTATGCGGCTGTTTGACGCCCATTGTCATTTTGACTTCCCCCGGTTTGATGGTGTCCGGGAGCGGGAGTTGGCAAACGCCGCGGCCGTGGGTGTGGGCGGGCTGGTGATCCCGGGTGTGCGTCGGGCGGATTGGGACAGGGTGAGATCATTGTCAGCTCCGGAAAACGGGCTCTGGTATTGTTTGGGTATACACCCCTGGTTTATTTCCGAACATACCCCTCAGGATCTGGCTGATCTGGAGGCATTGCTTGGTGGTCGACCGTCAGGTTGTATTGGTGTTGGTGAGTGCGGTCTGGATGCGTTGCGGGGCGACTTGTCAGAGCAGTTGCCCTGGTTTTCGGCGCAGGTGGGCATTGCTGCCAGGTTAAATCTCGCTCTGGTGGTGCATTCGGTGAAGGCTCATGATCAGGTGTATGCTGCTCTGCGATCCGGGTCCTGGCAGGGGCGGGCCTTGATTCACGGTTTTTCTGGCAGCTACCAGCAGGCAAAAAAGTTTATTGATCTTGGTTGTTATATTGGCGTGGGTGGTGTGATAACCCATGGCCGTGCCAGGAAAACCCGAGAGGCGATTGCCCGGTTGCCGGCGGACGCGTTGGTGCTGGAAACAGACGCGCCCGACATGGCGCCATCCGGGGTCCCCGTGGGGGAGAACTCGCCCACGTATCTTCCGGCTATTCTGGCGCAGTTGGCTAAGCTGCGAGGTGATAACGAAGAGCTTTTGGCTGAGGTGCTTTTGGGTAATGCGGGCCGGTTATATGGCCTGGCGCCCGAGGTTCTGGCCGCGGGAGCGGCCCCTGGATAGGGGATTAACGAAACACCAACAGGCAGGGTTGGCATTCTGAAGTGGTTCGAGTATACTTCGCGCCCTGGCTTTTCAAGGCGATGTCACTATCTCAGCCCCGAATAGTGTCACTGCCAATAAACAGGTATGAACCTCCTCCGGATGCCTTGCATGTACCGGTGGTGGTTTTTAACGTTTCTTTTAGCGTTTCAAGGCGGAATCAATGAAGACTCTGAGTGCGAAACCAGAAACCGTAAAACGTGACTGGTACGTTGTAGACGCAGCCGGCAAGACGCTGGGTCGTCTGTCAACCGAAATCGCCCTTCGTCTGCGGGGCAAGCATAAGCCTGAGTATACCCCTCACGTGGACACTGGCGATTACATCGTTGTTATTAATGCCAGCCAGGTGAAGGTTACCGGCAAAAAGGCATCAGCTAAAATGTATTACAGCCATACCGGCTTTCCAGGTGGAATCAAATCCATCAATTTCGAGAAGCTGGTTGACAAGGCCCCCGAGCAAATCATTCTGAAGTCTGTCAAAGGCATGCTTCCGAAAGGCCCGCTCGGCCGCGCCATGTTCAAGAAGCTGAAAGTGTACGCCGGCGCTGAGCATGCGCACGCAGCCCAGCAGCCCAAAGAACTCGACATTTAACGGAAGGCGAATATGTCTGTAGCACAAAATTACGGTACTGGTCGCCGCAAGTCATCCACGGCTCGGGTTTTTATCAGGCCGGGAAGCGGTAGCATCTCCATCAATGGTCGCACCATCGAAGAGTTCTTCGGTCGTGAGACTCTTCGAATGATCGTTCGTCAGCCGTTGGTGGTTGCCGGTTCTGAAGATCGTTTCGATATTACGGTTACCGTCAAAGGCGGTGGTATCAGTGGTCAGGCTGGCGCGATTCGCCACGGTCTGACTCGCGCCCTGATGGATTACGACGAAACGCTGCGCCCGTCCCTGCGCAAAGCGGGTTATGTTACCCGTGACGCTCGTAAGGTTGAGCGTAAGAAGGTTGGTCTGCGTAAAGCGCGTAAGCGTCCGCAGTACTCCAAGCGTTAATCAGCACATTGTGCCGATGGAAAAACCCGATCTTTTGGTCGGGTTTTTTTGTGCCTGAAGTCTGCACGAATTTTTGATCTGGCGCAGGGATAGGTCGAGGTGTAGACCTTTCCGGCTTGTAAGCGAGGGGTAATTTCATTACCATTTCAGCGCTTATAATTTTGGGTTGTGAAGTCCTTTTCGAAGCGCAGTTCCGGGTTTTCCGCGTCTGTGCCTCGCCTGATGGGAGAAAACCATAATGAGTAATGGCGACGTGAGCCAAGGTCGGCGCCGATTTTTGATCGGTGCCACATCCGTGGTAGGGGGTGTCGGCGTCGTCGGTGCAGCTGTTCCTTTCGTAGCGTCCTGGAATCCCAGTGCGAAAGCGGAAGCGGCCGGTGCACCGGTAACAGTCAATGTCGACAAAATTGAACCGGGTCAACAAATAACCGTTGAGTGGCGTGGAAAGCCTGTCTGGATTATCCGGCGTAGTGAGGCAATGCTCGAGAATATTGAGAAGCTGACGCCGAGAGTTAAGGATCCGGAGTCCGCTGAATCGAGCCAGCAGCCTGCATACATTACAGGAACATACCGTTCCCTGAAGCCCGAGTTTATCGTGCTCGTGGGTATCTGTACGCACCTTGGATGTGTGCCGACCTATCGTCCGGACGTGGCGCCGGCTGACCTCGGCGATGATTGGCTGGGTGGTCTGTTCTGCCCTTGTCACGGTTCCAAATTCGATTTGTCAGGTCGGGTCTTTAGCGGGCAGCCAGCGCCTCTGAACCTCGTTGTGCCGCCTTACCGGTATGACAGCGAATCGACCATGACCATTGGTCTTGATCCGGAGGCAGCGTGATGCAGAAACTTCTTAATTGGGTAGACGAGCGTCTTCCAGTCGTCGACGCCTGGAACAAGCACCTGGCGAAGTATTACGCGCCGAAGAACTTCAACTTCTGGTACTTCTTCGGATCTCTGGCGATGTTGGTTCTGGTTAACCAGCTGGTCACCGGGATTTGGCTGACCATGAGCTACAACCCTTCCGGTGAGGGTGCGTTCGCGTCAGTGGAGTACATTATGCGTGACGTCGAGTGGGGGTGGCTCCTGCGCTATCTGCACTCTACCGGCGCTTCTGCGTTCTTTGTGGTGGTTTACCTCCACATGTTCCGTGGCCTGATGTACGGCTCCTATCAGAAACCTCGTGAGCTGATCTGGATCTTCGGCATGCTGATTTATCTGGTGCTGATGGCTGAGGCGTTCATGGGCTACCTGCTGCCATGGGGTCAGATGTCCTACTGGGGTGCCCAGGTTATCGTAAACCTGTTCGGCGCAATCCCGGTGATCGGTGAGGATCTGTCTCTGTGGATTCGTGGTGATTACCTGATTTCCGGTATCACACTGAACCGCTTCTTCGCGCTGCACGTGGTTGCGTTGCCGATCGTACTGCTGGCCCTGGTTGTCCTGCACATCCTGGCACTGCACGAAGTGGGCTCCAATAACCCTGATGGTATCGATATCAAGAAGAACAAAGATGAAAACGGTATTCCGAAAGACGGCATTCCGTTCCATCCTTATTACTCAGTGCATGACTTGCTGGGTGTTGCGGTTTTCTTCTTTATCTTCTTTATTGTCGTGTTCTTCTTCCCGGAAATGGGTGGCTTGTTCCTCGAGAAGCCTAACTTCGAGCCGGCGAACAACCTGAAGACACCCGCGCATATTGCGCCGGTCTGGTACTTCACACCGTTCTACGCCATGTTGCGTGCGGTGACCGTCGACCTGTTTGGTCTGGATGCGAAGTTCTGGGGCGTTGTCGTTATGGGTGGTGCGATTGCCATTCTGTTTGTCCTGCCCTGGTTGGACAGAAGCCCTGTTCGTTCGATCCGCTATAAGGGTTGGTTGAGCAAAATTGCGTTGGTGATCTTCGCTATCAGCTTCGTTGTACTGGGTTACCTGGGCATCGTTCCGGCAACGGAAGGGCGTACTACCGTGGCTCAGATTCTGACCGCGCTGTACTTCCTGTACTTTATTCTCATGCCGTTCTATACGCGCATGGAAAAAACCAAGCCAGTGCCAGAGAGGGTGACAGGATAATGAGAAAGCTGATTTTTGGTCTTTTCATAGCGTTCCTGCCAGCCCTTGGGCTGGCGGCCGGTGCCGCGGTTCCTCTGGATGACATGACCCCGGATCACACCAATAAAGAGTCCCTGCAGCGTGGTGCTGCTCTGTTCACCAACTACTGCATGGGTTGCCACTCCATGGAATACGCTCGCTACAAGCGGGTGTCTGATGACCTGGAGATCCCGGCTGCTTTGTATGAGGAGAATTTGATTTTCACCGGTGCAAAGATCGGTGAGCTGATGAAAAACTCCATGAACAAGGATATGGCCGCGGGCTGGTTTGGTGCTCCGCCACCTGACCTGACCCTGGAGACTCGTCTGCGTGGAGAGTCTTGGGTTTATTCCTACCTGCGGGGTTTCTATAAAGACGACACACGTCCCCTGGGTGTTAACAACGTGGTATTCGATCTCGTTGGCATGCCTCATGTGATGGTGGATCTTCAGGGCCTCTGTGCGGTCAAACCGAACATTGGCGTTGATCCGTCCGTAGAGCCGCTCAGTGGCAACATCAACAACGGTGATGTTTGTCCTGAGTATGCAATCGAAGGCAGCATGTCGGGCGCCGAGTTCGATCAGGCCATGTGGGATCTGACTAACTTCATGTCCTACATGGGTGACCCGGTAAAAGTTGAGCGCGAACGCCTTGGGATCTTCGTGCTGATCTTTGTGGCCATCTTCTTTGTCTTCGCGTACCTGCTCAACCGCGAGTACTGGAAAGACGTGCATTAAGATTTAGGGTATAATCCTGAATCCTTGATTCCAGCGGGTCCTTAAGGCCCGCTGGTTTTTTGCGTTTACTGGATTGTTTCGATTTTTAGAATCGTGAGGTAGCTATATGGGCGTTGTGACCAAACGGTCATCAATGACGTTTTTCTCGGATCCCGCCAGTCATTACAGCCATCGTGTACGGATTGTGCTGGCTGAGAAAGGGGTTACCGTTGATATTGTGGATGTGGATCCCGATAACCCTCCGGCAGAATTGGCGGATCTGAATCCGTACAACGCCCTGCCTACGTTGGTAGACCGTGATCTGGTTCTGTATGAGCCGAATATCATGATGGAGTATCTGGATGAGCGATTCCCGCATCCGCCTCTCCTGCCGGTGTACCCGGTTGCTCGTGCAAACAGCCGTCTGATGATGCACCGGATTCAGAAAGACTGGTGTGGCCTTGTTGACCAGATTCTGGCCCAGCCAACCGGGAAGGCGTCTGACGCAGCTCGCAAAGAGTTGAAAGAGAGCCTTCTTGCAACGGCACCGCTGTTTGCAGAGACACCCTTCTTCCTGTCAGAAGAGTTCACTATTGTTGACTGCTGCATTGCGCCGATTCTGTGGCGTCTGCCCGCCCTTGGTATAGATCTGGGCGACAAGCAGGCGAAGCCGCTGGTGAAGTATATGGACAGCATCTTCGGCCGCGAAGGCTTCAAAGCGAGCCTTTCCGACCTGGAAGAAGATATTCGGAGCTGATGGTCAACGCCCGGATTCCGGGGCAGGAGTTGTTGTAGTGTCTGATTCAGGTATCACCATGACATCCAGCCGCCCATACCTTGTAAGGGCGTTGAACGAATGGATTCTGGATAACGACTGTACGCCTTACATTGTGGTTGATGCGGGTGTGCAGGGTGTTCAGGTGCCCACAGAGCATGTGGCCAATGGTCAGATTGTTCTGAATATCAGTTCGGGTGCAGTCCGTGGTCTCGTCATTGGTAATGGGGCGCTTGAATTCAGTGCCCGGTTTGGTGGCGTGCCGATGCAGGTGTTCATCCCACTGCAGGCAGTGATGGCCATTTATGCGAAAGAGAACGGTGAAGGTATGGTGTTTGGCAGTGAGCCAGGATTTCCCGACCCGGAAGGAGACGGAGAAAAGACATCTTCCCGTCGAGCAGATGACCGGCCTTCGGGCAGGCCGACACTAAAAGTAGTGAAGTAACAAAAAAGCCGGCTTGCCGGCTTTTTTGTTATCCGCCGAAAAGCTTTCCGTCTATCAAATCACACAGTGCATTGATGATAACCAGCATCAAGGGAGTGGCCTCATGTGGGGCAAGGTTGTTGAGGGCGACTTCGTGATCCTCAGGCAACATCAGGGAGGTGATGTCTGATTTCTCACGGGCACTCAGAACGACAACGGTCATTTCGCGGTCATGCGCGGCCTGGATCGCCTGGATCAAGTTTGCTTTGTGCCCGTCATCAACCACCACAAACAGCAAGTCGCCGGGCTTGCCGATAGCCCTGACCTGTCTGGAAAAGGTGTCGTTGAACCGGTTGTCCCTGCAGATCGCTGAGTAGGTGGTCGCATCTGCGCCCAGGTTGATCGCCGGGAGTGCTGGCCGATCCTGGTCAAAGCGGGATAACAAGGCGGTACAGAAGTATTGGGCGAGGACATTCGCATTGCCGTTGGCGCAGGCAATGATTTTTCCATCTTGCAACAGCGTGCCTACGATGGCATCTGCCACGCCTTCTATCGCGGGCCCTGCAGTCACGGCGGCTTGTGCCGTCTGTTCCATATGGTTTGCAAACCAGTAGTTAATCTTCTGTTCGGTATCGGTCATATCGCCAGTGCTAGCCTGCCTGAATTGCATTTTTAATCCATTGTACCCGGTATTTACTGGTACTTCCCGGCGTAATCCCGATGACGTCAATTCTTGCGTCCGCATCCCACAGGTTGTGTCGGTGAAGGTAAAAAGAAGCGGCTTTCAGCAAGCGTTGTTGTTTGCTCATGGTAATAGAGCTGATGGGGTCAACCAGGCTGTTGGCTTTACGGTAGCGCACCTCAAAGAAAACCAGCACCTGCTCGTCAAGGCCGATAAGGTCTATTTCTCCGCCGCGGTTGTAGACGTTGCGATCAAGTATTTCAACGCCCCGGCTGGCAAGGTAACGAGCCGCGACCCCTTCGTAATAGTTGCCAAGTGCTCTTGTGCCTTCCATGGCAGTGGCGCCTCACTCTTCAGCTTCGGGTTCCGCAGTGTCGGGGCTGGCCTGTTCTGCCGGCGATGACTCCAGAACCTCGGGAGCGCCGCTGGAGAACTTTGCCCAGAGTTGTTCGCGGTGAATGGCTCCTTCGGCTGTCATGGTCAATCTACCGGTCTGGCCGTCAATGGCTGCACCCTCAACTCGCTGAAGCAAAGGCAGTCGCTTGCTGATTTGCCAGGCATCTGCGCCCATGGCGAACAGGCGTCCAAGCTGGCCCCTGGTTCCGCTGAGGTATTCTTCGGCCTGCTCACGCAGAGGGTTTTGCTCGGCCAGCACCCAGGGAATGTCGGTGAAAGTGACGTTGTCAAGATCCCGGTCCCTGGTTGGGTTGGGGGTGCCTTCGTAAACGATGGAGGGGGCGTAGACAGGAAGGTCACCGGCGTAATAGAACGCGAAGAGGGGTTTGAACTGCCGGGCAATCGTGGGTGCCGCGACCATTACGATGCCTTCTGCATCCTGGCGGCGGCGTGGCTCGAATTCGACGTTCAGTCCTATGGTGCGCTCGACATCAATCGCCCGTTGGCGAGATGTGGTTATGCCGAGGAGGTCTGCGGTGACAGAACGGAGGTTGTCCTCCGGGAAAAATCTTTCGATGGCCAGCGCTGTAGTGCCGGTTTCCTGCATTTTGCGTGTGAGCGCTGTGGTAACCCGGTCGCCCCATTCACCATGGGGTATCAGGGCGAGAACGCGGTTAATATTTCGGGCTGCCAATCGGTTGGCAATTTGCCGCGCTTCGTCCTCTGCCGAGAGCCCGAACTGGAACAGGCCTGCGGGCACTTTGCTGTCAGCCGGCAGGTAGTTCAGGCCCAGTACCGGAACCGGAAGTGTGTTCATGGCTGCAAGCTTTGCCAGCCCTTCCTTTTCCAGTGGGCCAACGATCAGGTCTGCCTTGGTTGAGGTCAGGGCGGAGTATTGCTTGTCGAACGAGTCTCCGGAGGTGTCAATGATGCGGATGTCGGTTTTTGAGCGGTCTGCGGAGTCGTCGCTGTAGTATGCCGCAATAAAACCGTCTCTGATGGCTTTTCCGGCACTTGCCAGCGGGCCTTGTAGTGGTAAAGCCAGCACAATGTTCTCCGGGCGCGTTGCGGACAGGTCTGCCAGCAAGGCCAGTTCGGTGGGCAGTGTTTGGGCTGCAGGATGTCCGGGCCAGTTATTCTGCCATTGGCGTATCAGTCTGCCCTGGTCATCCAGGCTGGCTCCGGCGGTTCTGAGTGTCAGCCCCAATTCGAGCCACCCCTGGTTTTCAAAGCCGATGGCGTTGTCGCTGGCCTCCTTGAGGCGGTTAGCGTTGACGGTTTTCAGGTGGCTCCAGATGCTGTCATGGGTTCCTTGCGGGTTTGTGCCGCTGTCCGTCTGGCCCAGAAGGATCAGCGTCATGGCGGCATCGAGGGGTTTGCCTGCCAGTGACAGTGTTTCTGCCTGAAGGTTTGCGGCCCGGGTCATCAGCTCGGTGGGGTAGTTCAAAAAGTCTTCCGGGGTGCTTTGGGTTGTCAGTTCCCGTGCCCAGTCGCCGTCTTCAAGTTGGATCGCGCTGACCATCGCCAGCAAGCGGTGCTGGTTCTGAAGCTCACCTGCTGTCGCGCTTAAAAGGTTGTGGCGCAGTATCGTGCGGGCGGCCAAATGGTTGCCATTCGACTGGTAGTTGCTCGCCATCCGCAGCAGGTAGCGCTGAGCGACTTCCGGGTTGTTTTCGTCTGCTGCGAGTGCCAGGGCCTGCTCGGGTGTGTCGGCGACGTGGCTGTCCAGATTGACGGTGGCACAGCCTCCGGTGATCAAAAACAGCAGGGCTAGCAGAGTAAAGGCCGGTAATCGGTTGCGGTGTGTCATCATGGCAGGCTCGGTGGTCTCCGGATCATTAGGCTTGTGATGCCGCTAATTAGGTGGCAAGTTTACCAGCTCCCGGCGTATTTCACATGACGTGCCTGTCATGGGGCCGGAATTTCGAGCGGTCCAGGAATCATTGTCCGGAGTTTGTCTATGTCCAGTTCAGAGCGTGCATCCGTGAATGCCAGCGGCATGCTGTATGTTGTTGCCACGCCAATCGGTAATCTCGACGATTTATCCGAGCGCGCGCGTCAGGTTTTGGCGAAAGCGGATCTGGTGGCAGCGGAGGACACGCGTCACAGTGGCAGGCTGCTGCAGCACCTGGGGTTGAGCAAGCCCATGCTGGCGCTGCATGACCACAACGAGCGGGGTCGGGTCAGCCGTGTGCTTGAGGCATTGTCGAACGGGCAAATCGTGGCTCTGGTGTCGGACGCAGGGACTCCGCTTATTTCAGATCCTGGTTATATTGTGGTCAGAGAAGCGCGCGGGGCTGGCTTCAAGGTGTCGCCTATTCCTGGGGCCTGTGCGCTGGTGGCGGCGCTTTCAGCAGCAGGGTTGCCCACGGATCAGTTTTTGTTTGCAGGGTTTCTGCCAGCTAAGCGCGTCGGTCGCAGGTCAGCCCTTGAGGGGTTCCGTTCTCAGCCGGCGACCTTGGTGTTTTATGAGTCTCCTCACCGTATTACGGATTTGATGGAAGATGTGGTGGCGGTGTTCGGTTCAGATCGTGAGTGTGTGCTTGGGCGGGAGTTGACCAAGGCGTTCGAAACGTTTTACGCCGGCGCGGCAGCGGATGTGTTAACGAACCTTCAGGAAGATCCTCATGGCTCCCGGGGGGAGTTTGTGGTGATGATTAGGGGGAGCTCTGATGCGCCGGGAGCAGAGGCTTCAGTGGATGCGGATAGGTTACTGGCACTCCTGGTGGAAGAGCTACCGGTAAAAAAGGCGGCCAGGATTGTAGCTGAAGTGAGCGGGCTGGGTAAAAACGAGCTTTACCAGCGCGCGCTCGCGCTCAAGAGCGATTAAAGCACTTGCGTGGAGATCTTTGCAGGGGTATTGTCAGCGCCGAGCTCGCCAGACAGTCGCCGCCGGTTTTACCGGGGGAGGAAAGTCCGGGCTCCGCAGGGCAAGGTGCCAGGTAACGCCTGGGCGGCGCGAGCCGACGGAAAGTGCAACAGAAAGTATACCGCCTACGTGCCTTCGGGCGCCGGTAAGGTTGAAATGGTGCGGTAAGAGCGCACCGCGTGGCTGGCAACAGTTCACGGCGATGGTAAACCCCACCTGGAGCAAGACCAAATAGGAATCCGTTGGCGTGGCCCGCGCTGGATTCGGGTAGGTTGCTTGAGGCCTGTGGTGACGCAGGCCCTAGATGAATGACTGTCCAAGACAGAACCCGGCTTATCGGCGAGCTCGCCATTTTTCCTTTCGATACGTAATGTGTGCCCTTCTCACAATCTGGCGTTTATAGCCAAAAAATCTTAAGCCCTAGACTGGCTCTTCAGAGTTAACTGCAGGTACTTGTTTTTCCACTCTTTCTTTACGACTTTTTAACCGTGATTTTCGTTTCCCTTTTGTAACCTATTGTCATTAAAGGAACTTTTGTCGATGAGGTGTCGATTGCGGCGCTTGCATTGTCTTTTGCGTGTTTCTATAGTGTGCGGAAGTGGGAAAAAGTGGTTTCTAGTGGTTTTTTGTGGAAATAACAGCCTTGGATACGGCGTAAATGAGCAACTTTTTTGGCAGTCATGCCATCAATATGGACGCGAAGGGTCGCCTGGCGATTCCGACAAAGGTGCGCGAAGAGCTTGCGCAGCTTTGTGGTGGCCGTATTGTTCTGACCGCCAACGTTGATGAAGAACGCTGTTTGCTGCTGTATCCCGAGCCCGAATGGGAAACGTTGCGCACTAAAATTGAAGCGCTGCCCAATATGAATAAAGCCGCTCGCCGCTTGCAGCGCCTGATCCTTGGTAACGCTGCGCAGATGGAGCTGGATTCGGCGGGTCGAATTCTCGTGCCGCCGACACTTAGAAATTACGCGCACCTGGAAAAGAAACTGATGCTGATCGGCCAAGGTAAGAAGTTCGAGCTCTGGA
Organism: Marinobacter sp. SS5-14b; assembly: GCF_030541005.1. Taxonomy (GTDB): domain Bacteria; phylum Pseudomonadota; class Gammaproteobacteria; order Pseudomonadales; family Oleiphilaceae; genus Marinobacter. The sequence continues at coordinate 289,133 of NZ_JASSVM010000005.1, read as the reverse complement.
GCGAAGAACGCTGGTTTACCTGGTTGGATGAGTCTTCTGGTGATGACGATATGCCGCCGGAAATGGAGGCGCTTTCGCTATGACCGGATCAGACACAGCATCCGACCAGAGTTTCAGGCACCGCTCAGTCCTGCTCGATGAAGCCGTTGACTATCTGGTTAACGACCCTGCAGGCCGTTACGTAGACGCAACCTTCGGTCGTGGCGGTCACAGTGGCCTGATCCTGGGGCAGTTGAATGCTGATGGTCGGCTGCTCGGCATCGACAAGGATCCGGAAGCTATTCGTGTCGCAGAGGCGTTGGCGGCCAGCGATCACCGTTTTAACGGGTACCACGGATCGTTTGCCGAGTTGTCAGATGCGCTAAACGCTCAGCAGTGGCCTGTGGTGAATGGTGTGTTGATGGATCTTGGGGTTTCTTCACCTCAGCTGGATGACGCAGCGCGCGGGTTCTCCTTCATGCGAGACGGGCCGTTGGATATGCGGATGAATCCGCAGCAGGCGCCGAGTGCCGCACAATGGCTGGCGCATGCGGACGAGAAGGAAATCGCAGATGTCATCTTTCGATATGGCGAAGAGAAGTTTTCTCGTCGCATCGCTCGTCTGGTTGTGCAGCGCAGGGTCGAGGAGCCTCTCGAAACCACCCGGCAACTCGCTGAGCTGGTTGCTGAGGCTGTGCCAAAGAAAGAAAAGCACAAGCACCCGGCCACCCGGACCTTTCAGGCTATCCGGATTTTTATCAATCGGGAATTGGAAGATCTGGAGGTCGGGCTCAAAGTCGCCGCAGATCGGCTTGCCCCTGGTGGCCGGCTGGTGGTGATCAGCTTCCATTCGCTGGAAGACCGACTTGTAAAGCGTTTCATGCGAGATCTGGCTCAGGGGCCAAAGGTGCCCAAAGGCGTGCCGGTGACTGCTGATCAGATGCAGTCGTCGTTCCGGTTGATTGGTAAGGCCAGTAAAGCCAGCGAACACGAGATAGATGAAAACGTCAGGGCCCGCAGTGCCGTCATGCGGGTGCTGGAAAGACGAGCAACTTAAGTGAATTCCCAAGGGAGCGAGACGCCATGGGCGCCGTAGCAATCGAACAACCGACGAAAACAGTCAGGCTCAACAAGGAAAGAATGCGTGAGGGCGTTGCCTCAGCCGTTCGTGTGTCGCGAGTTGTTTTTGACACAACCAGGGAGCCGCGTGTGCTGGTGTCTCTGGTGCTGGTCATGGTGCTGACCATGTCTGCGATCGGCGTTGTGATCAGCGCTCATGAGAATCGTGAGTTGTTCAATACATTGTCCAGTCTTCAGGGGCAGCGGGACGCCTATCAGCGCGAGTGGAGCCAGTTGTTGCTAGAGCAGAGCGCACTGAGTGCCCATGGGCGTGTTGAAAAACTGGCGGCTGAGCGATTCAACATGGTGGTTCCAGGGCGCCAGGATATTGTGCTGGTGCCATTGATGACGCCCGTTGCGGCGAATTAAAGAAACAACAGCAGGGTGGCCAATTTGTCCGGTCGGAGCAAACAGACAACAAGCTGGGTACAGCGAGTGTCGGCAGGATTGAAGGCCTGGCGCTTCGGCTCTGTGCTGGGCGTTTTTCTGCTTGTTGTGCTGGGTATTGGCTGGCGCCTGACAGATCTTCATGTGGTGGATAATGACTTTCTGCGCAAGCAGGGCGACGTCCGCACCATTCGTGTGGAATCGATTGATGCCCACCGTGGTGTTGTAACCGATCGACATGGTGAACCCCTTGCCGTCAGTACGCCGGTGCAAACCGTGTGGGCCAACCCATCAGAAACCGACCCTGAAGATCCTCAGCTGGCGGTGCTGGCGAGAATTCTTGAGATGCCGGAAGGTGATTTGCGCCAGCGGCTTCGCGACTATGCCGGCCGGGAGTTTATCTACCTGCGAAGAAAAGTTCAGCCGGCCCTGGCCAGAGATGCGCTTGCGTTGGGGGTTGGGGGTATTTACGCCCGGCAGGAATACCGGCGTTACTACCCGGCAGGCGAAGTGACCGCCCACGTTGTTGGTTTTACAAGTATCGATGAAAAAGGTCAGGAAGGCATTGAGCTGGCCTATAACCAGTGGCTGGCTGGCGAACCGGGTGCGAAGCGGGTGCTGAAAGATAATCGTGGCCGTGTGATCAAAGACTTGATGCTCATTCGCGATGCCAAGCCCGGGAAGGATCTGGAGCTGAGTATCGATCTGCGCCTCCAGTACCTTGCTTACCGGGAGCTCAAGGCTGTCGTCAATGCACATAATGCCCGGGGCGGCACGCTGGTCATGCTGGATGTGGACACGGGTGAAGTGCTGGCCATGGTCAATCAGGGTTCCTACAACCCGAATGACCGTTCCCAGCTGGCGGCTGAAAATCTGCGTAATAAGGCGATTACCGATTTGTTTGAGCCTGGCTCGACGATGAAACCGCTGACTATCGCTGCGGCTCTGGAGTCCGGCAAGTACAAGGTCAACAGCACCGTGGATACCTCGCCGGGCTACCGCAGATTCGGACGTTTCACGATTCGTGATCATCGAAATTACGGTGTTATGGATCTCACGGAAATCATCGTTAAATCAAGCAACGTGGGTGTCAGCAAGATAGCCACAGATCTGGGCGGAGATACGTTGAGGAATCTCTTTGCCCGAATGGGTCTTGGGCAGGCAACTGGCATCGGCTTCCCGGGGGAAGCCGTTGGTGTTTTACCCGCGCCTCCAAAGTGGCGGCCGGTCGAGGAGTCAACCCTCTCCTACGGCTATGGGGTAAGCGTGAACGCTCTGCAGCTGGCTCAGGCTTACATGGTGATCGCGAATGGTGGAATCCGGTATCCGGTGAGCCTGATGAAGCAGGATCGGCCGCCGGAAGGCCAGCGTGTTTTGTCAGAGGGTGTCACTCTTGCCGTACGGAATATGTTGAAGGAAGCCGTCGCCCGGGGCACTGGCGGCCGGGCTCAACCCGCGCTTTACGCAGCAGGGGGGAAAACAGGAACGGTTCACCTGGTGGGTTCGCAGGGCTACGAAGACAGCATGTATAAAGCCATTTTTGCTGGAATGGCTCCGGTAGACGATCCGAGAATTGTAACGGTTGTGGCCGTTGATGCGCCTCAATCCGGGGAATATTACGGCGGTGAAGTGGCGGCGCCGGTCTTTGCCCGGGTGATGGGAGATGCATTGCGACTGCTGAATGTGAAGCCTGAGCTGGAAGTCACCGGGGCAAAGTCTCCGCGTGCGGCATCCGGAGAGAGGGGTTAGCGCCATGTGCATCACATCTATCAGCACTCTGCTGCAGGGGATTGTGGACGTGCCGTCGGTTTTCGATGTCACTATTCATGGCCTGCAGACGGACAGTCGCTCGGTACGAACGGGCGACGCGTTTGTTGCTCTTGCTGGTGCGCAAACGCCTGCCGAACATTATGTTGATCAGGCGATTGCCGCCGGTGCAACGGCCATTTTGCTGGAGTCCGTGGACGCAAAAGAGTGCCATGAAAGGCAGGGTGCACTGATCGTTCCGGTGGTGGGTTTGCGATCTCAGCTGGGCCGGGTAGCCACGCGGTTTTTTGAACATCCGTCCCGCCATTTACGGGTGATTGGTGTTACCGGAACCAATGGCAAGACCTCGGTCACCCAGTACATCTCGCAGCTGCTGAGAGAAACCGGAACACCTTGTGGTGTTCTGGGCACCCTCGGGTACGGAATGCCCGGGAGCATGCAGCCAGCGACTCATACCACTCCGGATGTGGTTCAGGTCAACCGGGTGTTGAGCCGTATTCATCGGGATGGTGGCCGGGCAGCGGTGATGGAGGTGTCGTCCCACGCTCTGGATCAGGGCCGCATCGACAAATTAACCATGACCGGGGCGGTTTTTACCAATCTTACCCGTGACCATCTGGATTATCACGGCACCATGGAGGCCTATGGCGAGGCCAAGGCCCGGTTGTTCCAGCGCGAGGAGCTGCATTTCTCCGTGATCAATTTTGATGATCCGTTCGGGCGTCAGCTTTACCGGCAACTTGAGGGTCTGTGTGACAGGGTCCGGTATAGCCTGCATGAAGCCCAGACTGAATTGTGGCTAAAGGAATTTACCCCGACCGAGTCGGGTTTCCGTGCACTCGTGGATGGCCAGTGGGGTGAATTTGAATTGCAGGCGCCGTTGCTCGGAAGTTTCAACGCCAGCAATGTACTGGCGTCTCTGGCGACGGTGCTGACACTCGGTGTGCCTCTGGATCGAGCCGTTGAGGCCTGTTCACGGTTATCGCCGCCGCCAGGCCGCCTGGAGCGGTTTACCGCTGCTGACGGCAGGCACGTTGTCGTGGACTACGCCCACACGCCGGATGCTTTGGCCAACGCACTGGCGGCGCTTCGGCCCCATGCCAAAGGCAGGCTGATTTGTGTGTTCGGGTGTGGCGGCGATCGCGATCCGGGTAAGCGCCCGGAAATGGCCGCTGAAGCCGAGAAGCGTGCAGATCTGGTCATCGTAACGGATGACAACCCTCGTTCAGAAGATCCGGCCCGGATAGCGGCTGACATTGTTACAGGCTTTTCCGGGGGCAATGACTATCGGGTGGTGCACGACCGGGCCCGCGCTATTGCCGAAGCGGTTGCGCTGGCCGGCCCCGAGGATTTGGTGCTGGTTGCCGGAAAGGGGCACGAGGCATGGCAGGAAGTCGCAGGTCAGAAGTTGCCTTTCAGTGATGCCGAGCAGGTCCGCCACCACCTGAACCTTAATGGAGGTGTGGCATGATGCGCGCCTTCTCGCTAGCGGAAGCTTGTCGCTGGCTGGATGCCGTCCTGGCGGGTACGCCGGTTGATGTGGAATCTCTGCAGTTCACCGGTGTATCTACCGATACTCGTGAATTGGAAGAGGGCCAGCTCTACGTGGCGCTGCGTGGCGACCGTTTTGACGGCCACTGCTTCCTTGAGCAGGCCAAGGCCCTGGGAGCCGTTGCGGCAGTCGTCGACACCCCTGATGAGTCTGTGGCCATGCCTCAGCTTGTTGTCAAAGACACGGTGGCAGCCCTGGCGAATCTGGCTGCGGGTAATCGTAATCAAAGCCATGCCCGGCTGGTTGCGATTACCGGGAGCAGTGGTAAGACAACCGTGCGCCAGATGACATCGTGCATCCTGGAAACGATGGGGGCGACGCTGGCGACGGAAGGTAATCTGAACAACCACATTGGCGTTCCGTTGACGATGTTCCGGCTGGCGCCACAGCACGAATATGGTGCTATCGAACTTGGAGCCAGTGGCCTGGGCGAGATTGCTCATACGGTTGCCATTGTGCGCCCTCGGGTGGCGATTCTGACCAACGCGGGTCAAGCGCATCTGGAGGGGTTTGGCAGTTATCAGAATATCGTGACGGCCAAGGGGGAAATTATTGATGGTGTTGCCGAGGACGGTGTGGTGGTGCTCAATCGTGACGATCCGGCCTTTGAGCAATGGCGCGCGCGCGCTGGAAAGCGCCGGGTAGTCTGTGTGTCACGGCAGGACCACCCGGAGGCAGATTACCGGGCCTCGGTTCGCACTGCGGCTGACCAGAAGCTGACCATGGACGTTTGTGGCCCCGGCGACTGGCATTGTGACGTTTCGGTGCCGCTTGTCGGTGAGCACAACGTCTCCAATGCGTTGCTGGCGATTGCTGCCTGTCGGTCGCTTGGGGCGACGGATGAGCAGTTGCTGCAGGGGCTGAGTCGTGTTGAGGCCGTCAAAGGGCGGCTCCAGGTACTGACGCCGACGCAGGGCCTGACGTTGATTGACGACAGCTATAACGCCAATCCGGCGTCCATGAAGGCCGCACTGGATGTTTTGTCTGGCTATTCGGGTGTTCGCGTCGCGGTTCTGGGCGCCATGGCGGAGCTTGGTCCACACGCTGATGATTTGCATCGGGAAGTGGGCGCCCACGCAAAACAAAAGGGTATTGACCGTTTACTGGTGGTTGGTTCCGGTGGCGAAGGATATACCGACGGTTTCGGGCCGAGTGCCGAACAATTTCAGAGTCATGAGCTGGCCGTCAACGCCATCCTGGATGGCAGGCCTGGCACGATGACCGTGCTGGTGAAAGGTTCTCGCAGTTCCGCCATGGATCGCGTGGTGGAGGGAATTCAGAAAAAGGTGACAAACGCATGCTGCTCTGGCTGACAGAGGTTCTATCTCAACATTTTTCTGCGCTGACGGTGTTTCAGTATTTGACCGTGCGCGCCATTCTTGGCGTTCTGACGGCGCTGTTGATTTCGTTGCTGATTGGCCCGGTGATGATCCGAAAGCTCAGCCAGTACCAGATTGGCCAGGCGGTTCGCGACGATGGTCCGCAAACCCATCTCAGCAAAGCGGGTACGCCGACCATGGGCGGTGCGCTGATCCTGGTCGCCATTGCGGTCTCCACACTGCTGTGGGCAGACCTCAGCAACCGTTATGTCTGGACAGTGTTGCTGGTTACTCTGCTGTTTGGTGCGATTGGCTGGGTTGATGATTACCGCAAAGTTGTTGAGCGCAATCCGCGAGGCCTTCCGGGCCGCTGGAAGTATTTCTGGCAATCCCTGATTGGCGCGGCGGCGGCGGTGATCCTTTATTCCACAGCGTCGCTGCCCCAGGAAACCTCGTTGTACCTGCCGTTTCTGAAGGATGTGTCGCTCACGCTCGGGCCGGTGATGTTCATTCTGTTGACCTACTTCGTGATTGTCGGCAGCAGTAATGCCGTCAATTTGACGGACGGTCTGGATGGTCTTGCCATTATGCCGACCGTCATGGTTGCGGGCGCTTTGGCGGTTTTTGCCTATGTGTCCGGCCATGCGCAGTTTGCGAACTACCTGCTGATACCCCAGCTGCCTGGTGCAGGTGAGTTGATTGTATTCTGCTGCGCTCTGGTGGGGGCTGGCCTCGGATTTTTGTGGTTCAACACCTATCCGGCCCAGGTGTTCATGGGTGATGTGGGTGCACTGGCGCTGGGGGCAGCACTCGGCGTGGTGGCGGTGATTGTCCGGCAGGAAATTGTCTTGTTCATCATGGGCGGTGTGTTTGTGATGGAAACCGTGTCGGTGATTCTTCAGGTGGCCTCGTTCCGCCTGACCGGCCGCCGGATATTCCGGATGGCGCCGCTGCATCATCATTTTGAATTGAAGGGTTGGCCTGAGCCACGGGTAATCGTGCGCTTCTGGGTCATTACAGTGGTTCTGGTTCTGATTGGCCTCGCCAGTCTGAAAATCCGATAGGACGTTGCTACGGCTATGAGTGTCATTGTTTCGGATCGTCGCACATTGATAGTAGGGCTCGGTAAAACCGGGCTCTCTTGCGTGCGTTATCTGTCCGGACTGGGCAGAGAGATCGCCGTAGCAGACAGCCGGGACAACCCTCCGGGGCTTCAGGAACTGCGAGATGGCTGGCCAGGTGTGCCGGTGTATCTGGGTGAGTTCGACCAGGACCTGTTCTCTGGTTTTGGTGAACTGGTCGTCAGCCCGGGTATCAGTATTACAGAGCCGGCGATCGCAGCCGCTGCGGATCGGGGAGCCCTTATCCGTGGAGATATCGATCTCTTTGCCGACGCCGCCGATGCGCCGATTATCGCGATCACGGGCTCCAACGGAAAAACCACAGTCACAACTCTGGTTGGTGAAATGGCGGCGGCAGCCGGCCGCAAGGTTCAGGTGGGTGGCAATATCGGCACACCGGCACTCGAACTGCTAGGCAAGGGCGCCGATTTGTATGTGCTGGAAGTGTCGAGCTTTCAGCTGGAAACCACGGACGAATTGAATGCCCTGGCCGCCACGGTACTCAATGTCAGCGACGATCACATGGATCGTTACCCTGACAAGATGGCGTATTTTCAGGCAAAACAGCGGATTTATCGCGGCTGCAAAAATGCCATTGTGAATCTGGATGACGCCCTTAGTACCCCGATGGCCAGGGATACCCTGCGATTCCTGTGCTTTGGCTTCAATCGGGTGAATCCGGATACTTTCAGCACGCGCGAAGATGATCAGGGCATCTGGATTACCCACGGTTTCGATAACTTGTTGCTGGCCAGCGAGCTGAAGCTGATGGGGCGTCACAATATCAGCAACGTGATGGCCGCACTGGCACTGGGGCACGCGGCCGGCCTGCCCATGGAGCCGATGTTGACGGTAGCCCGGCAGTTCGCCGGACTGCCCCATCGCTGCGAGTTTGTCCGAAAGCTGGATGGCGTTGAATACATCAATGATTCCAAAGGTACCAACGTCGGGGCCACGGTTGCCGCCATCGAGAGTCTCGTGCCTGAACAAGGCAAAGTGGTTCTGATCGCGGGTGGTGATGGTAAAGGTGCCGATTTCGCGCCACTGGCTGAGCCAGTGAGTCGGCATTGCCGTTCGGTGGTGTTGATAGGCCGGGATGCTGAAGCCGTTGCCCGGGCCGTGGGCAACGGTGTTGAGACAATCCAGGCTGGCAGCCTGGAAGAAGCCGTGACAGCCGCCCGCCGCCTGGCCCGTTCCGGTGACCGCGTACTGTTATCGCCTGCCTGTGCCAGCTTTGACATGTTTCGGGATTATAACGACCGCGGAGATCAGTTCCGCGCGTTGGCAGGAGCACTGTGATGCAGATTGCAGCCGCTACTCAGTCCTATCAGGGTAAGGCCCTGGACTTGCAGCCCTTACCGGTGTTGATCGTCACGTCGATCGCACTCCTGGTCATCGGCGTGGTGATGATTTCATCGGCCTCGATGGATATGGCGGCGGCAACCCTGGGTAATAGCTATCACTATGTCATACGGCAGGTGATTTTCGCTGCGCTTGGCTGCCTGACGGCGTTGGTTGCGGTCAATGTGCCGGTTTCATGGTGGGAGCGCAGCGGTTGGCTGCTGCTGGGAACGGGTATGCTGGTGCTGGTGCTGGTTCTGACCCCCCTGGGCCACACCGTTAACGGGTCGACCCGCTGGATACCGATGGGCCTGTTCAATGTTCAGGTTTCGGAAGTGGCGAAACTTTGCGTGATTGCCTACCTGGCCGGCTATGTTGTGCGCCGCCGGGACGAGTTGCTCAATACCTGGTGGGGCTTTTCCAAGCCGGTGATTGTGTTGATCCTGGCGGTGGGTCTGCTGATGACTGAGCCGGATTTTGGCGCCTCCGTTGTTCTGACGGCAGCGGCTGCGGCGATGATTTTCCTGAGCGGCGTAAGGCTGACCCGGTTTTTGCCTCTGATTGGCGTACTGGCGTTCCTGGGCGCGGTTTTGATTGTCAGTGCGCCTTACCGGCTGAAGCGGGTAGTGAGCTACCTGGACCCATGGAAAGACCAGTTTGATAGTGGTTATCAGCTAACCCAGTCACTGATCGCCTTTGGCCGTGGTGAGTGGGCGGGTGTTGGCCTGGGCAATTCGGTTCAGAAGCTGTTCTTTCTGCCGGAAGCCCATACCGATTTTATTTTCGCGATTATTGCCGAGGAATTCGGGCTCATTGGTGCGCTGATTGTGCTGGCATTGTTCACTGCGTTGGTGGTGAGCGGTTTTGTGATTGCCCGAAGGGCAGAAAAGAGTGGTATGCCATTCGGTGCTTGCTTCAGCTATGGCATCAGCTTGCTGATCGGCCTGCAGGCCGGCATCAACATGGCCGTGTGCACGGGCTTGCTGCCAACCAAGGGGCTGACCCTGCCTCTGGTCAGTTATGGTGGGTCAAGCCTGCTGGTCACCTGTATTGGCCTTGGCGTATTGGCGCGAGTGGAGATGGAACGCCTCGATAAAGTGCGGATGACAACGGAACAAGCTGGCCGAAAGACACGGGGAGGGGCCGTTTATGAGTAGCCCTCGCCGATTCATCATGATGGCCGGAGGCACTGGTGGTCACGTATTTCCGGCGCTGGCAACTGCCAGGGCCTTGCAGGAGCTCGGTCACGAAGTTTACTGGTTGGGCGCCAAAGGCGGCATGGAAGAGCGGTTGATTGGTGAGACCGATATACCGCTTTCCCTGATCCATATTTCCGGCTTGCGGGGTAAGGGTAAGTTGGCCCTGTTGCTGGCGCCTTTTCGTTTGATGCGGGCGCTGGGTGAAGCCTACACGTTACTTCGGCGAATCAGGCCTGACTGTGTGGTTGGTATGGGTGGATTTGTTACCGGCCCCGGAGGTGTTGCCGCCTGGATGCAGCGGACGCCGTTGATCATTCACGAGCAAAACGCGGTTGCCGGTATGACTAACCGTTTGTTGACCCGCTTTGCGACGACGGTACTGGAAGCCTTCCCCGGCAGTTTCGGCGGCAAGGTTATTACCCGGTGCACAGGCAACCCGGTACGAAAAGATCTGGCAAGCCTGCCGGAGCCTGAACAGCGATTGGATGGCAGAGTCGCGCCGGTCAGAGTGTTGGTCGTTGGGGGTAGCCTGGGCGCTCAGGTGTTTAATCAGCAGTTGCCGCAGGCGCTTGCCTTGCTGCCGAAAAATGAGAGGCCGGAAGTGCGGCATCAGTGCGGCGAAAAGAATCTTGACGCCGCCCGTAAGGCGTATGTGGATGCGGGCGTGAGCGCTAGCGTAGAGCCGTTTATACGAGACATGGCCGAGGCGTATGCCTGGGCCGATCTGGTGATCTGTCGTGCGGGTGCGCTGACGGTATCCGAGTTGTGCGCTGCCGGTGTGGGGGCGGTGTTGGTGCCTTTTCCGCATGCAGTAGATGATCATCAGACCCGCAATGGGCAGCACATGGTTAAAGCGGGTGCTGCCATCCTGGTGCCTCAGTCTCAACTGACGCCTGAGGTACTGGCTGAGACTTTGAAGGACCTGGCTGGCAGTCGTGAAAAAATTCTGAAAATGGCAGAGGCCGCCCGCTCGCTGGCGCGCCCCGATGCAACGGAGAGAGTCGTGAATTACTGTCTGGAGGCCGCCAATGGCTGAACTAACGAATCCGCCACTGGTGTACCAGGTGCCCGAAATGCGCCGAATTCGCCGCATACATTTTGTCGGCATCGGTGGTGCTGGCATGAGCGGCATTGCCGAAGTACTGAAAAACCAGGGCTATGACGTTTCCGGATCCGATATCAGAGACAGTGCCGTGACAGAGCGGTTGCGGGCTATGGGTGTCGAGGTTCAGATTGGTCATCGCGAAGAAAACACCGAGACTGCAGACGTCGTGGTGGTGTCGTCAGCGGTGGCAAAGGACAACCCGGAAGTGGTGTCGGCCCGCAGCCGCCGTGTTCCGATTGTTCCGCGCGCTGAAATGCTGGCAGAGATCATGCGTTACCGGCACGGTATCGCCGTGGCCGGAACCCACGGCAAAACTACCACCACCAGCCTGATCGCTTCGGTGTTGGGTGAGGCGGGCCTGGACCCGACCTTTGTGATCGGGGGCAAGCTCAATAGTGCTGGCACCAATGCACAGCTGGGCGGGTCTCGGTACCTGGTGGCCGAAGCCGACGAAAGCGATGCGTCGTTTCTGCATTTAACGCCGGTGATTTCGGTGATTACCAACATTGAAGCCGACCATATGGAAACCTATGGCGGTGACATTGAAAAACTGAAGCAGACCTTCGTTGATTTTCTTCACAACCTGCCGTTCTACGGCATTGCCGTGATGTGTGTGGATGATGGCTTCGTTCAGGAAATCATTCCCAGAATATCCCGCGCCATCATCACTTACGGCATCGATAATCCGGATGCCGATTACCGGGCAGAGCAAATCACCTCAGACGGCCTGAAAACGAACTTTGTTGTGCGTCGGCCTGGCGGTCGTTCAGACCTCACTGTTGAGCTGAAAATGCCGGGAAGACACAACGTACTCAATGCTCTGGCGGCGATTGCCGTGGCTACCGATGAGGGCGTGGACGATCAGGCGATCTGCCGGGGACTGGCCGGTTTTGCCGGTGTTGGCCGACGGTTTCAGGTGTACGGCGAATATCAGACGCCACGTGGGCAAGTTACGTTGGTGGATGACTATGGTCACCACCCGACTGAAGTGGAGGTGGTTATCAAGGCCGCCCGTAGCGCCTGGCCGGATCGCCGTATTGTCATGCTGTATCAACCACATCGTTTCACTCGCACCCGTGACCTGTACGAGGATTTCGTGAGGGTGTTGTCTGAAGTGGATGGCCTGCTGCTGATGGACGTGTATTCGGCGGGGGAGCCTGCCATCCCGGGCGCGGATGGCCGGGCTCTGTGCCGAAGTATTCGGCAGAGGGGGAAAGTAGAGCCGGTCTTTGTTGAGGATAATCTGGAAATCGAAGGCTTGCTGGCCAACGTGCTTCAAAACGGTGACCTGCTGATTACCCAAGGTGCCGGTGACATTGGCGGCGTGGCAGCGCGCCTTGCGGCTGCGGGGGTAGCAAAGAGTGAGTGAGATGACCCACACCGACTTGCCGCCGTATCAGGCACCGCCAGAGCTGGTCAAAGCACTGGGCCGTGTTGCGGTTTTTATGGGCGGCGATTCCGCCGAGCGGGAAGTGTCGTTGAAAAGCGGCAAGGCTGTGTTGGCGGCGCTGCAGTCTGCGGGTGTGAACGCCTTTGGTGTGGATGTTCGCGGCTGCTTGCTGGGCACCGTTGAGGCACCAGATTTTGATCGGGTATTTATTGCCCTTCATGGTCGTGGTGGCGAGGACGGAACGCTTCAGGCCATCCTTGGGCAAGCCGGCTTGCCCTATACCGGCAGTGAAGTACTTGCCTCGGCTCTGGCCATGGACAAGCTGCGCACTAAATATGTTTTCGAGGGCTGCGGACTGCCAACGCCGGCATTCCGTGCGATGAAGTCGGCGGATGAGGCTGAAGATATTGTTGCCAGCCTGGGCACTCCATTGAGTGTCAAACCCGCTCATGAAGGATCAAGCATAGGCATACGCAAGGTTCGTAGCGCCGCTGAGCTGGTCGAGGCCTACGAGTCTGCCGCCGCCATGGATGATCTGGTGCTGGTGGAAAAGTGGATTGAAGGCCCTGAATTTACGGTCAGTCTGCTTCAGAACAAGGCTTTGCCTGCGATCGGGCTCAGTACCGACCATGACTTCTATGACTATGACGCCAAATACCTGGCCGATGATACCCGGTACCGCATTCCTTGCGGGCTGTCGCCGGATGACGAGTTACGCCTTCAGCATCTTGCGCTGGACGCGTTCAGAGTCGTTGGCTGCAGAACCTGGGGCCGGGTGGACATCATGCAGGATGCAGACGGCGAATTCTGGTTGCTTGAAGTGAATACTGTGCCGGGCATGACGGACCATAGCCTGGTGCCCATGGCCGCGAGAGCGGCTGGCATCAGTTTCGAAGAACTGGTGGTGCGGATACTGAAAGACACACTGGCGGAGGCGCCGAATGCTTGAAACATTGCTGATCCGGAGCCGGGCAGTACCGCCCGAGCAGCCCCGGCGACGGGGGGCAACCACCGTAGAGCCAGGGCGCGACCGGTTTGGTGTGTTGAGGGCTGTGTTGGCCGCCGTGCCCTGGTTGCAGGTCGGCTTGGGTGCCACCGTTGTTCTTTTGGCTGCGCTGGTACCTTGGGGAACGGATCGACTGCTCACCGCCATGGACCAGCAGATCGTGGCGGTCGATGTTCACGGCCAGTTTGTTGGAGACAGTCAGGTTGCGATTGAGCGGGCCGCCGGAGCCTGGGTGGGGAAAAGTTATTTCTCAACAGATCTCACCGAAATTAAGGCGGCGCTGGAAAGTCGCCCGTGGGTGGAGTCTGCGGCAGTGAAACGGGTTTGGCCGGGCCGGCTTGAAATAGACATCCGCGAGAAGAAGCCGCTGGCCTATTGGAGTGATGGCCGGCTGGTGAGTCGCTCGGGTGAGTTGTTCTCTCCACCCAACCCGGAAGTGGCCGGTCGGTTGCCGCGGCTTTCAGGGCCGGATGAGCGGGTGCGGGACGTCATCTCCATGGCACGAAGCATGAGCGATCAGTTGTTTGGTTACGGGCTGGGCTTTGCCGGGCTGTCTCTTGAGCAGCGTGGTGCCTGGACGCTAACACTGGCCAATGGCATAGAAGTGGTGCTTGGGCGAGATCAGGTAGAACAGCGATTTGAGCGCTTTATAACAGTTTACGAGAACCGGTTGGCCTCCAGGGTGGATGAAGTCAGCCGGGTTGATGCCCGCTACACCAATGGCGTGGCGGTGCAGTGGAAAACGGATGCGGCGGTTGCTGCACCGAAATCCTGATAACGATTACTACGAACCTGGGGTTTGGTGAAACACATGTCATCGGTTGAAACGGAAAACATGATTGTCGGCCTGGATATCGGAACCTCCAAGGTGGTTGCGATTGTCGGCAAGCGCAAGATGGATGGCACCATCGAAGTCGTCGGTATCGGCTCCCATCCGTCCCGCGGGCTGAAGCGCGGTGTGGTGGTGAATATCGAAATCACCGTGCAGGCCATTCAGCGTGCGGTTGAAGAAGCTGAGCTGATGGCCGGTTGCCGCATTCACTCGGTGTACGCCGGTATTGCAGGTAGCCACATCAAGAGCCTGAATTCCCACGGCATCGTGGCCATCCGTGACCGGGAAGTGACCCAGGCCGATATTGACCGGGTGATCGATGCGGCGCAGGCCGTGGCGATTCCTGCGGATCAGAAAATTCTGCACATCCTGCCGCAGGAATTCGTGATCGATAACCAGGAAGGCATTAAAGAGCCTATGGGAATGTCCGGTGTGCGCCTGGAAGCCAAAGTGCACCTGGTGACCTGTGCGGTTAATGCGGCCCAGAACATTGAAAAGTGCGTGAAGCGCTGTGGCCTTGAAGTGGACGACATCATTCTGGAGCAGCTGGCGTCCAGTCACGCCATCCTGACGGAAGATGAGAAAGAGCTGGGCGTGTGCGTGGTGGATATCGGCGGGGGAACGACCGACATCGCGGTGTTTACCGGTGGTGCCATTCGTCACACAGCGGTCATCCCGATTGCTGGCGACCAGGTCACCAATGACATCGCCATGGCTTTGCGAACACCCACGCAGAACGCTGAAGAGATCAAGATCAAATATGCGTGCGCGCTGACCCAGCTGGCCGGTGCCGACGAAACCATCAAGGTGCCGAGTGTCGGTGACCGGGCGCCGCGGGACCTGTCCCGTCAGGCGCTGGCGGAGGTGGTAGAGCCTCGCTACGAAGAATTGTTCACTCTGGTGCAGTCGGAACTGCGTCGTTCGGGATTTGAAGACCTGATTCCTGCGGGCATCGTGATTACAGGCGGTTCCTCCACCATGGAAGGGGTGGTGGAGCTGGCCGAAGAAATCTTCCACATGCCGGTTAGGCTGGCCTGTCCGCAGGCGGTCTCCGGTATGACGGAAGTAGTCAACAACCCGATCTACGCCACTGGCGTGGGGCTGTTGATTCATGGCTTCCGGCAAATGGATCTTGGCCGGTCGCCGGTGCTCAAAGGCGAGGATGCTCCCTCGCTGGTCGAGCGCATGAAAGCCTGGTTCACCGGTCACTTCTGACGGTGCATCAGGAGCAGTACACGAAGGTTTCTCGAAAACACATAACGATCGAAATAAACCGGCCTGGAAAGACCGGAAACAGCACGAAGGAGTAGGGGATATGTTTGAACTCGTTGATAGTGTTCAGCAAAGTGCAGTAATCAAAGTAGTTGGTGTTGGCGGTGGCGGCGGCAACGCTGTGCGTCATATGCTCAACAGCGACATCGAAGGCGTGGAATTCATTTGCGCCAATACCGACGCCCAGGCACTGAAGGACCTGGACGCACGCCAGATTATCCAGCTTGGTGGCAATATCACTAAAGGCCTGGGTGCTGGCGCAAACCCGGAAGTGGGTCGCCAGTCGGCTCTCGAAGATCGCGACCGTATCGCGGAAGCCCTCAGTGGTTCCGATATGGTCTTCATCACCGCCGGCATGGGCGGTGGTACAGGTACCGGCGCAGCTCCGATTGTCGCAGAAGTGGCACGCGAACTGGGTATTCTTACCGTAGCCGTGGTGACCAAACCGTTCCAGTTCGAGGGTGGCAAGCGAATGAGCGTTGCTGAGTGCGGCCTCAAGGAGCTGGAAGAGAGCGTTGATTCGCTGATTACCATCCCCAACGAAAAGCTGTTGGCGGTGATGGGCAAGAAAACCAGCCTGCTGGATGCTTTTGCCGCAGCCAACGACGTGTTGCTGGGTGCTGTTCAGGGTATCGCCGACCTGATTACCCGTAACGGTATGATCAACGTCGACTTTGCCGACGTGAAGACCGTTATGTCTGAAATGGGCATGGCCATGATGGGTACCGGTCGCGCCACTGGTGAGAACCGTGCTCGCGAAGCCGCCGAAGCCGCTGTGCGCAGCCCGCTGCTGGAAGATATCAACCTTCAGGGCGCCAAGGGCATTCTGGTCAACATTACAGCCGGTATGGATCTCAACCTGGGCGAATTTACCGAAGTTGGCGACATTGTGCGTGAGTTTGCGTCTGACTCGGCCACCGTGGTTGTGGGTACCGTGATTGACCCTGAAATGACCGAAGAACTGAAGGTGACGGTTGTCGCGACCGGCCTGGGCGGTGAGCGCGAGAAGCCCACCAAAGTGGTGGACAACTCCCGCACTCTGGACGGCAAAACCGATTACAACCAGCTTGATCGCCCGGCGATTCTGCGTCGCCGTGCCGTCACACAGGGCAACGTTGCATTGGACCAGAGTAAAGAAAGCGAAGAGCAGGGTGTGGACTATCTCGATATTCCCGCATTCCTTCGCAGGCAGGCTGATTGATAATCTGTCTCATATGTGGCGAAAGACAGGTTTCTCGGTTTTTGATGGAACCTAAAGTCTCGGTCAAGCGTGAGCTGATTGACCATAGCCGATGACTATTGCAAATGTTAAGTAAAGTCATACTGGTTAAATGGTACTCAGTCTTGAATTCTGATATTCTCCGGGCAGTTTTTTGCTCAGAATATCGCTCTTTTGTGACGGAATAATGAACCGATGATCAGACAACGCACACTCAAGAACACCATCCGTGCGACAGGTGTTGGCCTGCACTCAGGTGAAAAAGTTTACCTGACGCTCAAGCCTGCGCCGGTGGATACGGGCATCATCTTCCGACGGACCGATCTGGACCCTATGGTCGAGATCCGGGCCTGTGCGGAAAATGTAGGTGAGACCATGCTGTCCACGACGCTGGTAAAAGACGGTGTGCGTGTGGCGACGGTAGAGCACTTGCTCTCGGCTATGGCTGGTCTTGGAATTGACAACTGTTTCGTTGAACTCAGTGCCTCTGAAGTGCCGATTATGGATGGCTCTGCCGGCCCGTTCGTGTTCCTGCTGCAATCCGCAGGCATTGCCGAACAGGAAGCGGCGAAATGCTTCATCCGTATCAAACGCGAAGTGACCGTTGAAGAAGATGGCAAGAAAGCTACCTTCCTGCCTTTTGAAGGTTTCAAGGTCAGCTTTGGTATCGATTTTGACCACCCGGTATTCAAGGGCCGTGCCCAGACGGCAACCGTAGACTTCTCCAGCACTTCGTTTGTTAAGGAAGTGTCGCGCGCACGCACCTTCGGGTTCATGCGTGATATCGAGAAGCTGCGGGCCATGAACCTGGCGCTTGGTGGCAGTGTCGATAATGCGATCGTGGTAGACGATTACAAGATTCTCAACGAAGACGGCCTTCGCTATGAGGATGAGTTCGTCAAACACAAGGTGCTGGACGCGATCGGGGATCTTTACCTGCTGGGCAATAGCCTGATTGGTGAGTTCCGCGGTATCAAGTCCGGCCATGACCTGAATAACAAGCTGCTGCGCAAGCTCAGGGCGGAAGAAGACGCATGGGAAGTCGTGACCTTCGATGACGAAGCCACTGCACCTATTTCGTACATGAAACCTGTGCTGGCGGCGGGTTAAGGCGGGACGCCTTAATCCCGGACGTGGCTGGCGAGTTTTTCGAGAACCTCGCGCAACGCTTTATCCTTCGTGTGCCCGGCTTCCTCTGAGAGGAGTCGGGCATTTTCTTTACTGAGAGGAACCTTTTCGACCTTCTTGCGAGATTTGAATCGGGCCGGCGCGACCTTTATGCGGATTTTCCAGACAAAGCGAAAGAGGTCGTTTTCTCTGAGGGCTTCCATAATTTCATGTTGCCGGAACCTCAGGCGTGTCGCCTTGCTTGCGGTGTCGGTTGACAACACCAACTCGCCGTTCTGACAACTGACAAAGCAGGTACCTTTAACCAGTTCTTCAGGGATGGCGGTCAACACGGTTTGCTCAGCCTGAATATGTAATCCGGCCTTCGCCATCAGCTCTTTGAGGGTGGAGCTCGAATTGGGCGAAGTTGTGTTGAAGATCATTTTCTGATCACTTTTTCGGTTCATTGCCGGTTTTTTCTCGACGCCACTGTTTACGATTGGTTACACTTCGGCACGCTTTATGCGTAGCACGGATATGACACTCGTTTTACATTGTCTACAAAGAGTATGTCTACCGGGTGCTACGATTTATCAGTACGTAGTTGTTGCTAAGGATAGCAGACCCGCTCGGAAATTTTCCGGGTCGCAGCACTACAAGGACAAGGTTGCGGCTCCACCATGACACCGAACGACGATATGAACGTAATTTTCGTTGGCAAAAGCCACGGGCAATCCCGCTCGATACCGCTGAACGCTGCATCCGTGGCAGGGATAGTGCTGTTGGTGCTTGCGGTCATTCTGGCGGCAGGTTGGGGCGGTTACCGCGCAGCCATGAGTCAGGTTGCTGCCGCTCAGCCTCAAGAGTCCGAACTGGTTTCGGAATGGCAGGAAAAGCTGCGTGATCAGCAAGCAGAAGTCGCCCGGGTTCGGGAAAACGTGCAGCAGCAAATTGATGCCCTGACGCTGAGGCTTGGACGGATTCAGGGCAGCCTGTTGAGGCTCGATGCCCTTGGTCAGCGCTTTGTTGAGTCCGGGATGGTGACCAGTGATGAGTTTAATTTCGATCAACCCGCAGCGGTGGGTGGCCCGGAAGAGGGCATCCTGCCCGCAGACTCCTTCAGTGCGCCAGAACTGACCGAAATGATCGATCAGATTGAAATGCAGATAGAAGACCGCGAAAAACAGCTGCGCCTGCTTGACAAGGTGGCTTCGCGCCAAAAGCTGGAAGACGAACTCTATGTGCAGGGCCGACCGATCACCTGGGGGTGGTTGTCGTCCAAATACGGTTACCGCTCAGACCCCTTCACGGGCAAGCGTACCTGGCATGCGGGCGTCGACCTCGCAGGCAAGGACGGCAGTGACATTATTGCTGTAGCAGGCGGCGTGGTGACTTACGCTGACGAGCGCTATGGCTACGGCAACCTGGTTGAAATTGACCACGGTGACGGCTTGGTCACCCGCTACGCCCACGCCAAGGCCATCAAGGTACAAGTCGGTAATGTGGTTCAGAAAGGCCAGGGAATTGCGCTGATGGGCAGTACCGGGCGTTCTACCGGTCCTCATGTGCATTTCGAAGTTATCCGCAACGGCAAGCCTGAAAATCCCGAGAAATATATCCAGCGCGCAAGCCGCTGATTTCATTCCCGTGAAGCCCTTCTTTTGTCCTGTCGCCAAATAAGGTTAGAATGCCGGCTTCCTCCGTTTAACTGAAGAAGCAGTGGTCTATGTTCACAAAGCTTGCAACCAAAATGTTCGGCAGTAAGAACGCTCGAGAAATCAAGCGGATGCGTAAGGTGGTCTTGCGTATCAATGAACTTGAGGAGCAGTTTGGCGCACTGTCGGATACCGAGTTGCAGGTTAAGACCGCAGTGTTCCGTCGTCGCCTCGAAGAAGGCGAAACCCTGGATGCGATCTTGCCGGAAGCCTTTGCGACCGTTCGTGAAGCCAGTCGCCGTGTGATGGGTATGCGGCACTACGATGTTCAGCTGGTGGGTGGTATGACCTTGAATGAAGGTCGCATCGCCGAGATGAAAACCGGCGAAGGTAAAACCCTGGTTGCTACTGCAGCGGTTTATCTTAACGCTCTGCCGGGTAAAGGCGTCCACGTTGTCACCGTGAACGACTACCTGGCCAGCCGGGACGCCGAGTGGATGGGTAAGCTGTATCGGTTCCTGGGCATGGACGTCGGAGTTGTCGTTTCTGGCCAGCCGCCGGAAGAGAAAAGAGCTGCCTATCAGGCCGATATCACCTACGGCACCAACAACGAATTCGGATTTGATTACCTTCGCGACAACATGGCCTTCAGCATTGAAGACAAGGTTCAGCGCGGCCTGAACTTCGCGATTGTCGATGAAGTTGACTCCATCCTGATTGATGAAGCCCGCACCCCGCTGATTATTTCAGGTGCGGCTGAAGACTCCTCCAAGCTTTATCAGGCCATCAACGCATTGATCCCGAGCCTGGAGCAGGGCGAGGTTAGTGAAGATGGTGAAACCACCGGCGATTTCACCATTGATGAAAAGTCCCGCCAGGTAGAATTGACAGAAAGCGGCCACGAGAAGGTGGAAGAGCTTTTGCTCGGTCGCGGCCTGCTGCAGGAAGGCGAGAGCCTTTACTCTGCGGCTAACCTGGGCTTGTTGCACCACGTGCACTCCGGCCTGCGTGCGCACCACCTGTTCCAGAAGGATGTTGATTACATCGTTCAGGGTGGTCAGGTGGTAATTGTTGACGAGCACACCGGCCGTACCATGCCCGGTCGCCGTTGGAGTGAAGGCCTGCACCAGGCCATTGAAGCGAAGGAAGGCCTGAAAATTCAGGCTGAAAGTCAGACACTCGCCTCCACCACGTTCCAGAACTACTTCCGTCTGTACGAAAAGCTTGCAGGCATGACCGGTACTGCTGATACCGAGGCGTTTGAATTCCGTCAGATTTACGGCCTCGATGTGGTTGTCATTCCGCCTAACAAGCCGATTCAGCGGATTGATTACAACGACCTGGTGTACCTGACCCAGGAAGAGAAATTCCACGCCATTATCGATGAAATCAAGGATGTGACGGCAGAAGGCCGGCCCATCCTGGTGGGTACCGCCTCCATTGAGGCCTCAGAGCTGCTGTCCATGTTGCTCAAGAAGGCGAGAATCGACCACAAAATTCTGAACGCCAAGCAGCACGAATCGGAAGCCCTGATCATCGCTCAGGCTGGCCGACCGGGTGCCGTCACCATTGCGACCAACATGGCGGGCCGAGGCACCGATATCGTGCTGGGTGGCAACTGGGAGTATGAATTGGCCGCCTCAGAAGCTACCTCCGAGGAGGCAGCAGCCCGGGCCAAGGCCGAATGGACCGAGCGTCACAATCAGGTGCTTGAGGCCGGCGGTTTGCACATTATTGGTACCGAACGCCATGAGTCACGGCGGATCGATAACCAGTTGCGTGGCCGTGCCGGTCGCCAGGGGGATCCGGGTTCTTCCCGCTTCTTCCTCTCGCTGGAAGACAACCTCATGCGGATCTTTGCGCCGGAGCGGGTGAAGAACCTGATGCAGGCCATGGGTATGAAGAAGGGCGAGGCTATCGAGCATCGCATGGTCTCCAACGCCATTGAAAAGTCCCAGCGCAAGGTTGAAGGTCGTAACTTCGACATGCGGAAAACCCTGCTCGAATACGATGATGTTGCGAACGATCAGCGTACCGTTATCTATGACCAGCGTAATGAAGTGATGGCATCGAATGATATCTCCGAGATGGTGGATACCATCCGCGAAGATGTCGTCGGCTCACTGATCAGTGAATTCATTCCTCCCCAGAGCATTCCGGAGCAGTGGGATGTTGCGGGTCTGGAAGCGCAGCTGCAGTCGGAAATGGCTATCGATCTGCCGATTCAGCAGTGGCTGGAAGAAGACAGCAAGCTGTATGAGGACAACCTGCGCCAGAAAATTATCGATGCGATTGTGGCGGAGTATAAGGCGAAAGAAGAGATCGCCGGTGCGGAGTCCATGCGCAAGTTTGAAAAACAGGTGTTCCTGCAGGTACTCGACACGCTCTGGAAGGAGCATCTGTCAAACATGGATCACCTGCGCAGGGGTATTCATCTGCGGGGCTATGCCCAGAAGAATCCCAAACAGGAATACAAGCGTGAAGCGTTTAACCTGTTTGAGAATATGCTGGACAGCATGAAGCGTGATGTCGCCCGGGTACTGAGCCATGTGCGTGTTCAAAGCCGGGAAGAAATGGAAGAAATTGAACGTCGGCGCAAGGAAGAGCTGGAGCGGGAAATGGCCCGGGCCAAGCTTCGTCACGATGAAACCAGTGCAACCCAGGGTGAGGGCGAAGATGGTCAGCAAGGCCAGGCAACGCCAGATACCTTCGTTCGCCAGGAGCGAAAGGTCGGCCGAAATGAGCCGTGTCCCTGCGGGTCTGGCAAGAAGTACAAACAGTGCTGTGGCAAGGTGAGCTGACCAGCCCCTGAAGCACGCAAACCAGAACCCGCAAACCACCAGAGCGATGGTGGCTTGCGGGTTTTGTCGTTTTCAGACTTGAACAATCATAGGAGGCAGGCATGGCGGTAGGTCCCGGAGCGTTACCTGAGTTTTTCCCGGTGACAGGGGTGAAGATTGGCATTGCCAGCGCAGGCATCAAGAAGCCTGGCCGAAAGGATGTGGTGGTGTTTGAGCTGGCTCCGGAATCCCGGGTGGCGGGCATTTTTACCCGGAATCAGTTCTGCGCCGCGCCGGTTGTGCTCAGCCGTCGCCACCTCGCGGAGGCCTCGCCCCGCTATTTGCTGATCAATACCGGAAATGCCAATGCCGGCACCGGCGAGCGTGGGCTCGTCGACGCCGAGCGTTGTTGCACTGCTCTGGCAGAGAAAGCCGGCGTCACTGTTTCCAGCGTGCTGCCGTTTTCGACTGGTGTGATTGGTGAGCCATTGCCGGTTGAAAAAATTGTCGGCGCCTTACCTGAGGCCCTGGCAGATACCCGAGAAGATCGCTGGGCTGAGGCCGCCAGTGGCATCATGACGACCGATACGCGGCCCAAGGGTGCGTCTTGCCGAATTGAACTGGACGGCCATGTGGTAACGATTTCGGGGATCAGCAAGGGTGCGGGCATGATTCGCCCCAATATGGCGACCATGCTTGGCTTTATTGCTACCGATGCGAGCATCGCCCCGGATGCACTTCAGGCGCTGGCATCCGAGCTGGGTGAGAAATCATTCAACCGGATTACCATCGATGGTGACACCTCGACCAACGATGCCTGCATGCTGATGGCCAGCGGTCAGTATTCCGGCCCGGAAATCACCCTCGACAGCCCCCTGTTTCCTCAGCTCAAAGCGACGTTGCAGCAAGTGTATCTCGATCTGGCCCACGCCATTGTTCGGGATGGTGAAGGGGCAACCAAGTTTGTGACCATTGATGTGGCCGGTGCCCGGAACCAGCAGGAAGCTCTGGATGTGGCCTACACCGTCGCTCATTCACCGCTGGTAAAAACGGCACTTTTCGCCTCAGACCCGAACTGGGGGCGTATTCTGGCAGCGGTTGGCCGGGCCGGCGTGCCTGATCTTGACCTGAACGCTCTGGAAATCTACCTGGGCGATGTGTGCCTGGTCCGTGAGGGTGGTCGTGCCGACGATTATTCCGAAGAGCGCGGCCAGGCCGTGATGGATCAGGAAGAAATTACTATTGCCATTGACCTTAAGCGTGGTGGGGTCCGTGAAACCGTCTGGACCTGCGACTTCTCCCACGATTACGTGACCATCAATGCAGAATACCGAAGCTGATCAGCCCGGCGCACAAGCCCGGAAGCAGGTTCATGTAGCGGTAGCCGTCATAATTCGGGAAGGGCGGGTGCTGATAGCCCGGCGCCCAGACCATGTTCATCAGGGCGGATTGCTGGAGTTTCCCGGCGGCAAGGTCGAGCCGGATGAAACCGTGCAGCAGGCGCTGGTGCGGGAGGTCGCCGAGGAGACCGGCTTGCGGGTTCCGCTGCAGAGTCTGGAGCCGGTCATCGGCATTCGCCATGACTATGGTGACAAGCAGGTGTTTCTCGATGTCTGGCGCACCTCGATGGCTGAGGGTATACCGGAAGGCAAGGAAGGGCAGCCAGTGGACTGGCTGTTGCCCGAGGCCTTGCGCGACGAGGATTTTCCCGTTGCTAACCGGCCCATCATTCGTGCTTTGAATCTGCCCGACAGATTGCTGATTACCGGTGCTATGGTTACTCCAAAGGATGGCTTCTCCCGCTTTGCTGCTGGGGTTAAGGGGCGATCGCGGGGGCTGGTGGTGCTTCGGGCACCGGATTTGTCGCGCCAGGATTATCGGGCGCTTGCGACAGCAGCGCTGAAGACCGGGTCGGAAAACGGTATCGGTGTTCTGCTGCACGGTCAGCCATCACTGTTTGACGAAATCCCGGGGGCCGCCGGCCTCCACCTGTCATGGCGTGAAGCTGAAGGTCTTTCAGGGCGCCCTGTGCCTGCGGGCGCATGGCTCGGGGTGTCCTGCCATGATGCTGAGCAGTTGTGCCATGCAGAGCGTTTGGGGGCAGATTACGCGGTGCTGGGCCCGGTGTTGCCCACGGCCAGCCATCCAGGGGAGCCGGCTATGGGCTGGAATGTTTTTGCCGACCTGATCTCTAATGCGGCCATCCCCGTATATGCGCTTGGTGGATTGGAACCGGGCCATATGGCGCCGGCCAAAGCGGCGGGGGCCCAAGGGATCGCCGGGATTCGTTTCTGGTGGTAGTCGGTTGTGAGCACATTCATACATGAAGCAACGCAGGCGGAGTGAATCATGAGCAAACTGACCCACCTTGATGAGAAGGGCGAAGCCCGGATGGTCGATGTGACGGAGAAAGCCGTTACCGAACGGGAGGCCCGTGCCGAGGCCACAATCCGAATGCAGCCGGAAACCCTGCGGATGATTATCGAGGGTGAGCATCCCAAAGGGGATGTGCTGGCCACGGCCCGCATTGCCGGCATCATGGCGGCCAAGAAAACCCACGATCTGATCCCCTTGTGCCACGCGCTGAACCTGACCTCCGTCAAAGTTGAGCTGACACCCGGTGAGGATGGAGCGTCAGTATATATTGAGACACGCTGCAAGCTGTCTGGTCAGACTGGCGTGGAGATGGAGGCACTGACTGCGGCGAGCGTGGCCGCGCTTACGCTCTACGATATGTGCAAGGCAGTGGATAAAGGAATGGTGGTCGATAAGGTTCGGCTGCTGGAAAAGAAAGGCGGTCGCTCCGGTCACTGGGTTGCCGGAACTCATGACGGCACTCTTGATGGCACCACACCCGGCACTACGCCCGCTTAGTGCCACCGTGATAGAATGCCAGCCCCATTTGTCAGAACCACGAGGAATTACAGTGGCTGTTCGTTACATTGATACCTGTCGTTTGCCCACTCCCTTCGGCGTCTTCGATATGCACGGTTTCGAAGAACCCGAAACGGGCAAAGAGCATGTGGCCCTGACACTGGGTGATATTGGTTCTGATGAGCCCATGCTGGCGCGCACCCACTCCGAATGCCTGACCGGCGATGCGCTTTATAGCATGCGTTGTGATTGCGGGTATCAGTTGGAAGAAGCGTTGCGCAGCATTGCCCGGGAAGGCCGGGGTATTCTGATGTATCTGCGACAGGAAGGTCGCGGCATTGGTCTGCTGAACAAAATTCGGGCCTACCGCCTGCAAGATCAGGGGGCCGACACGGTCGAGGCCAACGAACAGCTGGGTTTTGGCGCGGATTTGCGGGATTACAGCATGTGTCAGGATATGCTGGAGCATCTGGGTATTCACAGCCTTCGCCTGATGACCAACAATCCGAGAAAGGTTAAGGCACTGGAATCCTACGGTATCCGGATTGTCGAGCGGGTGCCGCTGCATGTAGGGCGAAATCCCCACAACGAGCACTACCTGAACACCAAGCAGAGCAAGCTCGGCCACTGGCTGGACACCCACCAGGACGATGATATCGCCTGAGCCTGATCAAAACCGGTCAGGCCGGTCAGTGACCGGCCTGATTAGCCTTATTTAGCCGCTGCTACCGAGTGGCTGCCCAGGCGCTCAAGCCGACAGGCGATGGCCTCGTGAATGCTGTCTGCATCCAGTCCGCACTCCTTCAGAAGCTCTTCCGGCTTGCCATGGTCAACAAAACGGTCGGGCAAGCCAAGCTGCATCACCGGAAGGGTCACTTCCCTCAGATTCAGAAACTCGGTGACGGCACTGCCAGCCCCGCCGGCCACCGCGTTTTCCTCCAGGGTCACCAGCAAGTCATGCTGCTCTGCCAGTTCCAGTATCAGCGCCTCGTCGAGGGGTTTCACGAAGCGCATGTCAGCGACAGTTGCGTTCAGGCGTTCGGCAGCATGGATTGCCGGGCCCAGCAGCGTACCAAAGTTCAGGATGGCTACCCGGGAGCCGTCGCGCACCCGTCTGCCTTTGCCAAGTTCCAGTGGAGTCAGTTGCGTCTCGATGCTTGCGCCCGGGCCGGTTCCTCTGGGGTAACGAACGGCTGCAGGGCCGTGGTATTGAAGGCCGGTCTGCAGCAACTGACGGGTTTCGTTTTCGTCCGAGGGCGTCATGATGGCCATGTTCGGAATGCACCGGAGGTAGCTGATATCGAAGGCGCCTGCGTGGGTAGGGCCGTCTTCACCCACCAGGCCTGCCCGGTCGATTGCGAACAGCACATCCAGGTCCTGGATGGCGACATCGTGGATCAGTTGGTCGTAGCCCCTTTGAAGAAACGTCGAGTAGATGGCCACTACGGGTTTTGCGCCATCACACGCCAGACCGGCGGCCAGGGTGACGGCGTGTTGCTCGGCAATCGCTACGTCGAAATAGCGCTCGGGAAAACGTTCCGAGAACGCCAGCAGGTCCGACCCCTCGCACATGGCCGGCGTGATGCCGACAACGCGTTCGTCTTGCTCGGCGGCATCGCACAACCATTGGCCAAACACGTTGGCGTACTTGGGGCTGGCGGGTTTTGGCGCCACCGGCTCAGGCTTGTTGGCCGGTACCGGTTCGATCTTGTTAATGGCGTGATAACCGATCGGGTCTGCCTCCGCTGGCGCAAAGCCTTTGCCTTTGGTGGTCACAACGTGGAGGAACTGCGGGCCGTCGAGGTCCCGGATGTTTTCCAGGGTTTCAACCAGCAGTGGCAGGTCGTGGCCATCAATGGGCCCGATGTAGTTGAAGCCAAGTTCCTCAAACAGTGTGCCCGGGGCGATCATGCCTTTGAAATGTTCTTCGGTTTTCTTGGCAAGGGCCATCAGGTGAGGCGTACCTTTGAGCACTTTCTTGCTGCTGTCGCGAACCTGGTTGTAGGTGCGACTGGCCAGAAGTTTGGCAAAGTAGTTGGACAGGCCGCCGACGTTGCGGGAAATCGACATGTCGTTGTCGTTCAGAATCACCAGCATATCAGCGTGTAAATGGCCCGCATGATTCAAGGCTTCGAACGCCATGCCCGCGGTCATGGCGCCATCACCGATGACCGCAATGCTCTTGCGACCGGTGTTTTGCATACGAGCGGCAATGGCCATACCCAGTGCGGCACTGATTGATGTGCTCGAGTGGCCCACCCCAAAGGTGTCGTAAACGCTTTCAGCCCGTTTCGGGAACCCGGCAAGACCGTCTTTGCGCCGGATGGTGCCCATCTGTTCCCGCCGGCCCGTCAGGATTTTGTGGGGATAGGCCTGGTGGCCTACGTCCCAGACCAGTCGGTCTTCCGGAGTGTTGAAGACGTAATGCAGGGCAACCGTTAGCTCCAGTACGCCAAGCCCGGCCCCGAAATGCCCGCCCGTCTGGCCGACGGACCAGAGCAGAAATGCGCGCAATTCCCTGGCCAGTTGTGGCAGATCCTCTGGCGGCAGCCCGCGCAGCTGGGCTGGAACGTCAATCCGGTCCAGAAGGGGCGTGTTGGGCCGCTGTGACGGAATTTCCCTGAAAATATATGTGTCCTGCATCAGTTCGGGTCTTTCTCGAAAATATGAGTTCTCTGGCGGGCATTATAGGGAACAGGCGTGTCTGTTTCATGCTTCCCGGGCCAGATGTTACAAAACGGTGTCTGGTAAAGAGTGCCTAAAGGCGAGTCAGTGGTTTCGGGTAACCACATAATCTGCCATCGCTCGAAGGGGATCGGCTTCCTCACCAAAGCTTTCAAGTGCTTGTTGAGCCTGGTCCAGCAGTAAGTTCAGGTGCTCGCGGGCACCCTCGAGTCCGAGCAGGGCAGGATAGGTCGGCTTGGCTTTGGCGACATCAGACCCCTGGCGTTTCCCAATGGTTTCGGTGTCACCTTCAATGTCCAGCAGGTCATCCTGAACCTGAAACGCCAAGCCTAAAGCGCTGGCGTAGGTCGACAGGTCTTTGAGTTGCTGGGCTGTCACGTCGGGCGCGGTCAGTGCGCCCATCGTTACGCTGGCCTCAATCAGAGCTCCGGTTTTGTGCCGGTGCATGTTTTCAAGTTGCTCCAGGTTCAGCGCAAGCCCTACAGACTCCAGGTCAATCGCCTGGCCTCCGACCATGCCTTTATGACCGCTGGCCTGGGCGAGTTCAGTAATCATTCTGATCCGCTGGCTGTCTGTCAGTGCGGGCGCGCCGGTCAGCAATCGAAATGCCAGAGTCTGCAGCGCATCGCCGGCCAGAATGGCGCTGGCTTCATCAAAGGCAATGTGAGTGGTCGGGCGCCCCCGGCGCAAATCATCATCGTCCATCGCTGGCAGGTCGTCATGAACCAGGGAGTACGCATGAATCAGTTCCAGTGCGCAGGCGGGGGCCAGCGCAGTCGCTTCTTCGCTGCCTACCGCCCGCGCGGCGGCCAGGCACAGGGCGGGGCGGATACGCTTGCCACCGCCCAGTACGCTGTAGCGCATGGCTGCCTGAAGTCGCTCGGAGACAGAGTCTTGGCGGATACTGCGGTCAAGCTCTGCATCAATGCGTTGGCGACACTGATCCAGGTAGCTAATCGCCAGGGAAGTGCGGTCACTCATCAGTTGCTGTCATCCGCAGAGAAGGGGCGGGTTTCCAGGGTTCCATCGCTGTTCTGAACCAGTTGTTCAACCCGCTGCTCTGCCGACTTCAGGGCGCTCTGACATTCGCGTGTCAACTTGATGCCCCGCTCGAAGGCTGCCAGAGACTGTTCCAGAGGCAACTCACCCTGTTCCAGATCCCGCACCA
This sequence comes from Marinobacter sp. SS5-14b, assembly GCF_030541005.1. GTDB lineage: Bacteria > Pseudomonadota > Gammaproteobacteria > Pseudomonadales > Oleiphilaceae > Marinobacter. The sequence goes on along the minus strand of NZ_JASSVM010000005.1, from coordinate 260,256 downwards.
GCTTTTCCAGTTCGTCCAGGGATTTTTCAAAGTCGGCTATCGATGTACTTTCTTTGGCGCCGGCCATGGGCGTCCTCCGGTCCGGTGTGTCAGGAAATGTGCGGATTATATCAGAGTCCCCGAGCTACCGCTGCCAGCTGAACTGTCGTTGTTCCAGAGCGCGGGCGCAGGGCCCCCAGGATTGTTCGGTTACCTGTATTTCCCCCTGGTCTGAGACGGTAATAATCGTCGTTGCGCGGGTGCCATAGTGTTCGCCGTGGATAAAGGGTGACGAGAGGAATCGCTCGGTGTCGATGCCAACCCCGGTGTCTGGCAGGTCTTTATCCGGCGCTGGGGTGCTGTCTGCCAGTAGCGGGATCAACTGGCTGTGGAGTTGTCTGGCATCTCCATGGGCCTGTTCAATACGTTGGCTCACGGCGGACCGTAGGCGCAAGAGTTTGGGCCAGGGTGTTTGCAGGAGGTGATTGCTTAGTCCGAACACGCCCCGGAATAACTGCCGACCTGGGTGGGCATCCCGATTGCTGTAATACCAGCCACCGGTTGCAGACAGAGACACCAGGTTAAACCCTGAGTAGCGCCCTGGCTCGGAGCTCATGCTGCTTGCCAGCTCATTGCGGGCCTGCCCGAGTGCTTTCAGAGGTAACTCCCCCCGACTGCAGCGGCCAGGTTCAGCGCTGCCTTCACGGACATTGGTCACCGCAGCTACCCGGCCATCCGGAGAAACAGCCAGCCAGGTGCCGCCGGACTCAAGGTCGCGCCCGGCGAGCACGTCCTCTCCCTCGTCGGTTCGCCACCAGTCCATGGCTGATGTCGGGCGCCGGAAAAACTCATCCCGGTTAGCGGCGACCACCAGCGGGAACCGGGGGCTTTGGCCGATGGCAAAAACGATTAAGCACATATCCGATAGACTTCCCTGATGATCTGAGGCTGCAGCGATTGGCAACAATGCGTATCATACCAGCCTGATTTCTTCCCGGGGCCTATGAAGATCATGACATTGATTGGCGTAATCGTTTTGTATCTGTTGCTGGGTGCGCTTGCTGGAACCATGGCGGGCCTGTTCGGTATTGGTGGTGGCCTTGTGATCGTGCCGGTGCTGATCTTCAGTTTCGGTTTTATGGGTGTCAGCCCGGAAATTGCTGCGCACCTGGCCATAGGTACCTCGCTGGCAACCATCGTGTTTACGTCCCTCAGTTCGATTCGTACTCATCACCAGCATGGCGCCGTGCGCTGGGACCTTTTCCGGCCGATGACGGGCGGCATCGTGGTGGGCGCATTGATCGGCGCCTGGACGGCCGCGATGATCAGTGGCCCCGTTTTGCAAACCATTATTGGTGTGTTCGCCATTCTGGTAGCGCTCAAGATGATCCTGGAAGTGAACCCGAAGCCGGGCCGTGATGTGCCGGGTACCGCCGGGCTTGGCGTGGCTGGCGGGCTGATCGGTTGGGCCTCGGCTATCTTTGGTATTGGCGGCGGCACCGTATCGGTTCCGTATCTGACCTGGTGCAACGTGCGCATGCAGCAAGCGGTGGCCACTTCTGCGGCCTGTGGTTTACCCATTGCGTTGGCCGGCGCGGCAGGCAATATCTGGACTGGCTGGCAGCATCCGGAACTGCCTGAATTGAGCTTTGGCTTTATCTATTTGCCCGCGTTAATTGGTATTGTTGCGACCAGTGTTATTTTCGCCCGTATCGGCGCCAAGCTGGCGCACCGTCTTGACGGTCGCCTGCTGAAACGGATTTTTGCCATCGTGCTGATTATCGTCGGCCTTCGATTCCTGCTGAGCTGAGAGCCTGTTCATGTTGCAACACCCGCAGTTTGATCCGGTGGCCATTGCTATCGGTCCCCTGAAAATTCATTGGTATGGTCTGACCTACCTGGTCGGATTTGCCGCCGGTTGGTGGTTGGGTTGTATACGCAGCCGCAAACCCTGGTCGCCGCTCTCGGAAGAACAGGTTGGCGATCTTTTGTTTTACCTCGCGCTTGGGGTAATCCTGGGTGGCCGGTTCGGATATGTGGTGTTCTACAACTTCGATGCCTTTATTGCCGATCCGCTCTGGCTGTTTCGTGTTTGGGAAGGCGGCATGGCCTTCCACGGTGGCCTGCTCGGTGTGATGCTCGCGATGTGGTGGTATGGCCGTAAAACCGGTGCCGGTTTCTGGAAGATTGCCGATTTCGTAGCACCGCTGGTGCCGGTTGGGCTGGGGGCAGGTCGAATCGGTAACTTTATCAACGGAGAGTTATGGGGCAAACCCACGGACCTTCCTTGGGGTATGGTGTTTCCCCAGGCGCAAGATGCCCTGGCTCGCCACCCATCACAGCTCTATCAGTTTGCCCTGGAGGGCGTGTTGCTGTTCACCATTCTGTGGTGGTTCTCATCCCGGCCGCGCCCCAAAATGGCAGTGTCAGGTTTGTTCCTGTTGTGTTACGGCGTATTCCGGTTCCTGGTGGAATTCGTGCGCCTGCCAGATGCGCAACTCGGTTACCTGGCGTTCGATTGGGTCACCATGGGGCAGGTGCTCTCGTTGCCGATGATTATTGCAGGCGCAGCCCTGATCGCCTTCGCTTACCGGAGAAACGCTCAATGAAAGCCTATCTTGATCTGATGCAAGACGTTGTCGACAACGGATTCGATAAAGGCGATCGCACCGGCGTTGGAACCCGTTCGGTATTTGGCCGCCAGATCCGCTTCAACCTGCAGGATGGTTTCCCGCTGGTGACGACCAAGAAGGTTCACCTGCGCAGCATCATTTACGAGCTGCTCTGGTTCCTGCGTGGCTCCACCGACAACAACTGGCTGACAGAGCGGAAGGTGTCGATCTGGAACGAATGGGCGCTGGAAAACGGTGACCTCGGGCCGATCTACGGCAAGCAATGGCGCAGCTGGCAGTGCCACGATGGCCGGGTTATTGATCAGATCAGCGAGGTAGTCGATCAGATCCGCAACAAGCCCAATTCCCGCCGCTTGATTGTGTCTGCCTGGAATCCTGCCGAACTTCCGGACGAGTCCATTGGCCCGCAAGATAACGTGCGTGAAGGCCGCATGGCGTTGGCGCCGTGTCACTGCCTGTTCCAGTTCTATGTAATTGACGGCAAGTTATCCTGCCAGTTGTACCAGCGCAGTGCAGACTTGTTCCTGGGCGTACCCTTTAATATTGCTTCCTATGCGCTGCTGACTCACATGATCGCTCAGCAGTGTGATCTGGATGTGGGTGAGTTCGTTCATACCTTTGGCGATTGCCACCTCTACCAGAACCACTTGACCGACGATATCGTATTCGAGCAGCTCAAGCGTGAGCCCCGGCCGTTGCCCAAACTGGTGATCAAGCGCAAACCTGCAAACATCTTCGAATACGAACTGGAAGATTTCGAATTTGAGGGATATGACCCTTGCCCTGGTATCAAGGCGCCCATTGCCATCTGACCTGAAGCTCGCGGTAGCCCGATTATTTGGGGACGGCAAGACGTCGGGTGGGGCTTTCCGAAAAACGCTGTGAATACGTCCGTGTACGCTTGGCTCCGCCATCCATGGCTACGCACATTTTCGGAAAGCCCCACCCGCTTATGCGCTCAGGCTTTGGGTGCTTGAGCGTAAGAAACGCACCGTTGCAGTTGCTGAGCTTTCAGGCTTTTGCGTCACATACTCCTGAGCTATGGTAGCGATGAGTGGAGCATGCTTTTCAAAACTGTGCGGAGCCATGGATGGCGGAGCCCAAGCGTCACATGGATGTGCTTGAGCGTGTTTTGAAAAGCATGCTCCACTCATCGCTGACTCCGAGGACAAGAGATAAACATGAGAAAAGCACTGATTGTTGCGATGGCCCGAAATCGGGTTATTGGCCGGAATAACAAGCTTCCCTGGTACCTGCCTGGAGATCTGCGTTACTTTAAGCAGGCGACTATGGGCAAACCGATCATCATGGGTCGGAAAACCTGGGACTCCATTGGTCGGCCGTTGCCGGGCCGGATGAATGTGGTGATTTCCCGGAACCCGGAATGGCAGGCGCCGGCAGGAACTGTTGCGGCTGAATCATTGCCAGCGGCATTGGTTAAAGCTGAAGCTCAGGCGGAGCTGGAGGGTGGTGACGAGGTGATGATCATTGGTGGAGGGCAGATATACGCCGAAGCACTGCCAATGGTCGACCGGATCTACATCACACAGGTGCATGCAGACGTCGACGGCGATGCTTACTTTCCGGAAGTGAACTGGGACGAGTGGGAAGAGATCGGACGCGAAGATTTCTCCGCGTCCGATAATAATCCTTACGACTACAGCTTTGTAGTCTATCAGCGCAGCCGGCCAGAGTGACCGGCTGCACCGGGGCCTGTTAGCGCGGGGCGCGCTTCGGGCCCTTGCCGGCGGGCTTGCCGCCTGGCTTGCCTTTAGGTGGGCCTTTGCGGGCGCCCGGCTTGCTGTCGTTGCGGAAGCTCTTGTTCGGGCCCCCTTTACGGAAATTGCCTTTGCCTGATGGCGGACCTTTACGGTCGCGGCGCGGTGCAGAGGCGGATACCTCTGGCAGCGCTTCAGGCTGCTCCAGCGGCAACGAATCTGGCTGAGACGCCTCCATCCAGCAGGCCAGAGCGCCGGCTACCATGGTGATGTCCATATCGTTGCGCTCGGCGATGTCGTCCAGCAGGGCGATGGCTTTGGCGGCACGGGGGTCATCGGCGAAGCCGAGCAACTGGGTTTCAAACTGCTCGACACGCATCTGCTGAAGTGCGGCCGGTGACGGCAGTTGGTACGGTTCCATCGGCGAATTGGTGGCGCGCTCCAGCGTGCGCAGCCAGCTGCGCTCACGGGGCGTAACCAGCAGAATCGCTTTACCGGTGCGGCCGGCACGACCGGTACGGCCTACACGGTGAATATACGCCTCGGTATCGTAGGGCACGTCGTAGTTGATGACGTGGGTAATCCGGGGAACGTCCAGGCCGCGGGCGGCAACGTCTGTCGCGATGATGATGTCTTTTTTGCCGCGCTTCAGGTCTTCAACCGTCTGTTCACGCTGGCGCTGGTTCAGATCGCCGCTCAAGGGCGCAACCGCATGGCCGCGGGCAGAAAGCTTCTCCGCCAGCAGGGCGGTTTCAGCCTTGGTGCGCACGAAGATAATCGCCGCGTCAAACGGTTCGACTTCGAGAATGCGGGTCAGGGCATCGAGCTTGCGTTCGGCATAGACCGGCAATACGAACTGGGAAATCCGCTCTACGGTGCGAGTTTCGCTTTCAATGCGGACTTCCGTGGCGTTCTTCAGATAGGTCTGGGCAACTTTTTTGATTTGCGCCGGCATCGTGGCAGAGAACAGGGCGCGCTGACAGTTGGCCGGTGTCTTCGACAGAATGGCCTCAACGTCGTCGATAAAGCCCATACGCAGCATTTCGTCGGCTTCATCCAGTACCAGAGCTCGCAGGTTTTCAAGCCTCAGTGTGCCTTTGCGCAGGTGGTCAAGCATCCGGCCCGGGGTGCCCACGATCACCTGGGCGCCGCGCTTCAGACCGCGGATTTGCGGTGCAAAATCCTGCCCACCGTAAATCGGCAGCACATGGAAGTGCTTGAACTTGCTGGCGTAAGTGGTAAACGCCTCAGCCACCTGAATGGCCAGCTCGCGGGTAGGTGCAAGCACCAGAATCTGGGGCTCTGCAATGCTCGGGTCAATGCGGCTCAGCAGTGGCAGAGCAAAGGCTGCGGTTTTCCCGGTGCCGGTCTGGGCAACGCCTAATAAATGGTTGCCGGCCAATAGGGCGGGAATGGATTGTGCCTGGATAGGCGACGGTGTTTCATAGCCAACAGCGGCAACGGCTTCCAGTACAGCTGGATCCAGCCCCAGTTCGGCAAAAGACAATTCTGACATGAATGTACTCGGTATTCGGAGGATATGACATCGCGGAGGCAATGCATGATTTTCAGGCATTATAGTCGCTTTGGACATGCTTTAACACGTTAAATGCCAAGATTGGAGTAGGTAGTTGCCCGCGCAGGCATCTTGCCAGCGGGCCGGAAGTTGGGCAACCTTCACAGTTTGCAGGCTAACTAACAGGAAAATGTTATGACATTTGATGAACTCCGGAGCGTTGTGCGCCATGGTGGTGAAGCCGTGATGCCAGCAAGTTGGGCGCAGGGCAGGGCGACTTTCGGTGGCCTTGTCGCGGCGCTCGCATTCGATGTGATGGCATCAAAGGTTGAACAAGGCAGAGCCATGCGTGCTCTGCAGGTTTCCTTTGTCGGGCCGGTGGAGCCGGGCGTGCCTGCTGTTTTCGAGGCGGAACTGCTGAGGGAAGGCAAGGCGGTGTCCCAGGTGACCGGCCGTATTCTCCAGAACGGCGAGCCGCGGCTGGTCTGCCTGGCCAGCTTTGGCGGCGATCGTGAGTCTGCAGTGCAAGTGGTACCGGCCCCGGCACCCGAGGCAAGACCCGTAAACGAATGCCAGGAGTTGCCCTACATAAAAGGGGTAACCCCGGAGTTTACCCAGCACATCGAGATGCGCTGGGCCTTCGGTAACATGCCGTTCTCTGGCAAGGGTGGGCGGGAGATGGGTGGCTGGATGCAGTTCCGGGAAGAACCGGAATCCCTGACCGATGCGCATATTGTCGCACTGGTCGACGCTTGGCCGCCGGCGGTATTGCCGCATCTGAAGGGGCCTGCCCCCGCAAGTTCACTGAGTTGGGCTCTGGAAATTGTGCACCCACGCCCTGCGATGGCTCCCGGTGAGTGGCTTCTGTACCGGGCAACGATTGATCAAGCAGGGGCGGGTTATGGCCATACTCATGCCGGTATCTGGACAGCCCGCGGTGAGCTTGTAGCCCTGAGCCGGCAGACGGTAACGGTCTTTGGTTGAGTGGTTGTTGGGCGTCAGGCTGCCATTTCTGCCTTCAGAGCGTCCAGAATCACTCTGGAGAATTCCCGGGGAGAGTCTTCCTGCAGAAAGTGACCTCCCCGCAGAGTGATGTGTGGTTGGCCGAAGGCGCCAGGTATGCGGCGCTGCATATAGCGGTCGCCACCGCGGGTAATCGGGTCACCGTTGCTGAAGCAGGTGATGAACGGCTTGCGCCACTTCTCCAGTATGCGCCAGGCCTCCCGGTTTGCTGCACCTGACGGGTCCTCCAGCGAGGTAGGAACCAATGCGGGGAAGGCGCGTGCACCGGCTTTGAATGCGTCACTCGGGAAGGGTGCTTCGTAGGCCTGAAGTTCGCGGCTGGACAAGGCGCGCTCGGTTCCCAACTGAACGATTCGGCTGATGGGAAACCAGGGGCTGTGGCTGGCAAACGCTTTCCATACTTTAAAGGCCGCCGGAACCCGGGTTTCTCCGGTGGGCAGCATGCCATTGCCTACAATGATGCGGCTAAAGCGCCGGTGATTTTCCGCGGCAAGCCTGAGCCCGAGAAGTGAGCCCCAATTCTGGCAAACCAGCGTCACATCCCACAAATCCAGATCTTCGAGCCAGGATGACAGCCACTGCATGTGGTTGTCGTAGCTGTAGGCGGACAGTTCAGCAGGCTTGTCTGACTTGCCGAAACCGATCAGGTCTGGTGCAAGTACCCGGTGTCCGGCAGCGGCGACCACAGGAATCATGTGCCGGTAAAGGTAGGACCAGGACGGTTCACCGTGAAGCATGACCACAGGGGCGGCCGTCGCTGGACCTTCGTCAACGAAATGCATCCGCAGGTCGGGCTCGACATCCAGGTAGTGTGCTTCGAACGGGTAATCCGGCAGGCCTGCGAAGCGGGCTTCGTCGGTTCTCAGAATACGCATGCCATCGACTGTCCTGACTGATTGGTAGCGCGACCGTCAGTGCGACGATCTTTGAGCCTCAGGATAAATCAGATGGGCGCTCTGTGTGTTTGAGTTGCGTAACAGAGCGTTGTCGGTTTGAATCAGGAAGCGATGTCAAACAGACGCTCGGAATTGGCAACCCCGGCCAGTGCGTCATCGCAGCAGTTTACGGCGCCGCAGTCGTCGGCAGAGCAAAGGCCGATGGTCTGGCAGCTCGGGTCCAGGCTGATGTCGCCTTTATTACGGAAAATGCGGGCGCGCGACAAGATTGAGTGGCAATGTCCGCATAGTAGTGTGGGCACTGCACTCCCTTCTGCCAGAAGGGCAGTATAGGCATTGTTGTGTGTCATAGTTCTCCTCCTGATCCATACACGATAGGGGCGGGATGTGACAATTCAAAGTCGTTGCAGCCTGCCCGTCGTCGGATTTGTCTCAGCAGTTATACTGACCCATCGTCCGGGTCGATCACCGGGCGGCGGTTTGAGCGCTTGTCTTCCCAGTCGAGTTGTTTTGGATCGTACCAGCCGATAGCGTTGAGCACTTTTTCGCGGGTGTAGTTCGACAGGGTGGGCCAAAGCTCCTGGAAATCCTCGAGTCCTTTTTCCCGATGGCGTTGTTGTTTGCTGGTCAGGCGGCTGATAATCCGGGGTAAATGCAGGGCTTCTCCGAGCTGTCCGGGCACAATAACCTCTTGCCCCATCACTTTACGGCGATGGGTGCGGGCGGCCAGCACCTTGCGCAGCTCTATCGCTGCTTCAAGTGCGGTCTCAATGCTGAAGTTTTCTGATGGCAGTGACATAACCCGTTCAATTGTAGGTCAATAACCCAATACTATAACGTGAAGATGGCTACAGTGACCACGCTATCGTGGTAGTCTTTCGATCCCGAATCTTTCCTTGATCAAGGTCTTTCCGGTTATGTACGCAAAACTTGAAACACGGACTTTTCTTGCCATGCTGGTGGGCGTATCGATTGCGTTCATTTTGCTGATGAAACCGTTTTTTGGCCCCATTTTCTGGGCGGTTGCTATTGCCCTTATATTCCACCCCGTTCAGCAAATCCTGCTTCACCGACTTGGCGACAGGCCCAATATCAATGCGTTAATCACGCTGTGTGTGTGCATGGTCATAGTGGTTATTCCTGTTCTGGTGCTGGGTGGGGCGTTGATTGCTGAAGGCATGGGCATTTATCAGAAGATACAAAACGGTGAAATCCGGCCCGGTGAGTATATTGACCAGGTGAATAACTCGTTTCCGGCCATTCAGGCCTTCCTCGCTCAGTTTGATGTCAATTTCAGCGAACTGAGGGACAGGGCTGTCAGCGCGTTTCTGGGCGGTAGTCAGTTTCTCGCCAAGCAGGCCCTGGGCATAGGGCAGAATACTTTTCAGTTCTTCCTGGGTCTGGCACTAATGGTTTACCTGGCTTTCTTTTTGATTCGTGATGGCAGCAAGTTAGTGGATTTGCTAATTCAGGCGTTGCCGCTGGGTGATGAAAGAGAGCGCCTGCTGTTTGCCAAATTTGCTGAGGTAACACGGGCTACCGTTAAGGGAAACCTGCTGATTGCCATCATTCAGGGAGCATTGGGCGGCATTATTTTCTGGATACTCGGCATCACCGGGGCGTTGCTTTGGGGCGTGGTGATGGCGATTGTCTCGTTGCTGCCTGCAGTGGGCGCGGCGATCGTGTGGGTGCCGGTTGCGGTCTACCTGGCGGCCGTCGGCGATTTCGTGCCGGCGATCGTGCTGACGGCCTACGGTGTGGTGGTCATTGGCTTGGCAGACAATATCCTGCGACCGATTCTGGTTGGGCGCGACACCAAGTTGCCGGACTATCTGGTTCTTTTATCTACCCTGGGTGGCATTGCCATGTTTGGGATAAACGGGTTTGTCATGGGCCCCTTGGTGGCCGCCTTGTTTATGGCGTTCTGGGGTATTTTTATACGTGAGTTTGGCCACGTGACCCACGATGAGCCACAACCGCCAGCCCCGGACCACGGCCGGGGCGACTAAAGTATGGTATGGTTTATTGACGCCCCCGATGTGGAGTTGGGCGCCACACAACAATAAATAGACAGGTATCGCAAAGATATCGGGAGTAGATCAGGTGAGAACCATGAAAACAGTCACCCGCCGTTTTGGAAAGGCGGCGCTGGCGGTCGGAGCGGTCGCCCTGCTGGGCTTGGCTTCAGTGGCCCAGGCAAATGACATCGTTGCCCTTAAACACGCGCTTTATGGCGCGGGCTACAATATTTCAGACGTTGGTCCATCGATGGATGATGACACCCGTGCAGAGCTGGTCCGTTTCCAGAAAGATCATGGCCTGGAAGCCAGCGGTGTTCTGACTGAGGAGACCGAAAAGGCCCTTGGCATGATCTCCGTGCAGCAAGCGGCGTCTTCAGGCGGTGCGGCACCAGCAGCAGCGCCAGCCTCCGCCTCTGCTGAACCGGTAGCGAGCGAATCGGAGCAGCCGGCAGAGCAGAACGCCAGCGAAGAAGCTGATAAAGACGAGGATGAAGGCTGGTCACTCTGGTGACCCGGTTATCCGAAAGCAAAAAAGCCCGGTCGTGATGATCCGGGCTTTTTTGTGGACGACGGGTCAGTCCAGCTTGGACAGATCCCTGACCGCGCCCATGTCGGCGCTGGTGGCAAGTAGGGCGTAGGCTTTGAGTGCCGCAGAAACTTTGCGCTCTCTAGGCTGGTCAGGCTTCCAGCCTTTGGCGTCACGGTTGCTGCGCCGCTGGTCCAGCTCTTCGTTGCTCACCTGAACGTTGATGGAGCGGTTCGGTATGTCGATCAGGATGGTGTCGCCATCTTCGATCAAGCCGATGGCGCCACCGGCTGCCGCTTCCGGCGAGGCGTGACCGATCGACAGGCCCGATGTGCCTCCGGAGAACCGACCGTCGGTCAGCAGTGCGCACTCCTTGCCCAGTCCCTTGGATTTCAGATAACTCGTTGGGTAGAGCATTTCCTGCATGCCGGGGCCGCCCCGAGGTCCTTCATAACGGATGATCACGACATCACCAGACTTCACTTCATCGTTCAGGATGCCGGCAACGGCGGAGTCCTGGCTTTCAAACACCCGAGCCTTGCCCTCGAAAACAAAGATGCTCTCGTCCACGCCGGCTGTTTTAACAACGCAGCCATTCATCGCGATGTTGCCATACAGAACCGCCAGGCCGCCCTCGGAAGAGTAGGCGTGCTCTACAGACCGAATGCAACCGTTCTCACGGTCACCGTCCAGGCTTGGCCAGCGGGTGCTCTGGCTGAACGCCGTCTGGGTTGGAATGCCGGCCGGGCCTGCCTTGTAGAACTCGACCACCTCCGGAGTGGGGGATTGCATGATATCCCAGACCTTCAGGGCTTCTCTCATGGTCTTGCTGTGGACTGTGGGAAGATCCGTATTGATCAGCCCTCCGCGTTCCAGTTCACCCAGGATGCCCATGATGCCACCGGCGCGGTGTACGTCTTCCATGTGATATTTCGGGGAGTTCGGGGCGACTTTGCACAGCTGAGGCACCTTGCGGGACAAGCGATCGATCTCAGCCATGTTGAACTCAACCTGGCCTTCCTGGGCGGCTGCGAGCAGATGCAGGATGGTGTTGGTGGAGCCGCCCATCGCGATGTCCATGGTCATGGCGTTTTCGAAGGCTGCCAGAGACGCGATGCTGCGAGGCAGTACGCTGGCATCGTTTTGCTCGTAGTAGCGCCTGGTGTTTTCGACGATCTGCCGGCCGGCTTTCAGGAACAGCTCTTCGCGATCGGCGTGGGTCGCCAGCAGTGAACCGTTGCCGGGCAACGCAAGGCCGATGGCCTCGGTCAGGCAGTTCATGGAGTTTGCGGTGAACATGCCAGAGCAGGAGCCGCAAGTCGGGCAGGCACTGCGCTCGTATTCGGCTACCATTTCGTCGCTGGCTGTCGGATCGGCGGCGATCACCATTGCGTCTACCAGGTCGAGCTTGTGCTCGGACAGCTTGGTTTTTCCGGCCTCCATCGGGCCGCCGGAGACAAAGATGGTCGGAATGTTCAGGCGCATGGCGGCCATCAACATCCCCGGGGTGATCTTGTCACAGTTGGAGATGCACACCAGGGCATCGGCGCAGTGTGCATTGGCCATGTACTCCACGGAGTCGGCGATGATTTCACGGGACGGCAGCGAGTACAGCATGCCGTCATGGCCCATGGCGATACCGTCATCCACCGCAATGGTGTTGAATTCTTTCGCAACACCGCCTGCGGCTTCGATTTCACGGCAGACCAACTGGCCCAGATCTTTCAGGTGAACATGGCCCGGCACAAACTGTGTAAACGAGTTGGCCACGGCAATAATGGGTTTGCCGAAGTCTTCGTTGGTCATACCGGTGGCGCGCCATAGCGCACGGGCTCCGGCCATGTTCCGGCCTGCTGTTGACGTGTGGGAACGATACTGGGGCATGGTCTGCTGCTTTCTCCCTGGTGTCTGGTCAAGCGTTACGCTTTTTGAGGATGCAAAAACCAGAGGATACCAGATTCAACGTCGCTCGCATGGCTGTTTTGCCAGAGGGTGTTTACAATGTGTAACAGATAGCGTGATATTTCCGCTGATCACTGCCAGGGAGTGTGCCTATGGGAGGCCAGGAAAATCTGTCGCTGCGTCGTTTGAAGGGCTTTCAGCCACTGGGCCGTCTGACGGACGATCAACTTGTGCTGTTGGCCAGCCGGGCTGAACGCAAAACCCACAGCCCGGGACAGCGCGTGATGGAGCGGGGCGTTCGTGACGGGATGGATTACTTTCTTGTAGCTGGCGTTGTAGAGCTTGAGTCAATGGATGGGCGAAAATCGGTCATTGAAGCTGACACGGACAAGGCCACCACCCCGATCGCCCGGCTGCAGCCAAGAATGTACGACGTCACAGCCGTCAAACCCTGTGAGTTCCTCGTTGTTGAGCAGGATATTCTCAATCAGCTGCTTCGGTCGGCGCCGGTTGCTCAGGTAGAAATGGACTCGGCCGACGGTATAGCCGGCGAAAGTGAAGAGCATCATCTGTTGATGGAGTTCTATTCCGAACTCCGGTCCAACCAGGTTCAGCTACCCAGCGTTCCGGATGTTGCCTGGAAAGTCCGCAGGGTTGTCGACCGGGAAGATTCCAGTGCGGCGGAAGTGGCCAGCGCGGTTTCTGCTGATCCGGCGATGGCGGCAAAGCTTGTCAGATCCTGTAACAGCCCGCTCTATCGTGGTTTCAGTGATGTCAGAAACGTGCGGGAATCGGTCATCAGGCTGGGCATGCGCACGACTCGACAGTTGGTGACGGTGTTTGCCATGCGGGAGGTGTTTAAAACCCGCCGAGCCCCACTCCAGAAAGAAATGGAAACCTTGTGGCGGCATTCCCGGGAAGTGGCTGCGCTGTGTTGGGTGTTGGCCGATCACGCCACGAGCATTGACCCGGAAGAAGCCTTGCTTGCGGGGCTTCTGCACGACATCGGTGTTGTTCCTGTGCTGGTTCAGGCGGAGCATCACGTGAACCTGTTTGCCGATGAGAAGAACCTGCACCATGCGATGTCTGAATTGCGTGCGGACGTTGGTTGTGCGGTGCTGGAAAACTGGTCGTTCCCGAAAACCTTTGTCGAAGCGGCACGGTATGCGGAAGACTGGCATTACGAATGTCGGGAACCGGCCCCCCAGCTAGTGGATATTGTGATTGTGGCTCAGCTGCACTCCATGGCGGGGTCCAGCCAGAATGAGGGTTTGCCCCCCTTCGATGCTGTTCCGGCCTGGCGCAGATTAGGCGAGCTGGAACTGAATGCCTCACGCAGTCTGCAGCTTCTGAGTGAGGCCCGAGAGCGGGTGGACGAAGTTCAGAAACTTCTGTCCATCCGTTAAACCGATGCTGATTCCGGAGCCTGCCCTGCGGTGATTGAAACCATTATGAATGTGCCTCTGTTTCCTCTGAACTCTGTCGTGCTGCCCAAGGGACGTATTCCCCTGCAGCTGTTCGAGCCGAGGTACATCGACATGCTTACCCGCTGCCTGAAAGAGGACCGTGGCTTTGTTATCGTGCTGCTGCGTGAGGGTGCTGAAACGTCTCAGGTGGCCGACTTTTACGATATTGGCACCTACGTGCGGATTATCGACTTTCAGCAGCTGGATAACGGTTTGCTGGGTATTACCGTCGAAGGAGAGAGCAAGGTGTCGGTGGTGCGCAGTTGGCAGCAGGAAGATGGTCTTAATCTGGGCGATGTTGAGTGCTTGATTTCCGAGGCTGAAAGCGACGTTCCAGAACGCTATCACGAGCTGCCGTCTGTGCTTAGGGCCCTGTTTCGGCACCCTGTTATCAAAGACCTTGGGATGGACGTGGACTACCAGGATGCCCGGCAGGTTGGGTGGAGGTTGACGGAATTATTGCCGCTGGATAAACAGGAAAAACAGGGCCTGGCAGAATTGCAGGACCCCCTTGAGCGCCTCGACAGACTGCAGAACCTGCTGGAAGCGCTGGAAGGTGAATCCTAGGGTTGTGGCATGTAGCTCAGGCGAGCGCTCGCCCAGTGGTCGGTCATGTAAAACACGATGAATACCAGCCAGGCAAGGAGGGCGGCCCAGGTAAACGCGTCGGGCCTTAACGGTATTCGGTCGAAACGGCTGTAGCTGGCCCTGATGATGCCTGTGATGGCCAACCCCAGGAGCAGTCCTCCCAGCACATCCGTGAGCCAGTGAACGCCGAGATACAGGCGACTCAACGCGACGGGCACCAGGGGAAGCGACAGTAAGACATAGGTCTGCCAGCGCTGCCTCTGCCGGCTTTCTCCGGCGATGAAACTTGCAGCCAGAGTCACCAGAACCGTCACACCTGCGGTATGACCGCTTGGAAAGGCACCGGAGCCTGGTGGCATAAGCACTTGATCTGGGCGGCTTATGCCGATGCCTGCTTTTAACAACCACACACAGATCGTCGTTACGAGCGCGGCCACGGCAACATGGATGGCCGCGGCATAGTAGCCCCGGAAGACAAGTACGGCCGTCGCCAGGATGGCTGCGGCGACCAGTATTGGCGGGTCCCCCGCCAGAGTGAAAGCGATGAGCGGAATGTCCAATAGCGGTTGCCGGAGCAGGCCAAACCAAACCAGTACTTGTTGATTGAGTTGGTACAACTGATCACTGAACGTCACCAGTTGAGCGAGAATCAGAAACAGCGCCAGTGCCGTGATGGCCATCAGCAGCGACGGCAGGGGAAACTCACCGCTGCGGGATGGCCGGTCACTGGTGTAAAGTCGCCAGAACCGGTGCGTAGCGTCATAACGGGCCATCATTGATTCCAGCCAGCCGTAAATCCGGCTACCTTCGCCAACCCCCAGGCGTATCCTGAGCACGATCAGATAAACGCCAACCAGCGCTGCGCCGCTGATGGCGAGTATCAGGTAGAAGTGAGGTGGTGGTTTTATGCCGCTGGCCAGTGCCGCACCCACCATATAGCCCGGCAGAATGTAAACCAGTGCCCAGCCTGCAGCAGAAAGCAGATTGAACAGGAGAAACCGGCGCCAGGGCATATAAAGCGCCCCTGCAATCAATGGGATCACGGGGCGTATCGGCCCGACAAAACGTCCGATAATGACGCTTTTGCCGCCGTGGGAGAGAAAAAACGACTCGCCCCGGGCAATCAGTCTTGGGTACCGGCTGAAAGGCCATACCGAACCAAGTCGCCCCTGCAGGGTTCTGCCAATGGCAAAACTTACAACGTCGCCGGCGACTGCGCCA
The DNA here is from genome assembly GCF_030541005.1 of Marinobacter sp. SS5-14b. GTDB lineage: Bacteria > Pseudomonadota > Gammaproteobacteria > Pseudomonadales > Oleiphilaceae > Marinobacter. The sequence continues at coordinate 244,767 of NZ_JASSVM010000005.1, read as the reverse complement.
ACGCCGGCCCAGGCTAACGCTTCAGGCAGTGGCATCCCGGATTTACCCGCCAGTGCTGCAAACGCAAAGAGCATCGCCACGCCGGGCACAATAATGCCGGCAATGGCCAGTGATTCAATAAACGCGGTGGCGGCAAGGGCGAGTACAAGCCAGCCGGGGTTGGTGGCCACCCAGGCAGTTACGTCATTGAGCCAGGTTTCACTCATGCCTTAACGGGTTCTCCAGGGCTGAACCAGGCGGAGTCTGCCCCCCTCTTGCGGGCTTCATGCATGGCCTGCATTGCTCTGGAACGGAGTGAGTCTGTACTGGTGTCGCCATTGCCGCGCGTAGTACAGCCAAGGCTGACTGAAACTTTTCCGATGTCAGGCCACTCCCGCTCGGCAATGCTCCGGCGGATACGCTCTGCTATCACCCGTACGCCCTCTTCCGGGGTGAACGGAAGAATCAGGAAAAATTCAGAACCGTTAAGCGTGTAGAGCGTATCGCCAGCCCGGATGATTTCGAACAGGTGCTCGGTGACGTTTTTGAGCAGAGTTTGCATGCCGTCTTTGCCATGGAGGTCCCGGATCTCGTCTGCGTGATCCAGGTTCAGGCTGATCACCGAAAGCGCGTGGCCGGTGGCTATGGCCCGGCTGATTTCTTTTTGCAGGGTTTCGTCCAGAAACCGTGCGTTGTGAGCGCCGGTCACCGGGTCTGTAATGGCCAGATCCTGGGCGGATTGCGCCATATGATCATAATTCCAGATATAGAGTGCAGACACCGACATCAGCAGAATCAGGCCAATACTGGTCATTAACGCATCCGCCGCTGAGTGCTCCAGCCAGAGCACGGTGATCAAGGGGACCAGAAGCAAGGATGACAGTGCCAACCCCTGGCGCAGGGGCAGGATAAGCAGGTTCAGAACCAGTAAGGGCATTGCCCAGTGGCTAATGCCTTCGGAATTCATGGTTAAAACGGCGGCCACAAGGCCGCTGTTCAGGCCAGCGAGCACAACCAGGTGACCGGGTGCCGAGAGCTGCTGGCGCCGGCAAATCAGTGTGTAGGCAAGCCCGGCAAGGAGCAGTGCCGTCATGGCCAGCGCAAGATAGAACAGTTGATAAAAACCGTAACGTAGGTTTTGCAGTGCCAGCGCGCCAATGAATATGGCAGCCAGGGAATAGCCTGTGCTATGGGTCCAGGTTCTGAGCCGGGTTTCAGTCATTGTACGGTCTCTTCCGGGCCTGTTGGGCCGTGGATGTCGGCGGGCACCGGATTGCTGTATGTCTGGGTTCGGTTGCCGCCTTGCTGTTGAGCTCTGCGCAGGGCGTTGGCCGCACTGATCTGAAGGCTGTCGGCATCATCACCGATGTTAAGGCCGGCAACGCCCGCGCTGACGGTTAGCTTCAGGCCGTGAGACGTCATCAGAGTGCACAGGCCTCGACGAACCTGCTCTGCGGTGCGGGCGGCTTCAGCGGTGTTGGCGCCGGGCAGGATAACCAGAAACTGAAGGTCGGCGACCCGATAGTAAGTGTCGAAGTCCCGCAGTTGGGAGTGCAGGTAGCGGCCAATACGCGGCAGGATAGCGCGGATGTCTTCATCGGGGTCGGCATCGCTCAAGTGGGTGTCGAGGCCAATGATCAGCGCCGACATATTGGTGCCTTCGCGTTCGCTGCGTTGTATTTCTTTGTGTAGATCCGCTGACAGATACTCCCTGCTGGCGACCTGTGTCAGCTCGTCAGTGCGCCGCAGCGGTGCAAGCTGACGGGATTTGTATTTTTGCAGAAAAACCATCAGCGTGCCGAGTAGCGTGGTCAGTATGAATGCGCTGATCATCTGGTGCCGGTCGGGCAGGGTAACGGCCCACTGGGTGCTTGCCAGAACAATGGTAACCAAAGCAACCGTAATAACCGCGGCAAGATAGCCCGGTGCCAGCCCGAAGGTGATCAGAGGCAGGGCGTAGAGCCAGTGGCTGAGTGGCCAGGGGCCAAGCCACAGAGCGGTGATCAGTGCCAGGTTAAGGGTAATGAAGAACAGTATCCGCAGTTGGGGCCAGGGAAGCGCCTTGCGGTGGCGGTTGCCTGACATGCCTGCAAGGCACAGGCCTGCCGTCGAGGCTGCGGCTGCCGCGGCCAGTGGCTCCCCCAGAATAATGCAAAGGCCTGTGGTCAGTGCCAGCACGATAAAGCCTGTGCGCGAAAGCTTGCTGGGCAAAAATTTTTCGGCCAACTGGGGCATGGTGTCTGTCCTTTACCGGCACATCCATTGAATATTGAAACCTGTGCAGCGGTATAATAGTCGTTTGGGGTGCGGACTTGAAACGGGAAAGGTAAAGTAACTCACCGGTTTTGGAATCAGCTTGCAGAAAAAAGGTAAATCAATGGACGTTGCAGTTTACATGACGGAGCTTGGCCAGCAGGCTCGCGCCGCCGCACGGGAAATCGCCCGCTCGGCCACTGCGGTGAGAAATCAGGCGCTTCTTGCGACCGCCGTTGCGCTCAATGAGGCCAGGGCTGAGCTGGCGCAGGCGAATCGAAAAGATCTTGAAAGTGGCCGGGCCAACGGCCTCGACGACGCCATGCTTGATCGCCTTGAACTGACGCCTGCGCGCATTGATGCCATGATCGAAGGCTTGCGGCAGGTCGCCGCCTTGCCTGACCCCATCGGGGAAATCACCAACATGACCTACCGTCCGTCGGGCATCCAGGTTGGCAAGATGAGGGTGCCGCTGGGTGTGATCGGCATCATCTACGAATCCCGTCCAAACGTGACGGTTGAAGCGGCAAGCCTGTGCCTGAAATCCGGCAACGCCACCATTTTGCGGGGCGGCTCTGAGGCCATCCATTCCAATCAGGCGATTGCCGCTTGTCTCGCCAGCGGGTTGGCCGAAGCCGGTCTGCCGGCAAGTGCTGTGCAGGTGGTGAAAACGACCGACAGAGCCGCGGTCGGCGAATTGATTACCATGCCGCAGTATGTGGATGTAATCGTGCCGCGGGGCGGCAAGGGGCTGATCGAACGCATCAGCCGTGACGCCCGGGTGCCTGTGATCAAGCATCTGGATGGCGTGTGCCACGTTTACATCGACAGCCACGCAGATCCGGAAAAGGCGCTGAAAGTGGCGGTCAATGCGAAAACACACCGCTATGGCACCTGCAATACCATGGAGACTCTGCTGGTGGATCAGGAGATTGCAGAAGATATGTTGCCTTTGCTGGCTCAGGAGTTCGTTGCCAGAGGGGTGGAGTTGCGAGGCTGTGATCGAACCCGAGAGGTTCTGGCGGATATTACACCGGCCACGGAAGACGACTGGCATGAGGAATACCTCGCGCCCATCCTTGCGGTTCGGGTTGTCGACGGGCTTGACGGTGCCATTGAGCATATCAACCGGTACAGTTCCCAGCATACCGATAGCATCATCACGGAGAACTACACGAGAGCTCGCCGGTTCCTGACGGAAGTGGATTCCAGTTCCGTTATGGTCAATGCGTCCACACGCTTTGCGGACGGTTTTGAGTACGGACTGGGCGCGGAGATCGGCATCTCGACGGACAAGATTCATGCCCGGGGGCCCGTGGGTCTTGAGGGTCTGACGTCCCAGAAGTATGTGGTGTTTGGCGACGGCCACATCCGGGCCTGATTGAATGCATGTCATCTACGGCGGAACCTTTGACCCGATCCATCATGGCCATTTGCGGCTGGCCCTTGAGGTATCCGATGCTCTGTCGGTGGATCGGGTACACTTGGTGCCGTGCCACATTCCACCGCATCGAAATGCGACCGGGGCGACATCCGCTCAGCGGCTGGACATGATCCGGCTGGCCATTGAGGGTGAGCCCTGTCTGCGGGTGGATGATCGGGAGCTGCGGCGTGCCGGAGCCTCCTTCACGGCCGATACGTTGCGCCAGTTGCGAAACGAGCTGGGCCCCGAGCAGCCGCTGGTGATGGTGGTGGGCACCGATGCCTTTGCCGGTTTTGGTCAATGGCGGGAATGGCAGGACATTCCCGCGCTGGCTCACATTGTGGTTGTGCAACGCCCGGGTTCGCATCTTCCGGAAGGCAGTGACGCCGGCTTGTTGCTGGGGCAGCGCCGCGTAACCAGCCCGGACACATTGCGAAGCGCGCCCGCCGGTAAGATTCTGGAGCTTGAAGCGCCCCTGCTGGATATCTCCGCAACGGGCATCCGCCAGCGAATTGCAGGCGGCCGGTCCCCTCGCTATTTGATGCCAGACTCCGTGTGGCAGAGAATTCAGAATCAGGGCCTTTACGGTGCCTGCCCCGACTGAAACTTTTAGTGCTACAATCGCGTTTGAATATCACTAATCGGGCGGCCATACGGGCCATCGCCCGGAACACAGGGTAATTATGCAGGCTGAACAACTGAAAGATCTGGTCGTAAAGGCGCTTGAAGACATCAAGGCGCAGGACATCAGTGTGATTGATGTTCGTGATCGTACCAGTGTCACTGACTTTATGGTTCTCGCATCCGGTACGTCCAGCCGGCATGTTAAATCCCTTGCCGACTCTGTGGTTATAGAGGCCAAGGAACAGGGTATGCGGGCCGGTAATGTCGAGGGTGCGGCCGGCAGCGACTGGATACTCGTTGATCTGGGCGATGTTGTGGTGCATCTGATGATGCCGGCGGCCCGGGAGTTCTATGATCTGGAACGTTTCTGGCGTGATGCGCCGGATGTTGGTGCGGCAGGCAGCGAGTAATCATGCGCCTTCGCCTGATCTGCGTGGGGCAAAAAATGCCCGACTGGGTCACTGCGGGGTATGCCGACTACTCACGCCGGATGCCACCGGAACTGCCCCTGGAGCTGACTGAAATCGCCATGGCCCATCGTGGCAAGAACCCGGATATCCCCAGGCTGATGCAGCGTGAAAGCGATGCGATTCTCAATGCGGTTGGCCCGCGAGACCGGGTGATTGCCCTGGAAGTGGGGGGGCGCCCCTGGTCAACCGAGAAGCTTGCGGGCCAGCTTGAGGGCTGGCTTCAGGAAGGTCAGGATGTATCCTTCCTGGTCGGTGGGCCAGACGGCCTTGCCGATGCCTGCCGGCAACGTGCCGATCAGCAATGGTCACTGTCGCCTCTGACTTTACCTCATCCTCTGGTGCGTATTGTGCTCGCCGAGCAACTGTATCGCGCCTGGTCCATTACCCGTAATCACCCCTACCACCGGGCATAGGAGTCTTTATGGCCTGGGGGGAGTTCAAAGACACGGCGGCAGAGCGCCGTTTGTTCCAGCGCCGGGCGCTGGTGATGCTGGTGTTTGTCATACTGCTGATGTCTGGCCTGCTGGCCCGGATGTATCAGCTGCAGATCGTCGAACACGAGATCTACACCACGCTGTCTGATAAAAATCGGGTTCAGGTTCAATCTGTGCCGCCGCCCAGAGGTCTGGTGTACGACCGTAATGGTGTTCTTATGGCTGAGAACCGACCGGTGTTCAGTCTGACCATCGTGCCCGAACGGGCGGGGTCAATGGATGAAACCCTGGCCAGGCTTGGCGGCATTCTCGATATCTCTGAAGAAGATCTTGACCGCTTTCGGAAACGCCTTAAAGAGGCCCGGCGTCCGTTTCAGGAAATCCCCCTGCGTTATGATCTGGCGGAAGATGAAATTGCCAAAATGGCGGTACACCGGCACGAATTTCCGGGCGTAGAGGTCGAAGCCGAACTGGTTCGTTATTACCCGCACAGTGAACTGACCGCCCATGCCCTGGGGTTTGTCGGGCGTATTAACCGCGAAGAGCTGCAGAGAATTGATCCCGTTAACTATGCCGGGACAAACTACATCGGCAAATCTGGCATCGAACGGTTCTATGAGGACGTACTGCATGGCAGCGTGGGCTATCAGCACGTTGAAACCAATGCCCGTGGCCGGATTTTGCGGGTTCTGGAGCGTGAAAACCCGGTGCCCGGTGAAGACCTTCAGCTGCACCTGGACCTTCGGCTTCAGAGCAAAGCGCACGAATTGCTGGAGGGCCGGCGAGGCGCGATTGTAGCTATAGAACCCTCGACAGGTGGGATACTGGCCCTGGCCAGTGTGCCCGGTTTCGATACCAACAAGTTTGTAACCGGCATCAGTGTTGCTGACTACCGTGAGCTCAGTGAGAGCATTGATAAGCCGCTATTCAATCGTGCCTTGCGTGGCCAGTATCCGCCGGGCTCAACAATAAAGCCGATGATGGCCGTGGCCGCATTGGACAGCGGAGTAACCACCCGGGACCGCCAGATATGGGACCCGGGCTATTATCAGTTGCGCGAGGGCGGTCGCCGTTATCGGGACTGGAAGCGGTCAGGGCATGGCTGGGTCGATCTGATGGACTCGGTGGCGGAGTCCTGTGATGTCTATTTCTACGAAATAGCCGTCGAGATGGGTGTCGACACCATGCACAATTACCTTTCTGCCTTCGGTTTTGGTGAAGATGCAACCCTGGACGTCGCCGGCGCGCTGAGCGGTCTGCTGCCATCAAGTGACTGGAAGCGTGCTGTCCGGAATGAACCCTGGTACCCCGGCGACTCCGTGAATATGGGGATTGGCCAGGGCTTTTTCCTGGCCACACCGCTGCAGCTTGCGACCGCCACCGCCCTGGTGGCTAATCGTGGTGAGTGGGTGGAGCCGCGCCTGCTGAAAGACATTCGCGGCGATCGTTCCGTCAGTGAGTTTTTGCCAAAGGGAACCCATAACCCGCTAACTCTGAAGAACCCGGATGACTGGGAATACGTGGTTGATACCATGGAAGAGGTCATGCATGGCACACGGGGCACAGCCCGACGGGCTGCCGAGGGAGCGAGCTACAGAATGGCGGGAAAAACCGGCACTGCGCAGGTGTTTAGTCTGGGCCAGGATGAAGAGTACGATGCAGAAGAAATCCGGGAGCGGCTCAGGGATCACGCCTTGTTTGTCGGGTTTGCTCCGGCCGACGATCCGCAAATCGCGGTCGCTGTGATTGTTGAAAACGGTGGTAGTGGCAGTGGTGTTGCTGCGCCGGTTGCCAGAGGCTTGTTTGACGCCTGGCTGGAAGAGTTTCCGGCGGAAGAGGTGGCCAGGCTGGTCGGGAAATCTGACCATAACGGGAGGGCGCGCTGATGGCCATGGGCAAGTCGCTCGGCAGTCAGGTCGGCAGTGATCTGGGCCGCTCCCGAAGCCTCTGGAGTGTGTTGCACCTTGATCCGATCCTTCTTGTGCTGCTGCTGGGACTTGTTGGCGGTGGGCTGTTCGTGCTTTACAGCGGGGCAGACCGTAATATCGAGGTGGTCAAGGCGCAGGGGATTCGCCTGGCCATCGCGTTTGTGGTGATGTTTGTGTTTGCGCAGCTGGACCCGGCAGTATTTCGACGCTGGTCTCCGTGGCTCTATGCAGCGGGCATTGCCGGGCTGGTGGCGGTGCTGCTGGTAGGCGTTGGCGCCAAGGGCGCGCAGCGCTGGCTGGCGATTCCCGGACTGCCCCGGTTTCAGCCGTCGGAGTTCATGAAGCTCGTGGTCCCGATGATGGCGGCCTGGTATCTCTCACGCTATTTTTTGCCTCCCACGTTTGGCAGGGTCATGATTGGCCTGGTCATTGTGCTGCTGCCCATGTTTTTGATCATTCAACAGCCAGACCTCGGCACCTCGTTGCTGGTCGGCATGGCTGGTATTTTTGTGGTGTTCTTTGCCGGTATGAGCTGGAAACTGATCGTGGCGTTTTTCGGCCTGGTGTCAGTCAGCGCGCCGATGATGTGGTTCTTTGTCATGAGAGACTACCAAAAGCAGCGGGTGCTGACGCTGCTGGACCCTCAGAGCGACCCGCTGGGTGCTGGCTGGAATATTATCCAGTCGAAAACCGCCATTGGATCGGGGGGTATGGATGGCAAGGGCTGGTTGCAGGGCACACAATCTCACCTGGAATTCCTGCCGGAAAGTCACACGGATTTTATTGTGGCCGTGCTGGCCGAAGAGTTCGGCTTTGTGGGCATGATGATCCTCATGGCCCTGTATTTCCTGATTATTCTCCGCTGCCTTTACATAGCCGTGACCGCTCAGGACTCCTTTGGACGGCTGGTGGCCGGTGCGTTAACCATGACCTTTTTCATTTACGTTTTCGTGAATGTCGGCATGGTGAGTGGGCTGTTGCCGGTGGTCGGGGTGCCCTTGCCGCTGATCAGTTACGGTGGAACCTCGGGTGTGACCCTGATGGCGGCCTTCGGTGTTTTGATGTCCATTCATACCCATCGCCGGATGATTACGGCCTGAAATCAGCACAATGATGGCCAGCCGGTAATGGTTAACGGCGGGGGGAACCCGTTACAATGTTTCCGGTCAGTAATGGCTTACACATCGATTAATGTATTGCGGGCATTTATGGTGACGGTTCTGAACAAATGCTTGATCATGTTGGCGGTGGTCGCGGCCTTAGCCGGCTGTGCCAGTGCGCCGGAGGTTGATCACTCGTCTAGGTACACCCTCAAGCAGGACCGAGCGCCAGACGGGCATTTCGATGCCAGCGGCCTGACCGACGCCGTGCCCCGCTACGAGGCGCCGCGCCGCGCCGGCAACAAGTCCCCTTACCAGGTCTGGGGGAAGTCGTATCGTGTGGTTGACAGTAACGACGGCTACGTGGCCAGAGGCACCGCCAGTTGGTACGGCCAAAAGTTTCATGGCCACAAAACGTCGAACGGTGAGGTGTTTGATATGTACACCATGTCAGCAGCTCACAAGTCACTTCGTATCCCGAGTTATGCCCGGGTGACCAATCTTGATAATGGCCGCTCGGTGGTGGTTCGGGTCAATGACCGGGGGCCGTTTCATGGCGACCGGCTGATTGATTTATCCTACGCTGCGGCCAAAAAACTGGGTTATCAGTCCCGCGGTACCGCTCGGGTTGAAGTGGCCGCTATCACCGTGGCACCGGACGGTTCGATGTTTTTGGCGGGCGAACGTTTCGACCCCAAAGGCGGCGCGGCGGTTACGCCAGCGCCGGAGCCAGTCGTAAACAAGGCTGGAACTTCCCGGCAGGCGCTGTTTGTGCAGCTGGGTGCCTTCAGTAGCCGAGACCCGGCCGAAGCAATGCAGGTCCGGGCCAAGGGCGTGCTGCAGAGCCCGGTGCGGGTTCGTGAAGTAACGACGGGCAGCGGGCGCTTCCATCGGGTGCAGGTCGGCCCTTTCAGTAGTGAAAATGATGCCCGATATGCTCAGAATCTTCTGGAATCCAGCGGCTTCGGCAACTCGATCGTGCTTACGGACTCTCACTGAACCTGAGTTAACCCGTTGAGTTCAGAACATACATAAGACAAATCCCTGACAACGAATGAAACTACCCATGGCTTTCAAAATGTTTACGCGCATCTTCTTTTTGGCTTTATCCCTGACGGTTCTGGCGGCACAGGCGTCGGCTCAGTCGGTATTGATTCCGTCGCCCCCTCAGATAGCGGGCAGTTCCTGGGTGTTGATCGACCCGCTCAGCGGCCATGTCATCATGGAGCACAACAGTAATGAACGTTTGCCGCCGGCCAGCCTGACCAAAATGATGACGGCCTATATTGTCGAGCGTGAGCTGGATGAAGGGCGGATCTCGATGACAGATATGGTGCCTATCAGTGTGAAAGCCTGGCGCACTGAAGGTTCCAGAACGTTTGTTCGGGAAGGCACCAGCGTCTCGGTAGAAGACTTGCTCAAAGGTGTAATTATTCAGTCCGGCAACGACGCCTCTGTTGCCTTGGCCGAGTTTATTGCCGGAAGCGAAGGAGCCTTTGTGGATATCATGAATCAGCAGGCGCAATTGCTGGGCATGACCAATACACATTTCCAGAACGCGACCGGCTTGCCCGCCACGGATCACTTCTCGACAGCCTATGACCTGGCGCTTCTGGCCCGGGCGATTATCCAGGACTACCCTGAAAACTACCCTCTGTATGCTGAAAAACATTTCACCTACAACAACATCCGACAGCCTAACCGTAACGCGCTGCTGTGGAGAGATGACAGTGTGGACGGCCTGAAAACCGGCCACACAGAGGAGGCCGGCTATTGCCTGGTCGCGTCGGCCAAGCGCGGCGAAACCCGGTTGATTGCCTCGGTGATGGGTACCTCGAGCTCGGAAGCCCGCTCCCAGGAAGTTCAGAAAATGCTGAATTACGGCTTCCGCTATTATGAAAGCGAGCGCCTGTTCCGTGCCGGTCAGGAGCTTATGGCGGCCAAAGTATGGGGTGGTTCGGCCGATCAGGTGTCTGTGGGTATGGCCGACGATGTGTTTGTCACTATTCCAAGGGGCTCAAGGAGCAAACTGGAATCGTCGGTGGATCTTGATTCTGTGATTAAGGCACCCATTAAAGTAGGAGATGAGCTTGGCCGGGTTCGGGTACTTCTTGACGGAGAAACCCTGGTTGAGAAGCCGGTGCTGGCCCTGACGGAAGTTCAGGAAGGCGGGCTGTTCAAGCGCCTGTGGGATGCGATCAAGCTGTTTTTTGTACAACTTTTTAACTGAGACCGCCCGGTTTGACCGCAGCGGCTGGGAGTTTAGTGCGGCATGACTGAGCCGAAAGCACCAAAGATTGAGTTTCCATGTGATTACGTCATCAAGGTAATCGGCAATGCGGCTCCGGATTTCACCGAGTTCGTAGTAGCCGTCGTGGAGCAGCACGCTCCTGGCATAACCGAAGCCGATATTTCGATTGCCGGCAGCAGCAAGGGGCGATTTTCATCGGTTCAGCTGAAGATTCTTGCAACCGGTGAAGACCAGTTGAAGGCATTGTTTGAGGACCTGAAGGCCAGCGGCCGGGTTCACATGGTGCTTTGATGGCAGACCTTATCGTTCGGTCCCTTGGGCAGCAGCCCTACATGGAAACCTGGGAGGCCATGAAGGCATTTACGGCCAACCGGGATGACGCTACGGTTGATGAGTTGTGGTGTCTGGAACACCCACGAGTGTTCACCCAGGGGCAGGCCGGTAAAGCCGAGCACATTCTGTTGCCGGGCGATATCCCGGTGATTCAGGTCGATCGGGGTGGGCAGGTGACCTATCACGGTCCTGGCCAGCTGGTTGTCTACCTGCTGATTGATTTAACCCGGCGCAAACTGGGTGTGCGGGCGCTGGTTGACGAAATAGAGCAAGCCATAGTGCGCACTCTGGGTGAGTACGCTATCGATGCGGCACCCAGATCCGATGCACCAGGCGTGTATGTAAACGGTGCCAAGGTGGCGTCACTCGGATTACGGGTGCGCCGGGGCTGTTCGTTCCACGGCCTGGCATTGAATGTCAATATGGATATGGAGCCGTTTTCACGGATTAACCCGTGCGGCTATGCGGGCATGTCGATGTGTCAGGTCAGTGGTTTCGTACCTGGTGCGTCGGTTTACGATGCGGAACAGCGCCTTGTCAAACATCTGATTGCGGGGCTTGGTGGCTCTAACGTCCAATACCGCCAGGGCTGGTAGCCTTGGTTACACGGTGTTTGCGGGCGCCTCACGGCATGTTCGGTTTCGCCCCTCGGCCTTGGCCTGATAGAGCGCTTCGTCGGCTCTTTGTAACAACCTGTCAATCGATTCCGCGCCATGAATGTGGGCCACGCCAATACTGATAGAGGTGCTGACCTGCTGGCGGTCTACTTCCGCTGATTGGGCGGCGACGGCTTGGCGAATCCGTTCTGCGGTCGCCATGGCTTCCTCAATGCTGGTCTCTGGCAGCAGCACAAGAAACTCTTCTCCGCCCCACCTGGCTGTCGTGTCTACCTTGCGGGACTGCCGGGCCAGTGTTTTGGCAACCAGCATGATGATTTCGTCGCCAACCTGGTGCCCATAGGTGTCGTTAATGTGTTTGAACAGGTCGATATCCATCAGCAGTATTGAAAAGCCGCGACCGTTTCGTGCGTAGCGCTCGTGCTCGCTGTCCATCTGTTCCAGCGCTTCCCGACGGTTCGCCAGCCCGGTCAGGGCATCGTGCTTCGCGGCGTACTCGAATTCCGCGGCCAGTTTGATCAGGCCGAGCTTGCTGCGCCGACGGCTTTGGTCAAGGATGTAGCAGGTGACCATCTCAAAGGCCAGGACAATGATCATGGAGAGCCTGAACTGACCGCTGTAGGGTGTCTCGAAAAGGTACTCGCCCAAGGGGCTGAACAGTAACAGCGTTGCAATCCAGCCGCCGACACAGGCAATGATGCCAATGCGGGCTTCGCTGATGTAGAAAATAATGGGCGGGTAGGCAAACAGCCAGATAATGGCCGAACCGTTTTCCAGGGCGCGAATGGCCATGTAGCTGAACAGAGCCGTGATAAGAATGATAAAACTTCGGCGCTGGAGGGTTTTGTGCCCGACCGCCAGATGAACAAGGGCGTTGATGCCCAGTAAAATAGAAAATGCCGCCAGAATTGTGCCCGTTGTGGCATTATCCTGCTGAAAAGAGCGCCAGGTATAAAAGAAAATCAAGGGGACTGCTGCTAGGGTCAGCCAGTTGATCAATGCGGGTACCGGGATCTCTCCTTTGACCCGGAACTGAGAAAGCTCGGCATCTGTTGTTCTGACGTCTGACTGCTTCATAGGGTTTTATTTTTGTGTCGGGCGAATATCACGATAATCCGGCTAGCCAATACTAGAACGATTGGTTGTTTTTAGCTGTGTCAAAACGTAACCGCATCATCAAACAAGTTAAAGCTGGTTAAAATTCATACGCAATGGCTGCAGGGTCGGTCAAACGGCGGCGAATCGGTTAGGTTGTCGTCGCTCAGGATCGATATAATGTGGCCAGAGAGTGTTCCGGCGGTATGCTGAACGCCGGTAACGTTTCGAATTTCCAAAACCGACAGGTCCTTCATGTCTTCCAGACAGCCCGGAAAATCCGTGTCCCGAATCAAAACCGGCAGCTTTGAGCGCCGGTTGTCTCTGACCAAGGCGGGTTTATACGCCGGTACCCGCATGGCGTCTCACATGGCGACCAACTGGTTCAGTAACAAGGAGACCCGGGAGCAGCGGCACCGTGCGATGATGTCGAGCCAGGCCCGTTTTCTGGTGGAAGAGCTTGGCCGGCTCAAAGGCAGTGTGGTGAAAATCGGCCAGGTGATGGCGCTGTATGGCGAGCACTTTCTGCCGGAGGAAGTGACCGAGGCACTGCACACACTGGAAGATCAGACGACGTCTCTGGAGTGGCCGGCCATTGAGCGGGTGCTCAAGGCGGAAATGGGCGAGCAACGGCTGGCTGAGCTGGACGTCGATCCAGAGCCAATCGGCGCCGCTTCGTTGGGGCAGGTTCACCGGGCGCTGCGCAAACGTGATGGTCTGGAGCTGGTGCTGAAGGTTCAGTATCCCGGGGTGGCCGATGCGGTTGACAGTGACCTTAACGCGGTTGCGCAGTTGCTTAAGGTCGCACGGCTGGTCAGTTTCGGCCCGGAGTTTAACGACTGGCTGGAGGAAGTCCGGGAAATGATGCACCGCGAGGTGGATTACCGCCTTGAGGCTCGCACCACAGAGAAGTTTCGCCACATGCTTGGTGACGACCACCGGTATGTGGTACCCCGGGTGTTGCAGGAATACTCAACCGATCACATCATCGCGTCCACTTACGAACATGGCCATTCGGTCAGCTCTCCTGAAGTCAGGGAACTGTCTCTGGCCCGCCGGAGCGCGTTGGGCAAGGCGGCTCTGGAATTGTTCTTTCAGGAACTGTTTGATTGGGGCGAGATCCAGACCGACCCGAACTTCGGCAACTACCGAATCCGCATCGGAAGCGAGCAGGAGGCAGGCCTGGGCCAGGATCAAATTGTGCTGCTGGATTTTGGTGCCGTGCAAAGTTATTCCCAGGCCTTCCTTGCCCCGGTCATCCAGATGATCAGGGCCTCCTATGAGGGAGACCTGGACGCAGTGATTGATGGCGGAGTCACTCTGCGCTTTATGAGCCGGGACTGGCCCGCTGAGGTGCTTAAGAAGTTCGGTTCGGTGTGTATGTCTGTGTTGGAACCCCTGGCCCGGGACCGCAGCCAGTGGCCAGATTACGCGGTGAACAGCGAGGGTGAATATCGCTGGAAGCAGAGTGATCTGCCGTCCCGGGTGGCGAAGCAGGCGGCGCGGTCTGCCATCAGCCGTTATTTCCGGGTGCCCCCGAAGGAATTTGTCTTTTTGAACCGCAAGTTGATCGGGGTTTATACGCTTATTGCGGTTTTACAGGCTGAATTTAATGGTGAAGATCTGCTCAAGCGCTATCTCTATGGTCGTGAGGGACACTAGCCCGCGGCCTGCTGCACTACCCAGATAACGAAAGCGTAGCGAAGGCCCTTGCCGATCCCGACCAGAATGATGAAGTTGAGCCAGGGCACCCGCATGATGCCGCCGACCAGGGTGAGAGCATCACCGCCCAGAGGCAGCCAGCCGAGCAACAGCGACCACTGGCCATACCGATTGAACCGGTTGCGTGCCTTGTGCAGTTGCAGTTCGCTGATCGGAAACCAGCGCTTGTGCTTAAAGCGATCCACCTGCCGGCCGATAACCCCATTAACAACTGACCCCAACGTGTTGCCCAGCGTCGCCCAGAACCACAGCCAGTAGGGTGGCAGTCCCTGGCCGACCAGGGTGCCCAGCAGTATTTCTGAATAGGCGGGCAGCAATGTGGCAGCCGCGAATGCGGTCAGAAACAGGGTCAGATACGCCAAGGGCGCCTCCATGCTCTACTATGTCTGTTAGGGCTCATTCAAAAATGTTTCGCTGTTTATGAAACACCTTTCACTTCGCTTCAAACTCTACGGGCTGGTTATCACACTTCTGTTATTCATGGGCGTCAGCATCGTGATGACGGCTCAATTATCCCTGGGTTCCATGGAACAGCGGCTGTCCAATGAAACCCGTGCCACGGTGCAGGGTATAGTGATGGACCAGCTAACTGCAACCGCCGGGCAATACGGCGAATTGGTGACAGGGCAGTTTGAAACCGCCTATCAAACGCCCGAAGTGGTTCGCAGCCTGATCACACGCAATATTGAAGCGGACAGTTCCGGGCGCATCAGCCGGCGCGATCTCCAGGAAACCATCGGTACTATTTTGGCCGAACAGGAGCATCTCAGCTCCATCTATGCGCAGTTTGAGCCGGATGGCTACGACGGGCAAGACATCTATTTCACGGGCGGTGTCGAAGAGCACAGCAGTAATGATGGCACGCTTGAAATCTATTACTTCCGTGGCCCGGAAGGTGACGTTCAGTTTAGCCGCACTGAAGACCCTTCAACCAAATACCTGCAAAATCGCAATGAGTTCGGTATCCGGTAAGCTGAGTGGTATCTGTGTTCGATGGACACCCTCAAGCCCTGCCTGATGGAGCCTTATGAGTACGAAATTCAGGAAGGTTATTCCGAGCTGATGACCAGCCTCGTTGTCCCGGTTCTGAATAGCGGTGAGTTTGTGGGTGTCGTCGGGGTCGATATCAACCTGTCGACGCTTCAGGCGACCATCGCGGAGGTGAGCCAGGCCCTGTTCAACGGTGAATCCAGAGTGTCGTTGCTCAGTGAAGGCGGCCTGCTCGCGGCGTCCAGCCATTATCAGCAACATCTTGGCCGGCCGCTTCGGGAGGCGTTGCCAGAGCTGGCCTCTGAGTTTGCGACCTTGCACCAGCAAGGTGGCAGCTACGATGACGGTAAAACCCTCGCCGTCGCCTATCCGGTCAAAGTGGCGTTGCCCGGCAGTGAATGGTCATTGCTGATTGAGTTGCCCCGCGAGGTAGCGCTGGCCAGCGTAGGCGAGATTACCGGCTTGTTGTCATCAGAGGTGGCTGGGACCGCCGCTAGGCAAACCATGGTTGGTGTGGTGGTGGTGCTGATTGCGATTGCCATATTGGTCCTGCTGGTGCGTTCGGTAACCCGGCCGCTGGATGAGATTCGGGTGCGGATGCGTAACCTGGCCAGCGCTGAGGGCGACCTTACGCGTGAACTGGATATTGATACCCATGCTGAATTGATTGATCTGGCGGGTGGTTTCAATGCCTTCCTGGCCCGATTGCGGGAAATGATCAACGATCTGAAAGAGGTGAATGGCCAGGTTCGTGGGCAGGCGGCGGACGTGGGCGCTATCGCCAGAGATACCGACGACCGGACCAGCCGGCAACATCAGGATATCGACAGCGTGGTCACCGCGATGAACGAAATGTCTGCCGCCGCCGGTGAGGTGGCAGGGTTTGCCGGTGAGGCCGCCGAGAACGCCCGCGCTGCAAGGGATGGCATTCGGTTTACCAAAGACACACTGGGTGTGGCGCTGCAGGGGGTGGACGCTCTGGCCGGAGACATGGACCAGGCCAGTTCTGCAATCGGCCATGTGGCGCAGCGCAGTGAGGAAATAAACCGGATTATTGAGGTCATCAGAGGCATTGCCGAGCAGACCAACCTGCTTGCTCTGAACGCTGCGATTGAAGCGGCGCGAGCCGGTGAGCAAGGCCGCGGTTTTGCCGTGGTGGCGGATGAGGTCAGAACACTGGCGTCTAAAACCCGCGAGTCTACCGATGAAATCAGTGACATGATTGAGCGACTGAAAGGCGATGTTTCTGGAGCGGTCACAGTCATCCAGAGTGGTGTGGATCGTGCCACTACGGCGGTGGACGGCACCCGCGAGGCTGATCACTCCCTGGCAACCGTTGTCGACCGGATCGGTACCATCGTTGAGCACGTGACTCAGGTAGCGACCGCAGCTGAGGAGCAGAGCTCCGTGAGCGAGGAGATTAACCGCAACCTGACCCAGATTGGCGATGCCGCTACGGATCTGCGGGAACTGGGTCAGCGGGTTCGCCATAGCGGTGAGGCCCTTGATGGGCAGGTGCAGGTTCTGGATCGGGAGCTGGGCCGGCTGAAAACCTGATGTCCATGCTCGGGCCCGTATCGGCACTTACTATGACCGTTATGGTAAGCCTCAATTTTCAATTGCTGGCGAGCGTGTCATGATTCGTTTCGGTTTATGATTTTCACATTCACAGCAGGGCTGTGCCCGAAGCGTCAGGAGGTTGTTATGGAACAGGTCACGATTTATGGCCGTACAAGCTGTGGTTTTTGTATGGCTGCGAGAGACCTGTGTGAGTCCAGAAACATCCCGTACACCTGGATTGACATGATTGAACAGGGGCTTGGCAAGCAGGATGTTGCTGACCGTATTGGCCGCCCGGTGCATACGGTTCCCCAGATTCTGGTGGGTTCCGAGTACGTCGGTGGGTACGACGATTTCTCTGCCTATGTGCGCCGGAGTGAGGCGGCACTGGCTCGCTGAGCGAGTGACGTTCAGATCCAAACAAAAAAGCCCGGCTGTGTGAGCAGCCGGGCTTTTTAATGGCGGAACCGATTACAGCGTAAACTCTGCTTTCAGTTTTTTCTCAACCAGCTGGTTTTTCAACTTGGCGACCCGGGGCAGGCCGTTGTCAAAGGGCGGGAAGTTTTCGCCTTCGATCAGTGGCTGCAGGTAGTCCCGGCAGTCCTGGGTAATGCCAAAGCCGTCATCCGTAATGTAGTGGATCGGCATTTTCTTTTCCTGGTTGGCCACTTCGCTCAGGTTGGCTTCCCCAATGGACCAGCGGTAGGGTTTGGCCTGCTCCCTCACGATGGTGGGCATCAGCGCCTGCTTGCCAGCCAGTGCCATCTCTACCGCCGCTTTACCGACGGTGTAGGCCTGCTCAACGTCTGTGGCAGATGCGATATGACGGGCTGAGCGCTGAAGATAGTCGGCAACAGCCCAGTGGTATTTGTGGCCCAGAGCCTGCTTCACCATGTTGGCCAGCGCGGGTGCTACCCCACCAAGTTGGGTGTGGCCGAAGGCGTCTTTAGCCCCGGCATCGGCGACAAAGCGGCCGTCTTCATACTGGGCGCCCTCGGAAGCCACTACCACGCAGTAACCGTAGTCTCTGACGCACTGATCGGTGCGCTCAAGGAATTTTTCGCGGTTGAACGGTACTTCCGGGAACAGAATAATGTGCGGCGGCTCGCCGGCAGCCTGGCTCGCTAACCCGCCGGAAGCCGCAATCCAGCCCGCGTGACGACCCATCACCTCGAGAATGAATACCTTGGTGGACGTTTCGCACATGGATTTGATGTCCAGGCCGGCTTCCAGCGTCGAGGTGGCAATGTACTTGGCCACAGAGCCAAAGCCCGGACAGCAGTCGGTGAACGGCAGGTCGTTGTCGACCGTTTTTGGTACGCCGATGCACGTGATCGGGTAACCCATCTTGTCGGCCAACTGGGAAACCTTGTAGGCAGTATCCTGGGAGTCGCCGCCGCCGTTATAGAAGAAGTAACCGATGTCGTGGGCCCGGAAGACTTCGATCAGCCGTTCGTATTCGCGCTGGTTCTCGGAAAAGTTCTTCAGCTTGTAGCGGCAGGAACCGAAAGCGCCGCCGGGCGTGTGGATTAACGCCTGAATGGCGTCATCAGACTCCAGGCTGGTGTCGATCAGCTCCTCTTTCAAAGCGCCGATGATGCCGTTGCGACCGGCATAGACTTTGCCGATCTGGTCCGGGTGCTTGCGTGCGGTCTGAATAACGCCGCAGGCGCTGGCATTGATCACGGCGGTTACCCCGCCAGACTGGGCATAAAATGCGTTCTTGATAGCCATCTCGGGCTAAGGCCTCCTGCTGGTTCAATGTTGGCGCAGATGATACGCCAATCACGGCGGTTTTTCATGAGCATATATAGGCTCTTGACCCCGCTGAAAGTATGGTAGAGGCTTGGCAGGTTTCAAACCGGAGGCAATACCTTAATGCACATACATATTCTGGGAATTTGTGGCACCTTCATGGGCAGCCTGGCGGTGATTGCCCGGGAGCTCGGCCACACCGTGACCGGCTCTGACCAGGGTGTTTATCCGCCCATGAGCACACAGCTTGAAGCCCAGGGTATAGCGCTGATGGAAGGCTACCGTCCGGAAAATCTGGAGCCGAAACCCGATCTGGTGCTGATTGGCAATGCCATGTCCCGAGGGAATGTCGAGGTCGAAACGGTTCTCAATCGGGGAATTGATTATATGTCTGGCCCTGAGTGGCTGGCCCGGGAAGTGTTACGCCACCGTTGGGTCATGGCGGTGGCCGGCACCCACGGTAAAACCACCACTACGGCGATGTTGCTTTGGATATTGGACCAGGCTGGTTTTAATGCCGGCTATCTGGTGGGCGGCGTGCCGCAGGACTTCCCGGTATCGGCTCGGCTCGGCAGCAGCGACTTTTTTGTGATCGAAGCCGACGAGTACGACAGCGCCTTCTTCGATAAACGCTCAAAGTTTATCCATTACCGCCCGAACACGCTGATTCTTAACAACCTGGAATACGACCACGCCGATATTTTCGAGAATGTCGAAGCCATCGAACGTCAATTTCACCATCTGGTGCGTACCGTCCCGTCCCAGGGGCTGATTATCCGGCCCGCGCTCGACCGTCATCTCGATAACGCGCTTGAAATGGGTTGCTGGAGCCCGGTCCAGGACACCGCCATTGGCAGTGAGATTGCCCGCACAGTGGACTGGCGGGCAGAGCTGATGTCCGAAGACGGCAGCCGGTTTATGGTGATTCACCATGAACAGCCCGTGGCCATGCTCAAGTGGAATCTCACTGGCATGCACAATGTTCGCAACGCGTTGTCGGCTATTGCCGCCGCCCGCCATGTGGGCGTGACGCCGGACCACGCCGTGGCAGCGCTCTGCCGGTTCTCAGGCGTTAAACGGCGCATGGAGCTGGTCGGCCAGGTGGGAGGCGTTACCGTTTACGACGATTTTGCCCACCACCCAACCGCCATTGCCTCGACTCTGGAAGGCCTGCGCAACCGGGTAGGGGAGGAGCCGATACTGGCCATTATCGAGCCACGCTCCAACACCATGAAACAGGGAGTGCATCAACAGACCCTGATTCCCAGCGCAGCTGCGGCAGACCGGGTGCTGTGGGGCAATCTCAGTGCGATGGACTGGCTGCCGGACCTGGTCAATAGCTGGCGGGCAGAGCACGGGGAACTGGACCATCACGCTGTGGAGGATTCTGTGGACGCCCTGATTGCGCGGGCCGTGGCGCAGCTGCCGGAAACCTGCCACATTGTGATTATGAGTAACGGCGGTTTTGGGGGTATACACCGCAAGCTGGTGGCTGAACTGGAGAAAATGCGTGGCTGAATCATCACCGGTTATCAATCTTGCGATCACTGGGGCGTCTGGAGCCCAGTATGCGTTGCGCCTGTTGCAGTGCCTGGTTGCCAATAATTGCCGGGTCAACGTAATGGTCAGCCGGGCAGCACAGGTGGTGATTGCCACCGAAACCGAGTTCCGGCTGCCGGGGTCGCCGCCGGCCATGGCCGAAGCCTTCTCCGGGTATGCTGGTGCGAAGGCCGGTCAGGTTCAGGTATTTGGCCGGGAAGACTGGTTTTCACCGCCGGCGTCCGGCTCAGGCGAAAAAGCGCCGTTGGTGATCTGCCCGTGCAGCACTGGCACCCTGTCGGCGCTGGCCACCGGAGCCAGCAACAACCTGATTGAACGGGCGGGCGATGTGGCGCTGAAAGAGCGACGCAAGTTGATTCTGGTGTTGCGTGAAACCCCCTATTCGGAAGTGCATCTGGAGAACATGCTCAAGCTGACCCGCATGGGCGCGGTGATCATGCCGGCAAGTCCCGGGTTTTATCACAAGCCAGACTCAGTAGACGATCTGGTGGACTTCATGGTGGCCAGGATTCTGGACCATCTGGGCCTGCCGCAAACTCTGGTACCCCGCTGGGGAGAGAAAGCAGAGGGCTGAGCCTGCCCATGGGGCGATGGTTTTGGCCAAAGCGATTGATGGTTTTCACCATTGAGCGAAAACAAGCCCCGCCACAGACTTGCTGAACACAACGACAAACCAATCCGTTTACCGAGGTTCAGCATGATTCCACGTACCCTTTTCGACGCCGATCTTGAAGGCTTTCGCGATTCCGTTCGCAAGTTTCTGGAGCAGGAAGCCGCGCCTTATCACGAGCAATGGGAAAAAGATGGTCAGGTCAGCCGCGAACTCTGGCAAAAGGCGGGCGAGCTGGGCTTCCTCTGCCCGATGCTGCCTGAAGAGTACGGTGGTGTCGGTGCCGATTTCCGTTACTCTGCAGTGATTATGGAAGAAATTTCCCGGGCCGGTCTGTCCGGCATTGGCTGGGGGCTGCACTCTGATATTGTGGCGCCGTACATCCTGAATTACGGCTCGGAAGAACAAAAGCAGAAGTACCTGCCGAAAATGGCCTCCGGTGAAATGATCACCGCCATCGCCATGACCGAGCCGGGTGCCGGTTCTGACCTGCAGGGCGTGAAAACCACCGCCATTCGCCAGGGTGACCATTACATTCTGAATGGCTCCAAAACCTTTATCACCAACGGCCAACTGGCGGACCTGGTGATCGTTGTCGCCAAGACCGATCCCAAAGAAGGCGCCAAGGGCACCAGTCTGCTGCTGGTAGAAACTGCCTGGGATGGCTTCGAGAAGGGTCAGAACCTGAACAAGGTGGGCATGAAGGCCCAGGATACTTCTGAGCTTTTCTTCCAGGATGTCAAAGTTCCGGCAGACAACCTGTTGGGCAGCATGGAAGGGCAGGGCTTCTTCCAGTTGATGCAGGAGTTGCCGGCGGAGCGACTGCAGGTGGCTCTCACCGCTGTCGCGGCGGCGGAAGCGGCTTGGCAGTGGACTCTGGACTACGTGAAAGAGCGCAAAGCCTTCGGTAAACCGGTCATCGCGTTCCAGAACACGCGTTTCAAAATGGCAGAAATGAAAGCTGAAATTACCGCGGCCCGGGTGTTCACAGACCGTTGCCTGGAGTTGCATCTGGACAAAAAGCTGGATATCCCCACCGCCGCCATGCTGAAGCAGCACACCACGGATTTACAGTGCAAAGTCATGGATGAGTGTGTACAGCTGCACGGCGGCTACGGCTATATGTGGGAGTACCCCATTGCCCGCGCCTGGGCAGACTCCCGCGTGCAGCGCATTTACGCCGGCACTAACGAAATCATGAAGGAAATCGTGGCCCGATCGTTCTGATCAGGCGATAAACAGCCGGCTCCCGTGCATTTTGGGGTCGGTTGTTTACCAAACTTTACAATTTGCCAAGCCGGTCAAGGTCTCCGGCTCCGGTATTCCCTACAGTAGCGGCACAACCTTCTAACAAGGATAAATGGTTGCCGCGATGAAACGCCTGATCCCTCTTTCCGTACCCCTGTTAACGCTTGCGATCGCCGGTTGTGGCGAAGAATCGGACCAGTTGCCGATTGATGGCCGTGATTTTGACGGCGTCAGTTACAGCGAGCCAGCCCCCTATCAGGGACGTGTTATTGATGGCTACCTGCGCAACGCCCGGGTATGGCTGGATCTCGATGACGACGGCAAGTACACCCCCGGCCCGCTGGACCTGACGCTTGCCAATGGCAACACTCACCGGCTGGAAAATGGCGAACCGACAACGCTGACTCAGGCGGGTGGCAAGTTCGCGCTGGATATCTCCGAATTGCAAGTGGCCGAAGAGGTGGGCGCCGATCTGGACCCCAGGGCCTATCCGCTCTATGCGCTTGCAATGCCCGGTAAAACGCTGGAAGAAACCCGCAGCGGCGAGGTGCCAGTGGCGAGGGCCTACCTGATGTCGGCTAGCCCGGGGACAACGAACGTGACGCCGCTGACCACCCTGGCAAGATTCCGTTCTGAAGTTGCGAGGCTGAACAGTCTTGATCCTGACCAGGTGGTCCCGGAAGACTACGCCGATCTGAATGGTCTCAACCTGTTGCAGGACTACGTGCTGGCCGGCAACGACAAGGCCCACGCCTACGCTCGTGCGATGGCACGCTTTATGGCGAGCCAGATTCCTGAAGACTACAACGCCCAGCTATCCGCGCCCGGCAGTGACGGTACCGAACGCTTCCTGTCCAGAGATGCTGTGCAGCTGCTTGGCTACTCTCTGGTTCAGAACGCCCCGACGGTTACCGGGTTGGTTGATGCGAAAGCTTCGGGTGGGGATTACCGCAACGTTGATACCGATTCGCTGGAGCTGCCGGTGGTGTCGGTTGAGCTGGATAATCCGGTTCTGCTGACGCGTCAGCAAGTGTTGGCGCACTCTGACCGCTATGACAGCTTGCCCGCAAACAACCTGGAAGTGTCAGCAGAGCTCAC
Organism: Marinobacter sp. SS5-14b; assembly: GCF_030541005.1. GTDB lineage: Bacteria > Pseudomonadota > Gammaproteobacteria > Pseudomonadales > Oleiphilaceae > Marinobacter. The sequence goes on along the minus strand of NZ_JASSVM010000005.1, from coordinate 221,717 downwards.
CTTTGATTACACAGAAGACGGACAGTTGCTGTCTGTGTCGAGCCAGGGCTGTATGGAGCCTTCCTTAAAAGAAGTGGCACGCCTTGTCCAGGTAAGCGGCTATATGGCGGAGCTGAAAACCCAGTGGCTTCCCGGGGCGTCTCTGTCCGGACTGAGCAAGATCCGATACGAAGAAGGCGGTACTCACGAAAGGATCGTATTCGACTGGAAAAACAAAACGGCCTATTTTGATACCGTGACCCTTTGCCATCAGGCCACCCGCGGTGTTGCACCGGAAAGCTCAGAACTGGATGGTACGGCGGAAATTACCTGGCAGTGGACGGATAAGAATGCCGTTGTTGAGCGGGTTTCAGGCCTCGCTGACAGGACCATCACCCTGTTACCGGAAAACGCCCCGGCTGCGGTGCTGGCCGGAAGCGCGGTGAACGGCTATCGCATTGAAACCAATGGTATGGCTGATGTTGAACTGACTTTCGGGGCATCAGGGGCGGAGTGTGAGCCGGTTGGAACGGACCGTGACCCGCTGGATCTTCCCGGTCAGTATGTCACCCGTCTGTTCGATCTCACGCTTGTGGGTGTGGCTAGTGTGCCCGGCGCCTATGAGTACGATGTTCGGGAATACGAGGGGCTGGCGGTCGAGCGGCTGCTGAAATATCCCTTTCTGGATCCGGCCACCGCAAGCCTTGAACGGGTAGATTCCCCGGCCGGGGAATTCCAGTGGCAGCTGTATTACCCGCGCCTGGACACTGGCGGATTGACCTCCGCCACCGTCAACCATGTTCAGCAGGCGTACCTCCAGGACCGAAACAGCCCGGCAGCATGTGGCGGTTCATTCCAGGAAGCTCCGCGCAATTCATTTGCGCAAGTGAACTATGACTACAAGACGCTCTCGCAGTATCTGGTTGAAGGTTTGTCCTCAGCAGTACCGGCGGACTGACCATAGGGCGGCAAGCCAGTGTGTTTGTCGCCGGCTTTTCTAATAGCCACGGAAAATAACCAGACGATGTTCTGGTAGCTAATTCAGTCGATCAATAGAGAATTTTGATGTTTCGTGCCATTTCCTGGGGAAGGAAATGGTGCCGAGGAGAGGACTTGAACCTCCACGGGGTTGCCCCCACTAGCACCTGAAGCTAGCGTGTACTGAAATTTGGTCACCTTGGTTATAGATTGATTGAATCGTTGTAATAAGCTGATAGAAAACGATTTTTTAGCCCGCTCCCAATCGATCTCTAATCAAAAAAAAGACCATTTACGGTGCTCAGAAGGTCCATAATCAATACGTATGAGTGACTCACAGGTAACACAGGTGTGTTAAAAAAGTGAGTTAAACATGCCGTCCGCGCCATCTTTTATAACCAAACGAAATGACGTTTACTACTTCCAACTGAAGGTCCCAAGTGCAGTAGAATCTTCCCCCAGATTGATTAGGCGAAGCCTGCGCACCAAATGCCGCAGGCAAGCATTGGCTTTGGCAAGGAAGTGGTGGCTTCAGTTGTTTGAGAATGATTTCCAGTGGGAAGACGAAGCAAAGGAACAGGACCGGCGCTTGTCTCGCGGTAAGGCGCTGTATGAGCGTTTGCAGGACCATGAACGTCAAACCCAGTACCACAACGGGGAAACCGATCCTTTAGCCATTGAAGACTTCATGGCGAGTCTCAACGCCAAAGAAGCGGAAGACCTTCAAGCCTATTCAAATTACATCAATGGGCAGAGTCAGAATTCATCTGATTCCGCCAGTGATTCGGATGCTCCTGGTCGTGAGGTTCCGAAACAAAGGAACGATGCGGTAACAGAGACCCTTCTGACAGCCATTCAGGAAACCCGCCAGCAAAGCGCGCTTGCCGCCCGTGGCATTGAAGAACACGGCAAGCCTTTGAGTGAGCTGGTAGATACCTACATCCGGGACAAAGCCAGAAAGTCCAATCCAGTCAAAACCGCCATGGACAAAGGGTTGTTTGATATGGAGACGGAGCTTCAGCGTTTGATTATGTTCGTTGGTGATCTGCCCAACCAGGAACTGACCAAAAGAGTCCTGAAGGAACGTTACATCGACCGGCGCTCAGGTCTGCCAAACATGCTGCACCGCAACGTCAAATACATGGATGGAAAGCAGCCCAAGATTGATCGTCTAACCGGGCAGGTGGCGCTGGATCAGAACGGTAAGCCGAAAGAAGCGCCCATCTACAAACCGATGGATGAAATCCTTGAGATCGCCAGCAGTTCAGCCGGAACCAAGTTACAGACCGCACGCACCATCAACAACGAATTCACCACTATTGCCACTTTCTTGCGGGCAATGGAACGGAATGGGCTGATAGCAAACGGGCTGGCGGATTACCTGATCAGCTGCAAGTTGGAAGTGGATGGTGATACCACCGTCGTTCCATTCAGCAAAGAAGACCTGAAGCTTCTGTTCAACAATGAAACCTACCGCAAAGGTTCGTTGTTTGATAAGCCCCACAGGCACTGGTTGCCGCTGATTTCCCTTTACCATGGCAATCGCTTAGGGGAAATGGCAATGCTGTTTGTGGATGATCTGAAGCCCATTTCCGTGGACGTAGAAGGGGAGTCGCGGACCATCTGGGTGTTTGTCATCCAGCGGAATGATGATCGTAAGCAGGGCAGGAAAAACAGGCAGTCTGCGCGGATTGTGCCTGTGCATGAGTCGCTAATCGATCTGGGTTTGCTTGAATACCGGCAACAGCTGATCGATTCAGGGGAACAGCAGTTATTCCCGGCAGAGAAACCCAGCAGTGGAAACAACTGGGGCAATAATACGTCTGCCTGGTTCAATAACAGCTTTGATGGAAATACCAACCACGGGCAAGGGTATGTCGAGTGGTGTGGTGTCCGAAAGCACGTCACGATTGATGGTGTGACGAAGCGAAAGATCTTCCACAGTCTCCGCAAAACTTGGAGCACTCAGGCGAAGCGACAGAATATGGACCCGGATATGCGCCGTGAAATCACCGGGCACGGGGAAGGGCGCAGTCTGGATGTTCATGCAAAGACCTATGAAGATTCCTACGAACTGTGGGACCAAAAGCAGGCGCTGGATCAGATTCACTTCGACCTGGACCTGTCCTTGATTCGGGTATGGGGCAAAAACGACCCGGACAGCTGAGAAAGTATCGCTTCTTTTTACTATACTGTTCTGCTGTCCATTAATGGGCGTCGTCAGCCACGGATGTGGTTGGGCATTGCGACAAAAGGAACCCCACCATGCAGTTAGACTACGAGAAGATTCTCAAAGACAACGGTTTCGATGCTGTCCCTGAAGCCGAAGAAACCACCCTCGCGTTCTTCCACGAAATCAACAACACCCTGTTTGATCCGGATTCCCCGTTTGATCAGGAACAGTCGTCCATTGATGATTTTCCGGACATGCTGGATCACATGCTTTACTGCTCACTCCCGCTGAAGCCCGGTAAGTCAGTTGCAGAAGGTGTCAGTTACCTGATCAGCAAATGGTATAGCGACCTCGCCTATACAAACCCGAAATATGAAAGCATTCAGCGCACCAGTAACACGCTCGGAACGGAAGTCCACATCTTTACGATTTCCGAAGCCACCGCATGTTCGTTCCTGTTCTCGATCAGTGACGAAGCCGCAGAGAAAGCAACCCAGGACTACATGGATGCTTATAGCGCCGTTGATGACATTGATGAATTGAGACGGAAGGTCGCTGCCCGTAAAGCACAGAAGGGGTAACACCCACGCTTGAACACGAAAAGAAGTTGCTGATATGACCTATTTTCTTGGTTTCTGTTTTGTTGTCATCTGGTTGAATCTGGGGATTTTGTCGTACAAGGCAACCCATGGTTCGGTATTGCCCTTGGAGACATTGCCACTGCCTTTCAGGCTGGTGGCTCTCCTGTTCGCCCCCATCGGGTTACTGGTCTATGAACGCCATCTGTTCTTTGACAAGGCGAAGCCCGATACCCTTTCCTCAAGTGAGGATTCGTTGCCGTAGGCAACCCCGGCTTTGCCGGTTTCTTATTGTTATATTGTTCCCCCTTCGGGGAGTGGGCTTCGCCCACATCTTCTTTATAATACTAATATTGTTACTGTTATGCGGTTACGTTTCCTGAAGACACACTTATCCCGTCAGGGCATAAATGTGTCTTTGGGGCGTTATGCGTCTAACGTACCTTCCACACAGTCAACAAGATAACCTATACAGGGAGGCGGGGTTGGTCTGTCGCCTTTACATCTGCTCATCTTTCCACTCAGTTACCAACTACGGCATTCATGGAAAACCAGCGGGAGCAATTGAGAGCCTGTTGACCGACTAACCTCAATCGCCTGTGGGTGCTTTTTCTCAGAGCCACGATCCGAGTGATGCTTTTGTTTTTATTGGTCTATCACCTTCGACCAATTTCATACTGTAAGGTGGTGTCCGTCCGGGCGGTCCGCATGGTATTTGCGTATCCTTCGGGACACATCAACCACGCCACAATGTAGGTGGCGATAACATTATTTATACGTGCAAAATTCCCTGATCGATATTTTCACCGATTTTTTCAAATTTTTTTGCTTGCTCGACATACGGTCGGTTTTTTCCTGCCTGCTTGTTTCCGATCTCTGAAATGGCATCAATTGTGTAACGTGCTCCAAAAGCCTGGACAGCTGCTTCGATGATCGCGGTTTCCGTGCTCTGGTAGTAGGCGCTGAGGGTGTTCAGCCAATGCTGGGTGTAGTTGGATATCCGAACCTCTTTGCGTGTGCGCTTGTACTTAGCCAGTCGTCGTTTCTTCATGGTGTTCATCTTGTTCTCCTGATTGTCCGGCGGATTGCCGGTACAGATATGTAGACACCCTGAATTCGCACCCCGCCGCCACGGCTCCCCGTGTCTTGAAAAGTAAACATTTTGAGACTCTCGCTTTCTGTGTCTCAAAATATGTCTTATAATAAAGTTATCGGATTGTCTAAGGAGATTTAAGAATGTCGATGGTTGGATACGCCCGTGTTTCGTCCACAGGACAGTCTCTGGAAGTGCAGCGCGCCAAGCTCAGTCACTGCGACAAGGTGTTTGAAGAAAAGCGGTCCGGGACAACTGCCAACCGTCCGGAGCTGCAAGCCTGCCTGAACTATCTGCGTGACGGGGATACCCTGGTCATCACCAAGCTGGACCGTCTTGCCCGTTCAACGTTCCACCTGACTCAGATTGCAGAAAACCTGAAGGAGCAGGGGATTGAATTGGTGGTTCTGGATCAGAACATCGATACCAGCACCCCCACCGGTAAACTGCTGTTCAATATGCTTGGAGCGATTGCCGAATTCGAAAATGAGATTCGGAAGGAACGCCAGCTGGATGGGATCGCCAAAGCGCAGGAACGCGGAGTCAAATTTGGTGCGAAGCCCAAGCTGTCCTCAAGCCAGATCGTTGAAATGCGAGAGAAGCGCGCCAGCGGGGTTCTGATCAAGGACTTGATGTGGGAGTACTGTCTCAGCAAAGCCAGTGTATACCGGTTGCTGAAGGACGAATAACTGCGGGTTTTCGACAGCTGAGCAAAAATTATTTTTCAGGTTCTGTCCTTTTATGCAGGACCTGAAATGGTATTGGATTCAAAAGTTTGCAGGGCTTCAGAAAGTTGAATCTTGTCAACTTTCTTTTTAATAACAGTTAGTTGCGAATATTTTTGTTGACCGGTGCGCCGGTGCTGGGTAATCTTCCTTCCCGTAGACACGCTGGTGTCTGCGCAAAACTAAAACAATAAAAATAATAAAAGGTATAGAGCAATGGCTAAACGCAATTCTCAGCGCAAGTCCGTACTTTGGGTGGAAAAGTATCGCCCGCTAACCCTTTCTGAATGTCTTCTCCCCACCACATACCGGGAAACCTTTGAAGGCTTCATCACCCGTGGTGAAATGCCAAACCTGCTGCTATCCGGACCAACGGGTATCGGCAAAACGTCAATCGTTCAGGCACTGGCAAATGATATGCAGCGCGATACGATCACCATCAACTCAACCACTGAAAGCAACCTCGATACGATCCGGGACCGGGTGATCAAGTTCGCATCGACCCGTGGTTTTGGTGGTGAAAAGGCGGTGATCTTCGATGAAGCGGATTTCCTCAACAAAGTTCACTCACAGCCTGCCTTGTCGCGCTGCATCGAGCAGTTCATCAATTGCCGGTATTTGCTGACCTGCAATGAGCCGAACAAGATTATCCCCCGGCTGAAATCCCGGTTGATGGAGTTTGACCTCAACTTCACCAACGATGAAAACCTTGAACTGGTAGAAACCTATAAGGATCGTGCTTGCGATATTCTGGACCGTGAGCAGATCACCCATCAGCGGGGTGACGTTGAAGAAATCGTGGAGTATTACTTCCCTGATTTCCGCAAAACGCTCAACGAGCTTCACCGGTCCAGCGTTACCGGCATTCTGCTGCCACTGCGCAAAGCGGCATAAGGGGGCTGGTCATGACTAACGAATTGAAGCGTTTCCAGATCAAGGCATCGCCCAAAGTGCTTGGCGTGTTTGATGCGCTATGCGAAGCAGCCCACGTTGACCGTGATTCCGGCTTCGCCTGTTTGCTGCTGGATTTCCTTGAAGGGTGTCCTGGTATTCAGGGGGAGTTGGAGCAAGATGACTACCGGGAATGGGTCGTCAAAAGTCGGCAATTTGTGATGGACCACTGTTTCTAGGCTAGCGACTACGTTGGGTGACCTGCTGACATTGCGGGTCACCCGCTGTTACTGATCAGCTAAAAATCAGTTTCCCCGCATTCTCCCGCAACCACTCCCGACACCGCTGATACTCCGGCATCACCCGCGCCATTTCACCCCAGAACTCCGGGGAATGATCATGCCGGATCAGGTGACAAAGCTCATGCAAAACCACGTAATCAACCATGCGATTCGGTGCCATCATAATCTGCCAGTTGAATTCCAGCTTACCCTTGGCAGTGCAGCTGCCCCAGCGGGATTTGAAGGTGCGGATGCCAACTCCGGCAGGCTCAACGCCAACCATAGGCGCGAAGCGGCTTACCTTCTCTGTTAGCTTCTGTTCAGCCTGTCGTTTGTACCAGCGTACAAGGGCATTGCGAACCATGTGGGGCTGCTCGGTGCCGTTGGGTACGGTAACCACCAAACGCCCGCTCAACAGCTTCACAGGCGCGAAGTTGCCTGTTTCTACCTTCAGCCGGTAGTTGCGCCCCAGATAGCTGAAGGCTTCGCCAGACACATACCGTTTGCCGCTGGCAGGTGTCATTTCCCGGTGCAGGGTGATCTTTTCTTTAATCCATCGGCGTTTGGCTGCCAGTAGCTGGTCGATCTTTTCGGCAGGGGTGTTCACGGGCACCACGACAGACACCGCGCCATCCTCCACGCGAATATCCGCAGACTTCCGCCGATTGGTGCGGATGACTTCTGCTATAAAGCCTTGCTGGTCGCGATACTCCGTCGGTGGCTTCACCTATACTCCCGTTGTATTAAAGGTCGCAAGGTCTTTAAAGATTCCGTGGCAATACTGCCGATTTCCTCTATGGTCTCGTTTGAGTGCGCCTCTACTTCAAGAGGATTATCTTGATCTATGTAATCCCAGGACTCTTTCGCCGCATCGAGGGCTTCCTGGGTCAGACAAAGGAACTGTTCTAGTGCGCTGCTTTGTTCAATGGTCAGGCTAAGTGATAGCCCAGCTCCGCGCTTGTGAAGTGACCGCATTCGGTCAAATATGATCTGTTCCGTTTCGGCACCTGCCAATCCTGCCATGGAGAAACTCTCGCCGAATTCGCTGTTCAGGTGGTTTTGTGAAACGAAAGCAATTTCAGAAAGGGTGTCGAATATAAATTCTTGCGCCTCAATTCGTTTGTTCCATCTCCACTCGGCATGCTTTGCCTTTAGCGGAAAAATTCGAATCGATAGCCACGCACCAAAACCGGCAGCGAGTAGTGTGCTTCCTACTCGAACCGCTTCCACTCCCCAGCGGATTTCATCTGCCATCAGTCGAATTTCCTTTTCGCCAGTTCCATGAACCGATCCTGCACTACGTTAACCAGGGCTTTTTCGCCAAACGAACAATCCAGAACCGCCCGTTTGATTTCTTTCTTCATCCGCTTTACTTCGTCCGGCTTGCTGAAGAAGTCCACGATCTGGGTGGCTTCATCGAACATGCCAACAAGGTCCTGGCTGGTTGCTTTGATTTCGTCGTGTACGGCTTCGCTGATGGCATCTTCACCGGCATGGCTGGTCACTTCTGCCATCAGGATGTTGTAGAACGCGAACTCGGTTTCACTCAGCCCCAGATCATCCGCAGCCTGTTTGTGTTCAGACTCCATGCTATCGACCATCTGAAGCAGCAGTTCCAGCTGCTGGTCCCACTTGCCCGCCGTCTTTTCGATAATGTCGCGCAGGCGAAGGCTCAGGGATTTGTAGTATTCCGGGTCTTCATCCAGATTCACCGTAATGTGGTGTTTGATGGCGCTTTCGATTTCGGACGCGCGGGATTCGGGGGATTTGATCTGCTCCACCGTTTCCTTGAAGTTCGCTGCCATCAGGTCCACGGGCGGAATCTTCGGGTCTACCCCGGTGCTGATGATGTGTTCATCCACCAGTTGGCGGACCTTCGCCCCTGCATCGCTGATGTTCAGTCCGGGGTCACGGTAGCGATTACGGGCAGCATTCTGCACCTTGCCCCACAGCTTAAGGTCCGGGATGAATGGCTTGGCGGCAGTATCCGGCAGAATCACATCCATCTGCTTGGCGAACTTCTTGAAAGCCAGTTCGAACTGCTGACGGGTGTCTTCATCCTTCAGGTGAAGCACATAGTCATCTACATCCGTGCCTTTAACACCGGCAAAGATGGCAGCCACACGGGTGTGAGCCGCTTTCAGGCGCGGTATTTCGTCCTTCAGCGTGTGGTAGGTGCCTTCCACGTCTTCACTGCTGAACTGGCTCAGAGCGTCGGTCAGGTAATCCGACAGCCCATAGTAATCCACCACGTAACCGCAGGCTTTCCCTTTGTAGGTCCGGTTTACCCGCGCGATTGCCTGCATCAAGGTATGATCCTTCAGACTCCGGTCGATATACATCACCTGTGCAATGGGTGCATCGAAGCCAGTCAGCAGCATATCCTTCACGATCAGGAAGCTGGTGGGATCTTCCTTTTCTTTATCCGTACCCAGTGGCTTGGTGAAGTTCTTGATCACCTGCTTCTGGTGGGCGCTGTCGGTGTATTGGCTCAGGTATGCCGGGTCGTTGTGAGTGCCGGAAATGATCACTTCGGAAGGGGGCGCTTCCAGGTCGTCCAGGGTCTTTTTGAATACCGTGGCAGCATGGCGGCTACCCACCACAATCATAGCTTTGAAGCCGTTGGGCTGTATCTTTTCCCGGTAATGCTTCAGCAGGTCGATACACACCCAGCGAATACGGGCAGGGGCTTCCCGTACCGCGCGTTCCACACCGTATTTCTTTTTGATTTCCCGCTTTTCTTCGTCGCTTTTGTCTTTGAAATATTCTTCAAACAGCGCGTCCAGGGAATCACCCACTACATCGCTCTGAACCTGGCGACCTTCGTAGATAATACGCACCGTGGCACCGTCTTCCACCGCTTCGTTGATCTTGTACTTGTCGATGTAGCCGCCGAAGGCGTTGTCCATTTTCTGGGATTTCAGCAGGGGAGTGCCGGTAAAACCGATCTTCGGGGCGTTGGGCAGGGCGGTGTTGATGGTCATAGCCAACCCGCCAAACTGGGTCCGGTGGGCTTCGTCCGCCAGCACGATAATCTTGTCGCTGGGGTTTAGGTCCGTGAAATCGCCTTCCTGTTCCGCTTCCTGAAACTTCTGCACCATCGCAGTCACAATATCGGAAGAATCTTTGGACAGCAGTTCCTTCAGGTCCGCTACGGAGCCAGCGTTGTAGATGGTCTCATTCTGGGCATCCCGGAAGGTTTTCGAGAGTTGCCCGTCCAGTTGGGTTCGGTCAGTCACGAACACCAGCTTGTACTGCTTCAGCTCCGGATCACGGCGCATCTTCACCGCCAGCATGACCATGGTCAGGGACTTTCCGGACCCTTGGGTATGCCAGACTACCCCGGACTTTTCCTTGCGTGTAGTGCCGTTCTTAAGGCGTTCTATGACCTTGTTCACTGCCCGGTACTGCTGATACCGCGCTACCTTTTTAATCAGGCGACCATCCACCGGTTCAAACAGGGTGAAGTTCTGCATCAGGTCCAGGAAGCTGGCGGGGTTGAACATACCGGCAAGTAATCGCTGTTGCGGGGTGACTTCGCCTGAACTGGTTCCAGCGCCTGAAGCGATCTGTTTCGCGGCAACCAGATACTCCGGTGAGGGAACGTCACCAGTCTTGTGACTGGATGCTTTCGAGCCGGTGGAGATGAAGGCAGGCTGTTGCACCATCGCCCGAATATCGGCATCGGTGAACGGGTACGCGTCCTTCCAATCCCCGTAATGCTGGGCGCTGGAACTGATGGTGCCTACCTTCGCCTGATCCCGGCAGGTGGACACCATCAGTTGGTTGTACCAGAACAGCTTCTGGGCACCTTCATCGTCTTCCGGGGTGCGCAGGTTGGCGTACCGGCGCAACTGGTTAATGCCTTCGGCTACCGCGTCGGCAACATACGGCGATTTGCACTCAATCACCGCCAGCGGCAAGCCGTTCACGAAGCAGACAATATCCGGGATGATGTTCTGATTGATGCCTTCAACCTTGAACTGGTTGGTGCACAGGAATTCGTTGTTCTCAGGATTGTCGAAGTCGATGACCTTGACGGTCTGCCCCTTGCGACCGGCACCCAGGTCCTGTTCAACGGACAGGTAGTTCACCAGCAGGTCGTAAATGGACTGGTTGTATTCCATCAAACCCGCATGATTGGGGTGGGTGAATTCGCGAATGACTTTGCGCAGATTCTCGTCACTGATCCACGGGTTCAGCCGGACCACGGCAGCTTCCAGGCGCTTGGACAGCACCACGTCTCGGTAGTAGCCCCTTTCACCAACCGGTGCGCCATCAACAGGCAATACCGGCGCAAGGTCTGCACCGGGCACGTAGGTCCAGCCAAGGCGGGTTAGTTGATCAATGGCGGGCAGTTCGACTTTTTCGACTTCATCCTGAAACATAACGGGGCGGGTGCCGTATCAGGCAACCGCTGACTCCTTTTGATCGACTTTGACTCGGACCTTGCCGGTTAACAGGTCTTGCATGAGGGCTTTTTTGAGCTGCCTTAAGTCAGCTAATTTTCTTGTAGTTATATCAATTTTGGCGGAAATAGCCCCAATAGCCGCAACAATTTGGTCTTGCTCGACTTTTGGTGGGACTGAGATCAGCAGGCTAGCCATATCTTTCCAGTAGATAGCGGCAACACTTGTTGTTCCGGACACCAACTGCGCTAACGATTGAAGACTCGTTGGCAGATTCAGAAAGTAGCCTACGAAAAACGAATTCATCGAATTGTAAAAACGAAGTCGAAGTAAGTTATTGTCATAGGTAACTGAATTTGACATTCCGACATAGTTCGCACTTTTTCCAACCAACTCGGGGGTGTTCCGTGTATTGAACAATAAGTCACCATGTTGAAGTAGCAATGGTTCGATTTCTGAAGAATATGAAACCCACTCTTGCTTTGAGTAGACGACCTCGCCATTTAAAAGGTTGCCCATTTTCAGAAGTAAAACGTTCTGGTCCCCTTGCCCCCTCAGGGTGGTCCCAAGTACTTTTGATTGCACGATTTCGCTGAGTGGCACCACAGCCCAGCTTTCGGGTATCCGCCCCACCGGCGAATCCTTAAACTCCGTATGCCCGATCCCTTTGGTCAACAACTCCTGCATCATGCCGGTTTTCAAGTCTTTCAGCTTGTCGATCTGCGCGCGTGTTTTTTCGATCACGTCATCGACGGATGAAAGGATGGTTGCGATTTTTTGTTGTTCGGGGAGTGGGGGAATTAAAGTTGGTATATCCTCCATCTGTGCTTGGTTTACAGATGGTACGGCACCCCCTTGAACGATTTCTCTGAGATCAACTTCCTGAAGCACGTAATATAGGAAATTATTGTCGTCGCTGTTGGGTATTGCAGCCATCATGTTGTTATCAATAGCTGTTTCGCGAGTAAGTATGCGACGTCGATTTAATAAAAGTGCAGCGCCTACTTTTGCGAATACGACCGAAGATGCGGGGAATAACTTTATCTTAGCCTCAATCTTCGTTGCCTGATCAATCCAATGATTTGCGTTGGTGATGAAACGATGATTGCCATCAATATTCATATCACTGACTTTGATAAAGGGATACTCGCCTCTTCGTCTTCCTTGGTATTTTTCTTTGAATGCACTTCCGCCAGAAAATTTGCAGAGTTCTCGAAGGCTCGCTGCTTCCCAGTCGTTTGGAACTGTATTACTCATATCCCAGCTCCTTCAGATACGCCTTCATCGCATGCTCAGCTTCCGCCACCTGTGCATCCAGTTCGCTCAATGACACGCTGTACTTGTCCCACCAACGTTCCAGCTGGGTGATTACCTTGGCGTCGGTATCGCCCACGACTTTACGAATGGCGTCTTTGGTATCGATCTCCGGTTTGAAGTCGTAGTACTCTCCATGCGCTGAAGGCTCTCCATCCCGCTTTACGAACACCGTGGACACGTCGAAGTCTTCCAGAATTTCTTCCCGGATGTACTCGCTTTCCACTTCCCGCACTGGGATGCCACCGTGCAGGATGGCGCGCACGTCGAAGATTTCCGGGGGTGGGCTGGTGTCGGCGTAGCGGCGGATGTTCAGGTTGTAATCGTTTTCGGCGATTTCAGCCAGCGTGACGACTTTTGAATAGCGTTTGATTTCGGCATAGTCGTCGAAGGTCCGGACGATCTTTTCAATGTCCTGCTGGCGGAGCTTGTTCTGGTTCTTGCCTTCTTCGTATTCCAGTTCGCTGTTGATGAACAGCACCTTGCCTCTACGCTCTGCCGGTTTGTTCTTGTTGATGATCAACAGGCAGGCGGGAATGCCGGTGCCGTAGAACAGGGCTGCGGGCAAGCCAACCACGGCTTCCAGCAGGTCATCGTTCAGAATGCCCTGGCGAATGGCTTTTTCGCTGGCACCACGGAACAGAACGCCGTGGGGCATGACCACGCCCATCATGCCTTCAGAATTAAGACTGGCGACCATGTGCTGAACGAATGCCAGGTCCCCGGCATCCTTGGGTGGTGTGCCATAGGGGAAGCGACCATAAGAATCGCTGTCGGCTTCTTCCTTGCCCCACTTCTTCAGGCTAAAGGGCGGGTTGGCGATTACCCGATCAAAGGTCATCAGTTCGCCGCCTTGGGTATGCTGCGGATCGCCGAGAGTGTCACCCTTGCGAATGTCCGCGCTGTAGACCCCATGGAGGAACATGTTCATCTTGCAGATTGCCCAGGTGTTCAGGTTCATCTCCTGACCGAACAGGGACAGGTTGGACGGGTTTTCACCGTGGGTCGCCAGATAGTTGCGGGTCTGCACCAACATGCCGCCAGAACCGGCAGTGGGGTCGTATATACGCATTCCGGCATGGGGTTTAAGCAGGGCAACCAACAGCTGTACCACTTCAGACGGGGTGTAGAACTCACCGCCTTTCTTGCCGGCGCTGTCCGCGAACATCTTGATCAGGTACTCGTAGGCGGTGCCCAGCAGGTCCGGGCGCTCGAAGTCTTCGTTGCGTAGACGGTAGCGGCTGAAGTGGCTGAGCAGGTCGCGCAGCTTTTTGTCGGACAGCTTGTTCTTGATGTTGAAGTCGATGGAAACCAGCACCCCTTCCAGAACGGGGTTGTATTCTTCGATGGCTTCTGTGGCAGTGTTCAGTTCAGAGCCAATGTCGTGCTTCAGGTCTTTGATTGCACCCCAGCGGGCAACGGGCGGTATATAGAAAGTCTTGTCGTATTCGTCTTCATCGTCCGCCAGTTCGCGGGCTTGTTCTTCGGTCTTGCCCTTGTCCATGTAGTACCGGACAACGCCTTCCTGTGCTTCTTCAAAGGCATCCGACAGGCGCTTCAGGAACATCATCCCGAAGATGTAGTCCTTGTATTCGGATGCATCCATATTGCCGCGCAGGATGTCGGCGGCTTCCCACAGGAAGGATTCAAGTTGCTGAAGGGTGATGTTGTGGCTCATTCAATGGGTTCCATCTACTGCAATGAGCATGGGGCGTGTGGTGCCCATGCGGGTCAAAATGCCTTTGAGTGTAGCGGCGGGGGCGTACACGGGCAATGCTGCAAGAGAGTAGGGTATTGAATGAAGGCGACAAACAGCGTCGTTAGGTCAATAAAGGAAGAAATAGAAAGTGCGTAAACGGCAGCCCAAGGTGGCTGAACAATCAGGGCAGTGTAGGGGAAATAGCAATGGTTTAATCAGGTGTGTTAAAGTCGGGCTTTTCGAACCCAAACACCTGTATATCTGAAGTCTGTAAGGTATTGATTCTTGCCATTTCCTGGGGGAGGAAATGGTGCCGAGGAGAGGACTTGAACCTCCACGGGGTTGCCCCCACTAGCACCTGAAGCTAGCGTGTCTACCAATTTCACCACCTCGGCAGGTGATTTGCAGTCGCGCTGTTAGTTTATTGAAAAACTAGCGTTTCTGCCAGTGGTCGGGGTTGCCCCTCAACCGATGGCGCGTACTTTAATGATTCGGTTCGGGCCTGTCAAACGTTTTTTTTGAAAAAGTTTTCGCTGTATTTGTGCCTATAAATTGCTCCCTAATTATGCAGGTTTATGGTTGCAACGTTATACTCTGCCATTAACGAATTGTGCCGCGCTGACTGCGGCTTGAATAACAAGGATCCGAATGGTTTCCAGAAAGAAAGAAGGACGGGACCCTCACGCCGATCGTGAAGCCCAGAAGTACGACAACCCCATCCAGAGCCGGGAATTTATTCTTCAGCACCTGAAAGACCGCGGTGCGCCGGCTACTCACGAGACGCTGTGCCAGGAAATGGGGCAGGACACGCCCGAAGGCATTGAGGCCTTGCGTCGTCGTCTGATCGCTATGTGCCGCGACGGCCAGTTGATCTGCAATCGTCGCGATGCGTTCCTGCCCATCGAAGAGGCGGCCCTGGTAACGGGCAAGGTGGTGGGGCATCGGGATGGCTTTGGTTTTCTGATTCCCGATGATGGCGGCACAGATCTGTTTCTCAGTGCCCGCCAGATGCGTCAGGTATTCCACGGTGACCGGGTAGCTGCCCGGGTGGATCAGGTGGATGACCGGGGGCGCCGGGAAGGTAAGATTGTGGAAGTGCTCGAGCACCGTACCGAGCAGATCGTGGGGCGTTTCTTCAAAGAGAGTGGCATTGCGTTTGTGGTGCCGGAGAATGCTCGTATTAATCACGAGATTCTGGTGCCGGACGAGCACGCCGGGAAAGCAGTTCACGGGCAGTACGTGGTCACCGAGATTTTGCGCCAACCGACCGTGCGCACCCAGCCAACCGGTCGGGTGATTGAAATACTTGGTGAGCACATGGCTCCCGGCATGGAGATCGATGTCGCTATTCGTGCCTATGATATTCCGCACAGCTGGTCGACAGCGGTAGGCGAGCAAACTGCAGCCATTGCGGCAGAGGTGGAAGAGAAGGACAAGGCGAATCGGGTGGATATCCGCAATATGCGGTTGGTCACCATTGATGACGAGACAGCCCGGGATTTCGACGACGCGATCTACTGCGAGCCACGTCCGCGTGGTGGGTATCGGCTGGTGGTTGCCATTGCCGACGTATCTCATTATGTGCGCCCCGGCTCGCCGCTGGACGAAGAGGCTATTCAGCGTGGGAACTCGGTGTACTTCCCGGACCATGTTGTGCCGATGCTGCCGGAGAAGCTTTCCAACGGATTGTGCTCCCTGAACCCGGGTGTCGACCGGTTGTGCATGGTGGCGGACATGACCATCAGTGCCGCCGGTAACATCAGTGGTTACACCTTTTACCAGGCGGTCATGCGCAGTCATGCACGGCTGACCTATAACAAGGTCAGTGCCATGCTGGAGCACCCGGACAGTGAGCAGGGCTACAAGCTGAGCGCTCACTATGCCGATTTGCTGCCGCACCTGCACAATCTCTATGAGCTGTACAAGTTGTTGCGCCGTGCCCGCACTGAGCGTGGAGCCATTGACTTCGAGACGACCGAGACCAAAGTGGTCTTCGATGCGAATCGAAAGATTGAAGAAATCGTGCCGGTACATCGCAACGATGCCCACAAGATTGTGGAAGAGTGCATGTTGTGCGCCAACGTGGCTACGGCGCGCTTCCTCAAAAAACACAAGGTGCCTGCGCTTTACCGGGTGCACAACGGCCCCTCTGAAGAGCGTCTGGGTAATCTCAGACTGTTCCTGAGTGAGCTGGGGCTGCAGCTGGGTGGTGGGGATGCACCGACCTCTGGTGATTACCAGCAGTTGCTGTCGGAAGTCGCCGACAGACCAGATGCCAATGTTATCCAGATGGTGATGCTGCGGTCACTGAGCCAGGCGGTGTACAGCCCGGAAGAAAGCGGTCACTTTGGTCTTGGCTTTGCCAGCTATGCCCACTTTACCTCTCCTATCCGTCGCTATCCGGACCTGATTGTGCATCGGGCGATCAAATCCCGCATTCACAACCCGGAAGTGCAAAAGGATGTGGTGTCGCCCAAGGTGGCGGATTCCGAGCTGGCGGTTTACCCCTACGATTACGCCAAAATGGAGCAGCTCGGCGAGCATTGTTCGATGACGGAGCGGCGCGCCGATGATGCGACCCGTGACGTCATGGCCTGGCTCAAGTGTGAATTTCTGGGTGATCACGTTGGCGAAGAGTACGACGGTGTGATTGCTGCCGTGGTGCCTTTCGGTTTCTTCGTGGAGCTTCAGGATATTTACATTGAGGGGCTGGTGCATGTGTCGACCCTCAGTGGCGACTACTTCCACCACGACTCTGCCAAGCATCGCATGATTGGAGAGCGCACCGCGGTGAGTTTCCGGTTAGGGGATGAGGTGCGGGTTCGCGTGGTGCGGGTGGGTCTGGAGGATCGCAAGATTGATCTGGAGCTGATCAGTACCCCGAAAAAACGCACAGCGGACCGGGATGCGCTGGATTTATCCAAGCGGGAGTCCCGCAATAAGGGCGATCGCGCGGGTAAAGGCGGTAAGCGTGGCAAGCCCGGCAGCGCCAAGGAAAAGCTGGCGGCGGAAGCGGCTCGAGAGGCGTCCAGAAAAGGTGGTAAGGGCAAGCCGGAAGCGGCAGGTAAAAAGCGCAAAAGCCGAAAGTGAATCAGCTGCACAGGAAATAATCGTTCGTGTCTCAGGAATATGTATTTGGCTGGCATGCCGTGGATGCCGTATTGAAGCGGGAGCCGGAGCGGCTACAGCAGGTATGGATTCAGACCGGCCGCCAGGATAAGCGAGTAAAGTCAGTTACCGATGCGCTGGATGGTTTGGGTGTGCGCTGGAAGGTGGTACACCGCCGGGAGTTGGACGAGCGCGTTGGTGGGGTTCACCAGGGTGTTGTCGCCGAAGTGTCCGAGAGTCGGGAGTGGTCCGAAGCGGATCTGCTGGCACAGCTGGCCGCAAGCGGCAAACCACCGTTCCTGCTGGTGCTCGACGGCGTAACCGATCCCCATAACCTGGGTGCCTGTATGCGCACGGCCGATGCGGTTGGTGTGCAGGCGGTGATTGTGCCCAAAGACAAATCCGCAACATTGACGCCGGTAGCACGCAAGGTGGCTTGTGGAGCGGCGGAAACGGTGCCGTTTGTTCGGGTGACTAATCTGGCTCGTTTTCTGCGCGAGCTGAAGGGTCTGGGTGTCTGGCTGATCGGCACGGCCGGCGAGTCCGATGCCAGTCTTTATCAGGCGGACTTCAAAGGTCCGGTTGCGCTGGTGATGGGGGCCGAGGGTAAGGGTATGCGCCGGCTCACCCGTGAACATTGCGATCAGCTGATCAATATCCCTATGCTCGGCCATGTCGACAGCCTGAATGTCTCGGTGGCGACGGGCGTTTGCCTGTACGAAGCGCTGCGTCAGCGAATCGGTTAAGCCTTGCACAACAACACCCTTGCGCATAGAATACGTCACCCCTTTTAGAAGGGGTGGTTTTTTATTGCCTGCGTTCAGGGCAATGAAGCCTCGCTCTAGAACAGGTGTTTTCCAATAACGTCTTGTTGATAAAGCGAAAAGAAGCCGGCAGCCTGGCTGTCACCTCCTTGCTTTCATGCTTGGGAGCGCGCCCGAAAGGGGCAGGCCCAAGACGAAAGCTGTTTAACCCGTAGGGAGAACTCATGCGTCACTACGAAATCGTATTTATGGTACATCCGGATCAGAGCGAGCAGGTGCCCGCGATGATCGAGCGTTATACCAGCGTCATCACTGAAGATGGCGGCAAGGTACATCGCCTGGAAGATTGGGGCCGTCGTCATCTGGCATACCCGATCAACAAGATTCACAAGGCTCACTACGTGCTGATGAACGCTGAATGTTCACAGGCTGCGATGGACGAGCTGACTCATAACTTCCGGTTCAACGATGCCATCATCCGCGAACTGATTCTGCGTCGCGACGAGGCTGTTACTGAACTGTCTCCGATGAAAGCGGCTGAGTCCCGTGAGGACCGTCGTTCCGGCGGAGATGATCGTCCACGCCGTTCAGCTGAATCTGACGAAGGTCAGGGCGCTGATTCCCAGGACGAAGAAGAGTAATTTACCGGAGTTAGGAGTTAAGTTATGGCTCGTTTTTTCAGACGTCGCAAGTTCTGCCGCTTCACGGCAGAAGGTGTTAAAGAGATCGATTACAAGGATCTGGACACCCTGAAAGGCTACATCACTGAAACCGGCAAAATCGTGCCCAGCCGTATTACCGGCACCAAAGCACGTTATCAGCGTCAGCTGGCTACCGCTATCAAGCGCGCCCGCTACCTGGCACTGCTGCCGTATACGGACAGTCACGACCACTAAGCACAGATAGACAGGACCCGGGACCATGCGTGCACTGGCACAGTATGTAATGCGCGGTCCCATGCAGGCCGGCGGGGTTGCAGTCATAACAACTGCGGTTCCCTTGTTGTTCTGGATTGGCGCAGCAGTTATTGCCCTGGTCATTATGCGACTGGGGATTCGGCAGGGGCTGACTATTGGCCTCTGGGCAGTTTTGCCAGCGTTGGGTTGGGCCACTTACGGCCAGAACCCGACCGCCCTGATTGTGCTGTTGCAAACGATGCTGATGGCATCGGTCGTCAGAGCATCGCTGTCCTGGGAAAACGCGCTGTTGTCCGGCGCCTTTCTGACGATACTGAGTGGGCTGATGTTGCCCGTGATGTATCCGGCACTCTTGAATGAACTTGTTCAGATAGGTGTCGAGTTTTACGAACAATACAACGCCGAAGTGGTTCAGTCTCTGGGCGGCGACCTTGAGCGGATCATCCGGAGCGCCATGAGCGCGAGTATGGCGGGTACCTCTTTCGCTACGGCGATTGGTATGGCCATGCTGGCCAGGGGCTGGCAAGCGGGGTTGGATAACCCGGGTGGGTTCCGCACGGAATTCCATGCTATCCGGTTGTCTCCCGCCATCGCGGTTATATGCGCGGTGACCATGGTGTCAGGCCCGATGTTGGGGCTTAACCCGGTGCTGCTGGCCTGGGCTGCAGCAACGCCACTTTTCGTGGCGGCTCTGGCTCTGGTTCATGGTGTTGTGGCTCGTAAACAGTGGGGCAGGCAGTCGCTGATCGCGTTTTACGTTGTACTGGGTCTGTTTGGTCTGAATCTGATGATGCTGTTGTTGGTTCTGGCTTTTGTGGATAGCTGGCTGGATATCCGGGGGCGTATTGCGCCCGATGGGCCGGCCGAATAAAGCACGAAGAGGTTAACGAGATGGAAGTTATTCTGCTCGAGAAAGTAGCAAACCTTGGCTCTCTGGGCGACAAGGTAAAGGTTAAGGCCGGTTACGGTCGTAATTTCCTGCTGCCATATGGCAAGGCTGTTCCTGCCACGGCTGCAAACGTACAGGCGTTTGAAGAGCGTCGCGCTGAACTGGAAAAGGCTGCTGCTGACAAGCTGGCCGCTGCCCAGTCCCGTGCCGAGGCTCTGGAAGGTGCTTCCTTCACCATCACCTCCAAGGCTGGTGAAGAAGGCAAGCTGTTCGGCTCTATTGGTGTGCGCGATATTGCAGACGTTGTTTCTGCTGGCGGCACCGAAGTCGAGAAAAGCGAAGTTCGTCTGCCGGAAGGCCCGCTGCGGGTTACCGGTGAGTACGACATCGAGCTGCAGCTGCACACCGACGTTGAAGTTACCATCAAACTGGCGGTTGTGGCCGAGTAATCGGTTGCCAGTAACAGGTAAGTTCATCGGGTACTGAGACCCCAGGTTTCAGCACTCTGAGACGGGCCCGAGCCGGAAACGGTTTCGGGCCCGTTGCTTTCTGGTATTCTTGTCTCTCTGTTTCCTCATTTAATACTTGTCTGGTGTTTATGGCTAATCCCACTCTGAAACCCGCCTCCATTGATCCGGAAACCAGCCGCATTAAGATTCCGCCCCACTCTGTGGAAGCGGAGCAGGCGGTATTGGGCGGGTTGATGCTGGATAACCGGCGCTTTGATGATGTTGCCGAGATTATCTCGGCGGCGGATTTCTATCGTCAGGACCACAAGCTTATTTTTGGCGCCGTCGAGCGCCTGGCGAGTGAGAGTGAACCCCTGGACGTTGTGACCCTGGCTGAGTTTCTTGAGCGGGCGGGCGACATTGAAGATGCCGGTGGCTTGTCTTACCTGGCGGAGCTGGCTGAGAAAACCCCCGGTGCCTCGAACATCAAGGCGTATGCGGAAATCGTCAAAGAGCGATCCATTCTACGCCAGCTGTTGATTGTTTCAGGTGAGATTTCAGACTCGGCGTTTAACCCCCAGGGCCGGAAAAGCGCTGAAATACTGGACGAAGCAGAGCGCAGCGTTTTCCAGATCGCCGAATCCCGCAATAAAGAGGGCTCAGGCCCGAAGGCCATCAACCCGATTCTTGCCACCGCGCTGAGCCGTATCGAAGAGTTGTTTGAATCCGGCGAACAGACCACCGGCCTGACCACCGGGTTCCGGGATCTGGACGACCAGACCTCGGGTATGCAACCGGCGGATCTGATCATCGTGGCCGGGCGGCCCTCCATGGGTAAAACCACCTTCGCCATGAACATCGTTGAGAACGCCCTGATCAGCACCAGCACCCCGATCCTGGTGTTCAGTATGGAAATGCCCGCCGATGCGCTGGCCATGCGTATGCTGTCTTCGCTGGGCCGCATCGATCAAACCAAGGTGCGCAGCGGTAAACTCGACGAGGACGACTGGCCCCGCCTGACGTCTGCGGTCAGCCTGCTTAAAGATAAGCCGTTGTACATTGATGACACCCCGGGCCTGAGTCCCACCGAAATGCGTTCGCGGGCCCGCCGGATTGCGCGGGAAAACGACGGCAAAATTGGCCTGATCATGGTCGACTACCTTCAGCTGATGCGGGTGCCTGGCAACACTGAAGGCCGGACGGCGGAGATTTCAGAAATCTCGCGCTCGCTCAAGGGTATTGCCAAAGAGTTGAGCTGCCCGGTTGTTGCACTCTCGCAGCTTAACCGAAGCCTGGAGCAGCGGCCGAACAAACGCCCGATCAACTCGGATCTCCGGGAATCCGGCGCGATCGAGCAGGATGCCGACGTCATCATGTTCGTTTACCGGGATGAGGTCTATAACGAAGACACTCAGGATAAAGGCATCGCCGAAATCATTATTGGTAAGCAGCGGAATGGCCCTATCGGAACCATTCGCTTGGCGTTTATTGGTAAGTACACCAAATTTGAAGACCTGGCGCACGGGGATTACAGCGATTACGGTGGTGATTATTAATGCCACGTTCCACGGTTGCCAGAATTGATCTTGACGCACTGAAACACAATTTCCGGCTTGCCCAGGCCAAAGCGGGTGACGCCCGGGCGATGGCGGTTGTGAAAGCCGATGGATACGGCCACGGTATCGCAGCCGTAGCGAAAGCATTGGCTGATGACGCCGGCAAGTTTGCAGTGGCTTGTCTGGAAGAGGCTCTTGCACTTCGCGCCGCGGGCATTCGCCAACCGGTGGCTATGTTGCAGGGTGTGCACAGCCAGCGTGACCTCGCTGTATGCAGGCAAAGAGGCTTTGAGCCCGTATTGCATAACGGAGTGCAGCTTGAGTGGCTGGCCGGTGACAGCGCACCTTCATTCTGGTTGAAAGTGAACACCGGCATGAATCGGCTGGGCTTTCGGCCTGACGATCTGCCGGCTGTGATGGCGAAGCTGGAGGCCTCAGGTTGTGGGCATCATGTGCTGGGCTTTGTGACGCATTTTGCTTGTGCGGACGATCCCGCCAGTGCGATGACTCATGATCAAACCGCTGTTTTTGAGCGTGCTACTGCGCCCTGGCCTGATCTGATGCGCAGTGTCGGTAACTCCGCCGCTCACTTTCTACCCGACCAGCCACTTTACGACTGGAGCAGACCCGGCATTATGCTTTATGGTGCCTCGCCAATGATTGCTGCCACCGGGCCAGAACTGGGACTGAAGCCCGTCATGACACTGGAGGCACCGCTGATCGCGACGCGTGTGGTGGGGCCGGGGGAATCCATTGGTTATGGGGCAACCTGGGTGGCCGACACCGAGACCCGAATGGGCATGGTGGCGATCGGCTATGGCGATGGTTATCCGCGTCACGCCGGAACGGGCACACCCGCTGCGGTCAGGGGTACTCGCATCAGTCTGCTTGGCCGGGTTTCCATGGACATGCTGGCGGTTAACCTTACCGGCGCTCCTGAGGCTCAGGAAGGCGATATGGTAGAGCTGTGGGGCGGCACAGTGAGCGTGGATGAGGTTGCTGCCTGTGCCGGGACGATTGGCTATGAGCTGCTGACGGGCGTTACTGCCCGGGTGCCTCGGGCTCATGAATGATTTCCTCAATGAAGTCTAGGATAGCCGCCAGGCTGCGGTCATCCAGCTTCTTCAGTACCTTGTGAACAACCATTTTACTGCCTTTAAGCATGCTG
Source organism: Marinobacter sp. SS5-14b (assembly GCF_030541005.1). Taxonomy (GTDB): domain Bacteria; phylum Pseudomonadota; class Gammaproteobacteria; order Pseudomonadales; family Oleiphilaceae; genus Marinobacter. The sequence goes on along the minus strand of NZ_JASSVM010000005.1, from coordinate 198,746 downwards.
CTGATGCCTACCTTGGCCATGCCCATCATCATGTTGCCGGCGTTGAGGCGGCGCAGGGGCTCCAGGAAGAAGAAATCCAGGCCCTGTTCGGTGAGTTCCACGATAAGTTCGTAGAGCTTGTCGATGGCCTCTTTGTCGGCTTTACCGCGCCCTTTGAGTTCCGTTACGGTGTACAACGCTCGTGTGCGAAGCTCGTCAGGGATGGGGGCAACGATATGGCTCTGTTGTTTCAGCATGAAAGGTCCTGTTGTTGTATGCTCAGCGTAAACGCGTGATGGTGTTCAAGCTTCGCCAGTGGCGTATCGCTCATCATCGAGTTGCGAAATCAAGTTGCGAGATAGTGCAGCATAACGCTACTCGGGGCCATTGGCCTGAGTGTTTGCTGACATCCGTCATATCAGTGAAATCCGGAGGCCTCGAACCCCTGTGCATGTACTAGTTGTTCACGATTACGGCCCGCTGGGCAGAGTGCTCCTGGATCGGTTGCGGGCCACTCACCTCAGGGTCAGTCCGTTGCTGGTGAGCGATCCTGCCAACGCCGACCTCCATGCGCTGGCAAGCTGGATACCCGATGACACAGACCTCATCGTTAATGCGCTATGGCTGGCCGATCCTGAAAAAGCTGAGGACAATCGCGAAGCGACCCACGAGGCGGCTTTTTCTCTGCCTCTGGCGCTGGCCGGGCACGCCCTCGAGCGCAATATGGCGCTGCTGCAGCTATCGTCGTGCTACGTTTTTGATGGCAGAAAACAGGGTGCGTACATAGCCTCTAATCCTGGGCAGCCCCTCAACGAGCTGGGTCGTTGGCAATGGGAGTGTGAGCAGGCGCTTCGTAGCCAGTTACCGCGCCACATAATTCTGCGTACCGGCTGGAGCCTGGCAAGGTTTGCCAAAAAGGTGTACGAAAACAGCTCCAGTTCTGACGCATTGCCACTTCCTGGGCGGTGTCATGGCCAGCCGGTAGCCGTAAAAGATCTTGCGAGAGTCATGTCGGCGATCATACTGCAGCTCGACTGCGGCGCGGAGGCCTGGGGTACCTATCAATACGCTGGTGCGGAAGAGATTACACTGTATGAGCTTGGGCTTTCCATCGCCGGCATGCCGGGCATTCCGGAAGGAATCAAGGTGGTCGATGAGGTGCCCGAGTGGGGGCATCTTGAGCCCGTGAACAATACGATGGTGTGCACCAAGATTCGCAATACGTTTGGAATAAAGCAGTTGCCTTGGCGGGCCTGGCTGACGGAAGAAGTCGCTATGATAAAGGACGCCGGAATGGCGGGGGTTGAGGGCGAGCCGGCTGAAACCTAGACCGGCCCACCTCTGCAGAGAAGGTTACTGGCGGCCTTGTTTGGCGAAATCCCGGGTGACCATTTGCAGGGCTTCAACGTCCAGTAGCTCTACTTCGCGGCCTCTGGCGCGAATGATGCCCTGGTTCTGAAAACGGGTAAACACACGGCTGACGGTTTCAACGGCCAGGCCAAGAAAATTGGCAATGTCGTTGCGAGGCATCGGCAGGCTGAAGTTAGTGGCCGACATCCTGCGCCGGCGGAAGCGGCTGGACAGTGACAGTAACAGTGCCGCAATGCGTTCTTCCGCTGTGTTTTTGCTCAACAGCATAGCCAGCTGATGGCTGTTCTGAATCTCCTGGCTCATCAGGTGGTACATATGATGCTGAAGCTCAGGCAGTTTGCCGGTAAGCTCTTCCAGCTTGTCCACCGGGAACTCACAAAGGCTGGTTCTTTCCAGCGCTTTGGCGGTGCAGGCGTAGGTTTCACCGCTCATGCTGTCGAGGCCCACCAGTTCGCCGGGCATAAAGAACCCGGTGACCTGCTCATCACCACCCTCAGTGATAATCGATGTTTTGATTGAGCCGCTTTTTACTGCAAAGCAGGACTTGAACGGCGTACTTTGATCGAAAATGTGCTCACCCCGATTATAGATCTTGCCCTGCTGAACGATATCTTCAAGGCGTTCGAGATCGTTCTCCTCAACTGCCAGAGGCAGGCAGAGATTGCTCAGACTGCACTGATGACAGGAGGCTTTGAGTGGCGACATTTGGTGGAGAGGTATTGCCTGAGCCATAACTGATGAACCGTCCGGATTGAGCTGTGGCGAACCGCACCGTATTGCGGGCGGAGCGAGCGTGTTCTGCTGAAACCTCATAGTCATAGACAGCTCTGTCGGAGCGAAAGCTGTCTTACTCGTTGATCGCGGTCAAGTATATCAAAAAAATATAGTCGTATACCCTAAGTTCAGGCTACAGGTATTTGTGCCTAACTTCTCGATTTGCGGTGCTGCTGTTTGCGCTGTTGATCCTTGAGCGCTTTTGCCGCGGCTTCGGCCTCTTCCCGTACCCTGGTTTCTTCCAGTTCTTTTTCAATCATGGCAGGGGTTTCAAGTGAAATTCTGCCTATCGTACCGGCTCTGAATTCGTTGATCAGCACCTCCGACACCTTGTGCAGGTCAGGCACGCCGCCGCGGCCAAGAAACCGTCGTTTTTCGGCAATGGCGTCCATCAGTGCCAGACCGTCCCGGGGCCTCTCGGTAAGCCCATATCGGGCCATGGCCAGTGCTGGATAGGTCTCTACAAGGTAGTCAGCCTCAAACATGGCTACTTCTTCAAAATCCAGTACGGCGCTGCGGATTGCGCCGCTGATGGCCAGGCGGTAGCCGCACTGTTCCGGTGACAGCTTGGGCCACAGAAAACCAGGGGTGTCGTAAAGCAGGATATTATCGGGCAGTTTGATCGCCTGCTGGGCCCGGGTAACCGCAGGTTCGTTTCCGGTTTTTGCCGCTGGCCTGCCAGCCAGGGTGTTAATGAGCGTGGATTTTCCGACATTGGGTATGCCCAGAATCATCACGCGCAGGGCACTTTTCTGGCGGTCGTGGCCCGGTGTCATCTCCGCGGCGAGCGTCAGGATATCGAGTGCCTCCTGGCGCTGATTGTGGGTGAGGGTGATGGCCCGCACCCCGCGTTCCTTTTCAATCCAGGCCAGCCACTGTTCGGTGATCGCCGGGTCTGCCAGGTCGCGTTTGTTCAAAACCTTGATCAGCGGCGTGTTGCCGCGCAGTGAGGGCACCAGCGGGTTCTCGCTGCTGAACGGGATTCTGGCGTCTACCACCTCGATGATCAGATCCATCTGCGGCATGACCTTTTTGATCTCCTTTCGGGCCTTGTGCATGTGCCCGGGAAACCAGTTTATAGCCATGATGTCTGCTCCGTATGGTGTGTAGAGCCGCCATTATGCAGTGGAATGACTAAATTTTCACATTGGTCTGAGGCGCTTGTCCCGCGGCGTCGAGCGGGATTGCGAAAAAGCATGTACAAAAAGAAGGGATATCGGGATGAAATTCAGGGGGCGAATGATTTAGGGTGTCAGTCCCTGAATTGCAAATCAATGAGAGCCGGTGGTGAGTGATGGCCGCCGAAGATGAGGAGAATACTGTATGAAGCTCAAAAAAGTTATTGGCACTGCACTGGTTGCCCTGAGTCTTTCCGTTCCCGCCATGGCCCAGCAAGGTCAGCCTGACCAGGTTTCCCGGCTTGCCGAAATGGTTGGCCTCTCTGACAGCCAGCAAAAAGAAATTCGAGGCATTATTGGCGACATGGAAGGTGAGATTGGCGAGCTTCGCCAGAGCGCCCAAACACTCCAGGCAGACCTGCAGGGTGAGATCAAAGCAGACTACAACGAGGATGCAATCCGCGCCAGTGCCGAGAAGCTTGGCGATGTAACCGGTGAAATCGCGGCATTGTCTGCGCTGATGCAAGCCAAGGTTGATGCGGTATTTACTGAAGAGCAGCGCGCCGAGCTGGATCGCCAGATGCAGGAAATGCAGCGTCAGATGCAGCAACAGCGTCAGATGATGCAGCAAGGCCAGTAAAGCCGCCTTGTTGGTTCCCGCCCGCGCCTGCCGATGCCGCAGGTGCGGGTTACGTCCTCTCCGGTTACTTCCTTTGCTATTCCGCTCTTTCCCTGCAATACCTTCTGCACAAAGGCTTTGAAAGGTCTATAAGTTTATTTCACGGTTAGAAGTATTCTGTGTCATCCAAATAATTCATTTGATCCTATACTTTTCGTAATGCTCGAAAGGGCTCGCAAGAAGCTCTGTAAAACTCACTCATAACATGGATGGACTCTATGGCTTCAGACAAGAAAGCTATCCGTTCCACTATCCTCGTACCGGTCTTTATTCCGGCCGTTGTTGTTGCGCTGTTGCTGGTGATCGGAACCATCAGCAATCCTGAGCTGGCAGGGGAAGCGTTCAGCGCGACCCTGGCCTGGATTACCGATACCTTCGGCTGGTTCTACATGCTGTCGGTTGCCATCTTCCTGGTCTTTATTGTCTCTGTGGGTGCATCCAAGTGGGGCAATATCAAACTGGGGCCGGACCACGCGGAAGCCCAGTACTCCTTCCCGGAATGGTTTGCCATGCTGTTCTCGGCCGGCTACGGTATCGCGCTGCTGTTCTTTGGCGTGGCCGAACCCGTGCTGCATTACGCCACGCCGCCTGCCGGCGCTGCTGAAACCGTCGATGCGGCCAAGCAGGCCATGCAGATTGCTTTCTTCCACTGGGGCTTTCATATCTGGGCCATCTACGGCCTGGTAGGCCTGGTGCTGGCGTACTTTGCCTTCCGCCATGGTCTGCCGTTGTCTATCCGCTCCGCGCTCTACCCGTTGATTGGCGAGAAGATCTACGGCCCCATCGGCCACGCAGTGGATATCTTCGCCATTCTGGGCACCATGTTTGGTATTGCCACTACGCTGGGGCTGTCGGTTACCCAGATCAACGCAGGCATCAACTATCTCTGGCCGGAAGTTCCCATCAGTACCACGGTGCAGATTATTGCCATTGCGGTGATTACCGCCGCGGCGACCGTGTCGGTGGTGGCAGGTATGGATAAGGGTGTAAAGCGTCTGTCCATTCTTAATATGGTGCTGGCGGTTTCCCTTATGCTGTTTGTGTTTGTGGTCGGGCCCACCATCCACATCCTGGAAACTTTCCTGCAGAACACCGGCAGCTACCTGAGCGGTATTGTCGAGCGCACCTTCAACCTGCAGGCCTACACCCGCAGTGACTGGATCGGTAACTGGACGCTGTTCATCTTCGGCTGGACCATTGCCTGGGCGCCGTTTGTGGGCATGTTTATCGCCAAGATCAGCCGCGGCCGTACCATCCGCCAGTTTGTGTTCGGTGTGATGCTGGTACCATCGGTGTTCACCTTCCTGTGGTTCTCGATATTCGGCGACACCGCCCTGAACCTGATCATGAATGAAGGCCTGAATACCCTGATCACGGACGTGCAGGATGACCACGCGGTTGCCCTGTTCAAACTGTTCGACGTGCTGCCCTGGTCGTTCTTTATTTCTTTGCTGACGGTGCTGCTGATCATCACCTTCTTTGTCACCTCGTCTGACTCCGGCTCTCTGGTGATTGACTCCCTGGCTTCCGGTGGCGTGATCAACACCCCGGCATGGCAACGGGTGTTCTGGGCCGTGCTGGAAGGTGCGGTTGCAGCGGTGCTGTTGTTGGCAGGCGGGCTGAGCGCCTTGCAGACCATGACCATTGCCAGCGCCCTGCCGTTTGCCATCATCATGCTGATTGCCGCCGTTGGTATGTGGCGGGCGCTGGTGATCGAAGGGCATCGTGAAACCAGCCTGCAGGCGCATATGATGAGCAACCGGCACATGACCGGCTCCCAATGGAAGCATCGCCTGGCGGCGATTGTGGAATTCCCGGGCAAGCACGAAGTGGAAATGTTCATCAAGAACACTGCCATGAATGCCATGCGGGAAGTGGAGCAGGAACTGAAGGCCAAAGGCTGGGATGCAACCGCCGAGTTCGATGTCGAGAACCTGCGTTCGCACCTGCAGGTGCACCGTGAGCACCATGTCGACTTCATCTACGATGTGCGGCTGACCGAGCACCCGATGCCGGGCTTTGTCTACGGCGAGCTCAAGCGTGACCCGGATGAGCCGGAAGCCTATTACCGGGCGGAGGTCTATCTGCGCCGGGGCGGTCGTTCCTACGATGTGTTCGGCTACGATGAGCATGACATCATCAAGGACATTCTCGACCAGTTCGAGAACTACCTGCACTTCCTCAATATCTCGCCGGGCAAGCTGCCATGGGATATGAATGAGCATGATGACATGATCAACACCGACGACCCGGAGCCAGGCAAGGCCTGATCCGGTAACTGCAAAAACCCCGCCCGAGCCATGCTCCGGCGGGGTTTTTATTATGGGGCAGGGAAAGGCTTGAACAGGACAATCAGCCGGGGCAGCAGGGTCAGGGCGCCGAGCAGGGCCATGAACATGGCGAAGCCGGTGAACAGGCCGAAGTAGATCGTGGGAATAAAGTTCGACAGCACCAGGATCGAGAACCCGGAGATGATGGTCAGCGAGGTAAAGAACATGGCCTGGCCGATGCTGCGATGGCAGCGGTGCATGGTGGCCAGGTAGTCACCGTCTTTGGCGAACTCGGTTTTGAACCGGTGGATGTAATGAATGGTGTCATCCACGGCGATGCCAACGGTAATGGCGGCCACGGTAATGGTCATCATATCCAGCGGAATGCCGAGCCAACCCATCAGGCCCAGAACCGAGCCGGCGGCAATCAGGTTGGGTGCCATGCCGATCAGGGCCAGCTTTACCGAGCGGAACAACAGCAGGAACATGGCCAGGATGGCGCCAAACACGACCCCGATGGTTTTGATCTGCGAATCGAACAGGCTTTGCAGCATGTTGTTGTACATCACCGTCATGCCCGAGAGCAGGATACGGTCTTTGTCGTAACCCAGTTCGGTGCTCAGGTGGCTGCGGATTCTGTCCAGCAGCTCCTGCCGGCGCAGTTCCGGTAAGGTTTCCAGTATGCGGATGCTGAACCGGGCCTGGTCGTGCTCTTCGGAAATATAGGGGGTGAGCAGGATGTCCTGTAAGTCCTCTGGCACGGCAGCCGGTACAAAGGCCAGCTGCAGGGCATCCAACGGTTCACCGCCGTTTACCTGTGCCAGCAGGTCCAGCGTTGTGCTGATCGACAGCACCTTGCCGGTTTCCGGCAGGCTGTGCAGGTAGTCGTGTACCGCGCCCAGGTCCCGCATTTTCTGGTAGGTGTACCAGGTGTCCCGGTATTCCTCGTCGCCGCAATCGTCCAGGAACGGATCGCAGTCGCTGGCAAAGGGATCGTCGCCCGGGTTCTCGGGTGCCGGTTCATCGGTAATCACCACATCCAGAGGGGTCGTGCCGCCCAGCCGGTCGTCGATGGTGATCATGCCCTGGTGAATCTCGGTAGAGGATTTGAAGTAATCGATAAAGCTGTTTTCCACCGTCAGCCGGTTCAGGCCAATCACACACAGCACAGCGATGATTGCCGAGCCGACCAGGACGGTGCCGCCGAAATGCTCGGTAAAGCGGGCAAAGGCATCGGTGAAGGGCACCTTGTTTGACGTTACGCGGTTATCCAGCGGTGGTGGCAGCAGGCTGAGCAGGGCGGGGAAGACCAGGAAGGTGATCAGGAACGCCACGGTAAGGCCGAGGGTCATCATCCAGCCGAAGTCGATCACCGGGCGTATGCCGCTGAAGGTGAGTGAGCCGAAGGCCACGATGGTGGTCACCGCCATGTAAAAACAGGGTTTGACCATGGCCATGATGGTGCGGCGCAGGACATCCCGGGGCGCGGCACCTGGTTCGTCGTGCTGGAATTCCCGGTAGCGCACAATCAGGTGGATGGTGAGCGACAGGGTCATGATCAGCAGCAGGGAAATAAAGTTAGAGGAAATCACGGTCACCGGCCACTGGGCCCAACCCAGAAAACCGATCATCAGCCACACGGTAAAGCCACAGCACAACAGTGGCACCAGTACCCATCGCCACTGGCGGAAAATAATCGCGAGGGTCAGTAACAGGAAGGCCAGTACGCCCAGGCCAAAGGTGGACAGATCGCTTTCGATAAAGCGAATCATGTCGGCGACAATCATCGGTACGCCACCCAGGTGGATGCTGGCGTGTTCCCGGTAGTTGTCCAGAATGCTGCGCACCTGCCCAATGGTGGCATCCCGCTCGGCACCCAGCTGTTCGGTGTAGTCGATGAACTGCCGGCCGACCTGTTCCAGTTGCTGCTGGTCTTCGGCACTGGCATTGCCGCTGCTGGCTTTGTCTCGCAGTTCGTTGCGGCGGTTCAGCAGCTCAAAATAGCGCTCCGGTGTCGGCAGGTTCACCTGAATGGCGGTGGTACCGGCGTCTTCGCTGAGCAGCAGGTTCGGGTACATGGGGTTGTCGAGCAGGGCCTGGCGGGCGGTTTGGGGCGCCACATCGTGGTCGTCCAGGGTTTTGATTTCACTGTCGACGGTATCGAGGGTCAGGTCCGGGCTGTGCAGCAGGGGTACGTTAAGAATGCTGTTGGTAGAGCCGACCGCCTCCAGGGCCTGGAGTTCGTCTCTCAGGGCTGCCAGCCGTTGCAGGCCGGTTTCACTGAACAGGTCTTCCCGGGGGGAATAGGTCACCACCAGGAAGTCGTCAGAGGTTGTGAATATCCGGTTTACCTGCCGGTACTCTTCCAGGGAACGGTCGTTTTCCAGGACCAGGGATTCGGCGGAGGCATCCAGCCGGAACTGATCAAAGCGCAAGGCTGCCAGGGCCAGGATGGCGCCGAACAGGATCAGCACAATCCAGGGGTGGGGGAGGATAAAACGGTCGTACAGGGCGCCGAGGCGATTCATGGCTTACTACTCTGCTGAAAAAACGAGTGCAGAGTGTGCCACAAACCCGGGCCGGCTGTGACCTCCGGCCCGGGAATCTGTGAACGGATCAGTCGACGGCTTTCACCGGGATCTGCATGGCGTTGGAGGCGGGCACTTCCGGCACGGCCAGCCCCAGGTTGTTCTTGTCGAACACCCGGTCAGCGCGATAGCTGGAGCGCACCATGGGGCCGGATGGCACTTCCATAAAACCCTTTTCCAGGCCGATTTCACGGTAGCGGTTGAACTCTTCCGGAGTCACATAGCGTTCCACCGGCAGGTGGTTCGGGGTGGGGCGCAGGTACTGGCCGATGGTGAGGATGTCTACGCCGATGGCGCGCAGGTCATCCATGGTTTCCAGGACTTCTTCTTCGGTTTCACCCAGGCCGACCATCAGGCTGGTCTTGGTGAGCACGTCTGGCCGGTGTTTCTTGGCGTGGGCCAGGACGCTCAGGGTTTTCTCGTAACCGGCGCGGGGGTCGCGCACACGGCTGGTCAGGCGTTTGACGGTTTCCACGTTCTGGGCGAATACGTCCAGGCCGGAATCCACCACCTTTTCCACATCGCTCATCACCGCATCAAAGTCCGGAGTCAGGGCTTCAACGGCCACTTCCGGGGTGCGCTGTTTGATGGCAGATACGCAGGCCGCGTAGTGAGCCGCGCCGCCATCGTCCAGGTCATCCCGGTCGACCGAGGTCAGTACGATGTAACGCAGGCCCATCAGCTCAACAGACTTGGCGGTGTTCTCCGGCTCTTCCGGGTCCAGCCAGCCTTTCGGGTTGCCGGTATCCACTGCGCAGAATTTGCAGGCCCGGGTGCACACAGAACCCATCACCATGATGGTGGCCGTGCCGTTGGTCCAGCATTCACCGATGTTGGGGCAGTGGGATTCCTGGCACACGGTGCTCAGGCGGTGTTCCGAGACGTTGCGGCGCACGGCGTCATAGCGCTCGCCACCGGGCATACGCGCCCGCAGCCATTTCGGCTTGCGCTCCAGGGGCTTGTCTTCCGTGTTTGAAGAGGAACGTTTTACGCCGTCCTTGATGGCGGAAAAGCCGTGTTCGTTACGGAATTTGGAACCACTGGTAATGCGGGACTTTGCGCTGTCGCTCATGGGGCCGGAAACTCTCGGGTCAACGTATGGAGAACCTTAAAGAGTAATCCCGCAGCAGGGCAGTTACAAGGCGGGTAGGGGGAATCACGGGGTAACCGGGCACGACATTGGTCGTACCCGGTTGATCAATATCAGGCCTGGGATTTGTCCAGGGCCTGGGTGATGTCGGCGATGATGTCGTCGGCGTCTTCAATACCGATAGACAACCGCACCAGGTCTTCGCTCACACCGGCACTCTTCAGCTCGTCTGCGTTGAGCTGGCGGTGGGTTGTGGTGGCCGGGTGGCAAGCCAGGGACTTGGCATCGCCAATGTTCACCAGGCGCAGGATCAGATCCAGGGCATCGATGAACTTGGCGCCGGCCTCGCGGCCACCTTTGATGCCGAAGCTCAGAATACCCGAGGCCTTGCCGCCACAGATCTTCTCACAGGTTGCCTTATAGGGGCTGTTGGCCAGAGCGGCGTAGTTTACCCACTCAACCGCCGGGTGATCCTGCAGGAACTGGGCGACTCTTTCTGCGTTAGCGCAGTGACGCTCCATCCGAAGAGCCAGGGTTTCCAGCCCCTGCATGATCAGGAACGAGTTAAACGGCGACAGGGCAGAGCCGGTGTTACGCAGCGGCACGACGCGGCAGCGGCCGATAAAGGCAGCTGCGCCCAGGGCTTCGGTGTAAACCACGCCGTGGTAGGAAGGGTCTGGCTGGTTCATCATCGGGAATTTGTCGGCGCTGGCTTTCCAGTCGAACTTGCCGGAGTCGACAACGATACCGGCAACCGTGGTGCCATGACCGCCGATGTACTTGGTCAGGGAGTGCACCACGATGTCCGCGCCATGCTCGAACGGACGGCACAGGAAGGGCGTCGCTACGGTGTTATCGACAATCAGCGGAATGCCGTGCTTGTGGGCAATCTCCGCCCACTTCTGGATATCCACCACGTTGCCCGCCGGGTTGCCGATAGATTCGCAGAACAGGGCGCGGGTCTGGTCGTCGATGGCGTTCTCGACTGCCTCGAAATCATCGTGGCGCACCATCTTGCACTCGATGCCCTGGTTAGGCAGGGAGTGGGCAAACAGGTTGTAGGTGCCGCCATAAAGCTGGCCGGTGCTGACAATGTTGTTACCGACCTTGCAGATGGTCTGCAGGGCGTAGGTAATTGCGGCCATGCCGGATGCTACTGCCAGTGCGCCAACGCCACCTTCCAGCGCGGTCATGCGCTCTTCCAGTACATTGTTGGTCGGGTTCATGATGCGGGTGTAAATGTTGCCCTGAACTTTCAGATCAAACAGATCGGCACCGTGCTGGGTGTCATCAAAGGTGTAGGACGTGGTCTGGTAAATAGGAGTGGTAGCGGCCTTGGTGGTCGGGTCGCTCTTGAAGCCGGCGTGCAGCGCGAGAGTTGCTGGTTTCATCACAACATTCCTTGCGGGTGGATTGTTCATTATTGGTTTGAGAAACCGAGTATGCCACAGGCTATTGCGGTTCGGCACGGTACCAGCAGTTATAGCCTTATAAAGCAGATGGCGGTATCAGTTCAGGGCTCCGTACACCAGTGCCCGGAGGTCCTGGCGGATGGGGTAGGAGGAAGATGGCATCAGCTGGGTCATGAAGATCACCACCATGTCTTCCACAGGATCCACAAAGAAGCTGGTGCTGGCCAGCCCGCCCCAGCCGAATTCGCCTTCGGAGCCGATGGTGGCGGAACTGGCAACATCGGTTTTCACCGAAAAGCCCAGCCCGAACCCGCTGCCGGCATAGGGTGTTTCGCTGAAGCCGCCAATAGAAAGCCCCGGCAGGTCCTTGCCGCCAGGCAGGTGGTTCAGGCGCATGAATTCCAGGGTTTTGCGCCCGATGATGCGTTGGCCCTGATACGCTCCACCCTGGCAGAGGGCCTGGGCGAAGCGGAAATAGTCATCAATGGTGGAGACCAGCCCACCGCCGCCGGACAGGAACTTGGGCTGCTTTAGATAACGGGAGCGCTCCGGATCGTCCTGCAGCTTCATGGTGTCTCCGGGTTGGTACAGATAGCAGGCGGCGAAACGCTCCTGCTGGTCCGGCCGCACCTGAAAGCCGGTGTCGGTCATGCCCAGTGGCTCGAAAATGTGCTCACGGAAATACGCATCCAGTGGCTTGCCGGATAACAGCTCAACCAGGTAACCCAGTACATCGGTGGATACGGAATAGTTCCACGCGGTGCCCGGTGAGAACTCCAGTGGCAGTTCTGCAAGGCGATCCACCAGCTTGTCCAGGGTCAGGATCGAACTGCCATCCAGTTTCAGCTGGCGATAGGCAGCATCGACTTCTGTTCGCTCGGTGAAACCGTAGGTCAGCCCGGAGGTGTGAGTCATCAGGTCCCGGATGGTCATGGTGGTGGTTGCCGGTTCGGTTTCGAAATCCGGGTAGCGGCCACCCTTGTACACCTGAAGGTTTCGCCAGGATGGAATGTACTTGTGTACCGGGTCGTTCAGCAGGAATTTGCCTTGCTCATACAGCTGCATCATGGCGATGGAGGTGATGGGCTTGGTCATGGAGTAGATGCGGAACACGGTATCCCGTTCCATGGGCAGGTTGCGTTCGACATCTCTCAGGCCCTGGGCTTCACACCAGAGAACCTTGCTATGCCGGGCCACCAGCGTGACCGCCCCCGGGATCTTGCCGGGTTGAATGTAGTTCTCGTCGAAGTGGCGGGTAATACGCTTCAGGCGATCCAGGGAAACGCCGGAGGTGATTGATTCCTGCATGGCAGCGGGCAGCCTTTTGTTCGGTTTAACGGATCTGGTTGGCAGATGCCGGGCCGGCATCGTTATCGGGAAACACGGTATCGTAGCACCAGGTAAACACAAAGGCGTAAACCAGGTAAAACACCACAAAGGCGATATCTACGATCAGCGCCTCCAGCAAGCCGATATCAAGCCACCAAGCGATCACTGGCAGGAATGCCAGCATTAGCCCGAACTCGAAACTGATGGCATGCAGGAAGCGCAGCTTGAGGGTTTTCCGGGTAGTGCCGGTGAACCGCTTCAGGCCGTGATCAAACATCAGGTTGAAGATATAGTTCCACAGGGTGGCCATGGTAGCACCGATGGCGGCAAGTACACCGGTTTCCCCAAGATCCAGGCCAAAGACAAAGGCGGCGAGGGGAGTTGATATGAGCAGGCCGATCACTTCAAAGGAAATGGCCTGGCGGATTCGGTCTTTTGTGGTTCGCATGGTGTTGGGAGTAGCGTAGGCGGGCCGTCCCGCGTCCTGTTCCCGGGAAGGGTGGGGTCGTCCCCAGAACTGAAAAAGCCCGGTTCTTTCGAACCGGGCTTTCAGAATACTGGTAGCAAGGGGCGGAGTCGAACCGCCGACCCCAGCATTATGAGTGCTGTGCTCTAACCAACTGAGCTACCTTGCCATTTCGCTTCAGGGCATGCCCCAAACGAGGCGCGTATTTTCGGTATTTGGGCTTGCAGTGTCAAGTCTGTTCGCGAAAAAAATGGCGTTCAGATTCGCCGTATTGCCTGGCGGGCCCTGCACCTGGAGCACACCGAGGCCAAAATATAGGGAAGTGGCCCCAAGGTGAGAGCCGCCAGGATTAGCCAGCCAATCAAAGCAAAGAAATCCTTTTCGTCGAGTTTTTGTCTGAATCGTCGGGTAAACAGATAAACATCATCTCTTGGTGGGTCTTCTGGTCGATATTCGGCCATACCCTTGTCCAATCCGCGAATACAGTGAAGCTCCTTGAGCATATACGAATGAAGTGTTTGCCATATCCCGATGCCTGCCGCCAACGATTGTGTTCCCAGGACGACGCTAGAATCAGGCGTTGTTGAAGTGAATTTCAGTTGGGCAAAATTGACAGGATATTCCAGGCCAACTCCCCTTAGATCTAAGTGGCGGATGGAGATATTCAGCTTATGCCATGGAATCACGATAGTCTTTTCACCGGTCGAGGGGCTGAGATAAACGAGCCTCTGCTCACGATTGAAAACTATAACGGGTTGTCTGTTGAACTGGATGTGGTCGACAGCGATAAATCCGGCAACAAGTAGCGGCCATATTAGCGATATCGCAATCGCAAGTGTTAAGCCGGGGGAGGCTTCTGCAAGGTATGCGGGCCCAACATCCGATACGACGCCGATGTAGATCAATGCAATGATTAGCGATAACACGCCGGCCGTTCCGATGATGAGCATATAGCCATTGGCCAGGCAGGAATCCTTAAACATGATGGCGCGTGTGTTATCCATGTGTCTAATCAGGCGGTCGCTGTTGGAAGGTTGAACCTTCGGGCTTTCAAGTGCGCCGGATGATGTATATGTCGATGATATCTGGGTTTTGGTAATGGAAAGATGACGAGCAAATAATGGCTTCGCTTTCTGTTGCTCGAAAATATCAAAGTGGCCGGGAGCCCTTATCGCAACGGCAATATCGCCGTAAAAGACGAAATGAATTTCGGAGATTTCGTTCCGCTGCAGGTATCGGCGGCCAGGAGAGGGTATCAGGGCCTCAAAGCCATTCAGCGTGTTTTGTACAGTGATGTCAGTGTTGCTCTGGAGCCATGGTTTTTTTTCGATCGCGGGGTTAACGATTCGGTAGACATCCGGTGACAGTTCTTTGGGGTTAAAAGGGTGTTTTCGGCCGATGCTATCCATGGCTTCCAGTTGTATCAGCGTGGATATGACCTCGGTTTCAGCGGTCGACAGCTGCTGGAAGGGAGTGCCGCATTCACGAAAAGAACGGGCAGCGGAACATTGGGATCGTTTGCTGCCCGTCCATCGTTTTCGCAGGAATAGCCATTGGACAAGTTTGAACAGGCTTAGAAAAAAAATGTATAGCTTGACGATCACGATCGCAAGGTGCATTTGTCGTCCCTGACAAGTACGTTGACGTTTTCCGCTCGCCAGTAAAATCGTTTCTGGCGAGGCGTGGCGGTCTTCTTTTAGACGTTAAAGCGGAAGTGGATAACGTCGCCATCCTGAACGATGTATTCCTTGCCTTCGAGGCGCCATTTGCCGGCATCTTTGGCACCGGCTTCACCGTTGTACTGAACAAAGTCGTCGTAGCTGACGATTTCGGCGCGGATAAAGCCGCGTTCAAAGTCGGTGTGAATAACTGCGGCTGCCTGTGGAGCTGTGGCGCCGACCCTCACGGTCCAGGCGCGGACTTCCTTTACACCAGCGGTGAAGTAGGTCTGCAGGTCCAGGAGCTTGTAGCCGGCACGGATCACGCGGTCCAGGCCAGGCTCGTCCATGCCCATCTCGTCCAGGAACATGGACTTTTCTTCGTCTTCCAGCTCGGAAATTTCCGCTTCGAGCTTGTTGCAGATAGGCACCACTACGGCGTTCTCGGCTTCCGCGATTTTGCGCACGGTATCGAGGTGCGGGTTGTTCTCGAAGCCCTCTTCGTTGACGTTGGCGATGTACATGGTGGGCTTGACGGTTAGCAGGCACAGCTCGCGAATCAGAGCCATTTGGTCTTTGTCCAGGCCCATGCTTCGGACCGGCTTGCCCTCGTTCAGCACCGGCAGCAACTTCTCGAACATGTCCAGTTGAGCCTTGGCTTCTTTGTCGCCACCCTTGGCGATGCGCTGTACGCGTTTGATGGCTTTTTCCACGGTGTCCAGGTCGGCCAGAGCCAGCTCGGTATTGATCACTTCAATGTCTGAAGCCGGATCGATCTTGTTGGCGACGTGAATGACATTGCCGTCCTCGAAGCAGCGCACGACATGGGCGATGGCGTCGGTCTGGCGAATGTTGGCCAGGAACTGGTTACCCAGGCCTTCACCTTTGGAAGCGCCCGCTACCAGGCCGGCAATGTCGACGAATTCCATGGTGGTGGGCACAACCCGTTGGGGCTTTACGATCTCTGACAGTTTGGTCAGCCGCGGATCGGGCATGGCAACAACGCCGGCGTTAGGCTCGATGGTGCAAAACGGGAAGTTTTCCGCGCCGATACCGGCCTTGGTCAGTGCGTTGAACAGGGTAGATTTGCCGACGTTGGGAAGGCCGACGATGCCGCAGTTAAATCCCATGGAATGCCTCTGCTGGAACAAAAAATTTGGGCGGATTATACCGGTGTATCGGTACAGGTGCGAGTAAGGGGTTGTGTCGTGCTCAGGCCGTGGGTTTGAAGCTGTGCAGGCGATTCATCGCGGCGGCAAGCTTGCCACTGGCGGCGTCAGGCAGTACCCGCATAATTTCATCAATGACGGCATTGAGTTCTTCGGTTTCCTGTTTGCCGAGCCGGCCCAGCACATATCCCGTTACCTTTCGGCTGTCGCCGGGGTGGCCGATACCGATGCGCAGGCGCTGAAACTCGTTGGTGCCCAGATGGGCAATTGTGTCACGCAGGCCGTTGTGGCCGCCGTGTCCCCCGCCTTTTTTGAGCTTGGCGGTGCCAGGTGGAATGTCGAGCTCGTCGTGGGCAACCAGGATTTGTTCAGGAGAGATTTTGAAGAAGTCCGCCAAGGCCTTGATGGCGAGGCCGCTGCGATTCATAAACGTGCTGGGGTTCAGCAAATGCAGGTCGAGACCCTGCCATTGAATTCTGGCGTAGAGCCCGTGGTACTTCTTTTCGGGGCGGAGCGTCTGGCCCGCAGTGCGGGCCAGAGCTTCGACGAAGAGGGCGCCGGCGTTGTGGCGGGTATTCTCGTAGTCGGCACCGGGGTTACCCAGGCCAACCACCATGACAATATCCTGTGCCATTCGCCAGATCCCTCTCCATCGGGGCGGGAGTGATTACTCCTCGCCGCCTTCTTCGCCTTCAGCGCCTTCGGCATCATCTGCCTTGGCACCGCGTGGCTTGTGGATAGCCACAACAGGCAGGTTGTGATCTTCGCCTTGAAGCAGAGCGGCAACACGAACACCTTTCGGCAGTTGCAGATCGCTCAGGTGAACGACTTGATCCATTTCAACAGCGGTCATATCCACTTCGATGAACTCGGGCAGGTTCTGCGGCAGACAGATCACTTCAACTTCGTTGATCTGGTGGTTGGCAACGCCGCCCTGAAGCTTGATGGCCGGGGCTGTATCTTCATTGATGAAGTGCAGCGGAACGTTAACGTGGATTTCGTGGTCCTTGTCAACGCGCAGGAAGTCAGCGTGGGTCAGCAGCGGCTTGTAAGGGTGACGCTGCAGATCTTTCATGATCACGCTTTCTTTCTTGCCATCCAGGTCGATGGTCAGAATGTGAGAGAAGAAAGCCTCGTTCTCAAGAGCTTTTTTCAGCTCGTTGTGCCAGATGGAGATGGACACGGCTTCTTTGTTTCCGCCATAGATGATGGCCGGGATTTTCCGTTCCTCACGACGCAGGCGGCGGCTCGCACCTCTCCCCTGATCGTCACGAGGAAATGCTTCAATAACAAATTCCTGGGACATGATATGTACCTCAATCGTCATCTGAACTGCCCGCGACCAGGCGTTTGAACAGATGATATTTTTGAATAGCCTCAGAATGTTTTCTTCGGCTGACTAAAAGAGTCGGGAGCCTTGTTGGGCTCCCGACTCAGATACGATTACAGCGTTTTTAACCTGCTGATCTGTCTGTCTATTTCCGGACGCTTCCGGGTCAGACGTTCTCGAACATGGCGCTGATGGATTCTTCATTGCTAACGCGACGAATGGATTCCGCGAGCAGTCCAGCCATGCTGAGGACGCGGATTCTATCACAATTCTTCGCTTTGTCACCCAGCGGAATGGTATCGCAGACGATCAGTTCGTCCAGTTCGGACGCGTTGATGTTGTCGATGGCCGGGCCGGACAGCACCGGGTGGGTGATGTAGGCCACAACCCGCGCTGCGCCGTGCTCTTTCAACGCTTTGGCGGCTTTGCACAATGTGCCGGCGGTATCGATGATGTCGTCAACCAGGATGCAGGTCTTGTCTTTCACATCACCGATGATGTGCATAACCTGCGATACGTTGGCTTTCGGGCGACGCTTGTCGATGATGGCCAGGTCGGCGTCGTCGAGCCTCTTGGCGACGGCGCGGGCACGAACAACGCCGCCAACGTCCGGAGAAACCACAACAAAGTTCTCGAAGCGCTGCTTTACAATGTCTTCAAGCATCACCGGCGTGGCGTAGATGTTGTCTACTGGGATGTCGAAGAAGCCTTGAATCTGATCGGCGTGCAGGTCGAGGGTGAGCACACGGTCCACGCCGATGCTGGAGATCATGTCGGCTACAACCTTGGCGCTGATGGCTACCCGCGTTGAGCGAACGCGGCGATCCTGACGGGCGTATCCATAGTAAGGGATAACGGCGGTGATACGTGTTGCGGAAGCACGGCGAAGTGCGTCGGCCATCACGATCAGTTCCATCAGGTTATCGTTGGTGGGGTAGCATGTGGGCTGGATGATGAACACATCATGGCCCCGGACATTCTCATCGATCTCGACAGTGGTTTCACCGTCGCTGAACCGGCCAACAGTGGCCTGACCCATGGGAATATGAAGTTTCTGGGCAATAGCTTTGGCAAGGTCAGGGTTGGCATTGCCAGCGAAAATCATCAATTTGGACACGATGGAATCCTTCGCGGTATCAGCGTTTGATTCAGAAGAAGCAGGAGAAAGGTGGCTGGGGTGGCAGGATTCGAACCTGCGCATGACGGGATCAAAACCCGTTGCCTTACCACTTGGCGACACCCCAATATCGTGCTCTTTTGGCATCATTTCAGCTCTACTAGCTTTGTGTGAAGCGGTGAAATGTTCACCCCTTTAGCTACGAACCCCGTGATGCCGGAGGGTTTGCTTTCCCAGATAATCCGGGCTGCGGATTCTGTCGGGAAACGTCCAAAAATGCAAGCCCCGGTTCCGGTTAATCTTGCAGGTCCGAATTGTGAAAGCCATCTCAGGCTTTTTTTAACCTCGGGATACAGTTCGCAAACTACATCCTCACAGTCGTTTCGGTACCTCGAGGCGTCTCCCTCAAAAGCGGGGCGTATTTTCATTTTTGGGGTGTCTCTTGTCAACCCTTGTTCTGAAAAAATCTTACCGGTATTGATTTCGCAATCCGGCTTGAGCACCAGAAACCAGTCTTCAGGAGGGTTTGCGGCGGTAAGTATCTCGCCAACGCCTTCGCCAATGGCCGCGTGGCCGCGGACGAATACCGGTACGTCAGCCCCGAGGGCTAATCCTGTACTGGCCAGCTCGTCTTCCGATAAGCCAAGCTGCCAGAGGTGGTTCAGCCCGACCAGGGTGGTGGCAGCGTTGGAGCTTCCGCCACCCAGGCCCCCGCCCATGGGAATCCGTTTTTTCAGGTGGATGGTGACACCGGGAAGGTCTTTGCTGCTTAGGTCGGCCAAGGCTCTTGCGGCGCGAATGATCAGGTTGTCGTCATCCGGTACGCCGGGGATGGAATCTGCAAGGTGTATTCCCCGCTGCCCGGGTGTCAGTGTGAACGTCAGCTCATCGCTGTAATCCAGAAACTGGAACAGTGTCTGGAGCTCGTGGTAGCCGTCCGGGCGCCTGCCGGTGATGTGGAGGAACAGGTTCAGTTTTGCCGGCGAGGGCAGGGTAATGCTGTTTGACATCTGCTCAGCTCCCGCGTTGCCAGCGGCTGATAACGACTCGAACGCGTTTGTCGTCCTTCAGGGCGGTCACCCGGGCGGGCAGCTCAGGGACGTTCTCGACAAAGGCCTGCCAACGGTCGTAGCGTATTTCCCATCCGTTCTGTTTGAGTATGGCGAGCCGGTTCTGCTCGTCGAACAGTAAGCGGAAGTCCCCGTCGGGTGCCGGCAACCCTCTGATCCACCAGGCGAGGTTGTCGATCGGCAGCTGCCAGCCGGTCGCTGCAGCAACCAGGGTTTCGGGGTCTGAGGACTGATAGGTTTCGCCGTCGGCCATAGTCAGTTCGATGAACCCGGGCACGCCCTTGAGTTGTGTGCTGCCCATCCCGAGAAACGACGACGACAGGGCGAGGTCGTACCGCTCACCTTGTTGTTGCCATCGGTTGATGATGGCGGTTCCGCTGTCGGATGGCTGTTTCACGGCCAATTTTCCGGACAGTTGCCAGTCATCAAACCGGGTCAGCGTGGCGGTTCGTTTGGCCCAGTCTGCCGGAGGTTGATCGGTCATGCCTTCGGGCAAGGGTTCCAGTTGAATGGTGGTGCAGCCTGTCAGGGCAAGCAAAAATGCCAGTAGCAGCGGTATCCGACAGGTCATTCATTGCTCCCCTTGTTGTTCAGGCGCTCGACGGTTTCCTGGAGGATTTCATGGTCGGGGTCCGCATCAAGCCCCTCTTCCCAGACAATGCGTGCCTGTTCTTCTTCACCGGATACCCAGAGTGCCTCACCGTAGTGAGCGGCCACTTCGGGGTCAGGGTAGGCTGCCCATGCCCGGGACAGGTAGCCCAGCGCCTCTGATACTTTTCCTTGCCGGAAGAGCACCCACCCCATGCTGTCGAGGATGGCGGGGTTTTCGGGATCAAGTGTCAGGGCTTTTTCAATGTAACCCCGGGCTTCGTCCAGTCGGTCGGTGCGCTCGGTCAGTATGTAGCCCAGCGCGTTAAGGGTTACGGAACTGTCGGGCTGGATGCCGAGGATGGTTCTCAGGTCCTGCTCGGCTTTCTCATGCTGGCCCATGGAGTCCAGCAGCATGGCCCGGGCATAGCGAATTTCGATATTCTCAGGGAACGACTCAAGTGCTGCATCTGCGGCAGACAGCGCTTGCGGCGTCTGGTCCTGGTCGATCAGAAGATTAACTTCCAGCAGCAAGAATTTCTCTGTCTGCTCCGGATTGTTCTCCTTGAGCGATTGCAGGTGGCTGAGGGCTTTGTCCAGCTCGCCTGTCTGGGCTTGTAGTTCGCTGGCCCGCGCCAGGGCGGGGAAGAAGTAGTTGCCTTGTTCCACGCTTTGGTAGTAACCAATCGCCTGAA
Organism: Marinobacter sp. SS5-14b; assembly: GCF_030541005.1. GTDB lineage: Bacteria > Pseudomonadota > Gammaproteobacteria > Pseudomonadales > Oleiphilaceae > Marinobacter. The sequence continues at coordinate 178,043 of NZ_JASSVM010000005.1, read as the reverse complement.
TGATGTTATCGGCCTCTTCTTCAATTCGGCCTAAATAATAGCTGGCTTCATTGGTGTGGTGCCCTTGCTCGATCAACCGGGTAAGTTCGTTTCGGGCCAGTTCGGTCTGTTTGTTCTCCAGTGCAACCAGAGCGTGTGACAGCCTGAGCCCCGGGGTATCCGGATAACGTTTTACCAGCCGGTCGAATTCATCCTGGGCCGCCTGCAGTTCGCCTTCGTTGATCAGCATTCGGCCATAAAGTGTGCCCATCTGCCGGTTGGCGGGGAACCGCCGTGTATTCGCGGTCAGGTAGTTCAGTGCTTCTTTTTTCTGGCCGGTCTGATACAGCAGGTCGCCCTTGAGAATAATGGCAGGCTGGAAGTCAGGCTCTTGCACAAGCAGGTTTTCGAGCCGTGCCAGGGCCTCTTCCGGTGCACCGGTGATCTTCATCAGGAGGGAAATGCTGTACTCCAGATCCGGAGTGCCTGGGTGTCGCTCGGCCAGGCGCTGGTACAACGCCAGCAGCTCCTGCTGCTGTGCCGGCGGAAGCCCTGCCGCCATCGCTGCAAGGCTGTCAAAATCCGCGTCTTCGCCCTGGGTCATGATCTCTTCCATGTGGAAAAGCGCGGTCTCAAGTTGTTGGCGTTTTACTGCCTGAATGGCGGCGACTCGGTGCGCCTGAAGGTTGTCCGGGGATTGCTTCAGCCACAACTCGGCTAACTGTTGCTGGGCGTTGTCTGCGTTGAGGGACTGGGCAATTCGCATGGCCCGTTCGATAACGCCGTTGTCTTTTGATGTTTTTGCGGCCTGGAGATAGTTCACCAGCGTGACATCGTACCGGCCCCGCTGGGCGGCAATTTCTGCGGACAGCAGCTGGTAGAGCACTTCGGGCTCGAAGTCTGCGTACTGAATGTCGGCGGCCACCGCTTCTGAAAGGCTTGTTGGCTCGGCTTCCGGTGTGGCCTGCTCTGACGATCCGGAAAAGCTGGCGCAGCCGGGCAAGGCGGCGATGGTCAATCCCAGCAGGCAGATGGCCAGGTATGGTGCGTTTTTTTGCATGCAGCTTCCTGTGTGCTCTAGGCTGTGTTTCAGAAGAACCGTTCTTTGCCCGGAAATTGAGGCAGATCGGTTTGCGGCCAAAGTCGAGCCACTATAATGGCATAAGCACCTGAACTTGCCCAACATGTCCGCAGTTGCCGAAGGCGGGGTGTTTTCAGGTGGCAGGCGCGGGGTTGCGCCGGTAGAATGAGGGCTTGTTGTCTTCCACTGGATTAAGGTTTTGTGACCGCACAATGGCATTGCTGACACTGGGAATAAATCACCGTACCGCGCCCGTGGAGATCCGCGAGCGGGTAGCGTTCACGCCGGAGCGGATGGCCGAGGCCTTCTCCGAACTGCGTGTGGCGTCGGGTGCCGGGGAAGCGGCCATCCTTTCGACCTGTAACCGTACCGAGCTTTATCTGGCTGGCGATGATGATTGCGCGGCGTCGGTGTTGCGCTGGCTGGCGGGCTTTCATGACCTGGACGTAGCCGATCTGGAAAACGTGCTGTATGTGCACCGGGATTCGGATGCTGTTCGACACATGATGCGCGTGGCTGCCGGCCTGGACTCCATGGTTCTGGGAGAACCACAGATCCTGGGGCAGCTGAAAGATGCCTACGCGCTGGCCCGAGAACATTGCGCCACGGGGTCGTTCCTGTCCCGCTTGTTTGAACACACTTTTTCCGTGGCCAAGCGCGTACGTACCCAGACCGCCATTGGTGAGAACCCGGTTTCTGTCGCCTATGCCTCGGTGAGCATGGCTCATCACATTTTTGCGGATATGTCCCGCAACAAGGCGTTGTTGATTGGTGCCGGCAAAACCATCGAGTTGGTCTCCCGGCACCTGGCTGAGGCGGGTGTTAAACAGTTTCTGGTGGCCAACCGGACGCTGGAGCGGGCCCAGCTGCTGGCGGAAACCCACGGTGGCAAGGGTATTCTGCTGTCGGAAATTCCGGACTACCTGGCGGATGTCGACATCGTTATTTCCTCGACGGCCAGCCCGCTGCCGATTCTGGGCAAGGGGGCTGTCGAGCGCGCCCTGAAGAAGCGCAAGCACCGCCCTTACTTCATGGTCGATATCGCCGTTCCTCGGGATATTGAACCTGAAGTCGGGTCTTTGGCCGACGTTTATCTTTACACCGTGGATGACCTGCGCCAGGTCATTGAAGAGAATATCCGGTCCCGGGAAGGCGCCGCCCGAGAAGCCGAAAACCTGATCGCCAGTGGTGTGCAGGATTTTCTCGACCAGCTGCGGGCTTTGGATGCGGTTTCTACCCTGAAGCTGTTCCGTGAGCGAGCGGAGCTGCTCAGGGATGCGGAAACCGAAAAAGCGCTGAGGGCATTGCGTAATGGTGGCGACCCTGAAACTGCCCTCCGCAGCCTGGCCAGGGGCCTTACCAATAAACTTCTGCACCAACCTTCCATACAGGTGCGTAAAGCCATGGCTGAGGGGCGCACGGAAGTGACCGACTGCCTGCGGGAGCTGTATCAGCTGGACGCCCTGGAAGCTGACGAGCCTACCACCACGGAAAAACTATGAAGCCATCCATTCAGTCCCGCCTTGAACAGCTGGTTGAGCGGTTCGAGGAGGTGAACGCGCTGCTGAGCGATGCCTCTGTTATTGCCAATCAGGATAAATTTCGGGAGTTGTCCCGGGAATTCTCGGAAATCGAGCCCGTGGTGAAGTGTTTTCAGTCGTGGCAGGTGTCCCTGGCCGACATTGGCGAAGCGAAAGAGCTGGCCAAGGACGGTGACGCTGAAATGCGCGCCATGGCCGAGGAAGAACTGGCCAGCGCAGAGGCGCGAAGCGAAGAGCTGGATGCAGAGTTGCAGCGGTTAATGCTGCCTAAAGACCCCAACGATACCAAAAACGTGTTTCTGGAAGTGCGAGCCGGCACCGGGGGTGACGAAGCTGCGATTTTTGCCGGCGACCTGTTCCGGATGTATTCCCGTTACGCCGAAAAGCGCCGCTGGCAGGTAGAAGTGCTGAGTGAAAACGAAGGCGAACACGGTGGCTATAAAGAGATGATTGCCAGGCTGTCTGGCGATGGAGTGTACGGGGCCCTCAAATTCGAATCCGGGGCACACCGGGTACAGCGGGTGCCGGAAACTGAATCCCAGGGCCGCATACACACCTCGGCCTGCACCGTTGCTGTCATCCCGGAAGCCGACGAAGCCGAAGCCGTTGAAATCAACAAGGCCGACTTGCGTGTAGACACCTTCCGCGCGTCCGGTGCCGGTGGTCAGCACGTCAACAAGACCGATTCAGCCATTCGGATTACCCACGTGCCCACAGGCATGGTGGTGGAGTGCCAGGAAGAGCGCTCCCAACACAAAAACCGGGCCAAGGCCATGAGCCTGCTGGCCTCGCGTCTGAAAAATGCCGAGCTGGAACGCCAGCAGAAAAGCATGGCAGAAACCCGCAAGAGTCTGGTGGGCAGTGGCGACCGCTCCGAGCGCATCCGCACCTATAATTTCCCTCAGGGCCGGGTGACCGACCATCGCATCAACCTGACCCTGTACAAGCTGGATGAAGTGATCACCGGCGATCTGGATGCTGTGATTGTGCCGCTGCAACAAGAACACCAGGCCGAATTGTTGGCTGAACTGGCCCATGACCAGTGAGCCCCGACTGATCTGCGAAACCCTTATCACACAGGCCGCGGCCCGGATCGGCGGCGATTCACCCCGGCTGGATGCCGAACTGTTGCTGAGCCACACCACCGGCCTGAACCGCACCAGCTTCCGGGCCTGGCCTGAGCGGGAAGTAGACGCCGGCCAGGCCAAAGTGTTTCTCTCTCTGGTCAACGAAAGAGCCAACGGTAAACCCATCGCCTACTTGCTGGGACAACAGGAATTCTGGTCATTGCCGCTTCGCGTCAGCCCGTCTACCTTGATTCCCCGGCCAGACACTGAGTGCCTGGTTGAAACGGCGTTAACCCTGCAACTGCCCGAACAGGCCCATGTGCTGGATCTCGGCACTGGCACCGGCGCTATCGCTTTGGCTCTGGCCAGCGAAAAGCCTGGCTGGCAGATTATGGCCAGCGATAGAATCAGCGAAGCCGTTGAACTGGCACGCGCCAACAGTGAATCCCTGAACCTGCCGATCACTGTGGTGCAGAGCCACTGGTTTGACCAGCTTCCGGCCGCCACCTTCGACCTGCTGATCTCCAACCCGCCTTACATTCCTGCCAGCGATCACCATCTGAACGAAGGTGACGTGCGTTTCGAGCCATCCTCGGCCCTGGTGGCCGGCGACGACGGCCTGGACGACATTCGCCTGCTGGTCACCGAAGGCCTGAACTGGCTCAACCCAAACGGCTGGATGTTGCTGGAGCACGGCTATGACCAGGGCCCCGCAGTGCGGGATTTGTTTGCCGCTGCCGGCTGGGCCAATATAGACACCCGCAAAGACTACGGCGGCAACGATCGCATGACCCTGGCGCAAAAACCGACACGCGACCAATAGCGAGAACAACCATGCTCAGCGACGACGAACTGCTCCGCTACAGCCGCCAGATTCTGATCCCCCGGTTCGACATCGCCGGCCAGGAAGCCCTCAAAGCTGCCCGCGTACTCGTGGTCGGTGCTGGCGGCCTGGGTTGCCCGGTAGCGCTTTACCTGGGGGCGGCCGGTGTGGGCCACCTGACCCTGGTGGATGACGACCAGATTGAACTGGCCAACCTGCAACGCCAGATCGCGTTTGAACAAAGTTGGTTGGGTGACTCGAAGGCAGAACGCCTGGCGGAGCGGGTTCGGGCTATTAACCCGGAGATTACCGTAAATGCGGTCAATCGCCGTGTAGATGGTGACGATCTCAAGCAGTTGTTTGCCGAATCCACGCTGGTGCTGGACTGTACCGACAACTTCAACACCCGTTTCTCCCTGAACCGGGCTTCAGTAGCTTCAGGTGTTCCATTGGTGTCTGGCGCCGCGATCCGTGGCGAAGGTCAGTTATCCGTTTACGATCCCCGGCAGCCAGACAGCCCCTGTTACCACTGTTTGTATCCCGAGCAGGGTAATGAAGATCTGACCTGTTCCGAAGCCGGTGTTATCGCCCCGTTGGTCGGTATGATTGGCTCGGCTCAGGCTATGGAAGCCATCAAAGTTATCGCCGGTGTTGGTAGGCCACTTGTTGGCCGTTTACTGATCCTGGATGCCTGGCACATGGAATGGCGGGAAATGAAACTGGCGAAAGATCCTGATTGCCCGGTTTGTGCCGGCTAACTCAAAAGATAGATCAGGGTTGGGGGGGGCTTTCCAAAACCCTGTGGAGCCATGGATGGCGGAACGGAGCCTACAGGGACGTATTCACGGCGTGTTTTGGAAAGCCCCCCCCAACCCTGATCGGCAACGAGATTCCAATGTATTAGTCCTTCAAAGCCTGAAACTTTGCGATAGCTTCTTTGCGGGATTCTTTCAGGTCCACGACAGGTCTAGGGTAGCCTTTCGGGATGACGCCACCTTTGGAGGGGTCGTGGATGCGCTTGTTATCCAGCTTGGCCAACTCCGGAACCCACTGCCTGATAAACTCCCCTTTCGGGTCAAAACGCTCACTCTGAGTCTCTGGATTGAACACCCGAAAGTAAGGTGCCGCATCCGTGCCGGTGGAGGCACTCCACTGCCAGCCACCGTTGTTGGATGCCAGAAAGCCATCCACCAGATTCTGCATAAACCACGCTTCGCCCAGTCGCCAGTCAATGAACAGGTTCTTGGTCAGAAACATCGCGGTAATCATCCGCAGGCGGTTGTGCATCCAGCCCGTCGCTTTCAGCTGGCGCATAGCCGCATCCACAATGGGAATGCCGGTGCGGCCTTCCTTCCAGGCTTCAAAATGCTCACCGGGCTCATTCCACACCAAAGCCTCGGTTTCCTCCTTGAACGCCCGGCCCATACTCACCCGAGGGTAGTGGTAAAGGATGTTGATGTAGAAGTCCCGCCAGGCAATTTCATTGATCCAGGTTTCGATGCCCTCACCGGAAGCGCCGGTTTGCCGGGCGGCAATCAGGCACTGGCGGCCAGACAGCACACCGTTGGCCAGGTACGGAGAGAGCTGGCTGGTGCCGTCCACAGCCGGGAAGTCCCGGTTGTCTTTGTAGCCAGCTGCCCGCTCGGCCAAAAACTCATCCAGCTGGTCGTGGGCGGCGGCTTCGCCGATGGCCGCCAGCGGCTCCGGGGCGTCCCGGAAAGGGGCGGGCAGGGTATCGGTCTGCTCCGGCGTCACCGCCGGGCCCATGGCGGAAGGCGCCGGGTAAAGGGTTGGTCGGGTTTCTTCGATCCAGCTGCGCCAGCGGCGCGAAAAGGGAGTGAACACAGAATAGGGCTCATTCTGTTGAGTCAGGATCTGGCCCACCGGAGCGACGGTCTGGTCCCGGTATTTATTCACGGGTATCTCAAGCGCGGACAATCGCTCGTGAAACTGCTTGTCCCGCCTGCGTTCATTAACGCCGTATTCCTCGTTGAAGTGAACCTGTGAAATGTCATGCTGGCGGCAGAATGCCTCAAGGGCGTCGAGGCTGTCGGCAAACCTTTCGGCTTTGATAAACGAGAAAGCGATACCCAGCGAAGCCAGCTGCGTGGCCAGAGCGTTGGCGTGACTCAGCAAAAACTTTACCCGCGCCGCAGACCAATCGTGCTCCTGCCATTGGTCAGGTGTTACCACAAAACAGGCCCGCACCGGCTGGCCACTTTTACACGCGGCAGTCAGGGCCGGGTTGTCGGCCAGGCGGAGGTCGTTTCGAAACCAGACCAGCTGTGTCATAAAGCCATTCACCAGCGTTGTTGAGGAATAAGGGTAATTACATCCCGTAAATCATTGGCTTGTATATTCGCTGCAGGTGCAGGATTGGATTATAGTTAACGAACAAAGCCTGACACGAAAAAGGAGAGTTTTCGAGGCATGACCGATCACCCCGAAAACCCGCAGGATGGTGTCTGGGCTCAGCCCTATCAACTGGCCTCCGGCCAGACTCAGAAGCATCAGCTTGGTCACTCTCGCCTGTGGGTTACGTTGCTGGATATGGAGTGGCAGGTCAGGGTAGAGCCCCTCAACCCGGATTCGGAACCCCAGAACTGGGTTTTGGCAACAGGGCATACGCTTCCATCGTCTGATCTTCCATCCCAGAGGTTTGTTCGGGCAGGCGACAACGGTGTTGTTCGCTACTATCCGGCCATGGCACCTTTGCCCACGGTGATCCGCCCGTTTCAGCCGTTGACCATTCCGGCCGGTGGACGCTGTGTGTTGTATGTCGGCACCACTTTGTGGATGAAAATCTGTGTTGGCGATGCGCAAACGGAGCTTGCCGACATGCCATTGGCTCAACCTTCGATGACCTGGCTGGGCAGAAACACGATGGAGGGCGAGCTTTGTTATGCCTCATCTACTTACGGGCGGCTTGCACTGGAGGCCGTTCCCAAGCGCCCTTGGCGTGCGGTGACGCCGGTAACGATTACCAATCGACGTGAGAGCGCCTTGTTACTGGAGCGTTTTAATCTCCCCACGCCCTTGCTTGCGCTCTATCGGAACGAGAAAGATCAGCTTTGGACCAACGGCGTAACGGTAGAGTGCGAAACCGACATGAGTTCAGCCAGTCTTCGGATAGACCAGGCCGTTCTGCCCGCGGCAGGCAACTGCACGCCCATTGCTCCGGCCCGGGAAAGGCTGGCCAAGGGCCGGCGCCTGGTTCGGGCCGTTGATAATCTGTTTGGCTGACCCCAGGCTCAGGAGCTGCACTGTTGATTGATGCAATACAGGTAACCGCAACCGACCTTATTAACGGCATTGCCTGGGGCCAATGGTTGTCCGCAGGCTTTTTGCTGGTGCTGGGCATCGTGCTGGCCGGTTTTGTGGCCCGGAGCACTGGCCGGGTGCTGGAGAAGCGTACGTCTCGCCACCATCAGGTACTGATTCGCCGGCTGTTTTTTTACCTGGTGTTCCTGCTGTTTGCCATGGCTGCGCTTCGGGAAGCCGGTTTTTCACTGGAGGTGCTGCTGGGTGCGGCAGGCATTCTGACCGTAGCCATCGGATTTGCGTCCCAGACTTCCGCTTCTAACATTATTAGCGGCCTGTTCCTGGTGATTGAAAAGCCCTTCGAGATAGGGGATGTGATCGACGTGGATGCCACCACTGGCGAAGTGGTGGCCATTGACCTGTTGAGCGTAAAGCTGCGCACGCCCGACAACCTGTATGTGCGAATACCCAATGAAACCCTCATTAAAACCCGGGTGATCAACCGCTCGAAATTTCCGATCAGGCGTATTGATCTGGCCATCGGGATCGCCTACGCAGAAGATGTAGAGAAAGTGAGCACCCTGCTGCTGGACCTGGCAGAGCAGAACCCCGAGAGTCTTGAGGAGCCCAAACCCTTCGTGTTGGTCACCGGATTTGGCGCGTCTTCCGTTGATTTGCAGTTCTCGTTCTGGGTACCGAAAGAAAAATTCTTTGATGGGCGGGGCAGTATGATGGTCGCTATCAAGAAAACCCTGGATAAAGAAGGTATTGAAATACCATTCCCCCATACCAGCGTTTATGCCGGTAGCCATTCCGAGCCATTCCGGGTGCAGTTGCTAGGTCCGGAACAACAAAAAGATAAGGATTTTCCGGATGTCGACAAGCACGACTGAAGCAATCAAAACCACACCTCCCACCCCCAATGATCACAAAGTCGGGCTTGGCTGGCGAGAGTGGGTGGGGTTGCCGGATTTGGGTATTGAACGCCTCAAGGCGAAGGTGGACACCGGGGCTCGAACCTCGTGCCTGCACACCTTCCGTACTGAGCCCTATACTGAAAACGGTGAGCGCCGGGTGAAGTTCTGGGTGCACCCGGTGCAGAATGATCTGCAACACGTGGTTGAGTGCGACGCCAAAGTTCTGGATGAGCGTACGGTATCCGATTCCGGTGGCCACAAAGAGTTGCGGTTGGTGATAGAAACCACCCTTACGGTGGGTAACCAGAGCTGGCCGATTGAAATGACATTGACTAACCGGGATTCCATGCGGTTCCGGATGCTATTGGGGCGCACGGCAATGTCGGGCCGCTCCGTTGTTTACCCTGAAGCTTCTTATCTTGCCGGCGAACCGGCACCAAGGACCTGATCATGAAAATTGCGGTACTGTCGCGAAACCGTCACCTTTACTCAACCCGGCGCCTGGTTGAGGAAGGCGTCAACCGTGGTCACGAAGTGAAGGTGATCGACGCCCTCCATTGCTCCATGAACATTACCTCCGCGAACCCGTTGATTCATTATCACGAGGAAGTGCTGGAAGACTTCGACGTGGTGATCCCGCGGATTGGCGCCTCGGTCACCTTTTACGGAACTGCGGTACTGCGCCAGTTCGAGATGATGGGCGTATTCCCGTTAAACGAATCCGTAGCCATCACCCGTTCCCGGGACAAGCTTCGCTCCCTGCAGTTGCTGGCCCGAAAAGGCGTTGGCATGCCGGTAACCGGATTCGCCAACAAACCCGACAACGTGCCAGAGCTGCTGAAAATGGTGGGCGGCGCGCCGGTGGTGATCAAACTGCTGCAGGGCACTCAGGGTATCGGTGTGGTGTTGGCGGAAACCCGTAAAGCCGCTGAAAGCGTGATCGAAGCCTTTATGGGCCTGAAAGCCGATATTCTGGTGCAGGAATTTATCAAGGAAGCCGGTGGCGCTGACATCCGGTGCTTCGTGATTGGCGACAAGGTGATTGCCGCGATGAAGCGCCAGGGCGCCGAAGGCGAATTCCGTTCGAACTTGCACCGGGGCGGCACGGCTTCGCTGGTGCGCATTACGCCGGAAGAGCGGCGTACCGCCATTACTGCTGCCAAAGCCATGGGCCTGAACGTGGCGGGTGTGGATTTGTTGCGCTCCAGCCGCGGCCCGCTGGTGATGGAAGTAAACTCATCTCCTGGCCTTGAAGGCATTGAAAACGCGACCGGAAAAAACGTTGCGGGCATGATCATCAACTGGACCGAGAAAAATTACAGCCCATGGAAAACCAAAACCCGGGGTCGAGGTTGAAGCCGATGGCAAGAGCACCCTTTGAAATTGCCGGTGTGCAGGTAAAGGCCGGCACCCGGGAAACGGTGGAAGTACCGGTGGCTAAGCTCTACACCCATACGCCATTGCACATTCCGGTCGAAGTGGTTCACGGCCGCCGCGATGGCCCGGTGCTGATGGTCTGTGGCGCCATCCACGGCGATGAGATCAACGGTGTAGAAATCATTCGCCGGGTGCTGAAAAACTCGGCGCTTCGATACCTTCGAGGCACGCTTGTCGCGGTACCCATTGTCAATATCTTCGGGTTTGTACAGCGTACCCGCTACCTGCCGGACCGCCGTGATTTGAACCGCTGCTTTCCTGGCTCGGAAAGCGGTTCTCTGGGTGGTCGTATCGCCTATCTGTTACGCACACAGATCATGGAAAACGTCACCCACATCATCGACCTGCACACCGGCGCTGTTCATCGCTTCAACCTGCCGCAGATACGCGCTGAACTGAAAAACCCGGAAACCGAACGCATGGCAGAGGCCTTTGGTGCGCCGATCATCATTAACGCTGGTTTGCGCGAAGGCAGCTTGCGGGCGTATGCCGATTCACTCGACATTCCTGTGATCACCTTTGAAGGTGGTGAAGCCCTGCGCTTTGATGACGTGGTCATTGCCAGCGGCGTGAAGGGCATCATCCGGGTCATGCGTGAGCTGGAAATGGTGCCCGCCAAAAAAGGCCCGAAAGCGCCGAAGAAACGTTCGGAAACCGCCGCCAACTCCCAGTGGGTGCGGGCTGATATGGACGGCATCATGCGCCCGGTGGCCAGCCTTGGCCAGAAAGTGCGTAAAGGCCAGAAGCTGGCCATGGTGGCGGACCCCTTTGGTGAGTCAGAAGTGGCGATTACTTCCCCGTGCTCTGGCATTGTCATCTGCGTGAACAACCTGCCGTTGGTAAACGAAGGTGAGGCGATCTACCACATTGCCCGGTTTGATGAGCTGGGCGAGGCCGAGAAAGCCATGGATTACTTCCGCAGCTCCTACGAGAACGAAATGTCGGAAGATGCCGTGGTGCCCGTGCACCCGTGGGATGAGATTCAAAAGTAATCCGAGGAGCCGCCATGATCTGGCACCAGAACATCATTGAGCTACCGCCGATGCCCCGGGGCTTCAACCTGGTTACCCATGAAATCCTTGCCCAGGCCCCGGAGCTGACCAACTGCGAGGTAGGCTTGCTGAACCTGTTCATCCAGCACACCTCCGCATCACTGGCGATCAACGAGAATGCCGACCCGGACGTGCGCGGTGACCTGGAGCGGCATTTCAACGTGATGGTGCCGGAACACGCCGACTACTATGAGCACACCCTGGAAGGGCCAGACGATACCACCTCCCATATAAAAAGCGTGCTCATAGGCCCGTCGCTCACTATTCCCATCAGCCACGGCCAGCTGGCACTGGGTACCTGGCAGGGGATTTACCTCTGCGAGCACCGGAACCAGGCTGGTGGGCGGAAGATTGTGGCGACCTTGCAGGGGCGTTGGTAACGACTGAAAGCTCAGGCTAGAACCATTTGGGTCATGTTTCACCCAGAGTGCCTGCCCAAATGGGTGGGTTTTCACACATTATTTCGCCTTTCATTCCTGGGTATTTCGTAACTCAATGTTTTAAAATAATTTTTTTGTCCTGGCTCAGACTTTGCTGAAAGGGTTGCCAGGGGTCATCAAAGACCTCAAGCACCCAACCAACAAAATGAATCGGGAGCATTCCTTTATGAAACTTCAAGTCATCGTGGCGGCTGCGCTCGCCACCTCCGTTGTTGCAGGCCCTGTTGTTGCCCAGGATCGTGCAGGCTGGCCGGATAACTTTACCGTTGGTACCGCAAGTCAGGGCGGCACCTATTTCGCTTATGGTTCAGGCTGGGCGAACTTTGTGGCTGAAAACCTGGGCGTGTCTGGCGGTGCCGAGATCACCGGTGGCCCGGTGCAGAACATGGCGCTGGTGCACACGGGTGATCTGAAGTTCGGCCTCACCACGTTGGGTCCTGCCCGTGAATCGATGGACGGTGAAAGTCCTCTGGCTCCGGGCATGAAGATGGACAACGTGTGTGCGATGTTCCCGATGTATGAAACGCCGTTCTCGATTACCGCTCTGTCCAGCTCCGGTATTACCTCCATTTCTGATATTCCGGATGGCGCCACCATTGGCTTCGGTCCTGCAGGTTCCACCTCTGATACCTACTTCCCTCGCATGATGGAAACCCTGGGTGTGAAGTTTGAGCGCCGCAACGGCAGCTGGTCTGATCTGGGTAGCCAGTTGCAGGATGGCCTGATTGATGTGGTGGCCTTTGCGGCCGGCATTCCGATCCCGGCTGTCAGCCAGCTGGAAGTTCAGACCGATGTGAACATTATTGGCATGAATGACGAGGAAGCGAAGAAGATCGTCGAGGCCTTCCCGGTTTCTGAATTTGTCATTCCGGCCACGACCTATCAGTCCCTGGAAGCGCCTTCCCGCGTTGTGTCCATGTGGAACTTTGCGATGGTGAACTGCGACATGCCAGAGAGCTTTGTCTATGAGATCACCAAGCTGACCATGGAGAACAACGAGAAGATGGTGTCGATTCACAAAGCGGCTCGCCATTCCATTCCGGAAAACTATACGAAGAACAATGTGCTGCCGTGGCACCCGGGTTCTGCCCGCTGGTTTAACGAAAATGGCTTCACCATCGAAGCCAGTGCCATCAAGTAATAAGGCATTGGCCCCGGGTGCTTTGGGCATCCGGGGCCTGGTTGACCCCGAATAACCGCCTTATCTTCAGGCAGGACTTATCATGACCAAAGAACACTTTCCCTCAGAGGGTGAACAGCCGTTGGCTGAGAACCTGACGATTAACGAAGATCACATCCTGGCGCACGACGTGGATGAGGAGCCGGTTGAGGCGAATCGCCGATTGTTCACCGGATGGCTGCTCAAGTTTGTGATTATGCTGGCCATCGCCTATTCGGTGTTTCACCTGTACACGCTGAACGTCTCGCCCATGGAAACCTGGTCGTTCCGGATTGTGCACGTTGCCGGGGCACTGGTGCTGGGCTTCATTCTATTTGCGGGTGCCCGATTTGTGTCGGCTGAAGAAGGGACAGCCCGTCATCGCTGGACAACCTGGATTGGTGCTGCGGCACTGGTTCCTGCCTTTTACGCGCTCTACCAGACCTACGCATTCCAGCAGTTGGTTCAGGCTGGAACCCTGCGCATTCCCGTTGAGCTGGAAACCTGGCATTTTGGCTGGCCCTTGCTCGCGGCTTCTGGCATCGGCATTGTCATGAGCTGGTTCCACCAGCGTGACCGTGCCCGTTTCAGCGTGCCCGACCTTGTGTTGATTGTGTGTTCGGTAGCTGTAGCCGCCTATCTGTTGGTGGTTTTCAACACATCCATGCGAATGACCACGGGGACTGCCTTTGCACCGGTGGGTATTTCCTTTGCCGCCGTTGCGGGTTCTGCACTGATTATGGAGCTGACTCGACGGGTAGCGGGGCTGGCTCTGGTGGTTATTGGCCTGGTGTTTCTGGTGTATGTCTTTGCGGGCCCGTATCTGCCTGGGTTCCTCGGCTATCCCGGGCTGTCGGTTCAGCGTTTCTTCAGTCAGGTGTATACCGACGCCGGTATATTGGGGCCGACCACGGCCGTGTCGTCTACCTACATCATTCTGTTCATTATCTTCGCGGCTTTTTTGCAGGCATCCAAGGTGGGTGACTACTTTGTGAACTTTGCCTTTGCCGCAGCCGGGCGCTCGCGGGGCGGCCCCGCCAAAGTGGCGATTTTTGCCTCAGGCTTGATGGGCATGATCAACGGCACCAGTGCCGGTAACGTGGTCTCTACCGGCTCGCTGACCATTCCGCTGATGAAACGGGTGGGCTACAGCAAAGAGTCCGCCGGCGCGGTGGAAGCTGCGGCCTCCACCGGGGGTCAGATCATGCCGCCGATCATGGGCGCGGGCGCGTTCATCATGGCGGAGATCACCGGCATTCCCTATACCGAGATTGCGATTGCCGCGATTATTCCGGCCATTCTGTACTTCGCTTCGGTCTTCTTTATGGTGGATTTCGAAGCGAAGAAGCTTGGCATGCGGGGAATGCGTGCCGATGAGCTGCCCAACCTGCGTCGTCTCGCGAGGCAGGTCTATCTGTTTGCGCCGATCATCATTTTGATCGTGGCACTGTTCCAGGGCTACTCGGTCATCCGGGCCGGTACGCTGGCAACCGTTTCTGCTGCGGTAGTGAGTTGGATTTCGCCCAATAAAATGGGTGTTCGCGAGATTCTGCGGGCTTTTGAAATTGCCGCTTACATGTCGATCCAGATCATCGTGGTGTGCGCCGCTGCCGGCATTATTGTGGGTGTCATCTCACTGACCGGTGTGGGTGCTCGCTTCTCGGTACTGCTATTGGATGTCGCGGCCCACAGCCATCTGCTGGCGCTGGTGTTTGCTATGTTCATATCGATACTTCTGGGTATGGGCATGCCAACCACAGCCGCCTACGCGGTGGCGGCCTCTGTGGTTGCTCCAGGCCTGGTGCAGCTGGGCATCGAGCCGCTGACGGCGCATTTCTTTGTGTTCTATTTTGCAGTGGTGTCGGCCATTACGCCTCCGGTTGCGCTGGCGTCTTACGCCGCAGCGGGCATTTCCGGGGCTAATGCCATGGCAACGTCGGTGGCGTCGTTCCGCATTGGCATTGCGGCCTTTATTGTGCCGTTCATGTTCTTCTACAACGGTGCGTTGTTGATGGAAGCGGGCTGGTTCGAGATTGCCCGGGCCCTGGTGACCGCGACCTTCGGGGTGTACCTGCTGTCTGCTGGCGTGCTGGGCTGGTTTGCCCGCTCGGCGGCACCGGCGTTGGTGCGCCTGTTGCTGATCGCTGCGGCCTTGCTGACTATTGAAGGCGGCGTTTGGACAGACCTCGCCGGCATCGGGCTGGCGGTTGTGGCCATGCTGATCCAGCGTAAACGCGCACCCGGGCTGGCCGCCGCCTGAAATGGCAGCGGTCAGGCAGGGCGGCTGGCGTAAAGGCCAGTTGTCCTGCCCGTTTGCGGGCGCTAGTCTAGAGGCTTTGGCGGAACCCGTGCACATGCTCTACCGGATCAGCGTTGTTGTCGTTCTGATGGTTACCTTGCTGTTGTCCTGGGTGCTTGGGGGTTGGTTTGGTTACCGGCAACTCGAGCAGGACAGCGTGCAGGAAGCCTTCCGCTATCGCCAACTGGTTGCCAACGAACTCAACCGCTATCTCCCGGTTCCGGAGCTGGTGGCCGAGCATCCGTTGCTGGCTGAGGCGCTCAAACACCCGGATGATCCCGTTACCCTGCTCAGGGCTAATGAGCAGATGCAGCGAATGGCGATCATTGTGGGTGGTTCTGATATCTACTTGATGGACCTGTCTGGCCTCACCATTGCGGCCAACAATTTTGGTCAGCCCAATACCTTCGTTGGCAACAACTACGCCTTTCGCCCTTACTTTTCGGATGCCGTGAAGACGGGCGAATCTGTGGTGTATTTTGCGTTGGGGATCATGTCCCTCGAGCGCGGCCTGTATTTCTCTCATCCGGTTCGGGACGAGCGAGGGAAGATCCTGGGGGTGGTTGCGGTCAAGGTTCTGGTTCATGAGCTGGAATCTCAATGGCACCGGCCAGATTTCCGGCGCCAGGCAGACATGGTGGTTATTGATGGTGATGGCATAAGCTTTCTGGCCAGCAATACCGGCTGGCTGTATCGGGACTTTCTGCCAGAAGGCGATGACGGCAAGAGCGCGAGAGTCCAGCAACGCTATCCTGAACGTGACCTGAGGCCTATGGAATTCGGCATTCAGGGCAAACCCTGGGTGCTGTCTGAGCAGTCATCACGTATCCGAATGTATGAACAGGGTGAGGAGCGGGACTACCTGGCCGTCAGCACGGATTTGCCGAGGCTCGATTGGCAACTGATGGTGTTTGCGGAAACCCGCCAAGTAGCCTGGACGCGGGCGGGATTTTTGCTGGGCGGCGGGGCGGTGTTTCTGGCTGGCTTTCTGACCTGGCTGTACCTGCGCGAACGTTATCGCCGTGAGCGCGAACTGGCGCTGCGTGGTGAGCAGTTGGAGCGTAGGGTAGCGCAGCGTACGGCAGATCTGAAGCGGTCGAACGATCAGTTGCTGGGGGAAATTCAGGAACGCGAGCGCACCCAGACCGAGCTCAGGGAAACCCAGCAAGAACTGATTCAGGCGGCCAAGCTGGCGGTGCTCGGGCAAATGTCGGCCGGGCTGAACCATGAGCTTAATCAGCCGCTGACGGCCATCCAGGCCTACGCACGCAACAGCCGGAAATTTCTGGAGCGGGGCGACGCCGATATGGTTGACGCGAATCTGCAGGAGATGGTCATCCTGTGCGACAAGATGGCGGAGTTGATCCGGCAATTCAAAGTGTTTGCCCGGAAATCTGAGGGCCCGCCGTCGGTGGTGGATTTGAGGTTGCCGGTGGATGCAGCACTGAAAATCATCACCGCCCAGAATGCCAGTGAGGGCATCACTATTCGCTGGCAGCGACCGGGTTCTGCCTTGATGTGCCACGGTGACCTGATCCGGGTTGAACAGGTACTGGTGAATCTGCTGGCGAATGCTGTGCAGGCTGTCGAGGGCCAGGAACAGCCTGAAATTGAGATTCTGATGACCGAAGAGGGCGATTATTGGCGTTGTCTCGTGAGAGACAATGGCCACGGTTTGCCGGGAAATACGGAGCGAGTGTTCGAGCCGTTCTTCACAACGCGTTCGGTAAAACAGGGCCTGGGTCTCGGGTTGTCCATTTCCCGGCAGATTGTGGAAGCACTTGGTGGCAGCCTGACCGGCCACAACCGGGCCGATGGCCCCGGTGCCGAGTTCGTTCTGAAACTGAAACAGCGTAGGGCAGAGGAATGACCACACCTTCAGTAATTTTTGTCGATGACGACCCGGATATCCGGCCGGTAATGGAGCAGACCCTGGCGCTGGAGGAGATATCGGTAGCCTGTTTTGCAGATGGTGCATCCGCTTTGAAACAGGTGCGACCGGAGTTTGAAGGCATTGTCCTGTGCGACTACAACATGCCGGGTATGGATGGCCTGGAGTTGCTGCAGAATATCCAGGGCATTGATCAGGACATTCCGGTGATTCTGCTGACCGGGCAGGGCGATATCAGCACGGCGGTGTCTGCCATGCAGCAAGGCGCCTACGACTTCATCGAAAAGCCGTTTGACCATGACGAACTCATAGAGCTTCTGCGCCATGCGCTGGAAAAACGGCATCTGGCCCTGGAAAATCGCCGGCTGAAAGCCCAGCTCCGGCAACTGGCCAAACCCGGACCGCGGATTCTGGGGGACTCCCCCAGCATGCAGAGGGTGATGGCTACCATCGAGCCGATTCTGGATATTTCAGCGAACGTACTGTTGCACGGTGAAACCGGTTCCGGTAAGGACGCTTTAGCCCGCTATATCCACGAAAGCAGCCCCCGCAGCGCCCATAACTTTGTGGCCATCAACTGCGGTGCGGTGCCAGAAAACCTGATTGAAAGTGAATTGTTTGGCCATGAAGCCGGTGCCTTTACCGGCGCGGACAAGCGCCGTATCGGAAAGATCGAGCACGCGCACCGGGGCACGTTGTTCCTGGATGAAGTGGAAAGCATGCCGATGCCGCTGCAGGTGAAGCTGCTGCGGGTGCTTGAGGAACTTCGGGTTGAGCGCCTGGGCAGTAATCAGGCGGTGGATGTAGATGTCCGTATCATCGCAGCGACCAAGGCGGATCTTAAGAAACTCAGCGATGACGGTGAGTTTCGCCCGGACCTCTATTACCGGTTGAACGTGGTGAAGGTGGATATTCCTCCGCTTCGGGACCGCAAGGAGGACATTCCCAACCTGTTCCATCACTTTGCGCTGATCGCGGCCGCCCGATACGACCGGGAAAGTGTTCCTCTGGATGCGCGGCAGGCCGCTCGTCTGATGCAGCATTCCTGGCCTGGTAACGTCAGAGAGCTTCGCAACCTGGCCGAGCGTTATGTGCTGCTGGGGCCAGCGGCGCTGGAAGGCAACGAGAGCTCCGACGGGGGTAATCTGACCAGTCGCCAGACACTGTCTGAGCTCATGGATGGTTTCGAGCGGTCCGCTATCGTCAGTGCGTTGAACACCTGTCAGGGCAGTATCAAAGATACGATGGTGCAGCTCGGGATTGCCCGAAAGACCCTCTACGACAAGATGAAAAAGCACGGATTGGATAAGGCTGAATTCAAAGACTGAGCCCACAGAAAAACTGTAAAAATCGCCGTTCTTCCAGCTGGGCTTCATGCAAAGGCGTCGCTCGAAACCGGAGCCTGCTACCGGGCGGCCGCTGGGCGAGTGCATCCAGGCTTCTGGGCGTGACTGCCCCGAGTTTCGGGTAGCCGCCGATGGTTTGCCGGTCGTTCAGCAGGATGATCGGTTGGCCGTCAGGCGGCACCTGAATGGCGCCGAGGCTGGTGCCTTCCGAGATCAGCGAGGTGCCGTGTACTTCCAGTCCCGGGCCCTTGAGGCGGGCGCCCATTCGATCCGCTTGCGGGGACAGGGTGTAGGGATTGGTAAAAAAAGTGTGCAGAACCCGGGCAGGGAAGCGGTCTATCTGAGCACCGGTCAATACTGCCAGAGTGAGCTCCTCTTTGTAGTCCGGTTGCCAGGATTCGGGTACTTTCCGGTTTTTGATGGGCGGCAGTCCGGTCGGGCACGGCAGGCGGTCGCCTTCTTTCAGCGGGTGGCCATCCCCCCTTACGCCACCGAGCCCCTCGCGCACAAAGTTGGCGCAGCTGCCACCCGGCCCGGTTTCAATCTGGAATCCACCGGCAACGGCCAGATAAGAGCGAATGCCTGTGCTGGGAGCACCGAGGGTAACGGTATCGCCCGCCCTCACGGGCAGTGCTGTCCACAGCGATTGTGGTCTCCCATTGATGAAACAGGGCGCGTGAGCACCGGTGACGGCTATCCAGGTGTTGAGCTCGCAGGTAAATTCGACACGGCCGAAGGTGATTTCCAGGGCCGCTGAAGCATAGCGGTTCCCCACCAGTCGGTTTGCCCAGGCCCACGCGTGGCGATCCATCGCGCCACCACTGGTAAGCCCCATGTGCATCACGCCTCTGCGCCCTGCGTCTTGAAGCAGGCTCAGAAATCCCGGTTTGCTGAAGACGAAGCCGACCTGTTTGCTCATTGGGTGTCTCCGTCGTCAAATTGCCCGCCAAGCTTTAGATATTCCTCCTGGCCTATCGGACGGAATCGAACCCGCTGGCCGGCCTCCAGCAGCGAGGGCTGGTCGCGGTGGGGGTCAAACAGAGTCAGGGGTGTGCGACCAATCAAATTCCAGCCCCCGGGTGATTGCAGCGGGTAGATAGCAGTCTGGGTGTCGGCAATGCCCAGGGTTCCCGCTGGCACTTTCGGCCTTGGCGTGGCTTGCCGGGGTGTGCTCAGTGTCTCGGGCACTTGCCCGAGGTACGCAAATCCGGGTGCGAAGCCGATGGCAAACACGTTGTAGGTTTCACGGCTGTGTTGCTCAATTACCTGTTCTATAGAAAGGCCCACACGGGTGGCAATCGTACTCAGATCGGGGCCGACACTGGGGTGGTAGAACACGGGAATCTCGATGGTGTCGCTGTCGGTACTTTCGGAGGCCGCATCCGGCAGGTCGGCCAGGGTGTCAGCCACTGAGGCCATCAAGCTCGACAGGTCATCGTGCAACAGGTCGTAACGGAGCAGCAGTGTGGTGTAGGAAGGAACCGTATCGATAAGCCGCCCGGCGAGCCTGTATCTGAGTGCCTCTGCGGCTCGATGAATTCGCTCAACCAGTTGAATGTCGATGCGCTCGCCAAAGTGCAGGGTAACGGAATCGACGCCGGTTATTTCATGGCGCCAGAACATCAGCCCCTTGCTCCCAGCGCTTCCCGGATGGCTTTGACGGCTGCGACGGCGTCTGCGTTATCGCCGTGTACGCAAAGTGTGTCTGCTTCAAGGTGCAGCGAGGCGCCGTCGATCGTCTGAATGGGTTTGCCGGCGGACAGGTTTCTGGCCTGTTCAACGATGGTCTGCTGATCATGGTGCACCGCGCCGGGCCGGTTGCGGGCAACGATATAGCCGTTCTGGTCGTAGGCCCGGTCCGCAAAAGCCTCCAGCAGCAACGCTACGCCGTGCTGGTGACAGGCGGCTTTCAAGGGCTGATTGTCGGCGGTGGTCATGGCCATCAACGCCAGTGGTTGGGGTGAGGTCTGAATAGCCACCAGCACGGCCTCCAGAATTGCCTCGCTGCGCATCATGTCGTTGTACAGCGCACCGTGCGGTTTCACGTAGTGGAGAGCGCCACCTTCCGAGGCGGCAATCTGGCTCAAAGCACCGACTTGATACCGGATGAGTGCGCTGATTTCTTCTGTGCTGACCGCAATGGAGCGCCGGCCAAAGCCCTGCAGGTCGGGGTAGGCCGGGTGTGCACCGAGAGTGACACCGTGCGCCAGCGCAAGGCGTACCGTTTTATGCATGGTCATCGGGTCTCCGGCGTGAAAGCCGCAGGCGATGTTCGCCTGGTCTATGTAGGGCATGACCTGTTCGTCCATGCCCATGGTCCAGGCGCCAAAGCTTTCTCCCAGATCACAATTCAATAGCATAAGCGCCTCCGGGTGGTTCTCAATACGAACAAGTTAACGACTGCGAGCTCTGGTGCCTAGCCACTCAGGGTGCAATTTTCTTCTTCAACGCTTTCGTCAAGGGCCTTGGCAGGCTCGGCAGAGTGCGCAGTAGCCAGGGCAGTACCTTACGTTTTACCCCGCTCAAAGATTCCGGCACCACCGCTTCGATCAGGTGGGGGCCGGGCATGCTTTGGGCATACTCCATGGCTTTGAGCAGTTCTTCCGTTGTGTGCACCCTCACGCCATGCACGCCCATGCTCTGGGCAAGTTTAGCGTAGTGGGTGACCGGGCCACTGATGTCCAGTTGTGATTTTGCCTTCTCGCCCGCGTCTTCTGCGCCCACCCGTTCCAGCTCTACGTTCAGGATGGAGTAGGAGGCGTTGTTGAAGATGATGGTCGTGACGTTCAGGTTTTCCCGGGCCATGGTCCACAGGGCCTGAATGGTGTACATGGCGGTGCCGTCGCCGATCAGAGCGTAAACCGGGCGGTCCGGGCAGGCGATGGCTGCTCCGACGGCGTTGGGGAGGCCCTGGCCGATGGCGCCGCCGGTGAGGGTGAGGATGTCGTGCCTTGGTGCGCCGGTGGTCAGGGCGTTCAGCATCAGGCCGGAGGTAATGGATTCGTCCACGATGATGCTGTGTTCCGGCATCAGGTGGCCCAGGGCCTTGCAGACTTTTTCGGCGGTGAGTTTGCCCTGGGGGCGGCCGGGGCGGGCGGATTTTTGCAGTTCCGGTTGAGCGCTGCCGGCACCCAGGGTGTCCGCCAGTTTGAGCAGGCTGGCGGTGGCGTCCTGCTCGGGTGTCGACAGGGTGTGCAGGCTGCAGTGATCCGGCACCAGATAGCTCTGCTTGCCGGGATAGGCGAAGAAGGAAACCGGTGCTTTGGCGTCTACCAGAATAAGGTGGTCATACTCGGAGAGTTGCAGAGTGGCCAGTTCTGCCAGGTAGGCGATGCGCTCGACTGCGGGCAGGCCGGCGCCGCGCTCAATGCGGGTGGGGAAGGTTTCGGCGAACAGCTTAACGCCGTTGTGGGCCGCAATGCGGGCTGCCGCCATCAGGCTCGGTTCCCGCAGGGCATGACCGCCCAGCAGCAGAGCTGTCTTCCGGCCGCTGCGGATGGCGTCAGCAACGGCGGCAACGGCGGTGTCATCAGCGGCTTCCGGCACCGGTTGATCCATCGGTGCACAGGGTACACCGCCTTCCCCCCAGGACACGTCCGCCGGCAAAATCAGGGTGGCAACCTGGCCGGGCAGGCCTTTGGCCGCAGCAATGGCTTCGGCGGCATCGTGGCACAGGTGTTCGGTGCTCTGGGAGGTGCGCACAAAGCCGGGGGAAACGTTGCGGGCAACGGTTTCGATATCGGATTGTAACTGGGCGTCGTATTTGACGTGGTAAGTGGCGTGGTCGCCAACAATGTTCACTACCGGCACCTTGCCTTTGCGCGCGTTATGCAGGTTGGCGAGGCCATTGCCCAGTCCGCAGCCCAGATGCAGCAAGGTGGCGGCGGGCTTGTCCGCCATGCGGGCGTAGCCGTCGGCAGCGCCGGTGGCGACCCCTTCAAACAGCGCCAGTACTGCTCGCATTTTGGGTTCGCTGTCCAGCGCCGCGACAAAGTGCATCTCGCTGGTGCCAGGGTTGGTAAAACAGACCTCGATACCGGCATCCACCAGTGTTTTCATCAGAGCTTGAGCGCCGTTCGGCATGGTGTTTCTCCTGAATGATCTTGTTGTTATGGACCGGGTTGAGTCGGTTCCCTAATCGCCGTTCACAATGGACCTGGCTGCGGCTCGGGCGGTCATGATGCAGCCCGGCAGGAAAGTACCTTCCAGCGAACGCTTGCCATTACTGCCACCCCCACCGAAGCCTGACGCCTCACCTACGCAGTACAGACCACTGATGGGACGGTCGTTTGCATCCAGCACCCGGCTTTGCAGATCGGTTCGAAGCCCGCCCAGGCTTTTGCGGGTGGTCAATTGCATGTGAATGGCAATGAACGGCCCGGCTCCCGGTTTTTGCAGGGGGGCGGGCTTACAGGTGCGCAAGCGGTCCGGGCCCCACTGGCGGGCATGCTGGATCATACGAATCTGGGCGTCGTTCGCCAGGTGGCTGCCTTTCTGAAAGTTACTGTCGAAGGCGTCAGCCGTGGCTTTGAGCGTGTCCGGGTTGATGTCCAGCGAACTGGTCAGAGCATTCATTTTGTTGGCCAGTCCTTCCAGAGTCTCATCCGTAATAAAATAGGGGCTTTCGGATTCCATCTGTTGGACCAGCTGTTTGTTGCCCAGCAGCAAGTCTTTCAGGAACAGCGGAAATTGCTTGTCGCGGATTCTGGCATTGTGCTCGGCGCCGGAGATGGCGAATTCTTTCAGGGCAATGCGCCGGTTTAACAGGTGCCAGGTCCAGGGTTTTTCCTGAGCGGCCACCTGCTGACACAACCAGTGGGTATCAAACCCGGTGACCAGCGGCTCCGGTCCGATGCGTTCGCCACGATGATTCAGCCATAGAGCGGACTTGCAGGGAATGGTCGAGAGCCCGTGGCCATCAAAGTGCGGGAATGGGTGAGGAAAGCCTGCCGCGTAGTTCCACATTTCGCCAGCGTGGGTGATTTGCGCGCTCAGATGGTCTTTTGTCCAGTGGTGCAACTTGCCATCGGCAAACGGGTGCGCGCCGTTGAGCATGTGCGTCGGTTGTGGCCGGTCGGCTGGCCAGTTGGCACGGCATTGTTCATGCCCGCCGTTGATACCGCCCATGGCCAGCACCACCGCAGGCGCGGACAAGCGAACTTCGTCACCGGTGGCTTCGTTGATCGCGACGGCACCACACACCTTGCCGCCGTGATGGTCCAGCGCGGTAATGCGATGACGGTGCAGCAGGGTCAGACGGCCGTCGCTGCCAGCACTGTGCAGAGCTTCGATCATGCGGCGGGTCAGTTCCCGGGAGGTACCCCAGACAATGTGGTAACGGGGTACGCTGTTGCCATCACCCAGGCGGCCGCGTTCCACCCAGTTGACCGCCGGCATGAACTTCAGCCCTTCGTTGCGCAGCCAGTCGTAGACCTCGGTTTTGGAATTTTCCACGTAATAACGTGCCCACTGCATGGGCCAGTGGTCGTTCGGGTCCAACTCGCCGAATCGTTGCCAGTCCCGCAATGCGGTGGTGGGTGAGTCCTGTATTTTCATACGCCGCTGCAGCGGCGTATCAACCAGCGCCATGCCACCGAAAGCCCATAAGGCCAGCCCGCCAAAACGTTCGGGACAGTCCCGGTCAACGAGGGTCACGGACTTTCCGGCGCGCAGTGCTTCCAGTGCTGTGACAATGCCGGCCAGGCCGCCACCGGCGACCAGAACATCGGAGGAAGTCGCTTCGCCCATAGAAATGTTCCTGTTGTTTTTGTCGTGATTGTTGAAGCAGACCATATACCGCTATTATCGGTTCATGATTGACATTAGAGGCCAACATAATTGACGTTAGAAGCCACTGTATCCATGGGTTGGGTTAACACGGTTATTGATGCGGCAGGACGGCTGGGCGTCGATACCGAGACATTGCTGGCGGCGTCGGGCATTCCGGCCGAGGCGTTAGCGTGGGAGCGTTGGCCGATCGACCATATCACCCGGCTGTGGCACGGTGCAGAGCGCTGCACAGGGGATTCCGGTTTTGGCTTGAAAGCCGGGGCCGGGGTGAGGCACGCCAGCCTTGATGTCGTCAGCTTTGCATTGCAATCGGCAGCCACATTGCGTGAAGCCATCATGTTAGTGCAGAAGTATCAGCGTCTGATTTCGGATGGTGGTCGGTTTCAGATGTTGCCGGGGCACCGGGGTACCTGGATTGTTTATCACCCGCGGCAAGGGCGGCTGGTTTTCAGCCCGCATCAGTTGGAAGCGGTACTGGCCGCGGTGATCACCTTTTCCGGCTGGTTGACGGGCGCGGATCTGAAACCCATCAAGGTGCAGTTCAGTCAGGCAAGATTAGGCGCTCAAGCCGGTTACCAGGCAGTTTTTGGCTGCCCGGTGGAGTTTGAACAGGCCTTCAGCGGTCTGCTGGTGGACAATGCCGAGCTGGATAAAGTGCTGCCCCAGGCTGATCCGGGGTTGTCAGAAATGCACGAGCAGTTCAGTGCAGGCCGGCTGGTTGCCCTGGGAATGCAGGGCGCGTCAATGCCGGATTTACGCCAGTGGTTGGTGACCCAGATGAGTCAGAAGCTGCCCCGCCGACGCGATGCTGCCCGGGCGCTCGGTGTCAGTGAGCGTACCCTGGCCCGGCGGCTGCAAGGGGAGGGCTTGACCTTCAATGGCCTGCTGGATGATGTGCGGCGGCAGCTGGCGCTTGAAGAGGTAAGTCTCCAGCGGCAATCGCTGGCGGATATTGCCCAGTCATTGGGTTACGCGGAGGCCAGTACCTTTTACCGGGCCTTCCAGCGATGGACTGGCCTGCCGCCCGTGCGCTGGCGCAAGGAAAACGCAGGGTAACGTCAGTCAGCCCTGCGTTCGTGGTATGCCGCCGATCAGAGGTTGGCTTCTGCAAACTCCGCCAGAACCGAGCGAGGTACGCCCTGGAGGTGGATGTGGCCGCCGTGGCTAAAGCCCTTGAAGCGTTCCGTCATGTAGGTGAGGCCGGAGCTCAGGGGGCTCAGGTAGGGTGTGTCGATCTGCGCCAGGTTGCCCAGGCAGATCACTTTTGAGCCATTGCCTGCCCGTGTGATGATGGTCTTGATCTGGTGCGGCGTCAGGTTTTGTGACTCGTCAATAATGATCAGGCTGTGCTGAAAACTCCGGCCCCGAATGTAGTTCATTGATTTAAAATGCAGCGGCACCTTGCTGAGGATGTAGTCGACGCTGGCGGTCATGTTCTCGTCGTCTTCGTGCAGTGCTTCCAGGTTATCGACAATGGCGCCCAGCCAGGGCTCCATTTTTTCGGCCTCGGTGCCGGGCAGAAACCCGATGTCTTCATCCAGTCCCTGCGTGGAACGGGTCGCAATGATGCGTTTGTACAGCTTGCTGGCGACGGTCATCTCGATGCAGGCGGCCAGCGCCAGGATGGTTTTCCCGGAGCCGGCAGAGCCGGTCAGGTTCACCAGGTGAATGTCCGGATCCAGCAACAGGTGCAGTGCCATGGCCTGGTAGATATCGCGGGGCACCAGACCCCAGACTTCTTCGTTCATCAGGTCGTGCTGGTGCAAGTCCTTGATCACCAGCTGATCCGGGGAGACGTCGACAACCTGGCCGATGAAGCCTCGCTCATCGATCACGAATTCGTTGATGTTGAGCCTGGCCAGTTCGCCCTCCCGCTTGAGCAGGTGCTCAGTGACGCCCTCTCGTTGCACGGTTTCTACTTTGGCGATCTTGTCCCAGAAGGAATCGGAAAATTCCTTGTAACCCTTGGGGAGGAGATCAATGTCGTCCAGCAGCTGGTCGTTGTGGTAGTCCTGTGCTTCAACACCGAAGCCTCGCGCTTTCAGGCGCATGTTGATGTCTTTGCTGACCAGGATGATGTCTCTGGATTTATGTTGTTCCTGCAGCGCAGCCAGCGTGTTGATGATCTTGTTGTCGTTCAGGTGTTCCGGCAGTGAGTGGTTGCCGTTGCGCTCGGTGCTCATGATGATGGAGAGGGCGCCGAGCGGTTCCGCCTTTTTGCCACGCAGAATGGGCACGCCTTTCTCGATGTCCTTTGGGCTGGCATCGCCGAGCAGCTTGTCGATGTTGCGAATGGCCTGGCGGCAATCGGCGGCAACGGATTGTTTGCCGGATTTCAGGCTGTCGAGTTCTTCGAGTACCGTCATCGGGATGATGACATCGTGTTCTTCAAAGTTCAGGAGGGCATTCGGATCGTGGATGAGGACGTTGGTGTCGAGGACGTACATCTTTTTGCGAGCTTGCGGTGCTCTTGGCATAGGTGGCGCTACCTCTTGGATGAATCAGTCGTTTTCGGCACAGCGCTGGGTCAGGCTTTTGTCCGAAATCAGTTTGAGCATATCGTAGGTTGTGACAATTCCGGTGATTTTTGAATCCCGTGTCACAAAAATCCGGTGCAGGTGTTCGCGCATCATGATGTTGGCAATGTCCCGCACAGGGGTGTCTTCGTCTACGGATAGCACCAGGGGTGTCATGATATCCCGCACTTCTACCGGCACTTTGCCCATTTCTTCGAAGATGACCATGCGCAGTCGCCGGGCCTCTTCCTGCTCTTCTGCTGTCAGGGTTGGTTGCTCACCGGCACGGGTTGCGTTCCAGCGAAACTCGGTGATGTCTTTCAGGGTGGCAATGCCGATGATATCGCCGTTGTCATCGGTAACCGGGCTGCCGGTTATTTCATTGTCAGTCAGGAAGCGGGCGAGCCGGTCCATAGTCCAGTGGTGAGGAACAGCTTTGATGGTCGGGGTCATGATCTCATGAGCGAGAACAGTCATTGGCGGGACTCTTCCATTTGCGATGCTTTCGCTAAAGCTTAGCCGTTCCGTGGCCCGCCGTCATCCCTGTTTGGTCAACCGGTTAACGGTTGTCAGGAACAACGGCTTTGATGTTGCCGTCTTCGGCCCATTCGATCCGGTAGCCCTGGTATTTTTCTTCCTGGGCGACGGCTTCCAGTGCCTGCATGGATTTAACCGGGATATCAACAACCAGGTTGTTGACCAGCCATTCCGGCAGGGCGCCATTGGGCTCGGTGTGCTGTACCCACACCATCCGTGTCTGGTTGCCCTTCGGTGTAAAGCGGTACAGGGTATCCGATCGGTCGACCCGAACGCGGCTGCTGAGTTCGGCTCGCATGCCCGGGGTGGCGTTCAAATCCATGACCACTTCGCCGGTCTGTTCATTGCCACGGGTACGGATGCGGAGCACGTAATCCCGGTCGGTCACGGGCCAGGGCATGTCGTTAACGGAGTAGGCGAAACGGTCGTGAAAGTCACCCTGACCAAACGCAAAGGCTTCTGTGCAGTTGTGAACCCATTCCTGGCAGGATTGCGGGTTGATCATCACGGCCATCAGGTTTTCGATCGGAACCTTCAGGTCGGCAACGGCTTTGAATGCCTGGAAGCCGGAACCAGCCTGGTCCATGGTGTATATGCGAATATTGTCGACTTCTTTCTGCAGTGCCCATTGTTCCGCCTCTTCCGGCGGTAATGGACGGTAATCACTGGCGGAAGCCGACAAAGAAACCGACAGGGCGATGAATGCGCCTGCCAAACCGGAGATAATGCCCATAGCGCCTTGGGCCCTGGTGACTGTCATAAGCTACACTTTGATATTGAAGGTGGCGCGAGTCTACCATGTTGATAAGCGGGACTTGGCAGTGGCAATAACGGTTTGTGAACCAGGTAGCTTACTGGCCCCAACTGATCTCTGAATGGCCTGATCTGACGAAGACTATGACAAAACAAAAACTGATAGACCCGAAGGGGCGTATCTCACCGGGGCTGATTTCTGGCCCGGTGGATGTTATCAATTACCGGGATTACGACTTGCGCACGGTAATGGACAAGCCCCGTTCCCGGTTTGCGCGGCACTGGCGCTTCAATCAATTCCAGTTTGTCAGTGCCATGGCACCTGGTTGGGTGTTCGGTATGGCCATCGTGGACTTGAAGCTCGTCAGTTCAGGGTTTTTCTACCTGTTTGATTTTGAAACCGGTCAGATGTTCGAGCAGTCGTTTATGCAGCCTCTGGCCAGGCAAACGAGCATCGAGCCCTATCCGGAAAGTGGCCACGCCCGTTTCAGCAAGGGTGAGGTTTCTCTCTCGATTGAACCGGCCACCGGCGGCCGGAACATTCGGGTCAGTGCTCCAGGCAGGATTCAGGTCGACCTGGAACTGACCGATACCAGCGAGCCTTTGCGGCTAGTGTGCCCGGCCGGTTACAACGGTTGGGTGTTCACCCGGAAATCAGCCGGATTGCCGGTGCAGGGTGAGGTGCGTTGGGGCCAGCAGGTCTGGCGGACGGATGACGACACCCGGGGCTCTGTTGACTGGAGTTGCGGCTTTATGCGCCGGGAAACCGCCTGGAACTGGGCCTGCCTCGCGGGAGTGGCCGGCGACGGAACCTCGGTGGGGCTTAATCTGGCGGCAGGCGTTAATGAAACCGGCCTGACGGAAAACGCGCTCTGGCTGAACGGTCGGTGCATCAAGCTGGGTGCGGCCCGGTTTCAGTTCGATCGCTATCAGCCCGGTACCGATTGGCGGGTAACCACGGAGGATGGCAAGATCGACCTGACGTTTGTGCCGTCAGGGGTGCGCAAGGAGCGGTTGAATGCCTGGATACTGGCGTCGAATTTCCGCCAGTTTGTCGGTACCTTTGAGGGCACGGTTAAGGATGATTCGGGCAAAAAAATCCCCGTAGCGGGGCTGCGGGGATTGATGGAAGACCACTTTGCCCGCTGGTGAGGCGGGTGTTGCCGTTATTTTTCCGGCAGTGTGACGTTCAGCTCCAGGACTGAGCAACTGTCGGTGCGGTCTACTTCCACCTGGACCATGTCGTCACTAATCTGTACGTATTTACGGATAACGGCCAGGAGCTCTTGCTGCAGTTGCGGCAGGTAATCTGGCTGTTCTCGCTGGCCGCGCTCGTGGGCCACGATGATTTGCAGGCGTTCCTTGGCAACGCTGGCGGTGTTGTTTGTTTTACTGCTTCTGAAATAATCCAGGAAACTCATCCCTTAGCCCCCCTTGAACATCCGTGAGAAGAACCCTTTCTTCTGGGCGGTCATGAAACGATGTTCACGCTCCTCTCCCAGAAGCCGCGCAACGGCATCCTCGTAGGCTTGGCCAGCATCGCTTTCTTCTTCAAGAATGACCGGCAGGCCCTGGTTTGAGGCGTTAAGCACCACCTGGCTTTCAGGAATGACGCCCAGCAGCGGAATGGCCAGAATTTCTTCGACGTCGGCCACCGACAGCATTTCGCCGCGCTCCACGCGGTCAGGGTTGTAGCGGGTCAGCAGGAGGTGCTCCTTGACCGGATCCTGGCCCATTTCAGCCCGGCGTGATTTGCTTTGGATGATACCCAGAATGCGGTCGGAGTCCCGCACGGAAGATACTTCCGGGTTGGTGACCACAACCGCTTCGTCGGCATAGTACATGGCCATCAGTGCGCCGTGTTCGATGCCTGCGGGGGAGTCACACACGATGTAATCGAAGGTCTCGGACAGTTCGTTGATGATTTTCTCAACGCCTTCCTTGGTCAGTGCTTCTTTTTCGCGGGTTTGGGAGGCCGGCAGGATGTACAGCGTGGGAACCCGTTTGTCTTTGATCAGAGCCTGGTTCAGCGTGGCTTCGCCCTGAATGACGTTGACGAAGTCGTACACGACCCGGCGTTCGCAGTTCATGATCAGATCAAGGTTGCGGAGGCCCACATCGAAATCGATCACGACGGTTTTGTGGCCCCGTTTGGCAAGGCCGGTGCTGATTGAGGCGCTGGTGGTGGTTTTGCCAACGCCGCCTTTTCCTGAGGTAACGACAATGATTCTAGCCAAGGTTCAATTCCTGTTTCGCGGTGGATTCGTCATATCTTCAATGTTGTTGTTGGCTGTCACAACATCAGGCCTTGTCCAGTGGCGACACCACCAGCACATCATCCCTGAGCTGGATCTGCACAGCGCTTTTCCAGCCGTTGTCCTGAAGATCTTCGGGGATTTTATAGTGTCCGGCAATGGACACAAGCTCTGCTTCCAGTGACTGGCAGAAAATCCGGGCCGATTCGGCGCCGTGAATGCCGGCCAGTGCCCGCCCGCGCAGTGCGCCGTACACATGAATGTTGCCCGCCGCCAGCACCTCGGCGCCAGCCTGAACCGGGGCCAGAATGATCAGGTCACCTTCCGGGGCATAAACCTGCTGCCCGGAACGTACCGGCTGAGTAATAATCCTGGCCGGTGTGGGCTCGGCCGGGGGTGCTGCTGCGGCAGCCTGGGTTTCGGCGGCAGGTTCAGCAGCGTTGGGTATCTCTTCAGCCGGTTCGGGTGCGGACGGTTTTTCACGCACCGCCCCGCCTGGCATCAAGGCCAGTGAGGCGCCCCTTGCCAGTCGGCGCTGATCGTCGTTGGCGGCGCGCACGCCGATAACGTGAATGTTGTGACGACGACAGGTGCCGATGATTTTGAAGAAGTCGAGCTCGCTGTCCAGACCTTCGTATTTATCCAGGCTGATGACCAGCGGAATGTCCTTGAAGAACCCCGGCGCCTGGCTGATCTTGTCCCGCAGGTTCGCTTCGAATTCATCGTTGTCGAAGTAGTAGAGCTCCAGTGCCGTGAGCGAAATATTGGCGCTTTTCAGCTGGAAACTCTGTTTTACCCCGGGGTTGGCGATATCGCTCATGAATGTTCGTTGTCCCTGGTGGGTTACTGGGTGGATTCGGATCGGACGCGCAGCGGCTGGCCGTCGAAACGAATGCCAGACCAGCCGGTGCTGATGAACTGGCGGATATTACCATGGCTGCTACCGGCCGGGTCGCCCAGAACCTGCTGATAGTGCTGGGCAAACAGGTTCAGTGTGTCCGCTTCGTTCAGGTTGCAATACTGGCCCAGGCCAAAAACCCGGCAGGAGCCGGCGTTTTCGCCCTCGGAATTGTGAAGCGGGCCGTTATCAAACCCGGTAGGCTGGTACTCAAAGTGCTGGTCAATCAGCGCCAGGGTATCGTCAAAATCGGCGTGGCCAGCCTGCAGGGAGGCAAGGTGAATCCGGACCGCTTCGGTGATCGTCATTTTTTATGATCCTGCTTGGGGCCAACCTGGTATTTTTCTTTCCACTGCTCGTAAGGCATGCCGTAGATCTCTTCACGGGCATCCGGGTCAGACAGCTCAAAGCCTCGTTCTTCTGCTTCTGCCCGGTACCACTTGGACAGGCAGTTGCGGCAGAAGCCGGCCAGGTTCATCAGGTCAATGTTCTGCACGTCGGTGTTCTTGCGCAGGTGGTCCACCAACCGTCTGAAGGCGGCGGCTTCGATTTCTGTACGGTCAGTCTCGGGAATGGGGTTGGTCATGGTGCCTCGCAGTTCGATACCGGGTTTGATTTTCGAGTTCCTGACATTCTCAGCATGTTACCGTAAGATACAAGGCTGTATAAATGTACAGATTGTTAACCTGAGCCCGCTGATTATGCCCCAGCGCAAAATTATCCATGTAGATTGCGACTGTTTTTATGCCGCCGTTGAGATGCGTGACGACCCGTCCCTGCGAACTGTGCCGTTGGCGGTGGGTGGTGCCGGGGGGCGTGGTGTGGTGACGACCTGTAATTACCAGGCCCGGGCATTTGGCGTGCGTTCGGCTATGCCGGGCAGCGAGGCCCGACGGCTGTGCCCGGGTCTGGTGACAGTGCCGCCTGATATGGGTAAGTACCGGGCGGTGTCGCAGCAGGTGATGGCGATTCTGCGTGAGATGACGGACCTGGTAGAGCCACTGTCTCTCGACGAAGCTTTTCTGGATGTGTCAGACGTCACGGAGTATCAGGGCAGTGCCACGCTGATGGCTCGACACCTTCGGGAGCGGGTAAAGCGGGAAACCGGTATTACCATCTCCGCCGGTGTGGCCCCGAACAAATTTCTCGCCAAGATTGCCAGCGATTGGCGCAAGCCGGACGGCCTCTTTGTCATTACGCCGGACCAAGTGCCTGCGTTTGTCGAAGCGCTGCCGGTGGAAAAGCTATTTGGTGTTGGCCAGGTGACGGCCGCTAAACTGCACTCGATGGGGGTCAAAACCTGTGGTGATATGCGGTTGTTGGGGGCAGACACCTTAATTGAAAGGTTCGGCAAGCAGGGCTACCGATTATTTGAAATGGCCGCAGGCCGGGATGAGCGACCAGTGATTGTCTCGCGAGTTGCCAAGTCGGTCAGCGTGGAACGAACCTTCTCTCAGGATTTGCCTGACAAAGCCGCCTGTGAAACCGTGATGCCGGCCCTGGTGGCAGACCTTCATCTCCGGCTGGCCCGGAAAGGCCGGCACAAGCCCATCCACAAACTGTTTGTCAAAATTCGCTACAGCGATTTTTCCACCCATACGCTGGAGCGGGTGAGAGAGTCAGTGGCCGAACCTGAGGTTGCTGATTACCAGCCCCTGCTGGATGAACTGGTTACCCGCGC
Organism: Marinobacter sp. SS5-14b; assembly: GCF_030541005.1. Taxonomy (GTDB): domain Bacteria; phylum Pseudomonadota; class Gammaproteobacteria; order Pseudomonadales; family Oleiphilaceae; genus Marinobacter. The sequence goes on along the minus strand of NZ_JASSVM010000005.1, from coordinate 145,320 downwards.
CGCTCGCCCCGTGCGCTTGCTGGGGGTGGGGGTGCGATTTCGTAACGATGAGGCTCCGGTTACCCAGCTGCGGTTGTTCGACTGATTAAGGCAGCAGATCCGCAAACAGTTGCACCGATGTCCAGCCCATGATCGCGCCGATGACGGCCCCGGCAGCGACATCGCTCGGGTAGTGAAGGCCCAGAACCACCCGAGAGGCGGCGACTGACAGGGTGAAGGGCAGCACATACCAGGCGGCCGCAGGCATGGCAACGAACAACATTGTCTGGAAACAGGCCGCGTGCAAGGTGTGGCCGGAAGGAAAGCTGTAGCGATCCAACGGTGGGATGCCGCAGTTGATGGCCGGGAAGGAAATAAAGGGGCGCTCTCGTATCAGTTTGTGCTTCAGACACTTATAGGTGAGGGTGCAGGTCAGGCCGGTGAATGCCATGAGTACTGCCAGACTCGGTCCCCGTTCTGGAGCCAGCAGGGGTATAGCAAGGATCAGCGCGTACCAGAACCAGCCATCGCCCAGGCGACTGACGACCCGGAAATAGTCCTTGATCGGGCGAAATCGTACCGCACGGTTGATGGACTGGCACAGAGCGTATTCGCGCTGGTCTGCGAGCTTAAAGAATCTGGATGCTTTGCTTGTTGACGGCATGATATCGCGCCTGTGCGGGTGGATTGAGTACCAATTGTTCAAACTGTTCAATCTGGCTGTTCCAGCTGAGATCGAGCGCGTCGAGCCTGGCCTGGGCCCGCAGCCTGTTCAGCAGTGAGGGCTGGTCGGCCAGTCTCAGAGCGTTATTGATAAAAGCCTCGTCTTCACAGAGCGCGGCTTTCAGCCCGTTATCGTCGTGCCGTATATGCTCGGCGGCGGCCGCGTCGTCAAAGGCAACAACGCCCAGGCCGCTGGCCATGGCCTCCAGTACCACATTGCCAAAGGTGTCGGTTTTGCTTGGAAACAGAAACAGGTCGCCAGAAGCATAATGGCGAGCCAGGCTCTCTCCTCGCTGGGTTCCGCAGAACACATAATCGGGGTGCCGCTCTTCCAGTGGCTGTCGCAAGGGGCCGTCGCCAACCAAAATGAAACGGGCATGGGGGTGCAGGCCACGGATGCGCTCAAAGCAGGCCGCCGCCATTCGGAGATTCTTCTCTGAAGCCAGCCGGCCCACATACAGTACCGCCCGGTCATTGTCTGTCAGGCCCCAGCTTTGCCTCAGTGATGGGTCCCGTTTGTGGGGGGCGAATCGTTGGCAATCCACACCCCGGCTCCATAAGCCTGTATTGGTAATGCCCATCTTGCGTGTGACGGCCTGCGTTTGACGGGTGGGCACCAGGGTTATGGCAGTGCGGTTGTGAAACCAGCGGCCATAGGCGCACAGGATGCGCTCGAGAGCGCCCAGGCCATAATAGCGGGAGTAGCTGTGAAAATTGGTGTGAAAGCCGGAGGATACCGGTATTCCAAGGCGCTTTGCCGCGGTGACCGCGGCCACCCCGAGTGGCCCCTGGGTCGCCACGTAGATGCTGTCCGGGCGCCTGGATTGCCATAATTTCCGAAGGGTGGCCGGGCGGGCAACCCCGAGCCGGAGATCGGTGTACCCGGGCAACGGCAGGCCGCTGACGATCAGCTCTCGGGAAAACAGACTGTTGCCGGAGCTTTCAAGCAGTCCGGTCTTTTCATGCGCCTGCCTGGGGCGCACAACGGTAACCTGATGCCCGCGTTGAATAAGGCCCTGGCAAAGGTGGCGAATGGTATTGGCAACGCCATTGATTTCTGGCGGAAAGGTTTCCGATACAATGGTAATGTGTTGCTTGCGCCGGTCAGTCGATTTGAGCTCGGTCACGGTATTTTCCGCAGGTTTCTTGGTCATGCCTCTACTATGGAAACCGGCCATGACAGAAATGCGACAGCTCCGTGACATTCCGTTTACCCCTGCTTAATCATCTCTTATTGCGATCAAGGAGATTCCATGCGAATGCGAAAACTTGGACATACCGACATTGACGTCAGCCTGATTTGCCTCGGTACCATGACCTGGGGCGAGCAAAACAGTGAGCAGGATGCTTTTGAGCAACTCGACTACGCGGTTGATGCCGGCATCAACTTTATTGATGCCGCTGAAATGTATCCGGTGCCGCCAAGAGCGGAAACCCAGGGGCGTACAGAAAGCTACCTGGGCAACTGGTTAGCTCGACGCGGGCGCCGGGATGATCTGGTTATTGCCTCCAAAGTGGCGGGGCCGGGTAATGGTCTGAGCTATCTTCGGGGTGGCCCCAGGCTGACCCGCGAGCATATCCTGGAAGCCTGCGAAAGCAGTCTCGAGCGTTTGCAAACGGACTACATTGATCTGTATCAGGTGCACTGGCCGGATCGCAGCACCAACTTTTTTGGGCAATTGGGGTATCAACGGAACCCGAGTGAGTCGATGACGCCCATTGAAGAAACCCTGGGTGCGCTGAATGAATTGGTGACAGAAGGAAAGGTGCGGCACGTAGGGCTTTCCAATGAGACCCCCTGGGGCACCATGGAGTATCTGCGGCTGTCACGGGAAAACAACTGGCCGCGCGTGGTCTCCATTCAGAACCCTTACAACCTCCTGAACCGGTCGTTTGAAGCCGGCCTGGCGGAGTTCGCTCATCGGGAAGGCACCGGTTTGTTGGCCTATTCCCCGCTGGCTTTTGGTATGCTGACCGGCAAGTACCTGGGCGGGAAATGGCCGGAGAAAGCCAGGCTGACCCTTTATGAGCGTTTTAGTCGCTACACCGGAGACCGTGCGGCGGATGCCACCCGGGCCTATGCCGAGTTGGCTCATCAGCATGGGTTGTCGCCCGCTCAGATGGCGCTGGCCTGGGTGAATAGCCGAGAGTTTGTGACCAGTAATATTGTCGGTGCGACCAGTATGGATCAGCTGAAAGAGAACATCGGTTCGGCGGACATCACGCTGAGTGCGGACATCGTTTCGGCCATCGAGGCCATCCACGACGAGTTTACTTATCCGTGCCCTTAAAAATGATATATATTCAAGGGGTTGTAGTTTGCTGGCGGCCAGGTCGTTACAAAGTGAAAAATAAAGCGATCATTAATTGACAAAAAAGTGGGCGTTCGAAGTCGAACGGTTGGCGCTATTGTGTGCAATGTCACACTATTCTCAAGTAGAATCGTTAGACTTTGGTCTTGAGAGATACTGAGTCCAACCAAAGTTTTCGAGGCGTCGTTTTTTGTCATGATCATCCGCATCTTCCTTCTTCTGCTGGCTTTGAATTGCGTCGCGTTTGTCGTGCGCGCCGAAGCCGCTGAGCCAGTTCTGTCAGAGCCTATGCTCTCTGACAGAATGCTGGCGGAGCGCGATGAGTCACTGTCAGTCGAAGACGTCTACGAATTGCAGGAATGGATGTCGGGTGATGTTCGGGAAACCGATGACGACATGGTCGCGGCCATCGGCTCACGATTGCTGAGTCTGAGTTTCAGCCGCTCTGCCGATTCTGGCAAACAGTATGCCTCGGATCCCGCTCAGCCCGACCACGGTATTGCCCTGTTGAATGAAGGCGCCTGCCTGAACCTTCGCTGGAAGTTCTGAGCTTCAAGCGATCGGTTTTTCATACACGATCTGTTTCCCGCTGTTAAAACACATGACCTGGCGCATTGTCAGCCACCTGTCGTCATGTGATCATCTGACCTGTTGATTTTCTCAAGCAATGAGGAACGGTGATGGCAGGGCAGGACGGAATCTATTTTGACGATGCAAGCGCATGTGTAGACAAGGTTATCCAGCGGGTAGGCAAGCAAATCACGCTGGGCCTGCCGTTGGGGCTGGGAAAGCCGGTTCGGTTTGTGAATGCGCTGTACCAGCGTGCCAAGGACGATCCGGAGATCAAACTGCACATTGTCACCGCGCTGTCTTTGCTTGCACCCAAGGGCAGTTCGTCGCTTGAAAAACGTTTTATGGAACCCTTCGCTAACCGGCTCTATGGCAACATTCCAGAGCTGACCTATGCCCGTGATGTCAGTAATAACAAGTTGCCGGCAAATGTTACGGTTTCCGAGTTTTTCTTCAAAGCGGGCAGCTACCTCCGAAATCAGAGTCAGCAGCGTAACTACGTGTGCACCAACTACACCCATGCCGTGCGGGATCTCATGGCTCAAGGGGTAAATGTGGTTGGTCAGTTGATGTCGCCGGGAGATGTGCATGGCAAGCCCGGCCAGATGAGCTTCAGCTGCAACCCGGACCTTTCCCTCGATATCCTGCCAGTGTTGCGTCAGCGCGAGGCAGAGGGCACGCCGGTGGCGATGGTGGCGGAGCAGAACCGGGAGTTGCCCTGGTTTGGCCATCACGCCGTCGTGGACGACAGCCAGTTTGACATCATTTTGTCGCACCCCTCTTCGGACTACCCTCTGTTTTCTGCGCCGCAAATGGCGGTCAGCCCAGCGGATCACATGATCGGGTTTTACGCCAGTTGCCTGCTAAAGGATGGTGGAACCCTGCAGGTTGGCATCGGCTCTCTGGGTGCGGCACTGGTGCACAGCGCCATTGTCAGGCACAAGAACAATGCCGCCTGGAAATCAATTTATGACTTCGCGCAGGTAGCGGAGCAGTTTCCGGTGGTTTGCGAGTACGGTGGTACCGAACCATTTGAGAAAGGCTTGTACGGCTGCAGTGAAATGATGGTGGATGGCTTTCTGTACCTGCTTCAGGAGGGCATTCTCAAGCGTGAGGTGTTCGAACACGCGGGCCTGCAGACCTTGATCAACGATGGCAAAATCACCGGAAAGCCGTCGTTACAAACGCTGGATGTGCTGCTGAGCGAGGAGCTGATCGATTCGCCGTTGCGGGCCAGGGATGTCCGTTGGCTGGTGCAACACGGTATTCTCGGGAGCCATGTTCAATTCAAGGGTGGACGGCTGCGCCTCAGCGAAGAGAAGTCTGTTGAAGCGGATCTGGGCAATGCGGAAACCCGCGAAGCACTTCAGGCGATGGGGCTGGGTGCCAGCCTGGAGGGCGGTATTGCCATGCACGGCGGGTTCTACGTTGGGCCTGAACGCTTCTATCAGGCACTGCGGGATCTGCCTCAAGCGCAGCGTGACAAAATTTGCATGACCAGCGTCAACTTCATTAACCATCTGTATGATCACCGGTTCGGGGACCAGAAGATGAAGGTTGCCCAGCGAATTCACGGCCGATTTATCAACTCCGCCATGATGTACACGTTGAACGGTGCAGCGGTGTCTGACGGGTTGGACGATGGCCGGGTAGTGAGCGGCGTTGGTGGCCAGTATAACTTTGTCGCCATGGCGCATGAGTTGCCAGGGGGGCGCTCCATTCTTGCCTTGCGGGCAACACGAAGCTCGGGTGGCAAAGCGCTTTCCAATATTGTTTTCAACTATGCCCACTGTACGATTCCCAGACATCTTCGGGACATTGTGATCACCGAGTACGGCATTGCAGATCTCAGGGGCCAGCCGGATGAGGAGGTTTTCCTCAGACTTATCCGCATTGCGGATTCCCGTTTCCAGGATGACTTGCTCAAGCAGGCCCAGAAAGCGGGCAAGGTGAGCGCGGATTTCCGCCTTCCGGCACACTGGAAAAACAATACGCCTGAACAGATCCGTAAGAGCCTGGCTGCGGCCGGGGAGGGCGACTGGTTCCCGGCGTTTCCGTTTGGCCGGGATTTCACGGATGAAGAACTTAAATTGGGGAAAGCCCTTAAGTCGCTTAAGGCCGCAACGTCTACTCCCCGTGGTAAACTTGCCACACTTTGGCAGGCCTTGAGGGCTGATGACGAAGATGGGCAATACCATGGCTTGCTGGAGCGCATGAACCTGGTCCGCCCATCAGGCATCCGGGAAAAGCTTGACCGGAAACTGGTGATTCATGGCCTGCAGCAACTTGAACCCCTCAAAGACACAGGAAACCCGAAAAGCTGATGCAATCAGATACGCCGCAAACACATCCGGAAGTCTATACCGTTCACTACGTTCTGAAGAATCGGATCGGGGAGCTGGTAGACACCTCTGAGGGCAGTGAGCCGCTGCATTTTCTGTATGGCACGCCCGATATTATCGAGGGCATTCAAATGGCCGTGAAAGGCCGTGTGGCGGGCGACTGTCTGGAGGTGACCGTGCCCCCTGAAATGGCTTACGGAGAATATCGGGAAGACCTGGTTCGCACGGTTCCCCGGTCGCTGTTTGAGGGAGTTGATAATCTGGCCGTTGGCATGAAGTTCCAGACCAACTCCGGAGACGAGGCCCAGATCGTCCAGGTGGCGAGCATTGATGGCAATCTGGTTAAGGTAGATGCCAATCATCCACTGGCTGGCTTTACCCTGTATTTTGATCTGGAAATCGTTGGGCGCCGTGACGCTACGGAAGACGAGATAGCTCAGGGCCGTCCACTGTTCTGACCGGGCACTGGGCGTCGGGATCAAACTCTCCGGCATGAATGCGCCGGAGGCCTTCGCTGATGGTGAGGTGAAGCCGGTTCGTCAGCTCGGTCATCGATTCTGTCCTATCGGTGTCAATCGCCGGGTGGAAAAGCACCTCAATGTGCAGGGGTGGTTGTTTCAGTAGCTTCACCAGGTGATGGTGGAAACCGTCATCACCAACAAACGGTGCCAGGGCATCCGGTCTGTTCTGACGGCGGTAGCCAATGGTGACGGGTTGAATCGGTACGCCAGCATCGCGGGCTGAGCTCAGCATCAAGCCGTGCATGGGCAGTACCGCAACCCCGTCACTGGTGGTTCCCTCGGGAAAGATCATTACCGACTCCCCGGCTTTCAGCAGCTGACACATGTCAGCCTTGATGCGCCGGGCCTGCCCGCCGCCGCGCTTGATGAAAAGTGTGCCTGCCTGCCGGGCCAGCCAGCCAATCACGGGCCAGTGCCCGACCTCTGATTTAGACAAAAACCGAAGTGGCGTTACGCTTCCCAACACGGGGATGTCCGACCAGCTGATGTGGTTGGCGGCATAGAGCGCATGGCCGTCAGGGCGAGGGCCACTTATTTGAATGTGCCAGCCCAGGCATTGGCAGGCTCGCCGGAAACACAAGGTTGCCCATGGATTTCGGTCAATCGGCGTGCCGCGAAGGCGGTCTGCAATGCTCAAGCCGACTGCCAGCAGACAGGTGCCTGCCAGAAACAGCGAAAAAAGTGCCAGTCGAAAGCTCAGTCGTACCCATCCCATTCCGGTCCCCCCGGTTATGCCGGCTGGCGAAGAAAGTGCCGGCTGTAACGCCCGGCCAGGCGACTCACTTCCAGTAAAACCAGTACGTCTGCGCATCGGAATTCGGGATCCCAGCAGGGTTCACCACAGACCTTGGCGCCCAGCCGCATGTAAGCGCGTATGAGTGCCGGAATGTCTTCCACTTTGTCCTGTTCGGGGTGGGCCAGGTGGGGCAGAGGGCGAAGCGGTGTTACCCGGTACTCCGGAGCGCACAGGTAGTCTCGCTGCAGGTGGCGGGCAATGCGCCAGGCTTTTGTGCCCCCGTCTGCCATGCTGATGCTGGCGCAACCAATCAAAAAACTGACATTTCGGTGGGTGAGGTATTCCGCTACCGCCGCCCACAACAGCGTGATGGTGCCGCCATTGCGGTAGTCCGGGTGCACACAGGTGCGGCCGAGTTCTGCGACAGTGCCGGGTAGCTGATCGAGGGCCGAGAGGTTGAACTCCCCGCTGGAATAGAAGCCGCCCACGGCGCCATGATCATCCTGATGCAGGATGCGGGTGGTTGCGACCAGCTCCCCAGTGTCTGCGTCGGTGACGGTCAGGTGCTCGCACACGTCGTCATAACCGTCGGCATCAATGCCGGGTGTGGTGGCGCCCAAATCACTGCCGTATTCTTCAGAGAACACCTGGTAGCGCAGGCGCTGGGCGGCTTTGACCTTCTCTGGGCAGCGGGTAAGCTCCGTTTTCAGGTTGCGCCCCCGGCGGGGTTGCAGGCTGGCTGTTTGTGCATTCATGGCATAGCCTCTTTATTGCTGTTTCAGGTCAAGGCTATGAAGTGCTTGTGACAGCGCGGTGACTGCCCGGTGACGTGTCTGTTACAGCACACGGGATTGTTGGAAAAACCGGATCTGTGTCACAGGGTGTAACGCTTGTGCTGTTACATGTATATTTCTGAATAGCATGTATAATTGCTGTAACTGAACGTTGCCTGTATTGTTGGGTACACAACCCCAAACCCGAACTATAAAAAATCAGAGATGGACGGCGTGGAACAGACAAACGAGAGTTGGCGAATCCTGATCGTAGAGGATGATGAGCGGCTGGCGGATCTTACCCGCGAGTATCTGGAGAGCAACGGTCTTACCGTGTCCCTGGAAACTCACGGTGGTGCCGCAGTTGAACGGATACGCAATGAGCAGCCGGATCTTGTTGTCCTGGATCTCATGCTGCCAGGTGAGGACGGGTTGTCGATATGTCGGCGGGTTCGCCCTCATTATACCGGCCCGATCATCATGCTGACGGCCAGAACGGATGACCTTGACCAGGTTCTCGGGCTGGAAATGGGCGCCGATGATTACATTGGCAAACCCGTGCAGCCCAGGGTTCTGCTGGCGAGAATTCGCGCGATGCTGCGCCGCGTGGAGACTGTCCCGGTTGCAAGCGAAGGCGGCAACGGCGAAGAGCCTGCCCGGCTGCAGTTCAATGATCTGATTGTTGATCGCGCCATGCGTGAAGCCTGGCTGAGCGACGACAGCATTGACCTGACCAGTGCTGAGTTTGACTTGCTCTGGTTATTGGCCAGTAACGCGGGTCGTGTGCTCAGCCGGGAAGAAATCTTCACGGCGCTTCGGGGCATCGAGTACGACGGGCAGGATCGTTCCATTGATGTGCGTGTGTCCCGGATTCGTCCAAAAATTGGTGACGATCCGATTCATCCAAGGCGTATCAAAACGGTCCGCAGCAAGGGCTATCTTTTCGTCAAAGAAGCCTGACCCTACTCCAGGCGCGGTATCCAGCCAGATGCCGCGCCGGTCACCGGGGTTACACCCATGTCCCTGAAGTTTTTCCTTAAAGCCTACGTTCGCATTGCTGGTATCGCCGCTTTGGTGATGTTGGTGTGTGTGCTGCTGTACAGTGGAATCAACACGGTTCGTGAACAGTTCTGGCACGAGCGCGCCGCCCAACCGCTGATGGAGTGGCTGGCAGCGGTCCCCGACCCTGCTCGCCAATACCACTGGATGCCCCCCTTGTTCGGTCTCAAGACCGGATCCTCTGATGATTTTCAGCTCTCTGCCGTGACTGCAGAGCGCTTGGGGTATGGCCAGGTTGTGGCTGAGCCCTCTGGGGAGGGGTATCTGTTTTACGTGGCAACGGCAGGCGGGGATGTGCTCAGGTTGAGGCTGGAGCAACCCTACCGCGACCTGTCCAGGGCGCTGGCACTGATTGTACGTTGGCATCTTGACGGTGTGGCACTAGCGCAACGCCCCGATGTTTCAGCTCAGCTATCGAAAGCCCTGCATGTGGCAATCAGTCCGGTGCAGAGCCTGGCGGAGCTGCCGGAACAGGCGGTACTTGATCGCTTGAGCGAGTCCAATCTGGCGCTGCTCCGTGTGAACAGTAACCGGCTTTCCGGGCTGATAAGGCTGTCCGAGGGTGATCTGCTGACGGTGAAAATGCCTGCTCCTTTCAATCCCTGGGGCTGGCCTGTCATCGTATTATTGCTGGTAGTGGTGGGTAGCGTGCTGGCGCTGGCTCTCTATCTTGCTTTGCGTTTTGTCGATGGTCATTTGCGAAAGGTAGAGTCGGTCGCGATCCGAATCGCCCGGGGTGAAATGGGCGCGCGGGTCGAATCAGAAGACGGCACCCTGGTATCACGCCTGGCGTCTGCCTTTAATGGAATGGCGGAACATATTCAGCGCTTGGTGCAGGTTCAGCGCGAGATGATTCATGCTGTGTCCCACGAGCTGAGAACGCCCGTGGCGCGGATTCGGTTCGGTGTTCAGATGATTGAGTCGGCCAGCTCTCCGGAAGCGCTGCAAAAACAGATGTCCGGCATTGATGGAGACATTCAGGAGCTTGATGAGCTGATTGATGAAATTCTCACCTACGCCCGCTTGGAGCAGGGTGGTCCGGTGTTCAGCCTGCGCGAGGACTCAGTAACGGACATCGTTAGACAAGTGGTCGCGGAGCAACGCATTATCCGGGAGGGTATAGACATCGACTGCCGGATTGATGAGGCGTCCGAGCGGTGGTCTCTGGCAGACGTTGAGCCCCGCTACATTCACCGGGCAGTGCAAAATCTGGTTGGCAATGCGGCGCGATATGCGGCAGGTCGTGTGCGGGTGAGCTGCCATCTGGATGAGGACAATTGCCGCATCGATGTTGAAGATGACGGGCCAGGTATTCCGGAGTCTGACTGGGAAAAGGTCTTCACCGCTTTCGCCCGGCTGGACGACAGCCGGACCCGGACCTCCGGTGGTTACGGCCTGGGGTTGTCCATTGTTCGGCGTATTCTGTACTGGCATGGTGGGCAAGCCTTTGTGGGCCGCAGTGAGGGGCTCGGTGGTGCAAGGTTCAGTCTTGTGTGGCCAAGGCGAAAGCCGCCCGAGGTGGTTTTGTGAACCAGCTCTCGCGCCCTCACCAGATGTAACAAAGTTCTACAGAACCTCTACTGAACGAATTCGGCGGCTGGTGAATAATTAGCAGCGTAAGGGATGACTTTTGAGGTTGTAGTTCTTACGAACTTTCCTTGTTTCATTCGTCATTTGAGGGCTGGTTTTTCCAGCCCTTTTTTTTCGCCTGCTTGTTCTGAATCCGCGCCGGTTCACGCCACAATTTCTCCGTGCTGTTAGAATCTCCTGAAAACAACAGGAGAGCGCAATGTCCCGCTATTTGCTTGCCATCGATCAAGGTACAACCAGTTCCAGAGCTATCATTTTTGATGACAAGGGGGTTCAGGTTTCTTCTGCTCAGCAAGAGTTTCATCAATATTTCCCGAAAGATGGCTGGGTTGAGCATGACGCGCTGGAAATTTGGGACAGCGCTATCGCAGTTTGCCGGCGAGCCCTGAAGGATTCCGGGCTCGCTGCGCAGGACCTTGCCGGCATCGGGATTACCAATCAGCGTGAAACAACCGTTATCTGGGACAGAGAGACCGGCCAGCCTATCCATCACGCCGTTGTTTGGCAGGACCGGCGCACAGCATCCCTGTGCACAAAACTCAAACAGGACGGCTACGAAACCATGGTGGTGGACCGCACCGGTCTGTTGATTGATCCTTATTTTTCCGCCACCAAAATTGCCTGGCTGCTGGACAACGTAGACGGTGCCAGGCAGCGCGCGGAGCAGGGTGAGCTGGCCTTTGGCACTGTGGACAGCTGGTTATTGTGGAATCTGACCAAAGGACGCTCTCATTGCACCGATGCCACCAACGCTTCCCGCACCGCACTGTTCAATATCCATACCCAGCGCTGGGATGACGAACTGCTGTCACTGTTCCGGGTTCCCGGGGCGCTGTTGCCGGAAGTTCTTGATTGTGCAGCGGATTACGGTGAAGCGGATGCCGAGTGGCTGGGAGCGGCCGTACCGGTAGCGGGAATTGCAGGTGATCAGCACGCAGCCCTGATTGGGCAGGCGTGCTTTGAACCGGGCATGGCCAAGAGTACCTATGGCACCGGCTGTTTTCTCATGCTGAATACCGGAGACAAAGCGCTCAGATCGGAAAACCGGCTGCTGACGACCATGGCCTACCGGCTTAATGGTAAGCCTTGCTATGCCATCGAAGGCAGCATCTTTGTCGCAGGAGCGGCGATGCAGTGGCTGCGCGACGGGCTGAAACTTATTGCTCACGCCAGTGAGTCTGCGGGCCACGCTGAAACCGTCGGTGTTGATAACCCGGTGTATCTGGTTCCGGCATTCACCGGCCTGGGTGCGCCCCATTGGGACCCGAACGCCAGAGGTGCCATCCTTGGCCTGACCCGTGATACCGGAATCGCTGAAATCGTAACGGCGGGCCTGCAGTCCGTGTGTTATCAGACCAAAGATCTGGTCCGCGCCATTCGCAATGACGGTGCGCTGCTGGAATCTTTACGAGTGGATGGCGGCATGGTGGTCAACGACTGGGTGATGCAGTTCTTGTCAGACATTCTCAATGTCCCGGTCGATCGGCCCAGCGTTACCGAAACAACGGCTCTGGGCGCGGCTTACCTGGCGGGTTTGCAAACCGGGGTTTTCGGAAGCCTCGAGCAGATTTCCGGAATGTGGGAGTGCGAGCGTCAGTTTCGGCCTGCCATGAGGCCGGCGCTGCGTGAGTCTCTTTATGCGGGCTGGTTGGATGCCGTAGAGCGGGTGTGTAATAACTGATGGCAGCGCCGGCTTAGCCGGCGCGCTCGAAGGCGATCAGGTGGTCCGCCTCTACCCGCACAGGCACTTGTTCTCCCAGGTGGAAGTCCAGGTGGCTGCGGAACAGGGCTTCGAATTCGGTGTCTTCTGAACAGCGAAAGCGATAAAGCGTGGAGGTGCCCGCAAAGGTCTTCTCTACCACCCTGGGTTGCAGGTCGGAGTTTTCATCGTGAACGATGTCGTCAGGCCGGATCAGAACATCCACCAGCGTTCCGGGCTTCCAGTTATAGGCCCGGTTGCCGTGAATTACTCCAAGCTCTGATTCGATCGTGTCTGGCCCTAGCACCTTGCCCGGGATAAATCCGCCCTGGCCAACAAAGCTGGCGACAAACCGGTTTGCAGGCTCGTGGTAGAGATTATAGGGCACATCCCACTGCTGTATGCTGCCATCACGCAATACCGCCACCTGATCACACATGGCAAACGCTTCCTGTTGGTCATGGGTGACCAGGATGGCGCTGATGCCGAGGGTTTTCAGTATCTCCCGGACATCCAGGCTCAGGCGCCGACGCAGGTCGGTGTCCAGGTTGGAGAAGGGTTCATCCAGCAGGATCAGTGTGGGTTCCGGGGCCAGTGCCCGTGCCAGTGCAACCCGCTGTTGCTGGCCGCCGGACAGCTCGTGGGGGTAGTTGTCCGCGAGATCCTGCAGGTGTACCAGATTGAGTAATTCCGCCACTTTTTGGCGGCGTTCGTTCTTGTTCAGCGATTTCAGCCCAAAACCAACGTTGTCGGCAATGCTCAGATGCGGAAACAGAGCGTAGTCCTGAAACACCATGCCAATTTTACGTTTTTCTGGTGGCACCGAGCGGCCCGGCAGGCTGATGGCCTGGGACTGCAGCTGGATCTCGCCCTGATTAATGGGCAGAAATCCGGCCAGGGCCCTGAGAACGGTACTTTTGCCACAGCCGCTCGGGCCCAGGAGGCAGCCAATGTCGCCATGACTGAGAGCAAAGCTTACGTCTTTGACGACAGATTCGCCGCCATAACCGACTGACAGGTTGTTGACTTCGAGCAGCCAGTCGGCAGAGGGCACCATTGATTCGGGCATGGATCAGTCCAGGCGGTTAAGAATGAGAAATTCGAGCAGGGCCTTTTGGGCGTGCAGGCGGTTTTCGGCTTCATGCCAGACTACCGAACTGGAGTGCTCCATCATGTCGGCAGAGATTTCCTCGCCCCGGTGGGCCGGCAGGCAGTGCATGAACAGGGCATCTTTTTCTGCCAGTGACATCAGAGCCGGGTTGATCTGATAGCTGCTGAATGCCTTTTCCCGGGCTTTCTGTTCGTCTTCCTGGCCCATTGAGGCCCACACATCGGTTACCAGCAATTGAGCACCCCGTGCGGCTTCTTCCGGGGCCCGTACCACGGTTACCCGGTCACGGTGCGCGTCCAGGATTGCCTGGTCTGGCTCATAGCCTTCAGGGCAGGCAACGTTCAGGTGAAAATCAAATTTTTCAGCTGCGTTAATGTAGGAGTGACACATGTTGTTGCCGTCACCAATCCACGCAACCGTTGCGCCACGGATGCTGCCACGGTGTTCCCGGTAAGTTTGCATGTCAGCAATCAGCTGGCACGGGTGGTATTCGTCCGTCAGGGCATTGATGACCGGCTTACTGGAAGCTGCGGCGAATTTTTCCACGGTATCATGGGCAAAGGTGCGGATCATGACTGCATCAACCATGCTGGAAATGACAATCGCCGAATCTTCTATCGGCTCACCGCGCCCGAGTTGAGTGTCCCGCGGGGAGAGAAACAGAGCCGCACCGCCCAGTTGGGTCATCCCTGCCTCAAAGGAGACTCTGGTGCGGGTGGATGACTTTTCGAAAATCATCGCCAATACACGGTTTTTCAGGGAGTCCCGGACTTTTCCTTCACGCCATTCCTTGCGGAGCCGTGAGGCATGATCGAGCAAGAGCTCCAGCTCGCTGGTGGTCATGTCGTTCAGTGTCAGAAAATGTCTTACTGCCATGAAAGGCCTCTGCTTCAAGGAAACTGCGGTAAGGTTTGTGTCTGAAAAGGGCATCAAGTCTAGCCCTTCATTATCGTTAAGACAATCTCACGGAGCCGGTGGTTGTTCTGGGTCAAAGCCATGGCTTGGTGCGGAATCTTTCAGCCGTGTACAATGGGTAGAATCTGCCGCAAGACGGCATCCCGGATTTCAACCCCCAGATCTCAACCAGAGGTATGTGTTCATGGATATCAATGAAACCATCAAGAGCCAGCTCGAAGAGAACCCGGTCATTCTGTATATGAAGGGCACGCCCCAGGCTCCGCAGTGCGGTTTCTCTGCTCGCACGGTTCAGGCACTCATGGCATGCGGCGAGCGATTCGCATTCGTGAACATTCTGGACAACCAGGAGCTGCGCGAGGCCCTGAAGGTTCACTCAAGCTGGCCGACCTACCCACAGCTTTACATCGGCGGCGAGCTGGTCGGTGGCTGCGACATCGTCCTCGAAATGTCTGAGAGCGGTGAGCTTGCCAAAGCGGTCAAGGAAGCTGTGAAACAGGCTGAAGCCTGAATCCGTCGTTATTGCCGCTTTGGAGTGAACACCAGTTTCACTTCGAAGCGGTCTGATTTCTCTCCTTCCGGCCTCGGGTAGGGGCTGGCCGCCAGTGCGGCTCGATAGGCTGCCTGGTCAATCCTGTCTATACCTGTCGATTCCTGTATACGTGCTCTGGTGAGTGCGCCGTTGTCCAGGATTCTCAACTCCAGTGTCATGACCACGGTTTCCCGCAATTCTGACATGGCGGGAACGCGGAGCTGCTCCAGTGTCTCTGCCAGATGCACGGCAAGTTTAATAAGGTAGGGATCCTGCTCGGCGGGAGATTCGGTAATTCGCTGAATCTGTTCCGCTACCTTTTCATCGAGAGACGGCGACGGTGCGGACTGGGTGGACCGGCTTGAAGCCGCGGCGGCCGGGCTGGGTGCAGCCTCTGGTCGCTGTTGAGGTTCCTCGGCTGGCCGCTGCCTGGGCTGCTCGTTACGCTCTGGAGAATTGGGCCGTGCCGTTGCCTGAGGCGCAGTGGTAACAACCTGAGGGGGCCAGGGCTCAACGTTAAATTCCGGATTTCGCGCTTCGGGCCGGCTTTTAGTCGCCGGTGCGCTGTCGGCTGCGGGCAGGGCCGACGGGCTGCTCAGCTTGAAGACGAGGCGCTGGCTCAGTTCACGGGCTTCCTGCAATGGAGAAGGAAGCCCGGCCAGCAAAAATATGTGCACCATGAACGCCAGTGACAGTGCCAGGGTAATTCGGTACGGCACCGGGATTGACGGGGCATGATGGCCGCCACGCTCCGCCACAGGTTTCAGGCTGTCTTGGTGCGCAGGCTGCCCACAACGGCATTCAGTGCCCGGTCAATCAGGGCTCCCTGCTCCAGCATGGTGAGGCGGCCCCTGCGCATTTCATGTGCCAGCTCTACCCGGGTTTTTTCAATCACTTTCAGGCCCATGCGATTCACAAAGACAAAGCAGTCGGCCTCATCGATGACGGCAGACAGCTTGCACCGGAAGCTTGCTCCGTTCACCAGCCTGAATTCCACCCAGTTGCCGATTTCGAGACGATCAATTTTGGTAACGAATTCCGCAATGGCGGCGTCTTCCAGTTCCTGTTGCCGTTCAACAGCTGTCTTGTGCAGTGTGGGCGGCTCTTCTTCTTTGTCCAGTTCGGAGTCCTTTCGGGCTTCGATGGCGGCGTTGGTGCGGAAAGCCTCGGCCAGTTCGTGCTTCAGCTGCCCCATCATGTGGTCCAGCCTGGTGGCGTTGTAGGAGACTTCTTCCAGCCCTGCCCGCAGTGTTTTCAGCATTCCCGGTACGACTCGTACCCACTGATCGCGTTCCTCATCCTCTTCGTGGGGGTGAAGGCACCAGATCAGGTCGTCTACCACTTTGGCAGTCTCGTGCCAGCGGTGCTCTGAGTCGTCCCTGAGGTAGGCCAGGAACATGACCCGGCTCCAGCCATTGATCAGGATGTCATGAACCGGATCCGGCAACCTGTATCGGGCTACTTTTTCCCGGAGCAGGCGGTCGACCGCTTCCTGGGCTTTCTGGGATTTGATCCGGCCCCTTTCAGATTCGCGGGTTCTTTGCTCAACCAACGTAGATTTCCGGTTCTCCCGCTCGAGAAATTGTTCAAACTCTTGGTTTAATGTTTCAAACAAACCGATATCACCGTCAAATTCGTTGAGAATACGCTGTACGACGTTGTGAATCTGCCCGTAGAGCTTGTCTCGGGTTTTTTCGTCGCTGTTGCTCCAGCCGATGCCGGCCCGTGCCAGTGAGTTCAGTAGCTTGCGTGCAGGGTGGTTTGACTTGCTGAAGAAGTTCTTGTCCTTGATGACCACCTTGAGGATGGGGATCTGGAGGCGGCTGATCAGCACCTGAACCGGGGCTGACAGGTTGTAATCATCGAGGATGAACTCGAACAGCATGGACACGAGGTTGATGAGGTCTTCGTCAACCTCGTTCAGCGCCGGCTGGCGGCCATCCTGTGTTTCTGTTTGTGACAGCAGTTGCTGAACCACCTGGCGAAGATCAATGGTCACCGGTTCGCCAGTACTCAGGTCATCAACATTCTGCCAGCTGTTCTGGCCGGGGATGGAGTTGAGCATGTCTGCCAGCTCGCGACCGCCGATCACGCGAAGGGAGGGGTCGGAGCTTCGTGGAGCAACGCCTGCGCTATTTCGCTGCACCGCTAACATCTGGCGTATTTGTTCAAACAGGGCGCTGTCCTCGGCTAATGCATCACCGCCTGCTGAGCCCTGGAGTTCCCCTTCCGGCGAGACACTTCTGGCCGTTTTTACATCTTCGGCACCTTGGGATGGATTGCTCTTGCCCTGATAGCGGAAGTTCGGGATGACGCCGGCCTGAATCAGTATCCGATTGGCTTCATCCAGCAGCATACCGAGGTTTGAAACCACGTACCTGTCGAACTGCTTCAGTAGAATCAGTCGTTCGCGAATCTGGATGTCGAGAGCCTGGATGGCCTCTGTAAAGGCGCTGCACAGGTGTTCAGGTGCCATCGGGTTGACCGGGTTGTCTTCGGTGGTGCCCGGGTAGACCTTGGTAAATCGAGTCTGCAGCTGAAGCAATGAGCCTTGAAAGTGGGCTTTGGCCTTGCTTGTCATGGCGTTCAGGGCGACCTGCTCTTCCAGGTCATCGTTGCCCAGCAAGGTCAGGCTGTCAGCGCTTGCTTGCTGTTGTGGTTCTTCGCTGTGAAGTTGTCCGGCATGAGGCGGGTTGGCAAAAAACTGGGATACGGCGTTCTGAAAGTGACGCTCCACACCCTTGCGCTTGATGCGAATCTCTCGCATGGCTTCAAAATATCGGTTCTGCTCGTTGTTGCTTCTGGCGTTATTGGCCAATTCGAAAAGGGAATCGTCGACGGCATCAAATGCGCCTTGCAGCAAATCTCCCAGCCCCGCGACGACGGTATCACGAATACGGGCAACCTCTGCGGGCACGGGGCGATTGCTGGCCGCCTCTCTGTGCTCGCGGAGGTAATGTATGCCGGACTGCTTGTTCATGGCCAACTCCTGTTTACGCCTCAACCGGATACATGACCGAGCCTTTTGGTGCTTTATCTGTTTTCGTTAAATTTAGCGCATTTTTTGCGCAATTAACATGAACAAACGTAAAGCTGCGATATCGGTCAAAGTTCCATGTGATGGTCGCGGCGTTTCCGGCTCAGTCTTTTGATACCGGCGACCGCGCCTTGCCGCGCTTTTTGCGCCGCTTTGGGTGCACGATGGCCGCTTTAACCACGTTGTCTTTAATCTGTAAAACTTCGATCCGGTGGCCTTCCACTTTCAGGCACACGTTGGTATCCGGAATATTCTCCAGGGTTTCTGTGATGAGGCCGTTCAGTGTTTTTGGGCCGTCCGTAGACAGGTTCCAGTCAAGGGTTTTGTTGATGGTTCTGACAGCTGTGCTGCCATCGATGATAAAAGTGCCGTCATCCTGAGGAATGATATCCGGAGAGGTCGCAGCATAGTCTGTGGTGAACTCGCCAACAATCTCTTCGAGTATGTCTTCGAGTGTCGCCAGGCCCAATACATCGCCGTATTCGTCCACCACAATGCCGAACCGGCGCTTTCCTTTCTGGAAATTGAGCAGTTGGGTGTTCAGGGCCGTGCTTTCGGGAATGAAATAGGGCTCCTGGCAAAGCTGCAGGACCATGGCTTTGCTGATGTCCTCCTCCTGAAGCAGCTTGGCAGCGCTCCTCAGATGAAGGATGCCCTGGATGTTGTTGATGTCTCCCTTGAACACGGGAAGGCGCGTGTGCTGACTGTTTCTTAATTGCCGGATGATGGTGTCGGTTTCGTCGTCGAGGTCGATACCGGCCACTTCATTGCGTGGCACCATGATGTCATTTACGGTCACTTTTTCCAGATCCAGAATGCTGACCAGCATGTCTTTGTGTCTGGCGGGAATCAGCGCCCCGGCTTCGTTGACCACCGTTCTGAGCTCTTCCCGGCTCAGGTGATCTTCACCGGCCTGGGCGGAAGAGACGCCAAGCAAGCGGAGGATGCCGGTCGTAAAGAGGTTAACCGCCCACACCAGGGGGTATAGGATCTTCAGGAGTGGCCCCAGTACATGACTGGCCGGAAAGGCGATTTTTTCCGGAAACAGCGCGGCCAGCGTCTTGGGTGTCACCTCGGCAAAGATCAGGATGACAATGGTCAGCAGGATGGTTGCAATGGCAATGCCGGCATCACCCCACACACGTATGGCGATGACGGTGGCAATAGAAGAGGCAAAAATATTGACGAAGTTGTTGCCGATCAGAATGACGCCGATCAGCTGGTCCGTTCTGTTGAGCAGGCCCTGGGCACGCCGGGCACCTTTGTGGCCGGTATTGGCCATATGCTTCAGTCGATACCGGTTAAGAGACATCATCCCGGTTTCGGAGCTAGAGAAAAAAGCGGAAAGGATGATCAAGCCGACAAGGAGAATGAACAGCGCCGTAAGCGATGTCTCGTTCAAAAGATGAGCCCTTCTGTAGATGACAAGGTGCGAAAATAGGGTGTGACCGTGTGGGGTGTCAAGAGGCCTTGACCGCTAAGTCAGAGGCCTTTGTGAAATAGAAACTCCAGCACGAATTTGCTGCCGTAAAAGGCGATCATTAACAGGGCGCATCCCGCGAGCGTCCAGCGGCTGGCGGTCAGGCCGCGCCAGCCCTTGGTGTACCTGCCAATCAGCAAGCCAGCGAACACCAGGAGCGAAAGCAGGGAAAAGAGGGTTTTGTGGGCAAGATCCTGGGCGAACAGGTCTTCAATAAACACTGCGCCGGTCACAATGGCCAGTACCAGTAACACTACGCCGGCCCAGACCATTTCAAACAACAGGGACTCCATGGTTTGCAGTGGCGGCAGGTTGCGAACCAGCAGGCTGTTGTAGTTGTTCTTAAGCTGCCGGTTCTGCAGGTACAGCAGTACCGCTTGAATGGCGGCCAGCGTAAACAGGCTGTAGGCGGTGACGGACAGTGCAATGTGGGAAAGCATTCCATAGCTTTGCTCTGATACCAGTCGGGATTCCGAGTGGGTAATCAGTGCCATCACAATGGTTGCGGCTGCAATGGGGTAGGCACCCAGGAACAGGCCGCCTACCGGTTTGGTGAGGTTGAGGCCCAGCAACAGGAAGACAATCAGCCAGGAAATGAGTACCGAGCTTTTGAAAAAGCTGAGGTCAAAGCCGCCGTCGAGGTGAACGGTTTGTGCGATCAGCAGGCCGTGGCCGGTGAGTGCAAGCACGCCGATCAGGGTAGTAATGGCCAGGCTGGTTTCGACCTTACCCCTGAAATGCAGTGCCTGCAGGGCAGTTCCAACGCTGTACAGGAAAAGTGCGGTAACCGCGAGGATCAGCGTTCCCATGACGTCCTTTATATAGTGGCCTGATGGTTAAAGCGGGCTCGGAGTTGTTCTGAGGCTCCCAAGTCTGGGTATAATGTCGCGATTATGCAACAGGAATCAAGCGGCCTGCGGTGGCTTCTTGATTTGTGTGAACAATTTCTCCGGGGTACGGAAGAGCAACATGTTTGAGAATCTCCAGGACCGGCTATCCGGTAGCTTGCGCAAGATCTCTGGTCAGGCGCGCCTCACCGACGACAACATCAAAGATACCTTGCGCGAAGTGCGCATGGCGCTGCTTGAAGCCGATGTGGCGTTGCCGGTGGTCAAAGACTTTGTTGAAGGTGTACGGCAGCGTGCTATCGGTCAGGAAGTTCAGCGAAGCCTGACGCCGGGCCAGGTATTCGTAAAAGTTGTTCAGCAGGAGCTTGAGCGGGTGATGGGTGAGGGTAACGAGACCCTGAACCTGTCCACCCGGCCGCCGGCCGTGATTATGATGGCCGGTCTGCAGGGTGCGGGTAAAACCACCACTGTGGCCAAGCTGTCCCGCTTCCTGAAAGAACGACACAAGAAGTCGGTGATGGTGGTGAGTGCGGATATCTACCGCCCGGCTGCGATCAAACAGCTTGAGACGCTGGCGACTGAAGTGGGCGTGGAGTTTTTCCCCAGCAGCGCGGATCAGGACCCTGTCGATATTGCTAACGGTGCCATTGAAGCGGCGCGCCGCAAGCATATGGATGTGGTGATCCTGGATACCGCTGGCCGTCTGCATGTAGATGAACAGATGATGGGCGAGATCGGCCGGCTGCATAAAGCGGTGAATCCGGTTGAAACTCTGTTCGTGGTTGATTCCATGACCGGTCAGGATGCGGCGAATACCGCCAAGGCGTTCAATGACGCGCTGCCGCTGACCGGTGTGGTGCTGACCAAGACCGATGGTGATGCTCGTGGTGGTGCTGCGCTCTCGGTTCGCCATATTACCGGCAAGCCCATCAAGTTCCTGGGTATTGGTGAAAAGACCGATGCTCTGGAACCGTTCCACCCTGATCGGGTCGCCTCCCGTATTCTGGGAATGGGTGATGTGCTTTCCCTGATCGAAGAGGCGGAGCGCAAGCTGGACCGCCAGAAGGCGGAGAAGCTCACCAAAAAGATCAAGAAGGGCAAGGGCTTTGACCTGGAAGACTTTCGGGATCAGCTCCAGCAAATGAAGAGCATGGGTGGAATCGGTGGCCTGCTCGACAAACTGCCGGGTATGGGCCAAATGGCGCAGGTGGCGCAGGCTCAGGTGAATGACAAGTCGGTGGGCCAGATGGAAGCCATCATTTGCTCCATGACACCGAAAGAGCGCCGCTATCCGGATGTGATCAATAATTCCCGTAAACGCCGTATTGCAGCTGGCTCCGGTACCCAGATCCAGGATGTGAATCGTCTGCTCAAACAGCACAAGCAGATGTCGAAAATGATGAAAAAATTTGGCAAGAAAGGCGGAATGGCCAACATGATGCGCGGTCTTGGTGGTATGATGCCGCCCGGCGGCGGTAGTGGTGGCGGAATGCCCCCGTTCGGCCGTATGTAAAAAGCCTTACATATAAAATAGGGAAACCGAGCGTTTCCCTGTTTTCATTGGCGCTTTTTTCGCATAGAATAGCGCCCCTTTCGAGTATGGGTCTTCTCGTCGGCTGTTCTCAGTCTGGCGGGAATCGTACAAAGTTCGTACAACAGAACAGGATATTGGTCGAAATGGTAACAATCCGTTTGGCTCGTGGCGGCTCTAAGAAGCGCCCGTTCTACCATCTGACAGTCACTGACAGCCGTAACTCCCGTGACGGCCGTTTCATTGAGCGTGTTGGTTTCTTTAACCCGGTTGCCCGTGGCCAGGAAGAGCGTCTGCGTGTAAACCGTGAGCGCGTTGAATTCTGGGTGGGCCAAGGTGCTCAGACCAGCGATCGCGTTGCCCAGCTGCTCAAGACTGCTGAGTAATTGCACTTTAATACCGGGGTTTGACGGGCATGACACAGAATTCTTCGCAGGAAACTGTGATCGGCCGGGTCACCTCGGTGTTTGGGGTCAAGGGTTGGCTTAAAGTCTTCTCTGATACAGACCCCAGAGAAGGGATACTCAATTATCGTGACTGGACACTGGTCCTGGACGGTAAGCGTATCCCGGTAAAGCTTGAAGAGGGTCGCCGCCAGGGGCAGGGGATCGTCGTCAGGCTTAAAGGACTTGATGATCGTGAACTGGCTCGCACATACAGCGGTGCAGAAATCCGGGTCCCGACAGAAAAGTTGCCAGAGCTGCCCGCAGGGGAGTACTACTGGTACCAGCTGGAAGGACTTGATGTGTTTACGATTGAGGATGAGTACCTGGGTAAGGTGCATCATCTGCTGGAAACGGGTGCCAACGATGTATTGGTGGTGCACGCAACGCCGGGTTCCATAGACCAGCGCGAGCGTCTTATCCCTTATCTGCCTGATCAGGTAGTGATGAGTGTGGATCTGAACGCTACGCGCATGGTGGTCGACTGGGATCCGGAGTACTGACGAGTGTGGATTGGCGCAGTCAGTCTGTTTCCGGACATGTTTTCTGCGGTGACGGATTACGGAATTACCGGTAGAGCCGTTCGTGAAGGTTTGTTGACGTTCACGAGCTGGAACCCCCGGGACTTTACGCATGACCGTCATCGTACTGTTGATGACCGGCCCTATGGTGGTGGCCCGGGAATGCTGATGAAAATTCAGCCTCTCAGGGATGCTATTCACCAGGCTCGGGCATCGGCACCCGGCAAGGCCTGTGTGGTCTATCTTTCTCCTCAGGGTGAAAGGCTGGATCAGTCGGTGGTGGAATCTCTGGCCGCCGAGCAACAGCTGATTCTCGTTGCCGGTCGTTATGAGGGCGTTGATGAACGCCTGATATCGGCGGAAGTCGACCGGGAAGTGTCTCTGGGTGATTTTGTGCTCTCAGGTGGCGAACTGGCGGCGATGGCTGTGATTGATGCGGTGACACGCCTCATCCCCGGAGCGCTGGGTCATGCGCAGTCGGCAGAGCAGGATTCCTTTGCTGATGGTTTGCTGGATTGTCCGCACTACACCCGGCCCGAGGTCTACGAAGGTCAGGCGGTGCCGGAAGTTCTTTTGGGCGGTCACCATGAACAGATCCGGCGTTGGCGATTGAAAGAATCGTTGAGGCGAACCCGGGAGCGACGCCCCGACCTGCTGGAAATGCGGGTGCTTACGGAAGAAGAGCGTCAGCTTCTGGAAGAAATTTTGAACGAACCGGGTGCCTCTGAATCATCAGGGCATTGAAAGATTGGGTATCAGGAGCATTACGATGAGCGGCAAGAACAACATCATCAATCAGATTGAAACAGAACAGATGACCAAGGAAATTCCTGCGTTCGCGCCAGGTGATACCGTGGTTGTTCAGGTTCGCGTAACTGAAGGTAACCGTGAGCGTCTGCAGGCGTTCGAAGGCGTTGTTATCGGCAAACGCAACCGTGGCATGAACTCTTCTTTCACCGTGCGTAAGATTTCTTACGGCGTGGGCGTTGAGCGTACCTTCCAGTCCTTCTCCAAGCTGATCGACAGCGTGAGCGTGAAGCGTCGTGGTGATGTGCGTCAGGCCAAGCTTTACTACCTGCGCGACCTGTCTGGTAAGGCAGCTCGTATCAAGGAAAAGCTCGGCTGATTCCGATTCGTTCGGAGCAGTGCCAAAAAAAGCAGCCTCAAGGGGCTGCTTTTTTTGTGGTTTAATATTGGCAAATCCGTAATCGAAGAAGGTGGCCCTTGCTCAGATCCGAGGATGAGCAGCTGATTGCCCGCTTTGCTGACGCCATCTGGCTTGAAGATGGTCTTGGCGAGAAAACCCGTATGGCCTATGCCAGTGACCTGTCCCGTTTGTCCGGGTGGCTGGAGCAGCAGCCGGCTTCGCCCACACTGAGGTTGGCTCGCCGAACGGATCTTCTGGCCTGGATGTCCGGGGGGCTTGCGGAGGGTCTAAAAGCCAGTACGGCAGCCAGGCGACTTTCCGGGGTGCGGCGCTTTTATCGCTTTTTGTTGCGGGAGGGATCCATTGCCGAGGATCCGACCCTGAAGATTGACGGGCCGCGGTTGCCCAGGCGCCTGCCGGATACGCTGACCGAGCAGGATGTAGAGCAGCTTTTGGCCGAGCCGGATCCGGAGGTGCCGCTGGAGCTGCGGGACCGGGCTATGCTGGAGATTCTCTACGGTTGTGGCTTGCGGGTTACCGAGCTCACGAGCCTTGGGGTTGATCAGGTCAATTTACGGCAGGGCGTTGTGAGAATCAGCGGCAAAGGCGACAAAGAGCGTTTGGTGCCGCTGGGGGAGGAGGCGGTGGACTGGCTGCTTCGATATATGAAAGATGCCAGGGGGGAGTTGCTGAAGGGCAAAGCCAGTGATGCGCTTTTCCCGGGCAACCGCGCCAGTGCCATGACCCGCCAGACCTTCTGGCATCGGATAAAGCTCTATGCCGCACGATCGGGTATCCGGAAGCACCTTTCGCCGCACACCTTGCGACACGCCTTCGCGACCCATTTGCTGAACCATGGTGCAGACCTGCGCGTCGTGCAGATGCTTCTTGGTCACTCAGACCTCTCAACCACCCAGATCTATACCCATGTGGCCCGGCAGCGGCTGCAGGAGCTTCACCAGGCGCACCATCCCAGAGGGTGATCTGTTATGGTGGCTAGGTGAACTTTTGCTTTCTGCCCCTGTCGCACCCTTGTGCGCCGAAGGTTGGTTTTGGTTTTCTGGCCAAGTGGGTACTGACGCAACGATCTATTAACGAAAAAAGGTAAGTGTAAGCTCATGAAACTGAAAATTTTGGCCGCAGTAGCTGGCCTGATGGTAATGCTCGCCAACCCGTCAGTTGTGAGTGCCGGAGAGACCGAAGACAACATTGCCAAACGTTTGGGGGATGCAGTTCCGGGCTTGAAGGTGGTTTCAGTACGTGAGTCTGAAGCGGCGGGCCTTTATGAGGTGCAAAGCAGCAGTGGTGAAACCTTGTACACTACTGAAGACGGCGTGTACTTGCTGACCGGTGACCTGCTGAAAATTACCGGAAACGGCATTGCCAATGTGACAGAAGAGGCGCGTGCCGGTGTACGGAAACAAAAAATGGCGGACTTCGGCGATGAGGGGCTTATTTCCTATCCTGCCAAAGGCGAACAAAAAGCAGTGATTGATGTGTTTACCGACATCGATTGCCCCTACTGCAGGAAATTGCATGACGAAGTTCCTGAGCTCAACAGTTACGGCATTACGGTGAATTACTATGCCTTCCCCCGCTCTGGTCCGGGTACTCCGTCTTTCCGGAAGTATGAGTCGGTGTGGTGCTCTGATAATCAGCAGGGCGCCATGGACGCTGCCAAGGCAGGTAGGTCGGTCGATCAGAAGTCTTGCGAAAATCCTGTTGAAGCGCAGTATCGGCTTGGCGGGCAAGTTGGCGTAACGGGTACGCCGGCTATTGTGCTGGAAGATGGCAACATGGTTCGTGGCTATGTACCTGCCCGCAACCTGGCGGAAGGCCTGGGTCTGCTTTGATCATCCCCGGCGCTGGTTCCCGGCTCCGGTTTCTACCGTTTGAACTGTGACCGATTCAGGGCTTATTCAGGGAGCCCCGAATCGGTATACTATGCCCCCTATTGCAATCCATCAGCACCCCCATCGGGATCAGAGGTGAGAGTTTGAAAGACGTTAATGTCGGAATTTGCGGACTGGGAACCGTCGGCGGCGGTACGTTCAATGTACTGACTCGCAACGCGGCGATTATTGCAGGCCGTGTTGGCTGCAACATCCGGATTGCCCGGGTAGCCAGCCGAAATAGCCGGGACGACCTTGATCTGGGGGATGTTCCGTTCAGTACCGACATTTTTGACGTGGTGAATGATCCTGCCATAGATATCGTTGTTGAGCTGATTGGTGGGTACGAAGCCGCCAAAGAGTTGGTGCTGGCGGCGATTTCTAACGGTAAGCACGTTGTGACGGCCAACAAAGCCCTGATTGCGGTGCACGGTAACGAGATTTTTGAGGCTGCGGAGAAAGCCGGCGTTGTGGTTGCCTATGAGGCTGGTGTAGCCGGTGGCATTCCGGTGATCAAGGCCGTACGTGAGGGTCTGGCGGCTAATCGTATCGACACCATCGCTGGCATCATCAACGGCACTGGCAACTTCATTCTTACCGAAATGCGTGCTGGCCGGCAGTTTGATGACGTATTGAAGGAAGCCCAGGCGCTGGGTTACGCCGAGGCCGACCCCACCTTTGATGTTGAAGGTATTGATGCTGCCCACAAGCTGACCATTCTGGCGTCATCTGGCATTGGCGTGCCTCTGCAATTTGAAAAGGCCTACACCGAAGGGATCTCCGCCCTGACGCCCAGCGATATCGCTCACGCAGAGTTGCTGGGTTACCGGATCAAACATCTGGGTATTGCCCGACGCCGTGATGACGGGATTGAGCTTCGTGTTCACCCGACGCTGGTTCCGAAGAGCCACCTGATTGCCCAGGTTGATGGCGTATTGAATGCCGTCATGGTCGATGGCGACGCTGTTGGCCAGACCATGTACTACGGCCCGGGAGCGGGTGCCGAAGCGACGGCCTCCGCTGTGATTGCAGATGTTGTGGATGTGGCGCGAGCGGTATCCAGTGGCAGCAAGCAGCGGGTTCCTTATCTGGGCTTCAGCCCCGAGGCTATGGAAAACCTGAATGTACTGCCCATGGAAGACGTCCAGTCTGCTTACTACCTGAGGATTCAGGCTTTCGATCATCCGGGCGTGCTGGCCAAGGTTGCTTCGATCCTGAGTGAGCATGGCATCAACATCGAATCGATCATGCAGAAAGAATCCGAATTCATGGATGGCCGCATTCCGGTCATCATCCTGACCCACACGGTACAGGAGCGCCAGATGAACCTGGCCATCGAGGAAATGGAATCCCTGGCCGATGTCGACGGCAAGGTTGTCCGCATCCGCGCAGAAAACTTTAACTGACAGGTACGCACGTGAGATACATCAGCACACGGGGCGAAGCACCCGCACTGGGCTTTGAAGACGTTCTATTGACTGGTCTGGCCACCGATGGCGGCCTGTATGTGCCGGAGTCCCTTCCGCATTTCAGTCTCGAAGAAATTCGCAGCTGGCGCGGGTTGCCCTACGCGGAGCTGGCTTACAAAGTCATGTATCCGTTTGTTGAAGACGCAATCCCCGCGGATGAATTCCGCAAGATGCTGGAAGAAACCTACAGCGTGTTCACCCACCAGGCTGTTGCGCCACTGGTGCAGCTCGACAGCAACGAGTGGGTGATGGAATTGTTCCGTGGTCCGACTCTGGCGTTCAAGGACTTTGCTCTGCAGCTGCTGGGTCGCCTGCTCGACTATGTGTTGGAGAAACGTAATCAGCACGTGGTGATCATGGGCGCGACGTCCGGTGATACCGGCTCGGCGGCGATCGAAGGCTGCCGCCGTTGCAAGCATGTGGATATCTTCATTCTGCACCCTTATCAGCGGGTGTCTGAAGTACAGCGCCGCCAGATGACCACGGTGCAGGGTGATAACATCCACAACATCGCAGTCAAAGGTAACTTCGACGATTGCCAGCGCATGGTCAAGGAAAGCTTCGGCGACCAGTCCTTCCTGGGTGGCAAGACTCAGTTGGCGGCAGTGAATTCCATCAACTGGGCGCGGATCATGGCCCAGATTGTTTACTACTTTCAGGCATCGCTCTCACTGGGTGGTCCGGACCGCAGCATGGCGTTTTCGGTGCCCACCGGTAACTTTGGCGATATCTTTGCCGGTTACCTCGCCAAGAAGATGGGGCTGCCGATCAGCCAGCTGGTGATCGCCACCAACCGCAACGACATCCTGCATCGCTTCATGAGCGGCAACAAGTACGAGCAGCACCAGCTGGAGCATACCTTGTCGCCGAGCATGGATATCATGGTGTCCAGCAACTTCGAACGCCTGTTGTTTGACCTGCACGGCCGTGATGGCGCAGCGGTGAAAGACCTGCTGGAGCGTGCCGCCAAGGGCCCGGTCAGCATCGAAGATTATCGCTGGAAGCACGCCCGCAAGTTGTTTGACAGTGATGCGGTGGACGACAAAGCCACCTGCGAGACCATCCGGGAAATCTTCGAGCAGAACGAATACCTGCTGGATCCGCACACCGCCATCGGTGTTCGTGCTGCCCGTAATTGCCGTCGCGACAACGCGGTGCCGATGATTACTCTGGGTACAGCACATCCGGCTAAATTCCCGGATGCCATCGTCGAATCCGGTCTCACCGTCAAGCCCGAGCTGCCGGCCCACATGGCGGATCTGTTCGAGCGGGAAGAGCGGTATACGGTGCTGGAGAATAATCTCGCGGACGTGCAAGGTTTCCTGGCCAAGCACTGGAAAAATGCCTGACCTGGCATGACACCAAAAAAGATCCTGCGTCGCCCCCAGCCCGCCGATGCGCCTGGCTGGGGGCAAAACCTCCCGCCCATTCTCCGTCGGCTTTATGCCGCCCGGGGTGTTCACTCTGACGAACAGCTCCAGTACACACTGAAACACCTCGCGTCGCCCATGCAATTGCGGGGTATCGACCGGGCAGTTGAGTTGCTGGCTGAGGCTGTGGTGCAGAAGCACCGGGTGATGGTGTTGGGAGACTTCGATGCTGACGGTGCGACCAGTACCGCCGTTGCCATGCTTGGGCTATCCATGCTCGGCGTGTCGTCAGTGGATTTCCGTGTGCCCAGCCGGTTCTCCGACGGTTACGGCCTGACCCCGGGTATTATTCATCGGCTGCAAGACGAGGGCGACTTGCCCGATTTGCTGGTGACCGTCGATAACGGCATTTCCGCACTGGAAGGTGTGAGAGTGGCTCGGGAGCTTGGTATCAAAGTGGTCATCACCGACCACCACCTGGCCGGTGATCAGTTGCCGGACGCCGATGCGATCGTAAACCCCAACCAGCCTGGCTGTCCGTTTCTGAGCAAGAACGCTGCGGGTGTGGGGGTCATGTTCTACGTGCTGACCGCTTTGCGAAAGCATCTACGCGACAACAATCTGTTGCCAGACCCCGAGCCCAACCTGGGCACCCTGCTGGACCTGGTGGCTCTGGGCACTGTGGCGGACGTGGTGCCGCTGGACCACAACAACCGAATATTTGTAGAGCAGGGCATACGCCGCATCCGCAAAGGTGAGGCCCGCCCTGGGATCCTGGCGCTGCTGGAAGTGGCAGGTCGTGACTACACCCAGATCAGCTCCACCGATCTGGGCTTTGTGGTGGGCCCCCGCTTGAACGCTGCCGGGCGCCTGGACGACATGAGCATCGGCATCGCCTGCCTGCTCGCCGATGGTCGTGACGAAGCGTTGCGTCTGGCTCGGGAACTGGACAACTTCAATCGTGAACGTCGAACGATCGAAAAGGATATGAAGCACCAGGCTCAGGAATTGCTGGCGTCCATGTCCCTGGACATCGAGGGGCTGCCTTGGGGATTGGCGCTTTTTGATCAGGATTGGCACCAGGGTGTCATCGGCATACTGGCCGCCAGAATTCGCGAACAGACCCATCGCCCGACCATCGCGTTTGCACCGGACGATGACGGACTGCACCTCAAAGGGTCGGCCCGCTCCATCCCCGGCCTGCACATCCGTGATGCCCTGGCGGTGGTGGATGCCAAACACCCTGAATTAATGAAAAAATACGGCGGCCACGCCATGGCGGCCGGCATGACCATTGCCCGGGATGATCTGGAGAATTTCAGCAACGCCTTTGATCAGGCCGTCCGGGATACCCTGAAAGCGGAAGATCTGGAAGCCGCGATCACCACCGACGGGCCTCTTGCCCCGGAAGAGCTGAATCTCGATACCGCTTATCAGCTCAAGCGCGGCGGCCCCTGGGGCCAGCACTTTCCCGAGCCGGTGTTTGATGGTGAATTCCGGGTGGTCAGTCAGCGAGTTGTGGGCGAAAACCATTTGAAGCTGGTGCTGCAGCCGGTGGAGGGGGGCGGCATTATTGATGGCATCGCGTTCAATACCGGGCCGGAAGTGCCGGACTATACCCGGACTGGCGCACGGCTGGTTTACAAGCCGGATGCCAATACCTTTCGTGGGCGGACCAATTTGCAGCTTCTCGTGGACTATCTGGAGCCTTTGGGCTGATTCCTCCTGCTGATTTAACGCACGAATTCCGGTAGAATCCGCCCTCTGTTTTTATCGCATCATTTTCCAAAGCGAGACCCGATTTCATGGAAGTTAATCCTATAGTGGTGAAGATCAAAGAGCTTCGCGAGCGCACTGAAGCGCTGAGGGGGTATCTTTGACTACGATCAGCGTAGTGAGCGTCTGGTCGAAGTAGAGCGTGAACTTGAAATGCCCAAAGTGTGGGACGACCCTGAGCGGGCCCAGGCATTGGGTAAAGAGCGGTCGGATCTTGAACTGATCGTCAAAACCATCGACAACCTGACCAGCGGTCTCAGCGATGCCGAGAGCCTGCTCGAAATGGCGGTGGAAGAGGACGATGAAGGCACCGTTGAGGAAATTCAGGCCGACCTCGAAAGCCTGGATGGCGAGCTGGAAAAGCTCGAATTTCGTCGCATGTTCTCGGGTGAAATGGACGCCAACAATGCGTACCTCGACATCCAGGCCGGTTCTGGTGGCACTGAAGCCCAGGACTGGGCCAACATGTTGCTGCGCATGTACCTGCGCTGGGCTGAGCGCCGCGGCTTCAAAGCCGAAATCGTCGAGCTGCAGGAAGGTGAAGTGGCGGGCATCAAAAGTGCCACTATTCACGTCCAGGGTGACTATGCCTATGGCTGGTTACGCACCGAAACCGGCGTACACCGCCTGGTGCGTAAATCGCCATTCGATTCCGGTAACCGTCGCCACACCTCGTTCTCTTCGGTGTTCATATCGCCGGAAGTGGACGACAGCTTTGAAGTGGAAATCAATCCGGCCGACCTGCGGGTTGATGTATACCGGGCTTCCGGTGCCGGTGGTCAGCACGTTAACCGGACCGAATCCGCGGTACGACTGACCCACAACCCCACCGGGATTGTCGTGGCCTGTCAGGCTGGTCGAAGCCAGCATCAGAACAAAGACCAGGCCATGAAGCAGCTCAAGGCCAAGCTCTTCGAGCATGAAATGCAGAAGCGTAATGCCGAGAAGCAGTTGCAGGAAGATGCCAAGTCTGACATCGGCTGGGGCAGCCAGATCCGTTCCTACGTTCTGGATGACAGCCGCATCAAGGATTTGCGTACCAAGGTGGAAACCAGCAACACCCAGTCGGTGCTTGATGGCGACATCGACAAGTTTATTGAAGCCAGTCTGAAGATGGCGCTGTAACCAGCGCCATACCAACCGATCCGGACATCCCCGACTTCTAGTGAGCCAACATGACTGAACATACCCAGAACGCCGCACAGCCCGAGGACAACAAGCTGATTGCCGAGCGCCGCGCCAAACTGGCGAGCCTGCGCGAACAAGGCAATCCGTTCCCGAACGACTTCCGCCGTGATGCCACCGCTGCCGAGCTGCAGGAAAAATACGGTGATAACTCCAAGGAAGAACTCGAGGCGATGGGCATCGAAGTGGCCATTGCCGGCCGCATGATGCTCGACCGCAAGGCGTTCAAAGTGGTTCAGGACATGACTGGCCGCATCCAGATCTACGCCCCCAAAGAGGTCCAGAAAGACACCAAGCACTGGGATCTGGGCGATATCGTGGGCGTGCGCGGCATCCTGTGCAAGTCCGGCAAGGGCGATTTGTATGTGTCCATGGATGAGTACACGCTGCTCACCAAGTCACTGCGCCCGCTGCCTGAAAAGCACAAAGGACTGACCGACACCGAAGCGCGCTACCGCCACCGGTATGTTGACCTGATGGTGAACGAAGACAGCCGCCGGGTGTTCCATGCCCGCTCAAAGATCATCAACGTGATGCGCCAGTACTTCACCGATCGTGACTTCATGGAGGTGGAAACCCCCATGCTGCAGGTCATCCCCGGTGGTGCCACGGCACGCCCGTTTGTCACCCATCACAACGCCCTGGGCATCGACATGTACCTGCGAATTGCGCCGGAGTTGTTCCTCAAGCGGCTGGTGGTCGGTGGCTTCGAGCGGGTGTTCGAGATCAACCGTAACTTCCGTAATGAAGGCCTCTCTACCCGGCACAACCCCGAGTTCACCATGGTCGAGTTCTATCAGGCCTACGCCGATTACAACGACCTGATGGACCTGACCGAAGACATGCTGCGTACCATCGCACAGAAAGTACTGGGTACGACCACAGTCACCAATACCCGGGTGTTGAAAGACGGCACCGACGAAATCATCGAATACGATTTCGGCAAACCGTTCGAGCGCCTGACCGTGGTGGATGCCATTTTGCGCTACAACCCGGACATCACCCGCGAGCAACTGGCAGATGATGCCAAAGCCCGCGAAGTGGCGAAAAATCTGGGCATCCATGTCAAAGACATCTGGGGCCTGGGCAAGGTACAAATTGAGATCTTTGAGGCCACTGCCGAGCATCGTCTGATGCAGCCGACCTTTATTACCGAATACCCGAAAGAGATCTCCCCGCTGGCCCGCTGTAAAGACAGCGATCCGTTTGTCACCGAGCGCTTCGAGTTCTTCGTCGGTGGCCGCGAAATCGCCAACGGTTTCTCCGAGCTTAACGATGCCGAAGATCAGGCCGAACGCTTCCAGGCCCAGGTCGCCGAAAAAGACGCTGGCGACGACGAAGCCATGTTCTACGACGAAGACTACGTGATGGCCCTGGAATACGGCCTGCCGCCGACCGCCGGTGAAGGCATCGGTATCGACCGCCTGGCCATGCTGTTGACGGATTCGCAATCGATCCGCGACGTTATCCTGTTCCCGGCCATGCGTCCGGAACACAAGGCGGAACAAAAGCCGGAAAGCGAGTAGGCCCATGCACCCCGCCGAGGCACTGGCTCAGCAACTGAAGCCCGGCCGCGGCTGGGATCAATGGCTGGTGGACGAGTTCCACCAGCCATACATGCGGCAACTGGCAGAATTCCTGGCCGCCGAAGAAAAGGCGGGCAAAGTGTTGTTCCCGGAGCAGAAACACTGCTTCAACGCCCTGAACAGCACCCCACTGGACCAGGTCAAAGTAGTGATTCTGGGCCAGGACCCTTACCACGGCCCCGGTCAGGCCCATGGCCTTTGCTTCTCCGTCCGCCCCGGCGTGCCAACACCTCCCTCCCTGGTCAACATCTTCAAAGAGATCCAGCAAGACCTCGGTATAGCTGCTCCTGATCACGGCTGTTTACAGCCTTGGGCCGAGCAGGGCGTATTACTCCTCAACGCGGTTCTCACCGTCGAACAGGGCAACGCCGGTGCGCACCAGAACAAGGGGTGGGAGGTCTTCACTGACAAAGTGATCGAAACCGTTAACCGGGAGCGGGATGGCGTGGTGTTTCTGCTCTGGGGCAGCTACGCCAGGAAAAAGGGCCGACACATCGACCGTAACCGCCATCTGGTTCTGGAAGGCCCGCATCCGTCACCGCTCAGCGCCTACCGGGGATTTTTCGGTTGCCAGCACTTTTCAAAAGCCAACGACTGGCTTCAAAAGCAGAGCAAGCCTGCTGTTGACTGGGCTTTGCCAAGCAAGGCGGAGTTGATAGAGAAATACCACAAAGAACGAGGCTAAACGCAATTGTAGCCATCGGGGCTGGGGCAGGCACCCAAAACCGTGCGGAGCCAGGGATGGCGGAGCCGAGCACGACCGCCATGGATGGTGGGAGTGCAGATTTTGCAGGAGCAAAAATCTGCCAGGGATGTATTCACAGCGTGTTTTGGGTGCCTGCCCCAGATCCGAGGGCGTGCGGGTCAGCTCGGTATATTTTGGGAGCCGGACCGACCGCCGAGACGGCAGGTCCCGCTCCAAACCCTGAGTAAACTCCAGTTACTGAAGCAACGCCATAGCCGCTTCCATCTGAGCGTTGAGATCCTCTTCCTCGGCCATATTGGTTTCAGGATCCAGTCCCAGGCGACTAAACGCCGAAATGGTCGAGAAATCCATCTCATTCCAGGGATGGTCGGTTCCCGCCACCAATTGCAGATTGGCGATCATCACCAGATCAGCATAATCCGGAGCAGGCACTTCGCGCTGGAAGTTGGCATATTCAAGCGGAACATCTTGCAGTTCTTTCGGGAAATCCCATTTTTTCAGAATTAAACTACCAATGCGCGGGTGCAGTTGCTCTATCACGTTGTCGAGCATGATGCTGCTGATCTGGATGTCCTGGTCTTCAACGTAGCGCAGGATGGGCAGCACGCCGATCAGGTGGACAAGGCCGGCCAGTGTGGCCTGGTCGGGTTTGAGTTTTGTGTAGTGCTGGGCCAGAACGTGGCAGATGCCGGCCACTTCGGTACTGGTCTGCCAGGTTGCACGCAGGCGCTTGTCGACCATATCCGAGGTGGCCTGGAACATCTGTTCCATGGCCAGCCCCATGGCCAGGTTGCTGGTATACGCCATGCCCAGCCGGCTAACCGCCATGTTCAGGTTCTCGATAGCACGGCTGCCCCGAAACAAAGGGCTGTTGCAGACCCGTATGATGCGAGCAGACAGTGCAGTGTCGTTGCTGATGACCCGCACCAGGTCTGCAATCGCAGAATCCTCGGACTCGGCTATGTCACGTACCTGAAGGGCCACCTCGGGCAGTGTCGGCAGCACCAGTTTGTCGTTTTCAATGGCGCTGGTCAGGTCAGACTTTATGGTTTCAACAATATTGGTCATGGTCAGTAACGTTCCACTTGTCTCGTTGCCCTCGGACAGGGGGCTGTATAAACCGGTATGTGCTTTATATATAGCAAAATTTCCCGGTCTTTCCTGTCAACTTATGTATCCGCTTGCGTTTTCTGCTCCCGCTCAGGCACCGGATAGGGCAGGTGCTCAAGCCGGATCATGGCATCTTCGGAGCCGTCGAGTGATAGCGAATCCATCTCTGCATCGTGGCGTATGACCGCCAGCATCTCGCCCTGGCGGTCCTGCGTCAGCACGGCGTTTACGATTTCACCCACCTTGTTGCCCCTGTCCAGCAACCTTGTGCCTTCCGTCGGAGCGTCATCCAGGTTGCTGAACGATAACCGGAACAGGCTTTTTTTAAGCTGACCCAGAAAGTGCATCCGGGCAATCACTTCCTGGCCGGTGTAGCAGCCCTTCTTGAAGTGTACTCCCTGCAAATGCTGCAGGTTCAGCATTTGCGGTACATAGGTGTCCTGGGTTGCGGGTGTCAGCCAGGGCACACCGGCCGAGATACTGGATGCGAGCCAGCTATTCAGAGACATCTCGGGCAATCCGGACGGTATGTTCGGCTCTTCGGATGGCTGCCACCACTCGTAGCGTGGTATGCCTTCGCCTGTGTCTTCCACGCGGATCAGGTGGCTGGTATGGGTCTGCAGAACCTGCCCGGGCCGCGCAAGGGCCTTTGCGCCCTGACCGGCAACGGCTATGGCGGCAGCCTCGCCGACCAGGCCGAATATTCTGGCAGAGGGCAGGGCCTCCATTGTGGTGCCTCTGAACAGCATGAGGTACTTCCTGAAATGGCTGAGGGTGGTTTCGGCCTGAGGGGAATCCAGGTCCATCAGAAGGTCATTGCCGTCCCTTACCAGGCGTGTCAGGCAATAGGCTCGACCCTTGGGCGAGCACGCCGCGGCACGCAATGACTGATCGCGGGTAACTTCGTCAACATGCTGAGTGAACTGGCCCTGCACGAACTTGTCAGTGCCCGGGCCGCTGATACGAATCATCACTCGATTGTTCAGTGCCACCAGGCCTGTGGGCTG
Source organism: Marinobacter sp. SS5-14b (assembly GCF_030541005.1). Lineage (GTDB taxonomy): Bacteria > Pseudomonadota > Gammaproteobacteria > Pseudomonadales > Oleiphilaceae > Marinobacter. The sequence continues at coordinate 109,350 of NZ_JASSVM010000005.1, read as the reverse complement.
AGCACTTGAAACTGGCTGCTTGTCCTCTTTGCTCACGATGGTCTCCAGATGAGTACGATGGCGTTCAGTACGGATTGGCAGAATGCCCTGTTCGCAGCTGCATTCTAAGCCGCCTGAAATCAGGTTCGGTGGCATTGCCTCTGAACGGGCCGGCGTTGCCGGTCATCAGGGTGATCATGCTACCTGATACAGGTTTTTTGGGTCTGAGTTTCAGGATCACAAGCGTGGGGCTCAGGTAACTGGAGCCGCAAACGGTCACGGGGATTTCGTCGCCATTGGTGAGGCTGCATGTGAGTCCGTTACCGTCACTTTGTAATGACACAATTGCGTTGGGGGTTTGCAGCAGGCCGTAACGCCGAAAAGAATGCCAACCCATACCGCATGCCGGAATCAGGCCGGCCAGGAGCAGAGGGGATGATTCCAGGGCTGCAGCAACGGAAAACGCGGCCAAAGCAAACCACGGAACGGTGGCCAGCAGTCCGGCAGAACCTGAGGGTGACAGGTTCAGGTTAATCCGGCTGGACACGGTTCAGAATTATTTCGACCATACGGTGAAGATCCGGATCATCAGGCTGACTGCGCTGCATGAACCACTCAAACATATCGGCATCTTCGCAACTCAGCAGCTTTCGATAGCGAGCCTGATCTTCCGGATCGAGATCCCGGTAGGCCTCTTCCAGAAAGGGGATTAGCAGCACGTCCAGCTCAAGCATGCCCCTGCGGCTGTGCCACCATAAACGGTGGAATTCAGTGTGTTCTTTTGATTCATGGGTGTCGGACATAGTGAGTTCCGTCTTGAGAAGCGTTGTGAAGTCCCCGGTTCAGGGAGACAGCGTTCGATAGGTTGTCGGTACCAGTACGGTATCGCGGGCTTCGTTCTGCAGCCCCGGGTAATCCAGGGTGTAGTGCAGGCCTCGGCTTTCTTTGCGCTGCAGAGCCGAACATATGATCAGGTCTGATATGGTCACCAGGTTGCGCAACTCGATCAGGTCATTGGTGACCCGGTAGTTGCTGTAGAACTCGCTGATTTCTCCGGATAACAGGTCGACGCGATGTTTGGCCCGTTGCAGCCTCTTGGTGGTGCGAACGATACCGACATAGTCCCACATGAAGTGACGCAGCTCATCCCAGTTGTGGGAAATGATGACATCTTCGTCGGAGTCCCGCACCTGGCTTTCGTCCCAGCCCGGGGCTGATGGTGCCGGCGGAATATCGGCTTCCCGTCGGGCAATGTCCTGGGCGGCGGCTCGGCCGTACACCAGGCATTCCAGCAAAGAGTTGCTGGCCATCCGGTTGGCCCCGTGTAGCCCGGTAAAGGCGGCCTCGCCGACTACGTACAGCTGGTTTATGTCGGTTCTTGCGCGTTCATCACTGATAACGCCCCCACAAGTGTAGTGGGCGGCAGGCACAACGGGTATCGGACTTTTGGTAATGTCGATGCCAAAGCTGAGGCATTTTTCATAAATGGTCGGGAAATGATGTTTTATGAAGTCGGCCGGTTTGTGACTGATGTCCAGTAACAGGTGGTCAGCACCCAGTCGCTTCATTTCGTGGTCGATTGCCCGGGCGACTATGTCTCTGGGGGCAAGCTCTGCTCGATCGTCAAACCGATCCATGAATCGACTACCATCCGGCAGCCTGAGCACGCCACCTTCGCCGCGGACGGCCTCGGTGATCAGAAAGGATTTGGCGTGGGGGTGGTACAGACAGGTGGGATGGAACTGATTGAATTCCATATTGGCCACCCGGCAGCCTGCACGCCAGGCCATGGCAATGCCATCACCGGAGGCGCCATCCGGATTGGTTGTGTAACGATAGGCTTTGGATGCGCCGCCGGTAGCCACCACGGTAAATCTCGCGCGGAACAGCTCAACGTGGTTGTCTTCCAGGTTGAGAACGTAGGCGCCGATGCAGCGGTTTCCGGGTAGTGAGAGCTTGCGATTGGTGATCAGATCCACCGCGACCCGGCCGGATTTGAGTTCAATGTTGGGCCTGGCTGCCGCCTGGCTTGCCAGTGTCGTGGAAACCGCCTGACCGGTGGCGTCGGCTGCGTGAATAATGCGGCGATGACTGTGGCCACCCTCTCGGGTCAGGTGGTATTGGTCGTTGTCTTCTTGCCGGGTAAAGTCCACACCGGACTCAATCAGCCAATCAATGGCTTCTTTTCCATGCTCAACCGTGAAGCGCACCGCATCTTCATGGCAGAGCCCGCCGCCTGCGTTCAGTGTGTCCTGAATATGGTTCTCGACGGAATCGGTAGCATCGAGAACCGCCGCTATCCCGCCCTGAGCCCAGAGCGTTGCCCCGGAGCTTATGTCGGCTTTGCTGACCACGCAGACCCGCAGGTGTTCCGGCAGGTTCAGGGCAACGGTCAGTCCGGCAGCGCCGCTGCCAATAATGAGAACATCGTATTCGTAGGATTGTGGCATTGAGTCGTTATCGCGGGCCATAATGTGGACGTGTATTGAACTAAACTTTACGCTTGCTGTCTATTTGGCCTGATGGATATGCCACCAGCCGGTTGCTGTCTGCAACCTGGGTTCTATTGTGAGCGCCGGAAAAGCCGAATGACACAAGCCAGCCTTTTAAAAGCCACCGCGGTGGCAAACAGAACAGGACACTCCGTTGCGTCGTCCATGACTCCTGATAATGACTGGAAACCGGGTGAGCAGACCGAAAGCCAGACGGATCTGCAGTTGGTGCGCAAGGTTCGCAATGGTGACCGTGCGGCCTTTGACTTGTTGGTGGTGAAATACCAGTCGCGGGTGGCGTCTATTATCAGCCGCTATGTATACGACAGTCAGGAAGTGATGGACCTGGCACAGGAAACCTTCATCAAGGCCTTCCGGGCGATCGACCGTTTTCGGGGCGACTCCGCATTTTACACCTGGCTTTACCGGATTGCTGTCAATACGGCCAAAAACTATCTCGAAGCCCGCGGTCGCAGGCCGCAGGGTTCGGCCGACTCTGCCGAGGCAGAGAATTACGATGATGGCAGCCGGTTACGGGACCTGGCCTCGCCTGAGCGACTTCTGCAAAAGGAACAACTGCAGAAAGCATTGTCTGAAGCTATATCCCGGTTACCAGAGGAACTCCGTTCGGCGTTTCTACTCAGAGAGTATGACGGGCTTAGCTACGAGGACATTGCCGGGATTCTGGAATGCCCCATCGGGACCGTGCGCTCCAGGATTTTCAGGGCCCGGGATGCGGTGGACCGCCATATAGGCCCATTGCTTAATCATTCAGTGACGTAAATGAGGTTGCATCCGATGGATGAGCGTCTCAGAGAAACACTTTCAGCAATGATGGATGACGAAGCCGATGAGCTTTCAGTACGTCGTCTGTTGTCGCACGAAAACCAGGCCGACGTCAGAGACCAGTGGCAGCGATGGCAGCAGGTACGTGACCTGATGCATGAGAATCACGGCCCTTCGTACGGTGTGGATCTGGCCGGTGCGGTGCGAGAGGCCCTTGACGGCCAGGAACGTCCGGCTCCGGTCGCGGAGCGGGCCAGAACGGTGGCTGTGTCCTACTGGCGATGGCCGGTTGCGGCGATGGTTGTAATGGCTCTGGTGGTGGGATTTGGTGCCGGGGCAGGCTGGGATGCTCAGCCGGATGAGATGACGGATGTTCTGGCCTCCGCCGGGATAGACAGCCGTAATCCCGCCTTGCTGCCGTCGGCTGTGGAAGAGGTGGCGTTGCAACGGCTTGATGAACAACAGCTGCGCCAGATGCGGCAATATTTGCTTGAGCACGCACAACATAACAGCGTGGGTGCGGGTCGCGGATCAGTGGGTTATGCCCGCCTGGTCAGTGCCAGTGGCGGTTATTGATCCTGGGGTGTCTGTTCATGAAGTTTCCGGTTAAAGACAGGTTGGCAATGGTTCGCGGATTGACGTTGCTCGCCTTGGCGTACTTGTTGAGTGTACCGGGGGCGTATGCCCAGGCTCCGGGGGAGGTTGGTAATGCCCCCCAGACCGAGCAGGCCATGGCCTGGCTGGAGCGCCTGGGGCCGGCGCTGAACATGACATCCTATCAAGGGGTGTTCGTATATGCCCGGGGCGATCAGGTGCATTCCATGCGTATTGCCCACCGGTTCCGGGATGGCCGGGTTGAAGAACGTCTGGTTATGCAGGACGGTGGCAGCGGCGAGATTGTCAGAAGAGGTATGAACGTAGTCTGCGTGTTACCGGACCAGGGGCGCATTCGGCTGGATGAGGTGATTCCCTCAGGCCCTTTTGCCGAAGCATTCACCAGTCAGCTCATGCCGTTTGGCCAATGGTACCTTCCCGAGCTGGTGGGTGAGGACCGGGTAGCAGGTTACGACGTAGTGACCGTTGCGTTGACCCCGAAAGATGAGCATCGATACAGCCATCGGCTCTGGCTCGAAAAGAGCACGGGCCTGCTGGTAAAGAGTCATGTCAGGGATGTCGACGGTGCGGTGTTGGAGCATTTTCAGTTCACCAGCCTTGAAATTACAGATGACATTCCCGACGCCGAATTTGAGATTCAAACCCGAGGCCGGGAAATTACCCGCAGCCTGGATATTGAAGCTGCTCGCCAGTCTCCCGTCGGGCGTATGAGTGGCTGGACTTTGAACTGGCAGCCAGAGGGGTTCGTGCCAGCTGCGGTGCCGCGTTCTGGCAAGGGCAAAGCGGTTGCTTTTTCCGATGGTCTGGCGGCATTTTCGGTTTTTGTGGAGCCTGTAACCGGGCTGAAAATGCCCACCGGTGCCTCGCGTATTGGTGCCACGACGGTGTATATGCGGGAGCTGTCCGTGGCTGATCGTCCGTTTCTGATCGCCGTGGTTGGAGAAATTCCACCTGGAACCGCCAGAAAAGTGGCTGATGCCGTCAGTATTGACGACGAAATGGCCCGCGGGTGGTCCGCCCGTGATCACTGAAACCGGAAAAGTCGTGGCGCTCAATGGCGAGCATGCGTGGGTTCAGACGATACGAGTCAGTGCCTGCGAGAGCTGCTCGGCACGGTCCGGCTGTGGTCAGCGGGCGTTGGCTGCCGTTTCCGGGGGGCGGGCGAATCAGATTCTGGTTGAAAATACGGCCGGCGCCCGGGTGGGTGACGAGGTCGTGATTGGCGTTGACGAACAGTCCCTGCTCTCGGCCTCTCTGGCGGTTTACGGGGTGCCGTTAGTGTTGATGGTGTTGATGAGCATTGCTGGCCATCGCTGGTTTGGCGGAACCGATCTTGTCGCTATTCTTGGAGCTCTTGTCGGGCTCGGGACCGGGTTCTGGCTGGTTCGCCGCTGGCAGTCACGGTCCGGGGAAAAGTTTCAGCCACGGATGATTCGGATCAACCGAATCGCTGCGGTTCCATGTTTGTGATCTATACGAGTTTTTAAGTTGAAAATCAGTTGGTCGGCCCCAGATATAAGCGTCTGACCAACGGCCAAAAGGGGGTTCAACATGCCAAGAAAAAACACAGAGATCGCCCGTTTTCCCGAGACCTTCCGCCCGGGAGTGGTGATGGGCGTTCTGCTGATGCTTGCTGTTATGGTGTCGGTATTCTGGAGCCAGGGCCTGGCGGCACGCGGGTTGCCGGACTTTACCGAGCTGGTGGAAGAAAACTCCAGCGCGGTGGTCAATATCAGTACTACCAGTGAGCCGACGAACCAGGGTTCGGGGTTTCACGGCCTGCCTTTTGATGAGCGCCAGCTCGAACAGTTGCCCCCCTTTCTCCAGGATTTTTTTCGCGGTCCCCAGTCTCCCTTTGGCGGAGCGCCCCGGGCTCAACAGCCCACCCGTTCCATGGGGTCCGGATTCATTGTCTCGAAAGACGGTTACGTGCTGACCAACAATCATGTGGTTGAAGGTGCGGATGAAGTGGTGGTTCGGCTGAACGATCGCCGGGAGTTTGCGGCTGTGATCGTGGGAACCGACCCTCGCTCTGACATGGCAGTGCTCAAAATAGAAAATGCCGATGATCTCCCGGTGGTGAAAGTTGGCAGCTCGAAAGATCTGAAGGTCGGCGAGTGGGTGTTCGCGATTGGCTCACCTTTCGGGTTCGACTATACCGTTACCGCGGGCATTGTCAGTGCGCTTGGGCGGTCTCTGCCTTCTGAAAACTATGTACCTTTCATTCAGACTGATGTGGCTATCAACCCGGGCAATTCCGGCGGGCCCTTGTTCAACCTGGACGGTGAGGTGGTTGGCATCAACTCCCAGATCTACACTCGGTCCGGCGGCTTCATGGGCGTGTCATTTGCTATTCCGGTGGACGATGCCATGAGCGTGTTTCGCCAGCTTCGTGACAAGGGTACCGTGGCCCGCGGCTGGTTGGGGGTGCTGATTCAGGAGGTCAATCGCGACCTGGCGGAAACCTTTGGCCTTAAGCGACCGCGAGGCGCATTGATTGCCGAAGTCATGGATGGCTCGCCGGCGCTGGCTGGCGGACTTCAGTCCGGCGATATTGTGCTTGAGTACAACGGCGAAGAGGTCCAGCTGTCCTCCGACTTGCCACCGATGGTGGGCCGAACCCCGGTGGGTGAGTCGGCCAGATTGACGGTGCTGCGTGAGGGCAAAGAGATTGCTCTGGATGTGGAAATCGGCGCCTTGCCGGAAGACTCAGGCGCCGGGGCAAAACCGGCCACCGGCGGCCGTAATGACAGTGCGGCTGATGCTCTCGGTCTGGCGGTTGAACCGCTAGCGCCAGACGTCGCCCGGTCTGCCGGTGTTGAAAGCGGTGTTCTGGTGTCGAATGTCAGCCCTGGCCCGGCGCTTGATGCGGGCATCCGGAACCGCGACATCATCACCGAAATTAACCGCCAGAGAGTGAGCTCGGTCGATGAGTTCCGTGACGTGGTCAAAGGCTTGCCAGAGAACCGGGCCGTCTCGGTGCGCATTGTGCGCCAGGGTCGGGCTATCTATCTGGTGATGAAGCCGTGACCTGATCCTGCCAGATAGAGTGTTCAGGCTCCCGGAGTGTGCCACGACATGCCCGGGAGCTTTTGCTATACTCGCCCGAATTGATAAAAAACATGGGTCATGGACCGGACCATAAGTGATGATAGCCAATAAGGAATTGCCCACCCGTCAGCTGCTCGAGCTGCGCAACGCCTGGATTGCCTGGCTGGTTTTCCTGGTATCCGTTGTGGTAACGATCCTGCTTTGGCAGGTTTCTATTCGGCTGGTAGAAGACCGTACCGAAGCCAAATTCCGCGCTCAGTCCCTTCAGCTAAAAACGTCGATTGAAGAGCGGTTGCTCAACTATGAACAGGTGCTCGCCGGAAGTGCAGGCCTGTTCGCTGTTTCCGGTGAGGTCAGCCGGTCAGAATGGCGGGAGTACGTTGATAAGGTTGATATAAACCGCTATTACCCGGGCATTGAGGGTATTGGTTACGTTCAGCGCATCGGCGTCCGGCAGATGGCCGATCACATTGCCTCGGTTCGTGCCGAGGGGGTTTATAACTACCTGGTAAAACCGCTGGGCACCGGGCCTTATTACTACCCGATGGTGTATCTTGAGCCTGGCACAAACCGGAATCGCAGGGCTCTGGGCTACGACGCATTCAGTGATCCGATTCACCGGGTGGCCATGGAGCAGGCGCGGGACGATGCCACCCCCACGGTCACTGGAAAAGTAGTACTGGTGCAGGAATCGGTCGCTGAAGATCAGGCCGGCTTCCTGATGTATTATCCGGTCTATCAAGGTGGTGAAATCCCTGAAATTCGCGCAGAAAGGCGAATGATGCTGGCGGGTTATGTTTTTAGTGCCTTCCGGATGAACAACCTGATTGACGGTATTGTCGGACTGATTTCCCCGTTCCTGGATGTCCGTATCTATGACAGCGCGACCGTATCCCGTAACACTCTGATGTACGGTTCAAACCTCGGATCGCTGGATAACGAATTCAGCTTCGAGATGAGCCAGACTATTTCTCATGGTGGTCGCAACTGGCTGCTGCAAACCCGCTCGACTCCCGCGTTTGATTTTCTGGCAGCGGATCCCAGGCCTCCGATTGTGCTGGGCTCCGGTCTGGCTATCAGTGTACTGCTGTGCCTGTTTGTTTTGTCGCTTGTGCGCTCCCGGCTGATAGCTCAGGTCAGTGCAGGCCGTTACCGGGCCATTACCGAGGGCGCTGCGAACGTTACCCTGGTGATGGATCGCCTTGGTGATCCTCTATACGCCAGCCCATCCAGCAGGGATATTCTGGGGTTTGATCCGGAGAAAGTGCACGATCTTAAGTTTAACAGCCTGGTGCACGAGGATGACTGGCCCCAGTTGAAGCGTGGCTTTAAGGAGGCCATGGCTTCGCCCGGCAAACAGATGCCGGTGGTTCGGGCGCGGATCAGTGATGCCGATGGCCAGTGGCGCGACATGGAAGGTACGTTCACCTCTATGTTAAAGGTGCCGGGTGTGGATGGTGTCGTGATCAGTCTACGAGATCTGACTCAGCTCAAGGCTGCACAGTCCGAATTGCACCGCCTGGCCTTCTACGATCCGCTGACCGGCCTGGCGAACCGCCAGCTTTTCCGGGACCGCTTGAGTCATGTTGTGCGCCGTTGCCGCCGAAGTGGTGAGCCCGCTGCCCTGATGTTTCTTGATCTCGACGGATTCAAGCGGATTAACGATACCCTGGGTCACGATGCCGGCGATGAATTGCTGCGCCAGGTTGCCCAGTGGCTTGAGGGCTGCGTGCGGGAGGAAGATTCCGTTGCGCGGTTGGGCGGTGACGAGTTTGTTGTGTTGCTGTCCCGAATCAGTGGAACCGATGCGGTGAGCAAGGTGGCGGATTCCATTCTGCGCAGGTTGTGTCAGAGAATCAGGCTGAATGACCATGACGTGGGTATTACCGTCAGTATTGGTATCACGATGATTCCGCACGACAGCGAAGATGTGGGTGCTCTGATGAAGTATGCGGATCTGGCGATGTACCGTGCCAAAGAGCTGGGCCGCAATACCTACCAGTTTTTCACTCCAGCCATGAATATCCAGGCTGCCAGGCGGCTGTTGCAGCAGGAGGAACTGGCGGCAGCACTGGAAGGTGACCGTTTTGTGCTGCACTACCAACCCAAAATTGACCTGGTCAGTCAGAAAGTGATTGGTGTTGAGGCGTTCCTGCGCTGGCACCATCCGGAAAAAGGCCTGGTTTCTGCTCAGCAGTTCATTAATCTGGCCGACGAAACGGGTTTGATTATCCGGCTCGGCGAACAGGCGCTGCGGCAAGCCTGCATTCAGGTGCAGGCATTGGAGCGGGCCGGGTTTGAGTCCCTGAAAATGGCGGTTAACTTCTCGGTGCGCCAGCTAACGGATTCCGGTTTTCTTGACCTGATCCGGCGGGTGATCACGGAAACCGGTGTTTCACCGGACCGGCTCGAGCTGGAAATGCCCGCCGAGCTGCTCAACGAAGATCCCCGTATGCTCAGGGAGTTACTGGTCTCCCTGAATGACCTCGGGGTTTGCCTGATACTGGACGATTTCGGAACCGGTTCATGCTCGCTGGTGGCGCTACAGCAACTTCCGCTGGACGTGATCAAAATCGATCATCGGTTTATTCGCGATATCCCCTACAACGTCAGTGCGACCGATGTCGCTTCTGCGGTGATTGCGTTGGCGCACAAGCTGCACCTGACCGTGGTGGCCGAAGGGGTGGAAACCCTGCAGCAGCTTACCTTCCTGAAATCCGCCGGCTGCGCCCAGTGTCAGGGTAATTTGTTCAGCTATCCGCTGGACGAAGATGCCCTGATTGGATTCCTGATTCGCCAGTACGAGAAGCCGCTTATTTCCTGATCATGGCAATGGCGGCCGGTAACCGGTAAAATCACGCCGTTCCCGGACCCGGTAGCGGCCATTCCGGGCTCAATCCTACGTCTTATATGAGTAATCATTGTCTGTGACTGACCTGAGCCGAATCCGTAACTTTTCCATCATTGCCCACATTGACCACGGTAAATCCACTCTGGCGGATCGTTTTATCCAGATCTGCGGAGGCTTGACCGAGCGTGAAATGGCCGAGCAGGTGCTCGATTCCATGGATCTGGAACGGGAACGGGGCATTACCATCAAGGCCCAGAGCGTAACGCTCAACTACAAGGCCAAGGATGGTGAAACCTACAAATTGAATTTTATCGACACCCCGGGCCACGTGGACTTTTCTTACGAAGTGTCCCGCTCCCTGTACGCCTGTGAAGGTGCTCTGCTGGTAGTGGACGCGGGACAGGGTGTTGAAGCCCAGTCGGTAGCCAACTGCTACACAGCGCTGGAGCAGGGCCTGGAAGTGGTGCCGGTTCTGAACAAAATGGATCTGCCTCAGGCCGAACCCGAGCGTGTGGCGGCTGAAATTGAAGACATCATCGGTATTGAAGCCCAGGATGCCGTGCGTTGCAGTGCCAAGAGCGGCCTGGGCGTTGAAGATGTGCTTGAAGATCTGATCAAGAAAATTCCGCCACCCAAGGGCGACCGCAGCGCGCCTCTGCAGGCGCTGATTATCGATTCCTGGTTCGATAATTACCTGGGTGTTGTCTCTCTGGTACGAGTCACCGAGGGGGTTCTGCGCAAAGGCGACAAGATTGTTATCAAGTCGACCAAGAAGGCCTGGAACGCTGACAAGGTGGGTATTTTCAACCCGAAACCTACGGATACCAACATCCTGGAGGCGGGTGATGTCGGGTTTGTGGTTGCCGGTATCAAAGATATTCACGGCGCTCCGGTGGGCGACACCATTGTGCACCAGAAATACGCCGACGAAACGCCGATGCTGCCCGGCTTCAAGAAAGTACAGCCGCAGGTATACGCGGGACTGTTCCCCGTCAGTGCAGACGATTACGACGACTTCCGGGATGCGCTTGAAAAGCTGACCCTGAACGACGCTTCGCTGTTTTTCGAACCTGAAAACTCCGACGCGCTCGGGTTTGGTTTCCGTTGTGGTTTCCTGGGCATGTTGCACATGGAAATCATCCAGGAGCGCCTGGAGCGGGAATACGACATTGACCTCATTACGACCGCTCCGACGGTAATCTATGAAGTGCTCACCAAACAAGGTGAGACCCTGTCGGTGGACAACCCCTCAAGGCTGCCGGATATTGGCTCTATTGAAGAAATGCGTGAGCCGATTGTCGAAGCCAACATCCTGGTACCCCAGGAGCACCTGGGCAACGTGATTGCCCTGTGTGAAGAGAAACGTGGGGTTCAGAAAAACATGCACTTCATGGCCTCTCAGGTGCAGCTCACCTACGAGTTGCCGATGGCGGAAGTGGTGATGGACTTCTTCGACCGGATTAAATCTGCCAGCCGTGGTTTTGCGTCTCTGGATTACCACTTTGTCCGGTTCCAGCTCGCCAATCTGGTGCGGCTGGATGTGTTGATCAACGCAGAACGCGTTGATGCGCTGGCGCTGATTGTTCATAAAGACCAGGCCCACCGTAAGGGGCGTCAGCTGATCGAGAAGATGAAAGAGCTGATACCGAGGCAGATGTTTGATATTGCGATTCAGGCCGCGATCGGCACCCAGGTGGTTTCTCGGGTTACGGTAAAAGCGTTGCGGAAAAACGTAACAGCCAAGTGTTACGGTGGCGACGTCAGCCGAAAGAAGAAGCTGCTTCAGAAGCAGAAGGAAGGTAAAAAACGCATGAAGCAGCTGGGTAATGTCGAGGTGCCTCAGGAAGCGTTTCTTGCTGTATTGAAAGTGGATAACTAAAACAAAGGCTCCCGGATGGATATTGATTTTCCGCTGGTACTTGTAGTTCTGACATTTGTGACAGGCGTAATCTGGCTTGCCGACAAGCTGTTATTGAAAAAGCGCCGTTTGGCCAGTGCGGGTCATCAAGCTCCTGCCGAGGGTGTGGATTCAGAAGAGCAGATCGAGCCGAAGGAACCCTGGCTGATCGAGATGAGCCGCTCGTTCTTCCCGGTTCTGGCTATTGTGCTGGTGTTGCGATCGTTTCTGGTGGAGCCGTTCCAGATACCTTCGGGGTCTATGCTGCCAACCCTGGAAGTGGGTGATTTTATTCTGGTTAACAAATACGCCTATGGCCTCAGGCTGCCGGTCGCCGGCACCAAGATTGTCGATATTGGAGACCCGGAACGGGGCGATGTGATGGTGTTCCGTTATCCGGAAGATGGCACCACCAACTACATCAAGCGAGTGATCGGTTTACCGGGTGACAGCATCCGGTATCGCAATAAACAACTTTTTATCAATGATGAGCCTGTGCCCAGGGATTTTGTGGCACGGCTTCCTCCTATGGAGCGGTGGCGCGAAGAAATGGGCGACGTCGTTCATGATATCTACCTCACTATGGGCCGCGTTAGCGGTGCCGGTGAGGGCGAGTGGAAGGTTCCCGAGGGCCATTATTTTGTGATGGGCGATAACCGGGACAGCAGTAACGACAGCCGATTCTGGGGAACGGTGCCAGATAGCATGGTGGTTGGAAAAGCCTTTGGTATCTGGATGCACTGGAAATCGCTGACAAGTCTGCCATCTTTTGATCGAGTGGGTGGCATTGAATGATCCCGACGGTTTCGGAGCGAACTGACATGATGAACCATTTTACCCCGGGCTTTAAACATCAACAGGGCAGCGCCCTGACCATGATGATTGTGGCTCTGTTTTTTGGCGGGCTGTTGACCCTGGCGCTTAAGCTTGGCCCGGCCTACCTGGACGACTTCACCATTCAGGAAGCGCTTGAGAATCTTGAGAATACCGAAGGCTTGTCCAAGATGGGCCCGGCCCAGGTGCGCGGTGTGATCAATAAGCAGCTAAGCGTGAACAACGTGCGTGGTTTTGATGCCAAAAACATCACCGTCGAGAAAGATGGCGACTCGGTGCTGCTCAACGTTGATTACGAAGTTCGAAACAACCTGTTTGGCAATGTGGACACCGTTGTCCATTTCCAGCATGAGTATGAGTTCAAGGGCCAGTGAGTTCACAACCAGATCTTGATCAGCTTCAGCGCCGTATTGGCTACCAGTTCAGAGACCCTGAACGGTTAATGTTGGCGCTTACCCACCGAAGTTTTGGTAACCAGAATAATGAACGTCTGGAATTTCTCGGTGACTCCATCGTTAACATGGTGATCGCCGAATACCTTTACCTGCATTTTGAAACCGCCCGCGAAGGCCAGCTCAGCAGGCTCCGGGCCCGTATGGTCAAGGGTGTCACCCTGGCGGAAATTGGTCGTGAATTTCAGTTGGGCCAATACCTCCGGCTGGGTTCCGGTGAGCTCAAAAGCGGCGGGTTTCGCCGCGAATCCATTCTGGCCGATGCTGTTGAATCGATCATTGGCGCGATCTATCTGGACAGTGATTTTCATACCTGTCGCGAGCAGGTATTGCGCTGGTTTACTGAGCGTCTGGCGAAGCTGGACATTCAGGACACCCAGAAAGACCCGAAAACCCGGCTTCAGGAATACCTGCAATCCCGGCAGTTCCCGCTGCCGAGGTATGAGGTGATATCGGTGGACGGAGAAGCCCACAACCAGACCTTCCACGTGTCTTGCGCCCTGCCGTCACTGGATCGAAAAACCACAGGCACCGGCAGCAGCCGTCGAATTGCTGAGCAGCAGGCTGCCCGCAGTGCTCTTAAACAACTGGGCGTGGAGAACTCCTGATGAACGATATTACCACCCCGGATAACCCGGAAAGCCGCTGTGGCTTTGTGGCCATTGTGGGCCGGCCCAACGTGGGCAAATCCACCTTGCTGAACCACATACTGGGCCAGAAACTGAGCATTACGTCTCGCAAGCCCCAGACAACGCGTCATCAGGTTCTCGGAATCAAAACCGTCGGGCCGGTACAGGCCGTGTATGTCGACACCCCGGGCATGCACGAAGACGAGCCCCGGGCAATTAATCGCTATATGAACAAGGCGGCTGCCTCTGCGCTTATTGGTGTGGATGTTGTGATCTTTGTTGTCGATCAATTGGCGTGGACCAGTGCCGACGAGATGGTGCTTGAAAAACTCCAGAGGGTGAACTGCCCGGTTATCCTGGCGGTCAACAAAGTCGACAAGCTGGAAAAACGTGAGCTGATGCTGCCTCACCTGGAAGCGCTGGCGAAAAAACGCGAATTTGCTGAAATCATTCCGTTATCAGCGCTCAAGGAAACCAACCTTGACCCTCTGCAGGAAGCGGTTGGCCGGTTTCTTCCCCAAAGCGTGCATTTCTACCCGGATGACCAGATCACCGACCGAAGTGAGCGGTTTATGGCATCAGAAATGGTGCGCGAAAAGATCACCCGTCAGTTGGGTGCGGAGTTACCCTATTCGGTGGCGGTCGAGATTGAGGAATTCAAACACCAGGGCAAAACCCTGCATATTTCCGCCCTGATCCTGGTTGAGCGTGAAGGCCAGAAGAAAATCATCATTGGTGACAAGGGTGAGCGCATGCGCCGGATTGGCCAGGAAGCCCGGGTCGATATGGAGCGGATGTTCGGTACCAAGGTCATGCTTCGGCTCTGGGTCAAGGTGAAGCGTGGTTGGGCTGACAGTGACCGGGCCCTTAAAAGCCTTGGCATGAGCGATTTCTGAGGCGGCCATGAGGGAGGCGGTGCAGCAAGAGCCCGCTTATGTGATCCATCGCCGCCCCTGGCGGGAAACGGCGTTGTTGGTTGAGTTGTTCACCCTGAACCATGGCCGCATGAGCCTGGTCGCCCGGGGCGGTAACAGCGCCAAAAGCGCGCTAAAGGCCCAGTTGCAGCCGTTCCAGCCCCTTTTGGTCGACTGGACTGGCCGCAGCGATCTGAAAACGCTGGTCCAGGTGGAGGTGCGTTCGGCACCTCGTCTGGGCCAGACCCGAGCGCTTTATAGTGGTTTGTACATCAACGAACTCCTGCAGCGTATTCTGCCCGCGGCAGACCCTCATCCAACCGTCTTTGCCAACTACATCGAATGCCTACGGGCACTGGCCGAGATGGCACCGAAAGGGGATGTGGAGCCGACGCTGCGCAAGTTCGAACGGGCTTTTACCACCTCGCTGGGCTACGGCTTCGCCTGGGATCAGGCGACCGACACAGGGCGCCCGGTCGAAGCGGGCTATCGCTACGGCTATGATCCTCTGCAGGGTATTGTGTCGGCTCAGTGTGTCGGTGTCCGGCTGCAGCAATTGCAGGGTGAATCCCTGCTGGCGTTGGCGGCCGATGACCTCAGTGATGATGCCGCCAGAAAAACAGCAAAACGGGTAATGCGTGTGCTGGTGGACTTTCTTTTGCAAGGTAAGCCGCTGCATAGCCGCAACCTTTTCAGTCATTCCGTTTCGTCATCAGGGAGAACCCCATGAACCCCAGAGTGTTGCTTGGTGTGAATATTGATCATGTCGCAACCTTGCGTCAGGCTCGAGGCACCCGCTATCCGGATCCTGTGCAAGCGGCACTGGTTGCGGAAGAGGCCGGTGCGGACGGTATTACCATCCATCCCAGGGAAGATCGCCGGCACATTCAGGACCGGGACGTTCTGCTGCTCAAAGAGGTTCTGCAAACCAAAATGAATCTTGAAATGGCCGTCACCGATGCCATGCTGGCTTTCGCTGAACAGGTCAGGCCCGCCTGTGTTTGCCTGGTGCCGGAGAAGCGGGAAGAGCTCACTACTGAAGGCGGTCTGGATGTGGACGGACAGGAAGAGCGCGTTGCTCGGGCATGCGAGCGGTTGGCGCGAATCGGGGCGGAGGTGTCATTGTTTATTGATCCGGATCCTGTCCAGATTGATGCTGCCGTGCGCTGTGGTGCACCCGTGATAGAATTGCACACCGGTGAGTATGCCGAAGCCACGACACCTGAGCAGGCCGATGCGTCATTCAGAATTCTGGCCGACGCTGTCTCCTACGCCCGTAAAAAGGGGCTGATTGTGAACGCGGGCCACGGCCTGCACTATCACAATACGGAACGCGTAGCGGCCATTCCCGGCATCAACGAGCTCAATATCGGCCATGCAATTGTTGCCCGGGCGGTTTTCACCGGCTTGAAAGACGCGGTGAAAGACATGCGGGCCATTCTGGACCGCGCCCGCGCCTGAGCGCGGTCAGGTTGTTTCCGGCTGGCGCTGTTGCTCCCTGAACAGTTGCTGCCAGTCGGTCTGTTCGCTCCAGATCTGCAGTCGTTCCATGGCAGACACCAGTTGGTCTTTCAGGATGGGCCGGTCGGCCGCTTCACACTTCAGAGCTGTTTCAAACCGGTTGGCGGCCGTGCGCAGTTCGGGCACGCCGCAATAACGGGTGGCACCATGCAGCTTGTGAACGCACTCCAGCAGCTCTTCCAGGTGGTCTCCGTCCCAGAGCTCCTGAACCCGGGGCGTGTCGATCTGCAGCTGCTCGAGCAGCATGCTGAACAGCTCTTCTGCCAGGTCAGCTTTACCGGCGGCGAGTTGAATGCTTTCATCCACGCTGACACAGTCTTGCTGCATGCGCCGGTTCGACGGCCTCAGGCTCCTGCGGGTATCTCTGACCTCGGAAACTGTGAATCCGCTCCGCAGGTTGCGGCAATCGTAGCCGGTGTATTCCCGGATCAGCTCAGTCAGCTGTTTGCTGCTGATGGGCTTGGGCATATAGCCGTCAAAACCTTGCTGTGTGAGTCGTTCCTGTTCATCTGCCAGGGCATGGGCGGTCAGGGCAATAATCGGGGTGTAGTGAGATTCGGCGTCAAGGCCCCGAATTCTCGCGGTGGTCTCCACGCCATCCATTCCAGGCATCTGCAGATCCATAAAGACCAGATCGAATGGCTTCTGGCGTGCTTTGGTGAGTGCCTCAAAGCCGCTGGATGCGCCTTCTGCGTCAATTCTGCAGTCCTGCAGGAGGGTCATCACGAGCTTGAGGTTTGCCTCATTGTCGTCGACGGCGAGAATCCGGGGGGCGTTTACCTGATTGCGCTCCCGGGAGGGCAGTGCGGCTTCCTGGCTGCTCCGGCTGCAGGTGTGGATGCCGTGGATCAGTAACAACAGTTCGTCGTAGAGCGCATCCCGACAAACGGGCTTGGTCAGGTGGCCGCTGGACAGCCCCGAAAGCGGCGTGTCGAGGGTTTCCAGGGTGGGTGTCAGCAGCAGGGTGCGACAGTCACGCTCCACTTCTAGGCTCCGCAGCAGATTACAGTACTGACTGGAATTCAGCAGGTGGCGGGTAATTCCGATCAGGGCTGCGGAGTAGCCTTCCTGATTGCGTTGGGCTTCTTCTACCTGCTCCTGCAGTGCGCCGGGGGACGCTACGCGGTCAACCGTAACACCCCAGTCCCGCAGGAGGTGTTCGACCGCCAACCCGGTTGTTTTCTGTTGTTCCAGATAAATAATCCGTTCGCCGCGCAAGGCATCTTTCGGTATCGAGCTTTCGCCGGTCGGGGACAGCTCGGGGGTGAGGGTGAACCAGAAGGTGGAGCCTTTGCCCAGCTCACTTTCCAGGCCGATTTTGCCGCCCATTTCTTCCACCAGACGTTTCGAAATAGCCAGCCCGAGCCCGGTACCGCCGTACTGCCGTGCGGTAGAGGCATCCGCCTGACTGAACGCGTTGAACAGGGATTGCTGCTGGGCCCGGGATAAGCCAACCCCGGAGTCGGTAATGCTCAGGCGCAGGGTTACCCGATTATTTTCGTGGTCTTCGTCTTCGAGGCTGGCGCGTAATACAACCTCGCCGGTCTGGGTGAACTTGATGGCGTTGTTAACCAGGTTGGTGATGACCTGCTTTACGCGCAATGGGTCACCCATAATGTTATCCGGTACATCGTTATAAACCAGTGGTACCAGGTCCAGGTTCTTGGCGTGGGCGGCTGGCGCCAGCATGACCATGACTTCTTCGACAATGTCCCGCAGAGGGAAGGGCACCCGGTCGAGAATCAATTTGCCGGCTTCAATTTTCGAGAAGTCCAGAATGTCGTTGATGATGGTCAGCAGAATTTCCGACGATTTCCGGATGGTGCTCAGGTGGTCCCTTTGTTGTCGTGGCAGAGGCGTTTTCAGCAACAGCTCGGTGAACCCGATAATGCCGTTGAGCGGGGTGCGGATTTCGTGGGACATGTTGGCCAGGAACTCGGACTTGATTCGGCTGGCTTCCAGGGCTTCCTTGCGGGCGAAATCAAGTTCTATGTTCTGGATTTCGATGGTCTCGAGAGTCTCCCGCAGATCTTCGGTGGCCTGGTCGATATTTTGCTGCATCTCGGCCTGGGCTTTGCTGAGTTCGGAGGCCATGTCATTCAGACCGGATTCAAGCTGTTCGAACTCAGGCCCGGCGCGGGTGTAAACCCGGGTGTCGAGCTTGCCTTCCTTGAGCAGTGCAACTGCCTCGTTCAACTGGAAGACCGGATTGGTGAAGGCGCGGCTGAGCCGGAGTGCAATCATCATGCTGAGTAATACGCCGCCGATGATCAGCAGCAGGGAAATCAGCAAAGCTTTGTAGGTCTCTTTCTCTGTCCGGATATGGGACATCTCAACCGCGACCCAGCCGAGAGGCTCGCGCATCTGTGCGGCATTTTGACGGGCGTCCGGGTCGAGCATGGTTTCGATCATCAAATCTTGCAGGTGCACAGGGGTGATGAACCGGGTGCTGCTGTTGATGGTCAGTCGCAGGGCCTGATCGGGATCCAGGGAGTCCACGGGAATGGTGTCGGTGCTGCCCGGGCCGGTGTGCAAAAGCCTCTTGCCATCACTGGTGAAAAAAGTAATTGAGCGCACATCCTGTTCTTCAAGCAGTGCGTTGGACAGGCTGCTGAGCAGGCTGCGGTTGGCGGTGAACAGGCCGTATTCAGAGCCGGCCGCAAGCTGGCGTGACAGGGACTCGCCGCGGTCTTTAAGCAGGCTTTCTATGTTGTTGACCCAGCTGTAGGTAAAGAACAGCCCCAGCAACAGAGTGGTGACAAGGGTGGGAAGCAGAGTTACCACCAAGACTTTTTTGCGAATGCCCCAGCGCTGCATATCGTGTTCCTGTTTTTCTCATGAGCTCCGCCGGTGGCACCGGCAAAGACACTTCCATGTCAGCATAGATGATTCGGGAAGATGTGACTGTGGCAATCTTCCCACGAGTTGGTCGCCCGTTTATAGCCGCAGGTCATGGATATAGCGACAAGCTGTATTGGGACAAAGCGGCCATAACGCGTATGATTCGAACCCGAAAGTGTATCACAGGGTTTCAATATGATTTTCCCCACTATTGAAGATTATGTCGGCCACACCCCTCTGGTCCGTTTGCAGCGGCTACCGGGTGACACCTCCAATGTGATTCTGGCCAAACTGGAGGGCAATAATCCGGCCGGGTCGGTGAAGGACCGACCCGCCGTCAGTATGATTCAGGAGGCTGAGCGCCGTGGCGAAATCAAGCCCGGTGATACCCTGATCGAGGCGACATCCGGCAACACCGGTATCGCGCTTGCGATGGCAGCGGCCATCAAGGGCTACCGGATGGTGTTGATCATGCCGGATAACCTGAGTGAAGAGCGTCGCGCATCCATGCGCGCCTACGGCGCCGAAGTGGTTAACGTGACCCGTGAGCAGGGTATGGAAGGCGCCCGTGACCTGGCCATCCGGATGGAGAGTGAAGGTAAGGGCAAGGTGCTGGACCAGTTCAGCAATCCCGATAACCCGCTGGCCCATTACCTTACCACCGGCCCGGAAATCTGGGAGCAGACCCAGGGTCGCGTTACCCACTTTGTCAGCTCCATGGGGACCACCGGCACGATTATGGGTGTGTCCCGGTATTTGAAAGAACGTAACCCTGACGTTCAGATTATCGGCCTGCAGCCAGAAGACGGCGCAGCTATCCCTGGTATCCGGCGCTGGCCGGAAGCCTACCTGCCCAAAATCTACGATGCGACCCGGGTAGATAAGGTGCTGGACATTGGTCAGCAGGAAGCTGAAGACACCATGCGGGCCCTTGCTTCGAGAGAAGGCATCTTTTGTGGCGTGTCATCCGGTGGCTCGATTGCGGCCGCCCTGAAGCTTTCCCGCGAGGTTGAAAACGCAGTGATCGTGGCCATTATTTGTGACCGAGGCGACCGTTACCTTTCTACCGGCGTATTCCCCGGCGCCTGAACCGGAACTGACAAGAGATGATTGATTATGAGTAGACGCCGCCGCAAGGTTTTGCCGCAAGAGCCCGTACGTTGTGAAATCGAAACCCTGGGCCATGATGGCCGGGGCATTGCCCGGGCCGAGGGTAAAGTCCAGTTTGTCGACGGAGCTCTGCCCGGCGAAACCGTGATGGCAAAGGTGGTGGGCAGCCGCAGCAAATTTGATGAGCTGCGCACCCTTGAGGTGCTGGAAGCGGCCCCCGATCGCCAGCAGCCACCTTGCCAGTTTGCCGATCTGTGCGGCGGCTGCAGCCTGCAGCATATGAGTGCCGATGCCCAGATCCGGTTCAAGGAAGACACTCTGCGGGAGAATTTTGCCCACTTTGGGGGCATTGAACCCGAACAGTGGGTTGAGCCCATGCGCTCACCGGATACCCTCGGCTACCGACGCAAGGCCCGCCTGGGTGTGCGTTATGTGAAAGCCCGGGAATCCGTGCTGGTGGGCTTTCGTGAGAAACGCAACAGCTTCCTCACCGACATCGATGAGTGTGTGGTACTGGATCCGCGCATTGGCCAGCGGATTCAGCCCTTGCGGACGCTGCTGCACAGTCTGGCAGCCTTTGATCGTATTGCTCAGGTAGAAGTGGCCTGCGGTGATGACGTCGCCGCCATGGTGTTCCGCAACATGGATGAGCTGGTGCCGGAAGACCGGGAAAAGCTGGTTGCTTTCGGGCAGGCCCATGATTTGCATATCTATCTTCAGCCGAAAGGCCCGGACACGGTACACCGCATCTGGCCGGAATCCACTGGCCGGGATGACGAACGCCTGCACTATCGTATGGATGAGTTCGATCTGACCATGCAGTTTCACCCCATGGACTTTACCCAGGTGAATGCGGGCATCAACCGCACCATGGTACATCGTGCGGTGGAATGGCTGGATGTCCAGCCCGGTGAGCGGGTGCTGGATCTGTTTTGTGGTCTTGGTAACTTTACCCTGCCACTGGCCCGTAAGGGCGGCCAGGTGGTGGGTGTGGAAGGTGATGACGCCATGGTGGTGCGAGGCCGTGAGAATGCCCGGCTGAACGGCCTGGATAATGTCGAGTTTTTTGGCGCCGACCTGCACGGAGATTTCACCGGTCAGAGCTGGGCGAAGGAAGGCTTCGACAAGATTCTGATTGATCCGCCCCGGTCCGGTGCCGAGGATATCTGTAAGTACCTGACGGCTTTTGGAGCCGATCGAATTGTTTATGTGTCCTGCA
This sequence comes from Marinobacter sp. SS5-14b, assembly GCF_030541005.1. Classification (GTDB taxonomy): domain Bacteria; phylum Pseudomonadota; class Gammaproteobacteria; order Pseudomonadales; family Oleiphilaceae; genus Marinobacter. The sequence continues at coordinate 88,159 of NZ_JASSVM010000005.1, read as the reverse complement.
ATCCGGCCACTCTGGCCCGGGATGCGGGAGTCATGGTCCGCAACGGATATCGACTGGTCCGTGCGGGGGTGATGGACATGTTCCCCCACACCACCCATGTTGAATCCATCGCCCTGTTCGAGCGTGACAAGCGCTGACAGGTTCGGAAAACCCGGCTTTTCTGCAGCCAGGAGGGGTGCAGAGAAACCGGGAAAGCATCAGGTAAGTCTTTGCTATGGTTAAAGTTAGGGAAGATTACGGGGTAACCGGCGACGGTGAAGTGGATCTTGACCGCTGGGTGCACCACATTGCGGAACAGACGCATCTTGAGAACCCTGAGCAACTGCGCAAGGCCTGTGAAAAGGCGGCGCTGATTGCGCTGGAAGCGTTTCGTGCCGATCGCCTGTGGACGCCCGGTTCCAGCAGTTTTCGCACGGGGCTGGAAATGGCCCAGGTGCTGGCGGAACTGCACCTGGACCAGTCCAGCCTGGTGGCGGCGGTACTTTACCGTGCAGTGCGTGAAGAGCGGGTATCGCTTGAGGAGATCCGCAAGGAGTTCGGTGATGAAGTTGCCGGGCTGATCAACGGCGTGCAGCAGATGGCGGCGATTTCCTCTATCCATCATCCGCTCAAGGGCAATGTGTTGGGTCAGAGTGAAGGCCAGCTGGACAATGTCCGCAAGATGCTGGTCACGATGGTTGACGATGTCCGGGTGGCGTTGATCAAACTGGCCGAACGTACCTGCGCCATCCGGGCTGTTAAGGATGCCCCGGAAGAAAAACGCATGCGGGTGGCCCGGGAGGTGTTCGATATCTACGCCCCGCTGGCCCATCGGTTGGGTATTGGTCATGTCAAATGGGAGCTGGAGGACTTGTCCTTCCGCTATCTGCACGCAACGGCCTACAAAAAAATTGCCAAACTGCTGGATGAAAAGCGTCTGGATCGGGAAGGTTATATTCGCAGGGTGATCGACACGCTGCAGACCGAGCTGAAGGCTTTTGGCATTAAGGCTGAACTCAGTGGTCGCGCCAAACACATCTACAGCATCTGGCGAAAAATGCGCCGTAAAGGCATTGAGTTTTCCCAGGTGTACGATGTGCGTGCCGTGCGAATTCTGGTGCCGGAAGTGCGTGATTGTTACGCCGCACTGGGCATTGTGCACACGCTCTGGCGCCACATCCCTAACGAATTTGACGACTACATTGCCAACCCCAAGGAGAACGGCTATCAGTCACTGCATACCGCCGTGATCGGGGCTGAAGGCAAAGTGATGGAAGTTCAGATCCGTACCCACGCCATGCACGAAGAAGCCGAGCTGGGCGTGTGTGCCCACTGGCTTTACAAAGGCACGGACAAGAACAACAAATCCAGCGGCTACGACGCCAAGATAAACTGGCTGCGGCAGGTGCTGGAGTGGCAGGAAGAGCTGGGGGATTTGTCTGGCCTGGCGGATCACCTTAAGTCGGATGTTACCCCGGACCGGGTTTACGTTTTCACCCCGGAAGGCCATGTAGTGGACCTGCCTCAGGGCGCTACTCCGGTCGATTTTGCCTATCGGGTGCACACGGAAATCGGTCATGCCTGCCGTGGAGCGCGTGTTAACAGCCGGATAGTGCCATTGACCTACCCGCTGAAAACCGGCGACCAGATATTTATCCTGACCTCCAATAACCCGGCCCCCAGCCGGGACTGGCTCAACCCGAGCCTGGGTTATATTCAGACCTCCCGTGCCAGGGCCAAGGTAACCAACTGGTTCAAACAGCAGGACCGCGGCCGCAACATCACGGATGGCCGGGCCATTCTGGAAGATGAATTCAAGCGGCTCTCAATTTACGACGTGAGCCTCAGTGAGCTGGCAAAGAAAGTTAACTACCATTCGCCGGACGATATGTTCGCGGCTGTTGGCGCCGGTGATTTGCGGCCGACCCACGTTGCCAATGTGGCTCAGCAAATGCTTGAGCCCAAATCCGAGCAACTGGATTTAAAACTCAGCCCGTCCCGGAAAAATGGCTACGATACCGAATCCGACATTCAGATACGCGGTGTAGGCAAGCTGAAAACCCAGGTGGCCAAATGCTGCAAACCGTTGCCCGGCGATCCTATTGGCGGATACATTACGGTGGGTCGGGGTGTGACTGTGCACCGGCAAGACTGCCTGACGTTTCTGAACCTTCGGGAATTCGAACCCCACCGAATTATTGAAGTGAACTGGGGTGGCCAACCGGCCTCGGTTTATCCGGTGGATATTGAAATTGAAGCTTATGATCGCTCTGGTCTATTGCGGGACATTACACAGGTTCTGTCGGCGTCCAAAAGTGATGTCATGGCGCTCCATACCCAGACCAACAAGGATGAGAATACCGCCACCATGCGGGTGACGGTCGAAATCTCCAGCCTGGAACAGTTGGCCCGCCTGCTGGCGCAGATCCGTAACCTTCCGAACATCATCGACGTAAGGCGAAAGCGCGGATGAGCTATTCGATAGAAGACCTGAAAACGCTGATGGCTCGCCTGCGGGAGCCGGAAACCGGCTGCCCGTGGGATACCCGCCAGACGTTCAGCAGCATCGTGCCTCATACCATCGAGGAAGCCTACGAAGTGGCCGACGCCATCGAGCAGCAGGATTACCCTCACTTGAAGGATGAATTGGGTGATCTGCTGTTTCAGGTGATTTTCTATGGTCAGATCGGAAAAGAAGACGGTCATTTCGATTTTGACGGCATTGTTGATCATCTGGTGCGCAAGCTGATCCGCCGGCACCCCCATGTGTTCCCCGAGGGTACGCTGGAAAGCCGGATAGACCCGGGTAACCGGCCGGATGAAGCCTGGATCAAGGAAAGCTGGGAGCGCATCAAGGCCGAAGAGCGTGCCGACAAACCCGCACCTGATGCGTCGGCCAGCCGCCTGGATGGCATTGCTCGCACTTTGCCAGGCATCGCCCGTGCTGAAAAGCTGCAGCGTCGCGCTGCCAGGCATGGTTTTGACTGGCCGGATATTGCCCCGGTGTTCAACAAGCTGCACGAGGAAATCGACGAGCTCAAAGAAGCCTGGCAGAACGCGGAAGCCGGAACCGGTGCGCGTGATGCCGTAGAGGACGAGTTGGGCGACCTGATGTTCGTCTGCGTGAACCTTGCGCGGTTCATGAAGGTGAACCCCGAGCAGGCTCTGAAGCGAACCAATCACAAGTTTGAGACCCGTTTTCGTGCGATTGAGCGGGTTTTGGCCTCGGAAGGGCGCGACATGGACAACGAAAGTCTCGACGCTCTCGATGCCATCTGGCAGCAGGTCAAGGGCGTGGAAAAGGACTGACCATAAGGCCTGATGGACTTTCCCGGTGGATCCTTAGTATCGTAAGTATTGACTGTACAGAGATTGTAGAGACGATCGTAAGTTCAGACTGTTTAAGTCCACCCACAAGGAGCTTTCCGTGACCGAACTGCACCCTGATCTGCGAGAAAATGTGCGCCTGCTGGGGGAGTTGCTGGGTCAGAGTATTCAGCGTTTTCCCGGCCAGGACTGCTACGAACGGATTGAGGAGCTTCGGGCTGCCGCGAAGGCAGACCGCCGGCAGGAAAGCGGCTCCGGCCAGCGTCTGGTGACCCTGCTTGGCCAGCTGAGCGACGATGAGCTGCTGCCAGTCACCCGCGCATTCAACCAGTTTCTCAATCTCGCCAATCTGGCCGAGCAGTATCACGGCATCCGGCGCAAGCAGGGACATCCATCGGATCTGATGGTGGAGTCACTGGGTGAAGTGTTTGACCGCCTGAAAGCCGGAGGTATCGATCCGGATGAACTTCATCGCAAGGTCGCTGACCTGAGAATCGAATTTGTGCTGACGGCACACCCCACAGAAGTTGCCCGGCGCACCCTGATACTGAAATACGATGAAATTTCCGACTGCCTCGAGAAACTGGATCACGATGATCTGATGCCAGCAGAGCGTGACGAAATCATAGGGCGATTATCGCAGCTGGTTACCGAAGCCTGGCATACCGATGAAATTCGCCACGATCGGCCGACCGCTGTGGATGAAGCCAAATGGGGCTTTGCCGTCATCGAAAACAGCTTGTGGGAGGCGTTGCCACGGTTTCTGCGCAGCCTGGATACGTCGCTTCAGGATGCGTCCGGAAAAGGACTGCCCTTGCAGGCGTCGCCGATTCGAATTGCCTCCTGGATGGGGGGTGACCGGGACGGCAACCCTAACGTGACTCACGATGTCACCCGCGAGGTGTTCTTGCTGGGGCGCTGGATGGCAGCTGACCTGTATTTGCGTGACATCAAGGCGTTGCGGGCTGAACTGTCCATGTGGCAGGCCAGCGATGAGCTGAAATCGCAAACCGGTGAGTCCAGAGAGCCCTACCGCCAGGTGCTGGCAGCCCTTCGGGATCGTCTCATTAAAACCCGTGACTGGGCGGAGGCCAGCGTCAGGGGAGAGCCGGCGGACGCCACCGGGATACTGTTCGAAAATGAAGATCTGACCGCCCCTCTGGAGCTGTGTTATCGCTCGCTGGTCGATTCTGGTCTCGAGCACATAGCCAACGGCCCACTGCTGGACACCATTCGCAGAGCGCATACGTTCGGGCTGCCGCTGATCCGTCTGGACATCCGCCAGGAGGCGGCCCGGCACGCGGAAGCCGTTGCTGAAATAGTGGCGTTTGTCGGTCTCGGTGATTACCTGTCCTGGTCAGAACCGGAGCGCCAGGCATTTTTGCTGCGAGAGCTTCAGGGCCGCCGGCCGTTGGTGCCGCGAAACTGGGAACCCTCCGATCAGGTCAGAGAGGTGCTTGCAACCTGCGAGGTTGTGGCCCAACAAACGCCACAAGCGTTGGGTTCCTATGTGATTTCCATGGCCAGCAAGCCCTCGGATGTGTTGAGCGTTATTCTGTTGTTGCGTGAAGCGGGAATGAAGTTCCCGATGCGGGTCGTGCCGTTGTTCGAAACCCTAAGTGACCTTCAGGGCGCGCCGGCCAGCATGGCTGCACTGTACGAAGTGGACTGGTACCGGGACTACTGCCAGGGCCGCCAGGAAGTGATGATTGGTTATTCCGACTCCTCCAAAGATGCGGGTCAGCTGATGGCCGCCTGGGCCCAGTATCAGGCTCAGGAAAAGCTGACGGAGGTTGCCAACCGGTATGGCGTGCATCTGACGCTGTTTCACGGTCGAGGCGGGACGGTTGGCCGCGGTGGCGGTCCGGCAAACCGGGCAATCCTGTCTCAGCCGCCCGGATCGGTAAATGGCAGCTTCCGGATCACTGAGCAAGGAGAGATGATCCGCTTCAAATTTGGCCTGCCTCGATTGGCGGTGCAGAGCCTGACGCTTTATACCACGGCGGTTATTGAAGCCACACTGGCCCCGCCGCCGGTGCCCGAGGACAGCTGGCGTGAGGTGATGGACTGGCTTACGGAAAGATCGCTCAAGGCTTACCGCGAAGTGGTTCGGGAAAACCCGGATTTTGTCCCCTATTTCCGCCAGGTAACCCCCGAAACCGCGCTGGGCAAGCTGGCGCTCGGCAGCAGGCCAGCGCGGCGTAAGGCCTCTGGTGGGGTTGAAAGCCTGCGGGCCATCCCCTGGATTTTCGCCTGGACCCAGATGCGCCTGATGCTACCAAGCTGGTTGGGCAGTGATGTTGCACTCGAAGAAGCGGCTCGCCACAATCGTTTGCCGGAGTTGCGCGCAATGATGCAGGGCTGGCCCTTCTTCAGGACCTACATCGATATGCTGGAGATGGTGTTGGCCAAAGCGGATTTGCGCATTGCCAGCTACTATGAACAAACGCTGGTTCAGGATGAAAGGCTCAGCGCGCTTGGGAAAGACCTGCGTGAGCGGCTGGCGGGCTGTATTCGCCGGGTGCTTGAGCTTAAAGAGCAGCAGGATTTGCTCGAAGGCGAGCCTGTGTTTGCGCATTCCATGAAGGTCCGGAATCCCTACACTGACCCTCTGCATTATCTGCAGGCCGAGCTGCTCAGGCGTGATCGAGAAGGTGAAGGTAAAGGGCAGGTGCCGGAAATGGTCGAGCGCGCGCTCAAGGTGACCATGGCGGGCATTTCAGCCGGCATGCGTAACACCGGTTGATGTTCCGGGTCAGGTGGGTTCTGGTGTGCTCAGGCGCGTTTTATGGGTTTATGGTGTAAAGGAGTGACCACTTTTGGCACTGGCAGAGAGACTGGCGCGTTTTCTGAGCCGTAAAGGCATTGGCTATCAGCAGATCGAAACCGGGGTCGCCAGTAATCTGGATGCAGCGGTCCTCGCGTCGAGCCTGCCTCAGCACGACTTTGTTCGGGCAACTATGCTGATCGATATCACCGGCGTGGTGATGGCAGTACACCGCTTTGACAGTACCCTGGATATGGATGCGGTTCACCAGTTTACCGGCCGTCGCCTGCAGCCTCTGACCGCTCGCCAGACGGCCCGGCTGTTCAGTGATTGTGCCCCGGGTTTTGTACCGCCTGTTGGCGGTGCCTGGGATATCCCGGTTCTGGTCGATGAAGACGTTGCAGCGGCAGAGCAGGTGATTTTCACCGCAGGCACCGATCATTGTCTGCTTCAGATGGACGGGCGTGCATTCAGGTTGGCACTGGCCGGGGCCCGTGAAGGCCGCCTGGTGATCAATGGTCAGGGGGCGGGCGACCGGGATGCGCTGACCCTGGATGAGGTGGCGGACAAACTGCAAAAGCTTTACCGCCTGCCGCCGATGCCAGCCCTGGCCCTGAGAATTCTGCGGTTGACCGGAAACCCGGAGGCGTCAGCCAAAGAGCTGGCGGAGCTGATCGAGTTCGATCCGAGCATGACGGCACAAATCATGCGCTACGCCCGTTCAGCCCTGTTCAATTACCCTGGCCAGATCAACTCGGTGCAGGAAGCCGTCACCCGGGTGCTCGGGTTTGACCGGGTTGCCCACATTGCCCTCGGTATTGCGTCTGTTCGGGCCTTTGATGTTCCCCGTGGCGGTATCCTGGGTATGGATAATTTCTGGCGGCACTCACTCTACTGTGCCTTCCTTTGCCAGAGCCTGGCGGCCCGCTCTGGTCACGATAAAGGCCTGGCCTATCTTTGCGGCTTGCTGCATAACTTCGGGTTGCTGCTCGTGGGACACCTGTTTCCTTCAGAATTTGACGAGTTGAATGCGCTCCGGGAAATGAATCCCGAGGCGAGTATGCACTCGCTGGAGCATGAGGTGTTTGGTCACAGTGAGCGCCAGGACATTCTGGCGGTCGGGCACGGGGCTATCGGCGGCATTCTTCACCGCTTGTGGCAGTTGCCTGAGCCCGTGATCAAGGCTGCCGGTATGCACCAGCATATCGGCTACCGGGGGGAGCATGAAGCATACGTTGTGATGGTTCAGCTGGCGAATGCTGTACTGAAAGAGCAGGGAATTGGGGATGAATTTAACCCGGACGATATTCCCTCGCTGACGGCCGCTCTGGGTATGGACGCCTCCGCTCTGGAAGCCGTTCAGCAGGACGTTGAGAAAGTGGCGTCTGATCTGGACGTGCTGGCATCGTCTCTGGCCTCCTGAAATACATCGTTTTTTCTCACTCGATTTTGCCCGCACATACACAAATCAGCCCATGATACAGAGGTCGACTTTCTCTGCAGGGGCTGAGTTCGTATAATGCTGCCTCGATTCAGGCAGGGGCCCTCGGAAAGCGCCCCGGTTTGTGAGAGGTTGTCGCAAAGGCACCGGTTTTTGCCGCAACTTTTCAAACGATAATATAAGACAACGGGAGCACAACGTTATGAGAATCATCATGCTAGGCGCGCCAGGCGCAGGTAAGGGCACGCAAGCCCAGTTTATTACCGGTCGCTACGAAATCCCTCAGATATCCACCGGTGACATGCTGCGTGCTGCGGTCAAAGCGGAATCTGCGCTGGGCAAGCAAGTAAAAGAAGTCATGGCGTCTGGCGGTCTGGTGTCTGACGACATCATCATTGCCCTGATCGAAGAGCGTATTCAGCAGCCTGACTGCAAGAACGGTTTTCTGCTGGATGGTTTTCCACGCACCATTCCCCAGGCGGAAGCACTGAAGAATCAAGGCATAGCGATTGATTACGTGGTTGAAATCGCGGTGGAAGACGAAGAAATTGTCAGTCGCCTGTCTGGTCGTCGTGTACACGAAGGCAGTGGCCGTATTTACCACGTGAAATACGATCCGCCGAAAGTTGAAGGCAAGGATGACGAAACCGGTGAGCCACTGGTTCAGCGTGAGGACGACCAGGAAGACACGGTCCGCAAGCGCCTGAATATCTACCACGATCAGACCGCACCGTTGATCGGCTTCTATCAGGACTGGGCAACCAAAGCCCCGGCTGACGCGCCGAAATATGTGCGCGTTGAAGGTGTTGGCAGTCTGGACAACATCCGCGACCAGATTCTGTCCCAGCTCAAGTAACTGAAAACCGGAGTAGCCCGGGAGGCCCCGTTCTGTGAAGCTTTTAGCACTGGATACCTCTTCCGAAGGCTGCTCCGCCGCTCTGTGGCAGGATGGTCAGACTACTGAGCGTTTTGAATTGGCCCCTCGGGGCCACACCCGCCTTTTGATGCCGATGGTCCGCGAACTGCTTGCGGAGCAAGGGCTGACCCCTTCCGATCTTGATGCTCTGGGCTTTGCCCGGGGGCCGGGCTCGTTCACCGGCCTGCGTATTGCAACCGGTGTTATCCAGGGCCTGGCCTGGGGACTGAATTTGCCCGTTGTACCGGTATCGTCGCTTGCGGCGGTGGCCCTCAGTGTTATCGAGGATCACCGGTTGGCGGATGGCGCGGGTGTTGCGGTTGCATTCGATGCCCGTATGGGTGAGGTATATTGGGCCACGTTCCAGTGTCGCCAGGGTCTGCCGGTGCTTCTGGGAGAGGAGCGTGTATGCCCGCCGGGGTCGGTCAGCCTTCCCGGTCAGGATGAGGGCGTGACAAGCTGGTTTGGTGCCGGGCCTGGCTGGAAATTCAGAGCAGACATGCCGGCTACCGTCGCAGCTTCTGTTGAGTCTTTCGATGATACCCTGGTGCCCAGGGCCGCGCAGGTTGCGCGTTTGGCGGAATTCGGTTTTCGTCACGGCGAGGCGGTCACCGCGGAGAAAGCGCAGCCAATCTATGTCCGGGACGAAGTAACCTGGAAGAAACTTCCGGGCCGGGAGTAGTCCGGATAGCCCCCGCTTTCCATACGCCGCAGATTCTTCCATAATGCCTCAACCTGTTTAGTCAAACCTTGTGGTCGTGCTTTATGATCGGTGGCATTAATCCGGCAAACTCTTCATTCATTCCGGCAGGCAATAACAGCCCGGCCAGGGATCGGTCTGATGTTGCCCGGGCTCCAGCAAGTTCACCGCAAGCTCCCGGCCCCGAGGCCGTTCGCCGTGATCTGGGGGCGCCCCAACAGCCCCGTGATGATGCCCCGGTTCCTCAACCGGACGCAGCAGAAGGCCGTCGAATAGAGGCCCGGCGTGCGGCAGAGGATGCCCGCCTTGAGCGTTTTCGTGCGGACGAATTGCCCCTCCCGGCCAGCCGTGCGCTGTCGGCGTTTGCCGGTGTGGCGGCTGCCGGCCAGGAGTTCGAGAATGGCTCGGTCATTACTGGCATTGATATCATTGTCTGATGTCTGACACCCCCCTATCGAACACTCCCCCCGTTGAACAAACCGTTGCTGTAGCCTGTGATCCGCTGGGCGATAGTTTCGCGGCCAGAAACCTTGCGGACGAGCTGGGTTTGGCCTGGCTGGGAACAGTGCAGCCCAAATACGTTAAGGACTATCCAGTCCTGCTCTACATGGACGAGCAGGGCCTGGCGCTGCAGTTGACGGGCAAAGGCGCCCCGGGGCCGGTCAGGGCCGAGTTTGTAACGGGAAAGATGGGTTATCGGCGGGAGCACGGCGGTGGTACCGGCCAGCTCATCGCCCGGGCCGTTGGGTTGCAGAAAACCCGGGCCGAGTTGCATGTGGTCGATGCCACCGCGGGGCTGGGCCAGGATGCGTTTGTTCTGGCGGGCCTCGGCTGCCGGCTGACGGTGTTTGAGCGCAACCCGGTGATTCATGCCTTGCTGGCTGATGGCCTGGCCAGGGCTGTATTGAATACGGAATGCGCTCCGGTGGCGCATCGGATCACACTGCTTCCCGGCAACTCCGTGGATTGGCTGAGGCAGGCGGGGCCTGATGCGGCCGATGTCATCTATCTTGACCCGATGTTTCCCCATCGAGACAAATCGGCCCTGGTGAAAAAGGAAATGCAGGTGTTCCGGCAGGTTGTTGGCGATGATGACAATTCAGCGCAACTGTTGGAGGCGGCGCTGGCGTGCGCCCGATACCGGGTGGTGGTCAAGCGCCCGCGTAAAGCGCCTTCGGTGAGCGGGCCGAAGCCGGCTACGCAGGTTGAGGGCAAGAGCAGCCGCTACGACATCTACCCGATCAAGGCGTTGCCGGCCTGAGCTTCAAGCCGGCAACGTTTTGCGGGTCATGCGTCGAGCATGGTGACCTGCTGAATGGCTTGTCGTTTCTCAACGCTCAGCACCAGTCTGGCGTCTTCAGCCACGTCATCCAGGCCCTCGCCGTAGCAGAGTAGCCCATTCTCGTCGGTGGTCAGCACACCGTTTTTCTGCATGTTGGCAATGAAGTTCCGGAACAGAGTTTTGTCGAAGAATTCCGGAGCGTTCAGGCCAAACAGTATCGACATGCGTTCTGCCAGCAGGGTGCTCTGTTCTTCCAGTTCTGTGGCGGTGAGTTTGCCCGAGCCGTATTTCCTGAGAATACCCAGGGCGATGTGATAGCGCTCGAGCGTTTGAATGATGAAGCGCGACAGAATGCGCGCTCGCAGCATGGACTCGGTTCCCTCTTCTGGCCGGCCAAGCCGGTTGTCATCGAGCTCTGTCAGAAGCCCCTGCTCAACCAGAACATCAATCCACTGGTTGATAATGGCCTCTACCTCGTCGTGAGTGTAACGCAGGAAAAGTTCAGACTGCAGATAGGGGTAGGCCACGCCCGCCAGAAATGTGATTTTGTCTCTGCGCAAGCTGGCTTTGTTTTCGAACAGGCTGACCACCAGTGCCGGCAAAGCGAACAGGTGCTGGATGTTATTGCGGTAGTAAGTCATCAGGATGGCATTGGAGCCTTCCAGAGAAATGATGTCGCCCAGCTTTTGCGGTTGGCGGTTCACCAGCCCCATGTTCTCGCAGTAGGCAATCCAGTCTTTCCCGGTTCCTTCAGGTAGGGTAATGGTGTCAGCGTAGGGGAAGGCACGAAGCATGGCTGCGAACTTGTCCATCAGTCGAATCAGCTGGCCTTCATCCATTGCCATGCGTTCGGTGCCCAGCAATACGGTGGCCGTCATACCAATCGGGTTAACCGCCACAGAGGCGTTGATGTTGCTGGCAACCCTCCGGGAGAGCTCTTCAACGGCGTCACTGAGCCAGGCTGGCCTGAATTCTGCGTCGTAGGCCTCGATCCGCCAGGTGTCATGAACGTCGTCCAGCACCTTCGCCAGCGGAATGGGCTCGCCAAAGTTGACGGCCACTCGGCCAAATGAGTTGGTGAGTTTACGCACCGTTTTAGCCAGCCCGAAAATGCTTTCTTTCTGCTTTTTCTTTCCCCGCAGCTCACCCAGATAAGACCGGCCTTCCATCACTTTCTCGTAGCCGATGTAGACCGGAACGAAAACAATGGGCTTGCGATGGTCTCTCAGGAAGCTGCGTACGGTCATGGCGAGCATGCCGGGCCTGGGCTGCAGCATCCTTCCGGTGCGTGAGCGGCCGCCTTCCACAAAGTACTCCACGGAATAACCCCTGGTGAACATCACGTGCATGTATTCATTGAACACGGTCGCATAGAGGGGGTTGTCCTTGAAGCTTCGGCGCATGAAGAAGGCACCGCCCCGGCGCAGGATCGGACCTACCACTGGCATGTTCAGGTTGATGCCGGCGGCAATATGGGGCGGCATAAGGCCGTTTTTATAGAGCACGTAGGACAGCAACAGGTAATCGATGTGGGACCGGTGGCAGGGGACATAGACGACGGCGTTGTCCTGAGCGGCCTCCTTGGCAACCTTGATGTTGTTGATGGCAATGCCGTTGTAGATCCGGTTCCAGAGCCAGGCCAAGACAAGTTCCAGAAACCGGATCGTCACGATGGACATGCTGGCAACAATTTCATCGGCGTATTTGTAGGCCTTGGCCCGCACTTTCTCGGGCGGGATATCATCCTTTGCCGCGGTCTCGCGTATCGCTTCTTTCACTGCCTGGGTGCGCACCAGGCCTTCAACGAGGGTGCGACGGTGGGAGAGGTCTGGCCCCAGAACCGCCTGGCGTACCCGGCGGAAATGGGTGCGCAGAATGCGGGCCAGCTTACGCTTGGCTTTTTCTTCGTTGTGACGGTACTCATCGACTACCTGCTTCAGGGACAGCGGCTGATTGAATTGCACATAAGTGCTGCGACCGTGAACCAGAATGATCAGGAATTTCTGAAGCCTTCCGGCAACAGACCAGGTGTCGGAAAGCAGAAGCTTTACCAGTGATTTTTCTTTGTCTGGTGAACGCCCCCAGAACAGTGACACCGGAACGATCTGCACATCCTGCTCGGGATGTTCCAGGCCAAACTGAACGAGGTCGCGAAACTCTCTTGTGGGCACTGGCTTGTGCCGGCCGCCACGGAACAGCCCGCCAATGCGCCGGTAGAGGAAGAAGAACGAGTGCGAAGGGCTGTTCTTGACCGGCAGGGCCGGGGTGGCGCCGGGAAGTCGGGCGTGGATAACCTCCTGCTCCAGTACCAGGCGACTGGACAGCGAGCTGTACTGCAGTACATAGCACACGGGTTTTTCCGGATCGAGCCCGAGGGCCTCCAGGGTGTTGCCGCTGACATCCGTCCGGACCCATAGAAACAGGATCTTGCGGAAAAGGGACAGGATCAGGCTGCGAATGCCCTGATAAAGTCGCATAAGGTGTTACTCCGGTCCTGAAAACAGGCGCCAAGTTTAACGGGTTGTCACGGGTGCGGAAAGCGGTATACCGATTCTGGCTGACGAATGTGATGTGGTACATTGCGGCAAAGACGAATCGATTTCGGAAAAGGCCCGATTATGGTGGATAACCGCGCTCACTGGCTGCCCGGATGGGCTGAGGATGCTCCCGAGGATGGCGACCTTGTGCTGGCGTTTTCAGGCAGCAACATTCTGAAGCCCGGTGATGGCTGGTTTTTGCGTTGGGGTGGCCCGGAGATGGGGGACAGCCGGCCGGAAGCTCTGGCGTTGGGGACTTGGGACGACCGCCGGCTGTATGTGACCACACTGCCGGATTCCGGCTTGCCGGGTTTGGAAACCGTCACGCTCAGAGACGCCCTGCTGCTCATGCCGGGTTCGCCTGCAGACCTTCTCAGCACCGCGTTTCAGGTGTGGCAGTGGTGGCAGGATCATCGTTACTGCGGCCGTTGCGGAGAGCCTACTCAAGCGCATCCACGGGAACGCGCCCGCTGGTGTGGCCGTTGTAACATCCCTTGGTACCCGAGAATTGCCCCCTGTGTGATTGTGGTCATTCGTCGGGATGAACGTTTTCTGCTGGCCAAATCGTCACGGGTGACCCGTAATTTCTACAGTCTGATTGCGGGCTTTGTTGAGCCAGGTGAAAGTTTGGAGCAGGCGGTTGCCCGTGAAGTGAAAGAGGAAACCGGACTGGAGGTTGGTAATGTTCGTTACCAGGGCTCTCAGTCCTGGCCATTTCCCCACCAGTTGATGGTTGGTTTTTTTGCGGACTACCTGGGTGGTGAGCTTGTTCTGCAGGACGATGAGCTGGCCGATGCGGGCTGGTTCAGCCCGGATGAGCATCCGCCGGTTCCGCCTGACACCACCATCGCCGGCCGCCTGATCAGCGCGATGAAAGCCGATATTGCATCCGGCAGGAGCCCATCCTGACCATGCAAGAGCAGGCTCCGAGGGTTCTGGTTTTTGATTCCGGTGTGGGCGGCCTGAGTGTGGCGGCCTGCATTCATCAGGCTTTGCCCGGCGCAGAGCTGATTTATCTGGCCGATAACGCGGGGTTTCCCTATGGCAACAAGCCAGAGCAGGTGGTTATTGATCGTTGCTGCCAGTTAATCGCGAAGTGCCTGCAACAATCGGCCTGCGATGTCATCGTCATTGCCTGTAATACCGCCAGTACCGTAGTACTGCCGCATCTGCGGGCCATGACAGACATACCGGTGGTTGGCGTGGTGCCTGCGATCAAGCCGGCGGTGGCCTGCTCCCACAATCGACAGATTGGTTTGCTGGCAACGCCAGCCACCGTCAGACGGCCCTATCTGGATGAGTTGATCCGGGAGTTCGCCGTGGATTGCGAGGTTACCCGGGTCGGGCATCCCGGCCTGGTGTGTTGGGCTGAAGCGCTGGTAAGCGGTTCGGAGCCACCGCAGGCCAGGCTGGACGAGGCCATGGCGCCATTGCGCCACTCCGGAGTGGACACGGTAGTGCTCGGTTGCACCCATTATCCGTTATTGCTGCCCTGGCTGCGCAGGAGTCTTCCGAATGTCAGGTTCTGGGTGGAGTCCGGAGAAGCCATAGCCCGGCGGGTGGCATACTGGCTGGAGCAGGCGGGAGCCCTGTCGGCAGCGGAAACGCCACCGGGACAGCCGAAGAAGGTGGTAGCGAGAGCCTGCTTTAGTGGCCCGGCCCCCGAAGGAATTGACGTGTTTATGGCTGAAATGGGGATCCCGGTGGCAGTAGTGGAGGGTAACTGGCCCGGCTCAGAGTAGCCGGGTCAGTTTGAACATAGCGAGAAACTCCAGGGCGGGAATAGCGCGCTTGTGGCAGCAGTAGGTTTTGAAATCATCGCCCCGGAATCGCGACTTGGTAAATTCCAGTCCTTTGAAGTTATACAGGAAGTTTCCTTTTTCATAGATGCCGTGCAGCAGCTTTTTCAGCAGCCGGCTTTCCTGGTGCTCTGTGGCCTTGTCCAGAGACAGAGGGATCAGGCCAAGATCCAGGAAGGGTACACCTTCCTCTTTGAATACCTGCATGGCATGTGCCATCAGGGTGTAAAAAATACCCTGGCGGAAATCGGCATTGGCCCGTGAAATATTGGGAACGTAGCTGACGATCTCATTATTGCGGTAGACGGGGTCGAAGTAGATAAAGCCCACCGCCTTGCCATCCTGGTAAGCATAGAAATGCCGCTCATTTTCCCGATAGTCCATTTCCATCGGACGTATCAGAAAGCGGATTTCGTTGCTCTTGCATTTACGGGTGCGAATCCAGGCTTCCGAAATTTCCCGGGTGTGGTCGTCACTGAACCGCTCCATAACCGTAATGCCGCTCTTCTCGGCCTGGTTCAGTGCGGTGCGCAGAATTTGTTTCTTTTTGCCGGTCAGCGACCACTTGCGCAGATCAATGCGGGACTCGCTGCCGAACTGGGTGCCGAAGAGCCCAAAGCGCAGGTGCAGAAAATCGACAACCGGCTTGGATACCTGGATGTAACAGGCATTCGGAAACTTCTCATGAAAACGCTCGAGAATGACCGGGAAGTGCTCTGGTGCGCTGACCGGATCTGAAAGAACGAAAGTGCCGCCCCATTTGCGCATGTAGGCGATGTAGCCAACACCTGGCACGTCAAAGTATTGCATGCCTGGCTGCAGAGTGGAGAAAGACTGGGAGTGAACCCCGTATTTCTTCAGGTACCCCACGCGCTCACTGAAGGAAAACTGGCCATCGGCAATGTCTCTGATGCCATCGAGTGCGAGAATCTGGTCTGACATGATGAAGCTCCCGGTAACCTGTTGTTATTGTGCTGGTTGTGGGCGTTCAGGCTTGTTTTTGGCCAAGAATGGACCAGTAGCAATCCATGTTGAGCAGTTTGAAATGCTTCTTCTCAGTGACCTGAAGGCCCAGGCGCTGCATGTGTTCCGGGTAGTTGTAGATTTTGTGGAAGGCGTTGTTGGCGAACAGCCAGAAGATGAACACCGCCATGTACCAGTAGAGCTTTTTGAAGGCCCGGGACAGGATGTTGCCCGTGGGGTAGCAGAAATCTCCAACCACGACTTTGGCGTTGGCTTTGCCCAGGCTGATCAGGTGCTCCAGTACTTTTACCATCATGTCTTCATCGAACACATTCAGGAAAAAGTTGGCGACGACCATGTCGTACTGCTCGAACTCATCCATCTTCATGATGTCACTGTGAATGCGACGGATAGTAAGGTGCGGTGCTTCGGCCTGCTGTGCATCGGCGAACTTGCGAAGCATGGTTTCAGACAGATCGACGACAGTGACATCGGCGCCCAGTTCAGCAGCCCGTATGGCATCGCGGCCGTGGCCTACGCCGGCAAACAGGACGCGATCACCGGGCTTGACGGTTTCTACGTCCAGCATGGCAGTTTTGCAGTGGTGAATGTTTTTGCCGCTGTAGAGGTTGCTCAGAAAGTCGTAGGCGGGGCCGATATATTTGTACTTGTCGCGCATGTTGACTGCCTTCTTTTTGGTCTCTGGTTGCCGCCACCTTTGTTGTCGTTTTTACTCGCTGTAACGCGGGCATTGCGATGGCCGACAGGTTATGGACTGAGATTAGAGAAGGGGCTGTCTGAAATATGTGCAGTAGCGCGCATTTCTGGATACACAAAGTAACGTACTGCAACACTTTGCAAACCACATCAACATTTCGATTCCTAGTGTCCGACAATCAATAATCGTTAACCGGCGTTAGCGAAACACAAGTCACTTACGTTCAGCATTTTGCTGATTTCAGCGGCGGGTCTGGCGGGCCCGTAATAGAAACCTTGCACCTGATGGCAGCCGAGGTTTTTCAGGTAGGTCAACTGATCATTGGTTTCCACACCCTCAGCCACAATTTCAAGTTTCAGGCCGTGGGCCATGGCCACAATCGCATTGACAATGCAGGCGCCTTCGTCGCCACTGCGGATGGCTTTTACGAAGGACTGGTCGACTTTGAGTGTGTGTATGGGGAGTCGATGCAGGTAATTGAGCGAGGAGTAGCCGGTGCCGAAGTCGTCAATGGCAATCCGCACTCCGGTGGCGGCCAGATCGCGAAGCTTCTGACTGATCTGCTCCAGGTCGTTCATGATCACATTTTCAGTAATCTCAATTTCCAGATTTTTGCAGGGGAAACGGTGCGCCTTGACGCGCTCCATGAGGGTTTCGACGAACCGGGGGTGCTCCACCTGGCTGGGGGACAGGTTCACCGCCAGGCGCAGCTCAGGGTGGCCGCTGGCAATCCACTGGCCAACGTCGCGGCAGGCCTGATTCATAACCCGGTCACAGAGTTTTCCCATCAGTCCGGTTTCCTCGGCGAGAGGCAGGAAATCACCGGGGTACAGCAGCCCGAGTTCCGGGTGCTTCCAGCGCACAAGGGCCTCAAGGCCAAGCATACGGTTGGTTTGGGAGCAAACCTGAGGTTGGTAAAAGACTCGTAACTCGTCACGCTCAATGGCCAGCCTGAGATCCCGCTCAAGGCTGAGCCGGTTGGCGGTATTGGTGCTCATGGCCTCGGTATAGAACCGGTAGCCATCTTTGCCGCGCGCCTTGACATGGTACATGGCGATATCCGCATTCTGGATCAGCAGGTCCATCGTTTCGCCGGCTTCCGGAAACACAGAAATGCCGATGCTGACACCCACGAACACTTCATGATCCCCTAACTGGAATGGCGCTTTCAGCGCTTGTATCAGTTTGCGGGCAATGTTTCTGACATCTTCATGGCCGTGGATGCTGGGCAGCAACAGGGTGAATTCGTCGCCGCCAAAGCGGGACAGGGTGTCGCCACGGCGCAGGCATTTTTCCAGCCGCTGGGTGACGGCCTGCAACAGGCGGTCGCCCATGGCGTGCCCAAGGGTGTCGTTGACCACCTTGAAGCGGTCAAGATCGAGAAACATGACCGCAAGCTTCTGCTGGCTTCGCCGAGCCTGAGTGATGGCCAGCTCGAGCCTATCCTTGAACAATGCCCGGTTCGGCAGTCGGGTGAGCAAATCATGATAGGCCTGGAAGTTGATAAAGGCTTCCGCCTCCTTGCGCTCCGTCACGTCGCGGGCAATGCCGTAGTATCGGGCTGGCTTGCCGCTGCAGCCGCCCTGGGTCTTGCCGGTCTGGGGCCAGGTTTGCGGGTCCACCGGGAAGGCAGTGACCTCGAAGTGCCGGGTGGCCTTATGACTGCCGCGGGTTTTGAAGCGGACTTCCAATATTCGGGGGTTATCGGCGGAGATGTCCGGGCCCTGCAAGGCATAAGTGCCCCGTGCCACATCCCGGTCATCCAGGATGTGGCGGAAGTGCTGCCCGCAGAGCTCCGCCGGCTGATAGCCCAGCAGACTTTCGACCTTGTTGTTGATAAAGCAGATGTGCCCGGTTTCGTCGAGCATGAAGACGATGTCCGGGGAGCTGTTGACGATATAGCGATGGAGGGCTTCGGACTTTTCCAGCCTGGACTGAACCATCTCATGGGCGCGAATCAGTGATTGCTTGCCAAGTACTCCCTCAACGGTTGCCAGCAGCTCCTCGGGATCAAACGGCTTGCGGATGTAGTCCAGTGCGCCCCGGCGCAGGGCCCGACTAACCGTCCTGAACGACGTCTCCCCGCTGACCACGATGACCGCGCAGTTTGGCTGCAGGCGGCGGGTTTCCGCCATCACCTGAAAGCCGTCAACCTCTGGCATATTGAGATCCAGCAGGGCCAGGTCAAAGCTCTGCTGGTTCAGGTACGTGCAGGCCTGCCGGCCTCCGTGAGCCTCGGTGACTTCGAATCCCCGACTTTGCAGCAGGTCGGCCAGGATTCTAAGCAACCGGGGTTCATCATCCGCGACCAGAATGCTGCGGCGTCGGGCGGAGGTAGAGAGGGCATTGCTCTGATTGGTTGCCATGGTTGTGGGTCCGTGGTTTCGTCGTCATTAGGTGTCGTTGTCGTTATGACTTGCTGCCGGCAGCAGCATCCGGAACGCAGCGCCTTCCGGGCCGGTGTGGCAAGCGATGATGCCCTCCATGTCATCAATCAGTTGTTTGACAATGCTCAGCCCCAGGCCGCTGTGGCCATCTCCTTTGGTGCTTGTGACCGGTTCAAACAGGCGCTGCTGCAGAGGCTCCGGAATACCGGGGCCGGTATCGGAAACCTGCAACTCGACCCAGCATCGCCGGTTCTGGAATAACGGTGCCGTGGTACTCAGAGTTACCGTTCCTGGTCGATTGCCAAAGCTTTCCGCGGCGTTCCTGACCAGGTTCAGGACAATCTGTCGCACCGTTGAGGCGCTCGCCTGGACTCTCGTGTCTGCGGTACAGAGGTTCAGCTCAAGCTCCCTGTCCCCATCGTGGAACAGGCTGTCCTGGAGGATTGTGCCAAGGCCTGTCAGTTCCTCGTTCAGGTTGGTGCCTGTGCCGGTGTTGGCGGATTCCGTGGTCTGTTGGCTGATCTGCAGCAGCAGGTTGCCGGCCCGGTCCAGCTCTTCCTGAATGATGTCCAGCTCATCCTGAACTGCAGTGTCCTGGAGCCGACTGCGGAGCTGGAACAGGTACTGGCCGATAATCGTGAGCGGGTTACTGACTTCGTGTACCTGCCGGCGCAGGCGTTCGCTCACCATTTGCTGTTCTGAACCGATGGCGTCATCCGTTGACTGCGCCAGAACGGCTGCGAGTTCGCGGGCGAACAAACCACCAAGATTGCGTGCGTTTGGCAACGTCTGGTCATCCACACCCATCACGAAAACACTGCCACTGGTGGCAATGGGGATAGCGAGGAGCGATGGGGCGCCTAAAAGGGAACTCAGTTGCTGATCAAGTACCGCAGGCTCGGCCGGATTCATGGTCGTGGTGTTGCCGGTTCTCAGAGCGGTGGTCAGGGCGCTGTCGCCGGTGGCTGGATTGACGGACAACTCCGGCAGCTGCCTGCAGGTGCCGGAGCGAAGTACCAGTTCTTCACCTTGTTGGTTGAAGCAAAGGACGGGCAGGCCAGTGATAAGCGCAAGACTGCTGGCGGCCTCTGACACCAGTGTGCCAATGTTCTCCGGGCCTGACGAAGGCAGTGTCAATGCGGTGCGCACCATGGTGTGTTCCAGCAGCCGGTGATTCAGTTGCCGTGTCGCCTCACGGGCATCGTAGCCCGCATCCAGAGGAATGCCGAGAGAGGCTGCGACGCTGGCGACTTCCTCGCTGATTTTCTTGTTGATCTCCCGGGTCAGGTCCTCCTGCAGCCCGAAGATGGTGCCGGCCGCCCCGACGCCAGCGGCATCCGACAAGGCCAGTCGGGTAGACAGACTGATGATCTTGACCAGGTGGCTGGCATCCCGGAGCTGCCCCGGCAGGGCTTGTTGATAGCGCATGGCATCGGCGGCCATGGTCCCCAGGCCCCAGGAGGACACCAGCCCGGCGGCAATGTCATTCTGCTGATTCAATAACAACTGCTTGCGTTCCGGGCAGGGCGTCTTGATGGCAATAAGCTCGCCAATGTTGTGCACCATGCCCAGCAGAAAGGCTTCGTCCGGTTCCGGGTAGCGGGTCAGTGTGGCCAGTGTTTTTGCAGTCAGTGCGGTTGTCAGGGAATGGCGCCAGAAATCGCGCAGCTGTTGCCACTCGTTGCCACCGAGCTCGAACATTAATTGTCTCAGGGCGGAGGTCAGTAGCAGGGTCTGGAATTTTCGGGTGCCCAACCGCAACAGTGCCTGTTCGACAGAGTGGCTGGGCGGCATGCGGTGATAGAGGGCGGAACTGGTGAGAGAAAGCAGTCGGGCGACGAGGGCGGTGTCGGCAGAGACGATACGGCTTATTTCACGATAGCTCTGCCCGGAATGGCAGGCGTCCAGAGCCCGCAGGATAACCTCCGGAAGGCTCGGCAGCTGCAAGTCTGACGCAATGTCCGTCGCGATAGTCATGGCACGCCCCCTGGTCCCACGTGGTCGCCTGATGGCCCCGCGCAAGCATCCCTGTTCTGTATTGAAATAATATGACAGGGTGTTCATTCTTCTTATTTGGTCACTGAGCTTAGACAATAATCTGTCACTATTAAATACTTACTGATGTTTTTTTAAGCAATTTATTATCCGGTCTGTGATATGTGTACCCTTTTTACAGGTTAAAATGTCGCTTATAGTGACAAGTTTGAGCGTCCAGGCTGTTTTTCATGGAAGTCCCGAAGCAGACACAAAACCATAGTCCGAAGCAGAAATCGCGCCAGACCCGAACCATCGCCATTACCGGCGGCAAAGGCGGTGTCGGCAAGACGACGGTGGCGCTTAACCTGGCCATCGCTCTTTCGGAACAGGGCCAGAAGGTGCTTCTGCTGGATGGCGATACCGATCTGGCCAACGTCAGCATCATGGTGGGCGCTTACCCTCAGCGTACGCTGGCCGATGTGGTGGCGGGCAGGTGCGCTATGCAGGACATCATCATGACAACCTATGGCGGGCTGGACCTGATTCCGGGCGCGTCGGGTGTCCAGGACTGCATGGAATTGTCGGAGCAGGGTGGCCTGGCTGTTCTGAGCGCTTTACACCAACTCGAGCACCGCTACGACACGGTTATCATCGATACTGCGTCCGGGCTGCAGGCTGTCGGTTTGCATATGCTCGCAGCCGCCGAGCTGGCGTGCCTGGTGGTCACTCCGGACCCGGCATCTCTGACCGACGCCTTTTCCCTGATGAAAGTGCTCAAGCGTCGGGGCTATCGCCGTACTCCGGCGGTGATCGTAAACATGGCTCAGGGCTCCAGCCAGGCTCGGTCGGTATTTCAGCGTTTCAATGGCGCCTGCCAGCGCCATCTTCAATGGTCCCTGCATTACCTCGGGGCGCTCTGGCGTGATGAAACTCTGCGCCAGTCGGTACTGGACCAAACGCCTGTAACGGTGCTCCCGGCTTCGGACCCTTCCTGCCGGCAGTTTCATTCGCTGGCAGAAATGTTGAGCGTCCATGTCGGAAGCCTGCCGCCCAGAAAGGCAGGCATTGCTGCCTACTGGTATCGCGTTGCCAAGCGCACTTCGGCGGTGGCAATGGATGGGGGGCAGGCACCCGTTGAAGAAACAACCGCCAGGCAGCATTGCCTGGAACTGATCGTGCAATTCGAGAAAGCCATGGCGTTGGTGCCTGACGATGCCATGCTCAGGTATGAGGCATTTACCCGTCTTTTTGCACTGTTGGGGCGCAGCCCGGATGCGGATACCGTGGAAATTTTGCAGACCAGCCTGGCCGCCATGAACTGGGAGCAGCTGCCGGCACCGGACCGATCCAATATGGCTCGTCATTTAAGGCATCTCGCTGATGAGTTAGCGCCGCGGCCGTCTGGAATAGCAGCCGCCACCGATAGCTGCAGTGGTCTGGATGGCCCGCTGTACGATCGTGTCAGTTTCGGGGAGCAGGAACAGCTCGTCCGCGCCCTTCGGGAAAAGCCGTCGAACGTCTCTCTGGATGATCTGCTGCAGGCACTGGTCGGCCAGGACAAAACCGGATTCTCGTGAGGGGCTTTCACGGGTTTTCGTGCTCGCCCGATGTGCCTTCTTAATTGTCATTTTATTAGCGTTTTGTGTGTCGTAATTTTGCAGTCTGTCACCCTGCTGTCACGTTTGTTGTGTGAGAATTAACCGATATCGTGGTTCGTGGCCCGCAATATGCAGTCACTCTGACAGGCGGTTGTAACAGGGAAGCAGTAACGAGGGGAAAGGGACATAGCCCGCCCGCAAAGTACTGGCCGGTGTCTGATCGGCATTAGTCATTTAAGAGAAGGAGTTCCACCATGGCAACACGGCAGGCTCATCATGCTGACGCTTCATCATCCAGGGTGCTTGGTCAGTTCAGGGGCAAGCGGGTTCTGATTACGGGCACAACCGGATTTCTGGGTAAGGTTGTGCTGGAAAAACTGATGCGGGCGGTGCCCGACATCGGGGGTATCTATCTTCTTATCCGTGGTAATAAAAGGCACCCGGATGCCCGCAGCCGCTTTCTTGATGAAATTGCTACGTCCTCGGTGTTTGACCGCCTGCGCGAGTCCGATCCAGAGGGCTTTGACGCCTTTCTTGATGAGCGTATTCACTGCATAACCGGCGAGGTCACTGAGCCGGCGTTTGGGCTGGATTCCGTGGCTTTCGGCAAGCTGGCCGCTGAACTGGATGCGGTCATCAACTCCGCTGCCAGTGTGAACTTCCGGGAAGAGCTGGATAAAGCGCTGACGATAAACACGCTGTGCCTGAACAATATCGCGGAGCTGGCGCGCAGGAATCCGCAGTTGGCGGTACTGCAAGTCTCTACCTGTTACGTCAATGGGATGAATTCGGGGCAAGTCACGGAATCGGTGATCAAGCCCGCAGGCGAGTCCATTCCCCGTTCGAGTCGCGGGTATTACGAAATTGAAGAACTGGTGCGCTTGCTGGAAGACAAGATCGCGGACGTGCGCTCACGTTACTCCGGAAAGGTTCTGGAAAAGAAGCTGGTCGACCTGGGTATCAGGGAGGCTAATCGTTACGGTTGGAGTGACACCTATACGTTCACCAAGTGGCTTGGCGAGCAATTGTTGATGAAGGCTCTGGATGGCCGTAGCCTGACCATTGTGCGGCCGTCTATCATCGAAAGCGCTCTGGAAGAACCTGCCGCCGGCTGGATTGAAGGGGTCAAGGTTGCAGACGCCATCATCCTGGCTTATGCCCGTGAAAAGGTCACATTGTTCCCGGGTAAACGGTCGGGCGTTATTGACGTTATTCCCGTTGATCTTGTGGCCAATTCAATCATTCTGGCGCTGGCCGAAGCGCTCGCGGAGCCGGGCAAACAGCGCATTTATCAGTGCTGCAGCGGTGGTTCTAATCCGATAACGCTGGGCGAGTTTATTGACCACCTGATGGCGGAGTCCAAAGCCAACTACGCGGCCTACGACCACCTGTTCTACCGGCAGCCGACCAAGCCCTTTGTCGCGGTGAATCGAGCGCTGTTTGATCTGGTGATCAGTGGCGTCCGGTTGCCCTTAAGTATCACCGACCGGGTTTTGAAACTTCTGGGTAACGGCAGTGATCTCAAATGGTTGAGAAACCTGGACACCACTCAGTCGCTGGCGGCAATCTTCGGGTTCTACACGGCGCCGGATTATATTTTCCGGAACGATGAATTGCTTGCGCTGGCCAGTCGCTCGGGTGAGGTGGACAAGGGGCTGTTCCCGGTTGATGCCCGAGCCATTGATTGGGAGGTGTATTTGAGGAAAATTCACCTGGCGGGGCTTAATCGTTACGCCCTGAAAGCCAGGAAGGTGTATCGCCTGAAATCCTTACGGCAGCGCAAACAAGCCGCCTGATCGTTTTTCTGCCCGACCGGCCCGGAGCAACCCCGCTCCGGGCCGCCCTTGCCAGTATTCTCTCTTTTGCTATTCCACGCTGACGAACTATGCTTTTTCTTGAGTGTCCGGATCGGTATTTTTCGGAACGTTTGAGCGTGATCGCCGCTGTTTCCGCCGTTTCTGGCGTGGTTTTACGGTTGTTCAGATATTCCGTTGGACGTTAGTCTAATTCATTGTGCAGTGGCACACATGTTGAACTACGGGTATCCGTCTTACCTGGGCGCGGTCCGCCCGTCCACCCTGAATCTAATAACCGATAACGACAACAGACTCTGAATAAGGGGGAGCACAATGACAGATAAACAGGTATACCCGGTGAGTCCGGAAGTGGCCGAAAGGGCACTGGTTTCCGGAGCACAGTACGAAGACATGTATCGCCAATCCGTAGAGCAACCCGACGTATTCTGGGGCGAGCATGGCAAGCGTATTGACTGGATCAAACCGTTTACCAAGGTTAAGAACAGCACCTACGATTACAATAACCTGTCCATCAAGTGGTTCGAAGATGGCGTATTGAATGCCTCGGCCAACTGCCTGGATCGCCACCTTGAGAAGCGTGGTGACCAGACCGCTATTATCTTCGAGGGTGATGACCCATCCGTGTCTCGCAATGTGACCTACCGCGAGCTATACGAAGAAACCTGTAAATTCGCCAACGTCCTGAAAGATCAGGGTGTGAAGAAGGGCGATGTCGTCACTATCTACATGCCGATGATTGTTGAAACGGCAGTCGCCATGTTGGCCTGCGCCCGCATCGGTGCCATTCATTCGGTTGTGTTTGGGGGCTTCTCTCCGGAAGCACTGGCGGCCCGTATTGCCAATGGTAAGTCCCGCTATGTGGTGACCGCGGATGAAGGTTTGCGCGGTGGCCGTGCGATCCCGCTGAAGAAAAACGTTGATGCGGCCCTGAAGCACGAGGGTGAAGCCAAGGTTGATCGCGTTATCGTGGTCACCCGCACGGGCAATGACCAGGTGCCCTGGAACGATGAGCGCGATGCGCGCTATGAAGATCTGATGAAAAATGCATCGGCCGAGTGTCAGCCGGAGCCCATGGGCGCGGAAGATCCGCTGTTCATGCTGTACACCTCTGGCTCTACCGGTGCACCGAAAGGTGTTCTGCACACCACCGGTGGGTACATGGTGTATGTTTCCATGACCCATCAGTATGTGTTCGATTATCACGATGGTGACGTTTACTGGTGTACGGCCGACTTCGGTTGGGTGACCGGCCACAGTTACATCCTTTACGGCCCGCTGGCCAATGGTGCCGTCACCGTTCTGTTTGAAGGCGTGCCGAACTACCCGGACAGCTCTCGGATGGGGCAGGTGGTTGACAAGCATAAGGTCAACATCCTCTACACCGCTCCTACAGCGATCCGCGCCCTGATGGCGGAAGGCGAATCCTGCATGAACGGCACCACACGCGAGAGCCTGAAGTTGCTGGGTTCCGTGGGCGAGCCGATCAACCCCGAAGCCTGGGAGTGGTACCACCGCGTGATCGGTAACGGCAAGTGCCCGATTGTGGACACCTGGTGGCAAACCGAAACCGGTGGCATCCTGATTTCGCCGCTGCCCGGTGCCGTAGATCTTAAGCCAGGCTCTGCAACCAAGCCGTTCTTTGGTGTGCAGCCGGCTCTGGTGGATAACGAAGGCAATATTCTGGAAGGCAAAACGGAAGGCAACCTGGTTATCCTGGACAGCTGGCCCGGCCAGATGCGCACCATTTACGGTGACCACGAGCGTTTCATCCAGACTTACTTCAGTACCTACAAGGGCATGTACTTCACTGGTGACGGCGCCCGCCGTGATGAAGACGGCTATTACTGGATCACCGGCCGTGTAGACGACGTGCTGAACGTATCCGGCCACCGCCTCGGTACGGCGGAGGTGGAGAGTGCGCTGGTTTCTCATGACAAGGTTGCCGAAGCGGCGGTTGTTGGCTATCCCCATGAGATCAAAGGACAGGGCATCTACGTTTACGTCACCCTGGTGCAAGGCGAAGAGCCTTCTGATGAACTGAAGAAGGAGTTGGTGCAGTGGGTTCGTAAGGAAATTGGCCCGATTGCCTCTCCGGATGTGATTCAGTGGGCACCTGGGCTGCCAAAAACACGATCTGGCAAGATTATGCGTCGGATTTTGCGTAAGATTGCCGCTAATGAGCACGATCAGCTTGGAGATACCTCCACGTTGGCTGATCCGGGCGTAGTGGATGAGCTGATCGACAGCCGGGCGTTCAAGTAACGCTGGCTGAAGACGGCCAATAACCTGTGAGGACTGTGTGGAATGACACAAACAATTATCGTCGCGGATGATCACCCGCTGTTTCGGGCAGCATTGAAACAGGCGGTCAATCAGGCGGTGCCGGATGCCGGAACGGTTGAAGTCGACAGCATCAAGGCACTGCAGGCGGCGGTAGAGGCAAACCCGGACGCTGACCTGATCCTGCTGGATCTCAACATGCCGGGTGCCCACGGCTACTCGGGCCTGGTGTTTATGCGTGGCCAGTACCCGGGTTTGCCCGTGGTGGTTGTGTCCGGCTCGGAAGACTTGCAGGTTATGCGCCGCTCGGTGGATTACGGTGCATCTGGCTTCATTCCCAAAAGCGCGCCGCTGCCGACCATTACCGAGGCCATTCAGGCGGTTCTGGAGGGCGATGTGTGGCTGCCGGAGGGTGTTGCCGACAAGATCGAGCGGATGCAGTCTGAGCCTACGGATTTCTCGGAACGCCTGGCGTCTCTCACGCCGCAGCAGTTCCGGGTGCTGGGTATGCTGGCCGAGGGGCTTCTGAACAAGCAGATCGCTTACGATCTGGATGTGTCGGAAGCCACCATCAAGGCCCACATCACCGCGGTGTTCCGCAAGCTGGGGGTTCGTAACCGGACTCAGGCGGTTATTGCCATTCAGCAGATGGAGTTGGATCCTTCGGAGCAGTCGCTTTCGGGGAGCTGAGATTGGGTTTTTGAATGATGCATTGAGAACGGGCGCCTTCGGGCGCCCGTTTTTTTGGTTTTGAGTTTTGGTGCAAGGGAGTCGGTTGGTGAGCTTTTCTGAAACACGCTGTGAATACCTCCCTGTACGCTCTGCTCCGCCATCCATGGCTCCGCAAGGTTTCAGAAAAGCTCACCAACCGACTCCCCCGAAGTCCTCCAGTTAATTTAGAGTACATACGTAATCTTTCGTCTGTGTGTTGGTTTATAAAAAACTTAATTGGACATTGTTTAGTTGACTTTGTTGGTATAGATTCGGCGCACATATGTACGCTGTAATTCTATTGCTAATATCGGTTCAACAAAATAAAGGTGGAACATGAACGCAGCAGTGAAACCGGAGTCGGCGGAGGCCGTCGTGTTTGGTAAGCCGGATGAGCGGGAGCTCCGCGACCGGATGAAGAAGGAGCTTCCCGCTGATACGTTCAAGGCGCAGACCTGGCGAGTGATCTGGTTTTTGCCGTTACAGGCAATCATCTGGGCCGGGTTGGCGACTATTCTGTTGGCAGGGCTGCCCTGGTACGCCAACCTGGGGTTGGGATTGCTGGTGGGGCATACCATTGGCTGCCAGGCGTTGCTGGCCCATGAGGTATTGCACGGTGCGCTGGGGATGAGCCGGAAGTGGCAGAACTTCTTCGGCTGGCTCGGCTTTGGACCGTATCTGGTGCCTCCCGAGTTCTGGCGTAAGTGGCACAATGTGGTACACCACGCCAACACCAACAGTGGCGATACCGATCCGGACAGCTTTGGTACGCTGCGCCGGTATAAAACCAATCCGGGCCAGAAGAAGTTCACCAAGCTGGCGCCAGGTTCCGGCACCTGGTACAGCTATCTGTTTCTGACCTACTCGTTTACTTTCCACGCGCAGCTGGTGCTTTGGGTGCAGGCCCGTCGCCGGAAGCAGTTCAAAGGTTTCAACCGTAAAGCGGCCATGGCGCAGGTGGTGGTTTGTCTGGCAGCCTGGGTTAGCCTGGCGGTTCTGTCCGGCCCTATGGCCGTGTTTACGGTTCTGGTTCCTTTCATGATGGCCAATGTATTGGGTCAGGCGTACATTCTGACTAACCACTTCCTGCGCCCGCAAACGCCAACGAACAATCCGCTGGATAACTCCATGAGTTTGCGTAGCAATCCGATCCTGGACCGGCTGCACTTCCGGTTCAGCCACCATATTGAGCACCATTTCTTCCCGAAAATGGGTCATAACAAGGCGCCCAGGGTCCGCAGGTGGCTGGAGCAAAACGAGCCGGAGCGGTACATGGCCATGCCTCACGGTACGGCGCTGAAGATGCTGTACACCACGCCCAGGGTCTACAAATCACCCACGGTACTGGTGGATCCCAACGACGAAAGCCGCGTTTTTGATTTGATGCCTTTGCAGACAAAATATTCGGCGGCTAATCGTTGATCCTGGGGCATTATCGGAACGGCATACTCGGAGGAGCGGATGACGGGTGACGCTCTCACAAACCTTGCGGAGCCATGGATGGCGGAGCAGAGCGTACAGGGATGTATTCACAGCGTGTTTGTGAGAGCGTCACCCGTTAGCCGCTCCGGGCTTTCAGCAAATCACGATATGTCCAGAGCGGCAATCTCCCGGGCTAACCAGCGTATCCGAATTCTTTGTTAACAAGGTTAAACAGCTCGCCATCACTGTGCCAGCGGTCAAAATTTTCCAGGAACTGATCTGTTAGCGCCCGTTTCCAGCCGATGAAATCGCCGGCCATGTGCGCCGTCATAATCACATTCTCCCGCTGCCAAAGCGGGTGATCTTCCGGTAGTGGCTCCTCCTCGAACACATCCAGTGCGGCGCCCGTAATCTCGCCGTCATCCAGGGCCTTGATCAACGCGTCGGTATTCACGATTGGCCCGCGCCCGATGTTGATCAACCGTGCGGTTTTCTTCATGGCGGCAAAGGCCTTGCCGTCAAACAGGCCTTCAGTCTGCGGGGTCAAAGGCGCGGCAATCACCACATAGTCAGCATGCCGCAGTTGGTCAAACAGCTGATCGTTACCGTGCACTGCATCAAAATCCGGATCAGTGCCCCTGCGTGTTCTGGCAATGCCGTGCGGGTGGAGGCCAATAGCTTTCACCAGTCTGCCAATCTGCCGGCCGATAGAGCCTGCTCCAACCACCAGAACCTGCTTGCCTTCTGCGCGCTCGGTGTCGCGGTGTTTCCATTTGTGCTTTAACTGCAGCCGGATCGACTGGGGAAAATCCTTGGCGAACATAAGTATGGTGCACAGCACGTATTCGGCAATCGTCCGGTCAAAAATGCCGCGGGCGTTGGTGACCGTGACATCGCTGTTAACAAGGGCCGGAAACATCAGCGCATCCACCCCGGCACTGGTGGCGTGAATCCACCTCAGGCGGTCTGCAACAGGCCAGGCAGCCTCGAGTGCCTCCGTTCGAAAGTCGGTCACCATCATCACATCGGTGCCGGGCAGGGTGTCCCTCAGGGTTTGTTCGTCACAGGCAAAACGCACTTCGGCCCTCGCTTTGACAGCATCGATCCCCGGCGGTGCGGGCTCGTTGGGGGCGGTGAGAACGGTGACAACCGGCTTTCGGGACTCTGTCATTTCAACTCCGGAGGATATCGGCTGGTTAAGGGTGCATCTACACAGTCTGGTAGCCGGTCCGGCTGTGGTCAAATCCGACTGTTTTCTTGTGTGCTCCGTTGTTCATGACTACGCTGCTTGTAAGCCCTTATTTTTACGCCGTAAGGAGGTGCATATGGCAGAATCCCCGAACAAGGACGCAGGCCAGACTACGCCGCGCAAAGTGAAGTATCGTAAGGCTAAGGCCAGCTGGAACCCCGCCATGCAGGCCATTCCTGTGTCCGGGATTCGCCGGCTGGTGAATATGGCCTCCACCATGAAAGATGTGATCCATCTTTCAATCGGGCAGCCCGACCTGCCCACGCCAAAACACATCATTGATGCCTATATAGACGCGCTGAATGCAGGCCAGACCGGTTACACCATGGATGCCGGCCTGCCGGAACTGCTGGTGGCACTGCGGGACTATTACGGTAAACGCTACAACCGCAAGCTGACGAGAGACAACATTCTGGTGACCAGTGGCGCCACCGAGGCTATGTATCTGGCTATTTCGGCCACTTCCGCCCCGGGGCGTCAGTTTATTGTGACCGATCCTTCGTTCCTGCTGTATGCACCCTTGATCCGCATGACCGGTGGCGAGGTGAAGTATGTACCTACCCGCGCGGAGAACAACCATCAGCTGGATCCGGACGAAGTGATTCGGGCCATGGGGTCGCGAACCTTCGCGCTGATTCTCAACAACCCGAACAATCCGACCGGTGCCGTTTACCCGCGTAGCACCGTGGAAACCATCCTGGAAGAATGCGCCTATCGTGGCATTCAGGTGTATGCCGATGAGGTGTATGACCACCTGATTTTTGATGACGACGATTTTGCCAGCGTCCTGAATTGCTCCACCGACCTGGACAACATTATGTGCATCAGCAGCTTCTCCAAAACCTATAGCATGGCGGGGCTGCGTATTGGCTGGGTGATCGCCAGTCAAGCGGCGATCAAATCCCTGCGCCGATACCATATGTTTACCACCTCGGTTGCCAACACGCCGTCCCAGTTTGCCGGGGTTGCGGCGCTGACCGCCGATCAGAAGTGCGTAAACGACATGGTGGATATCTATCGGGAACGCCGGGATAAAGTGGTCGAGTTGATTGACCAGACACCTTATCTGACCGGCTATAAGCCGGGCGGTGCGTTCTTCGCGTTCCCGGACTTGCCGCCCCATGTGGATGGCTCGGATGTGGCGCTGCGAATGCTCAAGGAAACCGGTGTGTGCGTTGTGCCGGGGGATGCCTTCGGCGAAAGCTGCACCAATGCGCTCCGGTTCAGTTTCTCCACCACTTGTGAGCGCATGGATGAGGCCTTTGGCCGGATCATTCCCTGGATGGCAAAGCAGCAGTTCTGATACAGGAGTTTAAGTTGTCAGTCCTCAGGAGATGCCGCAGTATAGTTGCACTTCTGAGGAAACTGACTGGTGATGGAAATGATCAAGCCTGTTCTGCGTTTGATAACGCTTTTTTCAATTGTGATGGCGAGCGGCTGCGCGAGCTTGTCCCCCTATGCCATTTCTGAGGGCGAGATTGAGCGGCATCTGCAGGATGTCGTTGCCCAATACGATCGCAATCAGCTGAAAAGCGGCTCGCCGCTGAGTCTCAGTCTTTCCGATGCGGACATTACCCTGGGCCCGGACGGTCGTGATGTGGCGGTGATTGATCTGAAGGGGCAGGTTGCCTTAAATGCACTGATGGCCAAGCTTCCTGTCGATCTTGCCTTGAAAGTGGAAGGTGCGCCGGTCTATGACAGCCAGGAAAAAGCCATATACATTCGTCGCCTGCAATTGCTGGAAAGCTCCATCGATTCGCCGTTCTTCAAGGGCGACCTGGCACCGGTGACGGATACCGTGATGCGGGTTGTGGCTCAGATGCTGGAAACCATGCCGGTTTACCGGCTGGATGAAGCCGATCCGACCCAGCGCCTGTTCGGCCTTGTGCCGATGGATATTCGCGTTGCGCCGGGCCGCATCGAGTTCGTAATGGCTGAATAGTCCTCAGGCGGTAGCCTTGAGTGCCTCCTCAAAGATACCGGTAGCTTCATCCACCTGTTGCTCATTGATGATCAGCGGTGGCAGCCAACGCACAATTTCCTGGTAGGGGCCGCAACGTAACATCAGCAGGCCCCGTTTCTCGCATTCTTTGAGAATGTTGCCTGCGCGCTCGCCGTCCGGGCAGTCACCACGACGCATTTCAACGCCCACCATCAGGCCCATGCCGCGGATATCGGCCATCTCAGGGTAGTCTTTTTTCAGGGCATCCAGGTTGTCCCTGAGGCGTTTGCCCATGCGGCCGGCATTGTCGACCAGCCCTTCTTCGCGGATGACATCAATAGTGGCGATGGCAGCCGCAGCAGCAACGGCGTTGCCGCCGTAAGTGCCACCCTGAGAGCCTGGCCAGCCCTTGGCCATGGTCTCTTCCGATGCCGCTAATGCAGAAATGGGGAAGCCGCTGGCCAGGCCTTTGGCGATCATGATGGCATCGGGTGTGACGCCGAAATGCTCGTGGGCCCAGAATTTGCCACTTCGACCGAAGCCGGCCTGAACTTCATCGAATACCAGCATGATGCCGTGCTTGTCACAGCGTTCCCGCAGGCCTTGCATGAAGCGGGTATTGGCCGGCACGTAGCCACCTTCGCCCTGCACTGGTTCAATCAGCATGGCGGCGGTTTCCTTGGGGGCGGAGTAGGTCACAAAGATCCGATCCAGCTCCTTCAGGCAGAAGTCGGTGGCTTCCTCGAGGCTCCAGCCATAGTGGAAGGCGTGGGGAAAGGGCGCGACGACCACGCCACCCATCATCGGGCTGACGCCGGCACGCAAGCCAACACTGGATGTAGTCAGTGAAAGCGAACCCATGGTGCGACCGTGAAAGCCACCATGGAAAACGATGATGTTCGGGCGGCCTGTCGCCTGGCGTACCAGCCGGATGGCGCCTTCCGCCACCTCGGTGCCGGCGTTGGAAAAGAAAAACGCATTGAGCGGGTCCGGGGTCAGCTCTCCGAGTTTCTCGGCAAGCTCCAGTAACCGTGGATTCATAACCGTTGTCGCCTGGGCATGAATCATTGTGGCCACCTGTTTTTGGGCAGCTTCAACGACCTTGGGGTGGCAGTGGCCGGTACTGGTTACGCCGATCCCGGAAGTGAAGTCCAGATACCGGCGGCCATCCGGATCAATAATATAGGCGCCTTCGCCTTTGGCGGCGGTGATGCCGGTAGCCTGCTTCAGCAGGGGAGAAAGTTTGCCTTTGTGGTCGGTCATTGACACCTCCCGGAGTGAATTGAAAAAGCTCAGTTTCAGCCTAGTCAGGCGGTTAGCCGTTTACAAATGGCATCGCCGATTTCTCGCGTGCTTCGTTGCTCGTTGCCTTTCTCGGCGAGGTCGGCCGCCACTGCGTCGAATAGCTCCTTTCCGGCCTGCGCCAACATGGGTTCGTTTCTTCCCAGCCAGTCGAGCATGCGCGCGGTGGTAAACAGCATCGCTGTGGGGTCAGCAATACCCTGTCCGGCAATGTCCGGCGCACTGCCGTGGGTGGGCTCGAACATTGACGGTTTGCCGGGGTCCGTGGGGTTGAGATTACAGGACGGGGCTACGCCCATGCCGCCGGAGAGTACCGCCGCCAGATCGGTCAGAATGTCGCCCTGCAAGTTGCTGGCAACCACCACATCAAAAGCCCAGGGGCACTGAACAAACTTCATGCAGGCGGCGTCCACCAGTTCGTGGTGGGTGGCGACATCCGGATATTCCTCGCTGAGCTCTGCGAAGACATCGGTATACATGTCGCCCCAGTGGCGTAACGCATTGCGTTTGGTGATCAGGCACACCTGACTTTCGCAAGAGCGACCATCCAGGGTTGAAAACGTTCGGGTTCGGCCCTGCTGCTTGCGCTCTTCGGCACGTTTCCGGGCCTGGTCGAAGCCATAGCGGATGATCCGCTCGGTGGCCCTCCGAGTGAACACTTCCATCTGGGTGGCGACTTCATCTGGCGTGCCCTGGCGCAGACGGCCACCCTGGCTGACATACTCCCCTTCGCTGTTCTCCCGTATGACCAGCATGTCGATGTCTTTGGCCCGGTCATCCTTGAGGTATTGCCGCGCGCCCGGAAGCAGTCGGGCAGGGCGTTCGCACACCCATTGATCAAAACCTTTGCGCATGTCGAGTAGGGGCGCCAGTGACACGCTGTCGGTCAGCAAATACCGGTTGGTGTCGTGAATCGGTCCCGGATCGCCCAATGCGCCCAGCAGGATCGCATCGTAGTGTCCGAGTTGCTCAAGGGCATCCGCAGGCCAGCTTTCGCCGTGTTCTTCATGCCATGCGTGTGAAGGCCAGGGAAAGCGCGTCCATTCCAGTGCCAGTTCGTGCTTTGCGCGCAGGGTTTCCAGGCAACGAACGGCTTCTGCCACGACTTCGGGACCGATGCCATCACCGGGAGTCACTGCTATGCGGGTGGTCTGGGCCATTCCCTAACCTCCTTGGAGCTATGTGTGTGGTTCTGTTCAACAAAATCAGTGTAGTCACAGGGGCCACAGATGCCAGCGGTGACCGGCTTTATAAATTCACGATGTTTTACCGAACTGCGGTTGATCGCTATAGTGGAACGCAGGTGAATCTTTTAAGCTGCCTCCAAATGAATTTATTGGTATGTCGGAGCTTGTGTGAATAGACCGGAAGTGCTTTTTGACGAGTCGCATTGCGAGCAGTGTGCCTGTGGCAGCGGGCTGGATTTTTCATTCAGCTTTGCCTTTCAGCCCATCGTGGACGCGGAGACTAAAACCGTCTACGCCTACGAGGCGCTGGTCAGAGGCACCAATGGCGAAGGTGCCATGAGTGTGCTGTCGAATGTGAACGAGCATAACCGCTATTCCTTTGACCAGATTTGTCGGGTCAAAGCAGTGAAGCTGGCGGCCCGTCTGGACATGCAGCCAATGCTCAGTATCAATTTTATGCCCAATGCGGTGTACAAGGCTGAGTACTGTATTCGCACCACTCTGGCGGCAGCCAAAACGTACAATTTCGATACCAGAAAAATCATTTTCGAGATGATCGAGAATGAGGACCTCAGCTCCGTCGAGCATCTGGCCGCGATCATTGAAGCTTATCAGTCGATGGGGTTCAGCACGGCCATTGACGACTTTGGTGCCGGGTATTCCCGATACAACATCATGATGTTGAGCCCTCCGGATATTCTGAAGCTGGATATGGCGTTGGTGCGGAACATTCACGAAGAGCCTAACAAGCAGGCGGTCGTTTTGGGCATTATTACCATGATGCGCCACCTGGGTGGGCGGATTGTGGCCGAAGGTGTCGAAACCAAAGAAGAGTATTTCTGGTTGCGCTCCCAGGGCATCACTCTTTACCAGGGTTACCTGTTCGCCAAGCCGGGTTTTGAGTGCCTGCCCGAGCCCGTGTTCCCCGATTGATTACCTGACTACAGGATGTCCAAGTGCTCTACCGGATTGTCACGCTTATTGGCGCGCTCGTGTTTGTGGTTGCCCTGTTTGGCTTGCTGTGGTTCCTCTGCAAAAAGTTCCTTGAGCATCACGGCGTGGAAGATCAGGTTTCAGGCCGGGCGACGGTTCTGGCGACCTGGACGTTTGCCGGCATCGCGGTTGGCCTTGTGTTTGCAGTGGTTGGCGCCTTTGTGCTTGGCCCCTGGGCGTTCTATCGAACCCTGAGGGGCCATGATGTGAACATTTCCGATGGCGCAGCTGTTTGGTGGGGTTTCGGAATCGTGGCGCTGTCCCTGGGCGCTATAGCTGCCGGATTTATGGGCTTTCTGATGTTGGTTGGCGCCTACTGACCCCGGGCAGGCTGCGCAGCAAGTCCCGAAACCACACGAGCGCTGGCTCTCTTTCATACGCTTTGTGCCAGTATAGGTGCACGTCAATTGACGGCATCTCGGCAGGCGTGCTCAACACGTCAATATCGGCGCGTTCGGCAATGATCCGGGCATAGGTTTCCGGCATGGTGAGCAGCAGGTCGGAGCTTTCCACCACCCGGCAGGCGGCGTAGTAATGTTGGCAGCGTAGCCGGATATTGCGCTGCACACCGTGGCGCGACAGCGCAAAATCCTCAATACCCGGCCCCTCGGTACGAGACGAAACCAGAACGTGCTTTGCTTCCAGGTAGGCGGGCATATCCAGCCCTTCGCGTATCAGTGGGTGATCATTGCGTGCCAGTACAACCATTCTGTCCTGCTGAAGCAGTTCATGGCTGGTTTGGTTACTCACCGGCAGCAGCACATCAATCGCAAAATCCAGTTTGCCTGCGGCTAACTGGGTTTCCATCTCTCTCCTTGCAACTCGCTGGCTGACAATTTCCATGTCTGGGTAAGGCGCCAGCTTGTTCATCAGCTGGGGTAAAAAGGTGGATTCCAGAACATCCCGTAAGCCCAGTGCATAGGTTTTGCGCTGACTGGCCGGGTCAAAGGCATGGAACTGATTCACCGCACTCTGCACCTGGGTCAGTCCGGGGCGCATGGACTCCAGAAATCGCCGGGCCAGAGGCGTAGGCACCATCTGATTGCCCTGTCGGGTAAAAAGCGGGTCATCAAAATGATCCCGCAGCCGAGCCAGGGAATGGCTCACGGCCGGCTGGGTCAGGTGCAATGCCTTGGCGGCGCGGGTCAGGCTACCCTCCCGATATATGGTGTCGAACACATGCAGCAGGTTCAGATCCAGGCGATTCAGGGCCATATGAACGTCCGTTATCCCAATAAGTGGAGGTAATGATAAACGATAAGAACAATTCAGTCGCGTAATAGCGCAATGACTCCTAGACTGTTTGGCATCTGATCAAAAGTGCGCCCCGAACGGGGCAGGCAAGCGCGAGGAGCTGCACCATGGATTTCAACATTTCCGAGAAAGGCCAGGACTACCT
The DNA here is from genome assembly GCF_030541005.1 of Marinobacter sp. SS5-14b. Lineage (GTDB taxonomy): Bacteria > Pseudomonadota > Gammaproteobacteria > Pseudomonadales > Oleiphilaceae > Marinobacter. Next base: position 51,466 of record NZ_JASSVM010000005.1, on the reverse strand, counting down.
CAAGCGCGTGAAGCAGTTCATGCGTGACGAGATCTTCCCCATCGAAGAGCAGTATCACAAAGAGCTGGCCTCTTTGGAAAACCGCTGGGTAGTGCTGCCGATCATCAAAGAGCTGAAAGAAAAGGCGAAGGCCCAAGGCCTGTGGAATATGTTCTTCCCGGATGACAAGTACGGCTGTGGCCTGCTTAACTCTGACTACGCCCTGATTGCCGAAGAAACCGGCCGCAGCTTCATCGCCCCGGAAATCTTCAACTGCAACGCGCCAGACACCGGCAACATGGAAGTGCTGATCCACTATGGTTCCGAAGAACAGAAAGCCCAGTGGCTGCCGAAAATCATGAGTGGCGAAGTACGCTCTGCCTTCTGCATGACCGAACCGGCCGTAGCTTCCTCCGACGCCACCAACATGGAAGCCACTGCCACCGTTGAAGGCGATGACGTGGTCCTCAATGGCCGTAAATGGTGGAGCACCGGCATCGGCCATCCAGACTGCAAAGTCGCCATCTTTATGGGCGTTACTGATCCAGACGCGCAGAAACACCGCCGCCATTCCATGGTGCTGGTGCCCCTGGACACCCCGGGCATCACCATCGAACGCATGATGCCGGTATTCGGCGCCTACGATGAGCCCTACGGCCACGGCCAGGTACTGTTCGAAAACGTGCGCCTGCCCAAGAGCGCCATTATCGCCGGCCCCGGCCGCGGCTTCGAAATCGCCCAGGGCCGCCTTGGCCCGGGCCGTGTACACCACTGCATGCGCGCCATCGGTGCTGCCGAACGCACTCTGGAGATCATGATTAAACGCGCCATGACCCGCGAAGCCTTCGGCCGCCCGATCGCCAAGCTGGGTGGCAACCCGGACATCATCGCTAATGCCCGTATGAACATCGAGCAGGCGCGGTTGCTGACTCTGAAATGTGCCTGGGCGCTTGATACCAAGGGCATCATGGGTGCGTTGCAGGAAGTTTCCATGATCAAGGCCGTGGTGCCTGCGATGCTGCAGCAGATTGTCGATGATGCGATTCAGATCCACGGCGGCGCCGGGGTCAGCGATGACGATTTCCCGCTGACGGCATTGTTCGGTTACGCTCGGGTATTAAGGCTGGCCGATGGCCCGGACGAAGTGCATCGGGCTATGGTGGCTCGACTGGAACTTCGGAAGTATAAGTCCTGATTATGGGCTTGGGTGCTTTGGTTCGCCTGGCCTCTTGATTGGGCGTGGGGTGCCGGCGGGGTGGGGCTTCTGAAACACGCCGTGAATACGTCCCTGTAGGCTCCGCTCCGCCATCCATGGCTCCGCAGGGTTTCAGAAGCCCCACCCCGCCGGCACCGTTCTGAACATTGGTGATGGATTGCGAGCAAAGAAATTCTGAACAGCGTACTGAGGTGATCGGGAGCTGATGTCGGGTAGCACTCTCCAAAACCTTGCGGAGCCATGGATGGCGGAGCAGAGCGTACACGGATGTATTCACAGCGTGTTTTGGAGAGTGCTACCCGACAGCAGCTCTTACTCTAATGAAAAAGAACGTGAACTCCCAAACATAACGGAGAGAAACACCGATGACACAGCGAGTATTTATAACCGGCGGGGCCAGTGGTCTGGGCCGGGCTATTGCATTGCGGTACGCCAAAGAAGGCGCGAAAGTCTGCATTGGGGACATTAACCCGGAGCAGGGCGTGGCCGTTGAGGCGGAATTGAACAAGGCTGGCGGTGAAGGCTACTTCGTTGAGTGCGATGTTCGTCGACTGAGTGACTTCGAGAAAGTCCGGGACGACCTGGTCAAGAAGTGGGGTGGGGTAGACGTTGTGGTCAACAACGCCGGCGTTGCCTCCGCTGGATCCATTGAGGACACCACCATTGGTGACTGGGAGTGGATTCTTGATATCAACGTTCTGGGTGTGGTCCGTGGCTGCAAGGCGTTTACGCCGCAGTTCAAGCAGCAAGGCTCCGGCGCCTTCGTTAACGTCGCCTCCATGGCCGGCCTCATGCTGGCGCCCCTGATGGACAGCTACAACGTCTCCAAGGCCGGCGTGATTGCCCTCTCCGAAACCCTCAGCCAGGAGCTGCGGGATTCCGGCATCCACGTCAGCTGCGTTTGCCCCGCGTTTTTCCAGACCAACCTGACCAGCACCATGCGCTCAGACATTCCCGGTATCCAACAGAACGTCAACAAACTGATGAAGCGCTCAAGCATTACCGCCGAAGACGTGGCCGAGGACGTATTCCGGAGCGTAAAGGACAAAGATTTCTGGGTGCTGCCCCACGCCAAAGAGCGCCGTATGTGGATCCTCAAGCGCCATGCGCCCTGGGCGTTTGACTGGTTGATGCACCAGGAAACCAAGCGCTGGATGGGTAAGATGGGCGGCAAGGCCTGAGTATCAGGCCAGCTCATAGAATCACAGGAGAGATTGAATGACACAGATCGACCAGGCCGTAGATATTCGGGAAGGCGAGGAACTGGACATCAACGTTGTTGATCAGTTCATGAAACAGGCCATTCCCGGCCTCGCCGGCCAGCCGACCATCAAACAGTACCCCGGTGGAGCGTCCAACCTGACCTATCAGGTGGATTATGGCGACCAGTCCTACGTGTTGCGTCGGCCGCCGCTGGGCAAGATTGCCAAGTCCGCCCACGACATGCTGCGCGAAGCGCGGGTGATGGAGGCGCTCAAACCGGTCTATCCCTATGTGCCAAACATCATCGCAATTTGCGAAGATCACAGCGTGCTGGGTTGTGATTTCTATGTGATGGAACGGCTCAAGGGCATCATTCTGCGTCAGGATTTCCCAAAAGATTTTGAGCTCAGCGAAGCAGACACCCGCAAACTGTGCCTGAACGTGATCGACAAACTGGTCGATTTGCACACCGTTGATGCCAAGGCCGCTGGCCTGGATAAACTGGGCAAGGGTGCGGGTTATGTGCAGCGCCAGATTGGCGGCTGGAGCGATCGTTTTCGCAAAGCCCGCACCGACGATGTGGGCGATTTTGAGGAAGTGATGGCCTGGTTGAATGACAAGATGCCAGACGACATCGCCCAGGTGGTCATCCACAACGACTTCCGTTTTGACAACGTGGTGCTCAATCCTGATAACCCATTTGAAGTGATCGGCGTGCTGGACTGGGAAATGGCCACCATCGGTGACCCGCTGATGGACCTGGGCAACAGCCTGGCGTACTGGATTGAGGCGGACGACGAAGGCCCGTTCCAGATGCTGCGGCGCCAGCCCACTCACCGTCCAGGCATGCTGACCCGCAAGGAAGTGGTGGCTTATTACATGGAGAAATCCGGCTTCCGCGCGGATAATTTTGATTTCTATGAGATCTACGGCCTGTTCCGGCTGGCGGTCATTGTTCAGCAGATCTACTACCGTTTTTATCATGGTCAGACCAAAGACAAGCGCTTTGCCGCTTTTGGCCATGCTGCCAACTACCTTGAAAAACGTTGCCAACGGCTGATCAGCGAGAGCGCCCTGTAATGGCTACCATTTATCTGGTGCGCCACGGCCAGGCCAGTTTTGGCAAAGAAAACTACGACCAGCTTTCGCCAAGAGGCTGGGAGCAGGGCAAGATTCTGGGCCGCTGGCTGAGCGACAAGGTAACGCCGGGTGCGATTTTTGGCGGCAACCTGCAGCGCCACAGGGAAACCGTTGAGGCCATCACCACCGGTTATGGCTCAACCCTGCCGGATATGCAGGTGCTGGAGGGCCTGAACGAGTTTGATCACGTGCAGGTAGTCGAGCGGTTTCGCCCTGAGTGGGCAGACAAGCAGGTGATGGCCCGGGATCTGGGGAGTTTCCCGAAACCGGCGAAAGCGTTTCAGCAAGCGTTCGAGCAAGCCGTGGCCCGCTGGGTCAGTGGTGAGCACGACCACGACTATGCGGAGTCCTGGCAGGACTTCCGTGCCCGGGTGAATGCCGCCCTGAATCAGTTGGTCGGTATGGCCGACGGCGCGGACATCATCGTCTCTACCTCCGGCGGCCCCGTCGCGGTGATCGCCCAGCAGTTGCTGGAACTGTCTGATCGTAAGGCGCTGGAGATGAACAGCGTTATTGCCAACACCAGCGTGTCTCGCATTCTTTATTCCGGCCCCCGGCGCAGCCTGGCCGTGTTCAATAACTATAGCCACCTTGAGGCGGAAGACCCCGCCCTGGTGACATTCCGATAAGCTGAGGGAACTCCATGAGCAACAAAAATCTGTTTGATCTGACCGGCAAAGTCGCCCTGGTAACCGGTGCCAGCCGCGGTATCGGCGAAAGCATCGCACGCACTCTGGCGGACCATGGCGCGCATGTAATTGTCAGTAGTCGCAAGATCGATGGTTGCGAAGCCGTGGCCAGCAGCATCCGGGCAGATGGCGGCAGCGCCGAGGCCTTTGCCTGTCACATTGGCGAGATGGATCAGATCGAAGCCGCCTGGGAGCATATTGCCAAGACTCATGGCAAACTCGACATCCTGGTTAACAACGCCGCCGCTAACCCGTATTTTGGCCCGGTGGAAGACACCGATCTGGGTGCCTTCAACAAAACGGTTGATGTGAATATTCGCGGTTACTTCTTCATGTGTGCCCGTGGTGCCCAGTTGATGAAGAAAAACGGTGGCGGCTCCATCGTCAACGTGGCGTCAGTTAACGGCGTCAACCCCGGCCACTTCCAGGGCATCTACTCAGTGACCAAGGCGGCGGTGATTTCCATGACCAAATCCTTTGCCATGGAGCTTGGCCAACAGAACGTGCGGGTGAATGCCTTGTTGCCGGGCCTGACCGACACCAAGTTTGCCAGCGCCCTGACCACCAACGAGGCCATCAAAAAGCAGGCTATGGCCCACATTCCGATGAAGCGGGTGGCAGATCCGGACGAGATGGCTGGTACCGTACTTTATCTGGTGTCTAACGCCTCCAGCTACACCACCGGAGCCTGCATTAACGCCGATGGCGGTTACCTGACCATCTAGCCATCGCATACGCAAAAAAGGGCCGGAGTGACGATGTGTCTCTCGGCCCTTTTTGTCTGTTTTTTTTTAGGGACGGAATCAAGAGCAGGTCAGAACCGTAAAATCTCCATTCAGGTCACTGGCTTTGGCTTGCAGGTGTTGCGTGTGCTGTTGATCTCCGGTTTGCAGAAGGTCGTGCATCAGGTCCGCCATAGCGTTTTGGCTCTCCTTCATCATGGCCTGATACTCCGGCCCGCGGGCTCGCTCCGGATTCACAATCAGTTCTTCAAGGAGGTATGGAAAGGCCGGGTCGTTCCGACGGTCCAGGGCCGCGAGAAACGCCTGTTGCCAGTTCTCACGGCTTTCTAGCCAGACCTCGGTCTGGCGGCCGCGATCGGCGGACCATTGTTGAACGCGTGTAAGCTGCTTGTCGTTCAGGCTGCCCAGCCAACGCTCCACTCGCTCTGCTGTGCGTTCCGCTCTGGCCCTTGCCGTTGCTTCGGGAGTGCCAGCGAGCATGTCCTGCTCGAGTTCTTGCTGGCCTTGCTCCATGTTCCGGGCAAGTTCTGCAACCTGCTCATCGCTCAGTGTCTTCAGAAGGTTGACAGCAACCGGCGCGGCTTCTTCAAGCAACGTTGGTACAAACGCCATTAACTGCTGCTGATGGTAGTGAATGGTCTCGACATCCGGGGTGCCGTCGGCGATATCTGCTTCCAGTTCGTCCAGCCATGCGCTGTAGCGGGGAAGCTCTGCTGCGCAGTGCCACTCACGGAGGGCGTTGAGGTCGCGGTTGAGGGTATCTTCCTGATCGCTGGTCAGCGTCACATAATCTTCTACCCACCAGACAATACCCCAATCGGCATAGCGGTAGGCCAGTGTGGTGGAGCTGCAGCCGGCCAGAAACAGCATGATCAGAGCTGAAATGATCACAAGTGTGTGCCGAAACAATCGCTGGTTCACTGGTTAGTCTCCCTGGAACAGTGATGCCTCTCGGTAAAAAGCCGTATGGAAAAACCTTGCATGCTTACTAAACTGGTTCAGGTTAGTACCAGCACGCAGTCCTTCTATACATACTACGCAGTGGCTGGCAATTCAGATTCAGCTCCTTTCAGTCTCGCTCAGGGAACCCGGATGTCAAAATTCACTATTGCCCGTGCTCGTCGTTTTGTCTTCTCGTTGTATATGTCCGGCATTATGTCGCTGATGATGTCCGGCATCATTACGTTGATTAATACCGGCCTGACCGCCGGTTTTTTTACCCGTTGGGGCGGGGCGTTTGCTGTTGCATGGGCGGTGGCTTTCCCGCTTGTGATATTTATTGCTCCGTTCGCAGGCAAAATGGCAGACGCCACGATTGAGCGGTTTTCAGGCCATGACAGCTCCGACTGATGTGGTTGAATTTGGGCGTTCGGCTCACATTTGTACGCTTAACTGTAAAATTCTGTAAATCCATCTTCTGATCCTCTCCGTAAGTTGCTTCGACGCATTATTCATGGACTGAACTAATGCAGGTTTGAACCAGTTAACGCTAAGCAACCTTACTAATGATGCGAGGATAAGAAATAATGAAAACGTTCGTAGCTTTACCGGTTTTGTTAGCTGGCTCAGTGATGTTGGCTGGCTGCTTCGACGGCGATAACGATGCGGCTGAGGTGAACGCCAGCGTGCGAATTCTGCATGCATCGCCCGATGCCCCGGCGGTTGATATTGCGGTTGATGGAGACGTGATTCTGACCGGAGTGGCGTTCCAGCAGGGTACCGGTTACCTCTCGCTTGCGGCAGGTCAGCGAGAAGTTAGTATTCTGGTGGGAGGAACGGAAATACTGAGCGAAGTTTTTGCTCTGGATGCCGGAAGCTCCTACTCGATTATTGCCCAGGGGCCGGCGGCCTCTCTGGCCCTGAAACCACTTGATGAAACAGCGCGCCGTTCGAACGGAACCATCGACGTCACCGTTGTACACGCTTCCCCGGCGGCTGGTGAGGTGGATGTCAGCGTGACCGCGCCCAGCGACACGCTTCCGACCACGCCGACACTGGACAATGTGCCCTTTGGTGCAGATGCCACGCTGGAATCTGTAGTCGGTGGCGACTACCGCGTAAGGGTGACCCCGGGTGCTGGGGGTGACGTCGTCTATGATTCCGGTACTCTGCCGGTTGCTGCGGATGTGACTGCGGTTGCTGTGAACAGCACCAAAGGCGCGTCTCCAGTATCACTTCTGGTGTGGGCGGATTCCGATACACCGATAACGACGGTGCTGGATGACAGTGCGGAAGTCCGGATTGTCCACGCGGTAGACGCAGTTACTGTTGATGTCTATGCCGGTGGAGCCTTGCTGCTTGAGGACTTTGCCTATCAAACAGATACCGGCTACGTGAAAGTGAAATCGGGCGCTCTGGATGTGGCGGTCGCTCCGGCTGATCAAGGTATAGGCAATGCTGTTGCTTCGCTGTCCGGCACCCTCGATCTTGAGCGAGGCGAGTCCTACACCGTGATTGCGGCAGGGGATGTTAATAAGCTGCCTGAAACGCGCTTGATCGTGCTGGTGGATGAACGTGAGTTTAATTCTGATACCGAAGGTAAGGTGCGCCTGGTGCATGCCTCGTCAGCAAGTGCTGCAGATCCCGTTGATATCTATGTAGTAGCGTCGGGTGCTGCGGTCAGCGGTGATCCTGCTTTCGCCGATGTGGTGTTCGGGCAGGATACCGGCTACGTGAGCCTGCCTGCTGCCACTTACGATGCGGTGATTGCGGCTGACGGCACAACTGCACCGGCGGTGCCCAATACCGCGGGCCTGGCGATTGGTGCCGGAGACATCTTTACCGGTATCGCGATTGGAGATGCCAGTGGTCTCGACGCAATAGTGCTTGATGATCGCCGGTAAAGGGTTGTGAACTGAGGTCTAAGACAGCTCCGGCTTCGGCCTGGGCTGTTTTTTATTGTACGGACGAGGTTGCGGGTCCGGACTGTGACAGCGATGTACCCACTGGCGGCTGAAAGTGCAGGGAATGCAGCACCCGGTCCAGCACCGCCCCGCCGTTCCAGGCGGGGTCGTTATTGACCATTCCGATCACTGCCCAGGTGGTGTTGTTGTCATCCCGGGCGAAGCCCGCAATCGAGCGCACGTCTTCCAGATAGCCGGTTTTAATCCGGCCTTCCCCTTCCATGCCGGTATTCCTCAACCGCCGGGCCATGGTTCCGTCCATGGCAATGATGGGCATGGAGGCCATTAAGTCCGATGCATAGCGACTGTTCCATGCGTGCAGCAGAATCTGAGCGCCCTGGCGCGCGGTAATCCGCCCATGGCGGGTAAGCCCTGCGCCGTTATCGATCACCATGCCGGCCGTGTTAATGCCTTTACCTTCGAGCCATTCGTAGATGGCTCGAATACCGGCAACACGGTCGTCCTGCTCTTCTTCATTGCGTAATTCTGCGCCGATGGTCAGCAGCATCTGCCTGGCCATCACATTGCTGCTCCACTTATTGATGTCCCGCACCATGGTCACCAGGTCAGGCGAGGTTGTGCGCATCACAAGGCGGGCCGTTTCGGGTGCCTTGGCGAACCGGTCGCCGCCGCTGACGATGATGCCAAGCTCCGAGAGCACAGAGCGTACGGTTGATGCAGAGTAGCGATCCTGTGGCAGTAGTGATAAGTAACTGGTGGTACGGCAGCCTTGAGGTAATTCGCCGCTGACGCGTACCGTGACCCGTTGGTCGTCGTGAAACACTGGCTGCCAGGTGAACTGCCGGCGGGAAGGGCAGGGGCCTTCGGGAACGGCGGTCACCCGGTTATCAATGGATATTTCGCTCAGATTGGGCGTCGTCCAGGCCTGAGTGCCGCGTTCATCGGCCCGGACCTGGAAATGGAGCAAGTTAAGGTTGGTGAGGTAACCTGAGGGCTCCACCAAAAACGGTGCATAAGGGTTGCTGCCATTGTCTTCGAATACCGGGAACCCGCCGTCCACACGGAAATAACTGCCATCCAGAACCAGGTCACCTTCAATGCGATTGATGCCCATGTCCCGAAGTTCGCGCAAGGTGCTCCAGAGTCGTTCATGGGTCAACTTGGGATCGCCGCCAAACTGCACGTAAAGATTGCCTTTGAGCGTGTCGCCAATCATCTGACCATCAGTCAGGAAGTCGGTGTTCCAGTGATGTGTGGGGCCCAGTAACTCCAGCGCTGCATAGGTGGTGACCAGCTTCATTATGGAGCCCGGGCTCATCAGTTGGTCAGCGTTTACATACTGCTCGATGCCCGGTCCGTTCAAGGGGATCGCGGCTACGCTCAGAGCATCATCCTTGTTCAAAGACTTTGCCGCGTAATCCCGAATTTCGGATGCCCACAGTCTGGATTTCGAAAAGGCGCTCTCTGTGGCCACGCTGTCTTCGGCAAGCGCAGGGTGTACGGCCAGTGAACCGATCATGGCCAAAGCCACAACCCGTTGTTTTTTTGCGGTAAGTAACCGTTGCAGACGAATCATAGCCCGTAAACCCTGCAGCTTCATGCCCTGAACCTGTTATTGGTATCTATCACTACAATAGCTCATCCTTTGAGTTTGTACTATGCAGAAAAGTGATACATGACGTTAAAAAGTGACGTTAGGTGCATTGTTTCTGTTGAGTTTTTGTGACATCCAGTGAGTGCCTTTCAGAATCATGGAGTTACCGTGACTTTGTTGGCTCGGCCCCAGAGCCAATAGCGAATCCGATAAGTGTGGGACAATGCCGGCCACACTCATTAACAGAGGGAATGAATCATGTTCCGAACCCTGAAACACCAGGTCAATGTGCTTGAATCGGTGGCGACATCATCCTTTTCAGCCTGGCGGGGGTGCCTCGTGGTCAAACCCGTCGTTCAACCTGAAAAACCGATCATTCTTTACGATATCGAAGCCTGTCCATATTGCCGCAAGGTTCGTGAAGCGTTGACCGCTTTGCATCTGGACGTGGAAATTCGTCCGTGTCCGAAAGGCGGTCGTTTGTTCCGGGAGCAGGCTGAGACCCAGGGGGGCAAAAAACAGTTCCCGCTACTGAGTGATGAGAATACCGGTCGGCTGATCTATGAGTCGGATGCGATTGTCGAGTACCTTTTCCGTCAGTACGCCAATCGCTCTGTGCCTGGCTATTATCAAGGCACATCCTGGAAGACGGCGCTTGGCGCCGCAGGCTCTGGTGCCAGCGAGTTGCGCGGTATGCGCGCCCAGCCGGCAAAACGCCCGGCGCAGGCGTTGCATTTATGGAGTTTTGAAGGCAGTCCATTTTCGCGTCTGGTGCGTGAGAGGCTGTGTGAATACGAATTGCCCCATACCTTGCACAACCTGGGTAAGGAGCACTGGACGGAAATCGGGCCCGCGGTTCAGCGGATCAAGCCGGGCCCATACCAGCCAAAGCAAGGTGGTAAGCGCGATGCCTTCTTTCAGGAGCACGGGCGGGTTCAGGTGCCTTACCTGGAAGACCCCAACACCGGTGTGAAGCTGTTTGAGTCTGCCCGGATTCTGGCCTATCTAACCAAAGAGTACGCTATGTAAGCCGGTGGTCTTTGCCGGCTCGGGGTGGCATTCCCGCTCCGAGCCGGTATGATCGGCGCCATTAATCCGTCAGCCTGTTTCGGGAGCGTGCGATGTACACTGGCCAATGTTTGTGTGGCGATATCAAGTTTGAATACGACGGCGCTCTGGGGCCGATTTCACTGTGCCACTGCAGTCAGTGCCGCCGGGCTCATGGCAGCGCCTTTTCGGCCAGTGCGCCGGTTCAGAAAATACGTTTTCGTTATCTATCCGGCGAAGAAAAGGTAACCGAGTTTGAGTCCCGCCCCGGTAAGTATCGTGCTTTCTGCGGCCGTTGCGGGAGCCAACTCTACAGTCGGTTGGATGCCATCTCCGGTATTCTGCGCCTGAGGATCGGAGTGATTAATGAACCCCTGGGCACAAAACCGGAACGGCATATTTATGTCGGCTCCAAAGCCGACTGGTTTGATATCACCGACGAACTCCCCCAGTTCGAGAAAACCGAAAGAACCAACGACCCGCACTGAGTACTCACTTCGCCGGAACCATGCGGTAGACCTTGCCCTTTGGTGAATCGGTCAGTAGCCAGAGGGCGCCGTCGGGCCCCATGCGCACATCCCGGATACGCTCGCCCAGATCGGTCAGCAGGTCCTCTTCCTCAGTAACGTTTTCACCGTCAAACGTCAGCCTTACCAGCTTTCGCATCTTGAGCGCACCGACAAACAGATCGCCCTGCCATTCCGGAAACAGGTTTCCTGTGTAAAACGCCATGCCAGAAGGTGCGATAGACGGATCCCAGTAATGCAGTGGATTGGTCACGCCAGCCATGGTGGTTTTACCGGAAATCGGCAAGCCTGAGTAATCGATGCCGTAAGTGACCTTGGGCCAGCCATAGTCGTTGCCGGCCCGGATAATGTTGATCTCATCACCACCCCGGGGACCGTGCTCGTGACTCCAGACTTCTCTGGTTTCCGGGTGCAGGGTCATACCCTGAATATTCCGGTTGCCGTAGGTGAAGAAGGTTTGGTTGAAGCCTGGGCGGCCGACAAAAGGATTGTCTGAAACCGCCTCACCACTCACGGTTATCCGGTGCACGCCCCCCGCGTCGTCACCGGTGTCCTGGGCCCGGTCCATCTCGCCGCGGTCGCCCACGGAAATGTACAGGTGGCCGTCGCTGCCAAAGACCATCCGGCCGGCAAAGTGTCGGGTGGTATTGCCGCGGGGCAGGGCCTCGAAAATTACCTCAACGCCGGTCAGTTCTCCGTCATCGTAAACCGCCCTGGCTACCCGGGTGGTCATGCCGTCGCGGTTGCGGTGGGCGTAGCTGAGAAACAGGGTTTTGTTGGTTTTGAAGTCCGGGTGCAGCAATACGTCCAGCAAGCCGCCTTGGCCAGACACTACCAGTTCGGGCACCCCGGCTACCGGCGCCTTCACCAGTTGACCATCACGGATTACGCGCAGCCTGCCGCCCCGTTCTGTGACCAGCTGCGAACCGTCCGGAAGGAAGGCGAGGCTCCAGGGATGTTCCAGGCCCTGGGCGACGGTTGTAAGAGCAAACGAGTGGTGCTCGGAAACAAAGCGCTCGTTGGCATTGCCTGCCAGTGCGACCGCCATCAAGCCGAGAGTCGCAGCCAGCCGTATTGTGCTGTTCATAAATCCTCCTTTTCCCGGGCAGGCTCGGGGCTGCCCGATTGATCAGAATAGCAGGGGTGTTCAAACGCTGCGCGAGCAGTGTCCATAAAATTCAGAGTTCCTTGCCTTTTGCTGTTTCAAATCACAATCATTCGCATTAAGGTGTGTCGGTGTTGAAAAAATGAAGTTCACAAAGCCATCAAGTACCGGAGCGAATGATGTCCCGAATTCCTGAGCCTGCATTTCGACGAAAAGCCCTGATCACCGCGATGATGTGTGTAACGGCACCTGCCTTGGCCACTGCCCAGACAAACCAGCCCACCACACTGGACGTGCTGGATGTCTCGGCGCAGCGGGGGCAGGTTGCGTCTGAATCCACGGGCAGTTACACCAGCGGAGCCACGACTACGTCGATGAAAATGGAGCTGACGCACCGGGAAACTCCGCAAGCGGTGACGGTGGTCACCCGTGAACAAATGGACGATTTTGCCCAGAACGACATTAACGACGTTCTGGAAGGTACCACCGGTGTGACGGTTGAGTCGGTCGAGACGGACCGCACCTATTACACCTCCCGTGGTTTCGACATCAACAACTTCCAGTACGACGGCGTTGGCATGCCGGCGGTATACGATAACGTTCAGGGTGAGCTGGACACCGCCTTCTTTGATCGCGTGGAGGTGGTTCGGGGCGCTAACGGTTTGATGGCAGGTTCCGGCAGCCCGGCCGCCACCGTCAACTTTATCCGCAAGCGCCCAACCGCAGACACCAATGCCTCGGTTGCGGTGACTGGTGGTTCCTGGGACAAAAAACGGATTGTCGGTGATGTTTCCGGTGCCGTGTCTGAATCCGGTGCGGTGCGCGGCCGTGTGGTGGCCGGTTATGAGGACAAAGGCTCCTACCTGGACCGGTATAACAACGAAAAGCAGATGTTCTACGGGGTGCTGGAAGCAGACCTGACCGATACCACGTTGCTGACTCTTGGCCACGCCATTCAGACGTCTGATACGGACAGCCCGTTGTGGGGTGCGCTGCCTCTGTTCTACTCCGATGGCTCAGCGACAGATTTTGCGCGTTCAACCAGCACGGCTTCCGACTGGTCCTACTGGGACAACACCCAGCACAACAGCTTTGTTGAATTGCGCCAGGAGCTCGCCGGTGGCTGGAGAGCGACAGGCACGGTGTTCCGGCTGGAGAATGAAAGCGAGTCCGAGCTCTTTTACCAATATGGTACGCCTGATCGCCAAACGGGTGAGGGGCTTAAAGCCTATCCGAGCCAATACGACCTGGATGTGGAGCAGTGGGTAGTAGATGCATACGCTACCGGCCCGTTCCAGTTGGCTAATCGTACTCATGAGTTGGTTTTGGGGGCATCCTGGTCTCGCTCGGAGACGGTAGACGAGTCCCGCTATGGCCGGGGTATCGGGAATCCATTGCCACCGCTGAATGAGTGGGATGGGAACTACCCCAAGCCTGCTTTTGATAATGGTGTTGGCGGCTCTGACTGGACCGACCGCGAAACGTCCACCTATGCTGCCGCTCGTTGGTCGCTGACCGATCAACTCACCGCCATTACAGGGCTCCGTCTGACCTGGCTGGATAACAAGGGCGAAAGCTACGGTGCAACCAAGCAAAGCAGCTACGATGCGGTAGAAACGCCGTATGCGGGCCTGATCTACGACATCAACGATGATCATTCGGTCTACGCCAGTTATACCGAGATTTTCACTCCCCAGACTGAGGTGGACATCAATCGCGATCGACTGGATCCGATTGACGGGGTCAACTATGAACTGGGCCTGAAAAGTGAGTTTCAGAACGACCGCGTGAACACCACTATTGCCCTGTTCCAGACTGAGCAGAAGAACGTAGCTGAGGCAGCCGGTACTCTACCGGGGACCGCCAACGATTCCTATTATACCGCTGTGGATGGGTTGACCAGCCGGGGTGTGGAGGCCGAAATAGTGGGTGATCTCACCGACCGAATCCAGCTTTTCGCAGGCTACACCTATGTGGATATTGAGGACAAGGATGGTAAAGGGGCCAAGTCCTTCGTGCCGGAGCATCTAGCCCAGTTGCGGGCTACCTGGAAGGTGCCTGGGGTCGAAGGGTTCAAGCTTGGTGGCAAGGTACGCTGGCAGTCTGAGATCACCCAGGAACAGGGTGTTGCTACCACTGGCCCGAATGCTGGTGAGATCATCGTTACTGAGCAGGATAGCTATGCGGTGCTGGATCTGATGGCAAGCTATGATTTCGCCCGACACTGGAATGCAACCCTGAACGTAAACAACCTTACCGACGAGAAGTACATCGAGAGTCTGAAGAAATTTGGTGCCTCGGCCCAGGGTTTCTACGGTGAGCCGGCCAATGCCAGCCTGACCGTTTCCTGGGTGTATTAACCAGTGTCAGGGCAGCTGGCGGTGCTGGCTGCCCTTATTGTTTCAGCCCAGACGTTCTTTACGATAGATCCCACACGTCCCGCAATAGCCGCCTCCGGGCAATAAATATTTGAGGCAGCACCCTTTGCGCTGAGGGATGGCGCACCGCTGTTGGCTGAATTCCGCCGGAATCCAGTCAATATAGCGGTTGGCTTCGCATTTGAACTGCGCCAGCCAGCTACCGGCCTGTTTACACAACTCCTCCGGATTAACCCGGTTCCACACCACCGAATAGGGCGCCCCCAACGTCAGCCCGACACTGCTCCAGTAGGCCCCCGGGCTGACACCGTAATGCTGTCGGAATACGCCGTACCAGTCCTGCATCTGCCCACTCAGAGACTGTATGAACGCCTCAGGCTCAAGGCGTTCCTGTGAACTGGTCGCATATTGCCAGCGGGACTGGCCCTCTGGCCCAGATGGTTCCCGGCACAGAAAAACACGCTCGGGATTCAGGGCCACACTGCTGCCATCCCGGAACAGCCGGATCACCAGTGGTCCGATAATCTGAAGCGCCAGGCTCTGATGCAGGACAGAAAGCCGCGCCTTGCGAAGTCGCGGGTGATCAGCATCTGGATAGTCCTCGCGGACTTGTTGTTGCAGAAGGCCAGGGTTCGCCAGGAGCTGCGCAAGGGAAAACAACGCGGGTTGTTCGCGGTTGGCGGGTTTCAGAGCGTTGTTCAGTAGCGCATTGCCGTCAAGGCCGTGGCGGGCCAACAGATTGTGGTAATCCGTCAGCCATTGCGTTGCTGCCTCAGCCGCGACCATGACGGCTTAGCCCCCACAAGAAGTACAAGCCGCCGACCAGGGCGGCCAGCAGCCCCGCGGGTAACTGATTGGGATACACCAGAATACGGGCCAGATAGTCAGCCAGCGAGAGCAGGAGCCCGCCGGCCAGGGCCGCGACCAGCATTTGCCGGCCCACGGTTTGCTGGCCCAGTACCCGGGCCAGGTGCGGGGCGATCAATCCGACGAAGCTTAATGGCCCGATGACCACGGTCGACGCTGCGGTAAGCACGGCAGCCAGCACCAATAGCAGAAGCCGTGCCCGCGGTACCCTCAGCCCGAGGGACGAGGCCGATGTTTCGCCCAGCGGCAACAGTGTGAGTGGTCGCAGGGCAAGCAACAGCAAGGCACCGAGGCTGACCACCAGAGCCAGTAAACCGAAGGCTTCGGATTCGGAGATCAGCCAGGTTGAACCGTACATCCAGTTCAGCAGGCGAGAGGCAACGGTGCCTCCAGAAGCCATCACCAGCCTCAGGCCGGCATCCATGAATACGTACAGTGCCAGGCCGCCAAGCAACAGTTGATTGCCGGCGAAGTGGTGCTTGCGGGCCAGAAGCAGTAACAGCCCCAGGGCACCGGCGGCACCCGCCGTGGCCGCCGCCAGTTGGCCAAGCCGGCCGATCTCGAGTCCGGTCAGAACCAGAACCACCATCACTAACGCCGCACCGCCGCTGATGCCCAGCAATTCAGGGCTACCCATGGGGTTCCCTGTCATCCGCTGGATCAGGGTGCCGGCCATGCCCAGTGCCATGCCGGCGAGGATGGCGGCCATTAATCTCGGGCCTCGCCATACCCACGCGTCTGTCCACTGTGCCACGGGCGTCCAGTTCCAGCCCTCAAGGCCCGGAGACCAGCCCATGGAGAGAATGATGGTCAGAGCCAGTATAGAGCACAGGGCTGCGGCGACCATTGCGGGATGTCGCCGGCGGGGCAGAAACCCCGCGGGGCTGCTGTCCTGACCGGGCATATGGTGCGTGTTACGGAAGCCTTGAAGTGCAAGCAGAATGATAGGCCCGCCAATCAATGCCGTGGTGGTGCCGGTAGGCACCAGCGAGCCGCCATCCCAGGTGGTGGCCCACTGCGCGAGGGTATCAGCCAGCAATAGCAGGCCTCCGCCGGCCAGAGTGCTCCAAAGCAACCGTTCAGTCAGGCTCCTGGCACCCAGCAGCCTCGCCAATACCGGTGCAGCCAACCCCACAAAGGCCACTACGCCCACCCGGCTGACCACCACCGAGCTCATGATTACTACCAGAAACAGCGCAACAGCACGAAGCAGTGAGACTTTCGCCCCCAGTGAGTTTGCCGATGCCTGGCCAAGCTGAAGCAGCTGTAGCGGGCGCATCAGGGCCACCATCACAGCAGCAATAACCAGTACCCGGGGGAGCAGATCAAAGAAGGGGGCCCAGTTGTTCTGCACCAGAGATCCCGCGCCCCAGATAAACAGGTTGCCGAGCCATTCACCTTTCAGCAGCAGGAATGCCATGTTGATGGCACCGAGAAAAAAGGTAACCACCAGCCCGGCCAGAATCACGGTGACCGGCGAGAAGCCGAGTCGCCATGTGAGCACTATTACCAGACCGATGGCAAGCAAGCCGCCGGCCACTGCGGCAAGGTCAGGGCTGAAGGCCAGCAAACCTGGCGCAAACAGGGTCGCAAGTGTAACGCCAAACTGGCCCCCGGCCTCCACGCCCAGGGTGGTGGGTGAAGCCAGTGGGTTACCCAGCACCTGCTGGGTAACGGCTCCGGCCAGCCCCAGTGCACAGCCAATCAGTACCGCGATGGAGACCCTTGGTGCCCAGCTGAAGTGGGCCAGAACCGAGGCATACTGATGGCCATCAAAGGTCCAGAACGCAGCGAGAATCTGTGAAAGATGCAGCTGATCGAGCCAGGGCAAGGCGCTGGTGGCCAGTGCGGCCAGCCAGAGTAGAGCGACTGCAACGGGCAGCCTGGCGGGAACTTCCGGGCGATTGGAAGCGCGCAGGGTAGATTCAGCGGACATTGTCGCTGCCCCCTTCCATCAGAGCTTTGGTCAGGGCAACGGCCAGGCGTTTCACCGGGTATACGCCACCGAAAGGCCAGGCAGCAGGAATCCGGTAGATCTCCTCGTCTCGCACTGGTGGCAGGTAGGTCCAGAACGGGCTGTTGGCCAGACTGTCGGCTAGCCCTGGCACCAGGGGTTCTATCACCACGATGCGGCTGTTCCTGGCATCCGCCACAGACTCGAGGCCTATGGCTGAAAATCCCCAATAGTTGCCTGGCTGTTGCCAAGCATTGGTTAACCCAAGGCTATCCAGAGCCGTCTGGAACAGACCGTTGGGGGCATAGATACGTACATGGCGGTCATCCAAAAAGTTAACCAGAGCAACCGGTTTGTCGGTGATGCCGGCTTGTTCCAGTCGCTTCCGCTGTTGGTTCAGGGTCTGTTCGATATCGGCCAGTACCGCCGCTGCGCGATCTTTCCGACCGGTGATTTCGCCCAGCGTTGTCAGCATTTCCCGGGCCTTGTCGTACGGTCGAGCGCCTTTTTTGTACACGCTGATGACGTAGGTGGGCGCAATTCGTTCCAACAGTTCCGCCGCCGGAGCCATTTCGGTGCTGGTGACGATCAGATCGGGTTTCAGCTCTGCAATCGCCTCGAGGCTGGGAGCGACCCGTGTGCCGACATTGGCAACACCCTCAGGCAGTTCCGGCTCCTGAACCCAGGTGGCGTAGCCGGCCTTGTCGGCCACGCCAACGGGGGTGATACCCAGCAATAGCAGGGATTCGGTGGCGGCCCAGTTCAGCGCGACAATGCGTTCAGGGGGGGCGTCGAGGGTTAGCGTGCCGCCTTCGTGTTGCCAGGTCTGGGCCGTTCCCGCAATCGGCAGCAGAAGAAGCAGGGCGCCAAGCATCAGGGCTTTCGGGTTAGTGGACATAGGAAACCCATTGCCCCGGTGCCCGCTCCATCACGCCCATGGGAACGCTGTAAATCGATTCCAGAATCTGACTGTCCATGATCTCTGCCGGCGTGCCATCGGCCACCACCTGGCCCGATTTCAAGGCCACCAACCGGTCGCAGAAGCGGGAGGCCAGATCGACATCGTGCAGTACCACAATCACGGTCAGTTCTCGCTGGCTGGCAAGGCGCTGCACCAGGCGCAGCGTTTCCACCTGGTGTTTCACATCCAGGGCGGAGATGGGTTCATCCAATAGCAGGCAGCGGGTTTGCTGAGCCAGCAACATGGCAATCCAGGCCCGTTGGCGTTCACCACCGGACAGGGTATCGACAGAGCGATGCTGAAACGGTTTGAGGTCAGTATCGGCGATAGCCTGATCAATCAGCGAGTGATCCTCCTCGCTGTATCGGCCAAGCGGGCCTCGCCAGGGATAACGGCCCAGTGCCACCAGCTCCCTTACCGTCAGGCCATCGGTGCCGGGCGGGTGCTGGGGCAGGTAGCCGACAATCCGGGCAAAGGCGCGGGCGCCGAGGCTTTTCGCGGTTTTACCCTCAAGCCTGACTTCACCGGCACAGGCTGGAATCTGCCTGGCCAGTGATTTCAACAACGTGGATTTGCCTGAGCCGTTGTGACCAAGCAGGGCGGTTACCTGGCCTTCGTTAAAGGCCAGGCTAATGTTTTGAAGGATAGCCGTGCTGCTAATGTGGACGGCGAGTTCGCGGACTTCGAAAAACGCGGACATTCAGATTCCCCTGTTTCTTTGGCTGGCAGGATAATCTAAATGCGAATACCTATCAATATTATCTGTGTGGAGGTGTGGCCTACTTACGCCTGCCCGGTTTGCACGCGCCATTGTGCAGCGTAGGCGCCGTTATTGCGTATCAGGCTGTCGTGGTCGCCTTCCTCGACAATCCGGCCATTCTCAACCACGGCGATGGTATCCGCATCCACAATGGTAGACAGCCGGTGGGCAATCATGATCACCGTGCGATTATGGCCAATGCGCTTGAGCGAGCGCTGGATGGCGGCTTCGGTTTCGTTATCCACGGCACTGGTTGCTTCGTCCAGCACCAGTATGGGGGGATTCTTCAGCAGCGCCCGGGCCAGTGACAGTCTTTGACGTTGGCCTCCCGACAAGCGAATGCCCCGCTCACCAACCGGTGTGTCCAGGCCTTCCGGCAGTGCCTCAATGAAGGACCAGGCTTCGGCAGTACGGGCGGCATCAATGATCTCTTCTTCGCTGGCATCCGGTTTGCCATAGGCCAGGTTGTCGCGGATGCTGCCCTCAAACAGGTAGACATCCTGGCTAACCAGGCCAATGGCATCGCGCAGGGACTTCAGGCTCACTTCACGAATGGGCTGGCCGTCAATCCGGATGTCTCCATGGGAGGGGTCGTAGAACCGCAATAACAGCTTGATCAATGTGGACTTGCCGGAGCCGGTCGCCCCTACCAACGCCAGGGTATTGCCTGCAGGAACGTTCAGGGTAATGTCCTGTATGCCTGCGCCGCTGCCGGCGTAACGGAAACTCACCTGGTTGAATGAGACCTTTCCACGTACTGGCTGTTCGAGTGTCTTGCCGGCTTCATCCCGAACGTTTACCGGTTCGGCGAGCAGATCGAGAATCCGCCGGGTACTGGCCATGGCCCGTTCAAACAGGTCGATCACTTCCGCCAGGCCGGTCAGGGGCCAGAGCAGGCGTTGGGTGAGGAACACCAGAACTCCGTAAGCGCCCACGTTCAGGCTGCCTTCCAGTGCCATCATGCCGCCAACCGTGAAGGTAGCCAGGAAACCGGCCAGAATGGCCATGCGAATCACCGGAATAAACGCCGAACTGATGCGAATGGCGCGGCGGTTTGCATCAACATAGGCTTCGCTCGCGTCCTTCAGGCGTTTGGCTTCCCGCTGTTCTGCGGTGAAGCTCTTGATCGTGGCGATGCCACCAAGGTTGTTGGCCAGTCGGCTGGACAGGTCACCCACCTTCTCTCGCACATCGGCGTAGAGAGGGCCGGCCTTACGCTGGAAATAGAAGGCGCCCCAGATAATCAGGGGGATGGGTGTGAATGCCAGCAAGGCGATGAGGGGTGACAGCACAAAGAACACGGCGCCCACCGCCACTACCGTGACACCTACCTGGATCATGGCGTTGGCGCCGCCATCCAGGAATCGCTCTAGCTGGTTCACATCGTCGTTCATGGTGGCCACCAGCTGGCCGGAGCTGGTGGCTTCGAAGAAGCTCATGTCCAGACCCTGGGCGTGTTCGTAGGCGTCTTGCCGGAGGTCGGACTGCAGGCGCTGGGCCAGGTTGCGCCAGAGGATCTGGAACAAGTATTCGAAGATGGACTCGCCGGCCCAGATGAAGAACGTGAGCACCGCCAGGATGGTGATCTGCTCCTGTGCGGTCTCAAAGCCCAGGCCGGCAAC
Organism: Marinobacter sp. SS5-14b; assembly: GCF_030541005.1. GTDB lineage: Bacteria > Pseudomonadota > Gammaproteobacteria > Pseudomonadales > Oleiphilaceae > Marinobacter. The sequence goes on along the minus strand of NZ_JASSVM010000005.1, from coordinate 30,817 downwards.
GAAGCTTTCCTCCTGGTTCACCACCACATCAATAGCGACACCAATCAAAATCTCCGGAGCAATGTCGAAGAGCTTGTTGATGATCGAACAGGTAGTGGCTGCAATGATCTGCCGGCGATAGCCCCGGGCGTATCGAAGCAGTCGGCCAAGGGCGGCGACGCTGCTGGTGTGAGGGCTGTTTGACGACATAATCCGCTTCCTTCTTGCTGTGGCTGGGCTTGCCAAAGGCAGGAAGGGTAGCGGATTCTCCGTTATTTTAAAATAGAATCATTATCACTTGGGGGTGTTGCGTTGCAGCCAACGGTCGAGTTGATCGGCGAACTCCTTTCGGTCGGCCTGGCCCAAGGGTGCGGGGCCGCCGGTGACTTGACCGGCACTGCGCATTTCTTCCATGAAGTTACGCATGGCCAGGCGCTGGCGGATATTCTCTTTGGTAAAGGCCTGTCCCCGGGGGTTGAACACGTCGGCGCCTTTTTCGATGGCTTCTGCGGCCAGGGGAATGTCCTGAGTGATCACCAGGTCGCCTTTGGTCATCTGGTCCATGATTTCGTTGTCGGCGACATCAAATCCCTGGGGTACCTGGCGGCGGCTGATGTAGGGGCTTGGTGGCAGGGTGATGGCGTGGTTGGCGATGAAGGTGGTCTGGACTTGCCAGCGGGTAGCGGCGCGGCAGAGGATTTCCCGGATGGGTACGGGGCAGGCGTCGGCGTCGACCCAGATTGGCATGTCGGGTTTCCTTCGTTGGATTGGGTTTTGGTGATTTTAACCTTTCATTGGGTGAGCTTGTTAGTTTTGGGTCGCGTATTTATTGATTAGCCGTCAGGTTTGGGTGCCAGTGTCATTGGGGGCCGCTTTCCAAAAACCGCTACGAGCACATCCATGTGCGCTTCTCTCAGGCCATCCGTGGCCATCGAATTTTTTGGAAAGCGGCCCCCAATGACACTGTTCTGACTGCTCGGGTACCGCCGCGGTTTGGTCAAGAATCTGAGAGCTGAGGGAAGACTATGAAGGTTCTGCTGATATGGCTTTTGATCGTTCTTGCATCTTCACCCGCTAACGGAATCGCTTCCGAGGACGAAGCCTGGGCTGCGCTCCGGGAGGGGCGAGCTGTTTTGATGATGCGACATGCTCTGGCCCCCGGTACGGGCGATCCGGCGGGGTTTAATGTGAATGATTGCAGCACGCAGCGTAATTTGAGCGAGACCGGTCGGGAAGAGGCGAGATTGTGGAAGCGCCTGCTGGGGAATCACGGGATAACCGAGGCCCGGGTGTTTTCCAGTCAGTGGTGTCGGTGCATGGACACGGCCCGCGAAATGGATATGGGCGCGGTGACGGCGTGGCCGGTGTTGAATTCTTTTTTTCGGAATCGGGGTGATGGCGATACCCAGACCCGACAGACGATTGCGCTGGTTAACGATTTGGAGCCTGGAGCGCCGGTGGTGCTGGTGTCGCATCAGGTGAACGTGACTGCGTTGACGGGGGTGTTTCCCCGGTCTAACGAAGGGGTGATACTGGCGTTGCCGCTGTCGGAGAGCCCGGAGGTGTTGGCGAGGGTTTCACCGGGGCGGTAGTGTTATAATGCTGCGCTCATTCAATTAACAGGAAATGATAATGTCTCAACTGCCCCCATGCCCCCAGTGCAATTCTGAATACACCTACGAAGACGGCGTTCAGCTGGTTTGTCCCGAATGTGGGCATGAGTGGACCGCTGCTGAGCAGGCGGAGGCTGCGGCCGGCAAGGTGGTTCGGGATTCGAACGGCAACGAGCTTCAGGACGGCGATACCGTTACGGTCATCAAGGATCTGAAGGTGAAGGGTTCGAGTCTGGTGGTTAAGGTCGGCACCAAAGTGAAGAACATCCGGCTGGTAGATGGCGACCATGATATCGATTGCAAAGTGGATGGCGTGGGTGCTATGAAGCTTAAGTCAGAGTTTGTTAAAAAGGCCTGACCGCTTTGATGACCATTGCCGCAACCACCCTGGCTTTGGGGGTTACCTATTGGCTGTTGCGGCAAGGCCAGCAATATGAACGGTGGGATGATTGAGTCTCAGGCCTGGCTGACGGCCCGCACTTGTTGATCAAGCTCTTTGGCCAGGCCGGGGTCGAGGTTCAGGGCCGCGGCCAGTTGGTCCAGCCACGCTCTTTCCATGGCGTTCTGATCATCAATCATCACGGCGCTGACCACGTAGATTTCCCGGCTTGCCTGGGGGGAATCTGCGTTTTTGGCAAGCGCCTGGGCGTCCAGCGGGGCATCAAACTGTTGTTGAATCCAGTTGTGTAATTCGTCGTCTGGCCCCAGTTTTTCGATTTCCTGAGTGAGCAGTGCGCGTTCGTTGGCGTCTACGTGGCCGTCAGCTCGGGCCGCCATGATCATGGCCTGCAGTATCTCAAGGCCACGCTTTTCCTGCTCGGCACCCTGCAGTTGTTCCAGTGGCCGGCCCTGTTGGGCTGGCGCTTGCTGCGGGGCGCCCTGTGCGTTGCTCTGGTAATTCTGGTAGGCCTTCCACGCCAGCGCGCCTACACCTGCAAGAGCGCCATATTTCAGCGCCGTGCCGCCCATCTTCCTGCCGCGTTTGGAACCCAGCATCAAGCCCAGAGCACCGCCGCCCAGCAGACTCTTGACATCAATCCCGCTGCCGCTACTCCCGCCAGAGACCTGATTGCCCAAGCTGCCCACCAGGCTGTTTATATCCATTCCACCGCCGCTTCGGGGTTGGCCACCTTGAGCCTGGCCCATAATCTGATTCAGTACCGACATGACGTTCATTGTTCAGCTCCTTCGAGGGGTGTTGCCCGTGTCTGCTCATTGAGTTTAGCCACAATAAACCATAACCAACATGAATCCGGGATGAACGTATTGTCAGGCGCCTGCCCGTAAAGTTCCTTTGATCATTTCCAAACCATCGTCTAAATATTAAACAGGGTGCCCGTTAGCACCCGGAGAAATCCCGCAGCGTGTAACCCGCGCCAACAACAAGACGAACCACCCCACCGCTGCCGTTGCCGGCCACAAGCAGGCTTTAGAGCAGCCAGGCTTTTATCTTGAAGCCGGGGGACAGGAGGATGGGATGAAAGAGCTCCACGAGTTTCATGTGGATAGCACCCGCTATCTGGATGATCACGGCAAGCCCCTGAGTGAGCTGCCGCCCCAGGCCGGGAACACCGACAGGGTTCTGGCCGCCTATCGCAACATGGTGCTGACCCGCACCTTCGATTCCAAAGCCATTGCCCTGCAACGTACCGGAAAATGCGGTACCTATCCCTCTGTGCTGGGGCACGAAGTGGTGGGCACGGCCATTGGCCAGGGCATGGCGAAGTCCGATGTGTTTGTGCCTTACTACCGGGACCAGGCTGCGCAAATTCTGAGGGGCGTCAGCCTCAGGGAGTTGCTGCTGTACTGGGGCGGCGACGAGCGCGGCAGCGCCTGGCAGAACTGCCCGGAAGACCTGCCAATTTCTGTACCCATTGCCACCCAGTGTTGCCATGCCGTAGGTGTCGCCTCGGCCATGAAAATTCGCGACCAGCAGCGGGCGGTGGTGTGCTGCATTGGCGATGGCGGTACCTCCAAGGGTGACTTTCTGGAAAGTATCAACCTGGCCGGTGCCTGGCACCTGCCAGTGGTGTTTGTGGTGATCAACAACCAGTGGGCCATTTCCACCCCCCGCAGCCTGCAAAGCGGCGCCGAAACCATCGCCCAGAAAGCCATCAGTGCAGGGTTGCCGGGCCACATTGTGGATGGCAACGACTACTTCGCGACGATTGAAGCGCTGGATGCGGCTCTGGGACGGGCCCATGGCGGCAAGGGCGCCACGGTGATTGAAGCGGTCACCTACCGGCTGGGTGACCACACCACCGCGGATGATGCCACCCGCTATCGCACCGCCGAAGACCTCAAGCGAGCCTGGGAAAAGGATGGCATCAAGCGCCTGCAGAACTGGCTTCATGACAGCGGACACTGGAGCCCGGACAAGGAGAAAGCCCTGCAGGCGGACTGCAAGCAAGCCGTAGAACAGGCCGTGGAGGAATACCTGGCCACCGAAGCCGAGCCACCCACCGCTATGCTGGATTATCTGTTTGAAACCCTCCCGGCCGCGCTGCAACCCCAGCGTGATCAGATCGCCAACAAATACCGGGGAGGTGCCGCATGATTACGGCAAAGCGTTCGAATGAAACCCGTGACGTGACCCTGGTGGAAGCGGTCAACATGGCCCTGCACCGGGCCATGGCGGATGATGAAAACGTGGTGGTGCTGGGCGAAGACATTGCCACCAATGGCGGCGTGTTTCGCGCCACGGTGGGTCTGAAAGAAGCCTTCGGATTCAAGCGGGTGATGGACACACCGCTGGCGGAAAACCTGATTGCGGGCACCGCCATCGGCATGGCCACCCAGGGCCTGAAGCCGGTAGCAGAGTTCCAGTTCATGGGCTTTATCTATGCCGGTATGGAGCAGATTGTCAGCCACGCGGCGCGCATGCGTAACCGCACCCGGGGCCGGCTGCATTGCCCGCTGGTGTTCCGGGCGCCGTTCGGCGGTGGTATCCATGCGCCGGAACATCACTCCGAAAGCACCGAAGCCCTGTTTGCCCATATTCCTGGCCTGCGAGTGGTCATCCCCAGTTCGCCACAACGGGCTTATGGCCTGCTGCTGGCGGCCATCCGCAATCCGGACCCGGTGATCTTTCTGGAGCCCAAACGCATCTATCGGGCGGTGACCCAAAGCGTCGAAGACAACGGCGAGGCGCTGCCGCTGGATACCTGCTTCACCCTGCGAGAAGGCGATGACGTGACCCTGATCACCTGGGGTGCCTGCGTGATGGAAACCCTGCAAGCGGCCGACAAACTGGCAGAGCAGGGCGTGAGCTGCGAGGTGATCGATATAGCCACCGTCAGCCTGCTGGACCGGGAAACCCTGCTGTGCTCGGTCGCCAAAACCGGCCGGGCGGTGATTATCCATGAAGCCTGCCGAAATGGCGGAGTGGGTGCGGAGGTGGCCGCTTCCATTGCCGAAGCGGCTTTTCTGGACCTGCAGGCGCCGGTGGTGCGGGTAACCGGCTACGACACTGTGATGCCTTACTACCGGAACGAGCAGTATTACCTGCCCCAGGTGGAAGACATTGTAACTGCCGTTGAACAGGTGATCGCGCTCTAGGAGGCCAACCATGAAAAACTTCAAACTCCCGGATCTGGGCGAAGGCCTGCCGGAAGCTGAAATTGTTGAATGGCATATCAAGGTGGGCGATGCCGTAGAAGCGGACCAGGTACTGGTCAGCGTAGAAACCGCCAAGGCCATTGTGGAAGTGCCGTCGCCGCAGGCCGGCACCATCGCCAAACTCTACGGCGAGCCCGGCGACATCATTCACACTGGCGAACCCCTGCTGGCCTTTGAAGGGGCGGGTGACGACACCGGTACGGTGGTGGGTGAGCTGAAATCCTCCGGCAAAGGGGATGGGCAGGGCGCTCAGAAAGACCAGTTCATCGTCGGCGCTGCTGCCTCCAGCAAGCGGGCCCGCGCCAACCGGGCTACTCCCGGGGTGCGGGCGCTGGCGGAGCGACTGGGTGTCAGCCTGGAAACCATCAAAGGCAGCGGGCCCGGCGGCCTGATCACCTCGGATGATGTGCACAAACAGGCCAGCCACCAGAAACAGCTGGGCGATGCGGAGCCCCTGCGCGGTACCCGCCGCACCATGGCGAAAAACATGGCGTTGTCCCATGCTCAGGTAGTGCCAGTCTCCATTTTTGAGGATGTGGATATCGGCGACTGGAAAAAGGGCAGTGACACCACCATGCGCCTGGTCCAGGCCATCGGGAAAGCCTGCGATGCGGTGCCGGAGCTGAACTGCTGGTTTGATGGCGACAACCTGAGCCGCCAGTTACTGAGCGAGGTGCACGTAGGCACTGCCGTGGATACGCCCGACGGCTTGTTTGTGCCGGTACTGAGAGACATTACCCACCGTAACCTGAAAGACCTGCGCAAAGGGCTGGAGAACCTGCGGGAAGCGGTGGCCACCCGCAAGATTCCGCCGAAGGAGATGCAGGGAGCCACCATCACCCTGTCCAATTTCGGCACCATGACCGGCCAGTATGCCAACCCCATTGTCAGCCCGCCCCAGGTGGCTATCGTGGGCGCCGGGCGTATTCGGGAGAAGGTGGTGCCATATGATGGCGCTGCGACCATTCGTCGCATTCTGCCCCTGTCCCTGACCTTCGACCACCGGGCTGCCACCGGCGGCGAAGCCTCGCGGTTTCTGGGCGCGCTGGTCGATGCGTTGCAGAAAGCAGGCTGAACGGGCGGGCCGGTGGTCGCCGGCCTGCTGTTCCGGGCACTTGCCATCCGGCGCGTTGGCGACAACACTAAGGGCCTTCAAATGCCTGAAACCATCACCGTGCGAGACACCATGAACCGATTCAATAAACTGACCTCCGCGCTGCTGTTGGCCTGTGCCACCCTGGCAACACCGTTACTGGCGGCTGATCATGGTAACCATGCTGGGCACGGCAAGGTCCAGATCGACAACCCCTGGAGCCGGCCAACACCGCCGGGCACGCCCATGGGAGTGGGGTACCTGGCCATCACCAATAACGGCGAGCAGGACATCACCCTGGTTGCGGCACAGAGCCCGAGAGCCGGCCATGTTTCCATCCACGAAACCTCCATGCACGAAGGCGTAATGCGCATGCAGCCGGTGAAGGGTGGCCTGGCCATTCCGGCCGGCGAAACCGTGGAACTGAAACCCCGCAGTTATCACCTGATGCTGGAGCAGTTAGCCCAGCCCCTGGTTGAAGGCGAGAAAATTCCGGTGCAGCTGGACTTTGACGGTGCGGACGACATGGATATTGAGCTGGTGGTTCAGCCGCTGGATGGCACGCCTATGGACCACTCGAAGATGGATCATTCCAAAATGAAACACTGAGGCGGCTCAGATCCTGGTCCGGAGCCGCTCAGCGTTTGATGCAGACAAAAAGGGCGTTTCCGGACTCGCCGTCCCAGGGTGCGATACGCTCGTAATCGTGCTCAAAAATGTGCACCTCAAACAGCGGCTCCAGCAATTTTTCTAACTCGAGAAAACTCAGCGCCACCATGGGGTGTTCATCCTGCCAGGATTGGCTGACCCCCTGCGTGATTTTGTCGATGCTGAGCCGCAGTGACTGCTGCTCACCCTGTCCGCTGTATTGCCAGCCGGAACGGAAAGTAAACTCGCTGTCATCGTGCCGGGCCGTGTGGCTGACAAACAGATTGTTGTTGATCCGGGTTTTGTCCACGGCGTTAAAGCAGAATACACCCTCTTCAGCCAGCGCATCGTGGGCACTGAGGACGCATCCCTTGAGATTTTCGATGCCCGCGCTGTAGTGAATCGAATAGAGAAAGCAGGTGATCAGATCAAGGGGTTGCTCCACCTGAAACGCGCACATATCCCCCAGGCTGAACAGGGCTTCGGGGCAGCGTTTTTCTGCCACATCCAGCATGGGCTGATTGATGTCCAGGCCCTGGCATTGATAACCGTAATCGATGAAGTGGCGAAGGTGGGGGCCGGTTCCACAGGCCAGGTCCAGATGCTGCGTACCACCGTTGCCAAACAGCTGATGCAGGCGCCGAACGCCGTGACTCTGTGCCGGGTAATCGATATCGGCACACATCAGATCGTAGTAGCCCGACAGGTCGGTGTATAAGGCGTTGATAGACAATGGAAAGCCTCTGCAGAGTTTGCTGAATCACCTCTGGCGATCAGCAGCGGTCGGGCGTTTTTGGGGAGCGCTATTTTATAGCAAAGGAGTGGTGGAATCTTTAATGTTGTTGATTTCGGCTCTGTCCTGACAAAATAGCGGTTGCCGGAGAGGGTGGTTTGAGCTCTACTACGCTGAAAAGACAAGGCGTCAGGCTATAGAGACAGGGAACTTATGTCCAAAAAAATCGCGGTTATTCTCGGTCACCCTGATTCAGACAGTTATTGTGGCGACCTTGCCAGTGCCTATGCAAAAGCTGCCGAAGGCTCAGGCCACAGTGTCAAAGTCTTCAGGCTCGGAGACATAGTCTACGATTCAACGCTGCACCATGGATATAACCAAAGGCAGGAGCTTGAACCGGGCTTAAAAGAGATCAAGGACGCGATTACCTGGGCAAACCATCTCGTGTTTGTTTACCCGATTTGGTGGGGGTCTATGCCGTCTTTGCTGAAAGGGATGTTTGATCGCGTCTTTTTACCAGGTTTCGCCTTTAAGTATCGTGAAAACTCTCAGCTCTGGGATAGATTACTGTCCGGCCGAAGTGCACACGTCATTATGACCATGGACACACCGCCTTGGTATTTCCGGTTGGTGTATAGAATGCCTGCACACAATCAGATCAAGAGAACCATCCTCGAGTTTTGCGGAATCAAACCTGTAAAAATTACCGCCATTGGCCCCGTTCGTTATGCTACTCCCGCCAAGCGGGCGAGGTGGTTAAAGAAGGTCGCGCAGCACGCCTTATCGGTGTGACACCATGAAGAACCATCGTGCTTGAATGAACTCAGCCCTTTTACGCGGGTTTATCGGAATGCCCCAGCGAATGATCCGGGGCTATCTCGTCTCGCACAAGCTGTTTCAGCTGCTTGATATCCGGAAAGCCTCCCTGGTCTTTTCGGGACCAGATGCGGGTATCGTTGACATAAACTTCAAAAATCCCGCCGGAGCCGGGCTTAAGCGTGAGCTCGTCAATCATTCCATCGAATGTGGACAATAATTCCTGTGCCATCCAGGTGGATCTCAGCATCCAGTTGCAGCCAGTGCAGTAATGAATAGTGATTCGCGTTGCCATACGGTAATGCTTCCTGCAGGAATAAATCGGACAGTCATGCTATCAAAGTAGGAGGATAGTTTCTTTTTTCTGAGGGAGCGGATATGGCGTACTGGCTTGTCGATAGCCCTGGCTCCGGCGACGGCAGCCGGAATGCAGACTTCTGGCTGGCCCACTTGCAGCAGCAGGGCATTACAGATGTCGAGGTTTGTCATCTGGAAGATCAGAAGCAGTGGCGCAGCAGGGTATCGGAAGGCGATTGTCTGATGGCTGCAGGTGGCGATGGGACGGTAAACGGGGTGGCGGAGCTGTGTTTGAAAATCGGCGCCATTCTGGCCGTGTTGCCGTCCGGCACGGCCAACGATTTTGCCCGAAACCTCGACATTCCGAGTGAGCCCGGGGAGGTGGCCAGGCTGGTGGCAGAAGGCACCGTGCAAAAAGTGGATGTGGCGGTGTCTGGCGAGCGGATCTTTCTGAACGTTGCCCACATCGGGCTGGGTACCTTGCCCTCTCGTCAGGCCAGCTCGCCCACTAAAAAATGGTTTGGGCAGTTCAGCTATGTGGTGACTCTGTTCCAGCAGCTTGGCGCACAGCGCGGGTTCAAGGCGCGTATTCAGACTGATAAATCCGTTCTGGAGGGGCGCTGGTTATCGGTGGCCGTGGCTACTGGCGCCTATTTTGGCGGTGGTCATGAGATTCCCGAAGCATCGGCTAATGATGGTCTGCTGGATGTTATTGCGGTGAGGCCCCGTCCGCTGGCGCAGTTGTTGTTCGCCTACGTGATGGTGAGGTTGAACGGCAAGACGCCACGCCGGACCAGCACCGTGATACAGGTTAAGACCGGGTGGTGCCAGGTAGAAACCAGTCACCCCAAAACGGTCACCGTGGATGGCGACGAGGCGGGTAAAACGCCGTTTAAGGCGACCTGCCAGGCGGGCGCTCTTCGAGTGATTGGCACAGGGGTGATCCAAACCGGTCAGCACGAGTGACAGGAGGTTCAACAATGCCCGACGTTTTCAGCATGGTCTGAATCCCCAGCTGTTCTTAACTGGTTTCGGCCCTTCGCCTTAGCCCGGTAGAGTGCCTTGTCCGCTGCATTAATGAGTGTATCCGGCCTCAATCCGTGTTCGGGCGCAGTGGCAAGCCCAATGGAACAGCTGAGCTCAATGGTTCCGTTGGCGACCACGATCTTCATGGGACTGTTTTGCTGCTGCCATTCGATGATCCTGGACTTAGCATCGGCCTGGTCAAGCCCGGGCATCATGATCAGAAATTCTTCGCCGCCCCAGCGACAGACAACATCCTCTTTTCGCAGGGTGGCAGTGAGTCTCTGGCTGAATTCAACGAGTGCCTGATCGCCCACGGAATGGCCGTATTGGTCATTCAGGTCTTTGAAGTAATCGAGGTCTGCCATCATGAGGGTGAGGGCGAATTGGCCACGCTTTGCCCTGCCAAGCTCGCGATCCAGACACTCCATGAAGTGGCGCCGGTTGTAAAGGTTGGTGAGGGGGTCGCGGATGGATTCTTCCTTGAGCTCATCCCGCAGCCGGTTGTTTTCTTCCAGTTGTTGCTGCAGCTTGGCGTTCGCTTCTTGTAGAGCCTTTTCAGCATTCCTTCGGGCGGTGATATTCCTGGAAATGCCACCAATGTAGGTGGTTTTTCCGTCTTCGCCGGTTAATGGCGACAGGGTGGTTTCGAAGAAGGTTACGGGCGTAGAAAAGCCCTCCGTGTCCTCTTCGTAGCGCGACACTACTCCGGATTTTATGACGCTTGCGTAGTTGTCGGAGATCTTCCTGCACAGCACTGGATCCGGAATCAGTTCATCCAGGTAGCGACCACAGAGCGGACCGTTGCCCTGGCTCATGAAGTTATCCATGGCCAGGTTGCAGTAAACCAGCTTGTAGCGGTCGCCTTCGGCGCGGAGGATGAAAATGTGGTCTGTCATGGTATCCAGCATGCCCTTGAGCAAGAGGATATCCATGGCTTCGATGTTGTTGACCGGTGATGTCACGCAGTGAGGTCCAGTTCCGGGCGCCAGATGGCTTTCCGGTAAATATAGACCAAAAATTCAACTTGCGGCGATCGCCGCCCTGGCTGCATGCAGCTTTTTATAGCTCTCGATCATCTTCAGGTGACGGTCCAAGCCACGGAGATCCATGCCGGTTTCTTCCAGACCGTAGAAGCGGACACTGCCGTTAATAGAGCCGACCACCGCATCCATGACCTCGTCACCAAACATACGGCGGAAGTTGTGGAGGTAGTCTTCCAGTTCCAGCTCGTCATCCAGCGTGGCTTCGAGTGCCGCGTTCATGGCCTGGTAGAACAGGCCACGTTCAACGGTGTTGTCGTTGAACTGCCGGAATGTCTCGACCAGTTCCTGGGCTTCTTCCAACTGGCCGATGGCCAGGTAGATCAGTAGTTTTAGCTCCAGAATGGTGAGCTGGCCCCACACGGTGTTCTCATCAAACTCGATGCCGATCAGGGTGACGATGGTCATGTACACGTCGAGCTCGGCTTCTTCGAGTCGCTCCACCAGATCGGTCAGCTCGTTTTCACTCAAACGGTGCAGGTTGAGGATGTCTTCCCGGAACTCCAGTGCCATGTTGGTGTTGTCCCACACCAGGTCCTCCACCGGGTACACCTCGGAATAGCCCGGCACCAGGATCCGGCACACCGGAGCGCCCAGGTCTTCGAACACCGCCATGTAGCACTCTTTGCCCATGTCTTCGAGAATGCCGAACAGGCTGGCGGCTTCTTCCTGATTGGTGCCGGAGAAATCCCACTCCACAAACTCGTAGTCGGATTTCGCACTGAAAAAACGCCAGGACACCACCCCGCTGGAGTCGATAAAATGCTCAACGTAGTTGTTGGGCTCGGTCACTGCCATGGAGTTGAAGGTTGGGGCGGGCAGGTCGTTCAGGCCCTCAAAGCTGCGGCCCTGCAGCAGCTCGGTCAGGCTGCGTTCCAGCGCGACGTGGAAGCTTGGGTGGGCGCCAAAGGAGGCAAACACACCGCCGGTTTTCGGGTTCATCAGGGTCACGCACATGACCGGGAACTGACCGCCGAGGGAGGCGTCTTTGACCAGCACCGGGAAGCCCTGTTCTTCCAGGGCCTTGATGCCCTCGACGATCTCCGGATACTTGGCCAGCACGCTCTCCGGCACATCCGGCAGGGCGATTTCGTTTTCGATGATCTCTTTCTTCACCGCCCGCTCGAAGATTTCCGACAGGCACTGTACCTGGGCTTCCTGCAGGGTGTTACCGGCGCTCATGCCGTTGCTGAGGTACAGGTTCTCGATCAGGTTTGACGGGAAGTACACGGTTTCGCCGTCGGATTGGCGCACGTATGGGATGCTGCAGATGCCTCGCTCCGGGGTGCCGGAGTTGGTGTCGAACAGGTGGGTACCGAGCAGTTCTCCATCCGGGTTGAAGATCTCCAGACAGTAATCGTCCAGGATGCCCTCGGGCAACTCGCCGTCCGGGCCGGGCTGGAACCATTTCTCGTTCGGGTAATGCACGAACTCGCTGTTGGCGATGTCCTGGCCGAAATACTGATCGTTGTAGAAGAAGTTGCAGTTCAGCCGTTCAATGAACTCACCCAAGGCCGAGCACAGGGCGGCCTCCTTGGTGGCGCCCTTGCCATTGGTAAAGCACATGTGGGCAGCGGTATCGCGCACGTGCAGGGACCACACATGGGGCACGATGTTGCGCCAGGAGGCAATTTCGATTTTCATGCCCAGGTCTGCCAATATGCCGCTCATGTTGGCGATGGTGGTTTCCAGGGGCAGGTCTTTGCCTTCGATGTAAGTATTCGCTTCGCCTTCCGGCTTCACGGTAAGCAGTGCCTGGGCGTCTTCGTCCAGGTTTTCGACCACTTCAATCTGGAAATCCGGGCCGGCTTGCACAGCTTTTTTGACGGTGCAGCGGTCGATCGAGCGCAGAATACCCTGGCGATCCTTGTCGGAGATGTCTTCCGGCAGTTCCACCTGAATCTTGAAGATGTGCTTGTAGCGGTTTTCCGGGTCTACAATGTTGTTTTGCGACAAGCGGATGTTGTCGGTGGGGATGTCCCGGGCGTTGCAGTAAACCTTCACAAAGTAGGCTGCGCACATGGCCGAGGAGGCCAGGAAATAGTCAAAGGGGCCGGGTGCCGAGCCATCGCCCTTGTAGCGGACGGGCTGGTCTGAGATGACGGTGAAATCGTCAAATTTGGCCTCAAGCCTCAGGTTGTCGAGATAATTGACTTTGATTTCCATGGGCAGCTTACCGGATGCAGATATATGAACAGTTTACGCGGAATAGACGAGGTGATCCCCGATGCGCGGGATGGTCTCACAAAAACCGAAAGGACGATACTTTACGTCCTCAGTGAAACCCAGAAGGAGCTGGGTGGCCGCAATGTGCCTACGGTGATGCTCTACGGCCGGGTGCTGGAGCATGTGAACATCAGTGAGCAGGAGTTGCACTTGTATTTGGACCGGCTGGGTGTGAGAGGCGACGGAACCTAAGGTTGATGGCTGCTGAAGTCTCTCGGGTCCAGCCGATAATAGCCGCACAGGGCTTTGTAGACATCCGGCTGGGCTTCGAGCAGGTGTTCCGGTTGCTGGAAGAAGGTTTCCGTGAGTACCGCAAAGAACTCCGCTGGCTCGGTGGCACCATAAGGATCCAGCCACGGTTTGCGGTGACGGTCGAGCCGGTCCTGAAGATGGTCCCAGGCTTTGGTCATGGTTTCCTGCCAGTGGCGGGCCTGCTCCCCGTGCAAAGGCGGCGCGCCATCGGCGGTGCCGTCCAGGTAGTCCAGTTGATGGGCGAATTCGTGGAGGATGACGTTATGCGGGCTGTGTGGATGGGCAATCGCGCTCTCGCACTCACTCCAGGCCAGCACCACCCGACCATGGGAAGATGCTTCCCCAGCCCGAATCTGGTCACTCTGGCTCACCACCAGGCCGTCGCTTTCCGTGCCCTGGGCCCGGTAGACGTCCGGGTAAACCAGAATGCTGCGCACGTCGTCATAGTCTGAGAATGGCCGCTCAAGAACCAGAAGACAGGCATGGCCAGCGATGGTCACGCGTACCTTGTCGTCTACTTCAAAGCCGTCGCAACCGTAGTAGTCTTTCTCGGAAATGAACAACTGTACAAGTCGCTCGAGGCGCTTTTTTTGCTCTGCATTGAGCTGTTTATACGCAGGAACCTGTCGTTTTAGAAAATTGCGCCAGGGCTTGGGGAAGGGTTGCTGAAGTTCCTTCTGGCGGCGCCAGTTTCGGTAATAAAAAAGATAGAACACGGTGCCGGCAATCAGCGCGGCGGCGAAAACGGCAAAAACCACGGGTGCGGACATTGGAGACTTCCCTGCAAATGTCCGGCTAGTCTAACCCAGCGGTTAGCGAACCACGAAAACTGCGATGTCGGCATTGGAAGGTGATGGGTTGTCATGCCGCCGGGAAAAAAGCGGACGGATTAATGGTCATTGAGTTTGCTCAGTTGCAGGTCTTTTTCCAGCCGGTAGGTGTCAAAGTCTTTGGCAAGAAACAGGTGGCCCTTAAAGTGCTGTAACGCTTCCGATGCCAGCAAGTTGATGTGGGGTGTGCCGCCGGGGGCAGACTGATAGCGGGAACTGAAGTGGGTAAGCACGAGGTTGGGCACTGCCGCACTTTGTGCAAATGTGGCCACCTGTTTGGCTGAGCTGTGCTGCGGCCAGGGGCCAACCCGGTCTGCTATGTCCTGGGTGTAGGTGGCCTCATGAATCAATACGTGAATGCCAGCGCAGGCGTCTTTTAACAGTTCGGGAGTGTCGTTGTCACCACCGACAATGATCTTGCGGGCGGTTCTTGGAATGTGGGTGTAGTCGTCGCTTCTGAGCAGGCGGCCGTCGTCCAGCAGGACGTCTTTGCCTTTCTGAAGGTCGCCCCAATCGGGGCCCGGCCCTATGCCATCAGCAACCAGCTTCTCCTGTTTTAACTGGCGTTCCAGGTTCCGCTCGGTAAACACATAAGCCCGGCAGGGCACCCGATGCGAAAGCGCTACGTTGGTAACCGCCATGTGGTCGTCCTGCCAAAGAAAATTCGGTGCCTCCGAATCGATAAAGTTGATCGGGTAGCTGAGGCTGGAGTCGCTGTTTTCTATCACCGCATTGATGAACCGCCGAACCTGAACGGGTGCGATGATATCCAGCGGTTCGGTGCGGCCCAGCATCGATGCGCTGGTCAGCAGGCCCGGCAGGCCGAAGGTATGGTCGCCGTGGATGTGGGTGATGAATATGGCGCGCAGCTGCATCACCGAATACCGGGTGCGCATCAGCTGGTGCTGAGTGCCTTCACCGCAGTCAATCAGGTACCAGGGCTTGGGGCCGGAGCCGCACAGGGCCAGTCCGGTGACGTTACGTGACCGGGTGGGTGTTCCGGCGGATGTACCAAGGAAAGTGAATTCCATCGTGCCTCGTTTCGCGGTAATGTGCGCCCTAATGATACGAAACCTTGTTCTGCGATGATACGGACTCAGCCATGTCTGACCTGAAAGATCCCCGCGTTCTTTTCGCTGCCGAGCGCACATTGCTTGCGTGGAATCGTACCAGTCTTGGGTTGACTGCGTTCGGCTTTCTGGTAGAGCGGGCCGGCCTGTTGCTGGCCGCGTTGACGCCGGAAACCGCCAATGGCATCAATCTGGTGATGATGTACTGGTTGGGGCTGTTGTTCATCCTGCTGGGGGCCGCTACCGCGTTCTACGCCACTCGCCAGTTTGGTGCGGTGCTGAAAACCCTGAGCCCGGAGGAGTTCCCCAATGGTTACAACGCCCGCTGGGGCATGACGATCAATCTGATCGTGGCTTTCCTCAGTCTGGCGCTGGCGGCGGCCTTGATCGTCAGTCAGCACTAATGCGTTACTGGAAAAAACAGAATCTAAAAGGAGTCACACCTTGTCTGAACTAGCCCACTACGAAAGCTTCAAGATCGACGTCAAAGACCATATCGCCCACGTTCAGTTCAGCCGGCCAGAGGCCATGAATACCATGAACAAGGCGTTCTGGCTGGAGTTGCCTCGCTGCATGCAAGATATTGAGGCCAACAGCGATGCCCGGGTGATTGTGATTTCCTCAACCGGCAAGCACTTTTCAGCGGGTATGGATCTGGGCGTGTTCTCAGACTCCAAGGCCGTGCCCATGAGCGGAGATCCGGGCCGGATGGCAGAGAACCTGCGCCGGGTCGTCCTGCAGCTGCAGGACACGCTGAGTTCCCTTGAAAAAGTGCGTTTACCGGTATTGGCGGCGGTCCACGGTGGCTGTATTGGCGGGGCTCTGGATTTGGTGTGTGCGGCCGACAGCCGCTACTGCACGGCCGATGCTTTCTTCACCATCAAGGAAACTGAGCTGGGCATGACCGCCGACGTGGGCACCCTGCAGCGCCTGCCCAAGTTGATGCCTCAGGGCGTGGTGCGCGAACTGGCCTACACGGGGCGTAAATTCGGTGCTGAAGAAGCACAGCGTCTGGGCTTTGTGAATGCTGTCTATGACAGCCAGGATGCGATGCTGGAAGGGGTTATGGCCATTGCTGGGCAGATTGCCGCAAACTCGCCGTTGGCGGTGACTGGCTGCAAGGAAATGCTCAACTACAGCCGCGATCACAGCGTCGAAGACAGCTTGAGGTATATGGCCACCTGGCAGGCGGGTATGTTCCGCCCGACGGACATGATGAAAACCTTCCAGGCAAAGGCGCAGAAACAGTCACCTGTTTACGATGACCTGTTCCCGGTCAAGGATCTGTTTACCAGCTGATCCATGCCGGAACGTCGGGATTCTTCGATATCTGCAATCGCTGCCTTGCTGTTTCAGGGCGGCATTGGCGTCGTTGGCCTGGCGGTTATGTGGCTGTTCGATATTCCGCTTTTGTCGGGCAACCTCGGGCCCATTGAAACCGTGCTGGTTGGGTTGGCCGGGGCTGTGGCTACGTATCTTGTTTTGTTGTTGCTGACCCGAAGCACCTGGCTGTTTCCGGATGATCTCAGCAGCCAGATGCAGGCCCTTTATAACTTCGCAGCCAGCTTCCGATGGCCGGTGCTGGTCGGCTTGTCGATATTGGCCGGCGTGGGCGAGGAGCTGCTGTTCCGGGGCGCGATACAGGGCTGGTTACTGCAATACACCGGGCCATGGACAGCGGTGCTGGCCGCTTCGGTGTTGTTTGGCCTGGTGCACTATGTGTCGTTTACCTATTTTCTGGTCGCCACCGGTCTTGGCCTGGTGCTCGGCACGGCCTATCAGCTCAGCGGCAGCCTTGAACTGGTCATGGTGTGGCATGCGGTCTATGACATGCTGGCACTGTATTGCTTGCTGCTTTATCCCCAGTGGTTCGGTGTAAACCGATAAGCCGTTAACCCCCTAATCCCCTTATTCTTTGGATATATAACGTGTTAGAGAGTTATCTGACCGGTTTGGTCATGTGCGGCGGCATTATAGTCGCTATCGGTGCTCAGAATGCCTACGTACTGAGCCAGGCGATCCGCCGGGAGCATCATTGGTGGTCTGCCGGCATCTGTATGACCTCGGATATCCTGCTGTTCACCCTGGGCATGTTTGGGGTGTCGGCGGCGTTAATGGCGATGCCTCAGGCGCTTGAGGTGTTGCGTTGGTTTGGTGTTGTCTTTCTGGGCTGGCTGGCGATTCAGGCGTTCGTTCGGGCCGGGCGTGGCAGGGCTGCGCTTCGGGCTGGAGCGGAAACCCGCAGGAGTCTGAAAGGGGTGGTGCTGACCACACTGGCGGTCACCCTGCTCAATCCTCAGGTGTATCTGGATACCTTGTTGCTGATTCCGGCAGTGGGTGCCCAGCAGTCGAGTGCCCCAAGCTTCGTGGCAGGTGCCAGCAGTGCCTCTGTTATCTGGTTTGGTGCTCTGGCGTGGCTGGGTTCTTCACTGGCCCCTGTGCTGTCCCGGCCTAACGCCTGGCGGGTGATTGACGGCGTTATCGGCTTGATGATGCTCGCCATCGCACTGCAACTGGCGTTCGCTGGCCTGTAATATTCAAACGATTGTACGAACACTGCCGTTCGCCAGTGGCGAAAAATGCTTGCCGAAATGGGCTGTCGATAGTGTGGATGATAGCTGCGAGATTGTGGCACGGGTTCACAAAACGCTTTACGTCTGCAAGAAGCAAAAACCAGCCGCGTAAGTTGGTAGATGGCAGAGTTCGCGATGCCGATTTTTATGCCTATACTCATGTCAGTACTATAAAAAGTGCTTCAACAATAATTACTCTGACGGAGTCACTTTGACCATTTTCAAGCGTAATCTTTGGACGCTGTTCTGGCTTGTTGTCGCGATTGGTGTGCTGGTCCTGTCTTTCATCCTGACGAGCATGTGGCAGGCCACTCTGCGTGCCGAGGAGTCTCATCATCAGGCCAGGGTTGAACTGATCAGTCAGTCGGTGACGAATGTGTTACGCACCCAGGAGCTGATTCTGGAGGTGGCTGCCGCAGAGCTTGTTCGCCAGGATCTTATTGATACCACCCCGGAGGTGCTGCCATTTCTGGACAGCATCATGGAGGCCAGTCCCGCCCTGGCAGGTTTCGGGATGGCGTTGCCCAATGGTCAGTTAGTCAAAGTAACTTCCACTGTGGATGTCAGTCTGATGCCTAACCTGCTGGAGCAGGAAGCATCCCGGGAGGGGTTCCAGCGAGCCCTGGATTCTGACCGGTTGATTGTTGGCCGCACCTATTATCTTCCAGCGGTCGGAGCCTGGATCATTCCTGCCCGAAAGGCGGTCAGGAATGAGCGTGGTGAGGTGATTGCGGTAATGTCTGCGGGTATTCGCGCAGACGGTGAAAAGGGTGTGTTCGGGAATAACCTGCACACCGGCCCTGATGACTCGGTGATGATTTTTCGTGAGCATGACGGTTACTTGCAGTTTATGTCCAGTGAAGGCGTGACTCCGGACATGTATGCCAATGCTCATAGAACTCCGGAGGAGAGAGCCGTCGACAGGCTGAGTCTGACCGAAGCCAACGGTGTGACTATCGACGAACTGAAAGCCCGGGATGTACCCAGTATTTACTACAACCAGCGGGAAGGCGCTAACTATATTGGCGGTGCCTGGTACTCACCGGACTATGAGTTGTGGATCATTTCGGAATCGAACATTCGGACTGTGTGGCGTGCTTTTCTTGAGCGCGGTCTGATTTTGTTGATGGTCTTTCTGGCTCTGCTTTTACTGTTATTTTATCTGGTTCGCCAGATCGAACGGGCAGAGCACAAGCGTCGGGCGGCTTTGATGTATCAATCACGGCATGATGACTTGACCTCACTGCTCAACCGGGTGGGTCTGATCGATCAGATTCAGCAGCTTGTAAATCGTGATGAAGGCTTCGGCGTGGTGCTGCTGGACATTGATAACTTTCGCGGCATCAATGACCGCTTTGGGCAGGAGCACGGGGATAAGGTGCTGAATGAATTTGCCCGATGTTTGCGTAAGCTCGCCAGTGACCAGTTTGGCGCATCGAGATTGGGCGGTGATGAGTTTGCTGTGATCAGCCGCATCCGGGAGCCAGAAAATTTACTGGCCTTTTGTAACGATCTACTCCAGAGACTGGCCCGCGAAATGGCGTCTGGCCCGCTTAGAATGCAGCTGGGTGCCAGCGTCGGCGCTGCAGTGTTTCCCGCGCATGGAGACTCTTTCAACAGTATCATTCGCAGTGCTCATCTGGCGCTGTATCAGGCCAAGAGAACCCGCAATGATGTCTGCCTTTATCAGACTAATTACGAGGCGGGTTATTTGCGGCGGGTTCACATTGAGCAGCGCCTTCGAGGTGCCATGAGTGAGATGCACCTGTACATGGCGTATCAACCCCAGGTGGATGTCAGGGGGCGCGTGGTTGGTGTTGAAGCACTGGCGCGCTGGGATGATGAAGAGTTAGGTTATGTGCCGCCAAATGAATTTGTGGAGGTGGCAGAGTCTTCTGGCCTGATGGTTGAGTTAGGCAACTATGTGCTGGACAGAAGTCTGGCCGATTTCCGTAAGATTCTCGACGAGGTCAGAGAGCCCCTGGAGTTATCGGTCAATATATCCGCTATGCAATTTATGCAACTCGGGTTTGCAGAGCGGGTATTGTCGGCGCTGAAACAGTATGGTGTACACCCTCATTATCTGACCCTGGAAATCACCGAAACGGTGTTTATGTCAGGGTTTGAGCAGGTTGTTCCGACCCTGGAGCAACTTCGTGCTGCCGGTATCAGCTTGTCGATGGATGATTTTGGCACCGGGTACTCGTCGCTGAGCCTGTTGCGAAAACTGCCGATCGATGAGCTCAAGATCGATAAGAGCTTTGTCGATAACATTATTGACGATGAACCTGCCCGGAACATGGTTGAGAGTATCATCGCCATCGGCAAGAACCACCGTATGCGCCTGGTGGCGGAAGGCGTAGAAGACAAGGCCCAGTTCGCAACGCTTGTTGGGATGGGCTGCGGGCGTTTTCAGGGCTATTTCTTCAGCCGCCCGGTGCTGCCGGAAGAAGTCGGTGCGCTGACCCGTGCCAGAAACTCCTGAATATCTTCGAAGGCCTGTTCGGCCTCTGGCAGCAATGGCGAGAAGATGTGCCACACGTGAACCATATTCTGCCAGGTGTGAACTTCTACAGGTGACCCCTCTGACCGGGCTTTTGCGGCGTAGCGTGTGGCGTTGTGCAGCAGCATCTCTGTGGTGCTGGCATGAATCAGCGTAGGCGGCAGATCATTCAGGTTTCCGCGCAGCGGAGAGGCCGCCGGATTGGTAGGCGAAATCCGGAACGCGGCGAGGGTACCCCACCACAACACCGGCAACGGAATCTTGGACAGACCGCCGAAGACCGGGCCAAGCAATGCGTCTGTCCGGATGTTCTCCCGGTTGCTGGGCGCGGTCAGGGTAAGGTCGGTAGACGGCGACAAGGCAACGGCGGCATCCGCCTGGCGCACGCCGTTGTCGCGAATCCAGGCGAGCAGGGATAGCGTATGACTGCCGCCTGCAGAATCGCCCGCAACCACCATGAACTCCGCTTTCTCCTCACCTTCCGGGCCGTGGTTCAGTAGCCAGGTGTAGGCCTGGCGACAGTCGCGGATGCCGTCCATGAAGCGGTGTTCCGGCATTAATCGGTAGTCGAGCGCAAACACGGCGGCATTGGCCAGGTGAGAGAACTTGTCGGTAATGGCCCGGTGACTGCGTGGGCTGCCCGCCGCCCAGGCACCACCATGAATGTACAGCACCCGGCGGCGGGTATCGGCACCCGGTGCAATCACCCATTCGCCCCGAGGCTGGTCGCTATGGCGGATGTCGGATGTGACGTCAACGCCTTCGCCAAGGCTGTCCAGATGATTCCTGAGGGCAATCAGCCGGGCTTTGCCTTTGAGGCCCCTGGAGGCGCGCCCCATGTCTTTTATGCGGGCCATTACCTCATCGTGGGCGGGGTTCGGGGCTACCTCACGGACTGCCCAGTCACCGCCGTCAAAACGGGAAAGATCGTGCACCCGGAACAGCAAAAAGGTGGCGGCAACGATGAGCGCAACAACAGCAAGTAGAATCCAGAGCATGGGGTTTCCTTTTGGGGCCCGGTGAAGGGGAGCGATGCCGAAGCTATATTCCCACGGCAAAGCATACAGAGGAAAGTGCCCTTGCGAATAGCCTATTGGCCGCCAATCTGTTCTGGGACAGGCGTACGGTTTATCACGCGGCTCATGGTCAACTCCAGCTTGGCTGGTTAGGTGGCAAGGATGCTGCGGAACTGGACCAGCTTCTGTGAGCTGCTGCCGGGCTAAGTGATCAGGATTAAGTTGAGCGGAAATGAAAGCCCGGCAGATGCCGGGCTTTCAGGTTTTAGTGACCGTAGATACGCATGGTGGTGTCCTGCACCACCAGGTTATCCATCATCACAGAGCCGATATTGGCTCCACCTACCAGTACTTCGCCGATCGACAAATCGGCTGCGAAGGTGTTCAGGTCGATCGCCAGAGCGTCGCCGGAGCCACCCAGACGGGTCCCTTTGTAAACGTCCATGTCGATGGTGGCACCGAGTGTCAGAACGCCTGGATTGGCAGTCGCGCCGTTAAGACCAGCGCCCATGTAGTTGGCACCGGTCAATTTGAGGTCACGGATACCCAAGGCGAGGAAGTCGACGTCGACGTCGAGATCAGAGATGCCAACCTGTGTGTTCAGGTTGAGCTTGTCGGTTGCAGTATCAACGGTAATACCCACTTTGGTGAACGCGCCCACCATGTTGAAGTTGCTCGCAAGCAACGTGGAGTCGGTGGCACCCTGCAGTGACCATTCGCCAGTGCTGACGCCAAAGTCTATCGGCGCTGCGGTGAGCGGGAAGATGTTAATGATGGCATCGCCATCAGCCGCCACGTCGATATCGATCTTGATGTTGTCGATCAGATCACTGGTCTGGCCGAACAGAGCGTCGCGGAAATCAGTGATTTCTTCGAACAGATCGGTACGGTTAGCACCACCGATTTTGATGTCCTTGATGGAGAATGAGCCTTCATCAGTGTAGAGGAACTCGTCAATCGACAGTTTGGTTTCCAGTTCAATAGTCACACCGGCCTGACCGGTGATGTTACCCATGTGAACGTCGTCAATGGGCTTGAGGTCTGCCTGGGCGGCAAAAGGGAGCCCGGCAATGGCTAGCACTAACGCGGATTTTTTCAGGCTGTTCATATCGTTATTCCTTTTTTGGTTTTATTTTCGTACTTATTGGTCACAGCCGGTTGATACCGGCTGTGACCTGTTTTCCGGCCAGGCCGGAATTTCTTTAGAGCTGAGGGGTCAGCTGCAGATCAATGGTGTTGCCTGGGCCAGACATGAACTGGTTAAGCAGGCTGGTCAGGAGACCACAGTTTTCCAGTGGTGGCAGGTCGTAGACACCGCTTACTGCACCGCCAGTTGCCGGCGAGAAGTTAGTGCCTTCTGCAGACGTCAGCTGGATGTTAACCGGCTCGCTGGTGCGGCACTCGTCGCCACCACCAATACGCAGGGGCAGCCAGCCCAGCTTGATAGCAACCTTGGGCACTTTCACGTACAGCGGGGAGTTAGCTGTCAGCTTGCCATCGATCAGGGAACCCGTAGTGATACCGGCCTGCTCGAATTCAACGTTGGCAGAAGCATTGAGCTTGCTGAACAGCACTTTGACCGAGAAGTTGCCAGAGGTGGGCAGAACCTGGGTGTCGGCTTCGAAGGTTCCGGAAGCCAGGTCAAGCACGGTCGCAATTGAACCGGTCAGCGGCAGGGTGCCGCCAGTGCCCGCGATCAGCGTGGAGCCTTCCAGGCCGAGCAGGAGGTCAAGTTTGCCGCCAGGTGTATCTTCGATGGCTTCAGCAGTAACCGGAACACTGATTTCTGCATTCTCGCCATCGCTGGAACGCACAACCAGAGCGGCGTTGCTTACACCAGCTGCAGCAGCCGTGAAGTTCACATCAACCGAACAGCTTGCGCCGGCCGCAACCGTGGTGCAGTTGTTGGTCTGAGTGAAGTCAGAGGCATTGGCGCCTTCAAGGGCGATGCTGTCAATTTGCAGAGCAGCGTTGCCGGTATTGCCAATGGTTACCTGAGCAGACTTGCTGGTGCCCACAAGAACGCGGCCCAGGTTAACGGAGTCAGGTGTTACCTCGATGATCGGCATTGGAGCCAGAGTTCCGCGACCAGACAGAGCCGCATCGATGCTTGGTCTGTCAGCGTCAGTCGACTCGATGGTCAGAGTCGCCACGCGAGCGCCGTCGGTGCTGGGTGCAAAGGTCACATCCACGCTACAGGAGGCATCGGGTGCCAAACCAGCGCTACAGTCGTTGGTCTGAGTAAACACCTGAGCATCATCACCGCTGATGGAGATGTTGTTGATGCCGAGTGCTGCGCTACCCGTGTTGATGATAGTGAGGGACTTCTGGGCAGTCAGACCAGCCTGAACAGAGCCAAAGGCAAGTTCTTCTCCATCTACATCAATGCGAGGTGTTTCAACAGGTACGTCAGCAACCGTAAGGGTTTGCAGCAGATTGTCCTGGTCTGGCAACTGCACACAGTCGGTGGAGATCTCACCGATAGGTGCTGGTGCAATGGCGCCGTTGGCCGTACGGGCAATCAGCTCCAGAGACAGAGAGCCAACACGGATTTCGGCCTGGCCAATGTCGTCCTCGGTAAAGAGGACTTCAGGAGCAATACCGGAGGCCGGTACGTTGAACTCGCCGGTGGTGGCAGGGATCGGGGTGGCCGGGATGTCCAGCGTAACGACCTGCTCCAGGCTACGGTTTGGCGTGATGACGTTGTTGATGCTGGTGGCAACGCCTTCAACAGTCTCTGAGCCAACCAGCTTGAGGCCGGTACGGGCGTTGTCGTTAACGATGGTGATCGCCGTCACTTCAAATTGCGGGGTAGGGTCACCTACGGTTGCAACGTTCGGGATGTCTGCACTGATCTGTGCACGGATAGGCTGGGTGCCGATCAGCGGAAACGGACATTCAAAAGCCAGTTCGGTTGAGACTTGTTCAGCAGCTGCGTTAGACGCGCCGCCCGCCATCAGTGCCGCAGCCGCTACGGCGGCGCCGAGCTTGCTGACACTGGTGTTGAGGTTCCTGAGTTTCATGAGTTCGTCCTCTGTCTTGCGTTCTTTGTTGTAGTTAGGGCTGCAGACATCACCGATAAGGACAGCTTGATCGGACTTGCGTAAATCCCTTTGCCATGGGCATTGAGCACATGATTGCATGGGTATTAGACGGGGAGAGGGTGCCGCCGGTCATTGCTGGTGGCGGCACCATTTTTGTCTAAAGCGGAAGTGAAGGGGGGTAATTGTTCAAACCGTGAACGGCATCAAACTGAAAGTTGATGCGTGTTCACTTTTTGTTGCGGGCTTGGCGGCGAATGTCACCGGGAGTGCTGCCGGTCCATGAGCGATAGGCTTTGGTAAATCCGGCCTGGTCGCTGAAGCCCAGCTTTTCCGAAATGGACTCCAGGGGCACGTTGGTGTCTTTGAGGTAGAGTGTGGCAAAGTTCTCCCGGATTTCGTTTCGCAGCTCCCGGAACGAGGTGCCCGCGCTGGCCAGATGCTGGCGGAGCGTTCTGGGGCTGATGTCCAGCCGGCGGGCAATATTTTCCGTGGTGCACGGGCGGCCGGGTTGGCTCATGATCAGTTCGCGTACCTGCATCACCGTTTCGTCAGCTTCCAGGGTTTTCTGTTTTCGGGTATGGCGAGTTCTGGCGACCAGGAATTCCAGGCTGGCGTCGTCTTTGCGCAAAGGCATGCCTTTTAAGGGCATGGTTACCTGGCTCACGCTGGCGTCGAACACGAACTCGCAGTCCGGGGCCAGTAATTGCCAGTCCTCCTGGCGAGTGCTGGTGGAAAAGTCGAACTGAAAGGTAAAGTGACCACACACCTGGCAGGACAAGCGGTAGATGCTGCCCATGTAAATCTTGGTTAGACAGGGACGCAGGTCGCCTACGTTCCAGGTATCGATCAGCTTGATTCGGAAAGTAGTACCGCTTGATTCCAGCTCCATGTCCATGAGCGGCAGGCCCACGCGCAGGTACTGCACGATCATGCTGACCAGTCGCCTTGGGTTTTCCTGCCCGAGCATTGCGAACCCCAGTAACCCGTGGCTGGGTAAATCAAGCTGCTTTCCGAACTCGAAAGCCGCTCGCTCGTCTGTCATCAGCCAGTCCGCCTGGCGCAGGAGGCCCAGCACCTGCGTCATAGACAGGCTGGCGTCCGGGTTGTTCAGCATTTCGTCGGTGATGCCGGTTTTGGTAAGAATGGTATGGCGCTTTACGCCACGGTTCTCCATGAACCGGACAAAGCGTCGCGCATACCGTGCCGAGATAATCGGCACTTCCAGTGCAAGGGGTGTCAACATTTCCATGTAAGTGTCTCTGTGGCCGGCGGTTATCCGGGAGTTCGTCATCAGAAGCGCAGTTGTTATTATGTCAGCCCAGCCAGGCTGTTATGGGCATCAGTATAGGCATCTGTTCCTCAGGGCTTTGTGGCAACGGGTCACAAACTGGTCGCATGGCCGGATATGACAATAAAACTTTGAGCGGGATGGAGCGTACATGCATTCGCATGCAACAGGTTGTAGTGCTGACAAAGAAGCGCGATGGTGCCCGGTGTGCGAAACCGCTTCGCTGTCACCTTTCCTGGCAGTGGAGGGCAAAACCTATCATCGGTGCGCTTCGTGCGAAGCAACCGTGATGGCGCCAGAATGCTATTTGTCGCAAGAGGAAGAGCGCGCGGTGTATCAGCTCCATGACAATCAGCCGGACGATGCAGGCTATCGCCGGTTTTTGTCGAAGCTGGTGGATCCGCTGCTGGGGCAACTGCCGGCTGGTGCCACAGGGTTGGATTTCGGCTGTGGCCCGGGGCCGGCCCTTGCACAAATGCTCGAACAGGCGGGGTTTCCGATGGCTGTCTATGATCCTTTTTTTGCCCCGGATACCTCGGCGTTGGAGCGTCAGTATGATTTCATCACCTGTACCGAAGTCGTCGAGCACCTGCACCGGCCCGCGGACGTATTCAGACAATTGAACGGCTTGCTCAAACCCGATGGCTGGCTGGCGATCATGACTTGTTTTCAGACCGACGACGACCGATTCGCGAACTGGCATTACCGAAGAGATCCCACCCATGTAGTGTTCTACCGGGAGCAGACGTTTGCCTGGCTGGCGGAGCGTTTCGGCTGGCAACTGAAGGTTCCGCGCAAAGATGTGGTGATTTGTCGTAAAGGCCAAGCTGTTCCGGCCGTCGGCAGAAGCAGCCCGAAAAGATCTGCAAATTTGAGGTGACCCTGATTACCAGTCGGATCCTCAGAAAGTGGAAAGCCCCGTGGCTTCCATAATCCGGTACTGCCAATACCTGAGCCGTGAGCTGTCCGCCCATTCAGAATAGGGCAGGCTGAGGGCAGGGCTGGTTTCAGGGCCGCTCTCCCAATGCCGGTTGAAGTAATCAGTGGCTTTTTGTGCTGTCGGGTGCTCTGAAGGCACTGCCACCCAAACGTTGGATTCAAGATTCAGGTCGTCCAGATTACGGCGGGTGAAATTTGCCGAGCCGAGCAGTAGCTCTTGTTGTCCGTCAGCCCGTGTGTAGCTAATCAGCTTGCTGTGGCATTGCTCTCCATGGGTGTTGCACCAACGAATGGCAACGCCTGCCCGGTTGAGTTCGTTGGCAACCGGCCGGTTGGGGATGCCGTTCTTTTCGTGGCCGAAGGCGTCTTTGTTTGCGTCCAGCAGCATGCGGATGGTCACGCCCCGCTGCTGCGCCGCGATCAGTGCCTTGATGACAGGGCGATGCGATAAATAGAACATGGCGATGTCCAGTGATTCGCCAGCTTCGCTTCGCCCGATCATGTCCAGAACCTGATCCCGGATGGCTGACTCCGTCAGTAACCTTACCTTCCCGGTGGGGCTCGTTGACGGGGGGGTGCTGGCTTCTACCCTGTCGATCCATCGTGTGAAGATTTCTGTATCTGCACCGGACAGGTCTGCCACGGCCTGCTCGCTTCGGATCACATCTGCGACCGCGGGGCCGCTGAAGCTCAGGCCGATGTTGCTGTGCCGACTGCTGCCATCGTGGGGGTTGGCCGAGGTGATCAGGGCGCGGAATCGGGTGCCTTCATCGGCAACCAGCAGCTTGCGATGGTTGGCCTTGAAGTTTGGCAGCGCCAGGTAGCTACGGAGGGTGGTTTGCTCGTTTCCGAGAGCATTGGGTAGCCAGCCTCCGTCCGGGTTGTTGCCCAACCATTGACAGCAGAGTCGCCACAATGCAGACCAGGCTGGATTACTATCACGAAGCGGCTCCAGATTGGTGATGATCAGTTCAATGCCGGCACCTTCCAGTGCTTCGAATGTGCGCGACCGGGTGCCACCATAGAAGGTATTGAGCGGGTCTGAAATGACCACGATATCGATGTTGGGGGCGGCTTTCTTTTTCGCAATGAGCGCCTGGGTGAGTTGGGATGCCAGGGGGCGGAGGTCAGCATTCTCGGGGCCGGTGCTGTTGTAAAGAAACATATCGATCAGGATGAATTGCTGGGCCTGATCGATCAGACGCAGCACCTCATCAAAGATCTCATGGTCGAGAGACGAGCTGCCATTCGGGAAGTGGGTGGTGGTGTCGGTAAGCAGTTTTGGTGCGATCAAGGGGGCCGGAGCACCTTGGTAGCGAATGCCAGCAGGTAAAGGCTTGTATGAGTGCCATAGCCCCAGGGCGATGAGGGTCAGGAGCAGGGCAGAGGCTACTAACTTCATTGTCATGGGCGTTTCGTTCCATCGAAGTGTTTGGGTTGCTGCCGGCTTAGCGGCGCTGCTTTTGAAGAATCCAGTCAGAGAATCGTTCAAGAAGCCTGGACGCTTCCGGTGCCGGCCGAACCGAGTTCATCAAGCCGCTGGCATCCAGACCTTCCTGCGCCAGATCCGGATACTGCACCTCCAGGTAGGCTTTCATGATCTGATCGGTGAATTCGGGATGAAACTGAACGCCCCAGGCATTTTCCCCAATGCGAAACGCTTGATGGGGCTCGAACGCCGACTCGCCCAGTAGCACGGCGCCCGGAGGAAGTTCCAGTACCGATTGCTTGTGGGTCAGTTGAGCAGGAAACTCCCGGGGGAAAAGGCTGAACAGCGGGTCTGATTTTGCCGTTTCGAACAGTTTGATGCTGTGGGTGCCGGTTTCACGGCCTCTGGGATGGTAACCCACTTTGCCGCCCAGAGCGTGAGCCAGAAGCTGGTGGCCATAGCAGACGCCCAGAACGGGAACGCCGGCTTCAACCGCCTGCTTCAGCCATGTCGCCGCTTGTTCACTCCAGGGGGCGAGGTCGCTCACCATTGCGGGTGAACCGGTAATGACAATGCCTTGCCAGTCCCCCGGCTCGCCCGGAGGAGGTGCCTGGGTGACATCGGCGATGGTCAGGTTCAGCTGGCTGGACAGGCCCCTCACAAACCACGCATCAAAGTCGCCGAAGTGATCCTTGATCTGTGGGTAGGTTGTTCCGGTTTTCAGAATAACCACGCGAGGATTTATTACCTCATCTGAACCAGCCATGCTGCACTCCGTTCGATTCCGGACCTTCGGCGCAGATTACTCCTGCGGCAACTCTGCGTTGTGGAACACGTTCTGAACATCGTCCAGCTCGTTCAGCATGTCCATGAACTTTTCAAACAGGGGAATGTCGTCGCCTTCCACGGTGGTCGTGGTTTTTGGCAGGAACTGGATCTCATCCACCTCAAATTCGATACCTGAGAAGGCATCTTCCAGCGCTTGCCTGGCTTTGGCGTATTCGGTGTTGGGGGTGAAGACGGTGATTTTGCCTTCTTCATTTTCGATGTCGGTGACATCGACATCCGCTTCCATCAGCGCTTCAAGAACGGCTTCTTCGTCCTGGCCGGAGAAGACAAAAATAGCGCAGTGGTCGAACATGTGAGCCACTACACCAGGGGTGCCAATCTTGCACTTGGTTTTGGTGAACGCCAGGCGTACGTCGCCAAAGGTACGGTTCGGGTTGTCGGTCAGGCAATCAACAATGACCATGCAATTGCCGGGGCCATAACCTTCATAGCGTGCAGTGGAGTAATCCTCGCCTGCGCCGCCCTTGGCTTTCTCTATGGCCTTTTCAATAACATGGCTGGGCACCTGGTCTTTCTTGGCGCGTTCAATCAGCCCGCGTAGGGACAGGTTGGCCTGGGGATCGATGCCGCCGGACTTGGCAGACATATAGATTTCCCGGCCGTACTTGCTGTAGACCTTGGTTTTCGCCGCAGCCGTTTTGGCCATGGATTCTTTGCGGTTCTGGTAGGCTCTGCCCATCTTTGGTGCCTCTCGTTTTCTGTAAAGAGCGAGATTTTACTGAACCTGAGAGAATTACGACAGCTTTGTTATGCCAGTTTTGGCACTTGCCGAATTCCGCGGCGCAGTCCGTGCTCTAGCGCAGAACTGACCACTTTGCCTGAAAACGGAACAATATCGTCGAAAGTGATGGTGTATTGCACCCGCGTTTGGCCTTCTTGCGTGTCACTGAAACGAATGCGGCCCAAGTGGTTTTTGATAGGGCTGAGACTGGTGATGGCATATTCGATGAGGGAATCCGGCTCAAAACCCAGTACTGTTTCTTCCAGACTCAGCGGGCCAATGCCGATTTTACGGACCGAGCCGACGCCATTCGGGTCTGCCTGATCACTGTCTTTGATGCGTTTCACAGGGGCGCCAATCATCTTGCCAAAGCGGTGGTGATCGGCAAACAGGGCAAAAACCCTGGTGCGGGGAACATCAAACGTTTCATTGATTTCGATAGTATAGGAAGCCATGGTGTCACTCTTGTTCTTGCGGATTGCCCCAAGGGTAACGGTTCACAGTGTTCAACAAAAGTCGTAAACGTGTGGGCGTGCAAGGTTGGCCTTGATATCCACACTGGTTATAATCCCGTGCGCTCAGGATGAGTTAGCTTCAAATCATATAAACTTCAGGGATCGAAGACATGCCCCAGGCAAGCGGATTGCAGTTCACCGCCCGTGTAGGCGAATTCCCCACCGATCACTTTGTTGTTGTCAGTTTCGTGCTCACCGAAGGCTTGTCTTCGCTGTCTCACGGCCGCCTGAAACTGGCCAGCACCGATCCGGACGTGCAGGCAGCCGACATTCTGGAGCAACCGGTGGACCTGGTGGTGTGGCAGGACGGCCAGCCCCAGCGCCGCTTTACCGGTGTCGTGAACGAGTTTGCCCGAGGCAACACCGGCCACCGCCGCACCCACTTTGAACTGGTGATCCAGCCTCCCGTGTGGCGCCTGGGCCTGATGCACAGCAGCCGTATCTTCCAGACCCAGAGCACCGACGCCATCGTGCGCACCCTGCTGGAAGAGCGGGGCATCATCGACACAGTGTTTGACCTTAAGCGCAGCCCGGAAGAACGGGAGTACTGCGTACAGCACCGGGAAACCGACCTCAACTTCGTTGAACGCCTGGCCGCCGAAGAAGGCTGGCACTACCGCTACCAGCACGGCAGCGTGGACGGCGAAGAACAGCCGGCCCTGATTATCGCTGACCACCACGGCGACGCCCCCAAACTGG
>NZ_JASSVM010000004.1 GCF_030541005.1 Marinobacter sp. SS5-14b | reverse complement strand
CCACAATAATGACGGTGAGTGCTATGGTAAAAGTTCATGAGTCTTCTCCCTTGTAGTGCTTGGTCGCCTTCCAGCTTAGCGGGTAACCGCCGGGCTGGGGAGAAGGCTCAATCAGTATCAATCGGCTGCACAGCGACCGATTTTCCGCCGCTTCGCGGCTCCAAACCGGCGCGTGAGCCGGGCGTTAATTGAGAAGGCAATGAGTCACGGGAAAACGTTTCTTATGGGGGCGGCCGGTACAGTCCAAGGACGATTGGGGTGGGCCAGCGATGTCGTCAGAGATATTCTCCACGAATACGAGCCAATACTCACTGAATCTGATTGGCTTCGCGGCCAGGATTTCTCATGCGTTCACTACGTAGTGCGATTTGGCGGAGAAAGAATTGAAGATATTGAGACACGGAAGTTGAAAAAGTATAACGAGCTGAGTGTGGCCTCTCAGCTATCAATGGCAGATCTCCATGATGTATTTCTAGACAGGAAAAAGCTGAGAGTATTCATAGAGAATGAAGTGATACGGGTTTTGAGGCATGTTAAAGAGAGATACGGACTGCCATCGGTTCAGGAGTTGGGTATATAGCTTGGCGGCAATTAACAAGGCGGAGCACGCGACAAGCGCGTGTCCGCAGCGTTATACCTAAATGGGTCGGGATGTGTGCCAACGTGAAAATCCGAAAAATGTCACAGTCTGACCTCCCGGAGGTTTCTCGCATACAGCGGGAGTGCTACAGCGAGAGCATTCTTGAATCTGTAGATTCGTTCTCCGCAAAGCTCTCTGCCTCCCCTGATTTTTGTTTCACGGCAGTACAGGGGGAGCTGGTAGTAGGCTATGTTGTATCTTTTCCATGGGTGTTCGGTGAAATACCCGACCTGGATGGCGCTGAGTATCCCGTGCCTCCAAGTGCGGATAGCTTGTGCATCCATGATATGGCGGTTACTCCTACCGTCCGTAAGGTCGGCGCTGCGAAACACATGCTTAACACTGTGCTAGCTTCCGCAAAGCACAGGGGGTACAAACGGATATTCTTGGTTGCTATCCAAGGAGCGTCATCGTATTGGATGCGTCATGGCTTCAAAGTTGTGCATGCAGGTGAGTCGATTAAGAGAGGTTTATCCGCATACGGGCAAGATGCGGTATTTATGGCTAAAACCGAGGATTAGGTATAACCAGTCATTCCAGTTCGTTCCGGCCCTGATGGGCCTCCACCGGACGCCCTTTTCTCCGCTTCGCTGCGTAAAGGTCGCCGCTGAATATTGGCGTTAGGAGTAAAAATGAAAAGGATATCAATCAAGATAGGACACTTAATCTGGTCCTTTTTCTTGTTTCTTGGTCGCAAAAGCAATGGACTCGAAAAAAATATAATCACTATCAATGACACCAGATATGCGTATTTAGCTCCAAGTACCGTTGATCCTGAATTTGAAACTATAGTGTTGATTCATGGATTCACCGGGTTCAAGGAGTACTGGTCAGACTTCATGCGGTCATGCAGAGGTAAACTAAATTTTATTGTGATTGATTTACCAGGTCATGGCGAAAGTGGTTTTGATCATGAAACCTCTTTTCAGAAACAGACCTCGGCGGGGTTCTACCCCGTTACTGCGGACATTCCTAAAAAGAGGCACACTGTGCCAAAGGAGTGTTCATGTCCAGACGCAGAAAATATAGCCCAGAGTTCAAACGCGAAGCCATCGCCTTAACCCGGCAACCCGGTGTGAGTTGTCGCCAGGTAGCCTTAGAGATCGGCATCAATCCCAACCTGTTATCCCGGTGGCGCAGAGAAGCGGATGAGGAAACGGATAAGGCCTTTAAAGGCTCTGGTTCCCCCAGAGACGAAGAGGTTGCCCGCCTCAAGCGAGAATTGGCCCGCGTGAAGAAGGAGCGTGATTTTTTGCGCGAAGCGGCAGTGTTCTTCGCAAAGGAGTCGTCCTGAGGTATCAGGCGATTCAACGTTGTCGCAATACTTTCCCAATACGTCTTATGTGCCGATGCCTGAAGGTGTCGGCCAGCGGTTATTACGCTTGGGTCTCTCGCCCTGAGTCCGCCAGGTCAAAGGCGAATCAGCACTTGCTGTCACGCATCAGAGAGATTCATGACGATAGCGGGGGCATGATTGGCTCACCCCGTATGCATGAGGATCTGGTTGCTGAGGGAGCCTCAACCAGCCTGAACCGCGTCGCGCGATTGATGGCCAAACACGGCATTCAGGGGTGGCCACGCAAGAAGCGCGGACGCTTGGGACGTCAATCTTATCGACCACCGGGAATCCGGAATCATCTGGAACGGGATTTCTCCGCTCTGGAGCCAGACACCAAATGGGTGACGGATATAACAGAGATCCCGACGCAGGAAGGAAAGCTCTTTCTCTGCGTGGTTCTCGACCTGTTCAGCAAGCTGATCGTTGGCTGGTCGATGCATCACCGACAGGATCGGCATATGGTAATCAGAGCGGTTGAGATGGCCGTTTGGCAGCGCCAGGGGAAAGTTCCGGTGATATTGCATTCAGATCGAGGCAGTCAATTCACCAGCGGTGATTACCAGCGCTATCTCGGCAGCAACCGACTGGTGAGCAGCATGAGCGCGGTCGGTCATTGTGGTGATAATGCGGCCTGCGAGGGGTTCTTCGGCATGCTCAAGCGTGAGCGAATTCACCACCGGCGCTACCGAACCCAAAATGAAGCACGAGCTGATGTCTTCGATTACATTGAGCGGTTCCATAATCCTAGGATGCGACGTAGAGTTGCTGCTCAGGACAGAAAACTGTTCGCCGTTTTAAAACCGTCCGTGGAAACGGGGTAGAACCCGCGCTGGTTCATGAAGTTATATGCCGAAGCCAAATAAAGACTGCTCATTTTGTTGGGGCCTCAGTAGGTGCTTGGGTAGCTTGTCTGTTTGCAATGGAGAGTCCGTCCTATGTTAAGACTCTCACTTTAATCGGGCCTGTGGGGGTGCCCGCAACCTCATCCTCCGAGTTTTTTAGTCTGGTGGATGAGGGAAAGAATCCGTTTTGGGCGTCAACGCAGCAGGAGTACACCCATCTTTTAGGGCTCGCACTCAAAAATCCACCACCCGAATTTTGGCCACTTTCCAACTTTTTATTAGCAGATTATGCTAAGCGCCAGCCCATCTATAAACATATTTGGCAGACGATTACCGATAGCGATCAACGGGTGTTGCCAATCGATTTGGCAAGGCTTTCTGAGTTGCCTTGCAGTAAGCATGTGATCATGGGTGACGAAGAAAGGACAATCCACCATTCAATTTTGAAAAAATTGACGGATCAAGTGAGCGGTATTGGTGTACACCAATGCCCAGAGAGTGGTCATTCAGTACAATGTGATCAGCCGAAGTGGCTAGCAGATTTAGTCCGCACTGAAGTCATAGGCAGCTCCTAACCAAGGGCTGCAGCGGACTGTTTTTCCGGCGCGCTACGCCTCCAAATCGGCCGCTGAGCCCGGGCGTTAATTGGTAATGATATGGAAGTTGTCGTCCAAGAAGAGGTAACCGGTTGCGGCATTGCTGCGTCCGCTGCGCTCGCCGGTCTCAGCTATGCCGAGGCCAAAGGTAGGGCCAATGCCCTGGGTATTTATGCCTCTGACACATCGCTTTGGTCGGATACAGAGTACGTTCGAAAGCTCTTGCGTGAATGGGGAGTATCGGTCTCTCCGAAAGAGACGCCCTTTGAGTCATGGGAACGCATACCCGACAAAGCACTTTTGGCCATCAAGTGGCGAATGGAGCACGGCAAACCATTCTGGCATTGGGTATTGTTCGTCAGAGAAGCTGGCCAAGGAATGGTGCTGGATTCCAAAAAAGCGCTGCGATCAAACATTCGCCAAGACTTCGGGCGCATCAAGCCCAAGTGGTACATTGAAATTACCAATTAACAAGTCGATTAAGTACGTTCCGGCCTGCGGCCTCCACCGGACGCCCTTGTCAGGGCGCCGCTTATCTTCGCGTTAGGCTGTATTTGCAGAATCTATGATGACTCAACAAACTTTGACTATAAACGCACTTACACGCTGGGCCTACGGCGAAGAATGCCCTGAACTGCTGGAGCTCGAAGAAGATCCCGATGCATTTGATCGAGAGGTTTGCTCTCTCTGTGATGATGACATGCTACTTGATTTCGCTGCGGACCGTTCCTGCGCAATGCGTCAATATTTTGCACAACTCTTGGCTACAAGCTTATGTTGGGTTTACAGAGTAGAGCTCGGCCTACCGTTTCATTTTTCGCGTTTGCGCGGACTGATGGCAAAAGCAGAGTTTATTGGGAATGCAGAATCATTGGCAGAAGCTATTCATAAGAAATCGGCTGTTATCGATAGAATGAGGGAAACCGAGGACGACGCAATTCAAGCGTTGTACAAACAGATTATGGACTTCAGGCATCGGATTACTGAGCACAAGTCGAAGCTCTATTACGAATTAATCAGAGATTTACACAGTGAATCTTTGCAAAAATTTCAGTGTATTAGTCCGAGAGCCTAACAAGGCCAGGCACGCGACGCCTACTGCATTGTGGCTTCGCCTCCATTCCGTAGCCGCGCATGGTGGCTGGCGTTAAAGCGGAAAAACCGAGTCGTGGCACCTGATACCCATCCGTGTCAAAATTGAGCAATACGTGAACGAGAGGCTTTGTCCATGAATCTCGAGAAAATTGAAGACGAGGCGCTCCACCTCCCTAAAGAGGAGCGAGCCCAGTTGATCCAGCGACTGGTGTTGAGTCTGGAGTCTCCGTCAGAAGAAGAGCTCAGGTCCGATTGGTTGCTTGAGGCCCGGCGCAGGGGCGAAGAGCTCGACAATGGCACAGTTCAGGCAGTGTCTGGTGAGGACGTCATGAGGAAGGCTAGAGCACTGATCAAATGAACTATTCTTTTCACCCGGCAGCGGAAGCCGAGTTCCTGGAATCAGTTGGTTATTACGAATCAAAAGTTCCGGGATTGGGTGGCGCCTTCATAGAGGAATTTGAGGCCCTGGCCAATTTAGTTGGCGAGTCACCAAAAGCCTGGCAAGTTGAATTGCCACCAGATATTCGTAGAGCACCCCTTCACAGATTTCCCCTGTCGATCGTTTACCGAGAGAGGCTTGATGGTTTCCAGATTCTGGCTGTTGCTCATGACCGGCGGCGTCCGCAGCACTGGCTGGGCAGGCTTTAACAATCGACTACACGGCGACCAATTTTCCGCCGCTCCGCGGCTCCAAACCGGCGCATGTGCTGAGCGTTATGTTTCTCTCAGTGCAGGCTCCAGCCCAAGATGATCAACAAAGGGGATAAAGTCGCGATCCAGGAACAGCAGAGGTAGCTTCTTCTCTATGCAGAATGTCGCGATGATCACGTCGGCAGTTTTTCTGATCGTGATGCCCCTTTTACGAAGCGCTCGATAATTGTCGGCACACTTGGCTGCCATATCTTTGCCAAACATCTCGTATTGATCCAGCGCGAGCAGACTCTGTTTGGTCTGACGATATTGTTTGTCGTTGCGGATGCCTTGCAGGATTTCCAGAAATATGAGATCCCCGATAGCGACAGATCCTTGGACTATCGAGGCATCCAATACATCAGTCTGTGGGTTAGTAACTCCGTTGAAATAGTCGATCCAGACGCTGGTATCCACCAGTATCATCCGGCGCTCCGCATTTCATTCAGATCGCCTTCCCACTTGACCTTGCCGCGTAGCTTTCGAATTTCCTGCTGCTTGCTCAGCTGGACCAGGAGTTTCAGTCCTTGCTCAACGGCTTCTTTTTTGGTTTCGTAGCCAGAGGCTTTGAGGGCTTCGGCCATCAACTGGTCGTCAATGACAATGTTCGTTCTCATGGTGCACCTATGTGTATGGTTTTCGGTTTCTATACACAATCTAGCACTTCAAGGAAAACATAACAATCGGCTGCAAAGCGACCGATTTTACGCCGCTTCGCGGCTCCAAACCGGCGCGTGAGCCGGGTTGTGCTCTCGTCGTCCATCATTTCCCGGGTTCGCCCCAAGATCCTTCTGAGCCTCAGGCAGATTTCGGTAACTCAAGGCTGGCACCCATTCGGGCTTCAGGCTTCTGAACAGTCTCTCCATCGGTGCGTTTTCTCAGCAGTGGCCACGCCGGTGAGGGCGTGGCCTGGCTTGCGTTCGTGGTCCTCGGTGTTCAGTAACGCCCTCAACTGTACGGGCAGCGCGTGTGGGGACAGGGCAATCCACGGTTCCGGCAGGGGGGTGCCTGGCTCGCAGACACACGCGAGGGCGGTGCTTTGGGCAACCGGCCGAGCCTGCTCCATCGACAACATCGACCCCTCCAGGCTGTCCTGATCGCACAGCAAAACGGTGATATCAGCGTCCGATCCGAGGGCCTGGCCCAGGGAGTCGAACACCACCGGGGTCTGCTGCCACCGACGCAGGTAGACTGAAACAGTCTCGCCCAGTTCCCGGTCCGTGAACGCCAACGCCACTACCGGCGCGGGTGGCTGCTGCAATGGTTCGGTGTCAGTCGCTTCTTCTTGCAGGAGCGGCACGGTCACCGAGAACCGGCTTCCACGACCGGGTGTTGATGCCAGTGAGAGCGGATGACCCAGAAGATCGGCGAGATGGCGGACAATGGACAGGCCAATGCCGGAGCCTTCCGACACGGTTTCTCCTCCTGCCGATCGAACGCGTCTTTCAGTATCAGATGTTTGGGCGCTGGAACGAAACCGGAGGAATGGTCGAGTGAGGCCAGGGAGTAGCGGCTGTCTGTGAGGGTAAGTTCGATAGGTGCCCAGTCGCTGGCCGGCGTCGCACCATTATACGCTTCCCGCGCTTGCAGCAGTTGGCA
Source organism: Marinobacter sp. SS5-14b (assembly GCF_030541005.1). Classification (GTDB taxonomy): domain Bacteria; phylum Pseudomonadota; class Gammaproteobacteria; order Pseudomonadales; family Oleiphilaceae; genus Marinobacter. Next base: position 467,241 of record NZ_JASSVM010000004.1, on the reverse strand, counting down.
CGGCAGCAGCAAGACCTCGACCGGTTTACCCCGGCATATGTTGGGTGCACGTTGCCGGTAGTTGGCCCTAAGCTGGGGAGAGGGCTCAATCAGTCTGATTCCATCTGCGTTCGTGTTTTTCTGGATTATTACATGGAGGAAAAAAATCTATAAGCCTGACAAAGAGTTATGTAACTTTTTGTCAGGCTGAGAGAATTGCTGGGCTGGGAAGGTCAGTGATCGTAATCGTTATAAGTCATGGCGACCGCTTTGAAGATGGCCCTTCCCTTGTTCATGGTTTCCTTCCATTCCATGCGGGGAATCGAGTCGGCCACGACGCCGGCGCCGGCCTGGATGTGCAGGGTTTTGTTCTTGATGACGGCGGTACGGATGGCGATGGCAGTGTCCATGTTGCCGTTGAACGACAGGTAACCAACAGCGCCGCCGTATACGCCACGCTTCACGGGTTCCAGCTCGTCGATGATCTCCATCGCGCGGATTTTCGGGGCGCCGCTGAGGGTGCCCGCGGGTAAGGTGGCGCGCAAAACGTCCAGGCAGCTGGTGCCCTGTTTCAGGCGGCCGGTGACGTTGGAGACGATGTGCATGACGTGGGAATAACGTTCCACGATCATTTTGTCGGTCAGGCGCACCGTGCCGGTTTCTGAAACCCGGCCAGCGTCGTTTCGGCCCAGATCGATCAGCATCAGGTGTTCGGCGATTTCTTTCGGGTCGGCCAGCAGTTCTTTTTCGAGGGCGTTATCTTCGGCATCGGTGGCGCCGCGTTTGCGGGTGCCTGCGATGGGCCGGACCGTCACTTCGTCATCTTCGACCCTGGCCAGAATTTCCGGTGAGGAGCCAACAATGTGAAAGTCTTCCAGGTCCAGAAAGTACATGTACGGTGATGGGTTGAGCACCCGCAGGGATCGGTACAGGTTCAGTGGTGGCGCTTCAAAGGGGATCGACATGCGCTGGGAAATGACGGTTTGCATAATGTCACCATCCAGCACATAGCCTTTGATTTTTTCAACCGCCGCTTCAAATTTGTCCTGGCTGAAGCCGGACACAAAGTCGCTTTCGTCCACCACCTTGCCGCGCAGATGCTCCGGGGTTCGCGGGGCGTCGGCTGTTTTCCGGTGCAGCTGGTTTTCCAGTTCGTCGATGCGCGCCTGGGCCTGCTCATAGGCACCTTCGACGGCGGGGTCAACGTGCACAATCAGGTGCAGTTTGCCGCGCAGGTTGTCGAATACCACGATTTCATCAGACACCATCAGCAGGATGTCCGGGGTGCCAATCTTGTCTGGCGGGCAGCTGTTGCGCAGACGTTTTTCGATGTAGCGCACCGTGTCGTAGCCAAAATAGCCCACCAGCCCGCCGTTGAAGCGGGGCAGTTCTGGCAGGTCCGGGGCGTTGAATCGCTGCTGGTATTCATCGACGAATGCCAGCGGGTCGTCCACTTCCGCCTGCTCGACCACCTCGCCGTTCCGGCTCACTTCGATGCGGTGGTCAAAGACTTTCAGTACTTCCCGGCTGGGCAGGCCGATAATGGAGTAGCGGCCCCATTTTTCGCCGCCCTGTACTGATTCGAACAGGTAGGAATAAGGCCCGCTGGCCAGTTTCAGATAGGTGCTGAGAGGAGTGTCCAGGTCCGCGAGTACTTCGCGGTACACAGGGATACGGTTGTAGCCGGCTTCAGCGAGCTCGTGGAATTGCTCGGGTGTCATGGTTCGGTTTCCTGAATTCTGATCTGCGTTTTGCCAGAACGGCATTACACCGTTGTGACAGGTGGTGTGGGCAGGCAGGCGTGTGCCCTCAGCCCCGCGGCTTGCTCAGCCGGTGCGCCATCGCCACCATCGTGTTGCGCGGGTTGTCAGGATGCCTCGCGCTGCAGTCAGATTCAGTCCCTGCACGGCAGGAATCTCCCGAAGTGATGTGTTCAAAGTAAAGCGTCCTTGCGAGATTACAAAAGCTGGGCCAGCGAATCAACAACCGCGTCGGCTCCGAGGCTGTTTACCGAGCTGCCGAAGTTATAGCCGTAGCGAACCGCCACGCATGGAATACCGGCGGCAATGGCAGCGCTCACGTCGGCGGAGGAGTCCCCCACCATCACGGTTGTGCCTCGGGTGCCACCCAGCTTTTCCATGGCGTGCAACAGGGGTGCCGGGTCTGGCTTCTTCACGGGCAGGGTGTCGCCCCCCACGAATAACTCGAAATAATCGGCCAGCCCGGTCTGTTTCAGCAGGGGCGCCACAAACTGGTCGGGTTTGTTGGTCACCACGGCCATGCGGCAGCCCTTTGCTTTCAGGTGGTTCAGGCATTCGAGCACACCATCAAACACCACGGCATGCTTGCCGTTCAGTTGGCCGTAGGCATGGTAAAAAATGGCCAGTGCATCTTTATGCAGGGCTTCATCTCTCGGGGATGCCGGCTCCCAGTCTGTTTTCCCCGCCAGGGCGCGGCGCACCAGAATGCCGGCACCGTTGCCAACCCAGTCGCGCACTTTTTCCAGACCCGCCGGGCTTCTGCCCAGGTGCGCCAGCATCTGATCCACGGCCGCGGCCAGGTCCGGGGCGCTGTCGACCAGCGTACCGTCCAGATCAAACAGGGCGACGCCCGGCCAGCGAGCGTTGAACAGGCCTTTCAGACTCATCCGCCCAGCACCTTCCGGGCTTGCTCCAGTTCGTCACGCATGGCGTCGATGGTGGCTTTGTAGTCCGGGGTGTTGAAGATGGCGGAGCCCGCAACGAAGGTGTCGGCGCCGGCTTCGGCGATTTCACGAATGTTGTCCACTTTTACGCCGCCGTCGATTTCCAGGCGAATGTTGTAGTTGCTGGCGTCAATGCGCTTGCGGGCTTCCCGCAGCTTGTCCAGGGTGCCCGGGATGAACTTCTGACCGCCAAAACCCGGGTTGACCGACATCAGCAATACCATGTCGAGCTTGTCCATCACGTAATCCATGTAGCTCAGTGGCGTGGCGGGGTTGAACACCAGCCCGGCTTTGCAGCCGCCTTCGCGGATCAGTTGCAGGGAGCGATCGATATGGCTGGAGGCTTCGGGGTGGAAGGTGATGTAACTGGCGCCGGCGTCAATGAACATACGGATCAGATCATCGACCGGAGAAACCATCAGGTGCACGTCGATGGGGGCCGTCACGCCATGCTTGCGCAGAGCTTCACAGACCATGGGGCCAATGGTGAGATTGGGCACGTAATGATTGTCCATCACGTCGAAGTGCACGACATCGGCACCGGCGGCCAGTACGTTATCGACTTCCTCACCCAGGCGGGCGAAATCGGCGGAGAGGATAGATGGGGCAATCAGATAAGGGTTCATCGGTGCGCTCTCGGTCAGATGAATTATCGGCAGCAGTTGAAGCCTGCTAGTCTATCAGCTTGTTACTGTTTTTCGCAGCGCGGGGTATACGGATTTGTTAACAGTTCGGGCTATTCGGTGGGTGCTTTTGTCGGTGTTGCTCGGTGTTGTGATGACGCCTTCAGCGACTGTGCTGGCGCAAGAGGCTCCGGCAAGCTCCGGTGCGAAAGCCCCTTCACTGAGCGCGCCCAGGGCTATGTCGGTGACAGGGCTGGGCGAGTGGTCGCTGGCAGAAACCTATCCCGAGCAGGCGGTATGGCTGAACCTGGAAGACGACACCCGTGCCTTGGCGTTGTTTCAGGCGGAGCTGGTTACACCAGGCCGGGGTGCATTGATTGTTCTGGCGGATGAAGGGCAAACAGCAGCGGAAGGGATTCTGGGGCCATTGCGCAAGGCTTTGGCTGAGCGTGGCGTGGCGGCGCTGGCCCTGGGCCTTAGGTTGCCGCCAGAGACTTTGCGATTGAACCGCCAACGGGCATTGGTGAGTGCCCCTGCAAGCCCTGATCCGGAGCCGGCTGCTGAGGCATCGGTCATGATTGATGTGGCTGAGGAGGGTGCCTCGGTGTCAGGAAGCACGGACTATCGCGCCGGTGTTCGCCACCTTCTGACGGCGGCGCTTCAGGAGCTGGAGCGCCGTGAGTACGATCGCGTGGTGGTTGCGGGGGTTGGCTGGTCTGCCGAGTATGTGACGGACTGGGCGGTCGGCAGAGATGCCCTGGCGGGAGTGGTTTGGGTGGCGCCCAGATTTTCAGCGGATCAGCGGTCTGGCCTGTCAAAGATGCTGGAGGGTGAGCGGCGTTGGCAAGTGCTGGATTTGCATGATTCTGGTCAGGTAGTTGAAGCTCAGGCGCGCGCTGCCGACCTGGGGCGTAACGAGGTGGCCGGGTATCAGCGCCAACCGCTGGCGTTGGCAAATCCGCCCCGGTCAGAGGATGCCGAACGGGTGGCGAGCAGGATCAGTGCCTGGCTCAACCGCTAGCTTGGCTACAGAGTGCGGTGGCGTTGTTTGATGAGCTCCCAGGCCTGCTGATAACGCAGCAGCTGGTCTTTTGCCATCGCCAGCTCTGAGGTGCTCAGCTTTTGTTGTGCCAGTTTGTCCGGGTGGCAGGCCGACACCCGTTTGCGATAGGTGCGTTTGATCAGTTCAAGACTGTCTCGCCGGGTAACGCCCAGTACCTGGCAGGCCTGTTCGTAGTTGGTTGGTTTTGCGTATCCGCTGGCGCTTCGAATCCAGACTTTACTGGCGTAACTGTCAAAAACATCATCGCTCACCGCCACCGGCAGGCCGAGGTGGTCAATGGCGTCTTCGCAACGGTAGCGCCGTGCCTTGCCGGGCTGTCCCAGTACTTGCGCGCCATGGCAAAGGCACATCGCGGTTTTCAGCGCCGCGCCGGGTATCAGGGCAGTCAGCAGGCGACTCCACAGCCCCTGGTGCCATCGGAGCTCAGTGCACTCTTTGCCTTTCTGAAATTGCTCGATCGCCTTTTTGCGCTGCCGCCCGGACAGAGCGAGGGCTTTCATCAGTGATTCTGCATAGCGGATGTCTGCTTCCATAACCCGGCCATCGGCTTTGGCGATGTAGCCCAGGAAGAAGAACAGGGGCTTGCGGCATCGGCGCGGTAATCTGGCCCGTTCCACCAGTGTGCTTGCCTGGTGTCCGCAGCTGGACAGTTCTTGAAGCAGGTCGGAGAACGCGGGTTCCAGCCGTGCGGGTAAGGGGGGCGTGGTGGCTTTGTTCATGCTCGCGACCGGCTTCCTGTGAGCAGGGCGTCCAGCTCGGCTAGTCGCGCCGGTGTGCCAATGTCCATCCAGCTGCCGTGATGTTGAATGCCCCTTACCCGGTTGCGGCCTATGGCTTGTCTGAGCAAGGGGCCGAGTTTGCCGGCGCTGTCGTCCAGCCCCGAAAACAGTCGGCGGTTGAGCAGGCTGATGCCGGTGAAAGTGAGTGTGTGGTCGCCGTCGGAAGCCAGCCGTCCGTCCGGGGAAAGGTGGAAATCGCCGGCTGGATGGTGTTCGGGGTTCCGGGTGAGCACCAGCAGGGCGTCACAATCCGGATCGGTCGGGATTTCCAGTAGCCGCTCCAGGGGGAAGTCGGTCCAGATGTCACCATTGAGCACCACAAACCACTCGTCACCGGCGTCGGTCAGCAGTGGCAGGGCACGGACAATCCCGCCGGCGGTTTCCAGCGGTTCGCCTTCGGCGGAATAGCGCACGGTCAGGCCAAACTGCTCGCCGTTGCCCAGCCATTGTTCAATCTGCTCACCCAGCCAGGCGTGATTGATGATGACGTCCCGAAAGCCGGCCTGTTGCAAATTTTCCAGATGGTAAGCGATCAGAGGCCGGCCCCCGGCTTCGAGCAGGGGTTTCGGCGTGGTCAGGGTTAATGGCCGCATGCGTTCGCCTTTGCCGGCGGCCAAAATCATGGCTTTCACGTTTTACAGTTCTCCCGGGGCCGGCAGCACGCCGATGCGGTCTTCGATGGCGGGAATCACGATGTCGCACAGCCATTCATGAAAATGCCGGAACGCGGGCTGGCGGGCGCTGGCATCACGGATGTAGCTGACCGTTCTGGGGATGTCTGCCAGATAACCGGTCTTGCCGTCGCGGATCGCCAGTCGGGCGAATATCCCGGCCGCTTTCAGGTGTCGTTGCATGCCCATCAGCTCGAACCATTGCCGGAAGGTGTCGGCATCGGCACGGTGCAGCCCGGCGTCAAGGCTGGCCAGGCGATAGTGTTCCAGCCATACGCAAATGTCGGCTTCCGGCCAGCGCACATAGCAGTCTTTAAGCAGAGACACCGCATCGTAGGTGACCGGGCCCTGTACCGCGTCCTGAAAGTCGATCACGCCGGGGGCACTCTGGCCGGGCCGAATCAGCAGGTTGCGCGAGTGGTAATCCCGGTGCACGGTGACTTCCGGTTGGGCCAGCGCACTTTCTTTTAACAGCGCGAAGGCAGTGTCCAGCAGGGCCCGTTGCTGGTTGTCCAGCGACAGACCGAGATGCTTTTCCAGCAGCCAGTCCGGGAACAGGGCCATCTCCCTGTCGAGCAGGGCGTCATCGTAGGCGGGCAGGGGGTAGTCTGGTGGTGAGCTTTGCCCCCCGATATGGGCCAGCTCGTTCAGGGCCTGCCGGTAGCAAGCGTCGGCGCTATCCGGGTTGAGGGCGCTGAGCATCAGTTGGTCGCCAAAATCTTCCAGAAGCAAGAAGCCCTGCTGCAGGTCCTCACCGGCAATCGCTGGCACGTGGATGCCGTGCTGGTGCCAATGCCTGGCAATGGCAATAAACGGTTTGCAGTCTTCGTGCTCCGGAGGTGCATCCATCACAATGAAGGGAGTGCGCGCCTGCCCGGGATGCTCCCGCCATACCCGAAAGTAACGGCGGAAACTGGCATCGCCGGAAACCGGTTCCGGGCAGGCGCTGTCAAAGCCGGGAATGTGCCGGACCCAGTCGGTCAGCAGTTGCAGGCGAGTATCCATGATGGTGTGGCGCTTCCTGAGTCAGTTGGGTGATTGGCAACGTCAGCCGATGGGCCACGTTAGCAAAGGAGGACAAACAATATAAAGAGTATAAAGAGCGTAAAACGGATTTGCAGCGGTGTTTCCGTTAACAAGGCCGGGGGGCGCGTGTAAACTAGGCAGCTGTTTTCATTCCAGCCACCATTCATCCGGAACAGGAACTTCGCCACCGTGCCCAGCCGTTACCGTCACCTGTTGTGGTTCAAGCCCCGCGTTGCCGGGCTTTTGCTGTCGATGGTGCTGACGCCGGGGGGTGTGGCGGCGCAGGAACCTCAGGGCATGGCCCCAAGTGCGGCGGAGATGGACTGGCGCCCGAGGAACGAACTGCCGCTGGACGTGCAGGCGCAACTGCCGGTGTTCTGTGACGGCGGCTACCTGCCATCCTCGATGGCGGGAGGTCCGGAGCCTTTATTTCCGGCGGTTAGCGCCGGTGCGGTGCCACTGGAAGCCAGTGCTTTGAGCGCCCGCTACCAGCTGGACGCCGAGCTGTACCTGAAGGGCGATGTGCGTTTGCGCCAGGGCAACTTTCAGGCCTCCGGGTCTGAGGCGCGCTACAACACGCAGTCTGGACAGGTCAGCTTGCAGGGGCCGCTGGTCAGCCGTGGTGAGGGTTTTTTGCTGACGGGCGAGGACGCCAATTATTCGGTGGACTCCGGCCAGCTCGATATCAACACGGCTACCTTTCTGTTGCATGAATCTGAGATGCGGGGCGAGGCGTCGTCCCTGTCTCGAGTTGGCGAAAACCAGGTGCTGATTACGGACGGCCTGCTCACTACCTGTGGCCCCGGCCAGAACGACTGGGCGATTGTGGCGTCGGATATCGAACTGGATCAGGCGGAGGGTTTCGGTACCGCCCGGCATGTGCGACTGGAAGTGCTGGATGCGCCGGTGTTCTACTGGCCCTATATCAGTTTTCCCATTGATGACCGACGCAAAACCGGGTTTCTATATCCCCAGTTTGGTTCCTCCAGTGCCGGCAGTGGTGGCTTTCTGGCGTTGCCTTATTACCTGAACCTGGCGCCTCATTACGATGCTACGCTGACCCCCCAGTACATTCATGGGCGTGGCCTGTTTACCGAAGTTGAGGGCCGTTACCTGAGCTCGTTCGGCGAATCGGTGCTGCAACTGGGTTATATCGACGACGACTCTGCCCACAAAGACGACAACCCGGGTGCCGACGGTCAGCGCTGGGCATTGGATGTCTCTACCCGGGCGAGTTTTGGTGGTGGCTGGGCAGGTTATGGCGACTATTCAGTGGTGTCCGACGAAGATTACCTGAGTGACCTGAACCGGTCGCTGGAAATTGACCAGGTCACGCATTTACAGCGCCGGGGCGGCGTGCGCTACTCGGATCAGAACCAGTATTTCGATGCCTATCTGAATGGCTACCAGACCATCGCCGAGCGTATTGCCGACGTCAACAAGCCTTATGCTCAGTTGCCGGAAGTGCTCTATGCCGGCACCACCGATCTGGGAGCTTTTGAGGCGGGTGTGGAAAGCCAGTACACCTGGTTTTACCGAGACAACGAAAGCCTGACCGGTCTGGACCGGGCCAATGGCCAGCGGGTACGGGCGATTCCGGAACTGGCCTTGCCGATGCGGGCCTTGTGGGGGTTCAGCCGGCCGTCGGTAAGCCTGGATTACACCCGCTACGACCTGGAAGATTACACGCTGGGCGGCAGCAGCTTCGACCGCACTGTGCCGGTGTTCGAGTGGGACAACGGTCTGTACTTCGATCGCCGGTCCAGTGTGTTTGATATTCCCTACAATCAGACATTGGAACCCCGGCTGTATTACGCCTGGGCAGATGCCGAGGCAGATCAGAATGACATTCCGGATTTTGATACCGGTTTGAAAAGCTTCCGCTTTGACCAGCTGTTCCAACGCGATCGCTTTACCGGTGGTGACCGAGTCGGGGACGCCAATCAACTCACCGTGGCACTGACCAGTCGTTTCAATGATCTGTTGACCGGTGCCGAACGAGCCCGGGTGAGTATTGGCCAGGTTCGGTATTTTGACGAGCGGGACGTGAGCCTGTTTGGGCAGGGTGCTTCGGATCGCAGCAATTCGCCGCTGGCGGGTGAGTTGGTGCTGAACCCCACCGATAATCTGGAAATTCGCTCGTCCGGGCTATGGGATCACGATACCCAAAAGACCGAAGAAGGCCGTAGCCAATTGATGTTTCATTCCGAGGATTATCGGTACCTGGCGACCCTTGGCCACACCTACAGCCGGCCGGATGATCTGGACCAGACCGACATCGGAGCCGTGTTCCCGGTGACCGATCGGGTCAGTGCCATTGGCCGCTGGGTGTGGGATTCCGAGCTGGATCGCACGGTGGGTACCTTGGCCGGTATTGAATATAACAATTGTTGCTGGAGTGTTCAGGTGGTGCACCAGAACTACCTGACCGATGATGAAGAATTGGACACCCGCTTGCTGTTCAGAATCGAACTGAAAGGCCTGGGGGGCAGTGGCGGCGCAGCCGACAGTATTGCGGATGCCATCTATGGCTACGACGAGCGTGAGCGTCGCCGTTTTGGAACTCAGCGCCGCTAAAACGAACTAACGCCGTTAACCCGGGAAACCGATGATGGCTCAGAATGCACAAACCAAGAGGTGACTATGAAGGCGACTGTACGCCACGGACTGACCCTGCTGCTGATGCTGGCCATGATGGCCATCGCAGTGACCGCCCATGCGGAAAGAAAAGTACTGGATCGTGTGGTGGCTATTGTTGACGACGATGTGATCCTGCAGACCCAACTGGAAGCCCGGCTGAATACCATTGTTGGTCGCCTGAGCGCTCAGGGCACGGGTATGCCGCCCCGGGAAATGCTGGAAGGGCGTGTGCTGGAGCAATTGATTGCCGAGTCTGTGCAACTGCAGATGGCCGAAAAAATGGGCATGCGCATCAGTGACAACGAACTCAACGAAACCCTGGCCAACATTGCTCGCAGCAATGGCCTGAGCCTGGCTGAGTTTGAAGGCCAGCTGGCAGAAGAGGGCGTTACGTATCAGCAAGCCCGTGAGCAGATTCGCAATGAGATGCTGACCAGCAGGGTTCAGCAAAGTCGCGTGGGTAACCGGGTAAGGGTTACCGATCGTGAGGTAGATAACTACCTTCAGGCGCAGGCAAGCTCCGGCAGCGATGGAGCAGAATACCGGTTGGCCTATATCTTTATCCAGGTGGACGATCCAGGTAATGAAGCCTCTGTTACCGAGGCCCGTGAAACCGCTGAGAGCCTGCGTCAGCAGATTTTGGATGGTCGCGATTTTCGCGAAGTAGCGGTGGCAGAGTCCGATGCCAGCAACGCCCTGGAAGGGGGTGATATGGGCTGGAGAGCGGAAAGCCAGTTGCCGTCGCTGGTTGCGCCGGTGGTGCCGGATATGGTGCCGGGTGTGCCTTCCGAGGTTCTGGAGAACAACAGCGGCTTCCATCTGGTGATGGTGATGGATAAGCGCGGCGGCAAGCAGCAGGAGTTCATTGAGCAGCACCGGGTGCGCCATATCCTGATCCGGCCATCCGAGGCGGTGACCGAAACTCAGGCGGAAAAGCGTGTTCGTGAGGTGTACCAGCAGTTGCAGAACGGTGCGGACTTTGCTGAGCTGGCCCGTGAGCTGTCGGACGACCCGGTTTCCGGTTCCGACGGCGGCAATCTCGGCTGGGTCAGCCCCGGCCAGATGGTGCCGGAATTCGAACAGGCTATGCTGGCTGCCGACATTGGCGAGATTTATGGGCCGGTGCGTTCACAGTTTGGCTGGCACATTCTTCAGGTGCAGGAGCGTCGCAATCAGGACGTGACCGCCGAGAACCGGGAATCCCAGGCTCGCCAGGCCATCTACATGCGTAAGTTTGAGATGGAGCTGCAAAACTGGCTGCGGGAAATCCGCGATGAAGCGTTTGTCGAGTTCAAGGGCGAGTATGCCGATATGAACCCGGCCGCTGAAGAAGATGAGGCATCATGAGTAAACCGGTCATTCTGGCCTTGACCGCCGGTGAGCCGGCGGGCATCGGGCCGGAGTTGTGCCTCCAGTTGGCGGGTGAAGAGCGTGAGGCTGGCATCGTGGTGGTGGCGGCCATGCCCTTGCTGTCAGATCGTGCCAGGCAGTTGGGCCTGAACGTAGAGCTGCATCACTGGCAGCCGGGCGACCTTGCGGAAACCCGCGCTGGCCACTTGTCGGTCTGCCATGTGGACGGCTGCCAAACCACCGTAGCGGGTGAGCTCGATCCGGCCAACAGTCAGTACGTGCTGACCACCCTGAGCGTCGCCGCAAACGGTTGCCTGAACGGTGATTTTGACGGCATGGTGACAGCGCCGGTGCATAAAGGGGTCATCAACGAAGCCGGAATCGCCTTCAGCGGACATACCGAATTTTTGCAGGAGCTCTGCGGGGTGGAGCGGGTCGTCATGATGTTGGCGACGGAGGAGCTGAGGGTGGCTCTGGTGACCACTCACTTACCCCTGAAGGACGTTTCTGCAGCGATTACGCCAGAGCGGCTTACTCAGGTAACACGCATTCTGAATGCCGACCTCAAAAGCTTTTTTGGCATCGAGCGGCCGCGCATTCTGGTGGCAGGCCTGAACCCCCATGCCGGTGAAGGTGGCCATCTGGGTCGTGAAGAAATCGAGGTGATTGAGCCGACCCTGGAGCAACTTCGTGGGGAGGGTATTCAACTGACCGGGCCTCTGCCGGCAGACACCCTGTTTACACCACACTGGCTGAAAAACGCCGATGCGGTGCTCGCCATGTACCACGACCAGGGCTTGCCGGTGCTGAAGTTTCAGGGCTTTGGCCGTGCCGTTAACATCACCCTTGGCCTGCCAATCGTGCGCACCTCGGTGGACCACGGTACAGCACTGGATCTGGCCGGTACGGGTACAGCCGATGCCGGCAGTCTGCACACGGCCATTCGCGTAGGCCAGCACATGGCCCGTTGTCGCCGAGCCAATAACGCCGGAGAATCCGCATGAGTAACTCGCACGGCCACAAGGCCCGTAAACGCTTCGGCCAGAACTTTTTGCATGACCCGGGGGTGATCGAAAAAATCGTCCGGGCCATCAATCCTAAGCCAGAAGATACGATTGTCGAGATTGGTCCGGGGCTGGGTGCGATCACCGAAGAGATCCTGGCTCTGAACCCGCGCCTGCAGGTAGTCGAGCTCGACCGGGACCTGATTCCGGTGTTGCGTACCAAGTTTTTCAACTACCCGGATTTCCGGGTTCACGAAGCCGATGCTCTTAGTTTTGATTTCAGTCAGCTGGTTACTGACCGCCCTCTGCGCATTGTCGGCAACCTGCCGTACAACATCTCCACGCCTCTGATTTTCCACCTGCTCGGGCAGTCCGGCGTGGTGCAGGATATGCACTTCATGCTGCAGAAAGAAGTGGTGCAGCGGCTGGCGGCAGTACCGGGCGACAACAACTATGGCCGCCTGGGCATCATGGCCCAGTACTTCTGCAAGGTGCAGCCCTTGTTTGAGGTGGGCCCCGGGGCCTTCCGTCCGGCGCCAAAGGTGGATTCCGCCATTGTGCGGCTGGTACCTCACAAAGTGCTGCCGCACCCGGCAAAAGATCTGAAAATCCTGCAAGCAGTGGTGCGCACGGCGTTTAACGCCCGTCGAAAAACCCTGCGCAAGGCACTGGCGGCGATGGTGACCGTTGAGCAGCTACAGTCCCTCGGTATCAACGATGGCCTGCGCCCGGAGAACCTGAGCCTGGCGGACTACGTGCAGATAGCCGATATGCTGGCCGAAACCAAGTTGCCGAACACAGAGGCGGATGAGGTAAGTAATGACTGACTACGCCATTGGCGATATTCAGGGTTGCTACGATCGCCTGCGTGATGTGCTGGCGAAAGTGGACTTTTCGCCCTCCAGAGACCGGCTCTGGGTAGCGGGGGATCTGATTAACCGCGGTCCGTCTTCGCTGGCAACGCTGCGGTATATCGAAAGCCTGGGCAGTTCTGCCGTCGTGGTGCTGGGAAACCATGATCTGCACCTGTTAGCGGTGGCGCGGGGCGGCCACAGCCCCAAAAAGAAAGACACTCTGCACGACATACTGGACGCGCCGGACCATGACCGGCTGATTCACTGGCTGCGTCAGCAGTATCTGTGTGTTCACGATGCCGATCGTAACCTGCTGATGGCTCACGCCGGCTTGCCCCACATCTGGAACGTCGAGCAGGCGCTGGCTTCTGCCCGTGAGGTGGAAACGGTGATTCGCGGCGACCATGCGGAAGAGTATTTCAGCCAAATGTATGGCAATCAGCCGGAACGCTGGTGTGATACCCTCACCGGCATGGATCGTTGGCGAGTGATCACTAACTACTTTACGCGGATGCGTTTTATCGCCGAAGACGGCCGTCTTGAACTGGCGACCAAAGAGTCTGCAGATAACGCACCGGAGGGCTTTGCGCCCTGGTTTACCTACCCACGCCAGGACGATGTAAAAGTGATTTTCGGCCACTGGGCGGCATTGGAAGGCAATACCGGCAGTGATCGGTTTATCGGCCTCGACACCGGCTGCGTCTGGGGCGGAGCCCTCACCCTGATGAACCTCGACAGCGAAGAGTTGATCCACTGTGACTGCGGATAACGTCCAAACTCAGGTTATTCGTTGGGCGCTTGTCTTTGGTGCCTGCGCCGGTTTGCTGGCGGTCATGGCCGGAGCCTTTGGTGCCCATGGCCTGCGCAATGTCATCAATGAACGCGGCCTCGAAGTCTTCCAGACCGCCGTCAGCTACCAGATGTACCACGCCCTGGCGCTGATCGCGGTCAGCCTGATGCCGGCGATGGGTCTCAGCCGCCGCTTGCTGGGTATCGCCTGCGGTTTCTGGATTGTCGGAACAGTGCTGTTCAGCGGCAGTCTTTATCTGCTGGTGCTTTCCGGAAACCACTGGCTTGGGCCGGTCACACCGGTGGGCGGTGTTTGCTTTATGGTGGGCTGGGCCTTGTTGGCGGCCACAGCCCTGAAAAAATAACGGAGGCAATCAGAACGATGCAGGTTCAGGTAAATGGCGAAGCCATGGAACTCCCGGGCGGAGCGACCATTGCCGCCCTGATTGAGCACCTCGCGCTGACCGGAAAACGGGTCGCGGTCGAGGTTAACGAAGACATTGTGCCCCGCAGCCAGCACCCGGAATTCACCCTGAATGACGGCGACCGGGTGGAACTGGTGCATGCCATTGGCGGCGGTTGATGCTGCGATTCTGTTGAACGCACAGCCGCGAGTAAGCCGACTATTCTTATCACAGAACTCAGGTAGGTTATGACAGACAAACCGGACATCCAGCTCCCCGAAGACAAGCCTCTCGAAATTGCAGGTCGGATTTATCAGTCCCGCCTGCTGGTGGGCACCGGCAAATACCACGATCTGATGGAAACCGGCCACGCCATCGAAGCGAGCGGCGCCGAAATCGTCACCGTGGCTGTGCGCCGCACCAATCTCGGCCAGAATCCGGACGAGCCTAACCTGCTGGATGTGATCTCACCGGACACATACACCATTCTGCCCAACACCGCCGGCTGCTATACCGCAAAAGATGCGGTGCGTACCTGCAAACTGGCCCGTGAACTGCTCGATGGTCGCGATCTGGTAAAACTGGAAGTGCTGGGTGAACACAAAACGCTGTACCCCAACATGCCGGAAACTCTCGCCGCCGCCGAGGAGCTGATCAAAGACGGCTTCAAGGTGATGGTGTACTGCTCGGACGACCCGCTGCTGGCCATGCGCCTGGAAGAAATGGGTTGTGTGGCCATCATGCCCCTGGGGGCTCCCATCGGCTCTGGCCTGGGCATCCAGAACCGCTACAACATTCGGTTGATTGTTGAAAATGCCAAAGTGCCGGTGCTGGTTGATGCCGGCGTTGGTACGGCGTCTGATGCCACCATCGCCATGGAGCTGGGCTGCGACGGCGTACTGATGAACACCGCCATCGCCCAGGCCAAAGACCCGATCAAAATGGCCAACGCCATGCGCCTGGCCATCGAAGCCGGTCGTGAAGCTTACCTTGCTGGACGTATGCCGAAGAAGCTGTACGCCAGTGCGTCTTCACCCATTGATGGGACCTTTTTCTAAGCTGAAAGATCAGAAAGTTGCCATGGACGAGGCGGAAACTCACGGACCCACGAAAGTTGTCGGGGGCCGTATCTAAAAAAAGAAACCAGAGCGCTGTAGTCCTGTTATGACCAATCCAAAACCCAGCCGGCGGGATACCATCCTGCAGGCTCTTGTTGAATTGCTGCAAAGCGACCCGGGCGCCCGCATTACCACGGCGGGCCTTGCAAAGAACGTGGGTGTGACCGAAGCGGCGCTGTACCGGCATTTTCCCAGCAAGCGGAAGATGTTCGAGGCGTTGATTGAGTTCGCGGAGGAAGCGGTATTCACTCGCTGCCAGGTGATTCTGCAGGAGCAGGAGGATGTCCGGGTGCGCTTGCAACAGCTGGTGCATCTGGTATTGGTGTTTGCTGAACGCAATCCTGGCCTGTGCTGTGTGCTAACGGGCGATGCCCTGATGGGCGAAGACGAGTCGCTGCGCAAACGCGCTTCCCAGTTTTTCGAGCGCCTGGAAACCCAGTTCCGCCAGGCGCTGAAAGAAGGTGAAATCCGCCAGGGCTTGCGGCCCCGCACCAGTGCCGCCCGGGGTGCCGATTTCGTGATGGTGTTCCTCGAAGGCCGCGTCCAGCGCTTCGTCCGCTCCTCGTTTTCACGTTTGCCCTCTACCGATTTCGACGAGGCATGGGGACTGGTTTCCGAGGCCGTCTGGGGCTAGGTTGGGTGTAAACGGACGCCCGGTTTCAGGTATAGCCGGACGCGGAACGGAGTATGGAACGAACCGGCTCCCACACCGCCGGGGCGGAGATGAGTATGTCGCGTCCCCAGAGGTCGGCCGGGTAGCCATCGGGTACATCGCCAAAGTGGCCCACGGTGGCGCCCGCTTCCCAAGCGATCAGCCGCGCGGCAGCGAAGTCCCAGGGGCTGACGTTCTCGTAGTAAATATCCAATCGGCCGCAGGCTACCCAGCAGATGTCCAGAGCAGCGGAGCCAATGCGGCGCAGATCCCGGCATTGGTGAATCATCGCGTCTAGCCGGCGCACCAGGGGTTCCAGATTGTCCTTGGTGTAGGGGAAACCGGTGGCGAATAGCGACTGCCTGGGATCGGTGGCACCGCTGTGGCGGATCGGCTTTCCGTTCAGTGTGGCGCCTTCGCCCTTGGTGGCCCGGAAGGTTTCGCCAGGGAAGGGGGCATGTACCACGCCTACCCGCACTTGCCCTTTTTCAGCGTAAGCAATCGATACCGCCACCTGGGGATGGCCGTACGCGTAGTTTACGGTGCCGTCGATGGGGTCGATGATCCACAGCGGGGTGTCCAGCGATTCCGCCAAGGACAGGTCCGGCATGGTTTCTTCAGAGAGAATGCGGTGATCGGGGAAACGTTCGCGAATGGCGCCGGTGATGAATTCGTCCGCCAGCACATCGGCGTGGGTCACCAGCTCGGTCTGATGTTTGTAATCGGTGCGCAGAGTGTTTTCTTCCCGCTCGTAGCGGATCAGCTCGCCGGCCTCTACGGCCAGGGCTTCGGCGAAATCAGTGATTTCGCGCAGAGAAACAGAATCAGACATGGCACCCCCGGTTTCATAAAGCGTGAGGGTGCCAGTCTAACATGGCCGGGCGTTACAGGCTGTTCAGCCACTTCTCCATTTTATCCATGGCCAGAACCAGTCGCGGGCAGGCCTGTTGGATAAAGTCATCCGCCAGTTCCTTGTCGGCATAGTCGCCGCCTGCCAGAGCCAGTGCCTGGGTGCCATCAAAATCCACAAAGGCGAGACGCGCGCCCATGTGGTCCGGCACAAAACCGAAGTCACTGGAGGGCAGGATGGCCACACCGGTGTCTTCCAGCAGTGCGGTGCAGAACGCCTGTGAGGTTTTGATGTCCCTGCGGGCCAGCTTCTCGCTGAAATTCGAGAAGTCCGGGAACAGATAAAACGCACCTTCCGGTTTGCGCACAACAGCGCCCATCTCGCTCAGGCGACGGTACATGTATTCCCCGACCACCTTCAGTACCCGACGAGACTGGTTCAGGTATTCGTCAATGTCTTCGCCGCCGTCAAAGGCGGTGATGGCGGCGTGCTGGATGGGTGCCGCGGTGGAGGTGAAGGTTTCACTGGCAATGATCGCCATGGCATCCTGCAGGGGGCGCAGTTCCGGCGGGAAGATAAACGTGCCCAAACGCCAGCCGCCGGCCCCGAGCCATTTGCTCATGCCGGTGCTGATGATGGTGCCTTCCGGGTAGTAGCGGGCAATGGATTTGTGCCGGCCCTCAAAGTTCACTTCCCCGTAGATCTCATCCGACAGCAGGATCAGGTTGTACTTGCGCGCGACGTTGGCGATGGCCAGCAGCTGGTCGTCGGTGTAGGTGCAACCGGTCGGGTTGGACGGGTAGTTCAGGATCAGGATGCGCGGGCGCGACGGGTCGTCCCGGCAGATGATGTCCAGTTCTTCCGCCGTCAGCTGCCAGTTGTTCTCGGCGTGGGTAGGCAGCCAGTGCACTGAACGGCCTATGATGCGGGCCTGGGGGGCGTAGGACACCCAGCTCGGGCGCGGGATCAGCAGGTCGCCGTAGTAGGCCAGCTGCAGGATGAACAGCAGTTCTTTGGAGCCCGGGCCGATAAGCACGTCTTCCCAGGTGCAGCGCATGCGCTCATTGCGGTTGATGTAACCGGCAATGGCTTCGCGCAGGCCCTTCAGGCCTTTCACTGGCAGGTAGTCTTTCTCGTGGGCATGCTCTTTGAGGGCGTCTACCACCCGCTCGGGCACCGGGAAGGGAGACTGCCCCAGGCCCAGCTTGATGATGTCTTTACCTTCTGCCCGCAGCTGGTTACTCAGCTCGTTGATGCGAAGGGTGGCTGAGGGCTGAATGCCCCGAACGTTCAGGTTGATAGCGAAGCGATGGTCGTTTTTGATGTCCATTGTCCCGGTCTGTTGGTTGGTGACGACAAGGGCAGTATAGGAGCCTCAAACATATCTGTGATCCCGGTGCGGATAAGGGATTGCCGAAGCCGGCCGGTTGTTTGGTGTCTATCCCGAGTGCTTACCGGGCTTTGATCCACACTTCCACCCGGCCGTTGCGCAGATTGCCGCTGCCGCCTACAGGCATGTAATGTCCGTAACCAGTGTAGGCAACGAATGGCACCCCTGCTTCGTTCAGGGCACGGCGGACAGACAGCGCCCGGAGCTCCGAGATCATTTGGGCCCGCAATTCATGGCTCTGGGTGTCCGCAAAACCGATCAGCAAGAGATCGTCGGCCGCGCGGCCTTGCTGCTCAAGATAGTGCTGCACCCTGCGCAGGTCACGGTGGGCCTTGTTGTCCAGTTTGGTGCGGCCTTCCGAGAAACGGAAGTTAACGGTCATACGTTGGTAGTTTTCGGTCAGGCGCCGGAAGGACTCGGGCACGGAGGCATCAAGCTCGGGTTTGACCGCGATCGGATTCTGGGAGATGAAACCGGATTCGGCCACCAGTGCCTGGCCTTCGGAGCTCAGAGCGAATTCAATCAGACCACCGGCGAACTCGGGCGTCTGCTTGCCAAGGGTGTACATGAACAGACGACGCGACAGGGGATAGTCCTCACTGGCAATGGTCAGCTGGTTGGGCTTCAGGGCCGGTGCGTTACCATCCGAGACCGCCAGCAGTTTGCTGTCGCGGACCGACGCCAGGCCGGAGAAACCGATGCCAGAACGGTCACGTGAGACGTCATCTGAGAGCTGGTCGTTGGATTCATAGCGACGGGCGGATTCGTGCAGACGATAGCGCTTGCCGAGCACCAGGGATTTGAAGGTGTCCCAGGTTCCGGAGCGGTCGTCACGGGCATACAGGCGAATCGGACTGTCGTTGCCCCCGAGCTCTGACCAGTTCCGGATTTCGCCACTGAATATCTGCCCCAGTGTCTCGATACTCAGCTGGCTGACCGGGTTGTCTGGATGCACCAGGATGGCCAGGCCGTCGATGGCAATGACGTGCTCGCTGGCGAGGGCCGTCAGGTCGGCTTTGCCTTTTACCTGCTCGGCCTCGTCTTTTTTCACCGGGCGGGAAGAGGCCCAGATGTCGGCCTGACCATTGGCAAGGGTGCGAAAACCAGTGCTGGAGCCGTGGGCAGCCACCAGTACTGACAGGTTTCGGCCCTGGTGATTGGTGGCCAGAATCCGCTCGTTGTCCCGGCCGGTAGGCGTGCTGCTGATTTGGGCTTCGCTGATCTGTTCAAGGTAGCCGGTTACCAACATAGGGGCCAGAGTGGCGCCCACCGTGTTTGAACCGTGAATCTCCAGCTCATGAGCGAGTATGGGTGAATTCAGGGTCATGAGTGCCAGTAACAGCGTAAGGTGACGGATGCTCTTCCGGATTAATACAGCCATGTTATAGAAAACCTGTTCAGAACATAGGGTTGAGATGGGGGCAGGATGCTTCAGAAATGTGACAACTATGTTTCAGTCCCGAGAATGCCAGCGGGAAAAATCCGGACCTATGTGGTGAAATGTTAAGCAGGCCGCTGAGTGGTTGGCCTGGTTAGCCTATAGTGGTCGCTCCGCAGTAACAAAAATAAACAGAGCGGGAGCCTAATCATGATTGCGACACTGCCTGAGCGCGGCTTGCCTGCGCCCGATCCCTGTATGGCTTTGCCATTCAGGCGGGTGCTGCTGGTAGATGATCACGCCCTTTTCGCACAGGGATTGGCAGGGCTCATTCAGCAGGAAGGGCTGGCGGAGACGGTTGAAATGGTGTCTTCGGTTGAAGAGGCCTCCGACTGCCTGTTGCACCGACAGGGGATTGAGCTTGTTCTGCTCGACCTGTCCCTGGGTGGCGAGACGGGTTTGTCACTCTTGCCGAGGCTGTCTGGGCAAGGGCCGCAGCCACCGGTGGTCATTATTTCCAGCAGTGATGATGAGTGTACCGTGCGGGCGGCGCGGGCGGCTGGCGCCAGGGGCTTTCTCGCCAAATCGTCGGGCCGGCTGGCACTGGTGAGGATGATGCAGGCCGTCAGCAAGGGCCAGGGGTACTTTCCTGGTGGCATGGCGCCGCTGAGTCGCGATATGCCGTTAACCCCCAGGCAGCTGGACGTGCTGTCCCTGTTGGCTCAGGGCTTTCCCAACAAGCGCATATGCCAGAGCCTCGATCTGACGGAACACACCGTCAAAACCCATTTGAAAGCGATTTTTACCCAGCTGGCGGTGCACAATCGTACCGAGTGCGTTAACAAGGCGCGGGCGCTGGGTTGGCTGTAACCGACAACGGCAACTCGATCCAGAAGACCGACCCCTGAGGTGTTGAATTGGCACCGCAGCGGCCACGCATCAGATGGGTAAACTCCTGCACGATGGTCAGTCCCAGGCCAAGGCCGGGATAGTCGTTCTGACCTGAGCCTCGCACGTAGGGTTGAAACAGTCGCCCTTCAAGCCCTTCAGGCAAGCCCCTGCCATTGTCCGAAACCATCATGCGCACGGTCCCGCTGCGCTTCTCCCAGCCCAGTCGAACGGTATCGCCGCCACTGTGGTCCGCCGCGTTAATGATCAGATTCTGGAGCACCCGTTGGAGTAGAGCCGGATCGGCCTGGATGCTGGCGGGGACGGTGGACGGCTCGAGGAACAGGCGTAATCCTCGGTCGTGGAAGGTATCTTCAGTAAGTGCCTGCACACTGCGAAAAGCGTCAGACACTTGAACCGGCTCCAGCTCGGGCCGGATCATGCCTTCGTTCAATCGGGCACTGTCGAACACGGTGCCGAGCAGGCGGCGAAGTTGGCTGACCATGTCCTTGAGCTGGCGCACCATGTTGTTGTGCTGGTCCCCCTGACCCGCAGGCCGGAGGTTCTCCAGGGTGATATCGATAACGTTCAGGGGCTGTCGCAGGTCGTGACTGGCGGCGGTAATCAGCTCGGTTTTACGGCGGCTTTCATCCTGTGCGGCCCGGTGCATCAGATCCAGCAACTGGCGGTCAAGAAAATGGGCCCGGTGCCGGTGTTCGGTCATCCAGGCACCGACCATTCCGATGACGTTGGCGGTCATCAGAAAGAACACGTTGATCAGGGTGTCGGGTATCGAGCTGCCGGCCCAGAGCTCGGCCAGCAGGTAAACACAGACCAGGATAAAAGACGTCACCGAGGCGGCGATAAAGGGCAGGCCCATGGCGAAGTAACCAAACATCAGCATCAATATCATGCCTTCATAAGGCAACGGGTAGGCCTGCATTCGAGCGGCTACGATAATGGCTATGACGCTCATCCCGCCGGCCAGGTAGGCGAGGGTGTAAACCTTCTCGAAAATTTCGTCGGCCAGGGTGGTGCAGTGTGACAGCCAGAGCACCAGGGCAATGATGGGACAGATAAACGCAAGGCGGATAAACGCAGTGACCTGAGCCAGCTCCCGGGGCAGGGTCATCACGTCCATTAAGGCATAAACCAAAAACAGCAACAGGCCGGCAATAGAGACTACTCGGGCGCGTTGGCGTATCAAGGCGGAGCGGGCTTGTCGGTATCGGGTTTCGAGCGTCGGTTCGAAGCGCAGGGTCAAAAAGCCATCGGTTTGCTGGCGTCGGATCTGTTCTGCGTTCATGGTCACTTCCAACAGGCACGGTCATCCGATTGTAATGTGCTGCGGCTTCCGGTTTCGGGAGCCGCAGCACATTACCGTCAGCTTTGGTCCAGCAGCTTCAGCTTTGCCCAGGTTTGCTCCTGTTGATCGCGGAAATGCTGATTCAGAAGGCGCTCCCGGTGCTCCTGTTGCTCTGTGCCGGTAAGGCCCGACCTGGGCTCCTTGGCCATGGCCTCCCGGAATACCTCAAAGCGCTGATCAAAGGCCTGGCGTTGTTGCAGGTAGTTTACGACACCGTCGGCGCTTTCCTGATCCAGGCCCAGGTCTGACAGCCGTTGTCCGGCCATTTCCGGCGAGCTGGCCGACGCCATCGCAGCCACTCGCATCTGGTGCTGATGTGTGTCGGCCTGCAACCGTTGCTCGGTGGCTTTCAACGCCTCCGGTAACTGGTTTCTATGCCATTCCACTAATGCCTGTTTGCCCTGGTCCGTCAGGTCGGTACGTTGTTGTATCGCCAGGGTCGCCAGGGTGTATTCGCTGTAGGCTTCCTCCTGGCCGAAAAAAGCCAGGTGGGCTTCGCGGCTGAAGGTTTCCTGCCGGAGTTGCTTGAGTTGCGCGAGGGCGTCGCCCAAGACCTGAAGCTGGTAGGCTTCGTTGTGCTGCAGGCTGGGGTCCAGCTCAGTCTGCAGTACTTGCAGTGATGCTTGTTTGTAGGCGAGATACTGGTCCAGCAATACCATGGCCTGGCTGGCGGCGGGCTCAGGAAGATGTTGCTGAGCCATGTGTTGAATCTGTCCTATGGCGGTTTCCGGTGACACTTCGCCGACGGCGCTCAGAAAGTAATCGAAGAAGTCCCGCACTTCCAGGCTCACCATCAGTTGGCCGTCTGCGCTGGCTTTCAGTGAGCCGTCGATGTCGGTGCCTGCCAGGGACGGCGCAATGGCCGCGCCCGTTTGTTTTTTAGGGGTCTGGTGGGATGCCGGAGGACGGGGGTCCGCCTCGGATAGTGCTCTGGCGGTGGCGGTCACCGAGTAGTCTGGAGCTTCTGGAACGGTGTTATCTGTGAGCTCGGTGACGCCGCCGGGCGAAGTAGATCCGTACCAGAGGCCGCTGCCGGCCACGACGGCCAGCAGGGCTCCGGGAAGCAGCCACCAGCGCCGAGCGTTGGTTTTTGGCTTCATAATGACCTCACAGCCCGCGGTTTTTCAGGCGGTTGGCGTGGGAGCGGTATAGGCTGACCGGATTGGTCCACAGGGAACGGGCGCCGAGCAGATGATTGATGGCGTCTACGTGGTTCATGTCGTAGTGGGTGCCGATCACATTGCCCATCATGGTAGAGCATACGCCCACCAGGCCATCGCTCGGCTCACTGCCAAAGGCCAGCGAGGTTACGCCCAGGAAGGGGTCGGTAATGTCGAAAACGTTGGTCCAGATGCCGCGGCCGGTCCAGGAGAAGAATTTGATCTTGTTGCCGTTGATCCAGACGTCTTCGTTGGTGCCGGCGCAGGCATTGCGGTTAACGCCTTGCCAGCCGAGTGCATTGTTCAGGCTGGTGGTACCGGGGGTGGTCAGGGTTTCGAGCGCGGCAATGCCATCCTGGGGGTTGTTGGCCCCGGAAAGTGCATTGATCAAGCCGCCCAGGGCATTTGCGATCGCGCCTGCGCCGCCCTCAACGTAGCTGCCGGGCGGTACGATGCCACGGATGACATCGGCGACTTTCGAGCCCTTGTTGACCCCGTTAATCGAAGTGACGGAGGCGATGCGGTGCGGGATCAGTGCGGCGGCCACCCTGGAGGTGGGTGCGCCCTGGCTGTGGGCCATCAGGTTGACTTTGCTGTGCCCGAGGCTGTTGATGTAGTTGGCCAGTTGCTGGCCCCGTTGTTCGCTGCTGTTGACGAACGAAACAGAGGCGGTGTACACCCGGGCGCCACTGCGCTCAAGGTTCCAGGGGATGGTATGGAAGTAATTCACCAGGCCACCGAGGGTATTGAACCCGGTGACGCCGTGCACCAGTACGATCGGATGTCGGGTCTGGGTATAACTGGCGTGGCTCAGCATTGAGAACACCAGCATAAGGGCTCCGGCCATCAGCCGGACAGGGATGGCATAACGCATAAAGTACTCCTGTTGTTTTTGTTGGTTGTACTGCAACAGGAAGTATTGCGGAGTGCGCTGCTTGTCAGGAATCGCCCATATGGGTGAGGTCGGAATGTGTACAGGGGTACTCAGAATTTGTGGGGGTCCAGCTCCATCTGCAGGATCTTGCGCCCGAGCATGATCACCCGTCCGGTGTAGCGTTCTTCACCGGTGGTGGTGAAATCAAACAGGAAACGGCGCCATACCCGAAGGTTGCCATTCTGGTCCCGCTTGAACCAGATACCCCGGAGGAATACGGCGTCGTCCAGCAGCAGCACGTCCATGGTTTTACAGTAACGGTGGGCTGCCTGTAACACGTCGTCTTTGATGGCTTTGGCCTGCCACCAGTACCACGCAGCAAAGCCCGCAGTGAAAATCCAGAAAAGGGTTCCGAGAGTCAAGGTGCTGGCGGCCCTGTTGATTGCATGGGTGTGGACGGTTCATCGAACCGGCAGACCGCCAGCCTACCTCATTGTGCCGGCTCGGGGAATTGTTGCCGTTTGCTGCTGGTCGTTGGCAGCAGTCGATCACAGAGCATTTTAAGGAAATGGCTGGTCAGGAGCTGGGCCTGGTCTACGTTGTGTCCTAGCTGCTCGGATTCATGGTGGGCACTTTCACTGCTTTCGACGGACTGATTGCCCAGATGCAGAAGGTGTTCCGCTTGCCGCTCAACCTGCAGCGCCAGTGCAGATTGCTGTTCCGAAGCGCTGGCCACCTCGCGAGCGCATTCATCGATGATATTGATGTCATGCAGGGTGACCCGGAGTGCCTCGGAGGCTTGATTGGCCAGGCTTGCGCTCTGTTCGCAGGCGCCGGCGCCGGCTTTGATGACGCTGACCACGGTGCGGGTTTCGGTTTGCAGATCTTCTATCATGGTGTCTATGCGCCGGGTGGATTCGTGGGTGCGCTGTGCCAGGCCGCGGATTTCATCGGCAACCACGGCGAAGCCTCGGCCAGACTCCCCGGCGCGAGCCGCTTCGATTGCGGCGTTCAAGGCCAGTAAATTGGTCTGCTCGGCAATCTCTGAGATCACATCGAGGACAACGCTGATGGCATTGCTGCGCTCGGTCAACTTGTCCATTTCATCGTTGGCTCCGGCCAGCTGGCTTTGCAGTTGTCGGAGCGATTGGTCGACACCGTCCATGCTGGCCTGGCATTGGCTGGCGGAATGGCGGGCATCGGCGCTGGCCTGATCGGTTCGGCTGGTCATCTCACTCACGCGCCTGACGCTTTGTGCCAGTTCTTCAAAAGCGCGGGTGATGTGTTCGATGTCCGATTGCTGGCTGCGAATACTGGCCACTGAGCTGGAAACCCACTCCATGGTTTTCTGCTTCCTGCCGTGGAGCTTGCCAATGTTGGCGTGCATTCGAGCTGAAACGGCCCGCAGGGTGGCATCCCGTTTCTGACGGTCATACTCAATCCAGGCACCTTCGTCGCGCCGGCCGGTGTAGATCCAGGGCATCACCGGGTGGGCATCGCAGCTCAGGTCGCGAGCGGTGCGGGTCATGGGCATTGTTAGCCACAGCAGAACGCCAAAAACAGCGAGTACCAATGCCTGAAGCTCCAGCATGTGCGTAAGGCCCAGCTCAGAACGGCCAAGTAACAGCAAGCTGCTGGCCAGCACGGCATACAGACAAGTGAGTTTTGAAACCAGGGAGGGGCTGTTGGCCTGGAAGCGGCGGGGGATTCGGCCACGGTTCCAGGCTGTGTAGGCTTTCTCGGCACGGTGCACCTGAGCCCGGCTTGGGCGGCAACGTACCGACTGGAACTCTACCATTTCGCCATCCTTGAGAATGGGGGTCACGTAGGCGTCTACCCAGTAATGGTCACCGTTCTTGCAGCGGTTTTTGACCATGCCTCTCCAGGACTCTCCGCTGCGGAGAGTGCGCCACATATTGGCAAAAGCTTCCGGTGGCATGTCGGGGTGCCGTATCAGGTTGTGGGGCTGGCCAACCAATTCGTCGATGCTGAAACCGGCGATCTCGGCGAACTCCTCGTTCGCCGCAGTAATCTTTCCTTTCAGATCGGTTGTGGTGATCAGATGGTAGCGGGCGGGAAAGTCGCGCTCAGTTTGTGTAACTGGCTCATTTCTGCGCATTGATCACTCCTGGAGTACGTTTGTTTCGCTGAGTGCACTCACTATCAACTGCGATTGGCGGATGCGGTATCCGCTTATTGCAAATCTTGAAATCCTTCTCACGTTTTTCTCAGTCTTTGGTCAAAGGTGATTGTTTTTTGCAAGAAGTGGATAGGTTAACGACAGTTTCTGCATATGCTGAAACCAGAGGCTGCCGTCAGCCGGGCAGGTAAGGAAGAGGTGTATCGAATGGTACAGGCGTTACAGGAACAGGACTTCAAGGCCTTGGTGGATCACCATCCCAGGGCCATCATGCTTTCTACTCCTGATGCACGAATTACTTACGTTAACCGTATGTTTCATTCGGTGACCGGGTATCGGCCCAACGAAGTCCTCGGGCGGGCACCGTCGGTGTTGAGTTCCGGTTTGCATTCAACGGAGTTCTATCGGGCCATGTGGCAAAGCCTGACTGACCATGGCCGTTGGGAAGGATTGATCTGGAACCGCAGGAAAAATGGTGAGAACTATCCGCAGTGGCTGACAATCTATCCGGTGGAATACAACGGTAACCGCCTTTTTGCCGGCGTGTTCATGGATGTGGGTGAGCTCACCGCTGGCAATGAGCGCCTGGCGTCGCTGGCGTACTACGATCCGCTGACGGAGCTGCCAAACCGCTCGTTGTTTCAGGAGTTTCTCAAAGCAAGGGTGAGCCAGCGGGACCCCGCTACCAACCGGTTTGCGGTACTTTATATCGACCTGGATTTCTTCAAATCTGTCAACGACCTCCATGGCCATGACTGTGGCGACCGGGTACTGCAACAAGCAGCGGCCTGCATCCAGGGCATCGTGCGTAAGGGCGATGTTATTGCCCGCCTGTCCGGTGATGAATTTGCCGCGATGGTGGAGCTGGAAACGGAAGACGAGCTGCAGGCCGTGTGCGAGCGAATGACCAACGCATTCCGTGCGCCAATTCTGGTGGATCATCGTGAGTACTTTTTGTCGGCCTCGGTCGGCGCCGCAATCTTTCCCCGGCACGGTGAGTCTGCAGCGGAGCTTTTGCAGAATGCAGACCGGGCGATGTATACGGCAAAAATAGCAGGCAGAGCTTGCTACCGGGTCTACAGTGCCGTGGAAAGCGAGCAAGGTCATTACCAGCAACGTCTTTCCGAAGCCCTGATGGCCTCGTTGAAGGTTGCGCAGGACGAGTTTTCGGTGGTGTACCAACCCCAATATGACCTTGTTTCCGGTGCTATGGTGGGTATGGAGGCGTTAATGCGATGGCAGCATCCAGAACTGGGAGCCGTATCCCCCGCGGAGTTTGTGCCGTTGGCAGAGCAGCGGGGGCACATTCATGAACTTACTGAAGTCCTTGTGCGCTGTATTACCCGGGACCTTGATCAGTACTGTGGCGGTAGCGGTAATTCGAAGCGACTGGCCATCAATATTTCGGCCAGACAGATCGCAGATGGCCGGCTGGAGCAGTTGCTGGAACCTTTTTTCAACCGCATCCGGCAGGCCGGCTGGGTGCCGGAGATTGAGATCACCGAAACCCACTTGATGAACCTGTCACGCCGTTGTCTTGACCGGCTCCGGGAGTTTGGAGAGAAAGGTATCCGGGTGGCTATTGATGACTTTGGTACAGGGTATTCTTCTCTCGCCTACCTCCACAGTCTGCCAGTTGATGTGCTTAAGATTGACCGGAAGTTCGTTCAGAGGTTGGGCGCCGACGGACGTGATGCGCGCATTGTATCGGCCATTCTGGCTATAGCCGAGGCGCTTGATCTTGAAGTGGTCGCTGAGGGTATTGAAACCGAAACTCAAAAGGCCAAACTGCAGGAGTTGCAATGCCACCGAGGGCAAGGCTATTTGATGGCCAGGCCGTCGCCACTGGAAGGCCTGAAACTGGCCTGACCTGATCCGTCGACCATTTTGACGGAAATTGACGGTCATCAATTTAGTGACGATTTAAGGGCGGTTTGACGGGGTTTTGCAATATAAGGCTAGGGATTTTTCCATGTGTAACATACAACGGCAGGTCCACTCACTGCCTGTTTGAGCCCTATGCGCTATTTCAATGCCCAGTCCAACCTGGAGGCCTATCTTCGGTTGAGCCGAGCCGCTGGCGATGAATGGTTGTCGGCAATCGAGGATCTGTTTTCGCCTGCGGCATATGGGTGTTATCTGACCAATCCGCAAGGCGTTGTTGGCTCGATGTCTGTGCTGGAAGTCGAAGCCGGTAAAGTCTGTGTTATGGAACTCAGCCAGGGCATGGAGCTCACCTGCTGTCGGTTGAAGCAACCTCTGGTTGTGTTGTCGGTGATGGGCCAGTGTAACCTGACGCTGCATGGCGCAGCGGGCTCTTCTGTGTATCCGTTGGCGGTCATCCCCGCAAACCGGGAGTTTACGCTGTCTGCCGGTGATGCGAGTCGGCTGATTCTTGTTTTACCGATGAAGAACCTGCCGCAGCGGTGCCCGTCCCATGCATCGGCGCTGGTGGTTGCCAGCGAGATTCAACGCTTTCTGCTGATGTCAGGCTATCTGCAGGATCATCGGCATGCCTGTGAGTCGGCGACCGATCTGTTTCTCCGGATTGACGATCTCTTGGCCAGCCCCGAGGCAGATGCCTGCGGTGATGTGCCAGAGCTGGGCCGGAGGCTGGTAAAAGTCATCGAAAAGATTCGGACGGAGCCGCAGTGGGAGTTTGATCTGGCGGAACTGGCCAAACACGCCGGGGTAAGCGAGCGCAACCTGTACTACCTGATGAAGCGGGAAACCGGCCTCACGCCTTATCGTTATTACCAGCGTTGCCGACTAATCCGTGTGCGCAAGCGATTGGTGGATTGCCAGTGTGATGTCCCACACATCTCCTGGTACGCGGCGGATGAAGGTTTCACCCACCTGGGGCGGTTTGCGGCGCTGTACCGGGAGCATTTCGGTGAATTGCCCAGTGAAACCGTGCAGTGGCGACGTCGTTTACAGGCGCAAGGTGCGGCGGAGCTGGCCTGACCGGTTTGTGATCCGAGAACAAAAAAGCCCGCCATGTTTTGTCATGGCGGGCTTTTGTTTCTGGCACTGATTAACGCATCAGGCCGTCGTTTTTACAGTGTTTTCCTCATCGCCATACTCATCTGCTGCTGAGCCGTGGTGATCACGGGCCAGCAGTATATAAAACGCCGGCAGCACGAAGATGGTGAACAGGGTGCCGATGCCAAGGCCGGCGCTGATGGTCAGGCCAATGGCGAAGCGGCTTTCCGCACCCGGGCCCACGGCTATCAGTAGCGGTACCATGGCGAAGATCAGCGCCAGTGACGTCATGATGATCGGGCGCAGCCGGATAGCCGCTGCTTCGATGACGGCCTCGATCTTGTTGAGACCCCGGTCCTTCTGCAGCTGGTTGGCGAACTCCACGATCAGTATGCCGTTCTTCGACACCACACCAATCAGCGTGATCAGGCCCACCTGGGTGTAGATGTTCATGGTGGCAAAGCCGAGCACGATGAAGGCCATGGCGCCCGCGACCGACATGGGTACGGAAACCAGAATGATGATCGGGTCGCGCCAGCTCTCGAACTGAGCCGCCAAAACCAGGTAGATCACCACCAGTGACAGGAAGAAAGTCACCACCAGGGCGCTACCCTGGTTCGCCAGCTGGCGTGACTCGCCGGTGTAGTCAAAGCTGAAGCCCTGGGGGAACACCTCAGCGGCGGTCTGCTCGATAAACTCCATGGCCGTGCCTGCGGCAACACCGGGCATGACCACACCCTCCAGCGTCAGCGAGTTCTGCTGATTGAACTGGGTGCGGTTTGACGGTTCTACCTCTTCGGTGAAAGTGACGACGCTGGACAGCGGCACCAGTTCACCGTTGCCGGCGCGGATATAGTAGTCGTCCAGAGACTCCTTACTGGGGCGGAACTGATCATCAACCTGCGGAATCACCTGGTAGGAACGGCCTTCCATATTGAATCGGTTGATGTAACCACCACTGAGCATGCTGGCCAGGGACTGACCGACATCCTGCATGGACAGGCCCAGATCGGCGACCCGGTCACGGTCCACGCTGATGCGGGTAACCGGCTTGTCAAAGTTGATGGATTTCTTCAGGAACATGAAGTTGCCGCTTTGCATGGCTTTGCCAAGCATCTCATCTGCTACCTGGTCCAGTTGCTCATAGGTGCCACCGGTAGAGATCACGAACTGGAACGGCAGGCCGCCGCCGGAACCCGGCAGGGACGGGCGGGGGAAAACCGCAGTCTGCAGGCCGGTGACGTTCTTCAGTTCCGCGTCCAGCTTGGGCTGGATGTCGAACTGGGAGATTTCCCGCTCGCTCCAGGGTGCCAGTTTGAAACCACCAAATACGGCGTTCGGACTGGTGACGCCCAGAATCATGAAGTCTTCGCTGTAGCCATCCACGGTGGACATCCGTTCCTGAACTTCCTGGCCGTGGTCATACAGATAATCCAGAGTGGATGTTTCCGGGCCCAGGCCCTGGTAAAACAGAATGCCCTGGTCCTCGGTGGGGGCCAGTTCGTTCTGACTCATCATCACCATGAAGTAGATGGAGCCCAGCACCACCACCGCGAAGAAAATCACCACAGACTTGGTCTGCATCAACGATGTCAGCGCGCCCTTGTAGAGGTTGGCGAGACCGTTGAACGTCTTTTCTACCAGCTGCTCAAATTTGCCGGGGTTACCGTGGGGTTTCAGCACCTTGCTGGACAACATGGGGGACAAGGTCAGGGCGACGATACCGGAAATCACGACGGTACCGGCCAGGGTGAAGGCAAACTCTGTAAACAGCGAGCCGACCAGGCCGCCCATAAAGCCGATGGGTGCATAAACTGCGACCAGGGTGGTGGTCATGGCGATGATGGGCATGGCCATTTCCCGTGCGCCATTGATGGCGGCTTCAAAGCGGGATTCGCCCTGCTCGATGTGCCGGTGTACGTTCTCTACCATGATGATGGCGTCGTCCACCACCAGCCCGATGGCCAGTACCATGGATAGCAGGGTCAGCAAGTTCAGGGAGAAGCCAAACATCAGCATGACAAAGGCACCGCCGACCAGTGACAGTGGCACTGCAACCGATGGCACGATGGACGCGCGTATCGAACCGAGGCACAGGAACACCACCACCAGAACGATCACCATAGCTTCCAGCAGGGTGGCAATCACTTCATTGATGGAATCATCAATAAAGTCAGAGGCATCGTAGGCCAGGCGCACGTTCAGGCCACTGGGTAGCTGGCTTTCGATGTCTGGTAACTCTTGCTTGACCAGGTCAGCTACGGTCAGAGGGTTGGCGCCGGGTGCCATTTCAATGGCGACATAGGTGGCCGGCTGGCCTTTGTAGAGCGCCAGCTGGTCATAGCTCTGGGAGCCAAGTTCGACCCGGGCGATATCCTGCAGACGGATCAGTGTACCGCCTGACTGTTTGACCACCAGGTTACGGAAGGCCTCTGGGTCGGCAATGTCGGTATCGCTGGTCAGGCTGACTTCGGTGTACTTGTCACGGGTTTTGCCCACCGCGGCCTGATAATTGTTGGCCCGAAGCTTTGCGGCGACTTCAACCGGCGTCATGTCGACGGCGGCCAAACGCTCGGGATCCAGCCAGATGCGCAGGGCAAAGGTGCGGCCCAGCAGCTGGGCTTTACCCACGCCCGACAACGCCTGCAGCTTGGGCTGAACAACCCGGGTCAGGTAATCGGTAATCTGGGGAACTTCCAGCTCGGTGCTGTAAAACGCGATGTACATCAGCGCGGTTTCATCACCGGTGGTGGAGGTGATGACGGGGTCTTCAGCCTCGCCAGGCAGTACGTTGCGCTGACTGGCAACCTTGGCCTGAATCTCCGCCAGGGCATCGTTGGCGTCGTAGTTCAGTACCATCTTGGCCTGAATGGTCGACACACTCTGGGAGCTGGTGGAGGTCAGGTAGTCGATACCGCTAGCTTCGGCGATGGCCTGCTGCAGCGGTGTGGTGATAAATCCTTTGATCAGATCCGAGCTGGCACCGGGGTAAGCGGTTGTCACGGTAACCGTGGTGCTTTCCAGTTGCGGGTACTGACGGATTTCCATTTCCATGGCGGCCCGTGCACCGAGCAAGAGGATCAGCAGGCTGACCACCGTGGCCAGTACCGGCCGGTGGACAAAAATGTCGGTGAATTTCATTACTCAGACGCCTCCTGGCCGGATTCGTCCTGAATGTCGACCCGCTGGCCGGCTCTCAGTCTCAGCAGGCCTTTGGCAACCACGGTTTCGCCGGCTTCAAGGCCGGAAGTGATCGAGGCACGACCATCACGGACTTCGCCGGTCATCACGCTGCGACGGTTAACCACCTGTTCACCCTTGTCGTTCTCAGCGACGACGAACACGAAGTTGCCGTAAGTGTTATAGGAGATGGCCGTGCGGGGCAGTGTCACCACTTCGTTGTCCCGTGGCTGGCCGGTCTGAATGGTGGCGAACATGCCCGGGCGCAGCAGACTGTCTTCGTTGCTGAGGGTGGCGCGCATCCGCACGGTGCGGGTCTCCGGATTTACCGAGGTGTTAATGGCGCTGACTTCACCTTCGAAAACCCGATCCGGCACGGCGGCCACGGTGACCGATACCGGGTAACCCCGGGCAACATCCGGCATGTACTTTTCAGACAGGGTGTAATCCACGTAAATCGGATCCAGCATGTTGATTTCAACAATGGGCGTGCCTGTTGGCAGGTATTCACCCTGGTCTACCATGCGGATGCCGAGAGTGCCATCGAACGGGGCGCGGATGACCTTTTTACTCAGCTGGGCCTCGGCCTCGTTGACCCGGGCGCCGGCTGCGTCAAAATTGGCCTTGGCTTCATCGTACTGGGACTGGGACACGGCCCGCTTGGGCAGCAGGTCAGACACCCGTTTGAACTCCTGTTGTGCCAGTTGGGCTTCGGCGCGGCGAGTGCGCAGGGCTGCCTCATCAATGGCAGCGTCCAGCCGGATCAGAACGTCGCCCTTGCTGACCGTGTCGCCGGATTCGAAGTTGACGGTCTCGATAACACCCGGCACTTCATTGGAGACTGCAATGCCGTTGACGGCCTCAACACTGCCTACCGCTTTGATGGCGGGCTGCCAGGTCTCGGTCGTTGCTTTGGTCACGGAAATAATGGCCGGTGGCTGGGGTTGAGACATCATTTCTTTCATCTGGCCAAACTGCATGAATTTATAGCCGAAGATGCCGCCGAGAACGACGCCAAGGAAAATGATGACGATGACAAAACGGGATGCGGTGCGCATAGGTCTGTTCCTGGGAATGAATTCCTGAGAGTTGTTGAGTCGCCGAACATTCAAAACGGAAGGCTACCAGCTTTCCATGTTAAAAGGACTGCTGACACAGAGGGTAGGAGCAGCCGAAAAAGTCAATTGGCGGTTTAGGGTAGCATGCTACAAAAGCTGCTCGGCATTGTCACTCATTCCGATACGGGAATCATGCGTGGTTGGATGTCTTCGCCTTTGAATTCTTAAAGAGTGCTCGTCTGAGCATGATCTGCTGAGTTGCACGCTGACCCGGCAAATTGCTCCACAGTGAAGCGATCGAGCATGTGATTTCCTACTGTCAGTAGGGGTATTTTAGCAGGTTCTCGTCGCCAGAAAATGAGCGTAAATTGGTTGTACCTGCAACCTGACGCTATTCCACCCGGAGGGCTTTATTTATGTCACAAAGCAACGCGGTTTCTGCCGCCCAGCCGGTGTTGTTCATTCCCCATGGTGCCGGCCCCTGTTTCTTTATGGACTGGAATCCGGCCGATGCCTGGGATGGTATGGCGACCTATCTCAAGGGTATATCGTCAAGATTGCCGGCCCGTCCCAAGGCCATTGTGCTGGTGTCGGCCCATTGGCTGGCAGACGAGTTCCGGGTCACCACCGGATCGCAGCCGGAGTTGATCTACGACTATTACGGTTTTCCAGAGCACACCTATGAGCTGGAATACCCGGCACCTGGCGCCCCGGCGCTGGCGGAACGCATTGTCAGCTTGCTGGCCGGGGCCGGTCTGGAAAGCCGGGGCGATGCCGGGCGAGGGTTTGACCATGGCATGTTCATCCCCCTGAAACTGATGTTTCCGGAGGCGGATATCCCGGTGGTGCAACTGTCGCTGCGACAGGATCTGAATCCGGCGGCCCATCTTGCGGCCGGTAAGGCGCTGGCCGCTTTGCGGCACGAGGGCGTGCTGATCGTTGGCAGCGGTATGAGTTTTCACAATATGCGTGGTTACGGTGATTCGCGCTTTACACCCCTGTCGGAAGCCTTTGATGCCTGGCTGACGCAGGTGGTTGCCGAACACCCGGACCGACGTGAAGCTCTGCTCAGCCACTGGTCTGACGGACCCCATGCCCTCCAGTGCCATCCACCGGGGCACGAAGAGCACCTGATCCCATTGATGGTCGCGGCCGGGGCAGCCGGCAATGCGAGCGGCCAGAAGGTTTATTCCGAGCAAGTTATGAAGACTCAGCTATCCGGTTTTCACTTTGGCTAAATCGGCTGGGGGCTAACCCCCAGACGATTTCCGCTTTCCGGTCAGGCCCACGACAAACACGTAGAACAGCGGTACAAAGAAGACCGCCAGGACGGTCGCAGCCAGGGTGCCACCGACCACCGCGGTACCGATGGCATGCTGGCTGGCGCTGGAAGCGCCGCTGGCGATGGCCATGGGCAGTACCCCGAAGATGAACGCCAGCGAGGTCATGATGATCGGCCGCAGGCGCAGGCGGGCGGCCTCGGCGGTGGCCTGCAGCAGCGGCTTGCCTTCCTGCTCATACAGCTGTCGGGCAAATTCCACGATCAGAATGGCGTTCTTGGCGGCCAGTCCCATGGTGGTCAGCATGCCCACCTGGAAGAACACATCGTTGGACAGGCCCCGGGCCATGGTGGCCAGAACCGCGCCAAGCACGCCGAGTGGCACCAGCATGATCACCGCAAACGGAATTGACCAGCTTTCATACAGGGCCGCTAAACACAGGAACACCACCAGGATCGACAGCAGGTACAGCATCATCGCCTGGTTGCCGGCCTGTTTTTCCTCGAACGACAGACCGGTGTATTCCAGACCCAGGCCCTGGGGCAGGTCGGCGGCAATGCGTTCCAGTGCGGCCATGGCATCGCCAGTGCTGTAACCGTTAGCCGGAGCGCCCTGAATTTGCGTAGCGGGCACGCCCTGATACCGCTGCAGGCGCGGCGAACCGTACACCCACTCGCCGGTGGCGAAGGCGGCAAAGGGCACCATCTCACCCTGGGCGTTGCGCACAAACCATTTGTCGAAGTCTTCCGGTGCCAGTCGTGAATCCGGTTTGCCCTGCACATAGACTTTCTTTACCCGGCCGTTGTGCAGGAAGTCGTTCACATAGCTCGAACCCCAGGCGGCAGACATGGTGGCATTGATGTCGGCAATGGACACCTGCAACAGCCGGGCTTTTTCGTCATCGATGATCACCTGGTATTGGGGCTCGTCCGGCAGGCCGTTGTGGCGCACCATGTTCAGCTCCGGCGCGGCATTGGCTCTGCTGATAAACTCATTGGTGGCGGCCATCAGGGCGTGGTGGCCGATAGCTCCGTTGTCTTTCAGGTAGAGGTCAAAGCCGGTGGCGTTGCCGAGCTCCAGAATGGCCGGTGGCACAATCGGGAACACGATGGCGTCTTTGATCTGGGCGAACCTTGCCCCGGAGCGACCCGCGAGGGCGAACACGCTCTGGGCAAAGCTTTCCCGGTCAGCAAAGGGCTTCAGGTCCACGAACAGAATACCGGAGTTCTGGCCACGGCCGGCGAAGTTGAAGCCCCGCACAGACATCACGCTCTTGACCACCTCGGACTCTTCTTCCAGCAAATAATTTCCAGCTTCTGCCAGTACGGCTTCGGTGCGCTCGCCCGTGGCATTGGTGGGCAGCTGCACCATCACAATCATCACGCCCTGATCTTCGTCCGGCAGGAACGCGGTGGGCAGGCCCTTGAACAGGAAGCCCACAGCCACGACCAGCAACAGGTACACGCCCATGAAGCGGCCCTTACGTTTGATCAGGTAACTGACGCCTGATTTGTAGCGGTCTGCGCTGCGGTCAAAGGTGCGGTTAAACCAGCCGAAAAAGCCTTTCCTGACGTGCTGGTCGCCGGGTTTCAGCAAGGTGGCGCACAGGGCCGGGGTGAAAATAAATGCCACCAGCACAGAGAACGACATTGCCGAGATGATGGTGACCGAGAACTGCCGGTAGATCACCCCGGTGGCGCCGCCAAAAAAGGCCATGGGCAGGAACACCGCCGAAATCACCAGGCCGATGCCCAGCAGTGCGCCGGAGATCTGGTCCATGGATTTCTTGGCGGCTTCCTTGGGCGACAGCCCCTCTTCTTCCATCAGTCGCTCGACGTTTTCCACTACTACGATGGCGTCGTCCACCAGCAAACCGATGGCCAGGACCATGGCAAACATGGTCATCACGTTGACGGTGAAGCCAAAGGCGTACAGTACGCCAAAGGTAGCCAGCAGAACCACCGGCACCGCCAGTGTGGGAATGATGGTGGCGCGCCAGCTTTGCAGGAACAGGAACATCACCAGGAACACCAGCACCACGGCTTCGATCAGCGTCATGGCGACGGTCTCGATAGACGCCGACACGACCGGTGTGGTGTCGTAGGGGAAGACGATCTCTACGCCTTCAGGCAGAAAGCGTTCCAGTTCTGCCAGGGTTTCTTTTACCCGGCCAGCGGTTTCCAGCTGGTTGGCGCCGGTGGCCAGGCGCAGGGCCATACCGGCTGCCGGCGCGCCGTTGTATTTACCGGTGATGGCGTAGTTCTCGTTGCCCAGATTCACCTCGGCGACCTCGGCCAGGCGCACCTGGGAGCCGTCCGGGTTCACTTTCAGCAGGATGTTTTCGAATTCTTCGGCGGTCTTCATGCGCTGCTTGCCGATAACGGTGGCCTGCAGCTGCACGCCTTCTGCGGTGGGCAGGCCACCGAGCTGGCCGGCAGAGACCTGCACGTTCTGGGCGCGCACCGAATTGATCACGTCCTGCGGGGTCAGCTGGTAGCTGTTGAGTTTTTCGGGGTCGAGCCACAGGCGCATGGCGTACTGGGAGCCGAACAGCAGAAAGTCACCGACGCCCTGGGTTCGCGCAACCGGGTCCTGGATGTTGGATACGATGTAATCGGCCAGGTCGCCCTGGGTGTACTTGCCATCAGGGCTGGTCAGCGCAAAGACGGTGAAGAAGTTCACCTTGTACTTGGATACCCGGATGCCTTGACGCTGCACTTCTTCGGGCAGCAGCGGGTTGGCCAGCTGCAGTTTGTTTTGCACCTGCACCTGGGCGATGTCTGGGTCGGTGCCCTGTTCGAAGGTGGCAATGATGGTCATGCTGCCATCCGAGTTGCTCTCGGAGGAGATGTAGCGCAAGCCGTCCAGGCCGTTGAGCTGTTGCTCGATCACCTGGACCACCGTGTCCTGCACGGTCTGGGCGGAAGCGCCGGGGTAATTCACCGACAAGGCAATCGCCGGCGGGGCGACATCCGGAAACTGGTTAACGGCGAGGTTCTTTACTGCCAGTCCACCGCCGAGCATCAGCATCAGGGCGACGACCCAGGCAAATATGGGGCGTTCGATAAAAAATCGGGGCATGTCCGGAGCTCCTTATTCGGCCTGGGTTGCGAATTCGGTTTGCAGGTCGACATTGGCTGCCGGTGCCGGCTGCACGGGAATGCCCGGCGCCAGGCGCTGAACGCCCTCGGTCACCACCTGTTCACCGGCCTGCAGCCCCTTTTGCACCAGCCAGGCGTTGCCCACGGTGCGTTCGGTTTCGATCTGGCGGACGCTTACGGTGTTGTCCTCGGCCAGCACCCAGACGGTCGGTACGCCGCGGGTATCGCGTGACACCGCTTGCTGGGGCACCAGGATGGCGTTCGGGCGAGTGCCTTCTTCCACCAGCGCGCGAACAAACATACCGGGCAGCAGCTTGCCATCCGGATTCGGGAATTCAGCCCGCAGGGTGACCGAGCCGGTGCCCTCATCGACCACCACTTCGGAGAACTTCAGCAAACCGGTGTGCTGATAGTCCTGGCCGTTCTCCAGCACCAGCGAGACTTCAACAACGTCGTTCTCATCGGCTTCAATCAGCCCGGCTTCGATAGCGCTCTGCAGGTCCAGAAGGCGGGTGACCGGTTGCACGATGTCCACGTAGATCGGGTCCAGTTGGGTGATGGTGGCCATTTCCTGCTGCTGGCCGCTGGTCACCAGAGCGCCTTCGCTGACTCGCGAACGGCTGATCTTGCCGGTGATCGGGGCTTTCACCCGGGTGTAGTTCATGTTGATGCTGGCGGCTTCGTATTCCGCCTCGGCGCTGCGCAGGGCAGCCAGGGCGTCGTCATACTGCTGCTGGCTGATGGAACGGGTGCCCACCAGGTTTTCGTAGCGCTTGGCCAGGTTGCGGGCATTGGTCAGGCTGGCATTGGCCCGGGCCAGGGCGGCCCGGTAGGGAGCGTCATCGATCTGGTACAGCACGGAGCCTTCTTCCACTACGCTGCCTTCAACGAACAGTCGCTCTTCAATAATGCCATTCACCTGCGGGCGAACCTCGGCAGTCCGCCAGGCGCGGGTGCGGCCAGGCAGGGCGGAAGACAGGGCCAGTGGTTGTTCTTCCACTTCATACACCCCCACCTGGGGCGCCGGGCGCTGGTTTTGTTGTTGCGGTGCCGGATCGCTGCATCCGGAAAGTACAAAAATACTGGTCAGCAGCAGCGCCAGCAGGCGGCTGTCGGGCAGGTGTTTGTTTGAAATCACAACGTTGTCCCCGTATGTGGTTGGCTCGGAGGTAATAGGTTCAATGTATTGTATTGCGGGATTGTAACCGTATTGTGATACATAGGAAACTTCGGATTTTACTGCGCCGGGGGCGGGAACCTTGCTTGACATAGCCTGTCTGCGCGCTCGTAATACCGGG
This sequence comes from Marinobacter sp. SS5-14b, assembly GCF_030541005.1. Taxonomy (GTDB): domain Bacteria; phylum Pseudomonadota; class Gammaproteobacteria; order Pseudomonadales; family Oleiphilaceae; genus Marinobacter. The sequence continues at coordinate 428,640 of NZ_JASSVM010000004.1, read as the reverse complement.
TGATCGAAAACCCACGAGTCAGGAATCCATGCAGCAAACAGAAGACACAGGGCACGAAGATCGTCGCCAGGGTGGCATTCAGGTGATTGCCCGGGCGGCGGCGATTATGCGCGAACTCGGAGAGCATCCCGACGGCCTGAGCCTGGCGGAAATCGCCCGGGCCGTGGCCTTGCCCCGCTCTACCATTCAGCGCATTATCGGTGCGCTGGAAGCTGAAGGCTTTGTTGAAATGGTGCGGGCCGAAGGCGGTTACCGGCTTGGGCCCGAGCTCGGGCGCCTGCTTTACCACACCCGGATTGACGTGATTTCCGTGGCTCGTCCCCTGCTGGAAGAACTCAGCCACCAGATTGGTGAAACCCTGGTGTTCTGTGGCGTGGAAGCCAACCAGGTGCTTGTGATCGAGCGCATTGTGGCAGAGCGTGAGCTGCGGGTGGTGCCGGCCATGGGGGTGATTCACGTGCCTTTCCATACCACTGCCGTAGGCAAGGCCCTGTTGGCCAGCATGGAAGACAGCAAGGTTGAAAAAATTCTGCGGGATACTTTGCCGTCGGGTAGCGAAGGCGTGGCAGTTAAGCGCCAGTTGCTGGCAGACCTTGAAAAAATCCGCCAGTCCGGCGTGGCAGAAGATTACGAAGAGTATATGCCGGATATTGCGGCATTCTCAGTGGCGATGGACACTTACCTTGGCCGTTTTGCAGTGGCAGCAATTGTGCCCGTGAGTCGGGCAAGGACGCACCGCGATAAATACCTTGAACCCCTGAAAACCTTCAAGGCGAAGGTTGAAGCCCGAATCGGGGAGAGTTAAGCATGCAGTTGATTCTCGGCCTGGCCCTGGCGGCCGCCGTGTTTGTCATCCTGAAAAAATGGGGTGCGCTATCGCCGGAAGGCCAGAAAGCGGCCATCTGGAAAGTGGTGCTGGTGGCCGGCGGTGCCCTGCTGCTGTTTATGGTGCTGACTGGCCGGGTGCACGTGATCACCGCCGGCATTGCGGCACTGATTCCGCTGTTGAGAAAACTGCCGGCGCTGATGCGCTACGCGCCGATGTTCCGCAAAGCCATGGGTGATTCCTCCGGGCCGGAGTCTTCGGGACAGACCGGTACGGGCGACCAGCGGGCACCGGTTGCCGGCGCCATGACCGAGCGGGAAGCCTGCGATATTCTGGGGGTGACGCCAGGTTGCACCCGTGAAGAGGTGGTGGCTGCCCACCGCAAGCTGATGCAGAAGGTGCACCCGGATCGCGGTGGTAACGATTACCTGGCCGCCAAGCTCAACGAAGCCCGGGACCTGCTGATCGGCAAACGCGGCGCCTGATCAGGGCAGGATATCCACTTTCACATCAATGGACTGGTTCTCCGCCTGATTACCGCTCACCCGGTAGGTAATGCCCTCTCGCTCGTGGACTTCGTGGGTGCGTGTGCCGCCAAGAGAAACCCATTGCCCGGGCTGTACCCGGCGAACCGTCATCAGTGCCTCGGTTTCATAACCGGGCAAGGCGGCCGGGTCTTCTTCGAAAGACACAATGCTGAGTTCGACGGCCTGGTCGGAAATGGCCTGGGGGCTGACGACAAAGCCGCTGCGGGTTTCAACTTGTTCCAGAATCAGGGCCGGGTTACGGCCCCCCTGAATGGCAAATGGCAGGCTGCGCACGTTGCCCGAAGTAATATGAGCAGACTGGCCATCCTGCACTACCAACTGGCGTTCGGTATTTGAATTGGTGCTGATGGTTCGCCGCTCAACCTGCACGTTGGCCTGCCCTCTGGAGATGGATACGCCGCCCCCGGATTGTTTGCCTCCGATGTCTTGCTGGTAGCGCACGCTGATGCGCATCTGTATCGGCGGCACGTCCAGCGTGCTGATCAGCATGCCTATTTCATCGAGTATAAGAGGTTCGCCTCTAGCCACCAGCTGGCGGCCTCTGGCCGTTACCGTGACAGGAGCATCCTGATAAAGGGCGCGTATCTGCTGTGAAACATCGTCTGCCGTCCGGTTGTTGAGCTGATAGATGCGGGTTTCGGGTTCCGCCAGCGCCGCTGCAGAAAACGCGAAAGTCACCATAAACAACATCACCCGCAGAAGCCGGGGCTGAGTTTTTGGGCTTTGCGACTTATTGAGCATGGGAACCTCCACAACCTGATAACGGAAACCCGCCCGAAAAATAAACCGGATTGCGGGTTGCCAATCTGAAAAGCGCGGGTATATAGTAAAAAGCATGAAGACTCTACACACAGCCTGTCAATTGAATGTTCTGAAAGCTTTCGGTGAGAAACTGAAGGCCGCAGGTTCTGCTGTGTATTTTTGGTGGTTTGGTTATGGCTTTTATTTTAGCCAGAGCCCGGGCCGCCCGTAAGATCTTCATCGACCGAACATAACGAGGAAGGCAGCCCGGCAAGCAACCCAGGCTGCCACCGGACTCCAAAAAGCCCCGACTGGTAGCCCAGCCGGGGCTTTTTTGATTCTGACACAGGGAACGGAAACACTGACATGAACATGCCACTGAAGTCTGAAACGCTGGATACGGTATCGTCGACCACTTGCCAGCCTCGCCAGGAAGCGAAGTTGCCCACTGCTGGCGAGCTACGCCAGCAGTTTCCTGCTGGCGAACAACTGACCCGGGCCATTGCCGGCTACCGGGACCAGATCCGCGGCGTGCTCCATGGCCAGGACGACCGTACATTGATCGTGATGGGGCCCTGCTCGATTCATGATGAACAGGCCGCTCTGGATTACGGCACCAGGCTGAAAGCCCTGGCAGATGCGGTGAGTGATCGTTTTATCATCGTGATGCGGGCTTACCTGGAAAAGCCCCGCACTACAGTCGGCTGGAAAGGCTTGTTGTACGATCCGGCCCGCACCGGCGAGGGTGATCTGAAGCAGGGTCTTGAGCGTTCACGCAAACTGTTGCTGGCGCTGTCAGAGCTGGGCCTGCCACTGGCCACCGAAGCCCTGAGCCCGTTCATGATGGACTACCTGGGCGATCTGGTGAGCTGGACCGCCATTGGTGCCCGAACGACCGAATCCCAGATTCACCGGGAAATGGTCAGCGGCCTGGCCATGCCTACCGGCTTCAAGAACGGCACAGATGGCGGCGTAACCGTGGCGACCCATGCCATGAAATCTGCGTCTCACCCCCATCATCATATGGGCATTTCCCATGCGGGTGCGCCGGTGATGATCAACACGGCCGGTAACCCGGACACCCATCTGGTGTTGCGCGGCGGCCGGGGTGTTACCAATTACGACGAACTGAGTATTGCCAAGGCCGTGGCAGAACTGGAGCAAGCCGGGGTGTCCACCGCCGTGATGGTGGACTGCAGTCACGACAACGCCTGCAAGCAGGCAGAACGCCAGATCGACATTGCCCGCAACGTGATGGCCCAGAAGCGCAACGGCAATGCCCACATCAAGGGCCTGATGCTGGAGAGCTTTCTCGAATTTGGCCGCCAGGATGACGGCGACAACCTGACCTACGGCTGCTCCATCACCGATCCGTGCCTGAGCTGGGAGCAGACAGAGGCTCTGATCCGCTCACTGTAGACAACAACAGCTGCCCGGCCAGCAACAGCAGAATGCCGCCCATCAACCTGTCCAGCCAGTGTCCGAACCGGTTAAATCCCCGGCGGACACGGGGGTGGGTGAAGAAGATGGCCACCATGGCAAACCAGAGCCCGGTTGCCAGTGCCATATACAGGCCATAGCCGGCCTGCAGCAGCACCGGTGTGCCGGGGTTGATCACCACCGAAAACAAAGAAACAAAGAACAGTGTGGCCTTGGGGTTAAGCGCGTTGGTTAAAAAACCGAGGCGGAACGCGGCTGGCCCGGTCTGAACTTTGCCACCACTGGTCTGTACATGCATACCGCCCGGTTTTGAGCGCAGGCAGTGCCAGGCAACCCACAACAGATATACGGCACCAATCACCTTCAGCACGGTAAACAGCATCACCGATTGCTGGATAATCAGCCCGATCCCCAGCAACGAATAACCTACGTGCAGCAAAATGCCCAGGCCGATCCCCGTTGCGGTAAAGAGTGCATTGCGTCGCGATTGGGTCAGCGCCTGGCGCAGCATGACCGCAAAATCCGGCCCCGGGCTGGCCACTGCCAGCAGGTGAACCAGTGCCACTGTGAAAAATTCCAGCCAGTAGTTTTGCACCTGTTGTCTCCGTTTTGATGAATCCTGGCCAGAGCGATCGGCCAGCCAGACTGCAAGCATAGGTGGATTTTTTCCCGGTTTCACCTGTCAGGAGTCCGTAAGCTTTCTATACTCGTAACTTAAGTCATCGAAAAACCGGGCAATTTTGGCTCTCAAGGAGGCCTGATGAACAAGCGTGAAGTGGATGTGGCCATTGTTGGCGCCGGCACGGCAGGCATGGTGGCTTACCAGCGGGCACGAAAAAAGACCGACCGGGTGCTACTGGTTGAAGGCGAACAATACGGCACCACCTGCGCGCGGGTGGGCTGCATGCCAAGCAAACTTCTGATTGCGGCTGCAGAACACGCACATGCGGTGAAGCACGCCAGTGAATTTGGTGTGTTGCCGGCAGACGTTCGAATCGACGGGCGACTGGTGATGGAGCGGGTGCGTAGTGAGCGGGACCGGTTTGTTCAGCCGGTGGTGTCGTCCATGGAGTCCCTGCCGGAAGAGCACCGGTTAATGGGGCATGCCCGCTTTGTGGGTGCACACCGTCTGATTGTTGGTGACCACACCGAAGTGCATGCTGACCGCATTGTGATTGCTACCGGCTCCAGGCCCAACATCCCCGGCCTTTTTAAAGACGTTCGTGATCGCCTGGTAGTGAATGACGATATTTTTGACTGGCAGGATCTGCCCGAATCGGTAGCTGTTTTCGGCCCCGGCGTGATCGGGCTGGAGTTGGGCCAGGCCCTGAGTCGGCTGGGTGTTCGGGTGCGCCTGTTTGGCGTGAGTGGCGGTATTGGTGGCCTTCGGGATGAGAAAATACGTGACTATGCCCTGAAAACCTTCAGTGAAGAATTTGCCCTCAGCCCAAAAGCCGACACCAAAAAGGTGGAGCCGTTGGAAAACGGGGTCAGGGTTACCTGGGTGGAAGAGGGCAAGGAGCATCAGGAAACCTTTGACTATCTGCTCGCCGCGACCGGGCGCCGGCCCAACGTGGACAACCTTGATATTCAGAACGCCGGCATAGAACTGGACGACCGCGGCCTGCCGGAGTTTGACCCCTACACCCTGCGCTGCGGCGACAGTCACATCTTTATTGCCGGCGACGTGAACAACCACCGCCCGTTACTGCACGAGGCTGCAGATGAAGGCCGGATTGCCGGCGACAACGCAGGAGCCTGGCCGGACGTGCGTGCCGGTTTGCGTAAAGCGCCGTTGGCGGTGGTGTTTTCCGATCCCCAGATTGCCTCTGTCGGACTGACCATTGATCAGGTAGATGAGAAGTGCCGGGGCGGCTTTGCGGTAGGTGAGGTGAGTTTTGAAAACCAGGGTCGCAGCCGGGTAATCGGTAAAAACCAGGGTTTGCTGAGGGTGTACGGTGAGCATGGCAGTGATTTGTTCATGGGCGCAGAAATGTTCGGCCCGGCGGCCGAGCACATTGCCCATCTTCTGGCTTGGTGCGCCCAAAAACGGATGACGGTCAGTGAAATGCTGGAAATGCCATTTTACCACCCGGTCATTGAAGAAGGACTCAGGACCGCGCTGAAAGACTTGAATCGCAAGTTGCAGGCTGGGCCAGAGCCGGTGGATGGCTGCATGGATTGCGGCCCGGGGGGGTGAGGCCGGGCGCAGTCGCTGACGGTATTGACCTGAGTCAGCAGCTCTGTGCAGGCTCCTGGCGTAAGCTTGTGGCCGCGGCGCTTGCATTTTGCTGGTGCCGGGCCCATATCTTCTCATGGAAGAAGTAAGCCACGGTATTAATCGCCGGCTCTACCATGGCAATCAAGCTGCCGATCAGGATGTCGCCGGTCAGCCAGAAGGCCACAGTAAATGCCACTGTGAAGTGAGTGATCGCAAAGGTGATCGTCTTCAGGAGCGACTGGTCGCCTTTGGCACCGTGATTGTGAATGTACTGTTTCAGTGCACTCATGACCGACTCCGCTTATCCAGGGTTGATGATCTCATTTAAGATCAAACGATAATTATTTCCAAATAGATTGTTTGATGACGAATGATAGTTGCCAGCTATGTAGTATTGGTGGAATCTATGGGTGGTGGCTATCGTTGGTATTAAAGAACTAAACTTCATCCAGGCAGCAGACTGGCTTAGAGTAGAAGTAAGTTTTAAACCCGCAAAGAATCAGGAGGTTCACTATGGGCACTAATTTTATCGGTCTTGATACAGGCAAAACGCAGAAGCTTGCAGATTCCCTGAACGGATTGCTGGCCAACTACCAGATCTTCTACATGAACGTTCGCGGTTATCACTGGAACATCAAGGGTGAGAACTTCTTTGAGCTGCACGCCAAGTTTGAAGAGCTGTACGACGATCTGCTGCTGAAAATTGACGAGGTTGCCGAGCGGGTTCTGACTCTGGGCCATCGCCCTGCCCACGCTTACAGCACGTACATTGAAAAGTCGGATGTTCCGGAGCGAAAGGATGTATCTGATGGCAAGGAGGCGGTTAAAAATATCGTTGAGAGCTTCGGAAAACTGATCGCCAAACAGCGTGAGCTGCTTCACCTGGCGGGTGATGCGGACGACGAGGGTACCTCAGCCCTGATGAGCGATTACATCTCTCAGCAGGAAAAGACGGTGTGGATGTACCGTAGTTATCTGGGGGAATAATCCCGGGCGGTGCACACTTCGAAACGGCGGCTTTTAGAGCCGCCGTTTTTGTAGCAAGAGCATCTTCAAGTTGTCTTTTTTCTGAAGCCATTCTGTCATCTGTTTGCCATAGGTTGAGTCGTCCTATCCATTAAGTCGACACAACCCAGAGGTAAACATGACGCCTCATCACCCCCTCCTTGTTTCTGCCATCCTGGCCTCATCCCTCGGGCTTGGTGCCTGCGCGACCCGTGACCACGTACCCGCAGAGCAAAGCCCGATGATGAAGGGCCTTATTGAACTGAGCGTGCTTGGAAGCCACACGCCCACCGGGAATGTTTTTGATGAAAGCGCGGCTGAAATCCTGGCGCATGATGTTACCCATCAGCGTCTATTCGTCATCAATGCCAATGCAGCCACGATTGATGTTCTGGATATCCGCAATCCGGCTAAGCCTGTGTTGGTGAGTACGATTGACGCAACCCGGGAAGGTGCCTCGGCCAACAGTGTGGCTGTTCATGGCGAGCTTGTTGCCGTGGCCATAGAAGCAGACGTCAAGCAGGACAGCGGGAAAGTGGTGTTCTACCACACCTCGGATCTGAGCAAAGTCGGTGAGGTAGCGGTTGGCGCTCTGCCGGATATGCTCACGTTTACCCAGGACGGCCGTAAAGTGTTGGTGGCGAACGAAGGTGAACCCAAAGGGGACTACAGCTCGGACCCTGAAGGCTCGGTCAGCGTTATCGATGTGTCTGCCGGGGTTGAAAATGCCACGGTCAGAACTGCGGATTTTCGGGCATTTAATGGCCGTGAACAGGCTTTGCGGGAAGCCGGTGTGCGGATATTTGGCCCGGGAGCTTCAGCGGCCCAGGATTTTGAGCCGGAATACATAGCCTTGTCAGAAGATGGCACTCATGCCTGGGTGGCACTGCAGGAAAATAACGCGGTAGCCGTGCTGGATATCGAAAGTGCCAGGATCCTTGATGTGCTGCCGCTGGGTTTCAAAGACCATCGTATGCTGGGCAACGAGCTTGACGCCAGCAACAAGGACGGCTTCATCAATCTTCGCAACTGGCCGGTGAAAGGTATGTACCTCCCGGATTCGATTGCCAGTTACGGCTATAACGGCAAAACCTATTACATCACGGCTAACGAAGGGGACTCTCGGGATTACGATGGCTTCAGCGAAGAATATCGAGTGAAAGACCTGCAGCTGAGCGATGCATTTGGTAATGACACACAGCGCAAGGAACTGCAGGACGAAGCCAACCTTGGCCGCCTGAAAGTCACCTCTACTCTCGGAGTGAGCAATGGATGTGATCTGACCAGCAGTGCTACCGACGTTGAGAAAGACTGCGTATACAGCGAGCTTTACAGCTACGGTGCCCGCTCCTTCTCAATCTGGAACGAGCAGGGGCAGCGGGTATTTGATTCCGGCAACGACTTTGAGCGCATTACCGGCAACCTGATCCCGCAGGGTTTCAACGCCAGCAATGATGAAAATGGCGCCGACGATCGTTCGGATGACAAAGGGCCGGAACCGGAAGCGGTTACTGTGGGTGAAATTCATGGTCAGAACTATGCGTTCATCGGCCTTGAGCGTGTGGGTGGCATCATGGTGTACAACGTGACCAACCCCCAGAACCCGCAGTTTGTGCAGTATCTGAATAACCGGGATTTCTCAGCTGACAAGACGGCGGTGGAAGCCGGCAAGGCCGGCGATCTGGGCCCCGAAGGCCTGGCCTTTATCGCCGCAGAAGACAGCCCTAACGGCCAGCCGATTCTGGCCGTGGGTAACGAGGTGAGCGGTACCACGACACTTTACGGCATTGATGTGGTGGGTGCTTCGGTGAAATAACCGGCCTGCTGTATTGAATAAAACCGCGCCTTCGGGTGCGGTTTTGTTCGTTATGGCCAGAGTCTCGTGAGTTCGAAATACACTTGAGTCTCAAAAAAGCGCTTTTATAACTATCTGTAATAGTCCCGTCATAAGCCCCCTCCATAGTGTCGTCTCAGTTGAGTTAACACCTGTGCCGGGCATGCCCCGGCTTTTTTAACGCCTTGGCGTGGAAGGGATTAACTGAAACCTGTTCTTAACATTCAGTGGTTAGCCTGCTCGCAGAATTTGCCAGTAACCACTCATTGGATTCAGCGCGTGACGAGATTTACACACATTGCCGGTTTGATGATTGCCCTGATGCCGTTGCCAGTTCTGGCCGAGGTGCAGCTGACTCTTGGGCCTTGCGTAGGTGTGAAGGCTGTACAGGGCACTGAGCAGACCGCGTCGTCCGGGCAGGCTCTGATACTGGCAAACGGCACCCGTCAGCTGGTGGTGGAATGCTCCACCGAAATTGGCCGGGAAGAGGTGCTGGAAACCAGTGATGCCTTTGTTGTGCGGTTTGACGCTGCTGATACCGAACTGACCCTGAGCGCGCCGGCCATGGATTCCCGGATCGAGATGGATCGTTTCAATCAGCAGGGCAGCTGACAGACGGTCAGAACCGCGCCGTGGCGTTCACCACCGATGTGCTTGAGAAAGAAGGTTTTCAGCTGGTACGGGACTATGCCCGTGAGCTGGCGGCCTATAACCGTTCCGGTGCTGAAGCCGCAATGACTGCTCCGGCAGCCTCTGCAGGCCTGGCTCCGTTAACCAACCAGGAAGGGTTGCTGCTGGATTCGCAAACCGATCCGGATCAGGAAATGGTCAGCAGGATGCTGCGCTACTGGTATCTGAAAGCTGACGAAAAGACTCGAAAAGAGTGGAACAGCTGGGTTGATTCCAGCAACCAATAATCATCAAACCAAACTGAAAGTGGAGTTGAAAAATGAAGAAGCTTCTTCTGGCTGTTGATGTGTCTTCTATGGCTGCGGGTTCTGTGAATGCAGCGACTGTGTATGAGAAAGACGGTTTCACCTATAAGCTGAATGGTGATTTCCAGGTTCAGTTTCGTCAGGCAACGGGCTTTGATGAGCGGGCCGACGTTGAATATGACGATCTGGAACTGAAAAACTACGTTGCTTACGATCATTGGCAATGACATGACCGCCTTCGGTCGTCTGGACTTCGGCTTCAAAGATGCGGCTGAAAAGGATGAAAACGGCAGCAATCTGGAAGAGGCCTTTGTAGGTTTGAAGTACGGTGTTGCCTCTTTCTCCTTCGGTAAGCAGAACTTCGCCTCCGACGAGTTCGGCATCGAGGAAGCGATCGAAGTTGAGACCATCGATGAAGACCGCTTTGACGACACCGGCACCGATGGCGATGACACCATCCGCATCGACATCGAGCTGGACAATGTTTACATCGCCGCTTCTCACGAAATGAAGACCACCGACGGTGCTTCATCAGGTATTGATGGTGAGTATTACGACCTGTTTGTTGCGACTGAAGTGGCTGGTCTGGAGCTGGCAGCCGCCTATCAGCAGGCCAGAGCCTATGGTACTGCGGAATCCCTTGATACCTGGGGCCTGAGTGCGTCTTATGACTTTGGTTTCATGAATCTCGCAGCCGACTACAGCTCAACTGACGAAGACAGTGTTGAAACGACACAGTACAACGTAGCCGCCGTTTTCGCAGTTGCCAGCACGACAGATGTGGCTGTCGGCATGGGTAACAAAGAAGAAGATAACGCGGATGACATCACCGAGTGGTACGCCAACGTAACCTACAAGTTCCCGGCCGCTAAAAACGTTAGCGTATTCGCTGAAATCGCACAAAGCGATGAAGAGCAGGGTACCGAAGACGCCGACATGGGCTTTCTGGCCGGTATGCGCGTGAAGTTCTAAGCAACACCTCCCAAGCACCAACCACGGTCACACCCACGGTTGGTGTACGGAAACACAAAGGCCGGGCCTCATCGCCCGGCCTTTGTACGTTCTACACAGCCACATCCAGCGGCGGCACCTGCTGGTGCAGGAACCATTTCTCCGTTACCACCTTGCGGGTAAACCAGTGCGAGCGCATTAGCGTGCTGGCGATGGGTTGCTTCAGCCACTCCGGTACCTCAAAACCTTGCTCCTGGTCGGACGCACGATTCCCGAACCTGGCGGCAATCTGTTCGCCATAGCGTTGCAGTGACACAGCAGAGAAGTCTGGTGCGTCGAGAATGACGTTTGCGGCCATCAGGGCGGATTCAATGGCTGGCCTTATGCCTTCACCGCTCTGGGTATAGGCCAGCCCGGCCGCATCGCCGATCAGCATGACGCCGTCATCCACCAGTGGGCGATTGGCGTGGGCATAGAGCAGGTAAGCGTGGCCCTTGAAGCGCCCGGGCAGGTCAGCGGGAATTCGGCCTGACTGCTTCATGTCATCCACGAAGGCTTCCAGGTGGTCGTTCAGCCGGTGGTTGTCTTCCCGCCCCAGACCGATATTCAGAAAGCGGCCCTTGCGGAAGATCCAGGCATAGCCTTTCAAATCCCGGCAGAACCAAAGTTCCGGGGTGTCGCCCCGGGCCTCACAGGCACGGGCCTGCTCCACCGACATCTCGAATTCGACTTCTTTGGCGGCGACCACCGTCTCGTGCTTTCCGGGCCCGCTGCCCAACAGTCTGGCGACCGGGCAAAAATGCCCCCCGGCGCCAATGAGTAGCGGGGCTTGCCATTGCTCGTTGATGGCCCAGTTGCCGTCTTGACGAACGATGGATTTGACCGGGGTACCCAGTTGTTTGGGAGCGCTCACCCGGTCAAGCAGGTAACTGTCGAACTCGCAGCGGCGGATGCCGTAACTGACCACGCCGCCGTGGTCATTCTCCACGGGACTCTGGCCCATCATGCCAATACGGAAACGGCGGATGGGCTGAAGGGTTCTGCCGTGGCTATATTCGCTGGCATCAATGCCCAGGCTGTCCATTACCGCCGGTGTGACCCAGCCTGCACAGGTTTTGTCCCTGGGAAACTCCGCCTTGTCGATAACCAGTATGTGCTTGCCGGAACTCTCCAGTGCCCGTGCAAGGGTAGAGCCTGCAGGACCGGCCCCGACGATGATGGCATCGTAATAGTCCATTACACGCCCTCCGGAGTTGCGGGAAAGGTGTAAAGATCCTGGCGGCTCTGGGGCAGCTGGTTGTTATCACCGTGGGTGAACACCACCTGAAACAGTTGTAGTGAGCCGGCCCTGAAGGCGGCTGTTGAGCCTGCCAGATAGAGCTTCCAGGCTCGGGTGAAGTGTTCATCGTACATTTGGGTGATCTGGTTTTGGTTGGCGGTGAAATTGTCCATCCAGTGGCTCAGGGTCTGGGCGTAATGCAGTCGAAGGTTTTCCACGTCCAGCACGGAAAAATCACCGTGCTCGCAGATTTCCATAAACTCCCCGATGCTGGGTGGGTAGGCCCCGGGAAAGATGCGTTTTTCGATCCAGGCGTTCATCAGCATTGGGCGGTTGCGGCCGATGCTGTGCAGAAGGGCGATGCCCCCGGGTTTCAGGCTTCGTTTGATCAGTTCCGAAAGCGCCGGATAGTTTTCTTTGCCAACGTGCTCCAGCATGCCGATCGAGACAAACGCGTCATACTGGCCCTTGATGTTGCGGTAGTCGTCTTCCACATAGGTGATCAGTTGGCCAAGGCCCTGCTTTTCAGCCTCAGCCCGGGCGTATTCGAGCTGCTCCCGGGAGATATTATAGGAATGCACGGTGACCCCGTAATTGCGGGCCATATAGCGGGCCAGGCCGCCCCAGCCACAGCCTGCTTCAACCACGGTCATGCCCGGCTTCAGGCGGAGCTTACGGCATACATGCTCAAGTTTGGCCAGTTGAGCCTGTTCCAGGGTTTTGGTTGCATCCTCATAGTAGGCACAGGTGTACTGCATTTCGGCACTGTCCAGCCAGAGCTGATAGAACGCATTGCCCAGGTCGTAATGGTGGTGAATGTTCTCTTTGGCTTCGGAGATGCCTGTGGCCCGAGGGTTGTGGTTTTTCCAGAGCGCGTTCAGCCATTTCGGCCATTTTTGCCGGGCGCTGTGAACGGCCCGGTAAAGCGCTTCCATGAAGTCGGTCAGGTCTCCTTCCAGCTCCAGTCTGCCTGCACTGTACAGGTCGCCGAAGGCGAGATTGGGGTTGGCGACCAGCGAATAAAGAGCTTTGGGGTCTGCCAGGGTCAGCGTGAACCGGGGCGTTTGCTGTTCCGGTTCGATGCAGTCGCCATTCCACAGGCGGAACCGCACCGGGGGCGCGCCCGCCATACGCATGAGTTTTCCGATCAGCCAGCGCTCATAGCTATGAGGGTCCCGGTCGGCCTGGCTTCGCTCCAGAGGCAGACTTAACACATTTGACTTGGTGGCTTGTTCCGGGTGATGGGTTCTGCGGACGGTACTCTGTGCCACGGTAGGCTCTCCCTATGTGTTCTGTTTTCCAGGCGGTCCCGAAAGCCAAACTGAGAGTCGCATTGTTGATTCAGTATAGGAAATGATCGGATTTTGTCAGGTTTGGGAGGAAGAAAGGCGGGGAGGGGCGGGGCCGGGCTTGTGCCCGGACCCGCTGTTGGTGCTTTGATGTCAGTAGGTCGCGCTCATTCCGAACCATTCCGGGAACACGATGATCATCGCCAGTACCAGGATCTGGATCAGGATGAACGGCACAATACCCTTGTAGATATCGGTTGTTTTAACCCCTGGCGGAGCAACCCCTTTGAGATAAAAGAGCGAGAACCCGAAGGGCGGCGTCAGGAAGCTGGTCTGCAGATTCATCGCGATCAGGATGGCAAACCAGAGCATGTTGATGCCGAGGGCTTCTGCAACCGGAGCCAGAATAGGCACGATGATGAACGAAATCTCCACGAAGTCTATGAAGAAGCCCAGAATCAGAATCACCAGCATGGCCAGAATAATAAAGCCCCACTGCTCGCCCGGCAGCATCAACAGCCACTCTTCCAGCAGGTAGTCGCCGCCGGTGTAGCTGAATACCATGGAGAAGGCGGTGGCACCGATCAGGATCGCGAACACCATGGCGGTAACCTTAACGGTATCTTTGGAGGCATCCCAGACCATCTTGAAGCTGAACTGGCCGTAGATAATGGCCAGAACCACGGCGCCAACACCACCCAGTGCGGAGGACTCCGTGGGGGTGGCAATGCCGGTAAAGATCGAGCCCAGCACCACAACAATCAGTGCCAGCGGAGGAATGATGGCGAGCAGTGCGTTGCGGATTTCCTTGCTGCGGCTGATGCTGTCGTCTGGTGGCATGGCCGGAGCTGTTTGTGGCTTCAGCCGGGTCAGAATCAGAATGTAGACAATGTACAGGCCAATCAGAACCATGCCTGGCCCAACGGCGGCCTTGAACAGGTCGCCGACCGGCAAGCCCAGAACATCACCCAGAATGATCAGGATGATGGAGGGTGGCACAATCTGCCCCAGGGTGCCGGAAGCGCAGATGGTGCCGGTTGCCAGGCGTTTGTCGTAATCGTGCGCCAGCATCACGGGCAGGGAGATCAGGCCCATGGCCACCACACTGGCACCGACCACACCGGTAGACGCCGCCAGCAATGCCCCGACCAGAATAGTGGATATGGCCAGGCCGCCGGGCAGGCCGCCAAACAGCCGGCCCATTGAGGTGAGTAATTGCTCCGCCAGTTTGGTGCGCTGCAACACCACGCCCATAAAGATGAACAGGGGTACCGCCATCAGAACGGTATTTTGCATCACGCTCATGACCCGGTAGGGCATGAAAGCGAACAGGTCCATACCTTCCGCAAAGATGCCGAAGAACAGCGCCACGCCACCGAAGGTGAAGGCCACCGGGAAGCCGAGCATCAGCATCACCAAGGCCACCAGGAACATAATCATGCCGATCATGCCAGGCCTCCTGCGCTGTGTTCGCTTTCGTATTCTTTGTCACCGGCCATCACGCGGATGGCGTAGGTCGCCATGTTCAGCCCGGCGGTGCCGATGAAGAAGGCGCTGACCGGAATCACCGATTTGATGATCCAGCGGTGGGGCAGGCCACCGGGGTCGCCACTGCCTTCACCCATCTCGTAGGCATCAACGGCAAAGCTGTAGCCGTAAACTCCGATCAGGTAAGCAAAGGGGATCACAAACAGGATGGCACCCAGCAGGTTGATCCAGGCTTTGCGGTTCTGGCTCCAGTTGGTGTAGAACACGTCTACCCGAACATGCCCGTCCGTGCGCAAGGCATAGGGGATGCCCAGCAGGAAGACGACTGAGTACAGGTGCCATTCCATTTCCTGCATGCCGATGGACACATCGTTGAACGCGTAGCGGGTTACCACATCGTAAAATACGTTGGCAGCCATCAGGATCATGGCCACGCAGGCAATCCAGCCGCAGAGTTTGGAGAGCCAGGCCAGGCCCTCATCCAGTCTGATAATCCAGCGCATTAAACCTCTTCCTCCGCCTAGCGGATGTTTTCTGAACCGTTGGAACGAAAAAGCCGGGATCACTGGCAAGAGCGATCCCGGCTCGGCTTCTACATGACCGGTAGTTTACTCGACTTCCGTCATGGTGTTGAGGTACGCACGCTCCGAGATGTCGGTGTATGCGCGGCTCTGTTCCTGGTAGCTCAGTTGAGAGTCGATGATTTTCTTGGCCATCGGGCTGTTGTCAGCCGTTTCTTTCAACAGTTTTTTGTTGGCGTCGTACATGGCCTGGAAGATATCTTCCGGGAACTGTTTGATCTGCACGTTGGGGTAATCTTTCTTGATGTTTGCCCAGGCTTCCGCATTTTCGTGCTGTGAGTGAACCAGCATGTCATAGGACGCGGTGCGCATCGCCACTCGCATGATTTCCTGAAGGTCCGCCGGCAGCTTTTCCCAGACACGCTTGTTCACCAGGAACTGCAGTTCGGTCGCCGGCTCGTGCCAGCCTGTGTAGTAGTAGTCTGCAATCTGCTGGAAGCCAAGGCGCAGATCCAGTGCCGGGCCTACCCACTCAACGGCATCAATAGTGTTACGTTCGAGGGCGGTGTAGAGCTCACCCGGGGCAATGTTGGTTGGGTTTACGCCCACTTCGGCAAAGACCTCACCGGCAAAGCCGGGGATGCGCATTTTCAGGCCTTTCAGGTCATCCAGGGATTTGATTTCCTTGCGGAACCAGCCGCCCATCTGAACGCCGGTGTTGCCGCCAGGAAACGACAGCATGTTATGGGGCTCATACACTTCCTGCATCAGTTCCATACCGCCGCCGTGGTAGAACCAGGCATACTGTTCCATGGCGTTCATGCCAAAGGGCATGCTGGTGAAGAACAGGGTTTCCGGCACCTTGCCTTTCCAGTAATAGGACGCTGAGTGGCCCATGTCGTACTGGCCGGCTTTGACCATGTCAAATACGCCCAGTGGCGCTTTGTGCTTGTTGGCAGAGTCGATGCGGATGGTCAAACGGCCATCAGACATCTTCTCGACGGTTTCGGCGAAACGCTTGGTGGTGTCACCAAAGATCGGGAAGTTCGGGCCCCAGGTTTCGGCCAGCTTGAGGGTGAATTTGTCTTGGGCGAGCGCCTGAGTGGCGGCAAACGTGGTTGCCACTGCCAGTACAGCCGCGGATAGAACAGAACGGATTTTCATTGCTCTTCTAACCTCTGGTTTTGTTGTAATTGTCTTTCGGGCTCGGGGTCGGCTACTGACTGCAGTCGCCGGATTGGTTAGCCAGTTTAGTTCAGAATTGCACTTTAGGCGGCCTCGCAAACGGAAAAAACCGGAAAATTACGACATATGTCTAAGGCCTTGGGTTAATACGAACCGACTTCAAAGATCGTTCATTCTCCCAATCTGGCTGGCGAGCCGCATGGCCTCGTGCTCCTCCAGTGACTTCAGGTCTTCCAGCAGGCTCTTTGCTTCGGGAATCTCGGCTTTGCCGATCAGTGCATCGTAGAGTTCCATCACCTGATCGTGGAAGTCAAAGATTTCACGGGCGATGTCATCGAATGCCATCTCCGAATAATCCATGGTGCAGGTCCGGTTCTTCTCGATCGGTTTGTGCACCCCGTAATCGTACAGCCGGGTGTGCATGGCTTTCGGGTCTGCCTGCTTTTCGTATTCGGTAACAGCTTGCTCCAGCAGCGTTTCATGGCGGCTGATATAGTCCAGCAGAGCACTCGTACGCTCGTTTTGGTGCTTGTCTGCCGATTCGTGCAGGCAGCGGGCGAGATGGGCGTGCAGTTGTCGGGTCCAGTCAATCAGGTCGGCAAAGGTTTTGATTTCCATATTGTTGTGCTCCCGTCAGAATGCAGATTAGAGTTATCGGATGTTGTCTCAGTCTAGTCAACATTGTCCAGTTACCGCGAGCCGGAGTACCTGACCTCAGTCAGTGTTCAGGCTGCCAGCTATTCAGTGTTTCGGAGAAGTGAATGAATCCGTCTACCCTTATCGGAATGGTCGCGGGCCTGGCGGTACTGGCGGTACTGGCCAGCGTACTTTTTTGGTCAGCGGAGGACCCGACACGATTTATTAATCTGCCCGGGCTGGCAATCGTGATTGGTGGCACCCTGGCGGCCACGTTCATTTCGTTTCCGCTCAGGGAAGTACTCCGGGTGTTCACGCTTCTGGGCACGGTTGTCCGCAATGAAAAGCTGTACACCCAACAGGATATCGATGAACTGGTTCGGATATCCCGGTTATGGATTGATGGCAAACTACCGGCAGTAGAGCGGGAGCTCGAGCATGTGCGCAACCCCTTTTTGCGCTCTGGCGTCCAGTTGGTTATTGAGCTGAACCCGGAAGAAGACATCATGGATTTTATGGAATGGCGTGTGGCCAGGCTGCGCGCCCGGGAGCATGCCGAAGCTCAGTTGTTCCGGGTGATGGCCAGTTTTGCCCCGGCCTTCGGTATGATTGGCACTCTGGTTGGCCTGATTAACATGATGTTTCTGTTGGGTGATGGCGATATGGCTGTGATTGGCCAACAACTCTCGATCGCCCTGATGACGACGTTTTACGGCATCCTGCTGGCCAACCTGATGTTCAAGCCGGTGGCCGTAAAACTGGAGCGGCGTACCGAGCAACGTATCATTCTGATGCGGATGGTGATGCAGGGGATCTCCATGATGTGCAAAAAGCGCAGTCCCTCGCTGATGCGGGAAACCCTGAAGTCCTTTGTCGCCAGCTATGAAGATGAAATCCGGGATGTTCGCCCGGCTACTCCGGCTGCGAGAGCGAAGGCGGATCGGCCTCAGGGGGCACCGGATGTCTGAGCTGGATCGTGGGTCGTCCGGTGTCGCCCGGCGGGCAGATTATCTGCAGATTCCTCTTACCCACAGCACGGAAGAAGACAGCTGGTTGGTGACCTACCTGGATGTCATTACGCTCTTGCTGGTGATGTTTGTGGTGATGCTGGCCTTGTCCGGGGGGGCTGCGGCTACACCGGATGAAACCACCGTGGCGGCAGTTGATGCCGCCCCGTTGGCAGGCGGCGGTGATGAGCAGTCTTCGCCGGCGATGGATGATGACGCCTTCACCGAACGCGCCCGCGCGGCGTTGCAGGACGCCGGGCTGAGTGATGACATTACCGTGATATCACACCAGGGCGGCGTTCGTTTCCGGATCAGCAACGACATTCTGTACGGTTCGGGTGAGGCGGTGTTGTCCCGGGAAGGCATCCGGCAACTGGAAAATCTGGTGCCGCTGCTGGCCAGTTCGGATTACCGGATTACCGTAGCTGGCCACACAGACAGCCTGCCGATTCGCACTGACCGTTTCCCCTCCAACTGGGAGTTGTCGTCAGCCAGGGCGGGCAGTGTGGTGCGGTTGTTTGAATCTGCGGGTATTGCCCGCGAGCGCCTGCAGGCGACCGGTTATGCCGATGCCCGTCCGTTGTTCCGGAACGACACCGAACAGGGGCGTTCGCGCAACCGTCGGGTCGAAATCATTCTGGAGTCCCAGCCCCCTGAGTAGCGAGTTGTGCCTGTGGCCTGGCGCGGAGTGTTCGCCACCGTCGAAAAGCGTTCAGGGCCGGTTTCTCGACGCCATAGTGCACCACCGAGGCCAGGGCAAGCACGGCGGCAAGGGCCAGGGCAACGCCCAGGGGACCGGGCAAACCGGCTTGATAAGACAGGCTGATCAGGCCGTAGCCGATGTTCTGATGCAGTAGGTACAAGGTGTAGGAAATGCTGCCCAGCCAGAGCAGTCCCGGGCGTGCCAGCATGTTGAGATAGCCGGCAGCAGCCAGGATGAATGCCCCGTAACAGCCCAGTACAAACAGATGGTAAGGCGCCTTGTAGGCGATCATGCAGTGCCCGACAGTGAATGCCAGCAAGATGAGGTCTGCCATGGGTAGCCGGCCGTGCTGATACCAGCGGAAAATCAGCATGCCGCTGATAAACAGCGGTGCATAACGCACGAACAGCAGATCTTTGACCAGAAACTCCAGGGTGTCCGGTAAGGCCTTCCACCACAAAACACCGATGTAGCTGATGAGCACCCAGCCCCAGAGCGCCGGGCGCAACCGCTGCCAGCTGCCGAGCCCGTAAAACAGCACAGCAATCCAGACGTAGAAAGTTGCCTCTATGACCAGGCTCCAGTAGGCACCATCAACATGAGGGTGGCCCAGGTATTCGTGCAGCAGTGTCATGTTGAGAAAGGCAGAGGCGGGCTCTACGGCGCGATCGTCCGGGCCCAGCCAGTGCACGGAAAAATAGGTCAGCGCGATGGAGGCCCACAATGCCGGCAGCAGCCGGAACGCCCGGGCCAGGGCAAACCAGCCGGCGGTCCGGGTGCGTTCCAGAGTCATGAAAATGACGAAACCGCTGAGGATAAAAAACAGATGAACGCCGTAGCGGCCGAACTCCAGAAACGTCGGACTGCTGAACGTGTGCCCGTACAATTGCTGGTAGTAGGGCAGGTAGTGAAACAGAACAACCCCCAGTGCGGCTATGCCACGAAGCGCATCGAGGGATGTCAGTCGGCTTTGGGCGTCATGCATGTGGGACATCGGTTCCGGCCAGTGCGAGTGCCTATCATAGCCGTGTTGTCGGTACACCGGATATACGATTCGGTGGCCGGAGGCTGACGGTCTGTTCATGGTCGGTCGCCCTGACCCGGCGCTGACTTGGGTATATGATGTCAGGAAACCACGGACCGGGAGTGAGCAAGCTATGACCGTTGAGCTGGGAGTAATCGAGGGATTCTACGGGCCTATGTGGAGTTGGGCTGAGAGGCGTCGTTTGCTGACGACCCTGGCCGGCCACAGCTATGGCTTTTATCTGTATGCACCCAAGGCAGACCCCTACTTGCGCAAACGATGGCAGGAGCCGCACCCGGCCACAGAGGCAGGCGAACTGACGGAATTTGCCAGGTTGTGTAAGCGGGAAGGCGTGCGGTTTGGCGTGGGGTTGAGTCCCTTCGAAATCTTTAACCAGTTCGATGATCCGGCCCGTGACGCGTTGGCCAGAAAGCTGAAGGCGCTCGACCGGATAGGCGTGCAGGAACTGGCCATCCTGTTTGATGATATGCGTCCGGACAATGAGTCACTGGCCAGCACTCAGGCCGAGATTGTGCGATGGGTCAGGGCTCATAGTGGTGCCAGCACGTTCAGTGTGTGCCCCACCTATTACTCGGACGACCCGGTGTTGGACCGGGTATTTGGTGAGCGCCCGGCAGACTATCTTGAAACACTGGGTGCCGAGTTGGACAAGGACGTCCGGATATTCTGGACCGGTGAGGAAGTCTGTTCCCGGGAAATATCACCCGGGCATCTGAAGCGGGTGGGTGATCTTCTGGGGCGCAAACCGGTGCTTTGGGATAACTATCCGGTGAATGACGGCGACAGAATGTCCCGACACCTGCATTTGCGAGCCTTCACCGGCCGCCCGGCCGCGAACGCTGCGCACCTGGCCGGCCATGCCATCAATCCGGCTCTGCAGCCGGTGCTGACCGCCATTCCAGCTTTAACCCTGGTGGAATCCTACCGTCTGGGGCCAGGTTACCAGTACGGCAAGGCGTTCCATCAAGCGGCGCGAGAGCTACTGGGGGTGGAGCTGGCCAATCAACTGCAAAAAGACCTGCTGACCCTGCAGGACACCGGGTTAGGGCGCATCAGTGACGAGCGGAAGCAGGCGCTGATGCACACCTACGATGCATTTGATCATCCTGCCGCCAGCGAAGTCATGCGCTGGCTGGCGGGGGACTATCAGGTGACTGACGAAATGGTGCAAACCCAGTGAAGGGCTAGTCCAGGTAGTAATCGAAGGTGGAAACCACCCGTACGGTTTTGACCGGTTGTTGTTGCTCGGACACCCCGGGCGCCTGATCTCGAGCCAGAATCTGGAATACGCCCTGATTGGCCCGGCGCAGGCCGCCGAGGCTGGCATTGGCGTCCCGGGCAAACTGCTGGGCGGCTTCCCGGGCCGCTTCGGTGGCTTCGGCAATCATGTCTGGCTTGATGTCATTCAGGCCGCTGAACAGGTAGGTAGGACCGCCGGGGCCGTAGTCGGACGACAGCAGCACGCCGGAATCGACCAGCTCACTGACGTTCTGGGCAGCCTGGCGGATGCGTTCGATCTGTGTGCTGCGCACCATCAGGGTCTGGTTAATGATGAACTTTTGCTCGCCTTCGCCCTGGTAAGGGTTGGCACGGGTATCCATCACGTCGAGCCGCTGTAACTCCACGGCGCTGTCCTCTATGGCCTGAAGTTTCAGGAATGCCATGATTGCTTCGCGACTGCTGCGGGCTTTTTGTTGTGCCTGCTCCAGGGTGTTGCCAGTGGCTACAAACCGGATCGGCCAGAGCGCGAGGTCCGCATTGACTTCCCGTTCGGCCACGCCTTTGACGGTCACGTACCGGTCTCCGGTTTTCAGCCCGGTCAGGCCGTCTCGCAACAGTGAGGCAGAGATAATCACGCTGAGGCCAAGGATGATGGCAACGATGACTTTCATGGTTCAATCCCTTGTTCGTTAACGGGTTCGGATTCGCTGCTGCAGCGGATGTCTGCCCGCCCGCTGAAACGTTGCTGCATGGCTTGTCGCTGGCGCTCCTGATCACGGAACTCCCTGGGCAGGGGCTGAATCAGATACAGATAATCGCCCTTGTTCAGGTGATCCGCCAGTGGCGGTTTGGCTTCATCCGCCGGCCAGAATACCGGGCTCAGTACGACGATTGAAAGCTCCGGTGCGCGCTGCTGCAGAAGTGCCACGGTACCGAGCCGTTCCTCGCTGTGAAACGTGCCGGTCAGATGCACCACCTGGTGCCCGGGGTTACGTTCACGGGCCTGCAGAATGCGCATGGCCATGGTGTTGTCTCGCAGCAACTGGGCCTTGTAGGTGTTGCTCATGCGCTCGATCATGGCAGGGTCGGCGGTACCATGGCTGCCGGTAATGGCATCAACGAACTTCTCCCGGTAGGCCGGAGTGTCCAGAAATGGCTTGTCGGGCAGCTGCCGACGCTGTTCCTCTGGCAGGGTGTTGAGATAATCGGGGCCGGCTCTGCCAACACAACGAACGACATCCGCCGGAGCGTTGGCGGCAATGACCGGCAGATTATGCTGCCGCGCGTATTCTACGAGTGGCCGGTAGGACCCACGATAGTTGTCCCAGGCTTCGGCGTCTTCCAGCAGTTCGGTTTCGCCAATCGTGCCGAAGAGGTAATCATCCAGTGCGGGCTGATGGTCCAGATTGAACTGTTCCATGGTCAGAATCCGGGACGGATTGAGATTGTGCAACTCCTGCAGCAGGCGCGTTTGAAGAAGGTGCGAGGCCTGGTGCCCGTGATACTCGCCGATGATGACAACGTCGGTTTTTGCCAGGGCACTGGCGGCAGCTTCGAGGGAAACCGGCTGGCGGTTCCTGGTGTCTATCATTACGTTGTCGTAGAGGGTTGCCGGTGCCCCGGTGCTGACATCAGGTTGCTGAGGCAACAGTGAACAGCCAGACGTCGTGAGCAAGGTCAGTAAGATCAATGTGGTCGATGAGCGTTTCATCATGGGACGGCTTCCACCAGGTCAGTCAAAGTCTTCTGCGCGCTGTTCACGCCAGTCCTGCCCCAGTTTCTGTTCCACGTACTCACGGATGAACTGCCGGACTTTCTGGGAGGGCGTGACATCCTCCTGCTTGCAGAGTTCCTCGAAGGCGGCTTTTTTCTCTGGATCGATCAGCAAGGTGAGGCGGGCAGTCCGGTTTTCTTTGGGCATAGGTATGAGTGCTCACGATATGTTAATCAGATTAACATTGAATGTAGGTTTAATGAGCATATAATGATAACGATGTCTTCGCAACCGGGAGTTGGTTCATGTCTCATCGTGCTCATCTGTTTTCCCTGAGGTTCGCCCACGCGGTTCGCGAAGCCTGTATTGATGAGCGCTATACCAGCCGCCGCTTCCTGAAAGATCTTATGGCCGGAGTGACGGTCGGCATCATTGCCATTCCTCTTGCCATGGCGCTGGCCATTGCCAGTGGTGTTGCGCCTCAGTATGGACTTTACACCGCCTTCATTGCCGGTTTTGTCATTGCTCTGTTTGGTGGCAGCCGGTTCAGTATTTCCGGCCCGACGGCCGCCTTTGTCGTCATCCTCTATCCTATCGCCCAAACATACGGACTGGGTGGGTTGCTGTTGGCCACCCTGATGTCCGGTGTGTTGCTGGTGATCATGGCCGTCATGCGCCTGGGCCGTTTCATCGAGTATATACCGGAGTCGGTGACCCTGGGTTTTACCGGCGGCATTGCGGTGGTGATTGCCACCCTGCAGGTGAAGGATTTTTTTGGTTTATCGGTCGACAGTATGCCGGAGCATTACTGGGACAAGCTGGCGGTGCTGGGCCAGCAGATGCCCGCGCTGGATAGCATGAGCACCTTGGTGGCAGTGGTTACCCTGGCGGTGATGCTGGTGTGGCCAAGGCTGAAAACGCCGGTGCCACCCCACCTGCCAGCCGTGATTGTTGGTAGCCTTCTGGCGCTCTGGCTGAATGCCAATGGCGCCGGTATCGAGACCATCGGCTCCCGCTTCAGCTACCTGCTGCCCGACGGCAGCACCGGTGCGGGTATTCCGCCCTTCCTGCCGGAGTTCGTCTGGCCCTGGCAACAGCTGAATGCCCAGGGTGAACCGGTGGGGCTGTCCTGGGATCTGATTCAGGCGCTGTTGCCGGCCGCTTTCGCCATTGCCATGCTCGGCGCCATCGAGTCTTTGCTGTGTGCGGTGGTGCTGGATGGCATGACCGGCAAGCGCCACAGCGCTAACAGCGAACTGATGGGGCAGGGCATTGGTAACATCGTGGTGCCGTTCTTCGGTGGTATTACGGCAACGGCTGCGCTTGCCCGCTCTGCGGCCAACTATCGCGCCGGCGCCGAGTCGCCGGTGTCTGCGATGATCCACGCTCTGGTTGTTTTGCTGGCGCTGGTGTCGCTGGCCGGCGTGCTGGCCTACTTGCCGATGCCGGCCATGGCAGCATTGCTGATCATGGTGGCCTGGAACATGAGCGAGGCGCCGAAAGCCGTGCACCTGCTGAAGACAGCACCCCGTGCCGACGTGCTGGTTTTCCTGACCTGTTTTGGCCTGACCGTCGCACTGGACATGGTGATCGCCATCACCACCGGGGTGTTGCTGGCAGCGGTGTTGTTTATGCGTGAGATGGCGCAGATGACCAAGGTGACGGACATCACCGGCAACAAGCGAATTGTGCAGGCTGAACTGCCGGAAGGCTGGCAGGTGTTCAAAATCAATGGCCCGCTGTTTTTTGCCGCGGCTGACCGGGTGTTCGGTGAACTGGCGGAGCTATCACGGCAGGCTCGGGGGTTTGTGCTGTACATGGATGGCGTCACGGTTCTGGATGCCGGTGGCCTGTCGGCGCTGAACAAGCTCATTGCCAGCTGTCGCCAGACAGGCACCGAGATCGTAATCGCCGACCTGCAATTCCAGCCTTTGCGTACTCTGGCTCGTGCCGGCTTGCAGCCGGAGCCGGGTGTCAGTCGGTTCTGTCCGTCTCTCGAGTCGGCCCTGGACTCAGTCACAGCTGGTTCTCAATGAGATCTGGGCTAAACTGGCCTGACTGAAAAGAGGGTCGTCATGCTGCCATTCCGGATTATCGATCGCATCAAGTTCATCGTAGAGCGCCAGCTGGTAAAGGGTGCTGGCTTCCAGTTGTTGGTGGTGGCGCTGTTTATCGGGCTTATTTCTCTGGTGGGCGGGCTGCTGGTGGTGCCTCAGGGCGGCGACTTTGATGATCCGGGCACGGCTGTCTGGTGGGCGTTTTTGCGCCTGACCGATCCGGGGTATCTCGGTGATGATGTGGGCACCTGGCAGCGAATTGTCTCAACGCTACTTACGATACTTGGCTACGTCGTGTTCATGGGTACGCTGGTGGCCATTCTGACCCGGTGGCTGATTGCCAAGATGGCCGACCTCGAGCGGGGGCTCACCCCGGTAACGCTGAAGAATCATATCGTGGTGCTGGGCTGGACGGCGCAGACGCCGCCCCTGGTGGCGGAGCTGTTCGGGTCATCCGCGCGGATGCGGCGGTTTCTGGAAAAACACGATACCCAGAAACTCCGGCTGGTGGTGCTGGCGGAAGAAGCGACCGCCGAGCAGTTGCATGAGCTGGTCAGCGAACCCGGCGTGGGGCGTCGGGCCAGAGAAGTCATCTTGCGCAGTGGTTCGGCCATTCAGCCGGAAGCTTTGCATAGGGTCGCCTGTCTGGATGCAGCGGCGGTGATCGTGCCCAGCCAGGGACACGACGCCGGCAGCCTGGTGACCTCCGATATCGAAACCGTCAAAGCCCTTCTATCCATTGCTGCGCAAGCTCACCATTTCAGTTCGCCGTTGCCGTTCGTGGTGGCGGAGATTCAGGATATGCGCAAATTGCCGGTTATCGAGCGGGCATACCCCGGAGCGGTCGAAGTGGTTGCCGGTGACGCCACCATCAGCCGTTTAATGGTGCAGAACGTGCTGCATCCGAACCTTTCTGAGGTTTACAACGAGTTGCTGACCGCCGGCGAAGGCAACGAGATTTTTGTCCGTGGCGGTGAAACCGCCGAAGGGCTGACGCTGGGTGAGCTGGCGGCTCAAAGACCGCATGCCATTGTGCTGGGCCTGTTGCATCCTGCACAAGGTAAAGGATGGCAGGTGAATCTGTTGGCGCCATCTGACACGGTGATCCGCAATGAAGACCGGGTGGTCCTGTTGGCAAAAGATTATGACCACACCGGGCCAGATCCGAAAGCGGAACCTCTGGCCGGCATTGAGCGCATTTCATCACCGGTGGCCGCCATCGCCAAGCCAGGTAAGCACCGTGTGCTGGTGTTGGGCTGGAACCGAAGGGTGCCGAGCCTGGCTTCTGAGTTCGGGAGTTATGCGGCCCGGAACTTCGAGTTGGACATGGTTTCGGCAACGCCGCTGGACGAGCGGCAGCGGGAAATCTCACGTTACGGTGTCGATCTCCAGAGAATCAACGGCCGCCTGCTTGAGGCGGATTACATGGTGGAGGAAGATCTCAGAAGGCTGGACCCTGCCAGCTATAACACGGTGATGCTGCTGAGCAGCGATCGCATCGGCTCCGGTGAAGAGGCCGACGCACGGGCCATGGTGGGTTACCTGCAACTGGAAGATATTCTGGCGGAGTCGCCTCAGCGGCCCCAGATCATCATGGAGTTAAGTGATCCGGACAACCGGCATCTGATGTACGGACACCAGAGTGAGATGCTGATCAGCCCGATGGTTCTGAGCCACGTGCTGGCTCAGGTTGCCCTGCGACGGGAGCTGAGAGTGGTGCTGGATGAGCTGTTTACCGAAGGCGGCGCGGAAATCCAGTTCCGTGATCCTCATGATTACCCGCTGCCGGCGAGTGCTGATTTTCAGTTGTTAGAGAAAACCGTAGCGGCCAGAGGAGAGGTTGCGCTGGGCGTGTTTCGTGTAACGGCCGACGAGCGCGGTCGCCACCTGGAGATGAACCCACCGCGCAACCAGTATCTGGATCTGCGGGAGGGCGATCAGTTGCTCGTTATGTGTCAGAGCTGAATGGCGGTGGCGACACACCGCTACTCAATGGTGTCCAGAAGTGCCCGCATGATGTCGTCCATCACAATAAAGCCGCACATTTCGTTGTCTTTCAGTACCAACAGCCGCTTGACCCGATACTCGGACATCAGGGTGGCGGCATGCTTGAGAGCGAGGTTTTCGCCCACACTGATCACCGGCTTGGCGCAGACATCGTAGACATTCAGCAGATCGATATCGCCATCCTCTGCAATCACCGATTTGAGTACGTTGGTATAGGTGATCAGCCCCCAGGCATCGTGTTCGCTCTGGCGCTCGACCACGAGGGATTTCACGTTGTGGTGCTTCATCAGCGTCAGTGCCTCCCGCAGGGTGGCGAAGGGCGAGATCTTGATGATGTCTTTGACCATTACATCTTTGACCAGTTTCATGAGCGCTCTCCGATCAGATTGAGTCTTTCAGGTGTTGTTCGAATTTTTCCACCTGGGCCATGTCGATGCCACCCAGGTGCTCCAGCGGAACGGTAAAGATCAGGCCCTGGGAGTCTGCCGGGTCCGGCATGATCACCTTCTGCAGGGCTTTGAGAATCTCCAGCGACAGGCCTTTTTCCAGCACCATCAGGAGCACGCTCTGGCTGCCGTCGTAGGTCAGGCCGAAGAACGTCTTCTTGGCGGTGTTGCTGATGCCGCGGCCGGTCATGACGGTAATGCCGCCGGCGCCGAGTTCGCGGGCTGCATCGATGCAGTCCTGTTCCAGGTCTTCAGGGACAATTGCTACCAGTGCAGAGAACTTCATTGGGTTTCCTTCCTGCGTTCAGATCGGTATTGGGACACGATGGCATAGGTCATCACAGTAACGATCGGGAAGATCGAGGCAAAGGCAATCAGGCCAAAACCGTCGATCAGGACATTACGGCCTTCTATGCTGCTGGCCAGTCCAATCCCCAGGGCCGTTACCAGCGGTACCGTGACTTCCGAGGTGGTCACGCCGCCAAGGTCATAGGCCAGTGCCACGATGTATCGGGGGGCGAGCAGGGTGAGCAGAATCACCAGGATATAGCCGCCCATAATGTAATAGTGAATGGAATCTCCGGTGATGATCCGGTGCACACCAATGGTGATGCCAACGGCCACCCCCACAGCTACCAACAGGCGAATGGCATTGCCGTTGAGGGCACCCGCGGCGGCTTCTTCCGCCTGCTTGCCGATGGCGATCAGTGCCGGTTCTGCCATGGTTGTGGCAAACCCGATCATCAGGGCGAAAAGGTACACGGGCGCATAGCTGTCCATGGCCATCAGTTGCTCGGCCATGCTGGTGCCGATGGGGAACAAGCCCAGTTTCAGGCCGACAACAAAGGCATACAGGCCGAGGATCACCAGCGCAAAGCCGAAGGCAATCTTCTTCGGATTGCTCAGCTTCCGGCGTAACACCAGGTACTGGAAGAACAGAACGGTGATGATGATCGGCAGCACATCCCTCAACATGCCGGCCAGGTCGAGCAGGGCCGCAATTATGCCGGACTTCGCCGGGGCTTCTGTAACCTGTGCTGTGATGGCCTCCATGGCTGCGGCCCCGGTGCCGCCGGAGTAAACCACCATGCCGTACACCTGTACGGTGATCATGGGCACCATGACGGACAGCGCCACCAGGCCAAAGCCGTCAATCAACGGGTTCCGGCCCCGGATCGAGGCCGCCAGGCCAATGCCAAGCGCGGCAATCAGGGGCACCGTTACCACATTGGTTGTCACCCCGCCGGAGTCATAGGCCAGCCCGACAATTTCCTCCGGTGCAAACCAGGTAACAATCACCACGATGACGTAGCCGGTGATCATGAACCAGTGCAGCGGGTAGCCGAAAATGGTGCGGAAAACCCCCAGGGCAACGACGAACCCCACAGAGACAGCCACCAGTATCCTCAGGGTGAGGCCGTCAATTCGCCCCTCGCTGATGGTCTGGGCCTGCTCTGCCACGGCAATCAGAGCGGGCTCGGCAATAACCGCCGAGAAGCCCATGGCAAAGCCGAACGACAGCAGTATGGCCAGGGAGCCCTTGCGGGCGAACTGGTTCGACAGGCTTTTGCCCACCGGGAAAATGCTCAGCTCCAGTCCCTGTAAGAACAATGCTACGCCCACGGCAACAATTAACAGGCCGATGGCCATACTGCCGAGGTCATCCGGCACCTGCTGCAGAATCGCCAACTGGAAGAAACCGACCACCACGACGATGGGTAACAGATTTTTCAGGGCGTGTAACAACGAATGCAAAAAGGACCGGATATAAAACACGGAGAGCCCTTGTAGGTGCCAGGTGGACGCTGTGGCTGATCCAGGTCAGCCCGGTTAATCCTAGCATGGGATAGGCTGGGGGCAATCAAAGAGTTCAACCTGCTTGTTGAGCGTGATATTCAGGTATTTTTCCAGGCTGCCCGGCATTCATGCAAAAAATGCCGAAAATACATAATATAAATTTCAATTATAAATTCGAAAGCACTAAAGTAACGCCCAACGTCAGCCTCTGCCCGGCATTTTGAACGGAAGGCTGGCTCGGATAGCTGCCTGGCAGCAGCGGTTCGCACCTTTTGAACACTCACGTAGAAAGGATAGAGATCATGCCCTACTCACAAGACGTCGATCAGATTGCTTCCATCCTGAAGCAAAACCCGACCTGGAATGCCATCAACCCGAAGCACGCGGCCCGCATGCGCGCCCAGAACAAATTCAAGACTGGTCTGGACATCGCCAAGTACACCGCCAAAATCATGCGTGAAGACATGGCTGCGTACGATGCTGACACCTCCAAGTACACCCAGTCTCTGGGTTGCTGGCACGGTTTCATCGGCCAGCAGAAGATGATCTCCATCAAGAAGCATTTCGGTAGCACCAAGCGTCGTTACCTGTACCTGTCTGGCTGGATGGTTGCTGCTCTGCGTTCCGAGTTCGGTCCTCTGCCTGACCAGTCCATGCACGAGAAGACAGCCGTTTCTGGCCTGATCGAAGAGCTGTACACCTTCCTGCGCCAGGCTGACGCATGGGAACTGAACCACCTGTTCCGTGCTCTGGAAGAAGCTGAAGAAGCCGGCGACAGCGCCAAGGCTGCTGAGCTGATCAAGCAGATCGACAACCATGAAACTCACGTTGTGCCGATCATTGCCGACATCGACGCTGGTTTCGGTAACGCCGAAGCGACCTACCTGCTGGCCAAGCAGATGATCGAAGCCGGTGCTTGCTGCATCCAGATCGAAAACCAGGTATCTGACGAGAAGCAGTGTGGCCACCAGGACGGTAAAGTGACCGTTCCCCACGCCGACTTCCTGTCCAAGATCAACGCGGTTCGTCTGGCGTTCCTGGAGCTGGGTGTGGACGACGGTGTTATCGTTGCCCGTACTGACTCCCTGGGTGCTGGCCTGACCAAGCAGATCGCTGTAACCAACGAGCCGGGTGACCTGGGCGACCAGTACAACAGCTTCCTGGACGGCGAGTACATCGACGACGCTTCCCAGATCGATAACGGCGACGTTGTCGTTAAATCTAACGGTAAGCTGCTGAAGCCGAAGCGTCTGGCTTCTGGCCTGTTCTGCTTCAAGCCGGGTTCTGGAGAAGACCGTGTTGTTCTGGACTGCATCACCAGCCTGCAGAACGGCGCTGACATGCTGTGGATCGAGACCGAGAAGCCCCACGTTGGCCAGATCGCTGCCATGGTTAACCGTATCAAGGAAGTGGTGCCCGACGCCAAGCTGGTTTACAACAACAGCCCGTCCTTCAACTGGACCCTGAACTTCCGTCAGCAGGTATTCGATGCGATGAAGGAAGAAGGCAAGGACGTGTCTGCCTACGACCGCGCTGCTCTGATGAGCGCCGAGTACGACAACACTGAACTGGGCAAACTGGCTGACGAGTGGACTGCCAACTTCCAGCGCGACGCAGCCCGTGAAGCAGGCGTGTTCCACCACCTGATCACTCTGCCGACCTACCACACTGCCGCTCTGTCTACTGACAACCTGGCCAAAGGCTACTTCGGTGACGAAGGCATGCTGGCCTACGTTGCTGGCGTACAGCGCAAGGAAATCCGTCAGGGTATCGCTACCGTTAAGCACCAGGACATGGCTGGTTCTAACATCGGCGACGACCACAAAGAGTTCTTCGCTGGCGAAGCGGCTCTGAAGGCCGGTGGTAAAGACAACACCATGAACCAGTTCGGTTAATCGATCTGATCATGATGTTCCGGTGAGTGCTTTGGCGCTCACCGACCACTGAAAACCCCGCAAGGCTTCTGGCTTTGCGGGGTTTTTGTTTTTTACAGTGCCCGCGCTTGCCTATCCTCCTGATTTCACTCTGTAAGCCTGCCTTGTCGAATGTTCTGATGTTGGCGCACTGTTCCACGTATGAAACAGATGCCGCGACGGTGAAGTTTGCCCGGCGCCAATGAGTAGCGTGTTAAATACGGTTTTTCAGTGGGTTATGTCGCAGCTCGATGAGTTGGCACGCTAATCGCTCCTTTCCGTAGGCGGTCTGGGCCTGTGTAAACCCGAATGCTGGAGGGTTTGCTGAAGGAAGTACTGACGAATGGGGCCGGATCCTCAAGCCAATAACATCAAAGGATATGAATCATGAAAACCCAAAAAAGTTTGCTAGCCGCTGCTATTGCCATGAGCCTGGGCCTCTCAGGTTATGCGTTTGCCCAACAGGGGGGCGACGGTGATCCAAACAATAATGCCAACGATAACTCTGCTGCCAACACGAATTATTCCGGAAATGCGGACTCCGGAAATGACAATTCCACGGACAGCTCTGATAACTCGAATAACTCCGACAACTCGAATAATTCGGACAACAGTACGGACGTTGCCGATTCGTTCAAGATTGCCGACAGTGGCAACAATATGTCGGACAATTCGAACAACTCGGATAACTCCAACAACTCCGATAATTCAAACAACTCGGACAACTCTGATAACTCGGACAGCAGCACCAGCTTGAACGACGCGTTCAAGATCGCTGACAGCGGTAACACCGACGCCTCCGACAATTCGGATAATTCGGACAATTCCGATAACTCCGATAATTCGGACAACAGCACCAGTGTTAACGATGCGTTCAAAATTGCCGATAGCGGCAACACGGATGCTTCTGACAATTCGGACAACTCCGATAATTCCGACAACAGCACCAGCGTCAGCGATTCCTTCAAGGTTGCCGACAGTGGTAATGATATGTCAGACAACTCAGATAATTCTGACAACTCTGACAACTCCGACAACAGTGATAGCTCTGATAACAGCACCAACGTGAACGACGCCTTCAAGGTGGCGGACAGCGGAAACACGGATAACTCCGACAACTCTGATAATTCAGATAACTCTGACAACTCAGATAATTCTGATAACTCAGATAACTCAGATAACTCGGACAACTCGGACAACAGCACCAATGTCAGTGATTCGTTCAAAATCGCAGACAGTGGCAACAGCGACAGTTCCGATAACTCCACAAACGCTGCGGATTCCTACAACAGCGACAGCAGTGACAACTCAGATAACAGCACCACCACTCTGAACCTGTCACTGGAAGTGTTCATGAACGATGCCGAACTGAATGGCTCTGTCTCAGGTACCAACGTTACCTATGGCAGCGCGAACGGTGACGGATCCTATGTGGACACCCGGACTTCTAACGAGATTTCCGGCGGTTCTGCCAACTTTACCGGTGTGGGTGCCTTTGCCCAGAACGCTGGGGTGGGCAGTGTGACTCAGGCCAACGTGAGTGTGATGTCTAACCTGAGTACAGGTGGCGGCGCTAATTGAGGCGGCGCGGGCTGCTCCTGATCGGGAGCAGCCCAACCCTGCCGGGAGATGTGTCATGGCCAGAGTCATTAACAGGATGCTGATGATGTTCACTCTGCTGGTGCTGTCGGTACCTACCTGGTCGGAAGACTGGGGTGGCGCCGAGCCAATGAGTGCCGAGCAGCTGGAGGCTGCGAGCGGTCGCCAGGGGGTTTCACTCCAGTGGCAGCTTAACGAAGCCCAGCAGAACGCAATCGTTAGTGACAACGTGCTGACTGGCCCCTCCGAAACCGGTGATAACCGCATTGCCGATCAAGCTTTCCAGAATATGAGCGGCATTGCCACAGTGATTCAGAACACCGGGAACCAGGTGGTGATTCAGGACAGTACCCAAATCAATATCCTTATCAATCATTAAGCGGGGAGGTGGGCCATGGTCGGAAGGTGGCATTTGCTGTCAGGAGTGCTGGCTTGCCTGCTGTGGACCACCTGTTTTGCCGGGACGGTTTTGGTGCCTGGGCCCAGCGGTGACCTTGCTGTGGGGGTCAGCAGTTTTCAGGACCAACGTTTTCAGAGTGTGCTACGGCAGCAGTACGATTTCAGCTGCGGGTCAGCCGCCGTGGCATCATTGTTGTCGTTTCATTATGACAAGCCAGTGTCTGAGCAGGATGTCTTTGCCAACATGCTGGCACTGGCTGATCAGGACAAGGTGCGCAAGGAGGGCTTTTCTATGCTCGATATGAAGCGCTATCTTGAGTCCGAAGGCTACCGGGCGGATGGTTTCCGAATGCCGCTTTCGGGGTTGCGTGATCAGGTCCGGGTACCGGTGATTGCACTGGTGACGCTTGGAGGCTACCGGCATTTTGTGGTGATCAAGGGGATCAGTGAGCGCGAGGTTCTGGTGGGCGATCCGGCGAGAGGGCTGAAGGCCTACAGTTTGAACGAGTTCGAGCAGCACTGGGATGGTTCGGCCTTCGTGATCCGGAGCCACCTGGAGCAGGGTCGGGCCAGCTTCCTGGCAAAAAACGACTGGCCCGGGCTGGCCAGAGCACCTCTGTTCAAGGGGTTGGGGCAGCCAGCGCTGGGGCATACCTTACCGTACTGGCCCAGCACACAGGATTGGTGATGTCATGGATAAGTATGCAGGTATGTTGGTTGTCATGCTCTTCAGCGGCCCGTTGCAGGCAGAGCTCAATATGGTTGAGCTGCCGTTGAGCGACAGCGAGCTGGCTGAACTGCGGGGCGGCTTTCTGCTGGATGGCCTGGAAATTTCCATAGGGCTGGAGCAGTTGGTGGCGGTGAACGGTGAAACACTGGTGATCAACCGGCTGACGATCCCCAACCTGAATCAGCTGGGTAACGGGGATCAACTGATGCATCAGATGGAGTCCGTACTGGCAGTTCAGGGCCTGGATGCCAATGGGCTGGGAATAGCGTCAAACACCGCCGGGCAAGGTGGTTGGATGACGGTCATTCAAAACAACCTCAACAGCTCGACCATTCAGCACATTCGCCAGCTGAATATCGAACTGAACAATTTTGGCGGCGCCTACCGTTTGCCAAGGGACTCCGGATTCCCGCTAATGCCCTGATCAACCTCTTACAGGTTGATGGGCAGCTTCAGGGTAATTTCACTGTTCGGGGCACTGTCGGTGACACCCACCGCCACGGTCAGGCTCAGTGTTGTGGATTGAGACATCCGCTGTGACAGACCAAAGGCCAGAGAACCCACCTGAATACGATCAAAGTTTGAATCAAACAGGCTGTTGCCATGCTCGAAGGTGGTTTTCCGTATCACCGAGTGATCATAGCCGAGGCTGAAAGACGTCCGTTCGTTGAACGCGAAGCCCATTCCGAAACCAAACCGCACCACGTCACCGGGGTCAACCGTACCGCCGTTCTCGAAGCCCTGTTCTTCTTTGATTGTCCAGACGTAGCTGAAGTTACCAAACAGCACTGCCGGATCGGAGGGGTAGATGAACGACAGGCCGGGTTCCACTGACCAGAAGCCTGAGCCGGTCGGTCGTTTCGCCAACTCCACGCCAATCGGGTTACCGCTGCTGTCGGTGATGACTTGCTGGTCGACGTCATAGGGACCATCGCCAGTGGGCGCTTTCGCGCGAAACGTACCGATCAGGTAAGGCCAGCCATCGATACCGTCGGTGAGTTGGTAACGTACGGCAAGTTCCACGTCGCCCAGGCCATCGCCGGATGACTCTCTTTGGGTATCGACCGGTGTGCCCTGGAAAATTTCACGCTCCCGAAGATCTTCCCGGATACTGAGGTAGGGTGCCCGGAGGCTGGCTTCAAACCGGCTGGTGAAACCGTACTTCAGGGACAGGGCGCTGACGAAGATGTCTCGTTGAATCTCCGAAATGTTGATCAGGCCAACCAGCAAGGCCGGAATAACGGTATAGCCTTCCACGGCAACTCGGGTGGCATTACTGTGGGCATGGGAAAACGACGGCTCGATCGTAAACCGCCCCGGGCGGGTTACGATGCCCCTGTCAGCGGTAATCGATGCGATATCGGTAGCCGCATCCTGGGCACTATTTTCAGCACTGTCCTGTTGAATTCTGCTTGTGGCCTGTCCCTGGTCTGGAACATCGGGGGTCGGTGGCGCCGCCTGGGCCATAGGTGTCAGGGCGATAGTACATGCAACGAGGGCGTAATGTTTCATGACAGGTCTCCATTGCCTTTGCCCGAGCTCGGGCTGGTCGTGGCGTTGGTTGAAGGCGGCTGCAACTTGTGTTTTTCCAGCAGGCGGTAGAACGACACCCTGGAAATCTTCAGCAGGCGGGCGGCCGCAGAAATGTTGTGGCGAGTGAGAGACAGGCTGGTGGTGATGGCCTCCTGATCAGCGCGAGCCCGGAATGCATCGAGCGTGAAATGCTCGGTGTTCGTTGGCAGCGTGCTTTTCAGCAAGCCGAGATCTTCCGGCTGAATTTGCAGGCTCCGGGCCAAAAGTACCGCCTGGCTTACGCGGTTTTGAAGCTCTCTTAGATTTCCGGGCCAGTTATGTTGAGCCATGGCGAAGAGTGTGGCGTTATCAACCCGGTAGACCTCGCCGCCGGCGGCTTCAAGTGCACGCTGAACCAGGTAGGGAAGATCTTCGAGCCGCTTGCGCATGGGCGGCAACGGGACCGTAAGATTGCCAAGGCGATAGAACACGTCATCCCGAAAGCTGCCTTGCTTCACCAGTCGTTCCAGCGGGGCAGTGCAGGTCGCGATAATCCGGACATCAACGTCGATTGCGCGGCTTGAGCCAACGGGCTCGATTTTGCCTTCCTCAAGAAACCGGAGAATGACGGACTGTTGTTCCAGGCTAAGCTCGTCGGCGCCGGATAGTACCAGGGTGCCGCCATGGGCCGATTCTATCCTCCCTTTCCTGGCTTTGAGGGCATGGGTGAAAGCGCCGCGTTCATGGCCGAACAGTTCGCTTTGAGTCAGGCTGGCGGGCAAGGCCGCACAATTCACGTAAACAAGAGGCTGTTGCTTGCGCTCGGAGTGCAGATGAACAAATTCTGCGGCCGCTTCTCTGCCGGTGCCGCTTTCCCCATAGATCACGATCGGCTCGTCGGTGGCAGCGAACCGGCGAAGCAAACTCCGGGTGGCACGAATCGCCTGTGATGGACCGTTCAGCACAAACTCCTGATAGCCGGCACGGGTGGTTTCAACATGGGAGTGTTCCAGGAGCGACATGCCCCACATGTGCCCGAGGCTGTTGGCCAGGCGCTGCCAGTCGAGCGGCAGGGTGTGGTAATCCTGGCAATACTGCTCTATGAATCGGCGCACTTCCGGATGATCAAGTTGCCTCTGCTTGACCAGCGCCAACCATGACCTGACAGGCAGCCATTCCAGCCATTGCCTGGTGTTGTCCAGCTGTGAGGGTGTGAGGCTGGTGAGATCGCACACCCCGACCGGCTTCCGGGTTCCTGCGCGCAGCATCGCGGTCGGAATCTGAAAGGGATTAATGCGGGTAAGCTGCCAGTGCTTGTGTATTGGCAGGTGCGTTGCGCAATGATCGGAATCCGCTGACAGCCAGACAAGCGGCCGTTTCTGCTCCATGGTCTTTGCTCCGGCAAAGTGACTGGACAACCGACGGCTATTTGCAAGGTGATCTTTCGGGTACTGCTGCGGGAACTGCTATAGTCATCCTCGACCCTGTTACCTGTATGGCTGAGCCATGCAGTCTGAATCCTCAGAGAGTCAGGAAGCAGAATTTGAACCAGTTCTCAAAGTTAACTGCGTTTCAGCAACTTGGTGCAAAGGGTGGTGGCGCCTGCCCTTATTACTGTAAACATTGTTGACATAGTCTGCGGGTGGAGCCGTTTCATGCAGCCTGATCAGTGGATCATCTTTCTGGTGCTCGGCCTGACCCTAGGCCTGTTCGTCTGGAATCGGCTGCGCTTCGACATCGTCGCCATGCTGGCGTTGCTGGCGGTGGCCATCGCAGGGCTGGTGCCTACCGACCAGCTATTTTCCGGATTTGGCCACCCGGCGGTGATCACAGTGGCGGCGGTTCTGGTGATCAGCCAGGGCCTGGTCAATGGCGGCGTGGTGGACGCGGTGGCTCGTTTGCTCGGGAAGGTGGGGCGTAATGCGGTGCTGCAGGTGATCACGCTGACCGCGGTGGTTGCCCTGTGCTCTGCCTTCATCAATAACGTAGGCGCGCTGGCGTTGCTGATGCCCGTGGCCATCTGGATGTCCCGGAAATCTGGCCGTTCTCCATCGCTCCTGCTGATGCCTCTGGCGTTTGGCTCTTTATTGGGCGGTACCATTACGCTGATCGGCACACCCCCGAACATCATCATTGCCAGTTACCGGGAGGCCGGCTCTTTCGGGCTGGTGGATTTTGCCCCGGCGGGGTTGGCGATAACGGTGGCGGGCATTGTCTTTATCGGCCTGGTTGGCTGGCGGTTGACGCCCAAACGGGAAGACCCCGCCGACGGCGACAAACTGTTCAGCGTTGGCGATTATGTCACGGAGTTGCGCGTTCCGGACGCATCGGATTATGCCGGCAATACGCTTCACAACCTGTTAACCGCAGGCGACAACGAGAGCAGCGTGGTGGTATTGGCCCTGATCCGGGGTGACGAAACCCATCCCGCGCCTTCGACCTTCAGGGTGCTGCGGGACGGCGATATCTTGCTGGTGCAGGCCGACACCGGAAGCCTGCAGGAGTTTGTGGATCATACCGGACTGGCCCTGGCCAATGTGGACGACGAGGGCAACGGCGAAGGGTCGGCCAATAAGACGGGCCGTACTGATAAAACCAAGGAAGAAGACATCGCCACGGGCGATGTGCGGTTGACCGAGGCGGTGATCACGCCCGGGTCCCGGCTGGTCGGGCGCACCACCAACCGCCTGAATCTGCGAGAGCGCTATGGCCTGAACGTGGTTGCGGTGGCTCGCCAGGGCCACCGCTTGAAGCAGCGGCTGGCGGAGATCCGGTTTCGCTCCGGTGACATTCTGCTGGTGCAGGGCTACGAAGACACGCTGATGCCCACCCTGCAAGCGCTGGGCTGCCTGCCATTGGCGGAACGGGAGCTGACCCTGGGCCGGCCGAACAAGTTATGGCTGGCAGGCGGTTTGTTCATGGCTGCCATTGCGTTGATTCTGTCCGGTTGGTTGGCGCCGCCAGTGGCGCTGGTCGGCTGTGCTGTGGCCATGGTGATGGCCCGGCTGTTGGATGCGCCCGAGGCTTACCGGGCGATTGACTGGTCAGTGATTGTTTTGCTGGCCGCCATGATTCCGGTTGGCCAGGCCCTGGAAAGTACCGGAGGTGCTGACCTGATTGCGGCCCAGATACTGGCGGTGGCGCAAGGGCAGGCAGCCTGGATCGGACTGACCATCATTCTCGTCGGCTCCATGCTGTTGTCCAATGTGGTGAACAATGCAGCCGCGGCGGTTCTGGTTGCGCCTATTGCTCTGGGCCTGTCGCATCAGCTTGACCTGGCATCGGACGCGGCTCTGATGGCGGTGGCGGTTGGTGCATCCTGTGCTTTTCTGACGCCTATTGGCCATCAGTCCAATGCCTTGGTGATGGAGCCCGGGGGCTATCGTTTCGGGGACTACTGGCGGCTTGGCCTGCCGTTGTCGGTGGTGGTGACCGTGGTGGCGGTGCCGGTGATCCTGTGGATGTGGGCCTGACGGATTCGCCCTGATCACCGGGTCAGCTATCGGTAAGCAATCCACAAAACAGGGTTTCTACCAGCGCTGGTGCCATGTCCGCCAGCGGCCATCGTTCTGGTGCAGCCAGCCAGTCGAAAAACAGCCCCAGCATCTGTGTGTGCAGTACATAGGCGGCGTACTCGGGCGTCAGTTGTGGCCTAAGGCGCTTCCTGTTTTCGGGTAACGCCATGATGCTGGTGACGTGGGTTGTGGCGTATTCGGAGAGTTCCCGATGCTTGTTCAGGGTCTGGTCCGATTCGTTGCGGTGAAACAGAATGTAATGCACCCGGTAATAACTTTGGTCTTCCGCAAGCTTTTTCAGGGCAAGAATGCACACCTGCTTCAGGTTCTCCAGGCTGTAGCCGCCCCGGATGGCGTCGTCGATCATCTCTCCAAGGGGTGCGCGTGCCCGCTCAAGCATGGCATCAAGAATGTCCTGCTTGTTGCGAAAGTGCCAGTACACCGCGCCTCGGGTTACCCCAGCCGAACGGGCGACCTCTTCAAGGGAAGCCCTTGCCACGCCTTTGTCCATAAACACATGCTCGGCGGAATCCAGAATGGATTCCCGGGTTGCTTCTGCTTCTGCTTTGGTTTTTCGTGCCATGTTGGTGCTTCGATGGTTTGTGCGTATAAACCGGCAGTATAACTGAGAAACATTTACATACATACGCGGATGAATGTATGTTAACGCCCTTTATTGATCTGAATCCGGTGTTCAGGAGAGCGCAAATGCCCATGGAAATGTTTCATCGCCCGATGGCCCGCAACGGGCTGATCATCGCAGGCTTGTCCACGTTGCTGGCTATGGCTGGCTGCAGCAGTGAGGAGGGTGCCGGCCAACCGGGTGGAGGCGGTATGCCGCCGGCAGCGGTGGTTGTCGAAACGGCCGAGCTGAGCGATGCCAGTGTGCGCCACGATTACGCCGGCCGTGCCAGGGGTGCCCGGGAAGTAGAAGTGCGAGCCCGGATTAACGGCATTCTGGAAGAGCGCCTTTACGACGAAGGGCAGATGGTCAGCGAAGGCGATGCCCTGTTCCGGATCGATCGCAAACCTACGGAAGCTGCACTGCAACAGGCCAGGGCCCAGCGCCAGGTTGCTGAAGCCAATCTGCGCCAGGCCGAGCGGGAGTGGAACCGGATATCATCATTGTATGAACGCAACGCCGTCAGCGAGCGCGATCGGGACTCTGCTCAGTCGGCCAAGGAACTGGCGGAAGCCAATCTGGCCGTGGCCAATGCGGGCATGACCCAGGCTGAGCTGAACGTGGGTTATGCTCAGGTAAAGGCACCGATCAATGGGGTAACCAGCCTGGAAGATTTGCCGGAAGGCAGCCTGATTGATGCCGGCACCTTGCTGACAACGATTGTGCAACTTGATCCAGTCCATGTGCGCTTTGCCTTGCCTGAAAACGACGCCACCATTCGCCGTGCAGCCCGTGAAGGCATGGCGCGCTCCGGTGAAAAGCAGAACGTATCCGCGCGCCTGATCCTGGCAGACGGCAATGAATACCCGCTGGACGGCCGCATTGATTTTACCGCCTCCACGTTAGACCCCCGCACCGGTTCGGTGTCCGCCCGAGCAGTGTTCCCAAATCCGGAGCAGGTGGTGGTGCCGGGCCAGTTTGTTCGGGTTCGGGTAGAACTGCAGAGTTTCGAGGATGTGATCACCGTGCCGGAAAAGGCCGTCGCCCAGAGTCCTGAGGGGCCGGTGGTGTACGTGGTAGATGACGAAGGCAAGGCCCGGGCACGCCTGGCAGAGTTGGGCCCGGTGAGCAATGGCCGACAAATTGTACTCAGCGGGCTGGAAGCGGGAGAGCGCTTTATCGTCAGTGGCCTGAGCAACCTGCGCGACGGGGCTCAGGTTAATGTGACCAATGCCGAAGGCGGGGAGGGTGCCGACTGATGTTGCGCACATTTATCGACCGGCCGATCTTCGCCACGGTCATCTCTATTATTATTACCTTGGGTGGTGCTCTGGCCTTGATGGGTCTGCCCATTGAACAGTACCCCAACGTGGTGCCTCCCCAGGTGGTGGTGGATGGCCGCTTCCCCGGCGCCAGTGCCGATGTGATCGCCGATTCTGTGGTCGCGCCGCTGGAGCAGGAAATCAACGGTGTCGACGACATGATCTACCTGGAGTCCAGCGCGACCGACTCCGGCAGTTTCCGGGTAACCGTGTCGTTCGAGATTGGCACCAATCCGGACCAGGCCACCATCAACGTCAATAACCGGGTGCAGCAGGCGCTCGCCCGTTTGCCCCAGCCCGTGCGCGATCAGGGCCTGAAAGTGGAGGCCCGTTCGACCTCCATTCTGCAGGTTATTACCCTGTCGTCTCCTGACAACTCCATGGATGTGGTGGAGATTTCCAACTACGCCTTGCTGAACGTGCTGGACGAGCTGGTGCGGTTGCCGGGTATTGGTGATGCCTCACTGTTCGGGGCGCAGGATTACTCCATGCGTATCTGGCTGCGGCCAGACAAGCTGGCCCAGTACGAACTCACGCCAGGCGATGTTGCCAGCTCACTCCGCGCCCAGAATGCCCAGTTTGCCGCCGGCCGTATTGGTGCCGAGCCGGCGCCGGAAGGCCAGGCCTTTACCTTCAGCGTGTCGGCCCCTGGCCGGCTGACCAGCCCGGAAGAATTTGGTGAAGTGATCCTGCGCAGCGATGAGCAGGGTGCGTCCCTGCGCCTGAAAGATGTGGCCCGGATTGAACTGGGGGCCCAGAACTACGACTTTTCTGCGGTCTATAACGGCGGTGCTACGGTGCCGATGGGGGTTTACCTGCAGCCGGGCGCCAACGCTCTGGATGCGGCCGAAGCGGTTAACCAGGCCATGCAGGAAATCTCCGAACGATTCCCGGAGGGCCTGGAATACAGTGCGCCTTATGACACCACCCGCTTTATTGATATCTCGATTCAGGAGGTGATC
The DNA here is from genome assembly GCF_030541005.1 of Marinobacter sp. SS5-14b. GTDB lineage: Bacteria > Pseudomonadota > Gammaproteobacteria > Pseudomonadales > Oleiphilaceae > Marinobacter. Next base: position 387,170 of record NZ_JASSVM010000004.1, on the reverse strand, counting down.
AACACCTTCGTGGTGGCGGTGTTGCTGGTGGTGCTGGTGACCTTCCTGTTCCTGCAGCACATCAAGGCGACGCTGATTCCGCTGATTGCCATTCCGGTGTCTCTGGTCGGTACCTTCGCTGGTATGCAAGCCCTTGGGTTTTCGGTCAACCTGCTGACTCTGTTCGGGTTGATACTGGCGATCGGGGTGGTGGTGGATAACGCCATCATCATCATGGAGAACGCCGAACGCCTGATGAAAGAAGACGGTATGTCTGCCTACAACGCGGCGGTGACCACGATAGGCCAGGTGTCTGGCGCGGTGGTGTCGTCCACGCTGGTGCTGGTCGCGGTGTTTGCCCCGGTGGCGTTCCTCGGCGGCCTCAGTGGTGAGCTGTACCGGCAGTTTGCCATCACCATAGCGGTGTCGGTGGTGATCTCCGGTGTGGTGGCGCTGACCCTGACCCCCGCCATGTGTGCCCTGCTGCTCGGCAAAGACGAAGGCAAGCAGCTGGCGGTATTCCGCTGGTTTGACGCCGGTTTCGACAAGCTCACCGCTGGCTTCTCTGCTGTGGTGGACTGGCTGCTAAGGCATGCGGTGATTGGCGTCATGCTGTTTGTCGCCATGTTGGGTAGCGTGGTGTTCATGATGAACAAGATGCCTTCAGGCCTGGTGCCGCAGGAAGATCAGGGCTTCGTGTTGGCAGCCTATTCTTTGCCGCCGGTATCGTCCTTGAGCCGCACCACGGAGGCCCGGGACGAGCTGGTGGAAAAAATGATGGGGCTGCCTGAAGTGAAAGACGTGGTGTCGTTCGCCGGCTTCGACATCATCTCCAGCGCTTTGCGAACCAACAGTGGCGTGGCGTTTGTTACCCTTGAAGACTGGGCTGAACGGGAAGGGCAAGGCCAGGCCGCGGCCGATATTGCGAACAAGATCATGGGCATTGGCTTTGGTATGCCAGAGGCCTTTGTGATTGCCTTTACGCCACCGCCAATTCAGGGCCTGTCGACCACCGGTGGCGTTGAAGGCTACATCCAGGCCCGTGGCGGCCGCAGCCCGGCAGAGATCAAATCCATGGCAGACCAGTTCACCCAGGCCGCCAATGCCCGCCCGGAGCTGACCAACGTGCGAGTAACGCTGGACACCGGCATCCCCCGGTTCAAGGCGAACGTAGATCGTGAAAAGGCTCAGGCAGCGGGTGTGCCCATTGATCAGATCTTTACCACCATGCAGAGCACCTTCGGTGGCCTGTATGTAAACGACTTTACCCTGCAGGGCCGTAACTGGCAGGTAAACCTGCAGTCGGAAGGCGAGTTCCGCAGCCATCCGGACGATCTGCGCAAGGTGTTTGTACGCTCCAGCTACGGCGAGATGATCCCGCTGAGTTCTCTGGTGGAGCTGGAACGGACCAGTGGCCCGGATATTCTGAATCGGTTCAACGTATACCCGGCGGCCAAGCTGCTGGCCGATCCGACGCCGGGCCATACCACGGGTGAGGCGTTGGCAGCCTTGCAAGCGGTGGCTGCCGATCAGTTCGATCGCAACACGTTGCTGGGCTGGACCGGTGAGGCGTATCAGTTGCAAGATTCGGCGGATTCCGGAGCCATGGCGTTCGGTATGGGCCTGTTGCTGGTGTTCTTGATACTGGCGGCCCAATACGAGCGCTGGGGTTTGCCGGTAGCGGTGGCGACGGCGGTGCCTTTCGGTGTATTCGGTGCGGCCCTGGCGTCGTTGTGGCGGGGTTTTCCGAACGATATCTACTTCCAGGTGGGCTTGCTGGTGTTGATTGGTCTGGCGGCGAAGAACGCGATTCTGATTGTGGAGTTTGCGGCCCAGAACCGTAAGGCGGGGATGAGTGCTTTTGATGCGGCCAGTACCGCTGCGCGTCAGCGGTTCCGGGCGATCATGATGACGGCGTTGACGTTCATTGTGGGTACGTTGCCGTTGGCGTTCAGTTCCGGAGCCGGAGCCGTTTCCCGGCAGGAAATCGGTACGGTGGTGGTCGGTGGTATGCTGGCGGCCAGTACTCTGGCGTTGTTCTTCGTGCCCCTGTTCTACAAGCTGATTGAAGATCTGGCCGATTGGCGCAAAAACCGCAGGAAGACGGCATAGGTTGACCTGATTCCGGTTTACCTATCGTATTCATGGCTATCAAACCGCCGCGGGTATCTGCCCCCGGCGGTTTTTTCTTTGATATCCTGTTGTTGAGTAAGAAGTAGTGGTGGGAAGGCCTTTCGGAAACACGCTGTAGATACATCCTTGTACGCTCTGCTCCGCCATCCCTGGCTCCGCAAGGTTTACGAAAGGCCTTCCCACCACTACTTCCCGTAACTGGGGAGCTGGTTTCTATGGAGTCTGAACATATGGTGGCTGAGGACTATAAGGCGCAGGTATTGGAAGAGTTGGAGTTGGCGCGTTCGCGCACTGAGCAGCTGGTTCGTTCCCTCCCTGAGGATAAGCTCGAGGTTCCGTATCACCCTGGCGTCAATCCGCCACTGTGGGAAATGGGCCACTCAGCGTTTTTCTACGAAGTGTTTGTGTTCAATCTGTTGGACGGAACGCCCAGTTGCGACCCTTCCATGGATGACCTGTGGGATTCTTTCCATGTTGAACACCGCGATCGTTGGCGGCGGGATTTGTTTCCGGGGCGGGAGGCCACTCTCAAGTATTTCAATACGGTTTATGACCGGGTCTCGGAGCGTATTGGGAGCCGGGAGCTGACGGGTCAGGAACTGTATCTCTATCGGTATGCGGTGTTTCATCAGAACATGCACATCGAGTCCTTGATCTGGTGTCGGCAGACGGTGGGGTATCCGGCGCCTGCAGAGTTTATCGGCGATCGGCCTGCGCCTGGTGAGCCGGTCACTGGCGATGCGGAGATTCCGGCGGGGCGTTGGTTGATCGGGATGCCGGGTGAGTCGGATGATTTCGCCGGTGAGGACTTTGCGTTTGATGCGGAGAAGCCCCGGTTCGAGGTGGAGCTACCGGCGTTTGCCATTAGCCGGACTCTGGTGAGTAACCGGGAATTTCAGGCATTTGTTGAGGACCGGGGTTATCAGCGTCCGGAGCTGTGGTCGTTCGGTGGTCGCAAGTGGCTGGAAACGGAAGTGGATGTGTCGTTGGTTCACGGGGTTTCCGAACCGCAGTTGAAGGTGCCGAGGCATCCGCTGTACTGGCGCTGGCACGGTAATCAGTGGCAGGAGCGTTTTTTTGATCAGTGGTTACCGTTGAATCCGGATGCGCCGGTTACTCATGTGACCTATTGGGAAGCCGAGGCCTGGTGCCGCTGGGCGGGGCGGCGCTTGCCTTCGGAGTATGAGTGGGAAGTGGCTGCGTTGGGGAACCGGCCTGAAGAGTCTTTCCGACGTTATCCCTGGGGTAACGAGCGGCCGGATGCGTCTCGGGTGGATATGGATGCCCGGTCAATGGCCCGTAATCCGGTATTCGACTATCCGGTAGGGGACAGTCCCTTTCGTTGTCGGCAGATGGTCGGCTCGGTGTGGGAGTGGACCAGCAGTCAGTTTCTGCCCTATGACGGTTTCAAGGTGGATATGTACCCGTTCATGTCGACGCTGCAGTTTGGTGATCACAAGGTGACCCGGGGCGGTGGCTGCGCCACCTCCTCGAACCTGATCCGGGGCACCTACCGCCAGGCCTATTTGCCCCTTCGCAACGACGTCTACACGGGCTTCCGAACCTGTGCGCTAAACGGTTAGCTCGAAAGCGGCGGTCTGCGTCGGATGGCCGACATCCGGATGCAGGTCGCCAATTCCGCCAAAGTGTACGGTGTAGCCGTTGCGTTTGGCGACACCGCTGGCCCATTGGCGAAACTTCATTCGGTTCCATTCAAATTTATGGTCTTCTTCGCGAAACTCTCCGGGTTCCAGGTCAAACAGTGGGTTGTATTCACTGTTGGGTGTGGTCATGAACAGGAAGCGCGGGCGCAACTCACCAAAGACCATCAGCTCGACTTTTGAAAGCTCGTTGGGATACACGTGTTCGATGGTTTCGACCATGGCAGCGGCTTCAAAACCCCGGAGTTCGGGATGGCTTTCCGCGTAGGAGCCGGTAATCAGACGAATGCGATCTGGCGTCTCGTTGAGCCAGGGCTGGAGGTTCTGGCGAGCCTGGCGCAGAGACAGCCCGGACTGCTCAAGCCCGACAATGGTTGTGAACTGAAGCGCCGCGGCCAGCCGGTAAAGCAGTGATCCCGAGCCACAGCCAAGGTCCAGAACCGTTTTAGCACCGGTGTTAATCAGCTTTTTTGCGACAAAGTTCAGGCGTTCCTCATGCAAGGATGTCATTTGGGTCATGCTGCCTGAGGTGGCCTCATGAAGATCAAACATGGTCAGAGCCCTGGTGCTTCTGCCGCTCCTTCGCTTTGGTGTTATCCAGAAGATGGCTGGCCAGGGCGACCCCGGTCTCACTCATGGTCAGGTAGGCCTGATCCGCTCCTGCTTCGCGGATTTTTCGGGCTTCATCTGCGAACATGGTATGGGCAACGATATAGCCGCTAAAGCCCAGTTTCCTGAGCATTCTCGCGGCAATCAGTTTGCCTTCAATGTCGTTCATCGCCAGCACCACAGACTGCAGGGCGGGCATGTGCAAACCCTCCCAGAAGGTGGTGTCTTCAGCGTCGGCGAACACGACGTTGCGGCCTTCTTTCCGGTGCTTCTCGGCTTTCGCCGGGTCTGAGTCCAGGCCCATGATTTTGGCTTCCTGGGGTTGGAGCCAGTCGTAGGTTGCGGTGCCGGTGCGCCCCATGCCCATAACCAGTACTTTGGTGTCTCCCAGGGAAATCGGTTGCTCGTCCGGGTGCCGTTTACGGCTCTCGAACGGGACGATATGACGCCCGATTTTCTCGAACAGGGTATGGGCAAAGCGGTTTAGCGGCGCCGATATGACAAATGACAGAGAGACGGTGATGGCGAGCGGAACCAGCCACTCAGGCAAGGCAACACTGGCGACGATAAGCCCGAACTCACTGTAGTTGGTCAGGGACAATGAGGTAAGAAAACTGCTTCGCCCGCGCAGGCGGAAGCCGGTGAGCAGGAAAAAGAACAGGATGCCTTTGAGCGGCAGAAGCAGTGTGGCCACCAGCGCAAAGATCAGTGCCTGCTGGTCAGGTAATCCGCCGATGCCGATCTGCAGGAAGAAACCCACCAGGAAGATTTCTTTAACGCTCCACAGGGATTTAGCCAGCTCTTGTGAGCGCGGATGATTGGCCAACATGGCACCGAACACCAGAGCTCCCAGCTCGGAACTCAGGCCGACGGCTTCAAAACCGAGGCCGCCGACCACCAGGGCCAACAGCAAGCCGAGCAATACCAGCAATTCGTCGTGGCCGCTGGCATCCAGCAGCCGATAGAGTAGTGGTCGCAGCAAGGGCAGGCCGAAGACAATCAATGCCCACTCGGATGGGGTTTTGCCGGCGGCCAGGCTCATCACCACCAGTGCGATGAGGTCCTGCATGATCAGGATGCCAATGGCGACTCGCCCGTGGAAGGCTCGCAGCTCCCGTTTGCTTTCCAGAACCTTTGCGGCCAGCACTGTACTGGAAAACGAAAGCGCAATGGCCAGCATCAGGGCCGTGGTCCAGTCCAGCTCGAATAGCAGGTAGAGACCGGGGGCAAACACCACACAGGTGATGCCGAAGTGCAGCAGGCTGCCGCCAATGACTTCCGGGCTGATGATCGACCGGAGCTTCAGTTTGAGGCCCACGGTAAATAACAGCAGAAGCACACCCAAGTGGGCGATGTGAGCCAGCACATCGGTAGGTTCTGCGCTGATGTCGGTGACAGAGGCCAGCCCACTGAGAACAAAGCCCGCAGCCAGGTAACCCACCAGTGGCGGCAGGCCTATGCCCTTAACGAGCAGGCCGATAACAAAGGCAAAACTGATCCAGATGGCTTCAGGCATGGCTCGTTCTTTTGATGGTAAATCAGGCCAGAAACCTTACCGGTTTTTTACTCGTAAATGTAGTGGCTGTTGGTGTCAGGGCTGCTGTTCGGTCAGAAAGTTTCTGAACAGTTCTGCGGACCTTTCCGGGGCTTCCACCATGGGTGCGTGGCCAATGTCTTCGAGAATCACTTTTCGGGCATTGGGAATTACGTCGACAAAAACATCAGCATTCCGGTAGTTGATCACCCGGTCGAGCTTGCCCCAGAGCACCAGGACCGGCGCTTCAATGCCGGTGATGGCGTTACGGAAGTCGGGCTCAAAGCCGGTATCGCGGATGGCAGCAAAGATGACCTGGTTGACCTCCTGGTTGGCAATGGCTTTCTCTTCCATGACGTCAAAGATCGGCCAGGGCACGAACGGGCGCTTCTCCAGGGCGAAATCCAGCAGGCGATCAAAGTCTCCTTCTTTTTTCGGGATCAGCGGGTTGTCGCCCTCAATCACCAGGCCCACCAGTTCGCTGTCGTATTCAAAGATGCCAGCCGGGTTGAACAGCACGGCGGACTGAACCTGTTCCGGGTGAGTGGCGGCATACAGTGCAGTGATAGCTCCGCCCATGGAGTTGCCCATCATATGAGCCCGGGTAATGCCCAGCTCGGCAAGGATCTGATTCAGGTAACGAACCTGATCTTCAAAACGATAGCCGATATCCAGTGGTTTGCTGCTTTCTCCATGGCCCGGCAGGTCAAATGCGTAAACGTTGAACTCGCCTTTGAACTCTTTGGCCAGGCGGGTCCAGTTGTCTTTGTTGGCGCCGAAACCGTGGATCAGCACCACGGTATCGCCCTCAACACGCTCTTTGCTCTTCAGGTAGGCAATCTCCAGGTTGCCGACAGTCAATTGGGCCGGCTCCAGGCCTGAGCTGGAGCGTTCCCAGCCGATGGCTGACTCGTAGACTCCCTGTCGTGAACAGGCGCTGAGAAGCAGCGTGGCTAGAAGAAGAAAAACAAGGTTGGCCGAAGTGCGGGTCACACGGAACTCCTTTTCACTGGAATGAGGGGCTAACAGTAACCCATAAAAAAGCCCGGTCAATGACCGGGCTGACGCGGGTTCCCGTCGAGTCTGAGTCTCAGCTTTGTTGTTCCCGGGCAATGGCCCGGTAGGCAATGTCGTTGCGGTAGAACATACCGTTCCAGCTGATTTTCTTTGCCAGCTCATAGGCCCGTTGCTGGGCTTCGGTCACGCTGTTGCCCAGGGCGGTGGCGCAGAGTACGCGGCCGCCGGCGGTGACAACGTCGTCGCCGTTAAGCTTGGTGCCGGCGTGGAAGACCTTCTCACCTTCGGTTTCACCTTCCGGCAGGCCGGAGATGACATCGCCCTTGCTGTAGTCGGATGGATAGCCGCCGGCAGCCAGCACGATGCCTACGGAGGCTCGTTCGTCCCACTCGGAGTCGCACTGGTCCAGCTTGCCGTCCACGGCCGCCTGGCACAGTTCAACCATGTCAGATTTCATGCGCAGCATGATCGGCTGGGTTTCCGGGTCGCCGAAGCGGCAGTTGAACTCGATCACTTTCGGCGCACCGTTGGTGTCGATCATCAGGCCGGCGTAGAGGAAGCCTTTGTAAGGATGACCTTCGGCCGCCATGCCGTTGACGGTGGGGTAGATCACTTCGTCCATGATGCGCTGGTGAACAGCGGCCGTGACTACCGGGGCCGGAGAGTAGGCGCCCATGCCGCCGGTGTTGGGGCCGGTGTCGCCGTCGCCTACCCGCTTGTGGTCCTGGGAGGTGGCCATGGCCAGCACGTTCTTGCCGTCGACCATCACGATGAACGAGGCTTCTTCGCCGTCCAGGAATTCTTCCACCACCACGCGGCTGCCGGCATCACCGAAGGCATTGCCCGCGAGCATGTCGCGGATGGCGTCTTCGGCTTCTTCCAGGGTCATGGCCACGATTACGCCTTTACCGGCGGCCAGGCCGTCGGCCTTGACCACAATCGGTGCGCCTTTTTCACGCACGTAGGCGAGGGCTTCGTCTACATCGGTGAAGTTGGCGTAGTCGGCGGTCGGGATCTTCTGGCGGGCCAGGAAGTCCTTGGTGAAGGCCTTGGAGCCTTCCAGCTGGGCCGCACCGGCGCTGGGGCCGAAGATGCGCAGGCCGCGGGCCTCGAACTTGTCCACCACGCCCGCAACCAGCGGGGCTTCCGGGCCAACGATGGTCAGGCCGACGTTGTTCTGCTCGGCGAAGTTGGCCAGGCCGTCCAGGTCCATCGCGTCCAGGTTGACGTTCTCCAGGTTCGGTTCCCGGGCGGTACCGGCGTTACCCGGCGCCACGAAGACCTTGTCTGCCTGCGGAGACTGGGCTGCTTTCCACGCCAGGGCGTGTTCGCGCCCGCCACTGCCAATAACCAGAATGTTCATGTGCTGCTCCTGAATACGTTGATCAGTGACGGAAATGGCGCATGCCGGTGAAGACCATGGCAATGCCATGCTCGTTGGCGGCGTCGATCACTTCCTGGTCGCGCATGGAACCGCCCGGCTGGATCACTGCGGTGATACCGGCAGCGGCGGCGGCATCGATGCCGTCGCGGAACGGGAAAAATGCGTCGGATGACATGACTGAGCCTTTTACTTCCAGGCCCTCGTCAGCGGCTTTGATGCCGGCAATTTTCGCACTGTAAACCCGGCTCATTTGGCCGGCACCGACACCGATGGTGCGACCGGCTTTGGCGTAGACGATGGCGTTGGATTTCACGTACTTGGCCACTTCCCAGGCGAACAGCAGGTCGTTCAGTTCCTGTTCGGTAGGCTGGCGCTTGGTGACGACTTTTACGTCTTCCATGGCCACCATGCCGAGATCCCGGTCCTGCACCAGCAGGCCGCCGGTCACGCGCTTGTAGTCCATGGTCTGGGCGCGCTCACCGTCGAACTCGCCGCAGGCCAGAAGGCGAACGTTCTTCTTGGCGGCAACGATTTCGACCGCTTCCGGAGCCACACTCGGGGCGATGATCACTTCCACGAACTGACGGTCCACAATCGCCTTAGCGGTGGCCGCATCCAGTTCCCGGTTGAAGGCGATGATGCCTCCGAAGGCGGACGTGGGGTCGGTAGCGAAGGCCAGTTCGTAAGCTTGCAGAATGTCGGTGCCGATGGCCACACCGCAGGGATTGGCGTGCTTGACGATGACACAGGCCGGGTCTGCGAAGGGCTTCACGCACTCGAGGGCGGCGTCGGTGTCAGCTACGTTGTTGTAGCTCAGTTCCTTGCCCTGCAGCTGTTTGGCGGTGGCCACGCAGGCTTCTTTTGGGTTGCGCTCGGCGTAGAAGGCAGCGCGCTGGTGCGGGTTTTCGCCGTAACGCATGTCCTGAACCTTCACGAACTGGGCGTTGAAGGTGCGGGGGAAGTCGGCGTTGTCGTTGTCCGGGGTACGGCCGCCCAGGTAGTTGGCGATGGCACCGTCGTAACCGGCGGTGTGCTCGAAGGCTTTTACCGCCAGGTCGAAGCGAGTGCTGTAGGTCAGCTCGCCGTCGTTGTCCGCCAGCTCTTTCAGTACCCGGCTGTAGTCGGAGGCGTTCACCACAATGGCCACATCGTTGTGGTTCTTGGCGGCGGCGCGAACCATGGTGGGGCCGCCGATGTCGATGTTCTCAATGGCGGTGGCCAGGTCGCAGTCCGGGTTGGCCACGGTCTCTTCGAACGGATACAGGTTCACCACCACCATGTCGATGGGGTTGATGCCGTGTTCGCCCATGATGGTGTCGTCGGTGCCGCGACGGCCCAGAATGCCACCGTGAATCTTCGGATGCAGGGTTTTGACCCGGCCGTCCATCATTTCCGGGAAGCCGGTGTAGTCAGAGACTTCCGTTACCGGTACCTTGTTTTCCTGCAGCAGGCGGAAGGTGCCGCCAGTGGACAGCAGCTCGATGCCGCGCTCGGTCAGGGCACGGCCGAAATCGACGATGCCGGTTTTATCACTCACGCTGATCAGAGCGCGACGGACGGGGGTGTTAGCCTGATTTGCCATGGGTCACTTTCTTCGCTGGTCAGATAAGCCGGATGTAGCCTGGATATAAAGAACAAGGGCCTCGCGAACGCATCCGGGAGGCCCTTTTGGGTCTGAGCTGATTATAGCAGACCGTACTGCTTGAGTTTCTTGCGCAGGGTGCCGCGGTTCAGGCCAAGCATGGTGGATGCCTTGGTCTGGTTGTTGCGGGTGTACTTCATTACTTCTTCCAGCAACGGCGCTTCCACTTCAGAAAGCACCAGTTGGTAAACTTCAGATACCGGTGTGCCATCCAGTTGGGCGAAGTAGTTCTTCAGGGCAACTTCTACACTGTCACGAAGTGTGACGCTGTTGCCGCTGCTATTCACCGTGTGCAACTGATGCAGATCATCGTTGGCCGGGGTGCTCAGGTTGTCGTTTGCCAAAGTCTCAGCGGTCATGCTGCGAATACCTCTCCATTTCGTAAGCGTGCAAAGTACTGTGCGATGCTGTCTTTCTGCTCCAGCGTATCTTCGATAGCGTTGAAGCGACTGCGGAACTGTTTACTTTCATCGTGGGACTGCAGATACCAGCCCACATGTTTTCTGGCGATACGAACGCCCATCTTGTCACCGTAGAAGCTGTGCAGTTCGGCAAGATGCTCGGAGAGAATCTGCTCCACTTCATCCAGGGCGGGTGCCTGGCAATGCGTTCCCGTTTCCAGAAAGTGCAGGATTTCCCGGAAAATCCAGGGCCTGCCCTGAGCGCCTCTGCCAATCAACAAGCCATCGGCTCCGGTATGGGCGAGTACGTCTCTGGCTTTTTCCGGTGTGCTGATATCGCCATTAGCGAATACCGGGATACCGACGCTGGCCTTCACTGCGGCGATCGTGTCGTACTCCGCCTCACCGTTGTATTTGTCGGCACGGGTGCGGCCGTGCACGGCAAGAGCCTGAATGCCTGCGTCTTCCGCCATCCTGGCAATGACCGGGGCATTCCGGTTATCGCGATCCCAGCCTGTGCGCATTTTCAGGGTGACGGGAATGTCTACCGCGTTAACCACAGCTTCCAGGATTGCGCGAACCAGCTTTTCGTCTTTCATCAGGGCAGAGCCGGCCGCCTTGTTACAGACCTTCTTTGCCGGGCACCCCATATTGATATCAATAATCTGGGCACCGAACTCGGCATTTTGCCGAGCTGCATCGGCCAGCATCTCCGGGTCTCCGCCGGCAATCTGTACCGACCTGGGCTCCGGTTCACCTTGATGGTTCATCCGGGTACGCGATTTGCGTGTATGCCAGAGCTTGCTGTCCGCTATGACCATTTCCGACACTGCCAGTCCAGCACCCATCCTCCGGCAAAGTAGTCGGAACGGGCGATCTGTTACACCCGCCATGGGTGCAACAATCAATGGGTTGGGCAAGGTGTACGGCCCGATTTTTGCCGTTGGCAGCATGATCTGAGTCCGTGTCACAGCGGGTTAAGCAACGTTCGGTTTGTAGCGGCTGTTCAAATTCTGACCGCTTGGTTTCCGAAGGGCGGTAATGATACCGCCGGGGAGGATTTGATTGAAGGGGAAAATTGGCGAAAAAATTGATTATTTTTCGCGCTTTCTGGTTGACTTTTGCGCTACCCGCTGTGGGCTCAGGGGGCCCAGGGTCGGAAAATCAGGTTGTAGTTGACGGCATCACGCCCGGGATCCCGGATGCTGATTGCAATCTGAACGGGTACCTCCACCGGCATGCTGTCGAGGGATTTGCCTTCGCCGGCCAGGTATTCCTCCGGTGTAAAGGTGCTCTGGGCGACAACGTCACCATTGAGATTGGAAAAAGTCAGGGCGATGGCAGGGAAGGGTTGTTCGAAGCCTGCCCGGTTGATGATAACGGCATCGACAATCAGTTGGGTTCGGTTGTCCGGATTGGTGCGCACCACCAGTTTGCGGCTCTGTATGGCGTCGACATCAATAAGCGGTTTGAGTTTGCAGCCTGCCAGTTCGCAGCCTTTCGCGTAGAAAGGGCGTAGCTGGGGGATGGCCGACAGGCGATCAAACTGGAACCAGGTAATCTGTGCGATCATCAGGCCAATCAGTGCCAGAACCACGAGGCTCCAGAGCGCGGTTCTCAAGCGACTGCGGCGGCCACTCACGGACACCGGGTCCCGGCGCAGATCCTGATACAGGGCGTCTGTGCTTTGGTTTTGCCGGGTGCGGCTCAGAATGGGATCGCCCACACGGTCGTCATCGGCACTCAGGCTCAGATCGCTGGCAGTCATCGCCTTCCGGGTGTCGGACTGGCTTTGCGGCTCCGGAGTTTCAGATACTTTTTCAGGCTCAGGCTCAGGCTCAGGCTCAGGCTCAGGCTCAGGCTCAGGCTCAGGCTCAGGCTCAGGCTTTGGAGCAGGTTTCCTGTCTTCTGTTTTGGCTGGTGCATCGTCCGAAAGCATGGCCTCCGCCCAGCTTTCGTCAACGTCCTGTTCTTTGGGGGTCAGGTCATCATCCTGGAAGCCGTGCTCATCAGGACGGTCGACAGACAGGAAGCTGTCACTTAGTTCGTCGTCCGAAAAAGTCAGCTTGCTGCCGGCATAGGGCCCTTCGGCGGCGTCTTCTTCGGGGTTGTCTGCGAAAACGAAGTCGTCATCAATGAGATCGTTGCGGTTGTTCTCGCTGCCTGCATTCGGGGTTGGCTCTGAACTGGCGGGTGTGGTTTTGCTTTCGGACGGCGGGCGAACCTGATGCTCAACGGCGTTGAACACCGACATGCAGCTGCCACAGCGAACCTTGCCCCCGGCAATGCCGAGCTGTTCGTCCGTCACCCGAAAACGGGTTTCGCATTTTGGGCACTGTGTTTGCAGGCTGCTTTCGGTCATGCTGTCGTCCTGAACGCTTGGTCACTGCGTGATGACTAGGAATCACGCAGTTTAGACGTAAACGTTTGATTCGTCACCCGTCCTTGCGACGTCCTGTGAGGCGTATCCACTCTTCTTTCTGTTCGGGCTCGTCCATGATGAACCAGGGCTCGTAGGCCTCCATGACGTCACGGGCCTGGTTGGAAAGAATGCCGGACAGCACCAGGCTGCCGCCGGGTTTTGTCAGTTCTGCGAGCCGGGCTGCCAAGCCAATCAAAGGTTGAGCCAGAATGTTGGCCAGCATGATGTCGGCCTGTGTGTCGGGATCGTGACCGGGCAGGTACAGGTCGAGCTTCTGATCCTCGACGCCGTTCCGGCGTGCGTTGTCCCGGCTGGCTTCGAGGGCCTGAGGGTCGGTGTCGACGCCGATCACATGCTCGGCACCCAGCAACAGGGCCGCAAGGCCGAGAATACCGGAGCCACAGCCATAATCGGTCACCTGCTTGCCCGCCACATCCTGGCCGTCCAGCCATTGCAGGCACAGGGCGGTGGTGGGGTGGGTGCCGGTGCCAAAGGCGAGGCCGGGATCGAGCAGCAGGTTGGCGGCGTCAGGGTCGGGGGCTTCGTGCCAGCTGGGGACAATCCACAGGCGTTCGCCGAATTGCAGGGGGTGAAAGTCGTCCATCCACGCTCGTTCCCAGTCTTTGTCTTCGACCAGGGTGACTTCGATCTCGGCGAGCGATTGCTGGGTCTGCTGGTGCCAGGCATCACGGATGTCGGAGCACAATTGCTCAATATCCCGGTCCGACTGGAACAGTCCGGTGACGGTGGTTTTGCTCCACAGCGGTGTGGTGCCTGGATCGGGTTCGTACAGGGGCTGGTCGGCTGCATCTTCCATGGAAACGGCGTCTGAGCCCATTTCCATTAACAGGTCTTCCAGCTGATCCGCGGTGTCCGGATCAGCTGGAATCTGGAGTTGTATCCAGGGCATGGTTAATCCCGCATCAGTTTCTCGAGGTAGTGAATGGTGAAGTCTACCTGTTTAAAGCCACCATCGCGTACCAGTTTTCGATGCAGAGGTTGATTGGTCTTGATGCCCTCGACCACCATTTCATCCAGCGCATTCTTCATGCGCCGGCGGGCAATTTCCCGATCGTCACCCCAGGTGATCAGTTTGGCGATCAGAGAATCGTAGTACGGCGGCACGGTATAACCGCTGTACAGATGGGAATCCACCCGGATGCCATTGCCGCCGGGAGCATGGAAGTGCTTGACCTTGCCTGGGCTGGGCACGAACGTTTGCGGGTCTTCGGCGTTGATCCGGCATTCGATGGCATGGCCGCTGATATGGATCTCGTCCTGGCTGTATTGCAGCGGCAGGCCACTGGCGATGCGCAGCTGCTCGCGCACGATATCGACGCCGGTCACCATTTCGGACACCGGGTGCTCTACCTGTACCCGGGTGTTCATTTCGATGAAGTAGAACTCACCGTCCTGATACAGGAACTCGAAGGTGCCGGCGCCGACGTAACCGATTTCCTTACAGGCATCGATGCAGGCTTTGAGGGTGCGCTCGCGGGATTCCGGATTCACGTTCGGCGCGGGCGCTTCCTCAATGACTTTCTGGTTGCGGCGCTGCATGGAGCAGTCCCGGTCACCCAGGTGAATCACGTTGCCGTGCATGTCGGCCAGCACCTGAACTTCCACATGGCGTGGTGTTTCCAGGAACTTTTCCAGGTACACGGTCGGGTCGCCGAAGGCGTTCTTGGCTTCGGTCTGGGTGATCTGGACGGCTTTGAGCAGAGCGGCCTCGGAATGCACCACCTGCATGCCGCGGCCGCCGCCACCTGAGGCCGCCTTGATCATCACCGGGTAACCGATCTGGCGGGCCAGTTTCAGGTTGCGTTCGTCGTCATCGGTCAGCGGGCCGTCGGAGCCAGGCACAGTGGGGACACCGGCCTTCTTCATGGCTTCAATGGCGGATACCTTGTTGCCCATCAGGCGGATGGTTTCCGCCCGCGGGCCGATGAAGCGGAAGCCGCTTTTCTCGACCTGCTCGGCAAAATCGGCGTTTTCCGCCAGAAAGCCGTAGCCCGGGTGAATGCCCACCGAGTCAGTCACTTCTGCAGCGCTGATGATGGTGGGGATGTTCAGGTAGCTCTCCGTCGGGCTGTTCGGGCCGATACAGACGGTCTCGTCTGCCAGCCGAACGTGCATGAGGTCGCGGTCTACCTGTGAGTGGACCGCCACCGTTTTGATGCCCAGCTCCTTGCAGGCGCGGAGGATACGCAGGGCGATTTCACCGCGGTTTGCGATCAGAACTTTTTCTAACATAGCCATGGTTAGCAATCACCGAATTCAGGAAATGACGACCAGGGGCTGGTCAAACTCCACCGGCTGGCCGTTTTCGACCAGAATTTCGGTGACAGTGCCAGCCTTGTCGGCCTCGATCTGGTTCATCATCTTCATGGCTTCAACAATGCAGATGACATCGCCCGCATTTACTTTCTGGCCCACCTCAACAAAGGCGGCGGCGCTGGGTGATGGCGAGCGGTAGAAGGTGCCCACCATAGGCGACTTCACCGCGTGGCCATTGATGGCTGCCGGCGCAGCAGGCGCATCCGCGGGTGCGGCTTCGGCCGCGGGTGCCGGAGCTTGCGGCGCCGGTGCGGAGTAGTGGCTCACGTAGTGACCGGCCGCAGCTTGTTCGCGGCGGCGGGAGATGCGCACAGAGTCGTCGCCCTCGTGAATCTCCAGCTCCTCGACGTCTGATTCTTCGAGCAGTTCAATCAGCTTTTTGATCTTGCGAATATCCATAACTATTCCAGTCCCGTTGTCTCTGGTCTATCGGTGAATTCGATGCAGGGCAGCCTGCAGGGCCAGGTCATAACCCTGGCTGCCCAGCCCGCAGATAACGCCCTCGGCGATATCTGAAAAATAGGAGTGATGGCGGAAAGGTTCACGCGCATACACGTTGGAAAGATGCACTTCTATAAACGCAATGCCGGATGCCAGCATGGCATCTCGCAGGGCAATGCTGGTGTGGGTGAAGGCGGCGGGATTGATAATGATGAAATCCACGCCTTCTGCCCGGGCTTCGTGCACTCTTTCGATCAGCTCATACTCTGCGTTTGATTGCAGGTGGAGCAAGTGGTGGCCCTTCTCGGCCGCTGTCTGTCGCAAACGGTCGTCAATATCGGCCAGGGTCTCATAACCATAGACCTCAGGCTCGCGCGTGCCGAGCATGTTGAGATTGGGGCCATGGAGCACAAGTATGGTCGACATGGTAAATTTTGCCTTGGTTTTATTTGAACAGGATCGCCGAAGATATCGGCACGTTACCCAAATGGTGCGTGCTTGTTACCTTCAGATCAACACTTTTTGACAATCTGGACGATTGTCGTTTGACCCTGAAAAAAGATTACACAGCAATTGCCAGTGGCGCGATGACATTTCGTTGATGACAATCATTGTCGATCATGGCAAGCGGTGCTGGTATTCGACATTGGTTTCATGGGCCGGGCAGGGCGCCCGGCCCGGAAGGTTCAGTCGTCGGCCAGGGTAACGCAGTTGCGGCCGTTCTCTTTGGAGACGTACAGAGCGCGATCGGCCCGCTCGCACAGGGACTGGGAGTTGTCGTTCTGCCAGGCGGCAATTCCGCAACTGAAGGTGACGTTGAATTCGCGGTCTCCGGCCTGTTGTACCAGTTCTGAAAAGCGCTCACGAATTTCATTGACCACGTTGCGGGCATCCCCGGGCCGGGTATTGGGCAGGATGATGGCAAACTCTTCGCCGCCATATCGGCCAATATGGTCCGTTTTACGCAACCGCTGTTTGAGGAACATGGACAGGCTTCGGAGAATACGATCACCGATGGGATGGCCGAAGGTGTCGTTCACTTTTTTGAAGTAGTCCAGGTCGATCATCGCGAAGCATAATGGCTGATCTTTCTGCCTCGATCGCACGATTTCCTGTTCCAGCAGATGCAGGGTGTGCGTGTGATTGAACAGGCCGGTAAGGCTGTCTCGAATCATCAGGGCCAGCAGAGATCGTGCTCTGCGGCCCCGATTATGCAGTGTGGCAATCAGGTGCTTGGGGTCTATGGGTTTGGTGAGGAAGTCGTCTCCACCCAGGCTCATGGCGTGCAGCTGTTTGCTGACGTCGTCTTCCGCTGACAGATAGATGATGGGCACGCTGTGGAAGCGGTCCTGCTGACGGATAACCCGGGCGATTTCCATGCCGGTGCAGCCGGGCATGTACATGTCGAGAATGATGATCTCGGGCGAGAATTCTTCCAGCGCGTGAATGATCTGCATCGGGTCGGTGATGATGTGGGCGGTCATGCCCGCTTTTTTCAGCACCGTTTCCATGTATTTGGCCTGCGCCCGCGAGTCGTCGAGCACCAGCACTTTATAAGGCTCCACGGTGTTGCCGTGGGTGTAGGTCTCAATTTTTTCGATCAGCTGGCCAGGATCGACGGCTGGGTAGAAAAACTCTTCACCGCCACAGCGGGACGCTCTCAGGCGGGTTTCAATAGTGCCGTCTTCATCGCTCATGAAAATGATGGGAATGGGCGTGTCGTGTTGCTCCTGAAGTTGCTCCACGGTCGCGATCCCGGCAGAAACCTCACCGCCAAAATTGACGTCCATGAGAATGGTTTCCGGTTTGCTCAGCGCGCAGGCTTCCATCAGATCCCTGTGGGAATTGAAGGCCGATGCTCGAAAGCCAAAAAACTCCAGCTGACGAATCATTCGGGAGGAGACTTCGTCGTTGGCAAGCGCAATGTAGATCGGAGTTCGCCGGAACTGCTGGGGTGTGCTGTCGTCCTGGTCGCTGCGCCTCTGGGTACAGTGACGAAGCGCTTCGGTCGCCTCTTCCAGCGCTTTCAGTTGGTCATCATCCAGCGGAGTGTTCGGGAGCCAGTCCGTGAGCAGCTTGAGAAGGTGGTCGCCGGCGCCGGTGTGGCTGTCCATCTCAAAGCGGCGGGCGTAGCGCACCAGTTTGTCGGTCGCGGACAGAAGGCTGTCCCGGTGCGCCTGTGCCTGCGCTCTGTCCTCGTGAATTTTCTGCCAGGTGTCCAGAACCACCCGAGCCTGGGTGGTTACGCGGCGCGCGAAGTGCTGCCTGAGTTTTTCTTTCTGGCTTTCGTCGTTCATTGTGCTCCGGCCTGTCTGTTATTGGTTGTCCGACCCGGCAGGACGAACTTTTTCTTTTAAGGAGTTATACAGAGGCTTCATAGTCTTTGGGTAGAGTCTATAGTGTTTAATGTTGTGGGCGTAGGTTGCACACTGTAAATGTTTGTCAACTCTGCGGGATATGTCACAGTGATTCTTCAGCTCAGATAACAGGCCGGGGCCTATTCAGACATGGCAGGGATGCAGGAAAAGCACAGTCGCTGGCAGTGCGGAGTGATCAGTCTCCAGGGGCTGCTGTTGCTGTTTACAGGCAGTTTGTTGGTGGTCATCCTGCTGGCGGCCTTTATCACCAGTTACAGCCATTTCCGTGACTATGTTGCCGCCCAGCTTACGGCACATGCCCGCGACGGGGCGACGGCCACGGGGTTATCGCTCTCCAACGCCATTGATGGCTCTGACCCGGTAGCCTCTGCATCGCTCATTGACGCGGTTTTTGACAGTGGGCGCTACCTGTCCGTCAAGTACCTGGCCCACGATGGCACGGTCATCGCGGGCCGGAGCATGCCCCTGAATGCCAACGCAGCGCCCGGCTGGTTTATCACGCTTGCCGCCCTGCCTCGGCCTGAGGCTGAAGCCGAGGTGGTTCGCGGCTGGGCCCGGTTGGGCAAGGTGCATGTGGTCAGCCATCCGGGCCGTGCCTATGACGATCTGTGGCGGATCACCAGCGGGTTAGTGCTGGCTGCTCTGGTGATTGGTGGTGCCGGCCTGTTCGCATTGTGGCTTCTGCTGCGGCGCATACTCAGCCCTCTGAAAGCGCTGGAAGTGCAGGCGCGGGCCCTTGGTCAGAGAGACTTCCGGAAGCGCGTGTCGTTGCGCTCCACCCGTGAACTGAACCAGGTAACCGAAGCCATGAATCAGATGGCGGACGATCTTGGTCAGCTCTTCGAAGGTCAGGGCAAGTTAATTCAGCATTTACGGAAGGTGAACAACGAAGACCCAGTCACCGGCCTGGCAAGCCGGGGTGCATTCGACCAACGCCTGAAAGTGGAGGTGGAGTCCGAAGAGAAAGCCGCACCCGGTGTGTTGATGATGATCCAGCTGGGTTATTTTGTGGACTACAACCGCGCCTATGGCCGCGACGAAGGTGACCGCTTGTTAAAGCAGGTGGCAAAAAGCCTCAGGGCATTCGTATTGCGCCATGCGGAATCCTTTGCGGGCCGCAGGACGGGGGCCGAGTTTGCCGTATTCCTGCCGGGGGCATCGGCGGCCGATGCCAGAGTCTGGGCCGGGGAGTTGGTTGAGGAGCTGGATGGGCTCTACGCCGATATGGCCGATCCTGTAGACACTTCAGTGCATGCGGGGCTGGCGGTAGCTGCCGCGGGAGCCGGGGTGCGTGATTTGCTGGCGGCGGCAGACGAAGCCTTGCGCGCGGCCCAGCAACGCGAGGAGTCAGGCTGCTGGATGGAAGAAACCTCCTCGGAGAGCCATCACAACATGGAAACCTGGCGGGCCATCATCAGTCAGGCCATACGTGACCAGAACATATCGCTTTGGCTGCAGCCTATGGTCAAAGGGCCTGACGAGCAGTTGGTTCATTATCAGGTGTTTTCCCGCATCAACACCACAGAAGGCGCCTTGAAGGCCGGCCTGTTTGTGCCTATGGCTGAGCGACTTGGCCTCGTGGCAGATATCGACCGGCTGTTGATTTCCAGTGTGTTGGAGCGGCTTGCCGGTAACCCTGATGAGGTTCTGGCTGTCTCGCTCGGATCCGCGTCGGTTTCAGATGCGTCTTTCTGTGACGATATGCTGGCCCGTCTCCGGTCCGCAGGGACGGTGGCTGGGCGCCTCTGGATAGGTGTCTCCGAAGTCACACTGCACCATCACCGGAAGCAGGCCGGGGAGTTGGTGCGCGCACTTGCAAACATGGGCGTGCCCGTTCTGGTGGACCGCTTTGGCGTGGGCGGTGTTCCTTTCAGTTATCTGAGGAATCTGCCTTTCCGGGCTCTGCGTATCGATAACAGCTTCATACATGACCTGGACAGCCACGCGGATAACCGTTTCTGGCTTGAGTCCGTCATCGGGATTGCCCGGAGCAGGGGCGTGAGAGTGTTTGCCACCGGGGTGGAAACCGGCGCTGAATACTCGGTACTCTGTAAGCTGGGTATTGATGGCGCCATGGGATACCATCTGGGCAGGCCGTTCGCGGCCGACGAATAACCAACAGGAGATTAGCAGCTTTATGGCAGGCAAGATCAGACAGTACTTCAGGGACAAGAAAGACGATGTTCAGGATTACGCTGGCGGTAGTGGCGTAATCGGCAAGCTCGTGCTGGTGCTGCTGGTGGTTTACCTGCTGGTTGCTATGGTGCTGGGTATCATCTGGAGCAGCGAGCCGGATACGTTCTCGGTACGGGAGCATACCCGAACACTGGCCACTTCAATGGATCGGGAGCCGGTGACCGGGTTTGCAACCACTGCGACCATGATTCATCTGGCCGAGACGCTTCTGGACAAGCCTGGCGGCTACATTTCCAACGACATTTTTCCGCCGGGCCTGTGGCTCGACAATATGCCGAACTGGGAATACGGGGTGCTGGTGCAGCTTAGGGATCTTTCCCGCGCGCTGCGCAAGGACATCAGTCGTTCACAGAGCCAGTCGGCGGAAGATCCCGATCTCATCATTGCCGAACCACAACTGCACTTTGACAGTGAAAGCTGGGCCATTCCATCCACGGAAAATGAGTACCGTCGCAGCGTTAATGCCTTGAAGCGCTACCTGAACCGGATGTCTGATCCGCAACAGCCCGATGCCCAGTTTTTTGCCCGGGCCGATAATCTGAGTAACTGGCTGGCTGATCTTGAAACGCGTCTTGGTAGTCTTTCAAGAACGCTTAGCGAAAGCGTGGGTAAAGCATCGGTGGCCGAGGCTATGACGAACATTGATCCTGAAGACCCGCTGTCCGAGGCCGTCGGCGGTGACGATGTCAAAACCGACTGGACCAAGATCGACGACGTGTTTTACGAAGCGCGCGGCAGTGCCTGGGCGTTGTTGCACATTTTCCGGGCCATTGAAGTGGATTTCCGAAAAGTCCTTCAGGACAAGAATGCGATGGCCAGCGTAAAGCAGATCATAATCGAGCTGGAAGGCACCCAGGAATCCATGTGGAGCCCGGTGATTCTGAACGGCAGCGGCTTTGGTATGCTGGCGAACCATTCGCTGACCATGGCCGCCTACCTCTCCCGCGCCAATGCGGCGATCAGCGATATGCGCGATTTGCTGTCGAGGGGCTAATAATAGCGGCGGCCAGGGAAGGCAGTACACACAAAAAAGCCGGGCAGTATCAAAACTGCCCGGCTTTTTTGTGTCTGAAACGATATCAGCCTTTGTAGGCGTTTACCGAGTCAACAATCGCTTGCTTGGCTTCGGCAGCGTTGCCCCAGCCTTGCACTTTCACCCACTTGCCGGGCTCCAGAGTTTTGTAGTTCTCAAAGAAGTGCTTGATCTGGTCCCGCAGCAGCTCAGGCAGATCCGTGATTTCTTTCACGTTGTGGTACGTGGTGGTCAGCTTGTCGTGGGGAACCGCTACCAGCTTGGCGTCGCCACCGGCTTCGTCTTCCATGTTCAGGACGCCTACCGGGCGGCAGCGAATGACGGAGCCAGCCTGAATCGGGTAGGGGGTTACCACCAGTACGTCCAGTGGATCGCCGTCGTCAGCCAGGGTGTGGGGGATAAAGCCGTAGTTGGCCGGGTAGAACATGGGCGTAGCCATGAAGCGGTCGACCAGCAGGGCGCCCATGTCTTTGTCCAGCTCGTACTTGACCGGGGAGCTGTTAGCCGGGATTTCGATGGCTACGTAGATGTCTTCTGGCGGGTTTTTGCCAGCGGGGATATTGTCGAATTGCATGGGAGATCCTTCCTGATGCGTTAGGTACGTTTAACTGCGTTTGAAAAGTGAGCGCAATTATACGGAAGTCTCCTGCCATTCGAAACTAAACCTTGGTCGGTCGACAATTAAACGAAATGCAATCTTTTGGGCACTTGATTGAAACTGGTCAGCTGCTAGTCTTGGGCATGTTTTGATCGTCTTTGCGCTCATGGAATCATAGAGCGATGTTTCAACATGGAAAGGCTTGAGTCGAGCAAAGGAAGCACGCAATGCAAAGTGGAAACGGACTTCAGTTCACCGTGTTGGTCGGTGAGCAACCGATTGATGTCTTTAGTGTGTATGAGTTTGAAGCTAGGGAAGCGTTGTCAGACGTTTTCTCTCTCACGATTACCGCCTTCAGCCACCTGTCCAGTATCGGGGCGTCCGAATTTCTCGAACAGGAAGCTGAGTTGCGTGTTTACCTGGACGGCGAGTTGCTGCGTCAGTTCCGGGGCGTGGTTGCGGAATTTGGCCGTGGCTCGGCGGGCCACCGAAGAACCTGCTATTACCTCACGATACGCTCTCCGCTCTGGCGCCTTGGGCTCGGCCGCAACAGTCGGATCTCTCAGCATCAGGCCCCTGAACAGATTATCCGTACCCTGCTGGAAGAGCGCGGTGTCAGTGGTACCCGGTTCAGTCTCCTGCGCACGCCGGAAGAGCGGGAATATTGTGTTCAGTACCGGGAGTCGGACCTGGCGTTTATCCAGCGGCTCGCGGCGGAGGAAGGTTGGCACTATCGTGCTGAACATGGCTCCGATGGCACTGAACTGATCCTGTCGGACCATCACCGCGAGGCGCTAGCACTGCCACCCGCTCTCTATAATTCCACGGCCGGTGGCAGCTCCAGACAGCCCTGCGTGTTCGCATTCGATACTCTGGACCGTGTCAGCGTTGCAGGGGTCGCCATGAAAGACTACACCTTCACGAATCCCGCCTACGGGTTGGATCACACAGAGGTGGCGTCGGATCTCTCGAAGCAGCGCCCGGGCTATGAGCATTTCGATTATCCGGGGCGGTATAAACAGGATGCGTCTGGCGCTCCCTTTACCAAGGCGCGTCTTGAGGCTCTGCGGAGCAATGCTTGCACCGCCAGCGGCAAAAGTAACCGCCCCGACTTCACTGCTGGCGGGCGTTTTGGTCTTGAGGGGCATTTCGATGACGCGGTCAATGCAGACTGGCTGCTGACCAGTGTCGTTCATCGCGGGGTTCAACCTCAGGCGTTAGAAGAGGAGGCTGGGCCGGCGCCGACCACCTATACCAACGAGTTCAGCGCGGTTCCGGCCACGGTGAACTGGTGCCCGGCAAACGATAACTGCCGACCTGTCATGGATGGGCCCCAAATAGCCCGCGTGACCGGACCTGAGGGCGAAGAAATCTATTGCGATCGCTATGGCCGGGTGAAGGTGCTTTTCCCCTGGGACCGTTATAGCCAGGATAATGAGCACAGTAGCGCCTGGCTGCGGGTAAGCCAGGGCTGGGCCGGCGGGCAGTACGGCGTGGTCGCACTGCCGCGGGTGGGGCACGAGGTCATCGTGAGTTTTCTGGATGGTGATCCGGATCAGCCTATTATCACCGGGCGAACCTATCATGCCACCAATATGCCGCCGTATAGCCTGCCGACTAACCGGACCAAAACGGTCCTCCGCACCCAGACCCATCAGGGTGGTGGTTACAACGAACTCAGCTTCGAGGACGAAAAAGACAAACAGCTCGTTTATCTGAGGGCCCAGAAAGATCACGAGCTGGAGATCTACAACAACCAGACTTATTCCGTTGGCAACGACCGTGAAAAACACATCGGTAACGACCAGCGCCTGAACGTAACCCGTGATGAACAGACAGATATTGGCCGCGATCAGAAAACCACCATTGGCCAGGACCAGACTCTGGAGGTTGCCCGTGACCGCTTTACCAACGTTGGTCGCCACTATCGGCTGGAAGTAACTGATCGGAGGCACGAATACAGCCATGCCAATCATGACCTGGAAGTAGGTGGTCACTACACCCAGAAAGTGCAGGGCAAGGTACTGTTAGAGGCCGGCGAGAGGGCCCTGATCCACACCCGGAACCTCACCCTAACTGGCAGCGAAAGTGTTGTGATCCAGGGGCCGGGGGGCAAAATCACCATTGATTCCGGGGGAGTGACTATCGATTCGCCCTCTATCAAACTTAACGGGCCGGTGGCGGTATCAACCGGTGCGGTCTCGCAGATCAAAACCCTCGAAAGCGCGGCCCGGGAGGGAACGCCGCTGGTTGATATCTGCTCTGCCTGCGGTGACGGTGCATGAGTATCACCAGGCGACAGCATGCTCTGATACATAAAGGTGTGCAGTGGTTAATACTGGATGCTGCCGCTTGCCCTGAACCCCTATGGTTTGCTCGTGGTGCTGGCCTGAACGCACTCTCTTTGTTTCGTCAGCAGGATGAGGATCTCGCAGACAGCGGGCCCTGGCTTATCGCGATTGATAGGGAATCAGGCGTAATCGATGTTTGCCTTAGGAAAAATCCTTTAGGTCATGGCAGTCTCTGGATTACAAGCTCCCTCAATCAGAAAGCACTGGCCGATGAACTCCGGGGCCGGTTGTATGCCCGTCTGCCCAGCGGAGAAACAACGCGGTTTCGCTGGTACGACCCGCGTGTACTTGGCCCCTACCTGGAAGATTCGCCGCCTCTACGACGCGATGAGTTCCTGGCTCCTTTTGATGCGCTGATTCATGCCGATCTCAATCCGTACCAGCACCCATACCAATATCAGCTTTGGCAGCGAAACGAAGCCGGAGAGAGTTTCGTGCTTCGTCACTTGTCGCTCATGGAGGAAATCTGATGGGTATTCCCGTTTCATTGAAAGGTCATTACCACATGTGCCACATGTTCTCGGGTAATACGCCCCACGTGGGTGGCGGCATTGCCGAGGGGGATGGAGCCTTTACCGTCAATGGCACTCCGATTGCCCTGCAGGGCCATAAATGCAACTGCAAAGTCGGCGGGCCCGATACCCTGATTCAGGGTGCTCCCGGGCTGACGGTAAACGGCGTTCCAGTCGTCTTGCAGGGAAGCGCAACGGCCCACGGAGGTGTGGTACTTGAGGGTGATCCAGCAGTCACGGTGGCTTGATGATGGCATGGACATTGACTCAGGAAGAGCTTGACCGCATGCCCGGGCAACAACAACGGATCCGCGAGTATGCGCTGGCGCGCCACCTGTTGGATTTGCCCGATCCACCGGCAGACTGGCCCGAATGCAAGGCGCAACTGGATACAGGCTTGAGCCTCGCGGCAGAAGCCGGTTTTACGAGCCTGCCCGCAGTCACGCTCCTGCTGGAAGCGCTGCACTACGTGCCTGACGCATTCGAGAATACGGCGGTACAAGGTTATCTGCATTCCGGAGCGCTCGAGCAGTTTCGGGCCGAGCGGGTACTGGAATGGGCAAGGGAGCACAAGCAGCACAAGGAGAATGTGGATGAGTTGTCATGAGGATTGCCAATGCCGCCCGGGCGTTGTGGCTCTGGTGTTTGTGCCAGGGATTATGGGCACGAGGTTGAAAAACCGCAGGAGCGGGAGCTCTGTTTGGGATCCTGCTGCTGGAGCAGCTTTTGAAGGCCCCAGTGGTGCGGCCATCGAAATCAAAGCGCAGCGCGAACAGGAAATGGCTGATGCCCAAGCGGAGGACGACGACGGAAAGCTCGAAGCTATAGGTAAATGGTTCCGGCGACGCTGGACTGGTGTGAAAGAGCGCGGTGACGACTTGGCTGAAAAAGGTCGGACGGCTCGTCGGTATGCAGGTGTGGTTCCTCGTGTAAGTGATTTTGTATTTGCCGGGCCGGTAAAGCGTAAGCAGTTATTGGTAAACGGTGATGCCAAGCGTCGAGGCGTGCCCATTTTTGAGCGCGATGATAGCTTACTGGAGGTTGATGAAGGTGCGGATGACTATTTTCGCACCTATACCGCGGTTCCGCCCTCGCAGATAGACGAAAAACGCCAGTATGGCTGGGGTGAGGTGCACTGGGACAGCTACGGCCCCTTCCTGAAGTTTCTGGAGAACAAGACTCGCACCTTGTCACGACTGTATCCGGGCCTTCGTTTTCCGGTATTTGCCGTGGGTTACAACTGGATGTTGAGCAATGAAAATGCGGGCGAGCGCCTGAAAGATCGGATTGCTGACTTTCGTCAACAAATCGTGGAGCAGGACGAGCGAGGCATAGGTCCGGCGGACGTCAAGTTTCTGGTGATCAGTCATTCCATGGGTGGCTATGCCTCGCGGGCGGGCTTTTGCATGGCGGGGCTGGAAAGTGATGTAGAGGCGGTCATTCACGGCGCGATGCCTACCCATGGTAGCCCGGCGACGTACAAAAAGTTCCGGGCAGGTGAATCTGGAGCCGCCAAATTGGTACTTGGCAAAAATGCTGCCGATGTGACCGCAATCCTCGGGTTCTGTCAGGGCGGACTTGAGCTTTTGCCCAATCAGTTATATCGCACAGTGGACAATCAGGCGGACTGGTTGTACCTGAAAAGCGGGGATCAGGCGCTGGAAGTGATGAACATTGGGACAGGGAGTTCGGTTTTTGATTTCTATTCCCGGTTTGATTTTTGGTATCGGATGATCCAGCCAGAGTTGTTGGCACCGGAGCTTGGGAGTGCTTACTCAGAAGGACATCAGCTGGATGACTATGAATTTGCAATGGACCTGAGATTAAAGGATTGTTCGGATTTTCATCAGTCGTTAGCAGATAGCTTCCATAACACCACTACTCTGGTCTACAGCAATAATGATAACGATCTTTCGTTTGACCGATGTACATGGGACGGTGGTGAAGTCTCAGACGGCGAAAGGGATGAATGGCAAGTTTACCGCAATGAGAATCATGCTGTTTTCTTCGGTGATGGTACGGTGAGTCTGTACGGGCCTCAGGAAAAGCAAAGACACGAGGAGGCTGTGGATGCTTGGCTGGAGCAGGCTAAGTATGAGTACCATCCCCCACCCCCGCCTCGGGCCAATACGACGGACTATAAGCTGCAATCAGAAACGGCGCCGGGAGACGGCACCGTTCATGCGGGTGCGGGTGATCATCCCAGGGCCGCTGGCGGCCTCAAGCGGCTGGGCCTGCCCGCAACGGAAGAGCATCAGGGCTTTTTTAACTGTCCGGATGTCCGGGATCTGGTTATGGGGGAGCTGCAGATCCTGTTGCCGGACATACACCGAAAGCTGGGAGGCTGAATGTCGCCGATTACCCGCAGTGCCCTGACTGGGCTTCTATTGCTGATACAAACTACACAAGGACTGGCCATGAGCAAGATGGAAATGCGAGAGGACGAACTCCCGGTATTTGAGTTTACGGAACACTGCGCAGGGCGATACCAGTTAGAGCTACCTGCGGATATGAAACTGATCGATAGCGGTTACAACGACGAGTTGATTCTGGCTTCGGTGTACCCGCCAGACGAAGTGCGTCACGATACTGCGTATCGGGGAGAGCATCGGGTTGACGAGTGGCGATCGCGAGTGGAAGACGTGCGCAATAAGGAAGTTGTCGAAACCCATTACGTGCATTCGGAACCGGAAGGTGACCTCAAAACCTTAGTTTACTACGCAGACAGACGAAAAATTCCAGGGATGCGAGAAAAGCCTGATCGCAGCCACAAGTTCGAAACTCTCTTTCTAAAGGACTTCCCGCCCGCAAAAGCCGCCATTGCCATCCAGGGGCAGGGTGCACTGGGAAATGTCTCTCGAGATGAAGCTGATTACAAAGCCATCTATCACGAACGCCTGATCCAAATGCAGGACCGAGCTCATGCCCTGGAATACCACCTCTGGCCCCACAATAAACCAGGGGTGTGTCTGGATCGGGAGTTTGTGGTGGTGAACACGGTGACGCCCGAGCGAGAGGGCTATGCCATGGAGTTCTACAACGGCAAACGTTCCCGCTTTTTGCTTATGGCCGGCACATACCAAAGTGAAGCAGAACTTAAGGAAGAGAAGAGTCGCAATACCGGCATGCTGTCCTTCTTGGCCTCCAGCAAAATGACCGTTGCCGGTCGCAAGGGCCGGTTGTTCATCAGCGATGGCAAATACAGCGACACCGAACGGGCGTTCCGTTGGGTCGCCACGGATGGCGAGGTGAACAGCTTCCGTCACGGCCACTTTGAAATCGAAGGTTCAATCGAAATGAAAGACTACCCGGAAATGGCACCGATGAAAGGCACGGACGTGATCGTGGGGCTGCTCAAGGGTGTGCGTGAGCGTCCTTATGGCATGCTGGATGTTAAGAAGTAGTCGGTTTCCCTGAAAAGGTCCGGTGATTTTTTTGGTGGCAACCTGAATGCTGTTGTTTTCACACTGTCTGCACTGGCTATTCTGGGCTCAATTTCAGGTGGATATTTGGGATATCGTTCCGGTTGAAAACTGAACCCCAAACAGGCCAGGCTTAAAGCCTGATCTGTTTGGCAATCAGCTCCTTCATGATTTCCGTGGTGCCGCCGCCAATGGACAGAATCTTGGCGTCCCGGTACAGCCGTTCCACCACCGACTCCCGCATATATCCCATGCCGCCAAAGAGCTGCACCGCCTCGCGGGTAACTTTTTCGCACACATCCACAGAGAAATTCTTGGCCATGGCCACCTGTTTGATCGGGTTTTTGCCCGCCTGCATCAGAGCCGCGCAGCGGTAGGTGTATTCCCGGGCGATGTCGATCTGGGTAGCCATGTCCACCAGCTTATGGCGGGTGACCTGAAAGCCGGCGATGTTGCGGCCGAAGGCCTGGCGTTGCTTGGTGTAGTCCATGGCTGCTTCGTAGGCCAGTTGGGCGGTCATGTAGGCCATGATGGACAGGCTCAGGCGTTCGGCCAGGAAATTGCTCATGATGGCGATAAAACCTGCGTTTTCGGCGCCGATCAGGCGGTCTGCCGGCACCCGGCAGTCTTCGAAGAAGAGTTCGGCGGTGTCGCTGGCCCACCAGCCCATTTTCCGGAGTTTTTTTCCGGTGGAGAAGCCCGGGGTATCCCGGTCGATCAGCAGCAGACTGATGCCAGAGTGGCCTTCACCACCGGTGCGCACAGCCACAGTGTAGTGATCAGCCCGGGTGCCGCTGGTGATGAAGGTTTTGCTGCCGTTCACGATGTAATGGTCACCGTCTTTCACGGCGCGGGTTTTCAGGTTGGCAACGTCAGAGCCGCCGCCGGGTTCGGTGACAGCCAGGGCTGCAATTTTTTCGCCGCGCAGCACTGGCGGCACGATCTGTTCACGGATGTCCCTTTTCGCCCATTTGGCTACCGGGGGCAGGCCTATGTCCAAGGAGCCAATACTGGCGACGAACCCGCCGGACGTTGACCGCATCAGCTCTTCGGAAACCGCGACTTTAAGGAAAATGTCTCCCTCACCAAGTCCGCCAAGTGCCTCGGGAAAGCCGATGCCCAGCAGGCCCGCATCGCCGGCAAGCTTATAGATTTCCCGGGGAAATTCACCGGCCTCTTCCCAGTCGTCGATGTGAGGGCGAACGTGGGTTTCGATGAATTTTCGGGCGGTCTGGCGGACCTGTTCGTGGGTTTCGTTGAAGTAATCAGACACGGCTGGATTCCCTTAGCTCTGAAGAGTATAGCCAGAGTGTCGCGCATATTTCTCTACCAAGCAAGCGCTTGGTTTGGTTTTGTTCAGGCCATAAAAAAGCTGGCCCGGAAGGCCAGCTTTTCAGGTAAGGGGTCTGGTCGCTCAGGCGCCTTTTCGGGGAATGCTCTTAACGCCTTCGCTGGTGCCCAGCAGCAGCAGGTCTGCCGGGCGGTGGGCGAACAGGCCATTAGTGACCACGCCGACGATGTTGTTCAGTTTTTCTTCCACCTGGATCGGGCGGGAGATGTCCAGGTTGTGGATGTCGATGATGATGTTGCCGTTGTCGGTGGTTACACCGTCCCGATATACCGGGTCACCGCCGAGCTTCACGATTTCCCGGCCAACGTGGCTTCGGGCCATGGGAATGACTTCAACCGGTAGCGGAAAGTCGCCGAGAATGCCCACCATTTTTGAGTCATCAGCAATGCAGATGAAGGTCTTGGCCACCGCGGCTACGATCTTTTCCCGGGTAAGTGCTGCGCCGCCGCCTTTGATCAGTTCAAGCCGCTCGTTGGTTTCATCTGCGCCGTCCACGTAGAACTCGAGTTCGTCAATCGCGTTCAGGTCATACACCGGAATGCCATGACGCTTCAGGCGCTCGGCAGTTGCTTCGGAGCTGGCGACGGCGCCGTCAAAATCGTTTTTGTATTCAGCCAGAAAGTCGATGAAAAAGTTGGCTGTGCTGCCAGTACCGACGCCGACAATGCTTTTGCGTTCCAGGTGTGGGGCGATGTAATCCACTGCAGCCTTGGCAACGGCTTTTTTCAGTTCGTCCTGAGTCATGACGGCGCTCCGGGAGAGATCGGATGAATTTGCCGACATTATACGCGCGCAGTGGCTCTGCTTATAGACGGCTACCGTGCAAAGTTTCTACACTGTGGGTTTTTCCACGCCAATCACTAACCAGCAACCGGAACCATCATGCCGCAACGCTATATCAAGAAGATTCTCGATGCGCGGGTCTATGACGTCGCCATCGAAACACCGCTGACTGAAGCCCGTAGCCTGTCCAAGCGCTTTGGTAACAATATTTTGCTCAAGCGCGAAGACCTTCAGCCGGTGTTTTCCTTCAAGATTCGTGGCGCCTACAACCGGATTGCGCAGCTATCTGAAGAGCAGAAAGCCAAAGGAGTGATTTGCGCGTCTGCCGGTAACCATGCCCAGGGTGTAGCGTTGGCCGCCAAGAAACTGGGTATCAAGGCTGTG
The DNA here is from genome assembly GCF_030541005.1 of Marinobacter sp. SS5-14b. Classification (GTDB taxonomy): domain Bacteria; phylum Pseudomonadota; class Gammaproteobacteria; order Pseudomonadales; family Oleiphilaceae; genus Marinobacter. Next base: position 356,602 of record NZ_JASSVM010000004.1, on the reverse strand, counting down.
ATTGTGATGCCGCAGACCACACCTGAGATCAAGGTGCGCTCGGTACGGGACCATGGTGCGCGGGTCGTTCTTAAAGGAGATGCCTTTGATGAGGCCGCCACCCATGCCCAGGAGCTGATCCAGAAACACGGCTATACCTACATTCCGCCCTACGACGACCCGGATGTCATTGCCGGCCAGGGCACGGTGGCCATGGAGATCATGTGGCAGTTCAGCAAGCCGATCCACGCCATCTTTATCTGTGTGGGCGGCGGCGGCTTGATTGCGGGCATGGCGGCCTATATCAAGTACTTACGTCCCGAGATTAAAGTGATCGGGGTTGAGCCGGAGGATTCCAATTGCTTGCAGGCTGCGTTGGCGGCGGGAGAGCGGGTGATTCTCGACGAAGTGGGCATCTTTGCCGACGGCGTGGCGGTCAAACAGATCGGCGAGTACCCCTGGGAAATCTGTAAGGATTACGTGGACGAAGTGATCACGGTATCCACCGATGAAATCTGCGCGGCCATCAAGGATGTGTTCGAAGATACCCGTTCCATCGCCGAGCCCGCGGGCGCCCTGGGCGTCGCCGGCATCAAGAAGTACATCGAGCGGGAGCAGATCGAAAACGAAAACCTGATTGCCACGCTCAGCGGCGCAAACATGAACTTTGACAGGCTGCGCTACATCTCCGAACGCACGGAAATCGGTGAGAAGCGGGAAGCGATTCTTGCGGTCACCATCCCGGAAAAACCCGGCGCGTTCAAAACGTTCATCAATGCCCTGCACAAGCGCAGCATCACCGAATTCAACTATCGTTACTCGGACTCGGAGAGCGCCACCATCTTTGTTGGCATCCAGATTCAGGCGGGTGGCCATGGCCGGGAAGAGCTGGTGCAGGACCTTCGTGAAACCGGCTATTCGGTGATCGATCTCACAGACAGCGATATGGCGAAACAGCACATCCGCCACATGGTGGGTGGCCACGCACCGTCTATCGACAATGAGGTGGTGTTCCAGTTCGAGTTCCCCGAACGTCCGGGCGCCCTGTTGAAATTCCTGATGTCCCTCGGCACCCGCTGGAACATCTCGCTGTTCCACTACCGCAACCACGGTGCTGCATACAGCCGCGTACTGCTGGGGGCGCAGGTGAACGAGAATGAGATTCCGGATTTTGAAAAGATGCTGGAGAAGGTGGGTTTCCGCTACGAAAACATGACAGATAACGAAGCTTACCGATTGTTCCTCGGCGCCGGGAACGGAAGCAGCAGCGCGAGGTAGAAACCGGGCCGATCACCTAAGTAGAAGCAGGGGGTGGAGGGGCTTTCCGAAACTGTGCGGAGCCATGGATGGCGGAGCCCAAGCGTCACATGGATGTGCCGAAGGAGCGTGTTTAGGAAAGCCCCTCCATCCCCTGCTTCGGCGAACCCCGGGAGATCAGGAAGCCCGGTTTCGGTCATCTTTCTGCAGTTCAAAAGGCCCACAAAATAACCCTTACATAACTGTAACGAGTCAAAAATTGTAAAATTGAAGTTACGTGTTAGTCTTTCGTCTAATTCTTGGAGTAAAGAGCAGTCGTCTGATTTTCCAGCTAATTAATTCTGAAAAAGCAGGAACACGTGTCATGGATCGCAAGCCGGATATCATTCGTGCCATTGTGCTGATTTTTGCTGTCGGCCTTGTCATCACAGGCTTTACGTCTATCCAGGCATCTGAAGACAAACGCTCCTTTCGAGAGGTCCCTGTGACCAGTTTTGTTCAGTCAGCCGGTCAGCGCCTGAATCGATAATTACGCCTATCGGTGACCACCGCATGGAGTGGAACGTCCCAAGGCTCGATCGGCAATGATGATACCTTCTGAAACTCATGGGCCAGACCGATCAGCTTAGGCGCCATAGACGGTCGTAGCCTGCTGAACGCAAAGGTACGGTCATAGAACCCGCCACCCATACCAAGCCTGCCCCCTTGCTCGTCAAAACCTACCAGCGGAAACAGCACCGCATCCAAAGCCCATGCCGGCCTGCGTCTCGATTTCGGGAAAGGGGGTTCAGGAATGCCAAAGCGATTTGCTGTCAGTTCAACGCCATCATAGTAGCGACTGAACACCAGTTTGCCCGGATAGATCGGGTGCAGGATCGGCAGGTAAAACTGTATGCCCTTGCGCCGACCAAGCTTGATGTAAAGTTGGGGGTCAATCTCGCCGTCGTTGGCCAGGTAGATGCCAATGTGCTGTGCGCGGTGCAGATCCGGGTGTGTCAGCAAATTCAGCGCCAGGCGCTCCGATGCGGCTTGTTGCTGCTCAAACGATAAAGCGCGGCGTTTGCCTCGCAACTGCTTGCGCAATTCGCTTCTGGAAAGACGGTCGGGATGGGATTCAAACGGTTTCGGAGGGTGGATCTGACTCAAAATAAAGCTTCCCGGGCTGCCGTTATCGGATGTAGCCCTTGAACCCAAAGTTCAAGGTCGGTGGCCGCTGTGACATATTAGGCTTTCCCCCGTGGGGGACATGCTCACAATGCCCTGAAGTGGCCACCTGGGTAATGCGCATCGGCTCGAGGACGTACCCGACCAGCGAACAGCCCAGGAAGTTGAACCATTATAGGGGTAGGGCCGGGGCCGATTGCAACCCCAATTCCGGTATCTTTGTGTAATCAGTTACCGGAGGGTTCACCCAACGCTTTGTCCAGGCGGTCATCCATGGCGCGGAGGATGGTGCTGGTTGCACCAGACATGGTATCCCGCTCAAGGAGTGCGTGAGTGATGTTCAGTGCTGCCATTACGGCAATGCGCTCGGTGCCGAATACCTTGCCGCTGGAGCGGATCTCCCGCATTTTTCCGTCCAGGTGCCGGGCGGCTCTCAGTAAGGCCTCCTGCTCTTCTTCCGGGCAGGCTACCAGGTATTCCTTGTCGAGAATCCGGACCTCGACCGTGGTTGACTGCTGTGACATCAGTGGTGCTCCAGTGCCCGGAGGCGGCCAATCATGGCTTCAATCTTGTTTTTGGCAAGATCGTTTTTGTGCATAAGCTGGGCCCGTTCGCGATTCCAATCGTCTTGCAGTTCGCGTAGCAAGGCGTTGTCTTTCTCGAGCTTTTCAGTGTATGCGATCAGTTTGTCCAGCTTGTCCGCTAATGCCTGTACTTCGGACTGTTCCATGACGTGCTCGATATGAGTAATTTGGATGCCAGTAACTATAAGTGCCCGCACCAATACGGTCAATTTACCGCATTGTCATGGCGCGGGCTCCGTGAAGTGTGTCACCTTTGGAGGCAGGTCAGCCACCGCCATCACTACCGAAGCCCTGCTTCCGGTTTTGCCGCCAGTGACTCCACGCGGGTAGCAGTGAAATGAGCAGGGCGGCGACCGGCACCGAAGCCAGCAGCAGCCATTCGTTCGCGCTCAGAGCCCGAAGGCTGATCTGGATGCCATACTGAGACAGCAGCCATGGACTGAGGCCGGCGACAGCGCCTGCCCCGACAAACAGGGCCAGGCCGCTGGCAGCCAGCGCTAATACTGTGCATTCAAGGCTGTACAGGGATGCAATCAGCCCCGACGATGCCCCGACCGCCCGCAGCACCGCGACCTCTCGCTGGCGCTGAGCCTGGATGGTCAGGAGTACGGCAATCAGGCCGGTCAGGCTGGTCGCCACCACAAATACACTGATGCCCAGCAAGGCTTTCTCAAACTGCCCCATCATCCGCCACAGCTCACTCAGTGCGACGCCAGGCAGAATGGCAGACAGTGGTTCCGGCTGAAACTGGTTCAGCTCCCTTTGTAGCTGGAAGGTCTGTATGGGGTTTTGGAGCCCGATGAACACCGCAGTTATGGCATCCGGGGTGAATGACCGGTCTTTTGCGGTGTCGGCAGACAGGGTTCTGCCCGGGATGGCCACGCCGGACTCCCAGCCCACATGCATGGCTTCCATTGCGTCCAGGCTGATATAAACCGCCTGGTCGACCGGGGTGCCGGTGGCGGCCAGCGCGCCAGACACCCGGAACGGCAGATCTGTATGGTTGGAAAAACTGGTGCGGCCGCCGCCGTGGGAAAGCACAATCTGGTCGCCTACCTGGTGGTCCAGCTCTTTGGCGACACCCGAGCCCAGCACCACATCGAACCGTTCGCCAAACCATTCGCCTTGAGCCAGGTTAAGGCTGTTATCGTTGCCGTATTGAAACCGCTCCAGAAATTGGTCATTCGTGCTCACGACCCGGTAGCCCCTATAGCTGTCGCCCAGTGAAACAGGAATGGCCCAGTCAACGCGCTGATCCTGCGCCAGGCTTTGATAGGTCTCCCAGCGAATGTTGTTGGTGGCGTCACCTATGTGAAATACCGTGTACAGCAACAGGTTCAGCTGGCCGCTGCGGGCGCCAACGATCAGGTCGGTGCCGGTGATGGTGCTGGTAAAGGACTGTCGGATTTCGGTGCGCAGATACTGGATGCCAAACAGCAGGGTTACGCTGAGTGTCAATGTCAGGCAGACCAGAGCCAGTACCTTCCGGCGGTACCACAGACTGGCTGTTGCCAGAGATAGGGCGAGGCGAACCCGGCTCACGCTTCGTTCTCCAGGGCCAGTTGCTGGTGGAAGTGACGGGCGAGACTTTGGTCGTGGCTGACAAATACCACGGAACAGTGGCGCTGGTCTGCCAGTGTCAGCAGCAGATCCAGAAACCGGTCACGGTTGTCGGTATCCAGGGCTGACGTTGGCTCGTCCGCCAGGATGATTTCGGGTGCACCAATCAGGGCCCGGGCGGCGGCTACCCGTTGCTGTTGGCCGATGGACATGTCGGTCACGTTCCGGTGCCAGAGGTACTCGGGAATGGCCAGTTGGCCCAACAGTTCGACTCCGGCGGCCCTGGCATCCGGCTTAGCCTTGGTTCGTCGCGAGACGGATAACTGGCAGGGCAGGATCACATTGGCCAGAGCGCTCAGGTAGGGCACCAGATTAAACTGCTGGAAGATCACGCCAAGGTGGTCAGCGCGGAACCGGTCCCGAGAACTTGCTTTCAGGGTCCCGAGGCTCTGGCCCAGTATGTCGACCGTGCCTGACTCGGGCACCATCATGCCCGACAGCATGCTCAGCAGGGTGCTTTTCCCGGTGCCGCTGGGGCCATGCAGAAACAGGTGTTCGCCTTGCTGCAGCTGAATATTCGGAAAGCTAAGAGTACGGCTTTGGCCTGGCCAGCGGAACCGGAGCTGACGGGTTTCTATGGCCGGAGGTGCAGAGGGGTTGTGTGCTGTCCTGGTGCTCATATCCGTATCGTCAGTACCGTTGTATGATGGCGGCAGTTGAGTGTGCTATCCCAATCGGAGCCAAAGTTCATGCCAGTTTATTCGAAATGCCGGGCAGTGATTGCGAGCCTCGGGCCGCTGTTGCTGTTGGTATCATCATTTGCCCTGGCGCAACCCCGGGAAATTGACTGGCTCGAACTGATGCCGGCGGAAGATCTCGCGCTGCTGGAGAGTATGCCGGAAATAGAACATGAAGGAGACGGTCCGCCACTGTTGCCGGATGAAATTATGACCGGCCGGGTGGTGCCTGAAATGGACAATGTAGACGGACGTATTCCGGGTTTTGTGGTGCCCCTGAAAACAACCAATGATATGCGCATTCTTGAGTTCTTCCTGGTGCCGTATTACGGGGCCTGCATCCACGTACCTCCGCCGCCACCTAACCAGATTATTCATGTGAAATACAGTGAAGGCTTTACCCTTGAGGCGCTGTATGACCCGGTCTGGATTGAGGGCAAAATCGTTATCGAGCGAACGGAGAACGACATCGGCGCGTCTTCTTACTCGATCACAGCAACATCGGTACAGCCATACACCGAGTAAGTTTACTGGCCCGGGTGAAAACGGTTCTGGCCACGGCTCAGGCGTGCGCTCCCCTGGCCCTGCGGGCCGACCCATTGCACGCTGAGTTGCTCCATAGCCGGAAACCGTTCCAGCAAGCCTGTTTCGAATAGCGCAGAATCCTGCAGCCCGGGGCAGCGCAGGCTCTGGGCGATTTCCATGTCGCCATGGCCGGCGCCCTGTTGGGGGCTATCTTCATGGTGATGGTCGTGTTCATGGATTTGCCCCTGCCCCCAGTCTGCATGGAGGTTGGCGGCCACGGGGAAACACTGGCCGTCGGTGGTGTTCACGGCTGCAGTTTGTTGCAGCCACTGGGTGATGGAATCGATAGCAGCCTGCTGCTCTGGCGTTTCGGGGCGATGTTCAAAGCCTGCCAGGTTGTAGGCCGGTGACTGCAGCAGCAGTTCGATTTGTTCCCCGTCGATGACTAGCTGCAATTGAGCCCGTCCATGTTGGTGGGCCGCAGGGTTTTGCTGGGACAGTGCTGGCCCGGCTGACAGCCCGAGTACAAGGATGGATGAAATCAGGGTGTTCTGGGTTTTCATGGGGCGCCCATGTCTGTTTTGATATGTTATAACATTTTCGGCTCATGGCAGGCTAAAAGCAAGTCTGGGCGCGTCCGGCAGTGCCAGCGCTGCGCCGGAATGCTAGGATATGGCCTCAAATTTCTTTGGAGTGTCTGGAGTCGCCCGGGCATTCCCCCGATACAGGAAAAGACTGTTTCATGTCTGAAACCGATACTTCAGCTGCTGCCCGAGCTGCCGAGTTTGAACGCTGGGCCAATGTGTTTACGGCCCATAAGGCGTTCAGCCATCCCTCTGAACTGCACGGTGCGCTTTGTGGTCGGTTGGCAGCCGGCGCCCGTATTCAGGAGCAGGACTGGCTGGCTGTGGCTTGCGAACATATGGGCCTGGCCGAGCAGGCGTTGGAGGAATCCGATGATCTGGGGGCCTTCATGAATGACGTGTACGAGAAAACACTGGGCCAATTGCGGTCTTCCGAGATGAGTTTTCAGCCGCTGCTTCCGGACGACGATTATGCCATCGAGCAGCGCCTGGAAGCGTTGATCGCCTGGGTTCGCGGTTTTCTCGAAGGCATGGCTGTTGCGGCGGGCGCGGCTCTTGGCCAGGCGCCGGACGAAATTCGTGAGCTGATCGAAGATATGGTCGCCATCAGCCAGCTGTCGGAAGATGAAGAGTCCGACGAAGAAAGCGAGCAGCAACTGCTGGAAATCACCGAGTACGTTCGCCTCGGTGCCCTGGCGGTTTTTACCGAATTCAATGAGCCGGAAAAACCGGCTGGCAACACGCCGACCCTGCACTGATCAGGAGACACCATGGCTTCAATGATCCCCGTAAAAGAGTTTGCCGAGCGTCGCCGCAAGTTGATGCAGCTGATGGCGCCCGACAGCATTGCCATCCTGCCTGCAGCTCCGGAACGTTCCAGAAACCGGGACGTACTGCACCCGTTCCGCCAGGACAGTGATTTTCAGTACCTGACCGGGTTTGGCGAGTCGGAAGCTGTGCTGGCGCTGATTCCCGGCCGTGAACACGGTGAGGCCGTTCTTTTCTGTAAAGAGCGAAATCCGGCTAAGGAGCTCTGGGACGGGTTTTTGGTGGGTCCCGAGGGAGCCATTGAACGGTACGGACTGGACGATGCGTTTCCAATCGCCGATATCGATGACATCCTGCCCGGAATGATCGAAGGCCGAAGCCGGGTTTATTACCCCCTGGGTAAAGACCCGGCATTCGATACGCGGGTGATGGATTGGGTAAAAGTGATCCGCAGCAAGGTGAAAGCGGGCGCCCACCCCCCGGGCGAGTTTGTGGCGCTTGAGCATGTGTTGCATGACTTGCGGCTATACAAAAGTGCCGCTGAAGTGAAAGTCATGGCGAAAGCGGGCGAGATCAGTGCCGAGGCGCACTGCCGGGCGATGAAACGGGCCCGTCGTGGTGGCCATGAATACAACCTTGAAGCCGAGCTGATCCATACCTTCATGGAGCATGGGGCCCGCTCAACAGCCTACCCGTCCATTGTCGGTAGTGGCGCCAACGGCTGTATTCTTCATTACATCGAAAATGCGGCTCCGCTGAAGGACGGCGACCTGGTGTTGATTGACGCGGGCTGTGAACTGGAGTGCTACGCCTCAGACATCACCCGCACGTTCCCGGTCAGCGGTAAATTCAGCCCGGAGCAGAAGGCACTCTACGAGGTGGTGCTGGCAGCTCAGTATGCAGCCATTGAAGCGGTACGCCCCGGCAATCACTGGAACCACTCCCACGAAGCCGCGCTGAAGGTGCTGACCCAGGGCCTGATTGATCTTGGCCTGCTGTCGGGCAGCGTTGAGAAGGCCATCGCCGAGGAAGCTTACAAGCCGTTCTTTATGCACCGCACCGGTCATTGGCTGGGGCTGGATGTTCACGATGTGGGCGATTACAAAGTGGGCGATGCCTGGCGTGAGCTGGAGCCGGGTATGGCGCTGACGGTCGAGCCTGGGCTTTACATTGCACCGGACAACCTGGATGTGGATAAAAAGTGGCGCGGTATCGGTATCCGTATCGAAGACGATGTGGTGGTTACCCGCGAAGGTTGCCGTGTGCTGAGCGATGGCGTACCCAAAACCGTTGCCGAAATCGAAGCCCTGATGGCGAGTTGATACTGTGACTAAAGCCCGGACGGATACCGATCTGATTATCGCCGGTGGCGGCCTTGCCGGCGCGACTCTGGCCCTGGCAGTGGCCCGGCTGGTGCCGGAGCTTCGGGTGACCGTCGTAGAGTCTTTCCCGCTGTCTCCGGACGCTTTGCCGGAAGATTACCAGCCCAGCTACGACGCCCGCTCCACCGCTCTGGCCTGGGGCTCGAGGGTTATTTTTGAGCAACTGGGGCTGTGGTCGGTGCTTTCGGAGCACGCTACGCCGATTCGCCGGATTCATGTATCGGATCGTGGCCGGTTCGGGGCAACCCGGTTGCAAGCGCAAGACCACGGTCAGGATGCGCTGGGCTATGTGGCCGATAACCGCTGGATGGGTCTTTGCCTGATGCGGGCGTTGATGGCAGCAGAGGTTAACTGGCAGGCACCCGCAGAAGTGATGGATATGGTGCCCACCACCGCGGGTGTCAGCGTAAGGGTTCGCCAGAATGGTGAAGAGCGCAGCCTGACCGGGCAATGCCTGGTGGTCGCCGATGGTGGCCGCTCAGGTTTGAGGGAAAAACTGGGGTTCGTCACCCGCACGGAAGATTATGGCCAGAATGCGCTGATCGCGAACGTCTCGACCAGTGAGGTTCACCAGTTTACCGCGTTCGAGCGTTTCACGGACTCAGGCCCCATGGCGTTGCTTCCCCACGGTTCGCCAGCTCAAGCTGAAAACCTCTCTGCCCTGGTCTGGACTCTTGAGGATGATGCCCTGGCGAATCTCCTTGCGTTGTCCGATGACGAAAAGTGCCAGCAGCTGCAGGAGCGTTTTGGCTGGCGGCTCGGCCGCTTCACGCGCATCGGTGAGTGTCATCACTATCCCCTGAAGCTGACCACCGTGGATGAGGCCGTGCGCCCCGGCGTGGCGCTGGTGGGAAATGCGGCCCATGCGCTGCACCCGGTGGCAGGGCAGGGTTTCAACCTGGCCCTGCGTGGCCTGATGACACTGGTGGAACAATTTCGCCGGGCGGTGGATGAGGGTAAGTCCATCGGCGAATTGTCAGTACTTGGGGAATATCAGCGCCTTCATCGCCAGGATTGGCAACACACCGTGCAATTTTCGGATTCCCTGATCCGGGTATTCGGGCAATCCCTGGCGCCCATCGCTTTTGCCCGGGACACCGGCCTCGTGGGGCTGGATCTGCTGCCCGGCGCCAAACGCTGGTTTGCCCGCAAAGCCATGGGCACGGGCGGCCGAAAACCCGTTATTGCATCTGTTAAGCCCGGCAAGGAGCTCGCCCCTGATGACCAGTGATTCCAGTGTTCAGCATTTCGACATCCTGGTAGTGGGTGGCGGCATGATCGGTTCGGCCCTCTCCCTGGGGTTGTCGCAGCAAGGCTGGCGGGTTGGGTTGATTGAGGGGGCGTCGGCAGACGTGTTGCTGGCGCCGCCGGAGCAAGCCTCTGGCGTGGAAGATTTTGAACCCAGAGTCAGCGCCATCTCCCTGGCGAGTGCCCGGCTGCTGGACGACCTGGGCGCCTGGCAGCGGGTGCTCTCGGGAAGGCACTGCAGCTACCGGGAAATGACGGTGTGGGATGGTGACGGCACTGGCCGGATTCATTTTGATGCGGCCGAACTGCATGCCCAATCACTGGGCACCATTGTCGAGAACCGGCACATTGTCCGGGCCCTGTTTGAGGCAATCGCCAACAGCACGGTCACATTAATAGACGGCGCCCGGGTCAGTGGCTGGAGCCGCACCAGCGGGGTGGCGCTGGAAGATGGCCGGCAGGTGACAGCAGAGCTGGTCGTCGGTGCCGATGGGGCCATGTCCAGAATGCGCCAGTGGAGTGGCCTGGCAACCCGTGAGTGGGATTACGACCAGCAAGCCATTGTGTGCAGCGTACGCACCCGCCAGCCCCATCGCTTTACCGCCTGGCAGCGGTTTTCGCCCACCGGGCCCCTGGCCTTTCTGCCCTTGCAGTCGGAAACCGGAGATGACCATTTTTGCTCGATCGTCTGGTCGCAGGACACCCGCGAAGCCCGGCGGTTGATGGCGCTTGAACCCGAGGCTTTCCGCCGAGAACTTGAAGCCGCCATTGAGCGGGAGCTGGGGGAGGTTGTTGCGGTCTCTCAACGCTTTGCGTTTCCGCTTCGCCAGCGCCACGCCAAAGATTACGTGGCGAATGGGCTGGCGCTGGTGGGTGATGCAGCTCATACCATTCATCCGCTGGCGGGGCAGGGGGCCAACCTGGGTTATGGCGATGTCAGGGCGCTTCTGGAAGAGCTCGGGCGTGCCAGAACTCTCGGCCTGGCGCCGGATGATGCGCTGGTGCTGGCTCGTTATCAACGCCGTCGAAAGGGTGAAAATCTCACCATGATGGCCGCAATGGAAGGCTTCAAACAGTTATTTTCCCGTGACGAACTGCCGATCCGGTGGTTGCGCAATACCGGCATGCGCTGGCTCGACAAGCTGGCACCTCTGAAAAACCGGATCGCCGCAGAGGCAATGGGAACCAGCGAGTAGAACTGACAGGGCGGATTCCGTAAACTTCCCGCCACTGAAACTCATCCTCCACCAGACAAAGGAACTGTTTATGGCTGGCGCCAGCCTTCTTACCCTGCTCGATGACATCGCCACCGTACTGGATGATGTCGCCCTGATGACCAAAACTGCAACCAAAAAAACCGCCGGTGTACTGGGGGATGATCTGGCACTCAACGCCCAGCAGGTGTCTGGTGTAAAACCAGCCCGGGAAATCCCGGTAGTGTGGGCAGTGGCAAAGGGTTCATTTATCAATAAGGCGATCCTGGTGCCGGCGGCCCTGGCCATCAGCTTTTTTGTGCCTTGGCTGATCGTGCCGTTACTGATGCTTGGCGGGGCTTTCCTGTGCTATGAAGGCTTTGAAAAACTGGTTCACAAGGTTCTGCACAAAGAAGAAGAGCAGAAGCATCGGGAAGATCTCCGGGAAGCCCTGAAAAAGCCGGAGGTGGACCTGAAAGCCGTTGAAAAAGACAAAATCAAAGGCGCCATTCGTACCGACTTTATCCTCTCGGCAGAGATCATCGCCATTACCCTCGGCACGGTGGCAGACAAAAGCTTCGGCATGCAGTTTGCGGTGCTGACGGTGGTGGCGCTGATGGTCACCGTGGGGGTTTATGGCCTGGTAGCGGGTATTGTGAAGCTCGACGATGCCGGCCTCTATTTGAGCCAGAAAGCGAATGCGTTAGCACAAAACGTGGGGCAGGCCATACTGTGGCTGGCACCCTGGATGATGAAAACCCTGTCGGTGCTTGGCACCATCGCCATGTTTCTGGTGGGTGGCGGCATTCTGACGCACGGCATTCCGGCGGTCTACGAGGCCATTCACCATGTTGCCGGCATGCTTTCCTCGGTGCCGGAGGTGCTGGTGACCACTCTGGGGGATGGCGTATTCGGTTTGCTGGCGGGTGGTCTGTTGGTTGCGGTGATTACGCCGATACTCAAGCTGTGGCAGAAGCGAAACGCTTAAAGGCAGCCATCATACAACCGGCTGACCAGCACCGGCACGGCAGTTTCCACGCGCAGGATGCGTGGGCCAAGGTGCACGCTCTGGCAGCCGGCTTCTTCCAGTTTTCCCACTTCGTAATCGGTAAACCCACCTTCCGGGCCAATGCACAGAGCTGCGGGCTCAGAAAGGTGTGTGGGGCAGGGCGTGGCCATGCCCGGATGGGCCACCAGGGCGCGTTTACCCACCAGCAGGGCCGGCAGTTCGTCTTCCACGAAGGGTTTGAATAACTTGCGGATGTGCACCCGGGGCATGGCGGTATCTTTGGCCTGCTCCAGCCCGAGGGTCAGGTTCTCCCGGAGGTTGTCTTCCGACAGCCAGGGCGTCTGCCAGAAGCTCTTTTCGACCTTGTAGCTGTTGATCAGCCAGATATCCTTTACGCCCAGCGACGCGCAGGTTTGCAGCACCCGGCGGAACATCTTCGGGCGCGGCATGGCGAGGATAAGGGTTAGTGGCAGGGGCGCGGGAGCTTTCTGGTTCAGGTTCACCTGAAGTTCCGCTTCACTGTCGGTCAGCCTGAGCACGTCGCCATGGCCCATGGCACCATTTACCCTGCCCACGGGAATGCGGTCACCGGCGCAGGCCTTCAGTACGGTGTTCAGGTGTTCAAGACGGCGTCCGCGCAGCAGCACCCTGTCCGGGCTGAGGAAGTCTTCGTCAAAAAGTAACGCCAGATTCATCAGGCTTCGGGCTCGCCTTCGGCGTCATCCTGTCTTTGCCGGTACGCCAGGCGGCCAAAGAGTATGCCGAACTCGAACAGAATCCACATGGGCACGGCCAGCAGGGTCTGAGAGATGATGTCCGGGGGGGTCAGCAGCATACCGATGATGAAGCAGCCCACCACCACGTAGGGGCGCTTGGCCGCCAGATCCTGGGGTGTGGTGGCGCCCGTCAGGATCAGCAACACCGTGGCAATCGGGATTTCAAAGGCGACGCCGAAGGCAAAGAACATTTTCAGAACAAAGTTCAGGTAGCTGGTGATGTCTGGCAGTTCCACAATGCCTTCCGGGCCGATGGCGGTAAAGAACCCGAACACCAAAGGAAAAACCACAAAGTAGGCGAAGGCGGCCCCGCCGTAAAACAGAATGACGGAGGTGAATAACAGTGGAAACGCCAGGCGTTTTTCATGAGCGTACAGGCCGGGCGCGATAAAGCTCCAAAGTTGGTAGAGAATGACGGGAATGGCGGCAAAGACCGCCAGCACCAGAGCCAGCTTCAGGGGAGCGAAAAAGGGCGAGGTAATGTCGGTGGCAATCATCATCTGGCCAACCGGCAGCAGCTCTCGCAGGGGCTGAGACAGCAGCAGATAGAGTTCGTTGGCAAACGGGTAGATGACGGCAAAGCAGATAATGACGGCCAGCACCATTTTGAGCAGTCGGTTACGCAGCTCGAGCAGGTGCTCGATCAGGGGCATCTCCTGTTGCTCAGGCGGTGTCTGGTTGCCGGCAGGTGCTGAACTCATGAACGGTTATCCGGTGAACTCGCGGGTGCTTGGTCAGCGTTGGTACCAGGCTGATTGGCCGGGGTTGTGGTTGCGTCCGGTTCGGCGCCGCCATTGCTGTCCGAATCCTGGGCTTGAGCTACGCGCCGGGTCGCGGGGGCAGGCCGCGGCTTACGGGTCTCGCTGTCCGGAAGAATCATGTGCTCGTATTTTTTGGCTTCGTCGAGCGCACCTCGCACGGTCTTGTTTACGTCTTCCAGGCCGACGTCGCCCGCTTTGCGCAATTGCTCACGAAGTTCTTCGGCCTTGAGCTCACGGTCAAGCTCAGAGGTAAACTGGCTCACCATACGACGGGCACCACCAATCCAGCGACCGGCAGCCCGGGCAGCAGTGGGAAGCCGCTCCGGGCCCAGCACGAGCAGCGCGATAATGCCGCAGATCAGCAGTTCAACAAAGCCGATATCAAACATTCAGAGGTTGCTCAGCTCTTCTGCTTTTCCTGGGTTTTTTCGTCGGTCTTGGCCTGTTCCGCCTTCTGACCTTCCAGAATATCTGCTTCGGCTGCTTTGTCGTCATCGTCGTTCATGGATTTTTTGAATCCACGGATGGCGCCGCCCAGGTCCGTGCCGATATTGCGCAGTTTCTTGGTTCCGAACAGCAGGATGACGATGCCGAGTACGATAAGAAGTTGCCAGATACTGATACCCATGAGGGGTCCTCGTTCAATTGTTTCTGTTCCGTGACATTGTACGCCAACCGCGGCCTCTGGCGGAAATCCCCGTTAGGGGTACTCCCTCAGGACTGCCTTGACGCTTTTTCTTCCAGGCCAGACAAATCAAAACGGCTGGCCAGCTCATCTATGACATCTTTCGGGCCCAGGCCGAGCCGGGACAGCATGACCATGCTGTGGAACCACAAGTCGGCTGTTTCGTAGACGACGTCCCGGGTTTCACCGGAGTGTTCAGCGTCTTTCGCGGCCAGCAGGGTTTCCGTGCACTCTTCGCCGACTTTCTCCAAAATCTTGTTCAGCCCCTTTGCATGCAGGCTGGCAACGTAGGAGGTGTCGGGGTCTGCATCTTTTCTGGCTTCGAGCACCTGTGCCAGTCGTTCCAGTACATCACTCACGGTGTCTGCTCCTCACTTACTGCCGTAGATGGCGTTTGGATCTTTCAGTACCGGTTCGGCACTGACCCACTGGCCATTTTTCAGGGTGCGATAAAAACAGCTTCGTCGCCCAGTATGGCAGGCAATGCCGCCTTTTTGTTCCACTTTCAGCAGAATTACATCGGCATCGCAGTCAAGGCGAATATCCCTGAGTAGCTGCTGGTGCCCGGAGCTTTCGCCCTTGCGCCAGAGTTTGCCCCGGGAGCGGGACCAGTACACCGCCTGACCTTCCTCAACGGTTAGCTGGAGCGACTCCCGGTTCATCCAGGCCATCATCAGAATGTCACCGTTGTCGGCATCCTGCGCGATGGCCGGCACCAGGCCTTCGTCCGTCCAGCGGATCTCGTCGAGCCAGTCAGGCTGTACGACGTTAGCGGGGGAATCTTGCATTTTTGTGAATCCTGAAAATCGATCGGTTCAGCGGCTGCCCCGAAGCATGACGCCTGCTGCCGCGGCAAGCAAGACCCAGCTCCAGGCCGGCATGTCGGTCACCCACTGTTGGGCATCCGGCTGGCTGCCTGCGATGGCCGCGACTGCAAGCACTGCGGCGATAAAGCCCCGGCGCCAACGGCGTTCGCTGCGCAGCTGCTGTTCTTTCATCAGCGCCAGGGTGGCCCGGTTCTGTTCTTCGGTCGGGCCGCTGCCGCGTAGCTGTAACAGAGCATCATGCACCAGTTGCGGCATTTCCGGGGATTGCTCCAGCCACGAGGGCAGGTGTGTTTGCAGCGACTTTATCAGCCCAGCCGGGCCGACACGCTGGCGCATCCATTTTTCGAGAAACGGCTGGGCGGTGCTCCACAGGTCCAGGTCCGGATACAGCTGGCGGCCCAAACCTTCAACGTTGAGCAGGGTCTTCTGCAACAACACCAGCTGGGGCTGCACTTCCATGTTGAACCGGCGGGCGGTCTGGAACAGCCGCAGCAGGAAGTGGCCAAAGGAGATGTCTTTCAAAGGCTTTTCAAAAATCGGTTCGCACACGGTGCGGATGGCGGCTTCAAATTCGTTAATGCGGGTATCCGGTGGCACCCAGCCGGATTGTATGTGCAGCTGGGCCACCTGTCGGTAATCCCGACGGAAGAACGCGAGCAGGTTGCGAGCCAGATAGCTCTGATCGTCTGGAGCCAGGGTGCCTACGATGCCGAAATCGATGGCGATGTACTGCGGGTCCGCTGGGTTGGAGGCGTCAACAAAGATATTGCCCGGGTGCATATCGGCGTGGAAAAAGCTGTCCCGGAACACCTGGGTGAAAAAGATTTCTACGCCTTTCTCGGCCAGTACCTTCATGTTCACGCCGGCGTCCCGAAGGGTGTCGACGTCGGCAATCGGAATGCCGTGAATCCGTTCCATTACCAGTACGGACTTGCGGGTGTAATCCCAGTCGATAAACGGAATGTAGATCAGTGGCGAGTTGTCGAAGTTGCGGCGTAACTGGCTGGCGTTAGCGGCTTCCCGCTGCAGGTCGAGTTCGTCGTGGATGGTGGAATCATAATCCGCCACCACGTCCACCGGATGCAGGCGTTTGCCTTCTGCCCAGTATTTCTCGAGAAGTCCTGCCATCAGATACATCAGGCCGAGATCTTGCCGGATGACTTTTTCGATGCCCGGGCGCAGTACCTTGACCACGACTTTCTGGCCATTGGACAGAGTTGCAGCGTGTACCTGAGCGACCGACGCCGACGCCATCGGGTCCGGGCTGAACTCCGCAAACAGCTCGGCCACCGGCGCGCCGAGAGATTTCTCGATGATGCCCCGGGCCTGATCGCTGGGGAAAGGGGGTACCCGATCCTGCAGCTGTTTCAGGGAATCGGCCATGTCGTCGGGCAGCAAATCCCGGCGGGTGGAAAGAATCTGACCGAATTTGACGAACACCGGCCCGAGTTCTTCCAGTGCCAGGCGCAGGCGGTCACCCCGGCTGAGCTTGGGTTGCGGGAACAGGTGCCAGGGTGCCAGCAGGAAAAAGATTTTCAGAGGTGTGGGCAGTTCCGCCAGGGGCAGAAAGGTGTCGAGCCGATAGCGGCAGAATACCCAGGCAATTCGGAACAGGCGTCGCAGGCGAGTCACAGATTCTCCGTATCGTTAAGGCTACCGGATGAGGTCAGGTGATCGAGCCGGGCTTCCAGGCGCTCGGTGCGCAGGTTGAGCTCGTCAATATCCTGAAAAGTCGCTTCCAGCTCTCGTCGCCCGGGCAGGGCGCGGCTTTCTTCGTGGAGGTATTCTTCCACGTTGCTGTTCATGGTGCGGACGGCGTTCCGGCTCCAGTGCGCCGCGCTGCGGATGCTCTTGCCCAGAAAATGCGCCGGTATGTCACCCAGATGGCGGGCCATGGCGGCTTCCCAGTCTGGCTCCAGCTGGTTCAGCGCCCGTTGCATCTGATGCGCCAGGGCCGTGTCGCCCGTCACTTGCAGGCGTTCATCAGCAAATACCCGATCGTCACCCAACGCCAGTGCGGCAAAGGCTATGGGGCGGCCGGTGATTTCCAGCACGGCATCGTCAGCCGGCTGGCTGCGCACCTGCACCTGGTCACCGGCGCGGTCCAGCGTCCAGTTCATGGCCAGCGGTGCGGTAATGCGAAACTGTACGGGCCCGGCAAGCGCCTTTAGCAGTGCGTTGCGCCCGGCCGGGTCCAGCGTCAGCGCCTGATTCAGCGCCGATTCGACAATGGCGCTGATGGCAGACAACAGGGTCGGGCCGGGAAACATCAGGGTTTGATTCCGACGTGCAGCGCCACAATGCCGCCGGTCATGTTGTAGTACCTGCAGTTGACCAGGCCGGCGTTTTCCATCATGCCCTTCAAGGTGTCCTGATCCGGGTGCATGCGGATGGACTCGGCGAGGTATTTGTAGCTCTCGCTGTCACCGGCAAACAGCTGGCCCATCAATGGCAGGGCGCTGAATGAATAGGTGTCGTAAGCCTTGCTCAGGAGCGGGTTGGTGGGCTTGGAGAACTCCAGCACCATTAGCTTGCCGCCGGGTTTGAGGGTGCGGGTCATGTCCCGCAGGGCCTGATCCTTGTCGGTCACATTGCGCAGACCAAAGGCAATAGACACGGCGTTAAAGCTGTTGTCCGGGAATGGCAGGTGCTCGGCATCGGCCTGCACGTACTCGATGTTGCCAGCGTAGCCGCGGTCGGTCAGGCGGCTGCGGCCGACCTGCAGCATGGAGGCGTTGATGTCTGCCAACACAACTCGGCCGGAAGGCCCCACCAGATCGGAAAATTTCATGGTCAGGTCGCCGGTGCCGCCGGCAATGTCGAGTACCTGATGGCCCGGGCGAACGCCGCTCAGCTCAATGGTAAAGCGTTTCCACAGGCGGTGAATACCCATGGACATCAAGTCGTTCATGAGGTCGTATTTGCCGGCCACGCTGTGAAAAACTTCTGCGACCTGGCTGGCTTTCTGGCTTTTCGGCACGTTACGGAAACCGAAGTGGGTCACGTCGTCCTGGCCGTTGCCGGGTGCACCTGGCGTTTGCTGCTCGCTCATGAGAATTGATCCTGTCAGAATGTCGTCCCGTATTCTAACTGCTCCGGTGTTGGCTACAAGTTTATTACCGGCTTACACTGTAAAACCGTTTCCAAATTACCGAGAAAACTGATTCATGTCTGTTATCGATATTCACCGCGCCCACACGCTGGACAAGGAACACGCCCGCGAGGCGGCCGAAACTCTGGCTAAAGATCTGTCAAAGCAGTTTGACGTGAATTACCAGTGGGAAGGCGATCTTCTCAGGTTCAAGCGCAGTGGCGTGAAGGGTCAGCTGGACATTGCCGAGACGGACTTGCACATTCGCCTGGAGCTGGGCCTGATGTTGCGCCCGTTCAAGTCTCGTATTGAGCAGGAAATCCATTCCCAGCTGGATCAGATTATCCAGGCCTGAGGCCTGTTAAAGGTCGCCCGGCAGTGCGAAGGGCTCCGGGTGGCCCTCCAGTATGTTTGTCATTACCTGCTGTTCCCGGCTGATTAATCGATGAATCAGCACATCTACCTTATCCATTTTCCGGAACGCGCTGTACCCCCGGTGCAGAAAGCTGTGCAGATCGCCCAGCTCTGCCATCTCGGCGGGGCCACGGGTCATGGACAGCAGCCAGCCCAGGGTGCGATTGCGCACGTAGCGGTCCAGCTCCTGGCCCGTCTCGGAGACCAGCGCCAACTGCCGCTCCCGGATCGGTAACTGAAGACTGGCGCGGTAGCCCTGGCACCAGGCTTCGGGGCTAATTGCCTGGGTACTCAGGCCCTGCTGGTCAAACCATTCTGCCAGTTCAAGGTCCAGGCTCTGGGTGATCAGGTTGAGCTCCACCAGTCCGGCGAAGGTGGCCAGCAGATGGTCCGGCAGCCACTTCACCATTTTCGGGAACACGCGGTCGATGTTGTCGTCCCGGCGGGTCATGCCGGCGGGTGCGTAGAGATCAGACAGCAGAAATTCCAGCCCGGTGTGATAGCCGGGGTGTTGATAGAGGTCCCGATGGGTAGTTTTCAGGCGTTCGGCCTGCCAGTCGGCCAATCGGCGGGAGTCGTCCAGCAGTGGGTGAGTCGATTTGAGCTGGCGGAAGTCGTGATATTCCAGCAACAGGCGTTTGAGCCTGTGGGCGTTTTCTGAATGCACTTCCGTTGCGACCAGGCGCTCACGATACATGCCGGGGCTCCATCAGACTGAACAACAAGGCGCTCAGTTTAACGAAGCCGCACGGGCGGTGCATCCGCGGATTTCAGATTCCGTTCAAGCCTGGGCTGCCATTGACAAGGCTTCAACGCCCGGGATCCATTCCCGGCTATCCAGGGTGATAAAGTGGCTCTGGGCTTCTGTTTCCACAATCCGCATGGTGGTCGGGCTGGTTCTGGCGCTGGCGAGCATGGCGGTTCGGTCCAGAATACGGTCTGTTGCGGGAATCAGAAAGGTGCCGTGGCGGACATGCTGATACACAGAGCTGTCGGTCCGCTCCATCCAGTCCATGATGTTCTCGATATTACGGACAATGGTCAGGTGGTCCTTGGTGGCGAAGAACATTTTGCTCAGCAACTGGCGCTTGCGCGGGTTCATCTTGCCAAAGAAGGTCTGACCATAGGCGGACTGGGGCGCGCTGTTGATCAGACGGATCAGCCAGGGCCACATGCCATGGCTGACCGGTTCAAGCAGTGTGGTGACCAGTGCGTGCAACTTGCCCTTGGGTAATACCGGGGCTTCCAGCACCACTTCTACATCCTCATACAGCTCTGGCCACTGGCGGATGGCTTCCAGAATTACGGCGCCACCCCGGGAGTGCCCGTGAACACGAACGTTCTGCGTGGTTGGCAGGTTCTGCAGGGTCTGGTTCAAAATGCAGGCATCATACTCGATGGTGCCTTCCAGGAACTTGATGGGCACTTCCCACTCGGCCTTTTCCGGCGTTACCCCATTGACCGGGATGTGGTAGTTGCTGCAAGTCAGCAGGATCAGTTCCGTAGCCGGGCCGTCGTACGCCTGGGTGAAGTAACAATGATTTTCCAGAAAACCGTGCACGCCAATAACGGTATGCTGTGCAGCACCGCTGTGGTTACGGACCGACACCGCGCCTTTACCAACCCGGTAAACCTGGCCCGAAAACATTTCCGAGTAGGCGCTGTCGATCGGTTTTATCAGTTTGCGTATGTGGCTAGCTTTCATTGTTCGTCTCCCCCGGCACGGCTACAGGTTGTTTTGGTTATGTATATGCCGGTGTTTCATTTGTAACGCGATCTGGGCGCGGTTTATGTGGCGCCAGCGCCCGAAATTTTCGTTGTTTCGAGCCAATCGCAGGATACCGCAGTGCGTTTTATAACCATTGCACTAAGCCTTATAACGAGTATAGGACTGAACCGTTAACTCCGTGTAATTTTTTGTAACGGTGTGCGGGGTGTCCTGATTATGGAGCCGCTATCCTGACTCTGGCACAATGCGGGATTGGCTTCACCAGACTATTCATCGGGGAACTTCAGGTTTGAACCAAGAGCAATCGCATCTCATGCTGCCTTCGGATTCGGCCTGGCTGGCTTTGGAACGGCCGGAGAACCCCATGACCATTACCATTATGCTAAGGGTGGATGGCCTCACGGCTGCCAGATTCCGTGATTTCCTGAGCGTGTACTGGATAGCCTGGGAGCGCTTTCGCTGTCGCCCGGTCTGGAAAGCACCGGCCTGGTATTGGCAGGTGGACCCCACCTTCACGGCGGCCCGCCATCTGGACGTGGCGCTGGATCGCTTTGATCGGCACCAGTTGCAGGACTGGGTGTCCTGTCGGCTGAATGAGCCATTGCCGCTTTATCGCCCCGCCTGGAAATTCTGGCTTGCACCCAATGCCGAAGGGGGCGCTGCTCTGCTGTTGCGGCTGCACCACTGTTATGCAGACGGCCTCTCGCTTTTGGGAATCTTTGACAAGCTGTGCCCGGTATCGCCAAGGCAGTATCCCGCCATTTATGGCGCTCCTGAGTTGCCTCAACTGGGCCGCTGGGCTGATTCTGCCCAGCGCTGGTTTGGCTCACTGGTGGCTCAGCTGGGATTGGGCAATACTTCTTCCCCCGACTTTGCTGCCGGTGCTGGGGCATCTCAGGGGCTGGCCGGGAAGGCCGTGCACAGCGGCACGCGGTTGGTGCACGAGCTGAGCGAGTTTCTGGTAGAACCGCAGGATTCAGCCTCGGATCTCAAGCGGCCGCTGCTGGGCCGACGGAATTGTCGCTGGTCAGATCCTGTCTCCCTTGATGACTTTCGCACGATTGCCCGGGCCACTAACACGACCATTAACGATGTTCTGTTGGCGTGTGTGGCAGCTGCGATCAGGCCGCGCCTTGGGTTGACGCCAGGGCAGTTGGATGACGCTGTGATGCACGCGGCGGTGCCGGTGGATATTCGAGCCCACATGCCCGAAGGCATAAAGCCGGAGGATGGCGAGCCCGGTAACTGTTTCGGCACCGTGTTTGTGCCTTTGCCGGTTGATGGGGCAAGCGCCCTGGAGCGGCTGTTCCGCATCAAGCACGAAACCCGAAAGCTTAAAAAAAGCTGGCAGCCAGGCATTGCCTGGGGCCTGACCGCCTGCGCTTCGTTATTGCCGGAGGCTGGCCGTAGGCCCTTGGCGGACCTGGTCTTCCGAAAGGCCTCTGCGGTCGTTTCTAACGTGCCTGGCACACCGGAAACCCGTTATCTGGCCGGCTGCGCCATTACCGAACAGATGTTCTGGGTGCCCCAGGCCGGCGATATCGGCCTGGGCGTGAGCATTGTCAGTTATGCCGGTCAGGTCCAGTTTGGTGTGGTGGCGGATGAAGCCGTCATGCCCGACCCTCAGGATTTTCTTTCTGACTGCGTGCAGGAACTTCAGCAGTTCAGCTGAATCCAGACTCTACGACTATCGGACTATCCGCTTCAGCGCCGTCTTGATACAAAACTCCCGAATTGGGGTCTACCTTAGTTGTGTCATCGCAGAAGGCGTTTTGCCCTGCGACAAATAGAACAATGAGGCAGACATCATGATCTACGCACAACCTGGAAAAGACGGTTCCGTCGTTTCTTTCAAATCCCGTTACGAAAACTACATCGGCGGCGAGTGGGTTGCCCCGGTGAAAGGTCAGTATTTTGAAAACATCACGCCCGTCACCGGCGCGGTGATCTGTGACATTCCGCGCTCCAGTGCCGAAGACATCGATCTGGCTCTGGATGCCGCCCACAAAGCGGCGCCAGCCTGGGGCAAGACCTCCACCACCGAGCGCTCCAACATTCTTCTTAAAATTGCCGACCGCATTGAGCAGAACCTTGAAATGTTGGCGGTAGCGGAAACCTGGGACAACGGTAAAGCGGTGCGTGAAACGCTCAATGCCGATCTGCCACTGGCTGTCGACCACTTCCGGTATTTTGCCGGCTGTATCCGCGCCCAGGAAGACACCTCCAGTGCCATCGACAATAACACCGTGGCCTATCACTACCACGAGCCCTTGGGCGTGGTCGGCCAGATCATCCCCTGGAACTTTCCGCTGCTGATGGCGGTGTGGAAACTGGCGCCCTGCCTGGCGGCCGGTAACTGCACGGTGATGAAACCGGCCGAGCAGACCCCGGCCAGCATCCTGGTGTTGATGGAGTTGATCGGTGATCTGCTGCCACCGGGTGTGGTCAACATCGTCAACGGCTATGGTCCGGAGGCCGGTGAAGCCCTGGCCACCAGCAAGCGCATCGCCAAGATTGCCTTCACCGGGTCTACGCCGGTGGGTGCTCACATTCTTAAGTGCGCGGCTGAGAACATCATCCCGTCTACGGTGGAGTTGGGTGGCAAGTCGCCGAACATTTACTTCTCCGATGTGTTGCAAGCCGAACCGGAGTTTATCGACAAGTGCGTCGAGGGCCTGGTGCTGGCGTTCTTTAACCAGGGCGAAGTGTGTACCTGCCCATCCCGAGCGCTGATTCAGGAAGACATGTACGACGAGTTTATGGCCAAGGTCATTGAACGGACCAAGGCCATCAAACGCGGTAACCCGCTGGACACCGATGTGCAGGTGGGCGCCCAGGCCAGCAAAGAGCAGTTCGACAAGATCCTGTCGTACCTGGACATTGGTAAACAGGAAGGCGCGCAAGTGCTGACCGGTGGTGGTATCGAGGCCATGGAAGGCGAGTACAACAACGGTTTCTACGTGCAGCCGACCTTGCTGAAAGGCACTAACAGCATGCGCGTGTTCCAGGAGGAGATCTTTGGCCCGGTAGTGGGTGTCACCACCTTCAAGGACGAAGAGGAAGCTCTGGCCATCGCCAACGACACCGAGTTTGGTTTGGGCGCCGGCCTGTGGACCCGCGATATCAACCGCGCTTACCGCATGGGCCGGGCCATTCAGGCCGGTCGTGTGTGGACCAACTGCTACCACCAGTACCCGGCGCATGCTGCCTTTGGCGGGTACAAGAAGTCGGGAGTTGGTCGCGAGAACCACAAGATGGCACTGGACCACTATCAGCAGACCAAGAACCTGTTGGTGAGCTACGACATCAATCCGCTAGGCTTCTTCTGAGTTAACGGCCGGGCGCAAAACTCTTTGCGCCCGGCTCGCAACGTTCCCTTTCTGTTCTTCCCGCCAAACTGAACTCACCCCAGGCTAGAGTGTAAGACTTTCTTACATACAGGGCCCATCTCGCCTCGTGATACTTCCCCTCTGCCGGCGGTAAGCCCGGTGTATCAGAAAACATCTGAGGGGTTGAAGGATGAAAACAACAACGACAGGAAAATACGCGCACTTACGTCATAGGCACTGGTTGGTCGCCGGTGCTTTGTCGGTGCTGATCAGTGGTTGCGGTGGCGGTGGCTCGGAGACTTCCGATCCGTCCGATTTTGAGCCGCCGGCAGAACCGGTCAACATCGGGGGCAATGCGGATCTGTATGATCCGGAGCGCCTGCTGACGGTTGACCTCACGATGAATCCGGAGGAGTTCAGCAAGCTCCGGAGCGAAGCTCGCACGCTGGCCAGTACCGACAGGGAATGTGTGCCTGAGTTTGAATACACAGAGTTCAAGGCCAGCGTCACCATTGATGGTGACGAAATGAACAACGTGATCGTGCGCAAAAAAGGCTATATGGGCTCCCTGAGCCCGAGCATTCCCTCGTTGAAGCTGGACTTCGATGACCTATGGCCTGGCCGCACCTACCAGAACATGTCCCGGATGACCCTGAACAACAATCGCCAGGACCCCTCCAACGCCCGCCAGTGTCTGGCCTATGATCAGTTCCGCGCGGCCGGTATTGCTGCACCCAAATGCAATTACGCCAGAGTGACCATGAACGGTCAGGATCTCGGTGTGTTCACCAATGTGGAGCCGATCAAGAAGCCATTTCTGGCCAGGGCCTTTGGCGATGACGATGGCAACCACTACGAAGCCCAGACAGCCGATTTCGGAACCTGGCTGAGCCAGCGGTTCGAGAAGAAAACCAACGAGAAAGAAAACGACCGCACGGATCTGCAGGCCGTGACGGACGCCCTGTCGTTGCCAGACGAGCAGATGATGAACGTGCTGCCGCAATTGGTGGATGTGGATGAATTTGTCCGCTTCTGGGCGCTGGAAACACTGCTGGGCGCCTGGGATTCGGCTACCGGTAACGCCAACAACTTTCATATCTACCGCAATCCAGAGGATGGCCTGTTTCACTTTATTCCCTGGGGTGCAGATACCGCTTTTCGGGGTGAGCACCCGCTGAAACCCATGACGGGGGTGCTGTATCGCAACTTCTCGCTGGCGGATCGCCTTTACGGTATTCCCGAATACCGGGCGCGTTATGAGGAGACGCTCGAGGAATTACTGGCAACCCAGTGGAATGAGGCGGAACTGTTGGCCGAGCTGGAGCGGGTTCGCCAGCTCACCGCCACAGATTCGGCTGCCACTGAAAGCCTGAAAGCGTTTATCAGTGGCCGTGGTGCGCAAGAGGACTCGGACTACAGGCCTTCACGAAGGGTGGCGATCGAACAGGCTATCGCGGAAGGCGCTCCCACGGGAGAGATCTACTTACTGAAAGACGAGCAGCCCGACTGCAGTGCACCGGCTACCACCCGGCTTACCGCAACGGTCAAAGCCCAGGGCGGCACGGATACCGGAGCCTTCCGGTTCACCCTTCCCGACGGCAAGGAGGTCAACGCAAGCCTGACGTTTGCCGCCTATAAAGTGGATAGTCTGGTTTACTCCGTTGACCGTGAGTCGAAACCGGAAGTTGTTAGTTTGTTGTTGATCGGTGCTGACGTAAATGACGCGTTTACGCCTTACGTTTTGCAGGTATTTATCGAAGTCTCGGACTACGTGCCTGGCACGCACCGGTTTCACGGTTTCGCAACCAACGCCTTGTTGTTCGAAGTTGATGAAGCCGCACCGGGTGGCGTGAAAACGCTGGCGTTGGGTGCGGAAGGCAGCGTCACCATCACCGAGGTGGGCTCCGGAAACCGTATCGGCGATGTGGAGCTCAGCCTGGACGCTACTCTGGAGTATGAGGCCAGCGTGCGATGAACATGGCGGTTGGCAGCCCGTTGGATGCGTTCCGCGGGCATTCCCTGGCTGATCAGGCCAGCGCCCGGCTGATGAACCGGACAGATACCAAGTTTCTGGTGTCTGTCCCGGTGCTGGACAGCTGCCTGAGGGGGCTGGAGCGCGATTACAGTGTGTTGGAAATGGGCGGTGCCAGGCGGTTCCAGTACGACACCCTGTATTTCGATACCCCCGATCGGCAGCTGTACCGGGACCACCACAACGGCAAGCTGAACCGCTTCAAGCTGCGCATCCGGCATTATCGCGAGACTGGCGAAAGCTATCTTGAAGTGAAAAAGAAGGATAACCGGCAGCGGACGGTAAAGAACCGGATTCTGTTGAGTTCGGATGTGTTCGCACGGAATCTTCTGCGTCAATTTCTGGAGCACCAGTCAGGCCTGTCGGCAGCAGGGATGCAGCCGACACTTTTCGTGGGATATCAACGGGCGACCCTGCTGAACAAGCAAGGCACGGAACGTATCACCCTGGATACCGGCCTGTCCTTTCACTCCCCCGATCGCCGGTGTACCGCTGAGTTGTCAGACCTGGCGATCATTGAAGTCAAATACGACCGAAAGGCGCCATCTTCCCCCTTGCTTGATCGCTTGCGCCAGCTGGGTTGCCGGCCGGTGACGTTCAGCAAATATTGCGTGGGCAGTGGGCTGCTGTTCGGGCATGAACTGAAAACCAATCGTTTTAAACCGCTGTTAAGGAGCCTTCATGGAATCGGCTGTTGATTTCCATTTTGTGACCCGCCTGATCATCAACACCGTGTCGGTGTTTGTGTTGATCCGCTGCTATTTCGCGTTTTCCCGCCACAGAGAGAACGCGGCCTCCTTTATCCTGTTTGGCGTAGGGGTGTTTCTGGTCACCGCCCTGTTGCATTCGGTCACTGTGACCATGGGCTTTGCGTTTGGTCTTTTTGCGGTGTTCTCGATGCTTCGGTATCGCACTGAGGCCCTGGGCATCAAGGAAATGACTTACCTGTTCCTGGTGATTGCCATGGCACTGCTGGCGGCAGTGGGCACGATGCACCACCTGGAGCTGGTGTTCCTGAACTTGCTGATCATTGTGATTGCACTGGTGCTGGAAACCCGGGTGTTGTTGCCCCGCCACGGTGAGAAGGAGGTCGAGTACGAGAAGATCGAAAACGTTCACCGCAGCAAACATCATGAGTTAGTTGAAGACTTGCGTGAGAGGACCGGACTGGATGTGTTTAGGGTGGATGTGGTGTCTGTGAGTTATCTGCGTGACACCGCCATGCTCCGCATGCATTTTCGCCAGGAGGCTCGTTATGATCACCCATAAACAGAGCCGGGCGTTGCTGCTGACCGGAATGGCACTGGCGCTACCCCTGCCGGCCGTTGCAGAAGAGTTGGCCGTGGAGCTGGGCGGGTACGTTGCCGGGGGCGTGGATCACTATGGCGCGTTCTATGATGAGGAGGGTGCCTCGAGCACCACGCGGGGAGTGTTGAGAAATGCCAAGCTGCAACTGGAGCTGGCCTGGGGCGAGCATTGGGAGGCAGAACTCGATGGCGGTTACTCGATAGAAGGGGATAAAAAAGAAGCCGAGCTTGGCGATGCTTATGTGCAGTACCTTGGCGACCGGCGCTTTCGGGCCACTCTGGGGCGGTTCAAAGAGCCGTTTGGCCTTGAGCGGCTTACAAGCTACTCCTCCATCAATACCAGCGAGCGATCATTAGTGACATCCGCCTTTGCCCCGGGCCGATCCACTGGCCTGCAGGTAGGCCAGTTCCGAAAATCCGGAACCTGGGCATTGGGTGTGTTTACCGATGAACCAGACGGTGGTTCAACCAGAGCGGTGACCGGTCGGGTTACTCGTGCCCCGGTTCGGTCGGATGCCGGGGTGTTACACCTCGGTGCTGCAGCGTCCTGGCGAGACCTGAATGATGAGCGCTTCCAGATCAAGGATGAGGGTGAGGTGTTCAGCGCCGATAATGTAATCCGCAGTCCGCGGTTTGATGCACGGGATAGCTGGCTCGCCGGCTTGGAGGCCGCCTGGCTGTCCGGTCGTCTGGCGCTGTCAGCGGAAGCCATGACACAGAGCGTCCGGCGCACCAATGGTGAACGTTGGCAATACAGTGGCGCCTATCTTCAGGCGAGCCTGTTTCTCACTGAGGATCAGAGGCGTTACAGCCGGGGCGAGTTCAAACGCGTGAAACCACAGCATCGCGGTGGTGCCTGGGAGCTGGTGTTGCGCCACAGCGCGGTGGATCTGCGCGACCGGGGCCTGGGTGCCGAGGCCAGTGTCACCGCCGTTGGCCTCAACTATTACCTTGGCAAGGCCTTCCAGGTGCGTGTGAACTATCTGTTGCCGGAGATCAGCGGCAACACCCTGATGGTAAACCCGGACGGGGATGCCGCCACCGTACGTGCGGTTTTTCGGTTCTAGTTCAGGGGCAATGTCAGCGTCACTTTGGTCCATTGGCCTGGCTCACTGCTGATCGCCATCGCGCCCTGATGGTGGCGCATGATGGTCTGGCAAATGCTGAGGCCCAGGCCGAGGTTGTCCGGGGTGTCGTTGGTGGAGTAGAAGGGGTCGGTGAGGCGGGCCATGTCCTCCTCAGCGATACCCAATCCGTTGTCCTGTACCTCGATGGTCACATGCTCACTCGAGAGGGACGCATCGATATCGATGGTGCCTGCGCGCTGCGCGGTATCGTGGATGGCGGCGGCTGCGTTCAGCAGCAGGTTTACGAACACCTGAATCAACGCGGACGGATAGCACGTCAACCGTGGCTCCGCCGGAATGCCCAGGCGCACGTTTATCCCGCGCAGCTGATGACGGCAGAGTCTGGTCGCGGTTTCCACCAACGCGCGGAGGTCAGCCTGTTCACGGTTTTGGTCTGGGGCTGGTCGCGAGAACTGGATCAGATCGGACACGATATCGGCAATACGCTTCTGATGCAGGGCGGTGTCATCAAGGGCGTCGGTGATTTCCGGGTCGCGGTTGACGGCCGAGGCAAAGCCGAGGGCCTGGCTGGCGCAGTTCAGCGGATTCATGATTTCGTGCAGCAGCCCCTTGGCCATATGGCTGAGGGCCTGATGTTTTTGTTCCTGAGCCAGCCGCTGTTCGGTGGATCTCAGGGTTTCCAGTGTTCGGGACAGCTGACGGTTACGATCTCGCAGCAGATATTGCAGGGCCAGCAAGTTGCGCAGGAACTGTGAGAAAAACCAGGCCGATAATGGCGCGACCACCAGGCACATCAGAATCAGCCAGTTCGTCAGTATGCCAATCAGCGTGCCCGCAAAGGCACTAGGCTCTGTGGCCACCGCAGTGGCGAGAACCAGCAGGATCAGGTTGGTGATCAGAATGATGGTGGTGTGCAGCAGCGACAGCGTGATGATGCCGACTGAACTGATAAAGAAGAACAGGCCAACAACGGGGGCGATGGCCGCGCCTGAGACGATATAGCCCAGATAGCTGAACGTGGCCATATTGATGAACACCAGGTAGACCACGAGCGGCGCTGCCCTGCGCAGGCGGGTAAACCAATGGGCTGCGATCAGGGCCGTCAGGATTAGCGTGTAGATGACGTAGGTGCCGAGGATGCTACGGCCCTCATCGCTCAGAGCCAGGCCGGCCAGGAACAGCAGTGTTCCGATAAAGGCGATGGCCAGGTAGACGTCGGCAAACAGGGGCAAAACCCGATGCCGGTATTGGGTTCGGAAAAAGCGCTCAAATCGTTGTTGCCGGTATACCGGCAGCTGGCGGATCTGATCCATACCGGAGAGTAGTTTCACGAGGTGGCTCCGTGCTGATGTCTGTGCATGAACAAAATGAGTTCCGGCAGGCGCTCAAAGCCAAGTTTCACGAAAATCCGGTCTTTGTACGAGTGTACCGTTTTGCAGGATACGCCGAGCTGCTCAGCAATGTCTCGAACCGGAACCCGGCCGGCCATCAGGTGCGCCACTTCCCGCTCCCTGCCCGAGAGTGCCCGGTAGGCGGCCAGAGCAGTGGGGGTGTCGTCAGCAGCCGTATTCCTGGCGCTGACGTAGACCTGGCCATTGCGGATGTACAACAATGTTTTCATCAGTTCCTGCACCGGCTGGTGCTTGGAAACAACCGCCTTTATCCCGGCTTCCAGGTAAATGGCGAGTCGCCCGGTGCTGACCGGCGTGTCTGAAATCAGCAGTACCGAGAGGGAAGGTTGCAGGCTGAGGGCGCTTTCAGCAATGGTCAGGCCATCGTTATCCTGCAGATTCTCTTCAATCAACAACACGCCCGGGCGAGTTGCGCTCAACCGGTTCAAGGTGTCTACGCCGGTTTCCGATTCGCCCACCAGTTCGACGTCATCGTTCAGTAAAAGCTGAAACAGCAGGCTGTCGCGCAGCATACGTTGCCCAACGGTGACATAAAGCCGTATCTTGCGTTGCCCGACCATGTTCACGCTGCCCGATGGCGACTGGGAAAGTTCAGGGTCAGCCGGAAGCTTTGTTCGCCGCCGCTCGCGTCAACGTGCCCGCCCAGCAACCGTGTGCTGGCATAGACCATAAACAGTGCGCACTGCTGTTCCAGTAGCGGTCGGGAGATGCGGGTAAGCGGCGCCAGCAGGTGACTGTACATGCGCAGCGGGCTGTCGGTTGTTATGGCGAGCATGTTGCCGCTGTGGCTTATCCTGATCTGGCTTGTATGCAGGCCGGAGGCCGCCAGCAGGGTTGTCAGCGACTGGCACAGCCGCGCCAGCGGCGTATCCGCGGTTGGCGCGCTGCCTGGCTCATTATTTGTGACGGCTGCGAACGAAGATTCAATGTCTTGGCGGGTAACGTGACTCAGCCCGCCGGGCTCCAGGGCTTCCAGCTGCTGGTGCACCAGGTGGCCAAAGTCTTGTTCCAGCTGCTGCTCCAGTGTGGTTTCACGGCTGGCCCTCAAGTGGGAACTGTTGGCGGGAAGGGTCTGTATGGTCAGCAAAAGATCAAGAAACGCTGCGATTTCTGACTCGCTGATCGTTCGTTCATTGAGGCTGGAAAGTCGAGTGAGCAGGCGCCCGTAGCGTTGTTGGCGCAACTCTGCGAACTGTTGATCGGCGTGTGTCCGGGAGTAATCCCGCTGTGCCACCAGCTGGCGGTGGTGCACCAGCGCTGTGCGAAACAGGCGCAGCAGCTCCTGTGCCTGCCAGGGCTTTTGTCGGTAACGGAAAATCTGGCCCTCGTTGACGGCGCCCAGAGCGACATCCACCTCGCCCCAGGCTGAGGTCAGAATCCGCACGATTGTCGGGTGCGATTGTTTCAGTTCACTCAGCAGTTCCTTGCCGTGCATGCCTGGCATTCTCTGGTCTGTCATGACGACGGCAACGGCACCCGCCTCATCCTGCACGCAGCGCAATGCTTCCTCTGCGCTCTGGGCGCAGATAACCCGAAACTCATCCTGCAGTAGTTCAAGCTGACGGGACAGATATTTGGTGGCGGCGGGTTCGTCATCGACAATCAGCACCGCTGGCATGTGTGCCCCGCCGGCAGGTTCTTTGGTACGGGTGTGGGGCGCTTCCCGGTGTGTTAATGAGGCCATCAGAACATGGGACCGAACCAGGTCCGGGTTTGCCGGCTGCTCAAAACAACGGTCAATTAACTGCTGATCGAGGAGTGATACCAGGAGATCAAGTTCAATGGCCTGCCCCAGAAGTATTTTCAGCAGATGTGGGTGTTGGTCCCGTGCTTCGGACAATAAGGCCGATTCCCGATAGTTGTCCGGGTGCGGTGAGAGCACAAAGATGGCCGTAAGGTTGCTTGCTCTCGTTGCCATATCGGAACCGGACGTTTGCGACAGGTAATCCAGCGCGGCTTGATCGGACCGGAACGGGTGAATGGTGAAGTCCTTTCCGAAGAGGTCTTCGAACTGTTCGCGATCCTGTTCATGATGGTAACGGAGGATAACGGCCGGTGTTCCGCTGATGGTCATGTAGAGAGGTTATCCTGATGGTGGAGGGTCTGGTGCCAAGATTAGCAAGGTAGAGTGATTTTGCGTGTAGGAAATTCCTACAAATAGGCAGGGCTGAGTGTTCCGGGCCTGAATGTGTGATCGGAGTAGCATTTAGGTGAATTTGAGGTCGCCCAGTGACTACACTTAGATCAGTGGCAAATATGCTGTCGCCGGGATGTACGACAAAAGGAGGCACAGGTGAGCGAGTTCAGAACGGAAAAAGACAGCCTCGGAGAGGTCCGCGTACCCGCTGAGGCGCTGTGGGGAGCGCAGACCCAGCGAGCGATAGACAACTTTCCAGTCAGTGGTCGGCCCATGCCGCCGGAATTCATTGTGGCGGTGGCGCAGATCAAAAGGGCGTCGGCACAAGCGAACGCTTCGCTGGGATTGTTGGAGCCGGGCCTGCGGGATGCCATTGTGAGCGCCTGCGACAGGCTGGTGGATGGTGACTTTGCTGACCAGTTTCCGGTGGACCGTTATCAGACGGGCTCCGGTACCAGCACCAACATGAACGTCAACGAAGTTATCTCCGCCATTGCCCGGTTGCAGGGCGCAGAGGTGCACCCGAATGATCATGTCAACATGAGCCAGAGCTCCAATGACGTGATTCCCACTGCTATACACATAAGCAGTCTGCTGGGGGTGAAAGAGCGATTGTTGCCAGCGTTGTCTCACCTCCGGGGCGTGCTCTATGAGCGGGAGGCCGAGTTTTCAGGTCAGGTCAAAACGGGCCGAACGCATTTGATGGATGCGACGCCCGTCACTCTGGGCCAGGAGCTCCGAACCTGGCGTGAACAGATTGCAGCCGCAGAACGTCGTCTTGAGCATGCGATGAAAGAGCTGGCCGCTTTGCCTCAGGGCGGAACCGCGGTCGGAACCGGGGTGAATGCCGCCTCTGAGTTTGCCGGCCAGTTCATCAAGTTTCTGAAAAGCCACACCGGCTACCCGTTTCAGTCGCTGGAGCATAAGTTCACCGGGCAGAGCGCGGTCGATGCCCCTGTGGCGTTGTCTTCCCAGCTTCGCGGCGTGGCGGTTACGCTGACCAAAATAGCCAACGATCTGCGCTGGATGAACAGCGGCCCTATTCACGGCCTGGCGGAAATCAGCCTTCCCGCATTGCAGCCGGGCAGCAGTATCATGCCGGGCAAGGTTAACCCGGTGATCCCTGAATCTGTCGCTATGGCGAGCGCGCAGGTCATGGGGCTGGACAGCGCCGTTGCGATTGCTGGCCAGTCCGGTAACTTCCAGCTTAATGTCATGCTGCCGCTGGTGGGCGCAAACCTGCTGGATATGATTGGCTTGCTTACGGGCGCCTCGACCATCCTGGCAGACAAAGCGCTCATCGGTTTCACCGTAAATGTTGATAATCTGAATGCGGGCGTTGGGCGTAACCCTGTGTTAGTCACGGCGTTAAACCCTGAAATCGGTTACAGCCTTGCCGCCGAGATTGCCAAAGAAGCCTATCGCACCGGTCGCCCGGTTATTGATGTCGCAGAAGAGCGCAGTGGCCTCAGTCGCAAACGACTGGAACAGCTGATGGACCCGCTCAAACTGACCCGAGGTGGGCTGGCCTGAGGCGCAGTGCCGGGAGGTAAGCCAGTGCTACTGCCATTCGAGTTGTTCGTCATGCTGGTGCTGGCCAACGGTGCCCCGGTGGTTGCAGCGAGGCTGTTCAACCATCACGCTGATTGGCCCATTGATGGCGGGCGGTTGTGCCGCGATGGGCGGGCGTTGCTGGGTGCCAGTAAAACCTGGCGGGGGTTGGTTGTTGGCACGCTTGCCTGTTTGATCTTCGCTGCGTGGGTCGGGCTGGGCGCCGGGTTCGGAGCGCTGTTCGGCCTTCTTGCGCTGTTGGGCGATCTGTTCAGTAGTTTTGTCAAAAGGCGCCGGGGGATGTCATCCAGTGCCCGGGCCGTTTGGCTGGATCAGTTGCCGGAGTCCGTCGCACCCATGCTGATGGCGTGGCTGTGGTTGCCGGTTCCGTTGTGGGAAGCCATGGCCATTGCCTTGCTGTTTGCGCTTTCCAATATGCTGTTTTCGCCCCTGCTTTACCGGCTGGGTATCCGCAGACAACCCCATTGACCAAACTAGACCGGGCCCCGCGACAGCGTGTGGATTGTGACCTCCGGCGGGCAGTTAAGGCGCACATTCAAGACCGACGTGCCAGCGCCCGGTGAGGTGTAACCCTGCATGCCGTTAACGCTCCAGGCGCCCTTGCCGAGGCGTCTGGGGCAATCAGAATCCAGGGTGACAGGAATGCCTCCGGGCAGGCAAATCTGCCCGCCATGGGTGTGGCCGCACAGAAAGATGTCGTAGCCCGCATGTGCCGCTTCACGCCAGATTTCCGGGGTATGGCTC
Source organism: Marinobacter sp. SS5-14b (assembly GCF_030541005.1). Lineage (GTDB taxonomy): Bacteria > Pseudomonadota > Gammaproteobacteria > Pseudomonadales > Oleiphilaceae > Marinobacter. Next base: position 322,708 of record NZ_JASSVM010000004.1, on the reverse strand, counting down.
AGGAGCAGGCTGGTGCCCCCGGCGGGAATTTTATCGCCCGCCCGGTGCAGGTTGTGCACCTTGTAATAATGCGCATCATCAACACCCGCAAGGTAAAGGGTTTGAAGGTCTCGCTCAAGGGCCACCATTTCGTTCATCAACAGGCGGTAGCCCATGTCTTCCAGTGCCGGTACCATTCGAACGCTGTCATGGTTGCCAAGCACCGCGTAGGCGTCGCCCTGAATGGCCTTTCTGAGCATCTTCATGCCATCGAGCGCGGCTTCGACAGGGCCAAAGGTGAGCTGGCGGTAATCGCCGGTGAGCACACACAGGTCGTAGTCCAGAGGTTCGATCTGGCGGATGACCGCTTGCAGATTGTGCTCGTCCATATCCACATGCAGATCGGTCAGGTGCAGGATGCGAAAGCCGTCGAACGCCTGTGGCAGTTCTGGCAGAACAAAGGTGTTGTGGGCGGTGGTGAGCTTGCGGCTGTTGGCTCGGGCGCGATTGAACAGGCCCACCGCCTGCAGGCAAAAGCGGATCAGGCGCGGGGCGTTCGTCAGGTTTTCCAGGTGGAAGGAATGTTTGTCGCGGCCCAGTACCAGGGCTTCGGATTCCTGCTCGATGCCGAGTCGCTGGCGGGCATGAACCGGCCCGAGCCTGAGGCTCAGTCGGTACTCGAGGAGTTCGTCCTGATTTTCCGGTGTGCGGGCCTTTGCAGTCATGCCGTTTCCCTGATGCCGAGCGGCGCCTTATTGCTGGCGCCTGTGTTTATTATGGATGGTCACCGGGTATGTGCAACCGCACTGACATAATGTTCATGTTTTACTGCCGCTTTAAGATGACTGTATTTGGAGACGCACTATGGCGATGACAGAAAGCGACCAGCCCGGCTCCCTGACCAACTGGCAGGTGTTCCTGGTTTTTTTGCGACTGGGCCTGACCTCGTTTGGCGGACCCGCCGCGCACCTGGGTTTCTTTCACGATGAATTCGTTAAGCGTCGCCAATGGTTGTCTGCCAGCGCTTATGGCGAAGTGGTTGCCTTGTGCCAGTTACTGCCAGGGCCGGCCTCGAGCCAGGTTGGGCTCACGATCGGGTATTTGCAGGGTCACTACGGTGGGGCGTTTGCAGCCTGGCTGGGTTTTACCTTGCCGTCGGCGACGATCATGGCCTTGTTCGCGTTTGGTCTGGCGCTCTGGCCGGAGGCCGGTTCAGGGGGCTGGGTCAGCGGTTTGAAGCTGTTTGTGGTGGCGGTGGTCGCTCAGGCGGTCTGGCAAATGGGGCAATCTCTGTGCCCGGATAAGCCTCGCGTGGTTATTGCCCTGTTGGTCGCTACCGTCCTGTTGCTGGTCGGGGCAACCTGGGTGCAGGTGCTCGTGCTGGGCATGGCGGCGGTTGCCGGTGCCGGCCTTAAATTGAGTTCCGACAAGGCGGCCGAACCCCTGCATGTACCCCTGCAGTCCCGCAATCCCTGGTGGTTTGCTGCCGCCTTTGCAGTATTACTGGTGCTTTCTCTGTTGCCCCAGCAGACGGGTTCACTGGCGTGGGTGTGGGCTGAATTGTACCGGGCAGGATCTTTTGTGTTTGGTGGCGGCCATGTGGTGTTGCCCTGGCTGCAGGAAGGTTTTGTGGACTCCGGCACTATGCCCGCAGACACGTTTCTGGCGGGTTATGGTGTGGCGCAGGCGGTTCCCGGGCCCCTGTTTACTTTTTCTGCTTTCCTCGGGGGGGCTGAAGCGGGCCTTGCGGGCGCCATCATCGCGGTGGTAGCTGTGTTTTTACCCGGCACCTTGCTGGTGTTTGCCGGATTGCCCCTCTGGGGTTGGTTGAGGGAGCACCGGCAGGCTCGCTCCGCTCTGGCCGGTGTGAATGCAGGCGTGGTGGGGCTGCTGCTGGCGGCGCTGTACGATCCGGTGTGGACCTCCGCTGTGCATGGCCCGGCCGATCTCGCCCTGGCACTGATATTCTGGCTGGCGCTGGCGGTGATGCGTTGGCCGGTTTGGGGTCTGGCGCCTGCCAGTGCCATACTGGGTGCAGTCTTTTTGTGATTGTTGTCCGTATAGGCAATGACAGCCGAATGAACTGACATGATGAGAGCCAAGACATGACCGATGCCTGCAATATCCCCGGCCTGAACGTACCACGTAGCCGGTTCCCGACACCGGAACAAACTCTGCCTGAAACGGCCGGCGAGGCGCGGCTGGTGTTGGCTGGCGGCTGCTTCTGGTGTGTCGAGGCGGTGTTTCTGGCGATCGATGGCGTAACCCGTGTGGAGTCCGGTTATGCCGGCGGCACGGAGCAAACCGCCAACTATGAGGCTGTGTGCAGCGGTACCACGGGCCATGCTGAAGTGATCGATGTGCACTATGACCCGGCAAAAGTCAGTTTTGGTGAGTTGCTGAGGGTGTTCTTCTCGGTTGCCCACGACCCCACTCAGCTGAATCGACAGGGCAACGATGTGGGTACCCAGTACCGGTCGGCGGTTTTCTATGAAACCGAGGATCAGAAGCAGGTGGTGCAAGCCTACCTTCGCCAGCTGGACGCCGCCGGCGTTTATTCCGCTCCGGTTGTGACCAGTCTTGAGCCGCTTGACGGGTTTTACCCGGCGGAGGCCCATCACCAGAACTTTGCCGCACGCAATCCCTGGCAGCCCTATATCATGGCGGTAGCGGCTCCGAAAATGGAAAAGCTGGCCAATACCTGGCCTGACCGACTGAAACCTGAATTCAGCCAGGACGACCCGGATCTGGCCTAAGGAGAATGCCATGACTTTATCGGCCGCAGGCTATGACCTGACGCCCCTGAGCAAAGCGCAGATTGATGAGAAAGCTGCGGATCTCAGTGCAGAAGAAAAACGTGTTTTGCTGGATCACGGCACCGAACATCCGTTTTGCGGCACTCTGCTGGATAACAAGAAATCCGGGGTGTATCACTGCCGCCTGTGTGACCTGCCGTTATTCAGTTCTGATGCCAAGTTTGATTCCGGAACCGGCTGGCCAAGCTTTTACCAGCCGTTTGATCCGGAGCATCTCAAGCAGATCGAGGACAACAGCTTTGGCATGGTGCGCACCGAGATCCGTTGTGCCCGCTGTGACAGCCATCAGGGCCACGTGTTCCCGGATGGTCCGCCACCGACCGGACAGCGGTATTGTCTGAATTCGATTTCCCTGGTGTTCCGGGAAGCGGATTGAGCGTTTCGGGCCATGCGGGCCTAGTATAATGCGCCGCTGTTGCCAGCTCGCTGGCTTATGGGAAGGGGCATTGTGAATGAAGCGACTGAACTTGAGTCCGTTGACCGAGTCCGCAACCTTGCTTCGGCGTTCGGCGGTAGTGATGGGGTCGGTGGCGCTGACGGCTCTATACTCGGGCCTGATTTTGCTGCGTGCTTTGTTTGGCCGGCTGAATCGTCCGATTGTCGACAACTACTGCCGGGAATGGTCCACGGCGGTGCTCAAGCTGGTTCGCGCCAACCTGACCGTTCGGGGCGAAGTGCCGGATTTCGGTGATGGCCGGCGTTACATCATTATGAGCACCCACGCCAGCCACTACGATATCCCGGTCAGTTTTGTGTCGCTGCCAGGCTCCATCCGGATGCTGGCGAAGAAGGAGTTGTTCGGCATTCCCTTGTTGGGGCAGGCCATGGCCGCAGCGGAGTTTCCGTCGGTTGACCGTTCCAACCGGGCTGGCGCAGTACGGGACTTGCAGAAGGCCAGAGCCATGATGGAGAGTGGCATAGTGCTATGGGCTGCACCGGAGGGTACAAGATCAACGGATGGGCGCCTGTTGCCGTTCAAAAAAGGCTGCTTTCACCTGGCCCTGGAGACCGAAGCGGTGATTGTGCCGGTGGCCATTCGCGGTATTCATCAGGTTTTGCCGGCCCGCAGCCTGCAGATTAATCTCGGGCAGCCGGTGGATGTTCGGGTTGGTCAGCCCATTGATACGGCAGGAAAAAGCAAAGAGGATCTCGGCCAGATCATGGACGAGGTGCGTCAGAGCATGGAGGATTTGCTGGGTAATGGCGAGGCGGAGTAGTATCCGGCCTCGCCACCCGGCTGTTATGCGGCAGCGACGACGGTAGAAAACAAGTATCCGGTATAGGCAACGTAGGCGGTTAACAGGATAACGCCATCCACTCGCGACACCATTTTACGCCAGCCTGTCACGCCAAAGCCCATCACCAGCAAGCCCACGGTCAGTGCAAGCATCAGCGACCAGTCCCGGTACAGCACTTCCGGGTCCACCGACAGGGGCTGAATGGCCGCGGCCAGGCCAACCACGGCCAGGGTGTTGAAAATACCTGACCCCAGAATGTTGCCAAGAATCAGGTCGTGCTCGTTCTTTTTCACCGCCGCCAGGGCAGACGCCAATTCGGGCAGGGAAGTACCGATGGCGACGATGGTCAGGCCGATCACCAGATCACTGATGCCCAGGCTCTGGGCAATCGTTACCGCGCCCCACACCAGTATCCGGGAGCTCACAATCAGCAGGATCAGGCCTATGACGAGCCAGATGATGGCGCTTTTCAAAGGCATCGGGTGAGCAATGATCTCGGCATCGGTTTCGCCACCCAGGGGATCGGCTTTGCCTTTGAAGCCCTGGTAGATTGACCAGCCCATCACGGCGGCGAACACCCCCAGCAGAACCCAGCCGTCGAGCCGTGAAAGTTCGCCATCCAGTAACTGGGCGCCGGCAATCAGCGTGAGCACGATCAACAGTGGTAGTTCTTTGCGAATAACCTGGGAGTGCACGGCAATCGGCGCGATGATCGCCGTCAGGCCCACAATCAGAGCAATGTTGGTTATGTTGGAGCCATAGCCATTGCCCAGAGCCAGGCCAGGATTGCCGTCGGCGGCAGCCATGGCTGACACCGCCAGTTCCGGCGCGGAGGTGCCAAAGCCGATAATGACCATACCGATCAGCAGGGTAGGCATGCCCAGGTGTTTGGCGGTGGCGGCAGCGCCTTCCACGAATTTGTCGGCACTCCAGACCAGCAACACAAGCCCGGCAATAATGGCACCGATAGCCGTCAGCATAGTAAAACCTCGATCCACGTGTCAGTCGTCGCCGCGATTATCGCAGGCGAGTCAAATCTGGCGCACAAGATACAGCAAGTCTGTGTTTCAGGTCAGCCCCTGGCGCTCGGGAATTTGCGGTATAAGCAATGATCCGCATTAACGTCTGGGGAGTATCAGACTAAAGTGGCGCTGATATTGTTAACAAAACGCGCGAAAATCGAGCGATCCAATAATGGTCGGTCCGATAAGCACCGATTGACAATCGCAATTTATTATTCCAGCAAAAATCGGGATAATGCGCCCAATTTCAGACCGGAGGCATACGGCCGCGCCATCTACCTCGCGCCGCGCCGGCTTTCGACAGACCGCTTTGCTGATCGTGGGGCGGTAACAGGCTCAATACTAGCTAGGGTGAAAATCAATGGCCGTTAGACAGGCAGATGTAGTGCTGGTCGGTGGGGGCGTCATGAGCGCTACCCTCGGCATGATGCTCAGGCAGCTGGACCCGTCCCTGGACATCGTCATGGTGGAGCGTCTTGACCACGTTGCTCATGAAAGCACTGATGGATGGAACAACGCAGGTACCGGCCACGCCGGCTACTGTGAACTGAACTACACTCCGGAAACCGATGACGGCGACGTTGAAATTGCTCGGGCATTGCAAATCAATGCGCAATTTGAGGTGTCTCTGCAGTTCTGGTCTTACCTTGTCGAGCAGGGCATCCTGCCGGAACCGTCTACGTTTATTAACCGTACTCCGCACCAGAGCTTTGTTTGGGGTGAGAAAGACGCAGCGTTCCTGAAGCAGCGTTTCGAACGGCTTAAAGCCCATCACCTGTTCCGGGAAATGGAGTACACCGAAAGCCCGGAAGACCTCGCAGAGTGGATGCCGCTGGTTGTCGGCAATCGCGACCCGATGCAGCGGGTTGCAGCGACTCGCATCAAGCACGGCTCTGACGTGGATTTTGGCTCCCTGACGCGCAGCATGGTGGCGTGGCTGGAAACCCAGCCCAACTTCGAGCTGATGGTCAGCTCTCCGGTTCACTACATTGACCAGCGTGACAACGGTCGCTGGAAGCTGCGGGTAAAAAATCAGAAGACGGGCGAGTTGACCAAGCTCGAAGCCGGTTTTGTGTTCCTGGGGGCTGGCGGTGGCGCGCTGCCGCTGCTGCAGAAATCCGGCATAGAAGAGGCCCGCGGTTACGGCGGCTTCCCGGTCAGTGGTCAGTGGCTGGTGTGTCAGAAGCCTGAGGTCGTCAAGCAACACCACTCCAAGGTATACGGCAAGGCGCCAATCGGTGCTCCGCCCATGTCGGTTCCGCATCTGGATACCCGCATTATTAATGGCGAGCCGGCGTTGTTGTTCGGGCCGTTCGCAGGCTTTACCACCCGGTTCCTGAAACAGGGTTCGGTTTTTGACTTATTCGGTTCGGTTCGCGCGACGAACCTGCGGCCGATGCTGTCGGTGAGCAAGAGCAACATGGACTTGACCAAGTACCTGATTGGTGAGGTGTTCCAGTCGCACAGTGACCGAGTGGATGCATTGCGTAACTTCTTCCCGGACGCGCAGGAAGACGATTGGAAGCTGCAGATGGCCGGCCAGCGCGTGCAGATTATCAAACAGACCGAGCAGGGCGGTGGCAAGCTGGAGTTTGGTACCGAGATTGTCGCGGCCAAAGACGGCTCTCTGGCGGCACTGTTGGGCGCATCACCTGGCGCCTCAACCGCAGCCAATGCCATGCTGGATGTACTGCAGCGGTGCTTCCCCGAGAAGATGAAATCCGATCAGTGGCTTGAGCGCATGAAAGAGCTGGTGCCGTCCTACGGGCAGTCTCTGGTGGAAAACGAAGAGCTGCTGAATAAAGTGCGGGAGCGGACGCTCTCAACCCTGAAACTGGCTTGATTGCCAAGCCTTGAACCCCCGTAGTGGCCGTCACCTTTCACGTTTGGCCACTACGGGGGATGCTTTTCAGTTATTGCCTTCCTGCTTCAGAGTTTTTTAAACGCAGCATCAAAATCCGCTGCTGCGGCATCTGTAAACTCAAAGTTCTTCCGAATATAGCCCAGCGTTGCCTTCTCTGTGTCGGTTACGCCAGGGCCATCCTGGGCCGATTTGAACAGATCGGCCACTTCGTCTTTGGACAGCTTGCCTTCGCCTCTGCCCGTGGTGTGTTTGCGGGCGAGATCCAGCAATTCTTTCTCGTACTTCTGACCATCAATCGTTTCGTAAGCCATAACAAAGCCAACTCCATTTAACGTTGATACCCGGCCGCTCAGAACCGGCAGGTTGGGAGGCGGAAGAGGGGGTGAAAGGCTGTGCCATCCAACTGGCCTATCAGCTTTATACAAGCACAGGGTTTCGGGTTGCGCAAATAATGTTCAGTGCCAACTGTTGCGATTTGTAACCAATAAGTTCAGGGTAAAAGGCCAACCCTTACGTGGAGAACGCCTGTGAACGAACAGAAGTATAATCCCGACAAAGGGTATGTTGCCCTCCTGGGCTGGAGCTTGAATGCCGTAGAAGCGGCGGACAAATTTGACCGGAAATATGTGGTCGTGGCCCCCGATTGGGCGGAACCCTACTGTGAAGAACACAACATTCCCTACGTGCCCTGGAATTTCGAGCGCCTGAACGACCGCTCATTCGAGATCGCCCAGACTCTTAAAGATATGGGTGTCGATGTTGCCATCCCGTTGTTTGAAGAAACCGTTGAGTGGGCGGGCGCCATCAACTCCGTTTTGATGAGTAATCCAAGACTTTTCGGCCAGGCCATGCTGCTGCGAGATAAGGCGTTGATGAAACGGCGTGCCCAGCTTGGCGGCATTCGTGTGGGCATATTTGAAGAAGCCCACGACCGGGAAGACGTGGTTCGTTTCCTCAAGCGAGTGAACCAGACCCTTTTGAAGCTGGACGGCGACCCCAATGACCCTATCCACCTGAAAGCTTTCGATAAAGCTGGCTGTCTTGGCCATCGGGTGATTCGAACTCCGGATGAAGTCGACACCATTCCTGATGAAGAGTTTCCAGTACTGATGGAGTCCCATCTCGATGGTTGGGAGTTCGCGGTTGAGGCCTGGATTCACAACGGCAAAATTTGCTTTCTGAACATTTCAGAGTACGTCACTCTGGGCTACTCGGTGTTTGTGCCTGCTACGCCGGATCTTGAGAAATACCGTGCCGAGATCACCGCGCAGATCGAGAAGTTGATCAAGACATTTGATATCGAGTTCGGCTTTGTTCACCCGGAATACTTTGTCACCAGTGACGGCACCATGTACTTCGGTGAGGTGGCTTATCGTCCACCGGGCTTCAAAGTGTTCGAATTGCTGGAGCGTGCCTACGGGTTCAATGCCTACCAGGGTTTGATCATGGCCTTTGATCCGAAGACCACAGACGAAGAAGTCAAAGCCTTTTTCCCGAAAGAAGTGGTCGATGCCAAAGGCTACGCCGGCTGCTTTGGTGTTTATCCGCGCCGTCGCGTGGTCAGCCGTCTGGAGATCCCGGAAGAGACCGAAAATCACGACTACTTTGAGTCTCACGAACTGACGCCGCCGGTTGAGGAAACCGTCACCAAACGCACCGCCTTTGGTACCCATTGGGGCCTGATCTATTTCTTTGGTGAGGATCCCTACGTGCTGCGGGACTTGCTCAAACATCAGGAAGAACTCGATTTCTATGTATAATCGAGGCATGCATTAACAAAAAAGGGTTTGATGCAGGCCCTGAGGAGCCTCGTTTGAGTCAACGCCAACCGGCCAGCCAGCCTTCAGCAGTAAACGTTGATAGGCTGTTGCAGAAACTGGACGAGTCCATCGCGGCTCTGGAAGAAAGCCGGCCGTTTGCAAAGGCCGGCAAGCTCCCTAAGTTATTTGATACCGCCCGTCGCGTGCTTCTGCAACCGGGCGGTTGTCAGGCAATCGAAGCCCGCGCTCGCCGGCTCGAAGAAGCCGGAGTGTATGACGGCACAGACTGGGCAGAGCCCGGAATTCTTCTGCCCTCTCTGACCACCTACTCGCTGCAAAGCCCGAATGCAGACACCGTGGTGATTGAGGCCTTCAGCGAATTGCGCCTGTTGGCCGTGGCTCGCGGGGCTTACCAGCATCCGAGCGTGTCAGCCGAACAGGCTCGTCATTACCTGACTCAAGTGTTGGCCATCAACCTGGGCCTGTTGTTTGGTATGACCGGCGAAGCGGAGCGGGAGCAGGGCAAGCTGGCGCTGATCAGCCAGGCTTTGGTTCAGCATGTGGCCACCCACATCGGTTATGAACACGTTATCGACAGCCTGATCGAAGAGATCTGGCGCATTCTTGAACAGCGGCCGATCCGAGTGACGGACGCGCGCCGAATGATCACCCAGATTGCGGTGTGTCGGGCTGACCCTGAAGCAGACCTGGGCGGTGCCGGCCGGGGCGCTGATCGGCTTATCTCCAGTTTGTACGGCCCAACGCGCGCTTGCGGCGAAGATCCGGGTACGGTGGTTTATGGGCAGCGATTGGCGTCCATGGACAGCGCTGCGTTACAGAATGAAGCCACAGGCTTCGCCCGCTCCATGCACGATACCGGTCTGGTGTCGCCGTACCACGCTGTTTTTGTGCGTTTCATTCTGGAGGATCGTGATTCTCTGTTGAGTGATGCGCTGGGCCTGTCCAGTACGGGCCGGGATTGTCTGCTGTGTTACAGCGAACTGGTGCGTACCCTGATTGAGGAATCGATTTTCCCGGAAACAGCTCAGGGTTTGTATGGTCTGGCCCTGCTACTGGAAAGAGGTATTTTGTACCAGCCGCCGGTCGCGCCGGCGCTTTGGCGCCAGGTAAGGCTGTCACTTTGCCCGGAGGCCAGAGAGCGTCTGCAGTTTGCTAATGGCTACGAGCCGGCAGCTGGCGCCTGGTTGATGCAGGGTGTGCTGAACATGCTGGGACAGCCCCTGGGCGTGGGGCAGGGCAATAATCCGACTTGTCAGTCAGCCCGTGCGCTGTCCATGTGGGCATACAATGATCCGGACTACCTGTTGCAGATGGTGGCCTGGGCGGCACGGGACAATGAAATCGTGATGCACTTTGAGGGCAAACCGGTTTCGTCTGTCCACAGTGCCGGTGGTGTCGCCTCCGAAGTGACTCTGGATCTCGACCCTGTCTCGTTGGTGGTGGTGCCTCACCTGGACCGGATCTATGCCGAAATGGGGCGCTTGTGCATCGGCCGGGAAGGGGATCCCCACAAGTGGGTCAACCCCGAGTTCCATGGCTGGTCGGCCGGTCGAGGCTTTGCCATCAATGTGGATGTGGCAACTGGAAAGCTTGCGGATCTGGATGGTTTTATTCGGCATTTTTACGCCAGCTATCACCCGTACTACAACGGCAATCAGCCGCTGATACACCCGCAACCGGCAGGTATCGCGGTAACCGATAGCGCCGCCCGCTTTATCGGTTGGCACGCCATCACCATTCTCCGGGTAGCGCTGGACCCGGAAAATGAGATGCGGGTGTATTTCTTTAACCCGAACAATGACAGTGGCCAGAACTGGGGAGATGGGGTGCAGGTGAGTACGTCCGGCTCCGGGGAGCGTTTCGGCGAATCGTCGTTGCCCTTTGAGCAGTTCACGTCGAGACTGTACATATATCACTACGACCCTCTGGAGCGGGGTGAGCCGGCAGAAGTGAACGATGACGAGCTTCGCCGCGTAACAGAGGGGGTGTATTGCAGCTGGGGTGAAGGCCGGTTGCCCGCCGATCTCCTGCAGGCGGAGCCGCCAAGAACCGATTGATCCCGCCACTCACTGATCAAGAGGAAGGATATGGCTAACGAGCAAGGTGCGGCCCGAAACGGAGCTGAGCTGTTTATCCGTGCGCTGGAGAATGAAGGCGTTAAATACATTTTTGCGGTGCCAGGTGAAGAAAACCTGGCCTTTCTCGAAGCGCTTCGAAGATCCAGCATCCAGCTGGTGCTTAATCGTCATGAGCAGGCAGCGGGTTTTATGGCGGCCACCTACGGGCGCCTGACCGGTCAGGTTGGCGTGTGTCTCTCTACCCTGGGCCCTGGAGCCACCAACCTCGTTACCGCAGCGGCTTATGCCCAGCTTGGCGGCATGCCCATGTTGATGATTTCCGGCCAGAAGCCGATCAAGTCGTCCAAACAGGGTTTGTTCCAGATTCTGGATGTGGTCGATTTAATGCGCCCACTGACCAAGTACACCCGCCAGATCAGCAATGCCAATACCATACCGGCAAAGGTTCGCGAGGCCTTTCGATTGGCTTCTGAAGAACGCCCCGGAGCTGTGCATCTGGAGCTACCGGAAGATATTGCTGCGGAGTTACCCGCTCCAGACACTCACATTTTTGCGCCCAGCGACGCCCGCCGGCCCTCTGCCAGTCAGAAAAGCCTGGAGATGGCCTGCGATATGCTGCGTGAAGCCCGGCATCCGCTGATCATGATTGGCGCCGGGGCCAATCGTAAGCGGGTGTCTCAGGCGCTGTTGCACCTGATCAACGTGACGGGCATCCCCTTTTTCACTACGCAGATGGGCAAGGGTGTGGTTGATGAGCGCCACCCTGGCTATCTGGGTAATGCGGCACTGTCAGCTGGGGATTTTGTCCATTGCGCTATCGACCGGGCCGATCTGGTCATCAACGTTGGCCACGATGTGGTTGAAAAGCCGCCGTTTTTTATGACTCCCGGCGGCAAAAAAGTCATCCATGTGAACTTCAGCGGTGCCGATGTAGACCCGGTGTATTTCCCGCAGCACGAGGTGGTGGGGGATATCGCAAACAGTGTGGAATATCTTGCCGAACACTGTGGCGAGTGTGCGAATCACGACTTTACCGGGTTGCTGGAGGTCAAGCATGCAGTCGATGTGCACTTGCTGGACCGAGCCGGGGACGGGCGGTTCCCGGTGATCCCCCAGAGGATTGTTCATGATGTTCGTCAGGCCATGCCCGACGACGGCATCATTGCGCTCGATAATGGCATGTACAAACTCTGGTTTGCCCGCAACTACCCCGCTTACGACAACAATACGGTTCTATTGGATAACGCTTTGGCCTCTATGGGGGCCGGCCTGCCCAGCGGCATGATGGCCTCCATGCTGTATCCGGATCTCAAAGTTATGGCCATTTGCGGTGATGGCGGTTTCATGATGAACAGCCAGGAACTGGAAACAGCCGTGCGCCTGAAACTCAACCTGGTGGTGCTGATTATCAGCGACAGTGCTTACGGCATGATCAAATGGAAGCAGGGACAGGAAGGGTTCGAGGACTTTGGGCTGGACTATGGCAACCCGGACTTTGTTACCTATGCCCGTGCCTACGGTGCCGAAGGCCACAGAATTGCGCGGACAGAAGACCTGCGGCCAACGCTTGAAGCTGCGCTTGCCGCAGGTGGTGTGCACCTGGTGGAAGTGCCCGTGGATTACAGCGAAAACCGGCGGGTCTTTGATGAGGAGCTGGCGGAGCTGACCTGCAGGCTTTAATCGGCCTGTGCAGCACCCCGCAGCATGGCCTGGAGCAGTTCAACGGCGTCGAACTTGGTCAAAGCCTCGTTGGCGCCGACCTGATTGGCATAGCTCAGGCTCATTTCACTGTTCAGCGACGTATGCAGGATGATGTAAGGTTGTTTCAGTGCTGAATTGTCCCGTACATCGAACGTCAGTTCGTAGCCATCGAGCCCTGGCATCTCAATATCGCTGACCAGAATGTCAATCGGGTGCCCCAGTTCATGCTCGCTCAGCAGCACCTGCAGCGCGTCATCCCCGTTGCTGGTCACGTGATAGGTAATGTCTTTGCCGTCCAGGACATCCGACAGTTGTTTCCGTGCAACCTGAGAGTCGTCCACGAGAAGAATGTTCAGGGATTTCAGGGTTTCGCTCTGAATGTCTGAGAGCACGACTTCCTGAGCATCCAGAGATTCCGGGTATACCTTGGCCAGCAGCAACTCCACATCCAATAGCTGAATAATATCGCCATCCAGATCCAGTAGCCCGGTGATAAAGGCGTTGCTGCCCAGAGCCTTGGGCGGCGGCATAACGCTCTTCCAGTCCGTCTCAATAATTTGCTGAACGCTGCGCACCAGAAAGCCGATTTCCTGGCGCTGAATGTCGGTTACGATGATCGACCCCTTGGCTTGCTCGTCCTTCGAAAGCGCGGGGTAACCCACGGCAGCCGCCATATCAATAACCGGTACCGCAGAGCCCCGGAATGTGGCTGTACCGATGACGGCCCGGTGGCTATGGGGAAGCTTTGTCAGCCGTTGAAACGGCAGGATTTCGCGAATCTTCAGGGTGCCAATGCCAAAAAGCCGCGACCCGGAGAGAGAGAACAGCAAAAGTTTCTGGGACTGCTTCGCTTTGCTGGACATAAAGCCCGATCCTTTTAAGTACTCAGATTCCCGGTGCCAGGGGCTCCGCAGGAAAGGTTTGATTTCATCTGTAGCAATAGTAGCAGCTTTGCTGCGGTGGGGGGTTCAGCTGCTTTGTATCAATTGGTGACAAGAGTGGCGGCGGCTGGTTTTAAGGGAGGGAGGACTTGATCGGGCATAAAAAAGCCCCTGAAATCAGGGGCTTTTCTCTTGGAAGTTGGTGGAGACGGCGGGAATTGAACCCGCGTCCGCCAGCACTAGGCCTTGAGACTCTACATGTTTATGTCCTTCAATTGATTTAACCTCAAGCGACCCGAAGGCCAGGGTGCCGGAGGCGAGTTCTTTGAATCTTAGCCGCTAGCCAGTGAACTCTGGATAACGGAGCATCCCGTAAGCGATGACGTCCTGAGATGTTGCTTCCGAGCTACGGGCGACCCGGTCAGGACGACTAGCAGCTTACGCTGCTAGTGCGTAGTTTTCGTCGTTTGCGACTATTGCGTTGCAGCTTTGGATTTACGAGATTCGCTGCCATCTCGACATGCACTCAAGGGTTCGCCACCAGCGTCGAAGCCATGTCGTCCCCTTATGCTTCAGTATATGTGGCCGTGCAGAAGAACTTCAAGGGTTGTTTATCCGACGGCCTGAATATTTGTACTTATTCCCTGCTCAGGAGGCATGTCGAAGCTCTTTTCTTTCATGCATCTTCAGCGCGGCATCGTACAGGTTCTGGAAACTGTCTCGGAAATAGCCCATGACGGCGATTGGGTCGGCCTGGATGCCTTTATCGATGGTAATCCCGAATTGTACCGTGTTGTCGTAGCTGAAAATGCTCATGCCTATGCCGATGCTGCCGCTTTGTGGAACCCAGAACATCGGCTGAATGAGCTTGCTGCCCCCCAGATAGACCGCATGCCTGGGCCCCGGAACGTTGGTGAGTACGGCAGAGGCTTTGTTGCTCAGCAGATCCAGTGCGCGACGCTCAAGAACATCCGGGCCCCGACCGAACAGATCCAGCAGGCTGTAGGTTACCTGAGCCTGATAGGATCGCTTCAGGCGGTTCATGTTTTCCTGAACTTGCTTGAAACACATGATGGGTTCTGTCACTTCAATCGGAAGGCTCACCAGGACAAGGCCGAACTGATTACCAAGGGTTTCGATGGGCTGATCAAGGGGGCGCAGATTGAAAGGTACGGCAACACGAATTCCGCAGTCCGGCACGGGTTGGCCGTGTTCAATGAAGTGCCGGCTGAGTGCGCCTGTGGCGGCGCACAACAGAACATCGTTGATGGTTCCGTGCAGAAGTTTGGCGCAATGCTTTACGTCGTCGAGTGCCAGAGGCTCTGCCCAGGCTACGTGCTTGCGGCCGACCAACTGGCTTTTCAGGCTGGTGTCGGGTTCCGACGGTGCCAAACCGAGTTTCAATAGGTCGATGGCGATACTGCCCGCAGTTGTTGCTAATTTGAGAGGGTAATTGGGTTCGTCCCTGACCGAATTGACGAACAGCCGTGCCTGCTGCCATCCGGCCTGGCTGCTATCAACCAGTCGGTTCAGAAAGCGGTTGGCGGGCGTGCCTTTGGGACGCTTTTTACCTCTCTTGTGGGCAACCCGTTCCAGCTTCGGTTCGGGCGATTTGTCGGTGAGAGACAGTAGTACTCGCACCAGCGAAATGCCGTCCGCAATGCAGTGGTGGATGCGAATCAGCAAGGCACAGCCGCCCTGGTAATTGTCGATGTAATGGATTTGCCAGAGGGGGCGCCGAAAATCCAGAGCAGAACTATTGAAGTCGCTGGCCAGTGCCTGAAGTTCCTTTTTGCCGCCGTTGCCCGGTAGAGCGATCAAATGCAGGTGGTTGTCCAGGTCAAACAGCGGGTCTTCTTCCCAATATACCCGGTCACCCTTTTGCACCACCCGCTCACGAAACCGACTGAACTTCAGGAATCTCTCTTCAAGAAGCCGTTTGAGTCGCCCGATCGGGATCGGGGATTCGAACATGAGCACCGCGGAGATCATCATGGGATTTTCCGGCGTGTCCATGCGCAGCCAGGAACGGTCGACAGAGGTCATTCGAGATCGTTTGGCTAACATAAGCCCTCCTGTTGCTATGCACCAGAATCACCGGGCCACCTGACACTTCCTTCGGGGCCGAATCGGAGGTGAACTTCTGAGTATAGGGGGCTGCGGTTAAACCGCAAAGAGGGTGAAAAGGCGACAGTGCCCGCGAGGCTCAGGTATTGGCTTCGCGGACGATGCGCTGCTTTTGCCGGTTCCAGTCCCGCTCTTTCTCGGTCGCCCGTTTATCGAACAGCTTCTTGCCTTTTGCCAGGGCAATCTCGCACTTCACTTTGTTGCCCTTCCAGTACATAGCCAGTGGGATGCAGGTGTTGCCAGCCTGGTTGACCTTGCCGAGTATCTTGGCAATTTCTTTTGCATGTAGCAGCAGTTTGCGAGTACGGGTCGGATCTGCGATTACGTGGGTTGAGGCCGTATTCAGCGGAGTGATGTGGGCGCCCAGCAACCAGGCTTCGCCATCCTTCAGAAGAACATAAGAATCGACCAGCTGGGCCTTGCCGGCTCGCAGGGATTTTACTTCCCACCCGAGCAGGACGAGGCCCGCTTCGAAGCGCTCTTCAATGTGATACTCGTGTTTCGCCTTTTTGTTCAGGGCGATGGTGTTGCTGGTTGGTCCGCTTGCTTTCTTCTTGCTCATGAATCCTGCTCGGAGTCTGAAGAATGACTGTGACGGCGAAGTATGCGTGCGCCGGCAAAACGGGCATTGTAGCTCAGTACTGCCAGACGGGTCACGATTTCGCCTCCGATGGTGTTGTCCTTGTCGTTCCGGCTGGCTCTGTTCGGCTACAATGATGGGCCATTTGACTCCAGGGTTAAGAATGTCGAGTAAGTATCAGACCTCAACGGGGTCGTTCACCCGAAAATCAACATTTTTCTGGGCCTCTGTCGGTGCAACAGTGGGGCTCGCCAACCTTTGGCAGTTTCCTTATCTCGCCAGTATTTATGGCGGTGGCTTTTTTGTCCTGATCTATCTCGCTTGCTTGTTGCTGGTTACGCTGCCTCTGATGGTCACGGAGGCGGTCATTGGCAGGCAGTCCCGTCACGGCATCGTATTGGCCATGGATGGGTTGGTGAAAAATTCAGGATGTTCCCCCTGGTGGAGGGCCGCGGGGCCATTGAGCATCCTTGCAGCCTTTCTGGTCCTGTCGTTCACCGCGGTGTTTGGCGGTATCGTTCTGGCTTATGTGTTTTTTGGGGCGGCGGATTATTTTGGCGGCGCCACGCCTGATACGGCCACCGGTATTCTGGCTGATCTTGTGTCCAGCTCGGGGCGTCACCGGGAATTTATGGGCTGGCACGCTTTTTTTCTGTTGCTGGTGATTTGGGTTTCTGCGCGGGGTGTGGTCAAGGGCGTGGAGCGTTCGCTTCGGATGATCGTGCCGGGGGCGCTGCTATTGATGATTGCGCTTTTTGTGCTGGCAGCTCGTCACGGTCAGCTGGCTTACGGCGTTGAGCACATACTGGCATTTCGGCCTGAGGAAGTTGGTTTCGGCAGCGTCAAGGCAGCTTTTTTTCATGCGTTCTACACGCTGGGTCTGGGCATGGGTGTCTGGGCGGTTTTCGGTGCGTATAGCACCTCGCACACCCGCCTGAAGCGCTCCATACTGGCGGTGGTGTTGATGGACACGCTGATCGCCATTATTGCTGGTGTGATGATGTTTTCAGCCGCTTCAGAGGCGGGAAGTCTGGACGGTGAGCGCGGGTTCAGCCTGTTGTTTGTGTCTTTGCCGGTTACCCTCGGGCAGCTACCCTACAGTCAGATTGTGATTACGGCGGTATTCCTGGCGGTGCTGCTGATTGTCTGGGCTACCGCCATCTCATTATTGGAGCCCGTGGTTGGCTGGTTCCGGGAGTGGACGGGCGCGCCCAGGGCCTGGACAGTGATCATCATTGGCGCTGCAGTATGGTTTGTTGGGCTGGCGTCATTGTTCTCTTTCAACGTATGGTCGGATTACCGTTTGGCGGGGGCGACAACGTTCAGGTGGCTGGAGCTGATCACTGGCGGTGTGCTCATTCCTTTGGTGGCGATACTGATCGCGACCTTCACCGGTTGGTGCCTGGCCAAGAGGTACCTCGCTGGCATGCTTGGCGGCGCACCGGTTGTGTTCAGGAAAATCTGGTACTGGACGATGCGCTTGGTGTTGCCCTTGGTGGTTGCATGGATTGGTATTCAATACACCGCGTTTTCTCTGACCAATCTGTGCGAAAACGGGAGCGCCGCCATTTGGTGCGGGCAGCGCAGTGATGCGCAGAGCCCGCCCACGCCCACGGCCGGCCCTCCGGAAGAGTCAGCCCCGCGGGTAGATGGTCGTCCTGAAATGCCGGCGTCAGCGAAACCAGAGGCCGGAAACATCCCTAAGCCGGAGGAAAACGCCCCCAAAGAGGGTGATATCCTTTATCATAGCGTGTAACCCTCCGCGCATTTGCGGTCGTGGAAAGTTTGTAAGGTAAAGGCAGGAATCCCGGTTTTCATGGCTCATCAGATAGATAAAACAGCGCTGGTTATGCACTCGGCGGAGCGCATGTTCCATTTGGTCAATGATATTGCCCGCTATCCCGAATTTTTGCCTTGGTGCGCAGGTGCCGAAGTGCATGAGCAGACGGATGCTGAAATCATGGCATCGCTGGAGATCGCGAAGGGCGGGGTGCGGCACACGCTCACCACACGGAATCAGTTGTTGATGCCGGAATCCATCGAGATGAAGCTGGTAGATGGCCCCCTGAAAAACCTCACCGGCCGTTGGCACTTTCGCGCGCTGGACGACAACGCTTGCAAGGTGATTCTCACCCTGGAGTTTGAATTCTCGGGCTCATTATCGCGGATGACTTTCGGGCCGGTGTTTAACCAGGCTGCCAATACCATGGTGGATGCGTTTTGCCGCCGTGCCGATGTGGTCTATCGGGGAGGGGTGCTCTGATGCAAGTTGAAGTTGCCTATGCCCGGCCGGA
Organism: Marinobacter sp. SS5-14b; assembly: GCF_030541005.1. GTDB lineage: Bacteria > Pseudomonadota > Gammaproteobacteria > Pseudomonadales > Oleiphilaceae > Marinobacter. Next base: position 304,347 of record NZ_JASSVM010000004.1, on the reverse strand, counting down.
CAAGCAGCAAATTGTGCAAGTGACCGTACCTGAGGGAATGGTGGCCTTGGAAGTTGTTCGGGTGTCCGGAATTACGGACATCTTTCCCGAGATCAATCCTGATGAGATTGATATGGGGGTCTTCGGGAAGGTGATCAAAGACCCTGCAAGCTATGAACTTCATGACGGCGACCGGCTGGAGCTTTACCGGCCACTGAAAATTGACCCGAAACAGGCCCGGCTCAATCGCGCCAAGAAGAAATCGTGAGCCGTTAGTAGGCGGGGGTTTCTTCCAATAGCTGGGCTTCGTAATGGCTGTAGGCGTCGTCTTCGTAATAAACGATGATACGCTGCTCTTCGATATCGCCTCCGCGACGCTGGAACGTGTAAACGTAGTATTCCCTCGAAGGATCCACCGGGTTGAGCATCAGCGGTGTGCCGAGCAGGGCGTGGACCTGGCTTCGGGGCATCCCTTCAGACAAGCTTGTGAGCTCTTTGTCGGTTACAATGTTGCCTTGTTGTACGTTGATTTTGTAAACGCCGGGGAAAACACACCCAGCCAGAGATAAAATGCTAATAAGAACGATAGCGGTGAGCTTTTGCATCGCCTGGGGAAATCCTCTATCTTGAATTCGCCTGCCTGGGGCAGGTGTGAAACGGGTTGACCGTTGAACGGCGGCTTCATCATACCGGAAGCCGTAAGGCACACCAAAGAGTGAATACTAGCATGTCATCTGAAAACACCGAATTACGAAAAGTCGGTCTTAAGGTTACTCTGCCGAGAGTCAAGATCTTCAATATTCTTGAAAATGCCAAAGAGCACCATTTGAGTGCCGAGGATGTTTACAAGAAATTACTGGAGCAGGGCGATGACGTCGGGCTGGCAACTGTGTATCGGGTGCTGACTCAGTTTGAAGCGGCAGGCCTGGTGCTGCGCCACAACTTTGAAGGTGGTCACGCGGTATTTGAAATGGCGGGTGAGGATCATCACGACCATATGGTTTGCACCCAGACGGGTGAGGTTGTTGAGTTTGTGGATGAGATCATTGAGCAGCGCCAGCAGAAGATCGCGGCAGAGCACGGTTATGAAATCGTTGATCACAGTTTGATTCTTTACGTTAAGCCCCTGAAGTCCGGCAAGTAATCGTTTTGACACGATAAAAAAAGGGGCCGGCACAAGCCGGCCCCGGAAGCTCCCGAAAACGAGAGGGGATTTCAGTGGTGGGTCGCCTGACCCTTCACAAACATTTCTCTGGCATGAGCGATGGTCTGTTCGGTCATGTCTACGCCACCCAGCATCCTTGCCACTTCATCGATTCTGCCCTGATCACTCAGCGATTCGATTCGAGAAAACGTTGCTTCTTTATCGGTAAACTTGCTGACAAACAGGTGTTGATGGCACTGGGCTGCCACTTGAGGCAGATGGGTCACGCACAGCACCTGGCCGTTGCTGCCTAAGGCTCTTAGCAGGCGGCCAACCACTTCGGCTGTGCCGCCGCCAATGCCAACGTCAACTTCGTCAAACACCAGTGTGGGCGTGGTCGACGTTTGGGCAACAACGACCTGAATGGCCAGGCTGATTCGTGAAAGTTCGCCGCCTGAGGCAACCTTTGCCAGTGGGCGGGCGGGCTGGCCCGGGTTGGCGCTGACCAGGAACTCAACCTCTTCCATGCCATGTAACCCCGGCTCATCTTGCTCGTTGCGGCTTAAATTCGTGATGAACTGGACTGCCGGCATGCTCAGTTGGGCCAGTTCCAGTGCGATGCGTTGATCCAACTCGGCTGCTGCCTGTTCGCGCTTGGTGGATAGGCGTTGTGCCAGCTCACTGTACCCGGCTTTTTGCTTCTCAAGTTCTGCTTCGAGTTGTTCGAGACTGCCTTCGCCGCCATCGAGCTCGGCCAGCTCTGCCTTGAGGCGCTGATGCAGCTCTGGCAGCTCTTCCGGTGAAATGCGATGTTTACGGGCCATTTGATAGATGGCGCTCAGGCGGTCTTCTACTTCCGCCAGGCGTGCTGGATCCGCTTCGTAATCGTCGACAAAGCGGCGCAGGTTATCTCCGGCTTCAGAAATCTGGATCTGTGCCTCGCTGAGCATTTGAAGGGTGTCGGCAAGTTCGGATACTTCAACCGGAAGTTGCTCCAGATAGTGAAGCGCCTGGCGAACCAGTTGTGCAGCGCTGGCTTCATCTTCTGTGCAGAGCAGCGCGGCCTGATGACTGCTGTGCAGAATGGTATCGGCCTGGCTCAGCTGGCCCTGTTCTTGCTCCAATGCCTCCTGCTCACCTGAGTCAATCGCTAATCTGTCCAGTTCTTCAACCTGGTAGCGCAAAAGCTGGAGCTTGGCTTCTGCTTCGTCAGCATTCTGGCGGCGCTGCTCAAGTTTCCGGTTGGTCTGATTCCAGGCTTTCCAGGCGGCTTCGGTCTGTTCGGCCAGTTGCTCTGCGCCTGCAAACTCGTCAAGCAGCTTGCGATGGGTGTCTTTACGCAGCAATGACTGGTGCTGGTGCTGGCTGTGGATGTCCATCAGGAGGCCGCCCAGTTCTTTCAGCTGCGACAAGGGGCAGGGCTGGCCGTTAATGAAGGCTTTTGAGCGGCCGTCTTTGCTGATCGTCCGACGAAGAATGCACTCGTTTTTTTCATCCAGATCGTGGCTTTCCAGCCACTCACTGGCTTCAGGTATGCGGGAAATATCAAAGCAAGCGGTAATGTCGGCGCGGCTTGCGCCATGACGCACGGCGCCGGCATCGGCGCGTCCGCCCATTGCCAGGCTCAATGCATCAAGAACGATGGATTTTCCGGCGCCTGTTTCGCCGGTCAGGGCTGTCATGCCTTTATTGAACTGAAGTTCAACGCGCTCAGCAATGGCGTAATTGGATACCGTGAGTTGTGTGAGCATGCCGATAACCTCCGCTTGGGCCGGCTGGCCTCTGGGTAACGAATTCGATTACTGTCTGGTTATACAGTTGCTGTGAATATATACAGTAGTCTGGCGGTTTGCAAACAGTGCTCGGGGAAATTGTTAAAGAATCTGATCTTTGAGGTTGAATCCTGAGCGACGGGCCCCATATCGGATCGCAAAGCAGGTTTTCCCGCCTTTGCCAGGCGGGCTCTATTCGCCACAGGCCTACGGGGCTTGGGAAATGTTATCAGGAGTGAACATGAGTGCTGACGACAAGCGCAACGAGCAGGTAGAAGAGTTTAACGAGGCGACGGAAGCCGCAGCCGGAGAATCGCAGGGACAAAATGATCAGCCAGAGGCCGGGGAGGTTTCGGAGCTTGATGCCCTGAAGGATCAGCTTCAGAACTATCAGGATCAGGCGTTGCGCGCCCAGGCGGAGATGCAGAATGTCCGTCGCAGAGCTGAAGTGGATGTCGAAAAAGCCCACAAGTTTGCACTGGAAAAGTTTGTGAAGGAACTCCTGCCCGTTGCGGACAGCCTTGAAAAGGCGGTGGAAAGCACCGAAGGGCACGACAATGCGGGAGACCTGGTGGCATCCATTCGTGAAGGTGTTGAGATGACGTTGGGCTTGTTCATGAACAGCCTGAAAAAATTCAATGTTGAACAGCTCAACCCGGTTGGTGAACCGTTCGATCCGCAACAGCACGAGGCGATGTCTATGGTGCCGGCTCCCGATGCAGAGCCGAACAGTGTGGTTGCGGTTGTGCAGAAAGGTTATCTGCTCAATGGGCGCGTCGTTCGCCCGGCGATGGTCGTAGTGGCCAAGGCGGAAGATGCACCAAAAATCGACGAGCAGGCTTGAAAAGCGCAAGAAAGCGCCAATATATCGGTTAAACAGCAGCAGCCGGGTAAAAATCCCCGGGCAGATTTCAGCTAGATTTGGAGTGATTCGATGAGCAAAATTATTGGTATCGACCTGGGAACCACAAACTCTTGCGTGGCCATCATGGATGGAGACAAGGTCAAAGTTATTGAGAACGCCGAGGGTGATCGCACCACCCCGTCCATTATTGCGTACACCGATGATGGCGAAACCCTGGTTGGCCAGTCAGCCAAGCGTCAGGCGGTGACCAACCCGCACAACACGCTGTACGCCATCAAGCGACTGATCGGTCGTCGTTTCGAGGACGATGTGGTTCAGAAAGACATCAAGATGGTGCCTTATAAAATCGCCAAGGCCGACAATGGCGATGCGTGGGTAGAGGTGAAGGGCCAGAAGATGGCTCCGCCCCAGATTTCTGCCGAAATCCTCAAGAAGATGAAGAAAACCGCAGAAGACTATCTGGGTGAGAAAGTGACTGCCGCGGTTATCACCGTGCCGGCCTACTTCAATGACAGCCAGCGCCAGGCGACGAAAGACGCGGGCAAGATTGCCGGTCTCGAAGTCAAGCGGATCATCAACGAGCCGACCGCAGCGGCCCTTGCCTACGGCATGGACAAGCAAAGCGGTGACCGTACGGTGGCGGTATACGACCTGGGTGGTGGTACCTTCGACCTGTCCATCATTGAAATTGCCGACGTAGACGGTGAGCATCAGTTTGAAGTGCTGGCCACCAACGGCGACACCTTCCTGGGCGGTGAGGATTTCGACCTCAAGGTTATCGAATACCTGGCGGACCAGTTCAAGAAAGACAGCGGTATTGATCTGCGTGGTGACTCGCTGGCGATGCAGCGTCTGAAAGAAGCCGCCGAGAAAGCGAAAATTGAACTTTCCAGCAGTCAGCAAACCGACGTTAACCTGCCGTATGTGACTGCAGATGCGTCTGGTCCGAAGCACATGAACGTCAAGCTGACTCGCGCTAAGCTCGAATCACTGGTAGAAGAGCTGGTTCAGCGCAGCCTCGAGCCTTGTAAAGTTGCTCTCAAGGACTCCGGCCTGAGCGCTTCTGAGATTGATGAAGTCATTCTGGTTGGCGGCCAGACCCGTATGCCGCTGGTTCAGGAAAAGGTTAAAGAGTTCTTCGGTAAAGAGCCGCGTAAAGATGTGAACCCGGACGAAGCCGTTGCCATGGGTGCCGCTATTCAGGGTGCCGTTCTCTCCGGCGACGTGAAAGACGTGCTTCTGCTGGACGTAACTCCGCTGACCCTGGGCATCGAGACCATGGGCGGTGTGGCTACTCCGCTGATCGACAAGAACACCACGATTCCGACCAAGAAGTCGCAAACCTTCTCGACCGCGGATGACAGTCAGACAGCCGTGACCATTCACGTGGTTCAGGGTGAGCGCAAGCAGGCGTCACAGAACAAGTCACTGGGCCGCTTTGACCTGGCGGACATTCCGCCCGCACCGCGTGGCGTTCCGCAGATCGAAGTGACCTTCGACATTGATGCCAACGGCATTCTGAACGTATCTGCGAAAGACAAGGCGACCGGCAAAGAGCAGTCCATCGTGATCAAGGCCTCTTCCGGTCTGAATGACGATGAAATCGAGAAAATGGTTCGTGACGCCGAAGCCAACGCGGATGAAGATCGCAAGTTCGAAGAACTGGTGCAGGCGCGTAACCAGGGCGACGGTATGGTCCACGCGGTCCGCAAGACCCTGACCGAAGCCGGTGATAAGGTCAGCGACAGCGAGAAGGAGTCTATCGAGACTGCTATCAAGGACCTGGAAGAAGCTCTGGCGGGTTCCGATAAGGAAGCCATTGAAGCCAAGACCCAGAAGCTGACGGAAGTGTCTTCCGAGCTGGCTCAAAAGATGTACGCGGATCAGGCGGATCAGGCTGGTGGGCAGGAAGGTGCCGAAGCTAAGTCTGCTGATGACGCCGTCGACGCCGAGTTCGAAGAAGTCAAAGACGACAAGAAGTAAATTCGAAGTACATCAGGTAGTTGGAAAGCGCGGGCGAGTGCCCGCGTTTTCCGCGTTATAGAAACAGGGTTTTAAAGCATGGCCAAGCGCGATTATTACGAAGTACTCGGGGTTGCCCGGGACGCGGACGAGAAGGACATAAAGCGGGCATATCGAAAGCTTGCGATGAAATACCATCCGGACCGTAACCCGGACGATACCGACGCCGAGAATAAGTTCAAAGAGGCCAGCGAAGCCTACGAAATTCTGGCGGACTCTAGCAAGCGTGCAGCCTATGACCAGTTTGGTCACGCCGGTGTAGATGGCCAGGCCGGTGGTGGATTCGGAGGCGGTGGCGGCGGAAGCTTCTCCGACATCTTTGGCGATGTGTTTGGCGATATCTTCGGTGGAGGCGGCGGCCGCGGCCGCAGCACTCGGGGTTCTGATCTCCGCTACACGCTGGAGTTGGATCTGGAAGAGGCGGTGAAAGGCAAAACCGTCAAAATCACCATTCCAGGCCACAAAGAATGCGACGTCTGTGACGGCAGTGGTGCTGAAAAAGGCTCCCGCCCTGAAACTTGCAGTACCTGTCAGGGTATGGGGCAGGTGCGCATGCAGCAGGGCTTCTTCACGGTGCAGCAGGCTTGTCCTACATGCCGTGGTGCCGGCCAGATCATCAAGAATCCCTGTAAAGAGTGTCATGGCCAGGGGCGTGTAAGGCAGGAGAAAACCCTGTCCGTCAAAGTGCCGCCCGGAGTCGACACTGGCGATCGCATTCGCCTGTCTGGTGAAGGTGAAATGGGTGTGGACGGTGGGCCTCCCGGTGATCTGTATGTTCAGGTGGCCGTGCGTGAGCACTCTATCTTTACCCGTGACGGGCGCAACCTCTACTGCGAAGTCCCCATCAGCATCGTTGATGCAGCCTTGGGTGGTGAATTGGAAGTGCCGACACTTGATGGTCGGGTAAAACTCAAGATTCCGCCTGAAACCCAGACCGGAAAACTCTTCCGTTTGCGTAACAAAGGCGTCAGCCCGGTGCGCGGCGGTCCGTCCGGCGACCTGCTGTGCCGTGTGATGGTCGAGACGCCGGTCAATCTGACCAAGCGACAGAAAGAGCTGCTCGACGAGTTCCAGAAAACTCTGGACGGCTCTAATGGCACCCATCATGCTCCGAAGAAGACCTCCTGGTTTGAGGGTGTGAAAAGCTTCTTCGACGAAATGAAATTCTGAGGGCAGAACAGATGAGGGTAGCAATCATCGGCGCCGCCGGGCGCATGGGTAAAGTATTAATCGAGGCGGTAGACGGCACTGAAGGTCTTGAACTCGGTGCCGCAATCGTTGAGCCGGGCAGCAGCCTGATCGGTGCCGACGCCGGCGAAATGACCAGCGTTGGCAAAACCGGCGTAAAAATGGCTGGCAGCCTGGACGACGTCAAAGACGACTTTGACGTGCTGGTGGACTTCACCTTCCCGGATCTAACCCTGGAAAACGCCAGGTTCTGCAGCGCTAACGGCAAGATGCTGGTCATCGGCACCACCGGCATGACCGACGCCGAAAAAGAACAGCTCGCCCTGGCCGCCGAATCCACCCCGGTCGTCTTCGCCCCCAACATGAGCGTGGGCGTTAACGTCGTCCTCAACCTCCTGCGCACCGCCGCGGCTACCCTGGGCGACGACTACGACGTAGAAATCATCGAGGCCCACCACCGCCACAAAAAAGACGCCCCTTCCGGCACCGCCCTGCGCATGGGCGAAGTCGTCGCCGATGCTCTCGGCCGTGATCTAAAAGAATGTGCTGTCTACGGCCGCGAAGGCTTCACCGGTGAGCGCACGCGCAAGGAGATCGGTTTTGAAACCATCCGCGCTGGCGATGTGGTGGGTGACCATACCGTGCTGTTTGCCACCGAAGGCGAACGTATTGAGATCACCCACAAGGCCAGTAGCCGGATGACCTTTGCCAAAGGCGCCATGCGGGCTGCGCTGTGGCTCGAGGGTAAGGCTGCTGGCTTGTATGACATGCAGGATGTTCTTGGGATTAAGGGCTGATTTCGAACAGCAAACTCTCAGGTCGGAGGAGCAGCGACATAGCTCAAAGTAGAATTCAGCGTGGACAAAAATCGCCAGATTTCTTACAATAAGGCGATTTGACTGCACCAAGCGTACCTTTGAAAAGTTTATAGGAAAGCGAGATCGGGTTTTTTGCCTTGTCTCGCTTTTTTGCAACCTGACTTTGCGCTTGCGTTCCTGTTCGTGACGAACTTACGCCACTCGATGAGGATACAAGCCTTGAGCACACCAGCAATCCTTGCACTCGCAGACGGAAGCCTCTTTTACGGCACCGCCATCGGCGCAGACGGAGAAACCAGCGGCGAGGTAGTATTCAATACTGCCATGACCGGCTATCAGGAAATCCTGACCGATCCGTCCTACTCACGCCAGATCGTCACCCTGACGTATCCGCACATCGGCAACACCGGTGTGAACGACGAAGACGTGGAATCCGACCGCATTCACGCCGCCGGGTTGATTATCCGCGACCTGCCCCTGCTGGCCAGCAGCTGGCGCAACCAGGGCAGCCTTGACGACTACCTGCGAAGCAACAACATTGTTGGCATTGCTGACATCGATACCCGCCGCCTCACCCGCATTTTGCGTGACAAAGGTTCCCAGAACGGAGCCATAGTGGCGGGAGAAAATGCCACCGCCGAACGGGCGCTGGAACTGGCAAACGCCTTCCCGGGCCTGAAAGGCATGGACCTCGCCAAAGAAGTGACCAGCGACAAAGCCTACCAGTGGCGCCAGGCCGAGTGGAACCTGGTTTCCGGGTACGGCGAGCAGGCCGAGGCCCGGTTCAAAGTGGTCGCCTGGGACTACGGCGTAAAGTACAACATCCTGCGCATGCTGGCGTCTCGTGGTTGCGACATCACCGTAGTGCCGGCGCAAACCCCGGCCGCAGACGTGTTGGCCATGAACCCCGATGGCATCTTCCTGTCCAACGGCCCGGGCGATCCCGAGCCCTGCGACTACGCTATTACGGCTATCCAGGAAGTGCTGGAAACCGAGATTCCGGTGTTTGGTATTTGCCTGGGGCACCAGTTGCTTGCGCTGGCCAGTGGCGCCAAGACCCTGAAAATGGGCCATGGCCACCACGGCGCCAACCACCCGGTTCAGGACATCGCCAAAGGCACCGTGATGATCACCAGCCAGAATCACGGCTTTGCCGTGGACGAGGCGACGCTGCCGGCGAACGTAGAGGCGACTCACAAATCTCTGTTTGATGGCACGCTGCAGGGCATTCGCCGCACGGATAAGCCGGCTTACAGTTTTCAAGGGCATCCGGAAGCCAGCCCCGGTCCTCACGACGTGGCCCCCCTGTTTGACGAGTTTATCCGCCTGATGGAAGCGCGATCCGCCTGAGGGCCGATCACCACGGATAACACACAGGCGCCGCGTTTTGCGCTGCACGAATTCAAAAGTTGCTGACAGGTTTACCAAGACATGCCAAAACGTACCGACATCAAAAGCATCCTGATCCTGGGCGCAGGCCCCATCGTGATCGGGCAGGCGTGCGAATTTGACTACTCCGGCGCCCAGGCTTGTAAAGCCCTGCGCGAAGAGGGGTACCGGGTGATTCTGGTGAATTCCAACCCGGCTACCATCATGACCGATCCGGCGATGGCCGATGCCACCTACATCGAGCCGATTACCTGGAAAACCGTCGAAAAGATCATTGAGAAAGAAAAGCCTGACGCCCTGCTGCCCACCATGGGCGGCCAGACCGCACTCAACTGCGCGCTGGACCTGGAAAAGCACGGCGTTCTGGAAAAACATGGCGTTGAAATGATCGGTGCCAACGCCGACACCATTGATAAAGCAGAAGATCGTGACCGCTTCGACAAGGCCATGAAAAAAATCGGCCTTGAGTGCCCGCGTGCGACGATTGTGCACTCCATGGCAGAAGCCTGGGAAGCGAGCAAAGACATCGGCTTCCCCTGCATTATCCGGCCCTCCTTCACCATGGGTGGTTCCGGTGGCGGTATCGCTTATAACAAAGATGAATTCGAAGAAATCTGTACCCGTGGCCTGGATCTGTCGCCGACCAACGAGCTGTTGATCGATGAATCCCTGATCGGCTGGAAAGAGTACGAGATGGAGGTTGTTCGTGACAAAAACGACAACTGCATCATCGTCTGCGCCATCGAAAACTTTGACGCTATGGGCGTGCACACCGGTGACTCCATCACCGTGGCGCCAGCCCAGACGCTGACGGACAAAGAGTACCAGATCATGCGGAACGCCTCCTTGGCGGTACTGCGTGAGATTGGTGTCGAGACCGGTGGTTCCAACGTGCAGTTCGGCATTAACCCGGACAACGGTCGCATGGTCGTTATCGAGATGAACCCGCGGGTGTCCCGGTCATCGGCATTGGCGTCCAAGGCCACGGGTTTCCCGATCGCCAAGGTAGCCGCCAAGCTGGCGGTGGGCTACACCCTGGATGAACTTCAAAACGAAATTACCGGTGGTGTCACCCCGGCGTCGTTTGAGCCCAGCATCGACTATGTTGTCACCAAGATTCCTCGTTTCACTTTCGAGAAATTCCCGCAGGCCGATGCGCGCCTGACCACCCAGATGAAGTCGGTGGGCGAGGTGATGGCGATCGGTCGTACCTTTCAGGAATCCATGCAGAAAGCTCTGCGTGGGCTTGAAGTGGGGTCCGAGGGCTTTGATGAGCAGCTGGAAGAGTTTGAATCGGAGAATTCCCGCGAAACCCTGACTCGCGAACTGAATGTGCCGGGCGCAGAGCGGGTCTGGTACATCGGCGATGCCTTCCGGGCTGGTATGACGGTTGACGAAGTGTTCCAGCACACCAAAGTCGATCCCTGGTATCTGGTGCAGATCGAAGATCTGATCCGCGAAGAACTGGCCCTGAAATCGGCGGGCAAGGCGGATATTGACTACACCACGATGTTCCGCCTCAAGCGCAAGGGTTTTTCTGATGCCCGCCTTGCCAAGCTGCTGGGGCTGTCGGAAGTCAGTCTGCGCAAACTGCGCCACGACCTTGGTATTCGCCCTGTTTATAAGCGGGTAGACACCTGTGCGGCTGAGTTCGCTTCTGACACCGCCTACATGTACTCAACCTATGAAGAAGAGTGCGAATCGGCCCCGAGTGATCGCGAGAAGATTGTGGTGATCGGTGGCGGTCCTAACCGTATCGGTCAGGGTATCGAGTTTGATTACTGCTGTGTTCACGCCGCTCTGGCCATGCGCGAAGACGGCTATGAAACCATCATGATCAACTGCAACCCGGAGACCGTATCGACCGATTACGACACCTCCGACCGGTTGTACTTTGAGCCGATCACCCTTGAAGACGTGCTGGAAATCATCAACGTCGAGAAGCCCAAGGGTGTGATCGTGCAGTACGGTGGTCAGACCCCGCTGAAACTGGCGCGCGGCCTGGAGGCGGCCGGTGTGCCAATCATTGGTACCAGCCCGGATGCCATCGACCGTGCCGAAGATCGTGAGCGTTTTCAGCAAATGATTCAGCGCCTTGGCCTGAATCAGCCCGAGAACGCCACCGTTCGCAGTCACGAGGAAGGTATTCTGGCGGCCCGTGAAATCGGTTACCCGCTGGTGGTGCGCCCGTCCTATGTATTGGGTGGTCGCGCGATGGAAATCGTCTACGACGAAACCGAGCTGGTGCGTTATATGCGCAACGCGGTGCTGGTTTCCAATGACAGCCCGGTACTGCTGGACCATTTCCTGAATGCCGCCATCGAAGTCGACATTGATGCCATTTGCGACGGCACCGACGTGGTGATTGGCGGCATCATGCAGCATATTGAACAGGCCGGCGTTCATTCCGGTGACTCCGCCTGCTCACTGCCGCCCTACAGTCTGCCGAAAGACGTTCAGGACCAGATGCGGGATGCCGTAAAGAAAATGGCCATCGAGCTGGATGTTATTGGTTTGATGAACGTGCAACTGGCCTGGCAGGATGGTGAGATTTACGTCATTGAAGTCAACCCGCGAGCGTCCCGTACGGTGCCGTTTGTATCCAAGGCCATCGGCGTGTCACTGGCGGCGGTTGCCGCTCGGGTAATGTCTGGCAAGACTCTGAAAGAGCTGAATTTTACTCAGGAAATCGTGCCAACCTATTATGCGGTGAAAGAGTCGGTGTTCCCGTTCAATAAGTTCCCGGCGGTTGACCCGATTCTTGGGCCAGAAATGAAATCCACCGGTGAGGTGATGGGACTGGGCGACAGTTTCGATGAAGCCTTCGCCAAAGCAGCGCTGGCGATCGGCGAGCGCCTGCCGGCCCAGGGCACCGCGTTCATGTCTGTGAGAGATGTCGACAAGCCGGGGGCGGCCAAGGTGGCGCAAGACCTGGTTGATGCCGGGTTCAGGATTATTGCCACTACCGGTACGGCCAAGGCTCTGGAAGACGCAGGCATCACGGCGGAGAAAGTGAATAAGGTTCGTGAGGGTCGTCCGCACATTGTTGACGCCATCAAAAACGGTCAGGTACAACTTATTATCAATACCACTGAAGGTCGCAAGGCGATTTCCGATTCGGCACAAATTCGCCAGTCGGCGCTGCAAACCAAGGTGACCTACACAACGACTCTGGCGGGTGGTGAAGCCTTCTGCCGGGCGATCAAATTTGGTCCGGAGCGCACGGTTCGTCGCCTCCAGGACCTGCATGCAGGGAAGTAATAGTATGGCTACTGACAGAGTGCCCATGACGCCGACGGGAGAAGCCCGTCTGCGTGAAGAGCTGAAAAAACTGAAGTCCGAAGATCGCCCTCGGGTGATTCAGGCCATCGCCGATGCGCGGGAGCACGGTGATCTCAAAGAGAACGCCGAATACCATGCGGCGCGCGAGCAACAAAGCTTTATCGAGGGCCGTATTCAGGAGATCGAAGGCAAGTTGTCAGCCGTTATGGTGATTGATGTTGCCAAGATGGAAAACACCGGTAAAGTGATTTTCGGCACCACGGTTCACCTTGTGAATATGGATACCGACGAAGAAGTGACTTACCAGATCGTTGGTGAGGACGAAGCCGATATCAAATCCGGCAAATTGTCCGTTTCGTCGCCAATTGCGCGCGCGCTGGTGGGCAAGAGTGAAGATGATGTCGTGGCGATCCGTATTCCTTCCGGTACGGTGGAGTACGAGATTACCAAGGTGGAATACATCTGAGGCGTGTCTGCTGAATAAAGAAGCCGGCGTGGGATTTCCCAGGCCGGCTTTTTGTTTTATCGAAGGCAAAAAATCATTTGGTTCTGAGCAGGTTGGACAGCTTCGGGTTGGGCTTTTTCGCTCTGCGGAGGATGACCGCAATTTTGCCAATCGTTTGTACCAGTTCCGCTTTGGCGCCTTCGCACAGAGCCTGAATGGCTTCCTGGCGGGCTTCGCGATCCTGGCTGGCGACCTTTATCTTGATCAGCTCATGATCGTTCAGGGCCCGCTCCAGTTCTTCCTGAAGCCCCTCGGACAGGCCTTTGTCGCCAACAATGATCACGGGCTTGAGATTGTGGGCAATGGCCCGGTATTCCCGGCGCTGTTCCGGTGACAGACTCATGATGTAATCTCTTTATCGGTGCAATTAACAAAAGGTCAGCGGCATACAGGCTGACATCGTCGTATAATTTGTCGATTGTAACAGATAGATTCCCGTCACAAATGGATGTAATCACTTACAGGCCATGTTTGTGGTCGCGGAGCTCTGTCAGAGCCGTTGAGTGTGCCCGCTCCTCCGTCCATGGCTGTAGATTGAAGGAACGTTTTAGCGTTGTTGGTGTCTGTTACGGATGGGCCGATTCTGGTTTACGGACGTACAATTGGTGTAAGGTGTCGGAAAAGGGTTGGCGGTTCTGCTGCTACCCCCGCAATTCACAGGTGATGATCCTTGAACGATATGGCAAAAAATCTGGTTCTCTGGCTAGTAATAGCCGCCGTGCTGCTGATGGTGTTTCAGAATTTCTCCCCCACCACCACCGGGCAACAAGTTAATTATTCGCAGTTTGTCGAGATGGTCCAGCAGGGCCAGGTCCGGCAGGTGACCATTGATGGCTTGCAAGTGCAGGGCCTTCGCGGTGATGGTTCCCAGTTCCAGACCGTGCGGCCGCAGGTGCCGGATGGCAAGTTGATGGACGACCTTCTTGCCAACAACGTCGAGGTGATCGGCAAAGAGCCGGATCGCCAGAGCCTGTGGACTCAGCTTCTGGTCGCTGCCTTCCCGATCCTGATCATCATAGCGCTCTTTATGTTCTTCATGCGTCAGATGCAAGGCGGTGGCGGTGGCAAAGGCCCGATGTCTTTCGGTAAGAGCAAGGCCCGGCTTCTGAGTGAAGACCAGATTAAAACCACCTTCGGTGATGTTGCGGGTGTTGATGAAGCCAAAGAAGACGTCAAAGAACTGGTGGATTTCCTGCGCGATCCGAGCAAGTTTCAACGCCTGGGTGGTCGTATCCCGAAAGGCGTGTTGATGGTAGGCCCTCCTGGTACAGGTAAGACGCTGCTGGCGAAAGCGATTGCCGGTGAAGCCAAGGTGCCGTTTTTCTCCATCTCAGGTTCTGACTTTGTTGAAATGTTCGTGGGTGTCGGTGCCTCGCGGGTTCGCGACATGTTCGAGCAGGCCAAGAAGCAGAGTCCTTGCATCATCTTCATCGATGAGATCGATGCGGTGGGTCGCCATCGTGGCGCGGGTATGGGTGGTGGTCACGATGAGCGTGAACAGACACTGAACCAGTTGCTGGTAGAAATGGACGGCTTTGAGGGTAACGAAGGCGTGATCGTGATCGCTGCGACTAACCGCCCCGACGTTCTGGACCCGGCTCTTTTGCGCCCCGGTCGATTTGATCGTCAGGTCGTCGTTAGTTTGCCGGATATCCTGGGCCGCGAGCAGATTCTGAAAGTGCACATGAAGAAGGTGCCGCTGGCCGACGGTATCGATCCTGCGGTTATTGCCCGTGGTACCCCCGGCTTTTCCGGTGCCGATCTAGCCAACCTGGTAAACGAGGCGGCATTGTTTGCAGCCCGCCGCAACCAGCGCCTGGTGTCGATGGAAGAGCTCGAGCTGGCGAAAGACAAGATCATGATGGGCGCCGAGCGCAAGTCCATGGTGATGAATGAAAAAGAAAAGCGGAATACGGCTTATCACGAGTCAGGCCATGCCATCGTCGGCAGGCTGGTGCCCGAGCATGACCCGGTTTATAAGGTCAGTATCATTCCCCGCGGGCGCGCCCTCGGTGTGACCATGTTCTTGCCGGAAGAGGACAAGTACAGTCACTCCAAGCGGTTCCTGACCAGTTCGATCTGTAGCTTGTTTGGCGGTCGTATTGCTGAGGAGCTGACGTTGGGTTTTGATGGGGTGACCACGGGTGCATCCAACGACATTGAGCGTGCCACCAGTATTGCCCGCAATATGGTGACTCGCTGGGGTCTGTCTGAAAAACTGGGGCCGCTGCAGTACGATACCGACAGTGAGGAGCCGTTCCTTGGCCGCTCTGCAGGCCAGGCGCATACCGTGTATTCGCCAGAGACGGCTCAGCGAATCGATGAGGAAGTGCGCAATATCATCGATACCTGCTATGAGACAGCAAAACAAATTCTGGTTGATAACCGGGATAAGCTGGAAATGATGGCGGATGCATTGATGAAATATGAAACCATCGACCGTCACCAGATCGATGACATTATGGAGGGTCGTGAGCCGCGGCCACCCAAAAACTGGGGTGACAGTGGTCCTTCCGGCGGTGTCCGGTCGGATGGGTCAGAAACGGCGCCGGAGCCCAAAAGCTCTGATGGTCGCCAGCCCGGAGTAGGGCGCCCTGCCGGCGAGCACTGATTTCCCGCAAGTCTCGAGTAGTTAACTGCGCCGCCCGACCATCGGGCGGCGTTTGTTTTTGTCTTTCCGAAACGAATTTTTTGGACGCTATGCTATGAAGATGAATTTTGCCGGCCGCGAGCTCGATCTCTCATTCTGTCATGTGATGGGTATTTTAAACGTTACCCCGGATTCCTTTTCAGATGGCGGCCAGTTCAATTCAGTCGAAGCGGGGCTGCGTCGGGCCAGGCAAATGGTTGCGGATGGTGCGACGTTTATCGATGTGGGGGGCGAATCCACTCGTCCTGGTGCTGCACAAGTTTCAACCCAGGAAGAGCTGGATCGGGTGTGCCCGGTTGTCGAGGCGATTGCTCGCGAGCTAGAGGTTGTGATTTCTGTGGATACCAGCAACCCGATGGTTATGGCTGAGACAGTCAGGTTAGGTGCGGGTCTGATCAATGATGTACGAGCCCTTCAGCGCGATGGTGCGCCGGAGGTGGTGGCCGATGCCGGTGTTCCGGTGTGCATCATGCACATTCAGGGTGAGCCAGAAACGATGCAGGATTCACCTCGTTATCGAAACGTTCGTCGCGATGTAAGCTCCTTTCTGACAGAGCGTATGCGGGTCGCTGAAGGTGCCGGGGTGTTGCCGGAAAACATCATCCTCGATCCGGGATTTGGTTTTGGTAAAAGTGTTGAGCATAACCTTCAGCTGCTGGCCTCGTTGGAGCAGATGCATCTGTTGGGGCACCCACTTTTGATTGGTGTTTCAAGAAAATCAATGCTTGGTGCGATCACCGGGCGCGAGGTCAATGAAAGGTTGCCCGCAAGCCTTGCTGCCGCGACAATATCGGCCATGAAAGGTGCGAGCATCCTCCGGGTGCACGATGTAAGAGAAACTGTGGACGCCGTTAAAGTTGTGACGGCAGTGAGGGAGGCAGTCTGATGTCCCAGCGTAAATATTTTGGTACCGATGGTATTCGAGGTCACGTAGGCGAGGGGCCCATTACTCCGCAATTTATGTTGCACCTTGGTTGGGCGGCGGGTCAGGCGTTCAAAAAGGCCGGCCAAAGGAACAGCGTGCTGATTGGTAAAGATACCCGGTTATCCGGCTATATGTTCGAGTCTGCTCTGGAGGCGGGACTGTCGGCTGCAGGGGTTGATGTGAAGCTGCTGGGGCCCATGCCGACGCCCGCGATTGCTTACCTGACAAGAACCTTCCGGGCGTCTGCAGGCATTGTCATCAGTGCATCGCACAACCCGCATCACGACAACGGAATCAAGTTCTTTTCGGCTGACGGTACCAAGCTGGACGATGCCCTGGAGGCGGAAATCGAGCGTTGGCTGGATCAACCTATCAAGGTCTGTGAGCCGGGAGAGCTTGGCAAGGCAACCCGTGTGGATGATGCTCCGGGTCGCTACGTGGAGTTTTGTAAAAGCACCGTTCCCAATGAGTTTACGCTGGACGGCCTGAATGTCGTGCTGGATTGCGCAAATGGTGCTACCTACCACGTCGCTCCGAAAGTGTTCCGGGAGTTGGGTGCCAAGGTAACGGTTATCGGTGCCGATCCTGACGGCCTGAATATCAACCTCAATGTCGGTTCCACTCATCTTGATGCTTTGAAGCAGGCGGTCGCAGAAAAAGGCGCAGACATGGGAATTGCCTTCGATGGCGATGGTGACCGGGTGTTGATGGTGGATCAGGATGGGTCTGAGGTGGATGGCGACGAGCTGCTCTATATTCTCGCGTCCCGGCGGCAGGCTGAGGGTCGTCTGATGGGCGGTGTTGTTGGCACCCTGATGACCAATCTTGGCGTCGAGTTAGCGTTGCGCGATAGCGGAATCGAGTTTGAGCGTGCCAAGGTCGGAGACCGGTATGTGATGGAGCGTTTGCTGGCGAATAACTGGGTTCTGGGCGGCGAAGGGTCAGGGCACATGGTGATCAGGGATTGCACCAGCACCGGGGATGGAATTGTTTCTGCCCTGCAAGTGCTTTTGGCGGTAAGGCGCTCCGGCAAAAGCATGCAGGAGTTGCGGAAGGGCATGAGCAAACTCCCTCAAACCATGGTGAACGTGCGCGTTGCCCAACGTTTCGATCCGCTAAGCCGGAAAGATATCGTGGAAGCCATGCGCCAGGCTGAAGAGGCGTTAGGCGACGCTGGCCGTATCCTGTTGCGTGCGTCCGGTACCGAGCCGCTGATTCGTGTTATGGCCGAAGGCAAGAATGCGGAGGATATTGCCCGCATTGCGAAAGAGCTTGCCAGGGTGGTTGAGCAGTCAACTCCCTGATTCAAAACGGGGCGGTTGTGCAGAGGAAATGTCTGCTGTATAGTTCGCCCTCCCTTACGCTCGGGACGTTTGAGAGTTGGTATGCGTCGCAAAATTGTAGCCGGAAACTGGAAAATGAACGGGTCGAAAGACCTTGTGCAACAACTGGTTGGCGTCATATGCGATCATGCCGGCAGTCTTGATGCCGGTGCAGAGGTGGTTATTATCCCTCCGGCGCCATACATTCCCCTGGTTCAGCAGCGGGCTGATGGCAAGCTGGCTATCGGTGTGCAGAATGTCAGTCAATGGCAGTCCGGTGCCTATACCGGCGAAGTGTCTGCTGAGATGGCCAGGGATCTCGGTTGCTGGTATGTGCTCGTGGGTCATTCTGAGCGCCGGCAACTGTTTGGCGAGAGTGATGAGGTGGTTGCCCGAAAGATCGGGCGGGTGCTTGAAAGCGGATTGACGGCAGTGCTCTGTGTGGGTGAAACGCTCGATCAGCGTGACGCCGGAGAGGCGGAGCAAGTGGTTGCCGCACAGATCCAGAAGGGTCTTGCGTCCGTGACGGGTGAGCAATGGTCAAAAGTAGTGGTGGCCTATGAGCCGGTTTGGGCTATCGGGACCGGCAAAACGGCGACCGCAGATGATGCTCAGGCCATGCATGCAGCCATTCGCAAAGTGCTTGAGGGTATGAATGCGCCCGCGGAAGAGATTTCGGTACTTTACGGCGGCAGTGTAAAAGCGGATAATGCGGCCGCTCTGTTTTCAGAGCCGGACATTGATGGTGGTCTTATAGGTGGTGCTTCCCTTAAGGCTGATGAGTTTATAAGTATCTGTCGGGCGTTCCCGGCGGGTGCATAAGCCGACACGAATACGAGAGTCTGTATGGATTGGATGGAAACACTGGTAGTCGTTGTTCACGTCGTGATCGCCGTGGCACTGGTAGGTGTTGTCCTGATTCAGCAGGGCAAGGGTGCTGATGCCGGTGCGGCATTTGGTGGCGGCGCGTCTCAGACCGTTTTTGGTAGTCAGGGCAGCGGCAGTTTCCTGACCCGGATGACAACGTTGATGGCGGTTGTCTTCTTCGTAACAAGTTTTTCGCTGGCGATCTTCGCCAAGCAGCGTGCTGAAGTGGCCGGTGAGGCTGGGATTCCGATGGTTCAGGAGTCTTCCTCGGCGCCTGCCCAGGCTGATTCAGTGCCTGGTATCGAAGGTTCGGCAGATAGTGAATCCGAGGGCGGGGCGTCAGATCTCCCCGATCTCGAGTAAAGAGCGTTGCCCGGGTGGTGAAATTGGTAGACACGCCATCTTGAGGGGGTGGTGACGAAAGTCGTGCCGGTTCGAGTCCGGCCCCGGGCACCAATTTTTTGAAAGCGGCTTGGCAAACCCAAGCCGTTTTTTTTGGTCAGTCCTTGACCGCTCCGCTTCGCGTCTTTATACTCCGGCGGATATTGGAGTCAGCGTTTTGTCCTGGCTTCCAGGCAGGCCAGGTGTCTGTCGGCAGATTGCCTTTTGGGTTGGCTATCTGCGAATTCTTGCAACAAAAGGCCCCATTTTAAGGGGCTTTTTGATTAAGGGGCCTGGCGCAAGGGCCCTGGTGCATAAAAAGGGCTGATCAACAGCCCTTTTTTTGTTTTTGTACTTTGAAAATCTGAAGACGGAGGCGGCGACACTTGTCAGCCAAGCTTAAACAACTGGAAGACATCCTGCGCCCGGTAGTAGAGGGGTTGGGGTATGAATTCTGGGGAATCGAATTCCGTTCCCGGGGGTATCAGTCGATGCTGCGGGTTTTTATCGACGATGCCGAGAACGGGATCGGCATTGAAGACTGCGAGAAGGTCAGTCGGCAGATCAGCGGTGTAATGGATGTGGAAGATCCCATTCAGAGCGAGTACACCCTGGAAGTTTCATCCCCGGGGATGGATCGGCCGTTGTTCCGTCTCGAACAGTTTGAGGCTTTTGTTGGTCACCAGGTGCAGATCAAACTGCGGATGGCTTTTGAAGGCCGGCGCAAGTTTCAGGGGCTGATTAAAGGCGTGGAAGGCGACGAGGTGGTGGTTGTAGTAGACGACCACGAATACCTGTTGCCTTTCGACAGCATTGAAAAGGCCAGTATCGTTCCGGTTTTTGAATAATGTATTCAAGAAATTTTTCAGATGTATTGATTCTTTTGAAGGCAGGGCAATCCCATGAGTAAAGAGATCTTGCTGGTAGTGGAATCCGTCTCGAACGAGAAAGGCGTCGACAAGGACGTGATTTTCGAGGCTATCGAGCTTGCGCTCGCCACTGCTGCCAAAAAACGTTATGAAGATGAAGACGCGGACATCCGCGTTTCCATTGATCGCCGTACCGGTGAGTACGAAACCTTCCGTCGTTGGCTGGTAGTCGACAACGATGCCGTTCCGGCGCTCGGTACCGAGCTCACCATGCAGGAAGCGGAAGAAATTGACACCAAGCTTCAGCCTGGTGATATGCACGAGGAAAAGGTGGAATCCGTTGCTTTCGGTCGCATCGGTGCCCAGGCTGCCAAGCAGATCATCTTCCAGAAAGTGCGTGAAGCTGAGCGAATGAAGATTGTCGACAGTTATCGCGATCGTGTTGGCGAGCTGGTGTCCGGCACGGTCAAGAAAGTGACACGAGACAACGTCATCGTAGACCTGGGTGGTAATGCCGAAGCGCTGCTGCCCCGCGAACACCTGATTGCCCGGGAAACGTTCCGCATGGGCGACCGTGTACGCGCTTTGCTGCTTGAGATTCGCACGGATCATCGTGGCCCTCAGTTGATTCTGAGCCGCTCCGATGCACAGATGCTGGTTGAACTGTTCCGTATCGAAGTGCCGGAAATTGCAGAAGAGCTGATTGAAATTCGTGGCGCGGCCCGTGACCCTGGCTCGCGGGCGAAGATTGCTGTGAAAACCAATGATCGCCGTATCGATCCGGTGGGTGCCTGTGTTGGTATGCGTGGCTCACGAGTACAAGCTGTCTCCAATGAGCTGGGTGGCGAGCGCGTGGATATCGTTCTGTGGGACGACAACCCGGCGCAACTGGTGATCAACGCCATGGCGCCGGCAGAAGTGGCGTCCATCGTGATGGACGAAGATGGCCACACCATGGATGTCGCAGTTGCAGAAGACAATCTGGCCCAGGCCATCGGTCGTAATGGCCAGAACGTTCGCCTGGCCACGGAGCTGACCGGCTGGACTCTGAACGTCATGACCGAAGAGGAAGCCGGTGAACGTCAGGAGCAGGAATTCAACAGGCTGCTCGAGCACTTCACCAAGCATCTGGACGTGGATGATGAACTGGCGGGCGTACTGATCGAAGAAGGCTTTACGTCCATTGAAGAAGTCGCCTATGTGCCGATGGAAGAGATGCTGGCGATTGATGGCTTTGACGAGGATACGGTTACCGAACTGCGTAGCCGTGCCAAGGACGCCCTGCTGAATCAGGCGTTGGCAAGTGAAGAAGCTCTTGAGGGTGCTGAGCCCGCAGAAGATCTTCTTGAAATGGATGGCATGGACCGTTCTCTGGCGTTCAAACTCGCCGGTATGGGCGTGCGCACCATGGAAGATTTGGCTGAGCAGTCGGTGGATGACCTGCTCGATATCGAAGGTATGGATGAAGAGCGTGCAGGTCAGCTGATCATGACAGCACGCGCACCCTGGTTTGAAGACCAGGCCTGATTCGGGAGAGGAGGACCAGTATGGCTGAAGTAACGGTAAAACAACTGGCCGCAGATGTAGGCGCTCCCGTGGATCGTTTGCTGAAGCAGTTCGTTGAAGCAGGGCTCAAGGCTCGCAGCGAAAACGACTCTGTCACCAGTGATGAGAAGCAGCAGTTGCTGGCTTATCTGAGAAAGACCCACGGCGAAGCCGGGGCTGAGCCGCAGAAAATCACGCTCAAGCGCAAGACCACCACTACGTTGAAGGCCGGTAAGGCCAAAACCGTGAACGTGGAAGTGCGTAAGCGTCGCACGTATATCAAACGTGCCGAAACCCAGCCGGAGCCGGAAGTTGAAGCGCCCAAGCCGGAAGAGCGGGTAGAGCAGCCCGTTGCCGAGCAGCAAGCCGCGCCAGTGGCGCCAGAAGTGACGGCCGAGCAGCAGGCGCAGCCTGAAGCCGCAGCGCCACAGGAGCAGGCGGACGCAGGCACTGAGGCAAAGAAAGCTAAAGAGCCCGAGCCCGTGCTTGAGCCCTCGCCGGAGGACATGCCAATGCCTCCGCCAGAGGATGAAGGGCGGGATCGCAAGCCCAAGAAGAAGAAAGAAAAGGTACGCGAGCGCGGCGACGACATTGAAGAAGGCAAGCCCAAGAAGAAGCAGGCTGGCCATCGCGGGCCTCGCAGCCGACCAGTAGACGAACCTTTGGTAATTTCCGAGGATGAGGAAGACTCTCAACCACGTAAACAGCTGCGGGCCAAAAAGAAACCGAAAGAAAAGCGTCATGCTTTCGAGAGGCCAACCAAGCCAATGGTTAGAGAAGTACAGATTCCCGAAACAATTACAGTGGGTGATCTCGCCCAGCGCATGGCAGTGAAAGCTGCTGATGTCATCAAAACCCTGATGGGTATGGGTGTCATGGCTACGATCAACCAGGTGCTGGATCAGGAAACCGCGGTTCTTGTGACCGAAGAGTTGGGCCACAAGCCCAGAGCCGTCAGCGACGACGCTTTGGAAGAAGAAGTTCTGAGCAATATCTCGGTACAGCATGAAGGCAAAGAGAAGATCAAGCGCGCCCCGGTCGTCAGTGTGATGGGTCACGTTGATCATGGTAAGACCTCTCTGCTGGATTACATTCGTCGTGCCAAGGTTGCGGCCGGTGAGTCCGGTGGTATCACCCAGCATATCGGTGCTTACCACGTAGAAACCGATCACGGTATGGTGTCCTTCCTGGATACCCCGGGTCACGCTGCCTTTACCGCGATGCGTGCCCGTGGTGCCCAGTGCACCGATATCGTTATCCTGGTTGTGGCCGCGGACGACGGCGTGATGCCGCAAACCAAGGAAGCGGTACAGCACGCGAAGTCTGCTGGTGTGCCTTTGGTTGTAGCCATCAACAAAATGGACAAGGAAGAGGCGGATCCGGACCGGATCAAGAACGAACTGGCGGCGCTGGATGTTATTCCCGAAGACTGGGGCGGTGATGTTCAGTTTGTTCCGGTTTCTGCGCACACCGGTGCCGGCATTGATGACCTGCTCGAAGCTATTTTGCTGCAGGCCGAAGTGCTTGAGCTTGAAGCATCTCCGGATGCCTCTGCAAAGGGTGTGGTGGTTGAATCAAGCCTGGAGCGTGGTCGCGGTTCTGTTGCGACCGTACTGGTCCAGAACGGTACTCTGCGCCAGGGTGACATGGTGGTAGCGGGTGCCTTCTTCGGTAAGGTTCGCGCCATGACCGATGAGGCCGGCAAGCAGGTGAAAGACGCAGGCCCATCCATTCCTGTCGAGATTCTGGGCCTGAATGGTACGCCGGATGCCGGTGACGAGTTCTACGCCGTGGCTGACGAGAAGAAAGCCAAAGAACTGGCCGAATACCGTCAGACTCGCGAGCGTGAAAACCGTCTGCAGCGCCAGCAGGCTTCCAAGCTTGAAAACCTGTTCGAGAATATGGGCAAAGATGAGGTTAAAACCCTCAACGTTGTTCTTAAAACCGACGTTCGCGGTTCTCTGGAAGCCATCATCAAGGCGCTTCAGGATCTGGGTAACGACGAGGTTCAGGTAAAACTGGTCTCTACCGGTGTGGGTGGAATCGCCGAAACCGACATCAGTCTGGCGATGGCGACCAATGCCGTGATCTTTGGTTTCAACGTTCGGGCAGACAATGCAGCCAAGCGTCTGGTTGAGCAGGAAGGCCTGGATCTGCGCTACTACAGCATCATCTACAACCTGATTGATGATGTGCGAGCGGCGCTGACCGGCATGCTCAAGCCTGAATTCCGCGAAGATATCATTGGTATCGCTGACGTTCGCGATGTCTTCCGTTCGCCGAAGTTTGGTCAGGTTGCAGGTTGCATGGTTACCGAGGGTACCGTGTATCGCAACAAGCCGATCCGGGTACTGCGTGACAACGTGGTCATCTTTGAGGGCGAGCTGGAATCTCTGCGTCGCTTCAAAGACGATGTGCCTGAAGTTCGTAACGGCATGGAGTGCGGTATCGGCGTTAAGGGTTATGACGTGAAAGTGGGCGACCAGATCGAAGTGTTTGATCGCGTTCGCGTTGAACGTCAGCTCGAATCGACGGGGGCCTGATGGCACGGGATTACAGTCGCATAGATCGCATAGGCGATCAGATGCAGCGTGAGCTGGCTCAGATCATCCAGCGCGAGGTGAAAGACCCTCGCGTTGGGCTGGTCACGGTAAATGATGTCAAAGTCAGCCGTGACCTGGGCTATGCGGATATCTACGTTTCGCTGTTGTCGACCGAAGAGCTTACCGAGGAGTCTCCGGAGGTTAAGGAGACTCTGGCGGTGCTAAACAAGGCTGCGGGCTTTCTGCGCGGTCATGTAGGGCGCGCCATGAAACTGCGTGTCGTTCCCATGCTGCGCTTTCATTTTGACAGCCTGCTTGGGCAAAGCCGCAAGCTCGACCGGCTGATTCGTGAGGCGGTGGGTGATAAGCCAGCTGTACCACAGGACGACAATGACGATCCGGTTTCTGATAACCCGGAGCGTGACGCTTGAGTCGGAGACGTAAAGGCCGGGAGGTCAATGGCATCCTGGTGATTGATAAGCCCCAGGGTGTTACCTCCAACGGCATTCTTCAGCAGATCAAACGTCTGTATGGCGCTGCGAAAGCGGGCCATACGGGCGCTCTTGACCCCCTCGCTACGGGTGTCTTGCCGCTTTGCTTTGGCGAAGCGACCAAGTTTTCCCAGATGATGCTGGACAGCGACAAAGCCTACATCACCACCGCTCGCCTTGGTGTCCGGACAGAAACCGGTGATGCCGAGGGTGCCGTTGTTGAAGAGAAGCCGGTGCCTGCCTTAACGGAGGCCGAGGTAGAGGCCGTTCTGGAAGACTTCCGGGGCGATATCCAGCAGGTACCGTCGATGTACTCGGCGCTCAAGCATCAGGGCAAGCCTCTGTATGAGTACGCTCGTGAGGGCATCGAGATTGATCGGCCCGCGCGACCGGTCACAATTTATGAGCTTAAGCTGCTGGCGATACGCGAGAATGAGCTGGATCTGGCGGTCACTTGCACCAAAGGTACGTATATTCGCTCACTGGTAGAGGATATCGGCGAACAGCTTGGTTGTGGCGCTCATGTTTCCGCATTGCGTCGTACGCTGGCGGCCGGTTACACGCTGGCAAATGCCCATGATGTCAAAGAGCTGGAAGCGATGCGCGAGCGAGGCGATAGCCTTGACGGCTTGTTGCTTCCGCCCGAGAGTGCATTGACCATGTTCCCGGAGCACCGGCTTGCCGGCCCGGCACTGGTATCGATATTGAATGGACAACCGGTTAGAATACCGGGTCAGCCCTTTGAAGGCTTCGTGCGTATCTACGGCGATCGTTCCTTTGTGGGGTTGGTAGAAGCTCTGCCGGACGGCGACAGCACCGCTTTGGTGCCTCGTCGACTGGTAAAAAATAACGGCGGCTAATACCGCCGTTGATTAGCCGGGCTGTAGAGATGCGCGGTTCGGCCGGATGTATCAGCATCGCAACCAATGAGGTGTAATATGGCACTGTCTGCCAGTGAGAAAGCTCAAATCGTTAACGATTTTCAGCAAGGTGAAGGCGATACCGGTTCCCCTGAAGTTCAGGTGGCTCTGCTTAGCGCAAACATCAACAAGCTGCAGGATCACTTCAAGGTCAACAAGCAGGATCACCATTCCCGCCGTGGCCTTATCCGGATGGTAAACCAGCGTCGTAAGCTGCTGGACTACCTCAAGCGTAAAAACGCTGATCGTTACCTGGAACTTATCCAGCGTTTGGGTCTGCGTCGCTAATCGGGTTTAGTGACCTGAAGGCTGGCCCGGGGTTTCCCGGGTTCAGCCGAGTTTCTCTCCCGCTGTCTGGTTGGTCCCTTCGGAAAAACCAGAGAGCTATTTGCTGCAGTTGATTTGTCCGTGACACCGAAGGATTTTCCCAGTCGTAATGGAAAGCCGAAATTGAAAGCAGGTTGTTGAAAAGTCCGGCTGCTGTGGATAAGACATCCACAAGCACTTCCGGGTTTTTACAACAGCCTGTTAGCTTTCAGACGGGTTGCCTTTCGGTTCACAGCTCAGACTGCTGCAGTATTAAAAGCAACACACGGGTTGTGATGAATGGTTCATCCGATTCCGTATCAAACAGTTGAAAAGCAGGAGTAAATTGTGGATCTGCAACCACGTAAGATATCATTTGAAATGGGTGGTCACACCTTCACCCTGGAAACCGGACGCGTAGCTCGTCAGGCAACCGGTTCTGTTCTGGTTACCTGTGGTGACACGTCTGTTCTGGGCACCGTTGTGGGTGTCAAGGAAGCAAAGCCGGGCCAGCCGTTTTTTCCGTTGACCGTAAACTACTCAGAAAAAACCTACGCTGCGGGCAAAATCCCGGGTGGTTTCTTCAAGCGTGAAGGTCGTCCTTCCGAGAAAGAAACCCTGACTTCCCGTCTGATCGATCGTCCTATTCGTCCGCTGTTCCCCAACGGCTTCATGAATGAAGTGCAGTTGATCCTGACCGTTATGTCGACCGACAAGAAGCAGGATCCTGATATCGCCGCCATGCTGGCAGCGTCTGCGGCACTGTCTATCTCTGGTATTCCGTTTGACGGCCCTATCGGTGCAGCTCGCGTTGCGTTCACCAACGACAAAGGCTACTTCCTGAACCCGTCGTTCGAGGATCTCGAAACGTCGCTTCTGGACATGGTGGTTGCCGGTACTGAAGATGCGGTTCTGATGGTTGAGTCAGAAGCCAAAGGCCTGACCGAAGACCAGATGCTGGGCGGCGTATTGTTCGCGCACGAGGAAATGCAAAAAGCGGTCACCGCCATCAAGGAATTCGCGGCCGAGAACGGCAAGCCCCGTTGGGACTGGCAGCCAGAGGCAGAAAACACAGAACTGCTGAACGCGATCAAGTCTGAGTTCGGTGGCGCCATCGAAGAAGCGTACGTGATCCGCGACAAGATGGCCCGTTATACCCGCCTGGGTGAGATCAAGACTGCGGCCGTTGAGAAGCTGGCCGGCGAAGAGGAAGGCCAGCCTTCCGCTGAACAGGTCAAGAAGTACTTCGGTAAGGTTGAGAAGTCTGTTGTTCGTCAGCAGGTTATTGATGGCAAGCCCCGTATCGATGGTCGTGACAACAAGACTGTTCGTCCGATTGAAGTGGAAGTGGGCATCCTGCCGTCTGTACATGGTTCTGCACTGTTCACCCGTGGTGAAACTCAGGCCATCGTGACTACAACTCTGGGCACCACCCGTGACGTTCAGACCATCGATGCACTGGAAGGCGAGCGTAAAGACCCGTTCCTGTTCCACTATAACTTCCCTCCGTACTCCGTTGGTGAAGCTGGCCGTGTGGGCACCCCGGGCCGTCGTGAGGTTGGTCACGGTCGCTTGGCCAAGCGCGGTGTTCTGGCGGTTATGCCGACCATCGAAGAATTCCCGTATGCCATTCGTGCGGTTTCCGAGATCACCGAATCCAACGGTTCCAGCTCCATGGCTTCCGTGTGTGGTTCCAGCCTTGCGCTGATGGACGCTGGCGTACCGATCAAGGCACCGGTTGCCGGTATCGCCATGGGTCTGGTCAAGGAAGGCGATAAGTTCGCGGTTCTGACCGACATTCTGGGTGACGAAGATCACCTGGGCGACATGGATTTCAAGGTAGCCGGTACCAAAGACGGTATCACTGCCCTGCAGATGGATATCAAGATCAACGGTATCACTGACGAGATCATGGAGCTGGCTCTGGAGCAGGCGCACGAAGCACGCTTGCACATCCTTGGCGAGATGAACAAGGTGATTTCCGAGCCGCGGGCCAAGCTGTCTGACCGTGCGCCGAGCATTACCACGATCAAGATCCATCCGGACAAGATCCGTGACGTGATCGGTAAGGGCGGTTCTGTGATCCGTTCTATCTGTGATGAGACCGGTGCGTCTATCGATCTGGATGACGATGGCAACGTGAAGATCTACGCCGATAACGCGGAAGCCGCTCAGGCTGCCGTAAATCGTGTGAAGGAAATCACTGCTGAGATTGAAGTGGGTGCACTCTACAAGGGCCGTGTTGAGCGGATTGTGGAATTCGGTGCGTTCGTGAACATTCTGCCTGGCAAGGATGGTCTGGTGCACATTTCCCAGATTTCCGATCGCCGTATCGAGAACGTGACTGACGAGCTGAGCGAAGGTCAGGAAGTTCTGGTGAAGGTTCTGGATGTAGACAATCGTGGTCGCGTGAAGCTGTCCATGAAGGAAGTTAAGGAAGGCGAGCAGCCTACTGACTTCTCTGACTGATTTTAGTCAGATCTGAGAAAACCCGCCTTGCTTCAAGCTTGGCGGGTTTTTTCTTTTATGGGCCGTTTTGTTTGGTGCCGTGCGGAGGTTGGGGTAAGTCCTTTCCAAAAGACGCTACGAGCACATCCATGTGCGCTTCGTTCGGGCCATCCTTGGCCCTCAAGACTTTTGGAAAGGACTTCCCCCAACCTCCGCGCTGAGCGGTGTCGTAGCCTCAAAATGTGATTTTCTTTTCGTGTTCTTTCGTGGGTTTAGTGGCTAAAAGTTTTCGCCCATAAACTTCAGAACCGCCTCTCGATAAGCAGGAATGATAAACGTCGCGGCATGAGGGGTGTCCGTCCGGAGAAACTCTTTTGGCTGCTCTGCAGCTTCATAGAGTCTCACACCGTGCTGAAACGGAATGATGCCATCTCTGGCGCTGTGAATAATCATTACTGGCACTGGTGAGATGGCGGCAATCCGGTCGGTTCCTTCGTAATCATCGGGTATCGTCAAGCCGAGGGGGATCTGGAGCGGCCAGGTGAGCCAGAAGGCACCGAGTTTTTCTTTGGCGATGTATCGGAAGCCAGAGAAGGTGCCGTCGAGAATGATTCCGTTCAGTTCGGGTCGCTCGTCTCGCTGCACCCATTCGCTGGCCAGGGCTATGCCCAAGGCGCCGCCGAGGCTTTGGCCTAGGATGTAGAGTGGGCGGTCACTCTCGGCGTGGCGTTGGGCCAGCCAGCGCAGGCCGGTTTCTACGTCGTGCAGGGCGCCTTCTATGTCTGGTGCGCCGGTGGACTGGCCATAGCCCCGGTAGTCGATGGTGAAGACGTTGTAGCCTTGTTCCGGCAGCCAGGCTGCGTTGAGTATGTGGGCACTGACGTTCTGGGCATTTCCGTGCAGGAAGTAGACGGTGCCCTTGGCGGGTGCTTCGGTGAGGGCCGGTAGCCACCAGCCGTGAAGTGTTTCGCCGTCTGCGGTGTCCAGGTAGATGTCTTCGTACTCAAGATTGAGCCGATCCGGGGTGAGGTAGGTCGTGTTGTCCGGATAGAAGAACACGCTGCTGCAGCCCGTTTGCAGCAGCGCAGCACAGAGCAGTGTGGCCAGCGCGAGCCGTCCGGTTTTGGCGACTCGGGTAGCTCTGAGTCTTAAAAGTAAGCGTGAATGCCTGCCTGCCATGTGCTTTGGTACCTGTCGAAGTGGTCTTCCCGGGTGAATTCTGTGAACAGGCTGAATTCGCGGCCGATGTGCCAGTTGCCTTTCAGGTAGAGCTGGTCCTGGCGGTGTTGGCTGCTGACGATCCAGGCCTTGGTTTTAACGCCGCCCAGCAGGCTGAACGGGTTGCTCTGATGCAGCAGGCCGAGGTCGGCACCGGGGGCGAAATCGTAGCCCCGGCGGATATCGTCGTCGATTTCCAGATCGGCCGTAGCCAGGGCAAAGGCCTGTGTCTTCGAGCCGAGCCGCCAGCTGCCGCCAGCCCCGCCTTCAAGATAGGGGGTCAGTACCCGGTCTGTGCCGGTGTCGGTGCGTCGGCCGCCGAAGCCGACTTGCCAGGAGGTAGGGGAGAAGAACGGATTGCGCGGGCTCAGGGACCGAATTTCCACGCCGGTGATTTGCTCTACCTGCAATTCATGGTTGTCGTGGTAGAGCCGGGCGTCCAGCCGGAGGAACTGGAGCTGGGCGCCGGTACGATAGCCTGCCGGGGGGTCAACAATGTCATGGTAGGCCGGGCGGAGGGTTAATTGAGTGAACTCCTGGTGAGCCAACTGCCCGGAGCCCAGGCTCAGACGGAAGGTGTCGTGGCCCTGGTCATCCCGTACCTCCGGCTCTGGTACGGGCGTGATGGGGGGGGCGTCGTCAATTCCGCTGCGGGTCACCAGTAACTGGTGTGACAAGGGGGCGGCGAACTCGCGGGGCCAGCCATCGGCTTCACTCTGGTAGCGTACATAGTCGTAGGTGGCGTCCAGCAGCCGGGCTTTGTCATTTTGCTCCAGTGCCTGAACTTCGGGGCCCTTCACTTTCACGTAACCGTTGGCGATGGCCGCGGCAATGGATTGGTGTTCAGGCGGCAGTGAATCCAGGCTGTGGCTGACGACCGTGGCGGCGGACGGCCGATAGTGAATGCTTTCTACCAGATCTTTGTCGCGTACCCAGCGCACGGTGTCTGAAGGGATGGCGTGAGTGCTTACTTCGGCCAGCAGGTCAGTGCCGGGGCGGGCCACGTCGATGAGTGCCAGTAGCCGGTAGGCGCAGTTTTCGTCAAAGAAGTAGTAGTCGAAGTTCTTGTCCTGAATCTCCCAGGTGTGCGCCAGCATGGTGTCCACTTCGGGCTCGCTCAGGTTCAGGGTGTACTCCCATAAATCCCGGTGTTCGATGTCGTTATACAGCCGGATCATTTCGTAGTAGGGCTTGATGGCGGTGATGCCCGGATAGCCACCGAAAATACCCCGGTAAGCAAACAGCAGTTCGCTGTCATGCTGGGCCGCGTCTGCGGCATAGGAAATGGTATTGGCCAGCAGGAGATCCGCTTCTTTATCATCCTGAGGTGGGTCAAGGCGCAGGAAGGTGTGCCCGAACATGGACGACGGACTGTTCAGATAGGACGCCGCAAACACCAGTGTCACTTTTTCGGTATTCAGGGTGCTGGCCCATTCGTCATACGCCGGGCAGTTCACCGGATCTTTCGGTAAATCGAGCTGTTCTCTTAGCCAGGCATCTCGGGCCGGAAAGCGACAGCGAGCGTGATCATTACCCTCACCGGGCTGCTGTATGGCGTGCAGGGTGGCTGCCAGTTCAGCCCGGGGTGAGGTTTTGCCGTTCTCACTGAGGAAAAACGCGGGGTCATCCGCCTGGCTGGTATAGCCGGCGCCGAAAGTGCCCTGATGGTAATGGCCAAGGGTTAACCAGGCGGGATGTTCGTGCAAATTCTGGGGAGCGGTGGCAAAGGCTGAGTGGGTCGCCAGGGTGCATGCAAGCCATAATGCGGCCTGCCCGGTGCGCAGAGGGTAGCCCATGGGTATGTGGTACATCCGGTTTGAGTTGAAGAAGTGATAGTGCGCCATCCTTAGCGCAGGTTCAATCCCTTGGGGCTAAGCGATCAGGCTGCCACGTATTTACGTAATGTTTCATTTTTTTCCATCAAAGTTACGATGGCATCAACAGTTTCACCGGTTGTTGATTCTGGCGAGGGGAAAATCGTATTGAAATTGGATTTGAGAAGGCTAAAGAATGCAGGTCGTTCCTCCTGAGGTAATCCTAGAGTCGCTGCCATCGCATCAAGATTCTCACCATTCCCGCGAGATATTTCTGCAGCTATCGCCGAACCCCGGGAGTCAATGAGCATTGCCATAGACTGAACGTTTTGATTGGTATTACACCCAACAATTCCAAAGGTCATACTCACCGTCTGAGACGCCATTCCATTGGTGGTAGCGCCTAGAACGTGAGGTACTATCCCGGACTGTCCTTTCCAGATCATGGCGCCCACGCCACAACCGGGCTGGGCGAATGCCATCGAGGAAGCGCCAAGAAGAATTGCACCCGCGATCACTTTTTTCATTATCCACTCCTTTGTTTGGTTTTTTTGCACTCGTCGCAAACTACCTAAAATAGGACGGGTAGGCTTGCTAGGTGAGCGCGGCCCTCAAGAGGGCTACCCAGCTGACAAACCGCTCAATTGAGTATAGTTCATATTCCAAAAGTGCAAGTTAACCCGAAAGCAGAGGTTGAATTGTTCGTAATATGTTCGAATCGTTTAAATGTTGAGCTTTTATGCGGCGTTGTTATATGCGGTCAAGTTGGGTATAGTGCGGTCCGCCAAGATGGCCCACTAGAAAACACATGGAGACATGATTGTGAAAAAACTTCTTATTGCTTCAAGCCTGGTTATGGCTGGCGCGCTGACTGGTTGCAGCTCACTGAACACCAGTGCACCTTCTCTGCCGCTGGCCGGTGGTGTGACTACCGACATCAAAGCTGACATCGAAGTTGGCGAAAAGATCACCGGAAAATCTTCTGTAACCCAGCTTTTCGGTCTGCTGACTCTGGGTGCGGAAACTGAATACGCCGACGGCGTTGCTTACGGTGCCAACGGTGGCGGTGGTTCCTTCCTGCCAATCGGCGGCGTTTCCCTGACTGAAAAGGTAAAAGCTGCTGCAGCTTACAACGCCATCACCGAATCCGGTGCTGATGTTATTGTTGCTCCTCGCTACACCATCAAGCAGGAAGGCTACGGCTTCTTCGGAACCATCGACGTAACAGTTGAAGGTTACAAGGGCACGATCAGAAGCGTTAAATAACGTTTCCTGATTAGCCAAAAAAAGCCGGAGCGGGGTAAACCTGCTCCGGCTTTTTTGGGCCCGGAGGGTCACCCCCCCAGATAGGCCTCTCGCACTTCCGGATTCGCCAACAGGTTCTTGCCGGTATCGTGCAGCCGTATGCGCCCGGTTTCCAGTACATACCCCCGGTCAGCCAGATTCAGTGCCTGGTGGGCGTTCTGTTCGACAAGAAATACCGTAATACCTTCCTCACGCAGGTGTCCGATGATCTCGAAGATCTGTTGGATGATGATCGGCGCCAGGCCCAGTGACGGCTCGTCGAGTATGATCATCCGTGGCTTGCTCATCAGCGCGCGGCCGATGGCCAGCATTTGCTGTTCACCACCGGACATGGTGCCCGCACGTTGGTGCTCTCTTTCCTTCAGCCTTGGGAACAGGTCGTAAACGTGATCCTGGCTCTTGCGAATCTCTGCTTTGGTGTTGAAGAATCCACCCATGTGCAGGTTTTCTTCCACCGTCAGGCCGGAGAAGACGCGGCGGCCTTCCGGCACGATGGCGATGCCTGAACGCATGATATTGGAGGTGGCCTCATTGGTGATATCCCGACCTTCCAGAATTATCCGCCCGGCGCTGGCCTGTGGGTTCCCGCAGACGGTCATCAGCAGTGTGGTCTTGCCGGCACCGTTGGCGCCGATCAGCGAGACGATTTCGCCCTTGTTTACCTCAACAGAGACGCCGTGCAAGGCCTCGATTTTGCCGTAGTGGGTGTGAACGTTTTCCAGTACTAGCATGGTTCTTCCTCAGGCCTCGCCCAGATAAGCTTTGATCACGTCGTCGTTCTGGCGGACTTCTGCCGGTGTGCCGCTGGCCAGAGGGCGCCCCTGGTTGATGACGGTAATCCTGTCGGAGATGTCCATAACCAGGCTCATGTCGTGCTCAATCAGCAGCACAGAAACGTTGTAATCCTCCTTCAGGCTGACAATCAGCTGGTTGAGGTCTTTGGTTTCCGCCGGGTTCAGGCCAGCTGCAGGCTCATCCAGCATCAGCAGTTTGGGCTCGGTCACCATGCAGCGGGCAATTTCCAGGCGTCGTTGCTGACCATAAGCCAGGTTGCCGGCATCACGGTTAGCGAGATCCAGCAAGCCAACGCGGTTCAGCCAGTAGGCCGCTCGATCCAGCGACTTCTTCTCGCGCTCCCGGTAGTTCGGGGTTTTGATTAACCCGGCCAGCAGGTTGGTATTCAGGTGCCGGTGCTGGGCTACCAGCAGGTTTTCGACCACCGTCATCTGGTTGAACAGCCGAACGTGCTGAAAGGTGCGCACCATGCCCAGTCGGGAGATCTTGTAATCCGGTTTGCCCTGTACTTCCTTGCCTTCAAAAAGAATTTTGCCGCCGGTGGGTGTGTAGAAACCACTGAGGCAGTTGAAGACGGTTGTTTTTCCGGCACCGTTGGGGCCGATAACAGAGACGATTTCGCGTTCCTGAACATCCAGGTTTACCCCGTCCACCGCCAGCAGTCCGCCGAAACGCATGGACAGATTCTGTACTTCCAGCATGCCTGTCACTCCTGCTGTTTCAGTTCAATGTGAATCCGGCGCATGGGCATCAGGCCCTGCGGACGCCATATCATCATCAGTACCATGGCGGCACCGAATACCAGCATGCGGAAGTCGGAAAACTCCCGGGCCAGCTCCGGCAGAATGGTGACGGCAATGGCAGCGAGGATAACGCCGACCTGCGAGCCCATGCCGCCGAGAACGACGATCGCCAGAATGATGGCGGATTCCAGGAACACAAACGATTCGGGGCTGATGAAGCCCTGTTTGGAGGCAAACACAGTACCGGCAAAGCCCGCAAAAAAAGCCCCAATGGTGAATGCGGAAAGCTTTACCGCCGTGCGGCTCATGCCCAGGGATCGGGCGGCAATTTCATCCTCCCGCAGCGCTTCCCAGGCGCGGCCAACCGGCATACGCATCAGGCGGCGGATGACCAGGGCCGTGATCACGGCAAGGACCAGAGCGATCAGGTACAGGAAAATAACCTTGTGTTCACCACTGTAGGCAATGCCAAAGGTTTCGTGGAAGGAGGTGTTGCCTTCCTCCTTGACCCTGCGACCGAACTCCATGCCGAACAGTGTGGGTTCCGGAATGCCGCCAATGCCGTTGGGGCCGCCGGTAACGGCTGTCCAGTTGTTCAACAGAATACGAATGATCTCACCAAAGCCCAGTGTCACGATCGCCAGGTAGTCGCCCCGAAGCCGCAGTACCGGGAAACCGAGCATCAGGCCAAACAGGGCCGCCAGCAGGGCGCCAATGGGCAGTGCCATCCAGAAGGTGAAGCCAAAGTATTGGGACAGCAGGGCAAAGGTGTAGGCACCGACGGCATAGAACGCCACGTAGCCGAGATCCAGTAGGCCGGCGAGGCCGACCACGACGTTCAGGCCCAGCGCCAGCATGACGTAAATGAGTACCAGCGTTGCCAGGTCAACCGAGCCCCGGGATACAAAGAAAGGCCAGAACAGCGCCAGCACGATGATGCCGGTCAGTACCCAGGACTCCATTTTGACCCGTTTCGCCTGGGGCATGGGCTCCCGGCCACTGAGCGGATTGAGTTTGGGCAATTTGCCCAGGCTGGTCATGATGTTGTCGCGGAACAGCTGAAACAGGAAGACGACTACAGCGGCCAGAATGACCGAGATTACCGTCCCTGGAGTGGCGCCCTCAAGCCCCACTGTGGTGCCCTGGGCAACGAGGTTCAGGCCCAGAATCGGGTAGGCAATGATGATCGTGACGATTGCGCAGAACAGCGCGTGTTTAAAGTTGTGTGTGGCCATCAGATCTTCTCAACCTCCGGTTTGCCAAGCAGGCCGGTGGGTTTGAACAGCAGGATCAGAATCAGCAGACTGAAGGACACCACGTCCTTGTACTCGCCGCTCAGGTAGCCGGAGGTCATGCTTTCGGAAACCCCCAGGATGAGGCCACCCAGCATGGCGCCGGGGATGCTGCCGATGCCGCCCAATACTGCCGCCGTGAAGGCTTTCAGACCGGCGATGAAGCCGAACAGTGGGTCGACCGAGCCGTAATACAAGCCCAGTAACAAGCCCGCAACGGCTGCCAGAGCCGCGCCGATCACGAAGGTGGCCGAAATGATGCGGTTGGTGTCGATGCCCAACAGGTTGGCCATGCCCAGGTCCTGGGACACCGCCCGGCAAGCCCGGCCAATGCGGGAGCGGGAGATGAACAGGGACAGCAGGGTCATGCAGATGAGCGTGGTAATAAAAATGGTGATCTGCATGTAGGACAGGGAGAGCTGAAAGCTGTCGGCGGGGCCAAAACGGAAGCTGCCGTCGATCAGTGCCGGAAAGCCGATGTTGCGTGAACCTTGAGCGAGATGGACATAGTTCTGAAGAAAAATTGACATGCCGATGGCGGAGATGAGCGGGATGAGCCTGTGTCGACCGCGAACCGGGCGATAAGCAACCCGTTCAACAGCCCAGCCCATCGAGCTTGACACGATCACTGCGCAAATCAGCGCAACAACCAGAATGACCGGAAGCCAGGCAATGCCGAGTGTCGCCAGGCCGGTAATGGCAATGAGCGCAGTGTAGGCACCGATCATATAGATTTCGCCGTGGGCGAAGTTGATCATGCCGATGATACCGTAAACCATCGTGTAGCCGATGGCGATCAGGGCGTACGTGCTCCCGATCGTCAGCCCGTTGACGAGCTGCTGAAAGAAATACAGGAGGTCTTGCATGGTTGGGTAACTCCGAATGCCTGAGCCCAGAAAAACACCTTCCCCCGGATCACGGAGGGAAGGTGTTCTTGTTCATACCCTTATAAAGATGTACTGGCTCAGTTTGCCGGAGTCTTGCTGCCGTCAGAGTGCCATTCGTAGACCACAAATTCGAAGGATTTCAGGTCTCCGGCCTTGTCGTACTGAACGGTGCCAATGGGTGTTTCAAAGGTGCCGGCACGCAGGGCCTTGGCCACTTCAAACGGGTCTTTGGACTCGGCTTGCTCGATACCCTGGGCAATCAGCTGAACGGCTGTGTAGGAAGGCAGAACGAAGGGGCCTGAGGGGTCTTCACCTTTCTCTTTGAAAGCGCTGACCAATTCCTGGTTCTCGGCTTTTTCGTCGAAGCTTGGTGGCAGGGTAACCAGCAGGCCTTCGGCAGCCTCGCCGGCAATGGTGTTGATGTCTTTGTTGCCGACACCTTCAGGGCCCATGAACTTGGCGTCCACGTCGGTCTGGCGCGCCTGGCGCAGGATCAGGCCCAGCTCCGGGTGGTAACCGCCGTAGTAAACGAAGTCGACGTTGGCTTGTTTGATTTTGGTGACCAGCGAGGAGAAGTCTTTGTCACCGGCGGTAATGCCTTCGAACATGGCCACTTCAATGCCGGCGTCTTTCAGTGTGTCACGAACTGCAGTGGCGATACCTTCACCGTACTGCTGCTTGTCGTGCACGACCGCAACACGCTCGGGCTTCTGGCTGGCGATGTAGTTGCCGGCGACCGGACCCTGCATGCTGTCCAGGCCGATGGTGCGGAACACCAGTTCGTAGCCCCGCTGGGTGATCTCCGGGCTGGTGGACGCCGGAGTAATCATCAGAATACCTTCGTCTTCATAGATGTCAGACGCCGGCTGGGTTGAGCTTGAGCAAAGGTGTCCGACTACGTATTGCACACCTTCGTTGACCAGCCGGTTGGCGACAGTCACGGCCTGCTTGGGATCGCAGACGTCGTCGACTTCTACCGCAACCAGATCTTCACCCATCACGCCACCCGCGGCATTGATGCGTTCGATGGCCATGCGGGAGCCGGAAAACTGCATGTCGCCATACTGGGCAACGGGACCAGTCATGGGGCCGGCAATACCAATCTTGATTTCAGCGGCGGCCTGGCCAGCTGCCATTACAGCAACGGAGGCGCCTACAGCGGTAACGAGCTTCTTGACGGACGTTTTCATCGTGTTTTTCCTGTTTATGTCAGGGTTATTCTTATGTTCACAGAGACTCAAGAAACACCACAGCCTTTCGCTTGTCAAGGTACTGGGCTGGTGGTTGCTCCGGAACACGGGCTTGCTATCAATCGTTGAATTAGCAATACCCGTGCCTGTCTCCGGGGTGTCACGCGTCCGTGCTGTCGTCCTGGTCTACAAAGACTAGGTTCCTGAAATTCTCATGGTCGTGGAGTTGCTCAAAACTCGGATCCACGGATGCATCGTCCTTGTATGCTTCGGAGATTTCAATCGCTTTTTCCAGAGTGCTTACGGCATCTTCCCAGCGGCCAATCTCAGCATAGGCGCAGGCCAGCTGGTAGTGGGCATGGCCATTATCGGGTGCCAGCTTGAGTGCCCGATGACACAGGCTGATTGCCCACAGCGGTTCGCGTATTTCAAGAACCGCATCGGCCTTATAGCTCAGGGCTTCCACATCATCCGGGCGCAGGTCGAGAATCTGGTCATAGGCGGAGATTTTGTTCTGCTGGGAGGTTTCCTGGCTTGCCTTCAGCCAGAGCGCGTGCACCTCGTTGGTGCGCTCAATCTCTGCCTGGTTCTGGTGAATTATCTCGGATTTCTGCTGTAGCTGCTCTTCAATAAATTTCAGCCGCTGTTCGTATTCAACCACGAGCTCATTCACCCGTTTTTCTGCGAGGCTGGTGAGCTGGTTCCGCATGTCGCGAATGGAATTCCAGCCAATCACCACAAGAATGGAGGTGGCGCCGGCGATGAGATAGAAGAAGTAAGTGACGGTGTCGGTGGCATACGACATGGTTTTGTCGGCCACGGACAATTCTTTATCGACCACCTTTTCAATGAGCTCGGCGCGAGTGTTCTGTATGTCCTGGCGCAGCGCTTTGGTTTCGTCGAGCAGGTAAAGCTCCACGAACGGTGTGTACATCGGCTTTTCGAGGGTTCTGATGCTTTCCTCGACGACTTCCGGGGTCAGCTCTTTGTCTGGGCCGAGCTCCCGCTGTTGAGCGTAAAGGTTTCCGGTGACGGTGATGGCGAGGATAAAGGCTAGGTAATACCTGATCATCAACGGTGTCCGTTTGTTGGGTGAATGAAATCGCAAAGGGTGACCTTAGCATAGTGGCTGGCGGAAATAATGCCGCATGGGGCGGTTGCTGAGCTCTGGCTCAATTGATTGTTTAACCAGAGAGCAAGCTAGGTAATAGTGACCACTTGCATCTTCGGGAGCAAAGACCTCTAATAGTTAGAGGTATAAATAATGATGACTGGAGTCAGGGTTTGAACAATTACGAGCAGGTGTTGGTGGCACTTCGGCGGGTTATCCGGGCAACGGATCTGCATTCCAAGCGGTTAAGCAAACATGCCGGGCTCACTGGGCCTCAGTTGTTGATCATGCGTACGATCCGGGATCTGGGGCAGGTGACCATCGGTACGATCGCGGACAATGTGAGCCTTAGTCAGGCTACGGTGACAACCATCCTGGACCGGTTGGAGTTGCGCAAGCTGGTTTACCGGGTGCGCAGCACTCAGGACAAGCGCAAGGTTCACGCGCATCTGACGGAGGATGGCGCGGATCTGCTGGCCCGGGCTCCGAATCCATTGCAGGAAGATTTCATCGAGAAGTTCCAGAACCTGGCAGAGTGGGAGCAAACGATGATTCTGGCTTCCTTGCAGCGAGTGGCGAATATGATGGATGCCGACGATATTGATGCTTCACCGGTGCTGACCGTGGGCTCCGTGCTTAAGGACGATGGCTGGAAAGAAAAGGCCTGACCCCCAAGGTGCCCAATATGGGTACCCAACCTGAAACCCATGGTGGCTGGTTCCGGGCGGGCCACAGGTTTTCTTTGGAAAAACAACTCGCTTCGCTCAGACGTCTTTTTCCGGCAGAAAACCTGTACCCCGCCCGCAACCGGCAGGCTTGTGAGTTATAGTCAGTTAGTGCTTTTCTTTCCGCGCCTTCCGTGGCCAAAAATCAGTGCACCGAAGCCCCTTTCTTGGGCTTATTTCCGAAGCAAACCTGAAACACATCGTTATAGTGCTTCGCAAAGTTCACCGTAATCCCTTCCTTCAGATACTCCGGCAATTCCTCATAATCTCCCCGGTTTGCCTCCGGCA
Organism: Marinobacter sp. SS5-14b; assembly: GCF_030541005.1. Lineage (GTDB taxonomy): Bacteria > Pseudomonadota > Gammaproteobacteria > Pseudomonadales > Oleiphilaceae > Marinobacter. The sequence continues at coordinate 264,748 of NZ_JASSVM010000004.1, read as the reverse complement.
GGATCAGGTTATTGATCTGCTGCCTGCGCGCAGCAATCACCTTCTCCCGAATACCTCCCACCGGCAACACCTGCCCGGTTAACGTCAGCTCCCCGGTCATGGCGATGTTCTGCTGCGGGGCTTCCTTGCGGGCGATGGAGAGCAGGGCGGTGGCCATGGTCACGCCGGCGCTGGGGCCGTCTTTGGGAGTCGCCCCTTCCGGTACGTGCAGGTGCACGAACGACTTGTCAAAGAACGTCGGGTCACCTTTGAAGCGCTTCAGGTTGGAAGACACATAGCTGTAGGCGATCTCTGCCGACTCCCGCATAACCTCGCCCAATTGCCCAGTGAGCTTGAACCCGCGCTGGCTGGTGTGAACCTGTGACGCCTCGATGCTCAGGGTGGCGCCGCCCATGGCGGTCCAGGCCAGGCCGGTGACTACGCCGGTTCCCTTCATGGATTTCTCTTTGCGGAAGGCGGGCTGTCCCAGATAGTCCGGCAGGTCGGCAACGCCGACTTTCACCGGCTTGTCCGGGTTTTCCAGCAGTTTTACGATGCCCTTGCGAATGATCTTGTGCAGCAGTTTCTCCAGGTTCCGCACGCCGGCCTCCCGGGCGTAGCCTTCGATCACCTGACGGATGGCGGCATCGGTAATGTTCAGCTGTTTCTTCAACAGGCCGGCCCGTTTCAGCAGGCGTGGCAACAGGTGATGTTTGGCAATGGCCAGCTTTTCCTCACCGATGTAGCCGGACAGGCGAATCACGTCCATGCGGTCCAGCAATGGGCGGGGAATAGTGTCTAGTTGGTTGGCGGTGCAGATGAACAGCACCTTGGACAGATCCATGCGCACGTCCAGGTAATGATCCAGGAAGTCTTTGTTCTGTTCCGGGTCCAGGGTTTCCAGCAGGGCAGAGGCCGGGTCGCCTTGATAGGACGAGCCGATCTTGTCGATCTCGTCCAGCATGATCACCGGGTTGGCCACCTTGCTGTCTTTCAGGGCCTGTACGAACTTGCCGGGCATGGCGCCGATGTAGGTGCGGCGGTGACCCTTGATTTCGGCTTCATCGCGCATGCCGCCTACACTGAACCGGTAGAACTCCCGGCCCAGCGCGTCCGCCACCGAATGGCCAATAGAGGTTTTGCCTACGCCTGGCGGGCCTACCAGTAACAGTATGGAACCACTCACTTCACCTTTGAAGGTGCCCTCGGCCAGAAACTCGATGATGCGGTCTTTCACATCACCCAAGCCGTCGTGGTCCCGGTCCAGAATTTTGCGGGCTTCGGCCAGGTCGAAGTGGTCTTCGGAATGCACGCCCCAGGGCACCTGGGTAATCCAGTCCAGATAATTGCGGGTCACGCCGTATTCCGGGGAGCCTTGCTCCAGCACCTGCAATTTCTGAATTTCATCTTTGAACCGTTCAACCACAGCTGCTGGCGGATTCAGCTTGGCCATGCGCTCTTCGAAGCGCTCCACGTCAGCGGTCTTGTCGTCTTTGGCGATCCCCAACTCCCGCTGGATGACTTTCAGCTGCTCGCGCAGGAAGAATTCGCGCTGGTGCTTCTGCACCTTCTCGTTCACTTCCTCGTTGATCTCGGATTGCAGGCGGGCCACTTCCTGCTCCTTGCGCATCAACAGTAATACCCGCTCCATGCGCCGAAGCAGGGGCACGGTATCCAGCACATCCTGCAACTCGCGGCCCGGGGCGCTGGTCATGGAGGCACCGAAATCCGCCAGCGGCGAGCTGTCTTCCGGGCCAAAGCGGGACAGATACTGCTTCACCTCTTCGCCGTACAGCGGATTGGTGCGCAGCAGCTCCTTAATGGCAGCGATGATGGCCAGGGTGTAGGCCTTGAGCTCGTCGGCTGGCTCTTCTGGTTCCTCCGGGTATTCCACTTCCACCAGGTAAGGCGGACGGCGGCGCAGCCACTGCACAATCTTGAAGCGCTGCATGCCCTGGGCAATAAACTGCACCTTGCCGCCTTCACTCTGGGCATGGTGGACCTTCACCGCGCAGCCCATCACTTCCAGCTCGTCGCTGCCAGGTATGCCGGACTCAGAATCCGACTCTTCCACAAAGCAGATGCCAAGGGTTTTGTGATCGGTCTCGCTCACCCGCTTGAGGGTTTCCTGCCAGGGGTCCTGATTGACCATCACCGGCTGCACCTGCGCCGGGAAGAACGGCCGGTTCGTTACCGGTAAGACATACATGCGCCGTGGCATCGAGTGCTTGGGCAGCACCAGGCTCTTGCTGTTTTCGTCTTTGCCGATGTACTCGGTGACGTCTTCTTCAAATTCTTCCAGGGAGTCTTTGCGGTTCTCGTCATTCATACCGTGTTGCTCTCAAGACTGAGTGGTTAAAGGTCTATGTGACGGCGAAAGCTTGGTTTTCAAGTTTTCGGGTGTTGCTCGAAAGCTTGAGGTGTAACTACAATGTAGTTATCCAAGGAGGGTAAATATGAATTTTGAATGGGACGACAGGAAGGCGCTTATCAACCGGGATAAGCACGGCGTCAGTTTTCAGGAGGCACGAACTGTTTTCTACGATGAGTATGGCTTGATTATTCCTGATCCTGACCACTCTGAATTGGAGGATCGTTTCTTAATTCTGGGGCGCAGTGAGTCACTCCGGTTGCTTGTGGTTTGTCATTGTTATCGACAGGATGACCAGGCCATCAGGTTGATCTCTGCACGCAAAGCGACGAAGCATGAATCTGGCTATTACAGGGCCGGGAGGCCATGACTATGAGGGACGAGTACGATTTTTCAGAGGCGAAAAGAAACCCATACGCCAAGGCTTTGAAAAAGCAGATCACGATTCGGGTGGACGAAGATGCGCTGGGATACTTCAAGGCATTAGCCGAAGAACTGGGGGTGCCTTATCAGAGTCTGATTAATCTATACCTGCGGGACTGCGCGCAGGCTCGAAGGAAGCCAGACCTGCACTGGAAATAAGGCTGGTGACTTGATTTTGTGCTCCCAGCCCCAATACCGGTCGTATCAAACTCATTTCAGCTTCGGGTAATTGTATGACCGCTTCGTCGCATATCTTTGACGCCACTGCAGACAACTTTCAGCAGAAGGTGATGGAAGCCTCCGCCACTACGCCGATCCTCGTGGATGTTTGGGCCGAATGGTGCGCGCCCTGTAAGCAGCTGATGCCGATTCTGCAGAAGCTGGCGGAGGAGTATCAGGGCAACTTCCAGCTGGCCAAGGTGAACGCCGACGAGCAGCAGGAGCTGACGGCCTCACTGGGCGTGCGCAGCCTGCCGACCATCATTCTGGTGAAGGATGGCCAGGCGGTGGACGGCTTCAACGGCGCTCTGCCGGAAGGCGAAATCCGCAAGGTACTGGAAAAGCACATCGAAGCCCCGGCGGAAGATCCTTATGAAAAAGCTCACGCGCTTTGGGACGCCGGAGATGTGGACGGTGCATTGGCGATACTCACAGAAATGAACCAGAAAGACCCGGAGAACCTCGATGTGCTAATCGACCTGGCTCAGCTGAAAGCAGAGCAGGGCGATCTCGACACCGCCGAACAGGTGCTCAACAGCCTGCCGCCGGAAGAGAAAATGCAGCACAAGGCCAAACAGCTGGCGGCCAGGGTGAAGTTCCTCAAGCAGTCTGGCGAGCTGCCGCCACAGGCCGAGCTGGAAGCCAAGCTGGAAGCCAATCCGAAAGACCCGGAAGCTCTGCATCAACTGGCCCTGCACAGAGTGCTGCAAGACAATAATGCCGAGGCCATGGATTTGCTGATTCGATTAATGCAGGCAGACGGCACCTACAAAGACGGTGTGGCCAAAACCACGCTGGTGGAGTTGTTTGAGAAGCTGGGGAACAACAATCCGGATGTGCGGGCTTACCGTAGGAAGTTGTATGCCCTGATGCACTGACCCGGCCCGCCAGAACCGAGCCAAGCGGTTGCATCGCCGCCTGGCTCTGAAAACTACCTGAAGATGCTCAAACTCCCGCCCCAGCCCGACGACTGCGAACTCTGCCAACGCTCCGTTGCCGGACTCACCCGCCATCACCTGATTCCCAAACACCTGCACCGCAAGAAACGCTTTCAGAAGCTGTTCAGCAAGGAAGGCATGATCACCCGCACGCTCTGGGTTTGTCGGCCCTGCCATAATGCGATTCATAGGGCTTGTTCGGGGTATGAACTGGGGTTGTATTACAACGGTCGGGATAAGTTGATGGAGCTGGAGGAGTTGAGGGTATTTGTTGAGTGGATTCGGGAGAAGCCGGCGGGGTTTGTGCCGAAGGGGTAGTTGTCAGCCGCGCGGAAGGGAGTACTGCAGGGGGCGACTTTTGACCCCCTGCAGTGCTTCTGACTCCACGTAATTGGACTATGTGGAGTGAAGTCTGCCTATTGCTTCACCCACACTTCACGTGAATCAAAACCTTTAGTGCGGTTGATGGTATTGGTGCCGCGCTTATGGGATAGTTTAATCGCGTCACCCTCATCAGAGTAGACTCCATTCAGCTCCTCCCAAGTGCAGGTCGGGCCGCAGAATTCTGCTGGGAGTTCGGGGCTATCATAGGCCAGCGTCTCATTCATGTTTTCAATCACGCAAACACCATCCTGGCGGTTAAGTTCTTCTCCGACGACAGAGATGCCTGTGTCTGAGTAGGTGATTGTGTGAGTGGCGATCGTTTCAGGGCAAGAAGCTCGCTTTGATGTTACGTTCCAGGTGCCGCGCATATCTTTTCGGTAGTCAATAGCCTCCTTTCGTATAAAGGTGGTCTTAAATACTCCAAATTCAGAAGTGTTCTGTTCCTCTGGAGCCGAGGCGGGAGTGCTTTCGCCGAAGTCCCGCTTCACACGCGTCATGGCGTCGGAGCCAGTTCGGTGCGAGAGCTTAACGACTGAGTAGTCTCGCTCATTGATCGTTCCGTATGTGTCGTGCTGCCAAGAGCTTGTACTTTCATCCCAGTCGTCAACTTGTCTGTTGAGGTCGCTGAAGCTGCAAAGTCCGGCTGAGCATCCCCAGCCCGGGTCAGACTCGAGCTCCAAGTCGTTGTAGGATGTGGTGTAATTGAAACTCTCGGTTCCACAATCGATGCCCGAACCGCTACCTTCTGGGGAGAGCTCTTCGCCCGAAATTGAAATGCTGTCGGACGAGAAAGTCCAGGTCGCTGTCGCTCTGCAACGTTCTTGGCCATCTTGCTGGTAAATTGTAGTGGCAATCCAGGTGCCTCTAATGTCGATCTCGCCAGGAAGATTGCTCAATGTTTGGTTAAAGTGAGCATTGGCCTCTTCTGGGGATACCAGCGTGGCCTGTCCGGCCTCTGAAAGAAGGCTCATCACCGTCGCGTCTGTCTCGAACAGGTCTGCGGACTGGTCAAAATTGATTTGTACGGTTTGCGTTTCTGCAAGAGTGAGGACGTTCTCAGGTATTACGATTCCGTCGGATGGGTTGTTATTTTCATCGAGTGATTGAAGAAATCTCAGGATATTAGTGGTCTTATCTGCGTTGCTTGAATCATCAGACAGGTCGACCGGGGTAAGTATGGGTGCCGCAACCGATTGTCCAATAAGGGTGTTGCCGATCAGAAAGAATACTTCGTCGCCGTCGATGTAGTTGAATTCACCGTTGGCGTTCGTCACACCTGAGCCGGAAGGTGTGAAATAAGTTAAGCCTTGAACGGGACTATCAACAAATTGCCCTTTAATTTCGGAGTTTGTGGTTGGGGGTTCAGTGTTTGGTGTAGTTTGCTCTCCGTCACCGCCAGAAGACCCGCCACCACAAGCAGCCAATCCCGTTGTCAGTCCTGCAGCAATCAAAGCACGTAGCAAAGTATTTTTTTTAAACATCACTGTTTCCGTTGTCATATGTCATTGGATACGGCACACGCAGACGTACCGAGAAACAGGAGTGTTGTGAAGGGGTGAAATCGAGCAAGCGGAATCATCCCTGAACAACATTCCGTTAGTCCAAGTGCGTCGATTTGGACTATGGGAGAAATTAGGCGGTGAATAGGGTTGGGGCAATTTCAGCTATGTAAATCATTGTTAAATATCAAGATTGGAACTGGTAAGAATCTGACAAGTCAATAGGCGCTTAGGGTGCCTGTTTTGAGAATGAATTGATTTGTATCAAAAAAGGCCAGATGAATCGCTTCACCTGGCCCTGTCTCAATCGCCTTCAGGCAACAGCCTTAACCATTCCCCTGCTTCATCGCCTCAAACTCCTCCTCAAAGAAGAACTTCTCCTCCCCAAAGGCCGGCTCCAGCTCGTGTAGCCAGGTGGCGGTTTCGCTGTACTTGGCGAAGAACGGGCGCTGCACCCAATCCGGGTTGCGGCCCTGGAGGAAGCGCAGAACGAATACTTTCTCGCCGTGGATTTCGGTCACGCCCTGTACTTCCACCTTGCCGGGGCCGGCGCTCATACTGGGGCCGCGGGCGGTGCGGGCCAGGCCGCTGACCTTTTTCATGGCTTCACGGTAAATCTGGAAAGCTTCAGCCAGGGGCACTTCAAAGTAGTTCTTGGCGCCGGTGTCCCGCTCTACAAACATGTAGTAAGGGATGATGCCCAGCTGTACTTCTTTCTTCCATAGCTTGGCCCAGGCGTCGGCGTCGTCATTCACATGTTTGATCAGCGGGCCCTGGGCTCGGATTTCGGCACCGGTCGAGCGGATGCGGCGGATGGCTTCTTCCGCGATGTCGGTGGTGATTTCCTGCCAGTGGTTGTAGTGGGCCATGATGGCCACGTGCTTGCCGGCATCAACCAGTTTGGCGAACAGTTCGATCAGCTCGTCGGCATCCTTGTCGGTGACAAAACGGTACGGCCAGAACGTGAGGGCCTTGGTGCCGATGCGGATGGTCTGGATGTGATCAAACTCGGGCTGCAGTAGGGGTTCCAGGTACTGCACCAGGTTTTTGGTTTTCATCACCATGGGGTCGCCACCGGTCACCAGCAGGTCGGTGACTTCGGTGTGTTCCTGCAGGTAGCCGTGTAGTTTTTCGGCCTCGGTGCTCGACATTTTCAGGTCTTTGTCGCCTACGAACTGCGCCCAGCGGAAACAGAAGGTGCAATAAGAGTGGCAGGTCTGGCCCTGGGCCGGGAAGAACAGTACGGTTTCCCGGTATTTGTGCTGCACGCCGTCCAGTACTTCACCGTCCAGCTCAGGCATGTTCATTTCCATCTGGCCGGCCGGGTGTGGATTCAGAGCGTCCCGGATGATCTTGGCGGCGGCCTGGATGTCTTTCTTGTCGGCGCCGTCACGGTGCAGTTGCGCCATCTGTTCGTAATGTTCGTCCTTGAGCATGCCCTTTTGAGGGAACACCAGCTGATAGATGGGATCGTTGGGTACCTTGTCCCAGTTGATCAGTTCATTAATCACATATTCGTTGACCCGGAACGGCAGCACGCTGGCCACCACCTTCATTTCGAACAGGGTCTCTTCGGGGAGATTCTGGATCGCCTCAATTTTATCGAGCTGGCGGTCGGTAAATACCTTGAACCGGCGTTCCTCGAATTCCTGAACCGGGATGCGGTTCGGAAAGGTGACGATGGAGTTCATAGATCGCCCTCTGTTGGGTGCCAAAAATACAAGGAGGGTGATGCCCTGCCTTGCTGGTTAAAAAACGGGCAGGCAAGTATACATAAATCGAAATTCATTTTCAGGTCTAATTAATAATCTCCGAGGTCGGTGTGATTATGTGTCGCTAAAGTAAAGCAAAATGGCGTATCTGTTCCAAGATTCGCCTAAAAGCGTCGAAAATACACCGCAGAAATTATTTAGCGGTACGATGCATTTTAAGTGATGACTGGCAGTGAGACATTGGTCTGAGATGCGTTGTTTTGCGAATTAAAGTTCGACATTATTACGTAACTAAAGTAAACGAAAAGGCCTTTCAGGACTTTCAAACGCCTGTTTGTTTGTTTTTTTACGTCGTTTTGTAGTAAAAGTACGAAAGTTTTTGGGGTGGGGTGCAAGATAATGTTGCTGAAACCCTGTCCTGTCGGGTAGATGCGTGTCCAAGGCGTTGTTTGTGGTCCGTTCCCCGACAGGAAAAATATGAAAGCTGTTCTATGCTTGAGAGAGTTTTTATGAACGATGCCAAGGGGAGGGTTTGATGTACCAGGACGATGATCCCATTGAAACCAGTGAATGGCTGGATGCGCTGGAGTCTCTGATCGAGAACGAAGGCGTTGAGCGGGCCAAGTATATTCTCGAGCGCTTGTCTGAGCGCGCGAGCCGCGACGGTACCGAGCTGCCGTATTCCATCACCACCCCGTTCCGGAACAGCATTCCTGTGGCTCAGCAGGCCCACATGCCGGGTGACTTGTTCATGGAGCGTCGAATCCGCTCCCTGATCCGGTGGAACGCCATGGCCATGGTGGTGCGCGCCAACAAGCGCCCGGGTGATCTGGGTGGCCATATTTCCACCTTCTCTTCCGCTGCCACATTGTACGACGTGGGTTTTAACTACTTTTTCCACGGTGGCGATCAAAAGCGCGAGTCGGATCTGGTGTATTTTCAGGGCCACGCGGCACCGGGTATCTATGCCCGCTCCTTCCTGGAAGGGCGTTTTACCGAAGCCCAGCTGGATAAATACCGTGAGGAAACCAGCGGAGAAGGCCTGTCATCCTATCCACACCCCTGGTTGATGCCAGATTACTGGCAGTTCCCCACCGTGTCGATGGGGCTTGGGCCGATTCAGGCCATTTACCAGGCCCACGTGATGAAGTACCTGCACAGCCGTGAATTGGTTGAGATGAACGACCGCAAGGTGTGGGCGTTTGTCGGAGACGGCGAGTGTGATGAGCCAGAAACCCTGGGCTCTATCTCCAAGGCGGGTCGTGAGAATCTGGACAACCTGATCTTTGTGGTCAACTGCAACCTGCAGCGCCTGGACGGCCCGGTGCGCGGTAACGGCAAGATTATTCAGGAACTCGAAGGTGTGTTCCGCGGTGCTGGCTGGAATGTTATCAAGGTGGTCTGGGGGCGTCATTGGGACCCGCTATACAGCCGGGACGAAAACGGTGCCATGCAGCGGGCCATGGATGAAATCTGCGACGGCGATCTGCAGAACTTCAGCTTTAAAGGCCCGGCCTACACCCGCAAGGAATTCTTCGGCAGATACCCGGAGATGGCCAAGCTGGTGGAGAACATGTCGGATGACGAAATCAGCAAGCTGAACCGTGGCGGTCACGATCCCTACAAAGTGTATGCGGCCTACCATAAGGCGGTGAATCAGGCCAACGGCAAGCCGACGGTGATTCTGGCTCACACCATCAAGGGCTACGGTTTTGGCGCGGCGGGCGAAGCCCAGAACACCGCCCACTCCCTGAAGAAGCTGGATATCGACACCCTGAAAGGCTTCCGTGACCGTTTTGGCGTACCGCTGAAAGACGATGAGCTGGAAGATGTACCCTATTACCGCCCGGCGCCAGACAGCCCGGAGCTGGTGTATATGAAGAAGCGCCGGCAGGACCTGGGTGGCTTCTATCCCAAGCGCAACAAAGACTGCCAACCACTGCAGATTCCGGAGCTGGATATCTTCAAGCAGGTGCTGGAGGGTTCAGGTGACCGTGGGATTTCCACCACCATGGCGTTTGTGCGGATTCTGAGTGCCCTGGTGAAAGACAAGCGCATCGGCAAGCGCGTGGTGCCGATTGTGCCGGACGAAGCCCGTACCTTTGGTATGGAAGGCATGTTCCGTCAGCTTGGTATCTACACCTCCGAAGGCCAGAAATACGTGCCCCAGGATCGTGATCAGATCATGTACTACCGGGAAGACAAGAAAGGCCAGATCATGCAGGAGGGCATCAACGAAGCCGGTGCCATGTCAACCTGGATGGCGGCTGCGACGTCTTACAGCACGAACAGCTTCCCGCTGATTCCGTTCTATGTGTTCTATTCCATGTTCGGTTTCCAGCGGGTGGGCGATCTGGCCTGGGCCTCTGGCGACATGCAGGCCCGCGGGTTCCTGATCGGTGGCACGGCTGGCCGTACCACGCTGAACGGCGAAGGTCTTCAGCATCAGGACGGCCATAGCCATGTGCTGGCCAACACCATCCCCAACTGCAAAGCCTATGACCCGGCTTACGGTTATGAAATGGCCGTGGTGATCCGGCACGGTATGAAGGAAATGTTCGAGGAAAACCAGAACGTCTTCTACTACCTGACCATCGAAAATGAAAACTACGTGCAGCCTGCCATGCCGAAAGATTGTGAAGACGGCATCATCAAGGGCATGTACCAGCTGGAATCGGTTGAAGTCAAAGGCAGCAAGAAGGGCCCGAGGGTTCAGCTGATGGGCGCCGGTGCGATTCTGAACGAAGTGCACGAAGCCGCCCAGTTGCTGAAAGACGACTGGGGTGTGGCCTCCGATGTGTGGAGTGTAACCAGCTACAACGAACTGGCCCGCGATGGCCAGCACGTGGAGCGCTGGAACGCCCTGCACCCGGACGACAAGCCACGGCAGGCCTACGTCACCAAGTGCCTGGAGAAACAGCGGGGGCCGGTGGTGTCTTCCACTGACTACATCAAGCTGCACTCTGAACAGTTGCGGGCTTATATCCCGAAAACCTACATGACCTTGGGCACCGATGGATTCGGCCGTAGTGACACCCGCGAGAAGCTTCGCAACTTCTTCGAGGTGGATCGTTACTACGTGACCGTTGCCGCGCTGGCGGCCCTGGCGAAAGATGGTGACATCAAGCAGGAACAGGTTCTCGAAGCTATGCGCAAGTACGGAATCGATCGCAACAAACCGAACCCGGTGCTGAGCTAAGGAGACCGCCATGAGTGAACAGGAAATCAAGGTTCCCGATCTCGGCGGAGCTGATGAAGTCGAGGTTATCGAAATCATCGCCAGTGAAGGGGACACGGTTCAGCAAGAAGATCCGATTCTGACGGTTGAGTCCGATAAAGCCTCCGTGGAGCTGCCCGCGCCGGCCGCCGGCAAGATCACCAAAATCACCGTAAAAGTGGGTGACAAGGTGAAAGAGGGCGATGTGGTTGGGATGTTTGAGGCCAGCGACGATGCGGCTGGCCCGGATGATTCTGATAAACCCGTTGCCGAATCAACCGAGGACAAGGCCGACGCCAAACCGGAAGCCAGATCCGAAGACAGCAAGCCGGCGCCTAAGAAAAAATCCGGCGGCTCCCGCACCGAGCTGGTGAAGGTGCCATCGCTGGATGGCTTTGACGATATACCGGTGATTGAGATCAACGTCGCCGAAGGCGATACCGTCGGCGAGGATGATCCGCTGGTGACCGTGGAGTCCGATAAGGCCACCATGGAGATCCCATCACCATTTGCCGGCAAGATCAGCAAGATTCTGGTGAAAGAGGGCGACAAACTTTCTGAAGGCAAAGATCTTCTGGAAATGACCATCGAGGACGATGGTGATGAGGCTGAGGAGTCCTCGGACGATAGCCAGAAAGCGGAAGCCAGAAGTCAGGACAGCAAGCCGGCGCCGAAGGCCGACAAGCAGGAATCGGCATCGCAGCCCCAGGGTTCCACTTACGAGCCACCAGCACCGGGTGCCAAGGTTCACGCTGGCCCGGCGGTGCGCAAGCTGGCCCGTGAACTGGGCGCAGACCTGACCCGCGTGAAGGGCTCTGGCCCGAAAGGCCGCATCATCAAGGATGACGTGCACGCCTATGTGAAGAGTCAGCTACAGCAAGCCCAGCAAGGCGCTTCTGTGGGCACCGGTAGCGGTATCCCGGGTGTGAAACTGCCGGACTTCAGCCAGTTTGGTGAAGTGGAGCGCGAAGGCATGTCCCGCATCATGTTCGCCACCGCGAACAACATGCAGCGTAGCTGGCTGAACGTGCCCCACGTCACCCAATTCGACGATGCTGACATCACTGAGATGGAAGACTTCCGCAAGGGTCAGAAAGCGGCCGGCGAAAAGCGTGGCGTGAAGATGACGCCGCTTCCGTTCCTGCTGAAAGCCTGTGCTGCGGCCCTGGCCGAGTTGCCTCAGTTCAACGTGGCGCTCGACATGGAACGCAAAGAGGTGGTGCGCAAGCAGTACATCCACATCGGGATTGCGGTGGATACTCCCAATGGCCTGATGGTGCCAGTGATCCGGGACGTTGACCAGAAAGGCCTGTGGGAACTGGCGGCAGAAAGCGCCGAACTGGCCCAGAAAGCGAGGGACAAGCAGCTGAAGCCTGCTGAAATGCAGGGCGCCTGCTTTACCATCACCAGCCTGGGTGGCATTGGCGGCACCGCGTTCACGCCCATCGTGAACACGCCGGAAGTGGCGATTCTGGGTGTGTCCAAAGCCTCCATGAAACCGGTGTGGGACGGCAAGGAGTTCCAGCCACGGCTGATGCTGCCGCTGTCGCTGTCATACGACCACCGTGCGGTGAACGGCGCCGATGCGGCCCGGTTTACCAACCTGCTGACACAGCTGCTGGGGGATATTCGCACCTTGCTGTTGTAGTCCTGAGTCGAGGGCCGCTCCGTAGCTTCTTAGTGGCGGGGCGGCTTTCTCGTCTTTGCGTTGAGCCTGGCCAAATCTCTACCAATTTGCTGTTAGGGCTCGTCGTAGTGGCCGCCAATGGCGAAGATGTAAATGGCTTTGTCATCGAATCGATATATCAGGCGGTCTTTCTGTGATATCCGCTTCGACCAAAGTCCAGAGAGGTTATGCTTGAGCGGTTCAGGCTTTCCCAGGCCGGAAGACGGGTCTTCGGATCGCAGCATTTCTTTCAGCAGTTTGCACAAGGCTTTGTGCAATCGTTTATCCTTCTCGCGCATGGCCTCATACGCTTGCCAGGTATTGCCCTCAAATACCAGTGATCTCATCCATCTGCTCGTCAGTCGGTTTATAACCTTCCCCACGGTTGTGGGTTTCAAGTGAAGCCGCAATTTGCTGCATCAAGCTCTTACTCTGGAGCACGTGAAGGGTTTCCTGCTCTCGCTCCCAGTCCTCGGCACTCATCACTACGAAAGCTTCTCCGGCTCGGCGTGTAACCTTGACCGGTTCATGCTGACTAACTATCTGCTCAACAACGTTTTTCAGATTATCTCTAAACTTGTTTACGCTGATTGTGTCCATAAAACACCTTTATGTACGGATATTCCGTACAACTATACATCACAAGCCCTGGCGCAGTCATCAGGCTCGTTCTGGCTTTCGGCCTCCGACGGATGCCCCTGTCGGGCCGCCGTTCATGGCTGGCGTAAGGTATCTACTCTGCTGAAGCCTTTCGTTGCCGGCGTGTCCTTGGTGAGTACGCCCACCTATTCCGCATTATATCGAGCCGCCCCGGGGTGTTCAGCCGCAGCACCTGAAGCGCCATCTCGTGGTTTTTCTGTTTCCACGTATCGTTATCCATATCACGCCAGTAACGGGGTGGACGATTGCTTCGCCGGTCGTGTTCGGCGGTGACCGGGTCATTGGCACGATGCTCTTCCCACAGGGGGATATCCGGCAGGGGTCGGCTGGTGTCCATGAAGTTCTGGAACATGTCCCACAGGGCGTAGCATTCTTCGGGGTTGGCTTTGCCGATCAGAGTGCCGATGGGGATCAGGATGTTGCGGTAGCGGTGGGCCAGGTACAGGGTGTGCACCACCCCGCCGCCGTGGATCAGTTCGTTGGAGGTGTAGGCATCGAACTCGTAAAACGGCGCGGTTTCTTCTTCCGGCTGGCCGGTTTTGCCCCAGGTACCCTTTTTATCGTAGTGAAACACCGTTACCAGGCCCGTGCGGCGATTGAGTTCCCACAGAGGGCCTTTGTTAGGCTTGATGAGCTGCCGGGGGAAGAGTTTGAACAGGGCGGTGGGGACGAGGTTGCAGGCGATAAGGGGACCTACAAAAATGGCCAGAATTGGGATAAAGGCGATCAGCATCTGGCCAAAGGTTTCATCTGGTGGGCTCAGTCTCCAGTGGGAGAAAAAGCCAATTGTTACCGGCAGCATCATAAAGGCGATGACGAAGGGGTTACCGAAGGCATTGAAAAACAGAAGAATACGGGTCCTCAGTGCCGCCGTCGCATGCCGATAGCATTCATGGTCAATGCGCTGATGAGTCTGCAGATCTCCGAACGGCAGTGGGTTTTTCTCGAACTTCCGGAGCACTTCGGGACGATTTCGCCGTCGAATGATCTGTGGCACGACATCCTCTGTGTGCCCCCAAGGCAGTTTCCGGTCAGCTTTTTGGTTAAACCAGGGCTGTGCCGGATTAGCACCTGGTGCCGGGCGCTTTTGCTGGGGGAGATGTCCGGAATCATAGGCCTTCGGGCCGTAGTATCCCGATGCAGGTTTATCCGTTGTCATCCCGTGGCTCCCGGGTTGCTGAATTCATTGATCCAGAAAAGCTGCTTTTTGTCACTGAAGTCCGGTTCCGTATGTTCATTATCTTTGGCGTCGAAAATAGTTGAATCCTTGGGTGGCGGTGCCGGAAAAGCGAGTTCCCGGATGCCGGTTTCCACACGGATTTGGGCTTTTGGCTGCCAGGAGTAGCTCACATTGTGAGTGCTGAGTGGTATGCGAAGAAATTTGGTCGTTTCCGTATGGGGAGAGGGTGTCCTGACAATGTATTCGTAGCCATCCGGCGTGGCGCTCTCCCGGAGAATATAGCTTTGCATTTCGGAGTCTGGAACCTGCTGAGGGGCCAATGGAACCGAGTGGTTGCTGTCCTGCTTAACTCGGTGGCGGAGCAGTTGAAGCTTGAACGTCATTTGTTGTTCCGTGAAGCCGGTCAAGCCCGGTAAATTGGTCTTCGTTACTTAGGGCATTCGCCACATTAACCGCCTCAATAGCCAACACCACCAACGGCAATGCCGGCGTATTCAGCACCCGGTGCAACCGGCTTCGCTCGGCAGCGTTGAAGAGCACCCGGTGCAACCGGCTTCGCTCGGCAGCGTTGAAGTCCACCCGGTGCGCCTTTGCTTCGCCCTCCAGTTTGCGAATCTCCGCATTGATATCCCGAATCCGGCCGCCGGTCTGTTTCAGTTCGTCGACCACCTGATTGTACCGGCTCTGGGCCGCCTGCAACTTCGCCCTGAGTTCTTCGTGGTTGCCATTGGCTTCGGCCAGGGCCCGGCGTGCCAGGGTCAGGTGATTCTCGGCTCGGGTGAGTGCCTGGATAGCCTGGGTGGTGGGCTTGTCCCGGCTCAGGGTCCAAACCAGGGCCTTGCCTGCGGCGGGTGTTTCCGGGTTATAGCGTGCGCCATCTGGCCCCAGGTCTTCCAGACCGAGTACGTATTTGCCTTGGGCAATGGCGTCGCTCAGGGTCATTTGCCTCAAATCGGGTAACAGTTCAGGCATGGCCCGGCGTATGCCTTCCATGGGGTTCGCCATGGCGGCAATGCGCTGGGCCATCAGGCGCTGCTGGATAGTCTGCCGGGTTTGGGCGTGTTGCTGTTCCAACCGCGCACTGGCGTCATCGAAGTCTTTGAGGGCTTTGGCGGCGGCCTGTTCTTTCCTGAAGGCTTCGTCGCTGTTGCGCTTCATCCATTCCCGGCTGGCCGCGTCGTGCTCTGCTTTCAGGGCTGCGCGTCGTTGGGACAAGCGGGTTTGTTCGTCGGTCAGGTTCTGGAGCTGTCGGTCGTTGTTCTCCAGTGCGGCCATGGCGGAACGGATGGACTGGTGCAGTTCTCTATGAGTACTGTCCAATGCTTTCATGCCTGATCGCATACCTGCCAGCATCAGGGTGTTTGAGGTACCGCTTTGGATATCCTCAGCCAGCCTGAGGCCTTCCACCGTCAGTAGGTCACCGGTATCCTCCGGCAAATCCAGCTTTTCCAGCGCGGCTAGGGCTGCGCCCCGGAATACACCCGTGCCATGGTTGGGTTCGGGCGTTTCCGGGGGCTGGTAGGGTTCGGTTTGGCTGTCTGGCGTGGTTTGCGGCCACAACATGCGGGCGAGAGACACTTCCTCTCGCGAGGCGCTGGCTGCGGCCCTCTCGGTACACAGCGACCTTACCCAGGCCTTGCCGTCGCTGTCCGGGCTGGGCTGGCTGTGTTCCGGGTCCAGTGGGTCCTGCTTGCAGGCGGGCTCCAGGGTGTCGCTGATAAAATGCCCGGCGCAGCGGAAAGCGCCGGCATAGTCGAAACCTTCGGTGCTGAACAGATCGGCCAGGGCTTGTTGATAGGGCTGGCGTTTCAGGCATTGCAGCAGTTCGGCCTGGGCCAGGGTCAGGTAGTGTTGCCCTAGCGTGCGCTCTTCGGTCATCAATACCCGGCGAATCTTTTGCCGGCCGCTGTGGGGCAAGGCCAGGCTGTATTTGAACAGCGGGTTCTTCTGGCGACCGATCCGACTCGGCAGGATAATCTGGTTTACCAGGAGGGCGTTTTCCAGTTGCGGATTTTTACGGGCTTTTTCTGCGCACAGGTTCAGCAGATGGCGCGCCGTATTGATGCGCGCTTGCTGGTGCCGCATCTCGTAAAAATGGTCCTCAATGCGCAGGCCGCACACGCCTCGGCTTCTTAATTCTTCAAGTGCGTCTGGCTGGCAATCACTGGTTCGCCATTCATCGTAGCTGAATGGCCGTTGCGGTGGCGTTTCGCTGGCCCTGTCCAGGTCCTTTTGAATCGCAATGCCGAGCGCGGCCGGCTCGGGGTGTTCGAAGGGGGCCAGGGGCTCGGTACGTTCACCAGCGTTCCACTCTTCATAGAGGCTGGAGGCCATATCCAGGGCTTTGCCGGCGTAGGTGCCGATGGTATCGGCCAGGTACTCCCAGGGCCGCTCAAACTGCCATTCTTTGGCTGGTGCCCTGGGCCTTTGTGCTTCAACTTTGTCTAACCGGAATACGGTTCGTTTAGCAGCATCAGGCCAGCGGGCAAAGCCCATCTGGGGCTGGTCGGCGGGGTAAAGGTCCCGGAACTGGCTGCACCGGTAGTGTCGAAGCCCGGAATTGCTCTGCAGGCAATTCAGCCGTGCTGCAGAGAGGGGAGATTCGCTGAAGGCAGCTTCAAGGGACTGATCCTGGCCGTCAAGGCGAACGGGTACCCATACATCGGCCAGCGGTTTACCCACGGCGGGGCGACGGTCTTCGGTAAATTGGCCGTCTTCCGTGCGATGGTCCGCCAGCCTTACGTCGCGGAATTGCGGCTGGTTACCTTCCCAGGCGATTTGCAGCTCTCGCCAGAGTGTGCCGTTGCGGAACAGATACAGAAACCCGGGGCGGGCGAGAGCTGGCCAGGTCAGGTGCTTGCCTTCGTGATTCATTCCCCGCACCCAGGCCATGGGCACGGCGGGCATCAGAATGTTGGCGGTGGTTTCGGAATGGATGCTTTCGGGCGCCGGGGTATCCGTGAGCGGAAGGTGAATCGGCGCGCCGGATTCTGCATCCACTTCCAGTACCGCCCGGCTGGCAGGTTGGCTGCGCCAGGGCCAGATGTGCAGGGCGGATTCCGCATTGCTGACCTCGCGGAGATAACCTTTCTGGATACCATCCGGCAGGCGCCGTTCAACTCCGGGGAACGGGGCTGCTGCCGTTTGAAAAACCACCGGGCGCTGTTCTTGGCTGTGCTTGCTGCCAACCACAGCAACGATGAAATCACAGAAGGTGCAGGGAGGGCCGTCTGAAAGGCGGCTATGGGCCAGATTGCTCATGGTGACGTTCCTTATCAATGGCTGAGAGAAGCTTCTTGCTTCAATGCTCCGGAATTTTATCTGGCCCGCACGGTGATGTCACATTGCTGCGCCTGTCGGTTCCGGAATTCGTGATGTGTGGCCATCCGTGGCCGGGGCGGTGTTGGTTGTCAGTTCTTGCTCGACTCCCAATCCTGCAAACTCTTACCTTCGCTTACCAGTTGCGCCAATAAAGGCGCCGGCGACCAGTGTGCCTCACCGGTTTGTTCCTGCAATTTCAGAATGCTCTCGTAGACATTCTTCAGGCCGCGCTGCGCGGCATGGAACATCGGGCCGCCCCGGTAGGAGGGGAAGCCGTAGCCGTAGACATACACCACATCAATATCGCTGGAACGCTGGGCGATGCCTTCTTCCAGAATCCGGAAGCCTTCATTAATTAGCGCCAACAGGTGGCGGTCCAGAATTTCTTCGTCAGAGAGCTTTCGTTGGTGCACCCCGTGCTTTGCGGCCTGCTCCTTAATGATCTTCAGGACTTCCGGGTCTGAGGAGCGGGCACGGGTTTGTGGATCGTAGCGGTAATAGCCAGCGCCGGTTTTCTGGCCCAGGCGGCCCTGTTCGACCAGAGCATCCGCGATGCAGTAGGTACGGGGGTCGCCTTTCTGTTCTTCTGTCAGAGATTCGCGAGCTTTGTAGCCGATATCCAGGCCCGCCAGATCGCCAACGGCCAGTGGCCCCATGGCCATGCCGAAACGAGTGAGCACGCCATCAATCTGCTCAGGGCTGGCACCTTCGATCATGCACAACTGGGCTTCCCGGCCATATTGCCGCAGCATCCGGTTACCGATAAACCCGTAACAGACGCCCGCCAGCACGGCTACCTTGCCAATGCGTTTGCCCAGTGCCATGGCGGTCGCCAGCACGTCATCTGCGGTCTTGTCTGCACGTACCACTTCGAGCAGACGCATGACGTTGGCGGGGCTGAAAAAGTGCAGGCCAATGACATCCTGTGGACGGCTGGTGGTGGCGGCAATGTCATTCACGTCAAGGTAGGACGTGTTGGTCGCCAGGATAGCGCCGGGTTTGCAAACCTCGTCGAGCTTGCTGAACACCTGTCTTTTCACATCCATGCTTTCGAACACGGCTTCGATAACAAGGTCTGCGTCTGCGAGGGATTCATAATCCGTGCTGCCGGATATGCGGGCTTGGCGCGCAGCCGCTTCTTGTTCTGAAAGCTTGCCCTTGCTCACGGTGATGCCGTAGTTCTTGGCGATCAGCGCGAGCCCCCGCTCCAGCCCCTCTTCGTTGAGGTCCAGTAAGGTGACCGGTATGCCAGCGTTGGCAAATACCATTGCGATACCGCCACCCATGGTACCCGCACCAATAATGCCAACCTTGCTTATGGCCCTGGGCTGAACGGCTTTGCCTATGCCCTGGATTTTCGCGGCGCTGCGCTCTGCGAAAAAAATGTGGCGCAGCGCAGCGGATTGCTCTGAAGCGATGCATTCTGCAAAGCGTTCCCGTTCGAAAGCCAGTCCCTCGTCAAAGGTTCTGCCGGCGGCCGCTGCGATGCAGTCCACGATTTTCTGGGGCGCCTCCTGGCCACGCTTGCGCTTGTTGAGTTGCTGCCGGTAGTTCTCGAGGGCTTGCTCATTGAGACCGTCCGCGGGTACTGACATATCGCGGATGCGTCGCAGGGGGGCGCCATTGGCAAGCAGTTCACGGGCATAAGCCATGGCGGCTGGCTTCAGTTCGCCATCCAGAACCCGGTCGATCAACCCCAGTTCGGTCGCTTTAACGGCACCGATTTTCTGCCCGGAGGTGATCATATCTAGGGCAGCCTTAAGGCCAATCAGTCTGGGAACACGCTGGGTGCCGCCGGCGCCGGGCAAAAGCCCCAGGTTGACTTCTGGCAGGCCCACGGCGGCCGATTCAACGGCGCACCGGTAATGGCAGCTCAGTGCCAATTCGAACCCCCCGCCCAGAGCTGTTCCGTGTATCGCCGCGATGACCGGCTTGGATGACGATTCAAGGGCGGCGTTCACCTGGGCCAGCGAGGGCTCCTGCATCGGCTTGCCGAACTCGCTGATGTCGGCACCGGCTACGAAGGTGCGACCTTCGCAAAGCAGAACAATGGCCTTTGAATCATCAGCCTGTGCTTTCGCGATGGCATCGAACACGCCCTGGCGCACACCATGGGACAGCGCGTTCACCGGAGGGTTGTTGATGGTGATGACGGCGAGTTCGTTTTCTTGCTGATAAGAGACCATCATGGGTAGCTCTCTCCTTAAGTTGGAAAACCGGGCATGTACCCCACGATAGCACTCGGCTTTCGATATCACTATTATATGATTGGTATATTATTCATATAATTATTTGATAGATTTAATGGTGAATGGCCTCGGAATAACCCTATGATTTCAAACCTGAAAATAGATCTCCGTCAGTTGAAAACCTTCCTGACTATCGCCGACAAGGGCAGTTTTAGTCGCGCGGCCGAAACCTTGTTTATCGCTCAGCCCGCGCTCAGCCGACAGATTCGCCTGCTGGAGGAGGCACTGGACGTTGACGTCTTCGTGCGCCTGGGGCGTGGCGTGCAATTAACGGCGGCAGGAGAGGTGCTTTATGAGCGGGCCCGGGCCCTGCTGCAGGATGTTGAGCAGATTCAGGCGGACGTCAGTGCTGTTGCCGGCAGCGTGACCGGGCATGTGACCCTGGGCCTTCTGCCCACGGTGTCCCATGAACTGGCAACCGACATCATCAAGGCGTTTCAGGTGCTTTACCCCCGGGTCACTCTGGCGCTGCGCTCTGCGATGAGCGGTACCCTGCAACAGATGGTGTCACAACAGAAGCTGGATATGGCGATTACCGATGACCAGAAGAAAAACCAGCACCTCCGCTATACCCCTCTGATCGAAGAACGCTTTGCCCTGATTGCGCCGCCGGGCTCGGAGTTGGCTCGTCGTGATTCCATAGACCTGCATGAGGTGCTGGATCTGCCGCTGATACTGCCTGAGGAAAAGCACGGGGTTAGAGCTCGAATGGAAAAGGAAGCCATGGCGCGGAACAAAAAAATCAACATGGCGTTTGAAGTGAGCGCCTGGCCCTTGATGACCCAGATGGTCAATCAGAACCTGGGTTACACCATCCTGTCTGCGGTTTCGGTCGGGGAGATGGTGAGCCGGGGGGAAGTGGCGGTCGTTCCGATTGTGAATCCGGAGCTGAAGCGCACTCTGGCCATTGTCACGCCCGGTAATATTCCGCCTTCGATTGCAACCATGAAGCTGACGGAAGTGATTCTTGAGCAGGTTTCGGAGCAGGTCAGGAGTGGTCGATGGATCGGAAATTTGTTGTTCTGAGCGTAACGGTGCCATTTCGATAACCCTCATAATCTATCGAATTTGGGTATAGATTTAATGCCAAATATATAATTGTGGCATTCGCTCCTTATTGTTAGTTTGGCTGAGTTCCCTGGCTTTTTATGCGCCAGGCTTACCCGTTTCGGGTGTTAGAGAGGTTCTTCCAATGACTGACGTTTATCTTTGCCATCCTCGCCGCTCTGCCATCGGCCGCTTCGGTGGCACCTTGTCCGGGGTTCGGCCTGACGATCTTGCAGCTCTTATCTTTAAGTCTGTTCTTGAGCAGGCACCGGCACTGGCCCCGGCAGCGATTGATGAGGTTTTTCTGGGGTGCGCCAATCAGGCGGGGGAAGATAATCGGAACGTGGCACGCATGTCCGGCTTGCTTGCCGGGCTGCCGGTGACGGTGCCGGGAGTCACTCTGAATCGCTTGTGCGGCTCCGGTATGGACGCCGTTGGCACGGCATTCCGAGCGATTCGCGCTGGTGAAATGGAGTTGGCGCTGGCAGGTGGCGTGGAGTCCATGTCGCGGGCACCGTTTGTGATGGGTAAGGCCGATTCCGCTTTCTCCCGCACCCAGGTTCTGGAAGACACCACCATAGGCTGGCGCTTGGTCAATCCGCTGATGAAACAGCAGTATGGGATCGAGTCCATGCCTGAAACCGCAGAGAATGTGGCTGAGCAGTATCGTATTTCGCGCGAGGATCAGGATCTGTTCGCGCTTCGGTCTCAGCAAAAAGCGGCCGCCGCGCAACAAGCCGGGGTGTTTGCCGAGGAGATAACTCCTGTATCCATTCCGCGTCGCAAGCAGGACCCTTTGGTGGTCGATACCGACGAGCACCCACGAGCGACAACCCTCGAAAAGCTCGCGGCTTTACCAACGCCCTTCCGGGGCGGCGGCAGTGTCACTGCGGGTAATGCCTCTGGCGTCAACGACGGTGCGGCAGCCATGCTGGTCGCCAGTACCGATGCTGTAAGTAAGCACGGTCTTAAGCCAGTGGCCAAGGTGTTAGGCATGGCCACGGCAGGTGTTGAGCCGGGTGTTATGGGAATTGGCCCGGTGCCGGCAACCCAAAAACTGTTGGCGAGATTGGGCCTGAGCCTTGATGACCTCGATGTTATCGAGCTGAATGAAGCCTTTGCTGCGCAGGGGCTGGCGGTGCTTCGGGAGCTTGGTATTGCCGACGATGACCCAAGGGTCAATCCGAATGGCGGCGCCATTGCGCTTGGTCATCCCCTGGGAATGTCAGGGTCCCGGTTGCTGATGACCGCCGCCAACCAGCTCCAGCGCACTGGGGGCCGGTATGCCTTGTGCACCATGTGCGTGGGCGTTGGCCAGGGGATTGCGACCGTGATTGAGCGTTGCTGAAACGCTCAGTCGTTTGTTTCAGTGGCGCCTTCGGTCAACGATACGTTAATCAGATCATGCTGCAGCTTCTTCAAAAGGTGCAGCAGACTGACTTCGTCATCAAAGCTCACGCCCTGAAGGGCTTGACGGTAAAACTCGGCAATGGTGCCCTGGAGCTGATCCCAGTACTCCCTGCCAGCATCGGTGAGCACCACAAGCCTGGCCCGCCGATCTTCGGGGTCAGGAATGCGCAGCACGTGACCGTCCCGCTCCATGCGCTTCAGCACGCCATCCAGATTCTGGCGGCTAACAAACAGATAGCCTTTAAGCTGGTTGAAGGAAGTGCCTGCTTCAAAGCCCTCCCGTGACAGCGCACCCAGTACGGCCCACTGAACGGCACTCATGCCCATTTCATTCTGGACTTGCCGTTGCAGAATGTTGCCGGTCTGAAAAAGCCGGAAGAAAAGCCGGTTCGAAACGCCTCCGGATTCGGTTACTTTCATCACTTTTGTCCTGTCAGTGAGGGTGCGCCAGAGCGACGCCTTTCGCCGTCATCTTTCACCAGCGTCTTGCAGGTTGATGACGACTTTTCCCATTTTCTTACCCGATTCCAGCTGATTCAAGGCATCGTGGACCTGATTCAATGAAAACGTGCTGTCGATAACCGGCTCAATGCCGTGGCTGTTCACGAATGACAGCAGGTCTCTGAATTCCGATCGGGTGCCGCCGGTGGATCCGAAAATCTGAAGTTGCCGAACGAAGAGACGCTGCAGATCTGCCCCCGGTTGAGCGCCCGATGTGGCGCCACAGGTGACGAGGCGCCCGCCCCGAACCAGCGACTTCATAGCGGAAGACCAGACCGCCTGGCCGACATTCTCGATAACCACGTCCACACCACGGCCTTCCGTGAACGCGAGAACGGCTTTAGCGACGTCCTGGGTCTGACTGTTGATGGCGTGGCTTGCACCCAAGGCCAGAGCTCGCTCCAGCTTGTCGTCATCACGGGATGTCACGATCACTCGGGCGCCAATGCAGTTGGCCAGTTGCATTGCCGCAAGCGAAACGCCTCCGCCAATGCCGAATATCAGTACGGTCTCCCAGGGCTTTACCTGGGCTTTGCTGAACAGCATGCGCCAGGCGGTCAGGTAGTTGACGCCCATCGCTGCAGCCTGGGAGAAGGAGAGACTTGTCGGCATAGGGAAAACGTTCTCTGCAGGAACGCTGATCCACTCGGCCAACGTACCATCCCGATGTTCGCCCAGAAACTGGATTTTCACACAAAGGCTGTGGTCTCCCCGATGGCAGAATTCACACCGACCGCAGGTTACGGCAGGGAATAGCACTACTGGCTGTCCGGGTGAAAAGCGGGTGTCGGATTCGTCGGCCTCTTCCACCACACCGGCACCGTCTACTCCCATGATCTGGGGCAGGCTGTGGGTAATGCCAGCGCCGCTGTTGCGCATGTACAGGTCAACCTGATTGAGCGTCGCGGCCTTGAGGCGAACCAGCACTTCGCCGGGCTTACGGTTTGGGCGTTCAACGGTACCCACTTCTACAACTTCGTTGCCACCGTGACCGGTGATGAATGCGGCTTTCATAGGCTACGCTCCGATTGTCTGTGTGTCTGCCCGAATGTCATTTGAAATTCCGGTCCACCAGCTTCTGGATTTCACCGACGACCCCGCTGCGGAAGGCGAGTACGGTGAGCACGAAAATACCGCCCAGAATGGGGTCTACCCAGTCTCTGAGGGGGCCCTGTGAGAGTTGGTACTCCACGTTAACCACGAAGGTTGCGCCGATCACCGGTCCCAGCAACGTGCCCATTCCACCAAGAAGGGTCATCAGGATGACCTCTCCCGACATGTGCCAGTGGGCATCATTCAGTGAAGCCAGCTGGAACACCACAGATTTCATTGAGCCCGCCAGCCCGGCCAGTGCGGACGAAATGACGAAGGCCAGCACTTTGTAGCGATCTACATTGTAGCCAAGGGACACGGCCCGGGGCTCATTTTGCTTGATGGCTTTGAGAACCTGGCCATAGGGGCTGCTGACAATTCGCTGTACCAGTAAGTAGCAGCCGATAAACACGGCGAGTACGAAGTAGTACATGTTCAGGTTGTCTTCCAGATTGATCAACCCGAGCAAGTGCCCCCGTGGAATCCCGTGCATGCCGTCTTCGCCACCCGTAAATTCCGCCTGCACGAAGAAGAAAAACACCAGCTGTGCCAGCGCCAGAGTCACCATGGCAAAATAGATGCCCTGGCGGCGAATCGACAGCAGCGCAAACGCCAGCCCCAATACGGTAGCGGTGGCGGTACCGGCCAGGATGCCGAGTTCTGTGGACAGGCCAGCAAAGTTGCTGAGCAGATAACCGGTGGTGTAGCCCCCGGCCGCCAGAAAAGCGGCATGGCCAAAGGATAAAAGACCGGCAAACCCGAACAGCAGGTTGAAGGCCACGGCAAACAAGGCAAAGCACAGGATCTTCATCAGGAAGACCGGGTACATCATGAACGGAGCGGCCAATAGCAATAAGAACAGAACACCGTTCACCATCATTTTCTTCCGATTCCGGGCCTTCTGCTGCTCAATAATGACTTTGTGGATATCGGCAGGATTCACAGGTTGGTTCATGGTTATGCCTCCTTGCCGAACAGGCCGGTGGGACGGATCATCAGCACCATGACCATCACCAGGAAGATAACGGCAGACGATGCTGGCGGATAGAAAGTCTTGGTCAGGCCTTCAACGACGCCCATTAGAATGCCGGTGATAATGGCGCCGCCAATGGAGCCCATGCCTCCGATCACCACCACGGCAAAGACCACAATGAGAATGTTGGAGCCCATCACCGGGGTGACCGAATAGATAGGGGCGGCCAGCACGCCGGCGAGCGCTGAAAGCATGACCCCGAAACCGTAGGTAAGGCTGACCAGCAGTGGCACGTTGATGCCGAAGCCCTGCATTAGTTGTGAGTCTTCCGTGCCGGCCCTCAGGTAGGAGCCCAGCTTGGTTTTCTCGATAATGAACCAGGTGCCGAAGCACACCAGCATCGCCACCACGATGACCCAGGCCCGGTAGTACGGCAGGAACATGAAGCCCAGGTTGATACCGCCTTTGAACATGTCCGGCATGGCGTAGCGCAGCCCGGAAACACCGTAGATGTTGGTGAGTACGCCCTGAATGATCAGGGCCACGCCGAAGGTGAGCAGCAGGCTGTAGATGTGATCCTGGCCGGCGATCCGCCGGAGCAGGAAATATTCGATCAACACGCCGAATGCGCCAACCAGGAGAGGGGCGAGAAACAGCGCCACCCAGTAGTTGACCCCCATCAGATCAAACAGAACGACGGTGACCAGTGCACCGAGCATGTACATGGCGCCATGGGCAAAATTGATGATCTTCAGCAGACCGAAGATCACCGCAAGGCCCAGGCTTAACAGGGCATAGAAGGCGCCATTAATGATCCCGATCAGCAACTGGCCGGAAAGCACGGCAAGGGGGACGCCGAAAATCATGGTCATGTTGTTAACTCCACAAACAATGCAGGCGTTGTTTTTGTCAGGGTATTCGTCCCGGCGGGTGCCCGGCGTCCGGTCGCGTTCGCTGGCCGGCTGCCGGGCGACTCAACGTTGCTTAGTTTTTCACCAGCCTGCATTTGCTTTCGGACAGTGGTCGGAAGGCTTCCTCTCCGGGAATGGTGCGAACGATTTCGTACAGATCCCATTCATTGGTCGATTCTGCCGGGGTTTTAACCCGGGTCAGGTACATATCGTGCACCATCCGGCCGTCTTCGCGGATGTAGCCGTTACTGGCAAACATGTCATTGATCGGTGTTTTGATCATGTGCTGCCGCACCGTCTGAGCATCGTCAGAACCTGTGGCCTCAATGGCTTTAAGGTATTGCATGGTGCTTGAGTAAACGCCTGCATGGATCATGGTGGGCTTGGTGCCGGTTTTTTCCATGAAGCGATCAGACCATTCGCGGGTTTCATCGTTCATGTCCCAGTACCAGCCAGTGGTCAGTTGCAGCCCTTGGGCGACTTCCGCACCAAGAGCGTGGATGTCACTCAGAAACACCACCAGGCCGGCGATGGCCTGGCCTGCCTGGGTCACACCAAACTCGGCGGCCGTGGTGATGGCGTTGGTGGTGTCGGAACCGGCATTGGCCATGGCAATCACGTCGGCGCCAGAAGCCTGGGCTTGCAGGATGAAGGACGAGAAGTCCGACGTTGGGAACGGGTGCCGGATGCTGCCAACCACTTCCCCGCCATTGGCCTCAACCACCCGGGTAACGTCGGCCTCAAGGGCATGACCAAAGGCATAATCCGCAGTCAGAATGAACCAGCGCTTGTTGCCTTCCTTGACCATGGCGGTCGGCGTACCAACGGAGAACGCATAGGTGTCATAGACGTAGTGAATATGATTGGGGCTGCAGCTCTCGTTGGAAATGCTCGCCGCAGCGGCGCCTGAAACCAGCCCGAGTTTGTCGTTTTGTTCGAGCAACCCCACGGCGGCCAGTGTGACCGACGATGCCACCAGGCCACCCACCATATCCACGCCGTCGTTCTCCAGCCAGCGGCGCACAGTGCTGGATGCGACATCAGCACTGTTGCGATCGTCGGCACTGACAATCTCAATCTTGGCGCCGTTGACCTTGCCGCCGAAGTCCGCGACCGCCATTTCCATGGCTTTCAGTCCATTAGGGCCGGCGAGGTCCCGGTAAGTGCCAGACATGTCCGCCAGATAGCCGATTTTCACGGTGTTGTCGGAGATGGCCGCCTGGGCACCACTGGCCATCAGTGCGGATGCAACGGCAGAGGCAAGAAGCTTTTTCATCATTGTCATTGTTGTTTCTCCATTACTGTCTTGCGTTGGTTCGGGTTGTTGTTGGTTTGGGGTCAGACCCCCAAATAGCTGTCCAGCACCGACTGCTTGGCACTCAGTTCGTTGGCGCTGATTTCTTCCACAATCTGCCCGTGTTCCACCACGTAGTGGCGGTCAGCTAATGGCGCGGCAAAGTGGAAATTCTGTTCGACCAGGATAATGGTCAGGCCTTTGTTCTTGAGGGCGACCAACACCTCGCCCAGTTTCTCCACGATCACCGGGGCCAGGCCTTCGGTGATTTCATCCAGCAACAGCATGTTGGCGCCGGTGCGCAGAATGCGGGCCATCGCCAGCATTTGCTGTTCACCGCCGGAGAGCTTGGTGCCCTGGCTGAAACGGCGTTCGTAGAGGTTGGGGAACATGGTGTAGATTTCTTCGAGGCTGGTGCCTCCACTGCGCACCACCGGCGGCAGGGTGAGGTTTTCCTGTACGCTGAGGGAGGAAAAAATGCCCCGATGCTCGGGGCAATACCCGACACCCAGCCTGGCAATATTGTGTGGCGCGCACTGCATGGTTTCTTCGCCGTTGATCATGATGGAGCCGGTACGGCGGCCGACCATGTTCATGATGGCTTTCAGGGTGGTACTGCGCCCGGCGCCATTGCGCCCCAGCAGGGTGACCAGCTCACCCCGCTGCACCACCATGTCAATGCCGTGCAGAATGTGCGATTCCCCGTAGAAAGCGTGCAAGCCCGAAATGCGCAGCTGTTCGTACTCGCGGTTCGGATTCGGGTTCATGGTGCAACCTCCTCCGCGGGGTCGGTTGGGGGTTCCGCGCCTCGCTCACCACTGCCATCGCTGCCCATATACACCTCGCGCACCCGCGGGTCGGCAGAGACGGTTTGGTAATCGCCCTCGGTCAGCACTGCGCCTTGTGCGAGTACGGTAATGCGGTCGCATAATTTGCTGACCACACTCAGGTTATGCTCCACCATCAACACCGTTCTGCCCTGAGCGGCTTTGCGCACCAGCTCCACCACGCGGTCCACATCTTCCGAACCCATGCCTTGGGTGGGCTCGTCCAGCAGTAGCAGCTTGGGGTCCATGGCCAGGGTGGTGGCCAGTTCCAGTGCGCGTTTGCGGCCATAGGCAAGTTCCACGGTGGCGGTGTTGGCAAACTCGGCCAGGCCCACGGAATCCAGTAGTTCCATGCAGCGGTCGTTGAGCTTGTGCAGGGTGCTCCCGGATCTCCAGAAGCTGAACGAGGAACCCTCTGCGGTTTGCAGTGCTACCCGGATGTTCTCGAGTGCGGTCATATGGGGAAATACCGCCGAGATCTGGAACGAGCGGACGATGCCTTTGCGGGCAATGGCTGCGGATTTGAGCGGGGTAATGTCCTCGCCGCGATACAGAATCTGGCCGCGGGTAGGTTGTAGAAATTTGGTCAACAGGTTGAATACGGTGGTTTTGCCGGCACCGTTAGGGCCAATCAGGGCATGGATGCTGCCTTCCCTGATCAGAAGGTCTATGTCGTCCACGGCGGTAAAGCCGCGAAACTCTTTGGTCAGATTGCGTGCTTCAAGAACGGGTCTGGTCATCATGCCGCCTTTTGTCATTGTTGAAATCTGGCAGGATGGAAAAAGCCCCATCTTCCCGTTGCCGGCGAAGATGGGTGAAAAGCCCAAGAGCTGATGGATCAAGTGATTTACCTGGGCAGGTATTCCTTAGCGATGATGTTCTTCATGATCTGTGCGGTGCCATCACCAATCTGCAGGCCAAGGACATCCCGCAGGCGCTGGGCGAAGGGCAGGTCTTCGCCCCAGCCGGTGTGGCCATGGGCCAGCAGGCACTGTTTAACCACGTCAAAGGCCAGTTTGGGCCCCCACCATTTGTTCATGGCGGCTTCAGCGTTGTGGGGCAGGTTGTTGTCTTTCAGCCAGAGGGCCTGGTAGCACTGCATGCGGGCAGCGTGCACAAAGGTCTGGTATTCGGCCAGCGGATGGGTCAGGCCTTGGAAGGCTGAGAGGTTCTGGCCGAAAGCGGTGCGTTCGGTCAGCCACTGCCAGGTTTCATCCAGTGACTGCTGGGCAACGGCCAGACATTGCAAGCCGATCAGCGCACGGCTGTAGTCAAAGCCCTGCATGACTTGTTTGAAACCCTTGCCTTCATCGCCCAGGCGGTGGTTTGCCGGCACTTCCACGTTGTCGAAGAAAATCGATCCGCGGCCAATGGCGCGCTGACCGTTGTCTTCAAAGCGCGTTGTGGTAATGCCCGGGGAATTCATGGGTACCAGGAATGCGCTGATGCCGGAGGCGCGCTGTTCAACGGTTCCGGTACGGGCGAACACCACAGCGACATCGGCCTGATCGGCCATCGAAATCGACGTTTTCTCACCGTTGAGAACGTAGACCTCGCCTTTCTTCTCTGCTTTCAGGCGCAGGTTGGCGGCGTCTGAACCACCGTGAGGCTCGGTCAGGGCAATACAGGCCACTTTCTGACCGGAGGTCATGCCATGCAGCCACTCCTGAGCCAGATCGGGATTGGCGTGGCTGGCGATGATCTGGCCGTTCAGGGAGGTCAGTAGCGGAATATAGCCAACGTTGAAGTCGCCCTTGGCGATCTCTTCGATAATCAGACCGCTGGTGACACAGTCCAGGCCGCTGCCACCAAATTCCTCCGGTAATTCACCACCGAGCAGGCCCATTTCACCCATCTGCTGGATGACGCTACGCTCAATGGTGCCTTCCTGGTCTCGTTTTCGATAACCCGGTGCCAAAACCTCTGCGCTGAAGCGGGCAACGTTTTCGCGGATGGCGTTCTGTTCTTCACTGAATCCAAAATTCATCTCTGTTCTCCCAGCCGGTTAAGCCCGGGGCTGGGCCGTAACCGGCCCAGCCATGATCACTTGTAGTATTTGCGGAATTCGGGCTTGCGCTTCTCGAGGAAGGCTCTTCCGCCTTCCTTGGATTCCTCTGTGTCGTAGTACAGGCTCAGGGCCTGCATACCCAGGGCACCAATGCCGGCAATGTTTTCACTGTCAGCGTTGAAGGAGCGCTTGGCGATGGACAAGGCGGTCGGGCTCTTCTCGAGAATTTCGTCACACCACTTCTGTACTTCGGCATCCAACTCGGCCTGCGGCACCACGGCGTTAACCAGACCCCACTCCAGCGCTTGCTGAGCGGAATACTTGCGGCAGAGGTACCAGATTTCACGGGCACGCTTCTCACCAATGACCCGGCCCAGATAGGCGGTGCCAAAGCCCGGGTCAACTGAGCCGACTTTGGGTCCGGCCTGGCCGAAGATGGCGTTGTCCGACGCAATGCTCAGATCGCAGACTACGTGCAACACGTGGCCGCCGCCGATGGCAAAGCCATTGACCCGGGCAATAACGGGTTTGGGTACCTGGCGGATCAGCGTCTGCAGTTCTTCTACTGGCAAGCCGATGATGCCGCGGCCGTCATACTGGCCATCGTGGGCGTTCTGGTCACCGCCGGTGCAAAACGCTTTTTCGCCGGCACCTGTCAGTACGATAACCCCGACTTCTTTGTTCCAGCCGGCCCGGTTGAACGCATCCAGAAGCTCCATGCAGGTCTGACCGCGGAAGGCGTTGTAGCGCTCAGGACGGTTGATGGTGATGGTGGCAACGCCGTCCTTCTCTTCGTAGAGGATGTCTTCGTAATTCATCATATTTCTCCTGATTTCTGAGAGTCTTTGTTAGCCGGCCATGGTCAGGCCGCCGGACACGCTGACGACCTGGCCGGTAATAAAGTTGGCGTCATCACTGGCGAGCAGGGCAATGATGCCGGGGTAGTCTTCGGGCTGGGCCAGGCGCTTCATGGGTACGGCGTTGCGGAAGGCTTCCAGCAGTTTTTCCGGGTTTGGCGCGGTGTCTGCCACGCCCTTCAGCAGGGCGGTGTCAGTCGGGCCGGGGCAAACCACGTTCAGAGTGACGTTTTTGGTGGCCAGTTCGCGGGCAACGGTTTTGCTGAAGCCCACCAGGCCGGCCTTGCAGGCGGCATAAACGGCTTCACCGGATGAGCCAACACGCGCTGCGTCAGAAGCGACGTTGATGACCTTTCCGCCACCGGCGGCGACCATTTTTGGCAGTACCACGTGGTGCATATTCAGGGCGCCGGTCAGGTTAACGGCAATCAGCTGATCCCAGAGTTTGGGCTCGGTTTTCAAAAAAGGCATGAAGCGATCGAAGCCGGCGTTATTGACCAGCACAGTCGGTACGCCCAACTCGCTCTCGATGGCCGCTACGGTGTCGGTGATGACCGCGTAGTTTGTGATGTCAGCGGCATAGGCCTTGCCTTTGCCACCGGCCTCGGTGATCAGGTCAACCGTTGCCTGGGCAGCGTCGTTATCTCGATCCAGTACCGCAACCAGGCTGCCTTCCTCGGCGAAGCGCAGGCAAACCGCGCGGCCGATACCGCCGCCACCGCCGGTTACGATGACAGTTTTTCCGTTAAGGCCTTTCATAATGTGCTCCTGTCTTTCAGTCATGGGGCATGTATTGGGTGCAGTTCACAGGCGGATATTTTTGGCCTGTTCCCGCAGTTTGAATTTCTGGATTTTGCCGGAGGCTGTGCGAGGCATCGCCTCGATCACTTCCAGGTATTCCGGCAGGTAGTTTTTGGATAGCTGGTGCTTGAGCAGGTAATCCTTCACTTCGTCCAGTGTGAGGTCGTTGGCCTGATCGTCGAGGGTCACATAAGCACACAGGCGCTCACCGAGACGCTCGTCCGGGAAGGCCACCAAGGCGACTTCGCCGATGCCGGGAAACTTGTAAAGCAGGTTTTCAACTTCGACCACGGGGATGTTTTCGCCGCCACGGATAACCACATCTTTGGTGCGGCCGGTAATGCGGATGTAGCCATCTTTGTCCATGCGAGCGAGATCCCCTGTGCTGAACCAGCCATCCTCATCCACGCCGTAGAGTTCCGGGCGCTTCAAATAGCCAATAAACAGACTGGAGCCGCGAACCAGCAGGTTGCCTTCTTCGCCGGCAGGCAGGTCGTTGCCCTGGAAGTCAGAAACTTTCACTTCCATCCAGGGCAGTGCCCGGCCATCAGACCGGCTTGCCCGTTCGGCGGGGTCTTCAGGAAGCGTCATGGTGACCGCGCCGTTTTCGGTCATGCCCCAGGCAGAAACGATACTGGCTTTGAGAACTTTGGCGGCTTGTTCCACGATGGCAGTGGGAATGGGTGCGCCAGCTGAAACGAAAATGCGCAGTGAGTCGAGTTCCCCTTCATGATTCGGTGCCGCCTTGACCAGATCGGCCAGGAACGGGGTAGAGGCCATGGTATAGGCAGGCTTTTCCGTCGCGATGACCTTACAGGCGAACTCCACATCCCAGATGTCTTGTAGTACCGCGGTGGTGCCCAGATAAACTGGCATCATAATGCCGTACAGGAAGCCGGTCTGGTGTGCGACAGGCGAGGCCATCAGGATGGTGTCGTCGCTGGTCAGGTGCAGGCGGTCGGCATAGGGGCGAACGTTCGAGAACAGGGTGTTCGAGGAGTGCATGACCCCTTTCGGCTCCCCGGTAGTGCCAGACGTGTAGAGAACCTGGATGACGTCGTCGGCGCCTGGCTTGCGCTCAGCAAACAGAGTAGCGGCGTCGTGCTGCTGCTCCCACGGTGTGTTTACCAGGCGTTGTTCAAAGCTGCGCTCGCCCTCACCGCCGATCACCAGAAGGTGTTCCAGTTTTGGCAAGTCACCACGAATGCCATCAATCATGGCTTCGTAGTCAAAGTTACGGAACACCTTGGGGATAATCAGAAGTTTGGCTTCGCCATGGCTGAGCATGAAACGCAGTTCGCGTTCCCGGAAGATCGGCATCAGCGGGTTCAGAATGGCGCCAATCTGCATGCACGCAAGGTGCAGCGCAGTGGTCTGCCACCAATTCGGCAGCTGGCAGGCAACAACATCACCTTTCTCAATGCCCATCTGGGCAAGCCCTATGGCCATTCGGGTGACGGCTTCGTTCAGCTCACGGTAGCTCAGTTCGATGCGAGAACCATCGGTAACCTGATAGCCGACAATGGCCGCCCGGTCAGGGGTGCTGATTACGGCGTCGGCCAGGTAGTCGGTAATGAGCCGGTCGTTCCAGGCGCCGCTTTTTACCATGGCGTCGCGACGTTCGGGGTTAAGGGTGATGCCTGTTTCCATCTGATTCACCTGCTGTGTCCGGTTTGTTGTTGGTGACCTGTCTACAGGTACGTGTTGCTGATCGGATACCTTCAAGATACGCCGACAAAATAATATGTCAACATGTTGCTTTAAAAAACTCTGAGGTGTAGTCTGGAATCAATGCCAAAGTTCACGGATTAGTTATAGGTGGCCAGAATCGGAGCTAATGCTTGGTGGGGGTTTTATGAAATACAACAACATATTGCTTGAAAAGCGGGAGGCGGTGGCTGTCATCCGGCTGAACCGGCCCGAGGTCTATAACGCCCTTAATAACGCACTGATGAACGAGTTGTCTGATGTGCTGGCGGAACTGGACGCCGACGACGGCATTCGTTCTATTGTGCTGACCGGAAATGACAAAGCCTTTGCAGCCGGCGCGGATATCTCCGAAGTACGCACGCTGGATTTTTCCCGGGCCTATCGGGAAGGTTTTGTTTCCGCCAACTGGGAGGCGGTCACTCGCTGTCGTAAACCTGTGATTGCCGCCGTCGCGGGCCTGGCGCTGGGTGGCGGATGTGAACTTGCGATGATGTGCGACCTGCTCATCGCCGCGGACAATGCCCGGTTCGGACAACCCGAAGTGAAAGTGGGTACGCTGCCCGGAGCGGGTGGTACCCAGCGCCTGACCCGGGCTATAGGCAAGGCCAAAGCAATGGACTTGTGTCTCACCGGGCGAATGATGGATGCAGAGGAGGCTGAGCGTTCTGGCTTGGTCAGTCGGGTTGTGCCGGCGGCAGAGCTACTTGAACAAGCAGTGTCGGTGGCAAACGAAATTGCCAGCTATTCTCTGATGGCGACCATGATCAACAAGGATGCGGTCAATCAGGCCTTTGAAACTACCCTGAAGGCCGGCGTGGACTATGAACGCCGATTGTTGTGGTCAAGCTTTGCCTCTGAAGATCGGGATGAAGGGATGAGTGCCTTCCTCGAAAAACGCCAACCCCGCTGGAAACACCGCTAACGGACGCACGCTGAGGAACGCTTATGAACATTCATTTTACCCCGGATGAGCAGGCATTTCGTGAGGAGGTGCGGGCCTTCCTGAAACAGAACCTGCCGGCTGACCTGGCGGAGAAAGTCCGCCTCGGGCGACGCCTGGCCAAAACCGATCACCAGCGCTGGCAGGCGATTCTTGATGCTCAGGGCTGGTATGCCGTGAACTGGCCGGTTGAGTACGGCGGCACCGGATGGTCTGTCGTGCAGAAGCATATTTTCGATGAAGAGTGCTCGTTAGCGGGAGCTCCGCGAGTCGTGTCGTTTGGTGTGAATATGGTGGCTCCGGTCATCATGAAATTTGGCAACCAGGTACAGAAAGAGTATTACCTGCCAAGGATCTTATCCGGCGAAGACTGGTGGTGTCAGGGCTACTCCGAGCCGGGTGCTGGCTCGGACCTCGCGGGCTTGAAAACCAGGGCCGAAAAGGACGGCGACCATTACGTGGTTAACGGGCAGAAAACCTGGACCACCCTCGGCCAGCACGCCAACAAGATCTTCTGCCTGGTTCGCACAGACCCGGCCGCGAAGAAGCAGGAGGGCATTTCCTTCCTGCTGATGGATATGGATAGTCCGGGTATCACCGTTCGGCCCATCATCACCCTCGATGGCGAGCACGAAGTGAACGAAGTGTTCTTCGATAACGTGCGGGTGCCGGCTGAGAACCTGGTGGGAGAGGAAAACAAGGGCTGGACTTGCGCCAAGTATCTGCTCACCCACGAGCGCACCGGCCAGGCCGGTATTGGCTTGTCCAAAGCGGCCCTTGATCAGCTCAAGCGGATTGCGTCGGCTGAAACGGTGCACGGCAAACCCCTGATCAACGACCCGATGTTCAGGGCGCGCATTGCGGAAGTGGAAATGCGCCTGATGGCAGTTGAAATGAGCACCCTGCGTATTCTCGCCGCCACCCGGGGCGGTGGCGTGCCCGGGGCCGAGAGTTCCCTGTTGAAAATTCAGGGCTCCGAAATTCGTCAGGCGATTACCAACCTGATGCGCAAGGCCCTTGGCCCGTCCGCGCTGCCGTTCCTTGAGCAGGAACTCGAACCGGAGTTTGAGGGTGAACCGTTGCACGAAGACTACAGCGCGGCCCCGGCCAGTCAGTATTTCAACATGCGTAAGCTGTCGATCTACGGCGGCTCTAATGAAATTCAGAAGAACATCATCGCCAAGATGGTTCTGGAACTCTAGGAGAGAACCATGGATTTTGACCTGAACGAAGAACAGCAGATGCTGGCCGACACCGTGCAGCGACTGGTTCGAAATACTTACAGTTTTGAACAGCGTGAAGCTTTCTATCAAAGCCCGGAAGGCTACAGCCCAGAGTTCTGGCGCCAGCTTTCAGAGCTGGGCATGACCTCGGTTCCCATTGGCGCCGATTACGAAGGCTTTGGCGGTGGTGGTGTCGAAAACATGCTGGTTATGCAGGAGCTGGGTCGGGCACTTTGTCTCGAGCCCTACTTGCATTCCCAGATATACGGTGCCGGCCTGGTTGAGCAGCTGGGGTCGGCGGAGCAGCGGCAGCGGATTCTGCCTCGCGTTGCTTCCGGTGAGCTTCAGTTGTCGGTGGCGGATGAAGAGGCTGGCAGCCATTACCATCCCGACTCACTGGCCTGCACGGCCATGCCCTGTGATCGGGGCTGGCGCCTGCAGGGATCAAAGCGGGTGGTTATCGGTGGTGAAACTGCTGGAATGATTCTCGTGACGGCGCGTATCAGTGATACTGACGGCGTAACGGTATTTTTGGTGGACCCGGCAGCCGACGGCGTGTTGGTCACCGGTTACCCCTGCATTGACGGCCCTCGGGCTTGCGATCTGACCCTGGATGGGGTGTACGTGGAAAGTGATGACCTGCTGGGCAAGCCGGGGAAAGCCCGGGCAGCTATTGCCTATCAGCGAGGGCGGGCTATGGCCGCTCAATGTGCTGAAGCGCTTGGCAGCATGGAAGAAGCCTTCCGTCTGACTCTGGACTATCTGAAAACGCGACAGCAGTTCGGAACGCCGATTGGCCGCTTCCAGTCGTTGCAACATCGCATGGCGGAAATGCGTGGTGAGCTAGAGCTGGCGCGCTCCATGGTTATTCTTGCGGCCTGTGTGGCGGACGATCCGGATTCCGACGAGCGCACTCGCCGGCTGGCTGCAGCCAAGTTTGTGGTGGCCCGGGCGTCACAGTTTATTGCCGAGCAATCCATACAGCTGCACGGCGGAATCGGGATGACCTGGGAGTATTCTCTGGCACACCATGCCAAACGGTTGGTGATGCTGACTCACCAGTTTGGCGATGACGATTATCACCAGCAAACCTTTGCTGAGTTGATGAGCGTTGCCTGACGATGATTTTTTGATTCGGACCCTGAAGCGGTTAAAACAAACAAACGGAGAATGCCGACATGGCCAACAAAGCGAGTTTTAATTGGGAAGATCCCCTGTTGCTGGATCAGCAGTTGACTGAAGAGGAGCGTATGGTGCGCGACAGCGCCCGTCAGTTTGCGCAAGATAAACTGCGCCCGCGGGTGCTGGAAGCTTTTCGTCATGAACAGACCGACCCTGCCATTTTTCGTGAAATGGGTGAAACCGGATTGCTGGGCGCCACCATTCCCGAGCAGTACGGCGGCAGTGGCCTCAATAACGTGTGCTACGGCCTGATTGCCCGCGAAGTTGAACGCGTCGACTCCGGTTATCGTTCCATGATGAGCGTGCAATCTTCTCTGGTAATGGTACCCATCTACGAGTTTGGTAACGAAGAAACCCGCCAGAAATATCTGCCCAAACTCGCTTCCGGTGAGTGGATCGGCTGCTTTGGCCTGACCGAGCCGAATCACGGCTCTGATCCAGGCTCAATGATCACCCGTGCCCGCAAGGTTGATGGCGGTTACCGGCTGACTGGCAGCAAGATGTGGATTACCAACAGCCCGATTGCCGATGTGTTTGTGGTCTGGGCCAAGGACGATGACGGTGCGATCCGCGGCTTTGTGTTGGAGAAAGGCTGGGAAGGCCTGAGTGCGCCGGCGATCCACGGTAAGGTGGGCCTGCGGGCTTCCATTACCGGTGAGATCGCTATGGATGGCGTGTTTGTGCCGGAAGAAAACGCTTTCCCGGATGTGCGTGGCCTGAAGGGTCCCTTCACCTGCCTTAACTCTGCCCGCTACGGTATCGCCTGGGGCGCACTGGGCGCAGCAGAAGACTGCTGGCACACGGCTCGTCAGTACGTGCTGGACCGGCAACAGTTTGGTCGCCCGCTTGCCGCCAATCAGTTGATCCAGAAAAAATTGGCTGACATGCAAACCGAAATCACCCTGGCGCTGCAAGGCTGCCTGCGCCTGGGCCGTATGAAAGACGAAGGCACGGCGGCGGTGGAAATTACCTCCATCATGAAGCGCAACTCCTGCGGAAAAGCACTGGACGTTGCACGCCTGGCCCGGGACATGCTCGGTGGCAACGGCATCAGCGATGAATTCGGTGTGGCCCGCCATCTGGTGAACCTGGAAGTGGTGAACACCTACGAAGGTACTCATGATGTGCACGCCCTGATTCTGGGCCGGGCACAGACCGGCATTCAGGCGTTTTTCTGATAAAAACAGTCTCTTCGGCCAATGCCCGGTTCGCCGGGCAGATCCACTATCAGCCTCATGGAACCTGAAAACCACCATTCGAGGCCCTTATGACTCCCGCAGAACTGCTTTCTCAGCCACTCAAGCTTCCTAACGGCTCTGTTATTCCCAACCGTTTCGCCAAGTCCGCCATGAGCGAGACCCTGGGAACCATTGATAACCACCCCACCAAAGCACTGGCGACCCTGTATCAGGCCTGGGCCGAAGGTGGTACAGGGCTGTCGATAACCGGCAACGTGATGATCGACCGCCGGCAGATCGGCGAGCCTCAGAATGTGGTGGTGGAAGACGAAGGTGATCTGGAGCTGCTGAGCGCCTGGGCCAAAGCCGGCCAGCAGGGGGGCAAACAGATCTGGATGCAACTGAATCATCCTGGCAAGCAAAGCCCAAAGATGCTGAACCGGGACCCGGTCTCACCCAGCGCTATTCCGTTCAAGAAGGAACTCCGGGGCATGTTCGCCACACCCCGGGCCCTGACAGGCCCGGAGATCGACGACATTATTCAGCGCTTTGCTCGCAGTGCCGCAATTGCCAAAAAAGCCGGGTTCGATGGCGTGCAGATTCATGGCGCCCACGGTTATCTGGTGAGTCAGTTCCTGTCACCCCACCACAACCAGCGCACGGATGAGTGGGGTGGTTCGGCGGAGAACCGCAGGCGCTTTGTGTTGGCGGTGTACCGAGCTATTCGGGAGGTTTGTGGCGCTAGTTTCAACATCGGAATCAAACTGAACTCAGCGGATTTTCAGCGCGGAGGTTTTACCGAAGAGGAATCACTGGCGGTGATTGAGGCCCTGGTGGCCGAGGGCATTGATCTTGTGGAAATCTCAGGTGGCAATTACGAGAACCCGGCCATGGCCAAGGGCGCTGAAAATGGCCAGGTAAAGGCCAGTACCCTGGCGCGGGAGGCCTACTTCCTGGAGTTCGCCGAGAAAGTGCGCAAGCTCACCGACGTACCCTTGATGGTGACGGGCGGTTTCCGCACCGAGTCTGGAATGGCGGAGGCACTGGCTTCCGGCGCCACTGACCTCGTTGGTCTGGCGAGGCCGTTGGTGGTGGAGCCGGATTTGCCGAACCGCATTATGAAAGGCGATCAGATGACCAGCGCGGTGAGGCCCATCAAAACAGGGATTCGACTGATTGACGACATGGCGCTGATGGAAGTGAGTTGGTACACCCGGCAGATCGGCCGGATTGCCAGGGGCAAAGCACCGAAACAGCATGATCGGGGAATTCTGTCGTTGATGGAGGTTCTCGGCGTGATGACAACCCGAAGCGTCCGTAGCAGGCTCAGGGCGGGTGAATAGTCAGCACACCGGCCGGGGCCTTTAGCCCCGGCCGGTGTCTTTTCCTGGTCAGTTGGCGAAGAACATCCAGTCAAAATAGTTGTGAAGATCCTGCATGGCGTAGGCTTCGGCAGGCTGGGTCAGTTCAAAAAGCAGGTTTTGGTCTTGGGCTTTTTTCATGGTGACACCTCATCGGGTTGCAGCAGAATGAGCCTGGCGGTTACTCCGTCCATGGCTTTGCAATGAGGACTTTGCATTCGCCGTGCCAATGGACTGCTTGTATTTAATGCGATGAAAAATCTTGGTTTTTTGAGAATTGTCCGGGTACTGGTTCAGGCGTGTGGTTCACAGTGGTGCAGATTGCCCTGTCTTGGAACGAAAAACCCCGGCCGAAGCCGGGGTTTCTCAGTACTCCTTGGCAGACTTAGCAGAATTCTGATTAGAAGTTGTACTGGCCTACGAACATGATGCGGCTTGCATCGCCGTCGTCGCCGTTCTGGTTGTCAGTTTCCAGGCGAGCAAATTCAACGCCCATGTTCACGCGCTCTACCGGCTTCCACTGGTAGTTCACGGCGAGCATGGAGTTGGTCTCGGCTGTCGCACCGCTGATGATATTAGCATTTACGGCGTCGTCGAGGTCTTTCATGGTCGTGCCGTAACCAATGTTGATGGAACGGCCACCGCCCAGATTGAGGCCAGCACCTATATTGGCACCGAAGGTTTCGATGGTCTCAAGGTCACCGTTGGCATCCGCGTAACCTTCAAAACCGCCGAAATTTTCTCCGGAACGGTAGATGTAGTTAGACGCGCCATCAGCAAAGCTGACCGAGCCCATGATGCTCAGCATGTCAGTAACAGCAAAACGGCCGGCCAGAAACGCGGCAAAGCCGATCGCATCGTCATCATTGACAGTGTCATCGTAGGAGATCTGTTTCACAAGAGCCGCTGCAGAATAGCTGAGGCCGCCGGCACTATCTTCCACTCGGGCGGTGAAAACGGGCATGGAAGTCTTGTCACCTGTTGCGCCAGCAATGTTGCCCGGGTTGGTTGTACTTTCTTGGTTGCGGCTTGTGTCATCCTCAATAGAGAAAGACAGGGCGCCAGTTGTGTAGCGAACCTGGGTGACACGGCTCTGCAAGCCTGCACGGCCAGGCAGGTTGTCCCAGTCCAGTATGGATGGATTGCCGACAAAGCTTGTGAAGTTAGACCATTCCTGACCTAGCAATACCCCGTTGTATTCGCCGAAGGCGCGGCGCAGGCGGGGCTCCAGTGTGCCGTTATTATCAAAATCAAATTCGACCACCGCCTTGACGCCCTCTGGAGAAGTGGCGGTGAAACCCAGGCGGCTGGTGTTGGCGTCCATACCGAAGTGGCCGTCGTTGGTATCTGCGTTCCCAGTAGTGATATCGCTGAAGGCACCGCCTCTGCCGCCAGCAGAGATGTCTTCGTCAATGTCATAAGCCGCTGCAAGGCGTGCAAAACCGTACAGCCCGGCTTTCCAGTCACCAGCGCTCAATTCCAGTGCACTAGCCTAGCCTGCTACACCAAAAATAGCGGCTGCCGCCGTCGCACGGATGGCCATTCTAAGCTTGTTATTCTGCATTATTGTTGTCTCCAAATATTTATTGTTGTTGGACCCATCAACAAATTAGTTACGGTTGGGTGACAATTCAAACAAAATTGATCACTCTTTAGACGAATGTCTACAGGCT
The DNA here is from genome assembly GCF_030541005.1 of Marinobacter sp. SS5-14b. Classification (GTDB taxonomy): domain Bacteria; phylum Pseudomonadota; class Gammaproteobacteria; order Pseudomonadales; family Oleiphilaceae; genus Marinobacter. The sequence continues at coordinate 223,942 of NZ_JASSVM010000004.1, read as the reverse complement.
CTGAGTTCGTGGTGAACTAAACCAAAGTTGGAGCCTCGGCGTACGGACCATGATGGCAACCAGAAGCACGCTCTTGCAGCAAAAAACCTTCGCTTTCCTCGATATCGAAACCACCGGCGGCAACCCGCAGCGAGACAGGATTACTGAAATCGGCATCCGGTTCTGGCGTGCCGGCGAGGTGGTGGGGGAATGGCAAACCTTGCTGAACCCGGAGGCCAGAATTTCCGGTTTTATTGAAAGGCTCACTGGCATCACGAATGCGATGGTGGCTGATGCGCCGCTGTTTGCCGATATCGCTGACAAGCTGGAGCAGCAGCTGCAGGGAAAGGTCTTTGTTGCCCACAACGCCCGCTTTGACTATGGCTTCATAAAGTCCGAGTTCCGTCGTTTGGGCCGGCCGTTCAGTGCGAAGGTTTTGTGCACGGTGCGCCTGTCCCGGGCGCTGTATCCGGAACACAGCCGGCACAATATGGACGCCCTGATTGCCCGTCACAATTTACCTGCGGTGGAACGCCATCGGGCCATGGGCGATGTAGCCGCGATGCTGGCGTTCTTCGAGCATGCTCGGGCAGAGCACGGTCCGGAGGCCATCAACAACGCTATTCGCAAGCTCTTGCAGCGCCAGAGCACGCCCTCAAACGTCCCTGCCGAATTATTCGCCGGTCTGCCCCATGGCCCGGGGGTTTACCGGTTTTACGGTGACAACGATGTGCTGTTGTACGTTGGCAAAAGCACCAACATAGCGCAGCGGGTGGCATCCCATTTCTCGGGAGACCATCAGTCCAGCCGCGGGCTACGGCTGTCTGAAAGCCTGCGCCGGGTGGAGTTCACAGAAACCGCCGGTGAGTTGGGTGCGTTGCTGCTGGAACTCAAACAGATCAAAACCCTGAATCCCCTCTACAACCGCCGCTCCCGGGCGGCAAAGCAGTTGGCCAGCCTGGTGTTGGAAGAGGGTGCCGGCGGCTATCTGCAGGCACGCATTGACCGCAGCCTGCAGCCGGATCAGTTGGGGCAGTATTACGGCCTGTTTCGCAGCAAGCGGGATGCCCAAACTGCTATCCGTGGCATCGCTGGCAAGAACGATTTGTGCGGCAAACTGCTGGGGCTGGAACCGGCCGGCCCGGGTCCCTGTTTTCAGCGCAGCCTGGGCCGCTGCAAAGGCGCCTGTGAGGGCGCAGAAGACTCTACCCGCTACAACCTGCGTATGCAGATTGCCTTCCACGCCCTGCGCCTGAAAACCTGGCCCTGGCCTGGTGCGGTCGGATTGGTGGAAGAAAATCCTGACACCGGCCGCACTGACATTCTGGTGATCTGCAACTGGATACACATTGCCACCCTGCACGCCGAACAAGAACTGGAAAACTTTGAACCGGGCCGGGAGCCAGTCACCTTCGATCTCGATTCATACAAACTGCTGGTTAAAGCCTTGCTGGGCAGGGACCGAAAGCAGTATCGAATCATTGAGCTGCCAGCTTTAGTGCAACCGGCTGTTCTTATGCCCTGAGTGGCGTATTATGGGTCCTTCACCCTGTCACTTAGCAATGAGTCACTGAGAGAGATCCATGAACAGAGAACCTGTCTCCCGCGAACTGTTTGATGAAGTAATGGTGCCCAACTATGCCCCCGGTAATATCATCCCGGTGCGAGGCGAGGGTTCCCGCGTGTGGGATCAGGACGGCCGAGAGTTTGTGGATCTGCAAGGTGGCATCGCGGTGACCAGCCTTGGCCACTGTCATCCGGGCCTGGTGGGCGTATTGCAGGAACAGTCTGAGAAGATCTGGCACCTGTCCAACGTGATGACCAACGAGCCGGCCTTGCGTCTGGCCAAAACTCTGTGCGATCAGACCTTCGCAGAAAGGGTGTTCTTCGCCAACTCCGGTGCGGAAGCCAACGAAGCCGCGTTCAAGCTGGCTCGTCGTTATGCGTGGGAGCATTACGGTCCCGAGAAACACGAGATTATCTCCTTCACCAACTCTTTCCACGGCCGCACCCTGTTCACCGTCAGCGTGGGCGGGCAGGCGAAATACCTGGAAGGCTTTGAACCTGCTCCGGGCGGTATTCACCATGCCGAGTTTAACAACCTGGATTCGGTAAAAGCCCTCATTTCCAAAGAGAAAACCTGCGCCGTGGTGGTCGAGCCCATTCAGGGCGAGGGCGGCGTTATGCCCGCAGATCCCGATTTCCTCAAGGGCTTGCGCCAGCTCTGCGACGACAACAACGCCTTGCTGGTCTTCGACGAAGTGCAAAGCGGTGTTGGTCGTACCGGCTACCTCTACGCCTATGAAATGTACGGCGTGGTGCCGGATATCCTCACCAGCGCCAAAGGCCTTGGCGGTGGTTTCCCGGTAGCCGCCATGCTCACCACCGCCAAAGCGGCCAAGAGCCTGGGCGTCGGCACCCACGGCAGCACCTACGGTGGCAACGCTCTGGCCTGCGCGGTGGCCCAGAAGGTCATCGATACCGTCAGCCAGCCAGATATCCTGAAAGGCGTGAAGGCCCGCTCAGAAAAACTGCGCAAAGGCATGATGGACATCGGCGAGCGCCATGGCGTGTTTTCCGAAGTTCGTGGGGCTGGTCTACTCTTGGGCTGTGTTCTCACAGAACAGTGGCAGGGCAAGGCCAAGGATTTTCTGAGTGCGGGTCTGGATGAGGGGGTTATGGTGCTGATGGCAGGCGCGAATGTTATTCGGCTGGCGCCGTCTCTGATCATTCCGGAATCGGACATTGAAGAAGCGCTGGCGCGTTTCGAGGCTGCCGTCATCAAGCTGACAGCCTGAGCGGACGTCTGCGGCTCTAGCCGGGGCCGCAGGCATCCTGTTTTCGTATTGGGAGGCGCACTATGTTGGTTGTTCGCCCCATTCAGGCGGCAGACCTGGACGACCTTTTCACCATGGCTGAGAGTGCCGGCAAGGGCCTGACCACTTTGCCGGCCGACCGAGTGTTGTTGCAGCGCAAGATTGATTGGGCGGCGGAATCCTTCGGCCAACGCTGCGAACCAGAAGCAGGCCTGTACCTGTTTGTTCTTGAAGATACCGAAACCGGGAAGACCGTCGGCATCAGCGGTATTGAGGCCCGGGTAGGGCTGGATGAGGTGTTCTACAACTACCGCCTGAGCCTTACCGTTAATGCCTCCCGAGAGCTGGGCGTTCACGTGCGTACGCCCACGCTTCACCTGTCCAGTGACATGACAGACACCACCGAGATCTGCTCCTTGCTGCTGGCAGACGAATACAAAGGCGGGGGTAATGGCCTGCTGTTGTCCCGTTGTCGCTTTATGTTTCTGGATGATTTTCGTGAGCATTTTTCCGAAAAGGTGTTTGCAGAAATGCGCGGGGTATCCGACCAGCACGGCCGAAATCCGCTATGGGATGCCCTGGGCAGTAAATTCTTTGAGATGGAGTTTGCCGAAGCCGATCGGCTATCAGGGCTTGGCAATAAATCCTTCATCGCCGAGCTGATGCCGCATTACCCGATTTACCTTTCCCTGCTGCCGGATTCAGCCCGGGAGGTAATCAGCAAGGTGCACGACAACACCCTCCCGGCCCTGAAAATGCTCCAGGCTGAAGGTTTCAATTTCAACGGTCTGGTCGATATTTTCGATGGTGGCCCGGTGGTTGAAGCCTTTGTGCACACCATCCGGACCGTGCGTGAATCGCTCAATCGCCATGTCATGATTGTAAACAAGCCGGTGGATATGGAAGCCCCCCCTGAGCAGAGGGTGATGATTTCCAACCGCTCCTTTGGCGATTTCAGAGTGACCACCATCCCCATGAGTTGTGTGGGATCGGATACCGTCAACATTCCCCGTGAAGTTGCGGATGCCTTGCTGCTGGAATCGGGTGACTCCGTGCGCATTGCGCCTTTGAAAGAAGGCGAATTGTCTCCCATTCATACGCCAACCCGGGGAACGCCGAGCCATGGTAAAACACGCGGTTGAAGCCAACTTTGATGGCCTGGTAGGTCCTACCCATAATTACGCAGGTTTGTCCTGGGGCAACGTGGCCTCGAAGTCCAACGTGAATCTGGTGGCCAATCCCAGGGAAGCGGCTCTGCAGGGGCTGGCGAAGATGAAAGCGCTGGCTGATCGGGGGTATGTGCAGGGCGTTTTGCCGCCCCATGAGCGCCCCCATCTTCCTACTCTGAGAGCGCTGGGTTTTGAAGGGTCGGAAGCGCAGGTACTGGAAGGCGTAGCAAAAGCGGATCCGGCCATTCTGGCGGCGGTGTCTTCCGCCTCAGCCATGTGGACCGCGAATGCCGCCACTGTGTCGCCTAGCGCGGATACCGCGGATGGCAGGGTGCACTTCACCCCGGCTAACCTCAGTGCCAAGTTTCACCGCTCGATCGAACACCGGGTTACAGGCCGGGTATTGCAAGCGATCTTCCATGATCAGCGCCATTTTGCGCATCACGACGCCCTGCCGTCGGTCAGCCATTTTGGTGACGAGGGCGCAGCTAATCACACCCGGCTGTGCAGCCGTTATGGCGAGCCGGGTGTTGAGCTGTTTGTCTATGGCCAGGTGGCCTTTAACGATCAGGCGCCAGCCCCGGCCAGGTTCCCGGCCCGTCAAACGCTCGAAGCCTCGCAGGCGGTCGCGCGGCTGCATGGCCTGTCAGACCGGCAGCTTGTGTTTGCCCAGCAAAACCCGGCGGTGATTGATGCCGGGGTCTTCCACAATGATGTGATTGCCGTAGGTAATGGCCGCTGTCTGTTCTATCACGAACAGGCGTTTCTGGATGAACAGCGGGTGCTGTCCGATATCCGGGAGCGTCTGATGGGTGCGGAGCTTGAGGCCATTCGGGTGTCGGCACAGGACGTCCCCCTCGAAGATGCGGTAGCGTCGTATTTGTTCAACAGTCAGCTGTTGAACAGCCCGGACGGCATGCTGCTGGCGGTGCCAGGGGAGTGTCGTGAAATTGCGACCGTCAGCCGTTATCTGGATGAACTGGTAAAGTCCGATGGCGCGATCACGTCCGTCGAAGTGTTCGATGTGAAGCAGTCCATGCGTAATGGCGGTGGGCCTGCCTGCCTGAGGCTGCGGGTCGTGCTGGATGATGAGGAGCTTCACGCCATCAATCATGGCGTTATTATGACCGACAGCCTCTATCAAAGGCTGACCGCCTGGGTGGAAAGCCATTACCGGGACCGGTTAAGCCAGAAAGATCTGGCGGACCCTGCGTTGCTGAACGAGGTGAGGCGAGCGCTGGACGAACTGACCGATATTCTCGGCCTGGGTTCCATTTACGATTTCCAGCGGTGAGAAAGGGTGTAGGCTTCAGGTGCTGGCAATAGATCGCGTGAGCATGTCCATGGCATGGCTCACCAGGGAGGCGGAGGGGAACTCGTTTCCCTGCGAGGCTTCCGCCTGGCACAGCATGATGACCCCGTGCAAGGCGCCCCTCAGGTAAAACGCTGTCTGCGCGGGCGACACCACGGTTTCCCGGTTTATGGTTCCGTCTTCCAGGCCTTTGTGAAGAGCGGCCTCCATCAGTTCCATCAGCTCGTTCTTTGAGCACAACATCTCACTGGCCTGCGCTTCTTCTGCTTCTGCCATGGCGGTTGACGCATTGGTGAGCGCAGAAAAGTAGTCCGGTTCTTCCATGCAGTATTGGTAGTACGCCTCTCCCATCGCACGAATCTGCGCCAGCCCGGTGTCGGCTGTGCTCAAGGCCTCCCTGAAACGATCCACCAGGCTTTGCCCGGCGCGGAGCATAATGCCCCTTTGGATAGCCGCCTTGTCTTTGAAGTACACATACAGCAGCGCACGGCTCAAACTCGCGGTGCGGGCGATGTCATCCATCGATGTGCGTTCATAGCCTTTTTCTGAAAAGGCCAGTTCTGCGGCGTCCAGAATGGCATCGTACCTTGCCTGTTTTTCCCGTTCCCGGCGTGACCTCAGCGGTTCGTTCATGGCTAATCCGGTTTCCTTTGGGGGTTGCTGCTGGATGCTTGACTGTGGATGAAAACCGATTATTGACAATTTGTCAAAGAATGACATGATGTCGTGAAAACAAAGGGCTGCTTCTGAAGGATCAGCAAGCCAACCATCAATCTGTTCAGGGAAAGGGGCTGTATCGTCATGTCTCCCATCAAAGGTTCTCTACCGCTCACGTTCATCAGCCTGGTGCTGGCCATCGTCTCATTGGCAGGCTGCCGCGGCGGCACTGCCGAATCGACAGACACCGAGGTGGTGTCGGTGCGGGTGGCGGACGTCACCGGTGGCCAGGTGGAGGAAATTCCCCTGCGCTTCTCGGGTATTGTGCGCGCAGCCCAGCGGGCTACTCTGACCTTCCAGCTTAGCGGTACCCTGAAAGAGCGGCCGGTAGAGCTGGGCCAGATGGTGCAGCCCGGGGACACGCTGGCAAGGCTTTATAACCCGGCTTTGGAGCCAGCAAGGGATTCTGCCGCGGCCAAGCTGGAAGAGCTGAGAACACAGTACGATCAGGCCCAGCGGGAATGGGAACGTTCGGCCCGATTGCACCAGCGCGGCGTGGTTTCTGAACAAAATCTGGAGCAGATTGCTGCTCGTCGTGATTCCCTGCGTGCCAGCATGGCAACAGCCGAAGCGTCTCTTGCGGAGGCCACTCGCCTGTTGGAGGAAAGTGTACTGAAAGCCCCGTTTGGTGGTCGGGTAGAAGCACTGCTGGTCGAACGTGATGAGTTTGTGTCGGCCGGCCAGCCGGTTATGCGGCTGTCTTCACCCCTGGGTCGGGAAGTTGAAGTGCGCGTACCGGCGCATTTGCTGAGCCATGTGCGAGTGGGGCTGGAGCTGCCCGTGTGGCAGGTGCAGGACCGCAACCGGGCCGCGGAAACAGGCACCATCATAGAAATTGCTCAGGGCAGTTCTATTCGGGGCGAACTGCACCCGGTGCTGGTCAGCCTGCCACCCAATTCGTTGGCAGCCGGGGAGCCGGTTGAGGTGGGCATTACGCCAGTGCGTGAATCTGCGGTTACCGTACCGTTGCTGGCGGTCATGCGCGATGCCACCAGCACCAGTGTTTTTCGGGTAACGGACAACACCGCTCGCCGGGTTCCGGTGACAATTGACCGGGTCGTCGGCGAGCGGGTGATGGTGCACCCTGGTGAGCTGATGCCGGGTGATCAGGTGGTCTATGCGGGCATGACCCGGCTGGTGGATGGCGACACCGTGGAGGTGCGCTGATGACCCGCCGCCTTCTCAATTATCAGCGTTTGTTGGGCATGGTTGTGACCATGCTGTGCTTATTGGGCATAGCCGCCTACAGCACCATGCCCCGGCAGGAAGACCCTTCATTCCCTTATCGGGCGGGCATGATTACCGTCAACTACCCGGGCGCCAGTGCCGAAGCGGTTGAACGGCTGGTGCTGCGGCCGCTGACCGATGAGCTGCGCCAGGTTGAAGAACTGGATTATAGCCAGGGCACGGCGCGCACCGGTGTCGCTTTGGTGCGCATCAAATTGCGGGATCGTATCTACGATACCGAGCCAGCCTGGGATCGGGTGCGACAGGCCATGGACCGGGCCCGGCAGGATTTCCCGGGCGACGTGGGTCTGATGAACCTGGATGACCGGCTGATTGATATTCCAGCTATAGTGCTTGCGGTTGGTGGTTCGCATTCAATAACCGAATTGTCGGCTGTGGCCGATCGCCTGAAGCAGAACCTCTCGGATATTACCGGCATCTCTCGCATTGAGCTGGAGGGTGATGCCGACGAGCAAATAACCCTCGCGCTCGACGACTCGGCCCTGTTCCGGCTGGGCATTTCTCCGAAACGGGTTCTGGAAACCCTGGCCCAGCGCAACCAGACCACGCCCGGTGGCTTTGTGGTGGTAGACGGCAAGCGGCTTTCGGTTCTGCCGAATTCCGAATTCACCGACATCGATGCCATGCGGGCAACGCCCATTGAACTGCCGGATGGCTCCCAGGTACCCCTGGCGGCTGCGGCCGAGGTCTGGCGTGGCCCTGCAGAGCCCCGCCAACCTGAGACCTGGTATGACGGAGAGCGCGTGGTGTTGCTCTCTATCATCATGGAAGAAGGCACCACCGACGCCATTCGCTTTGGTGAACGAATCCGGGAGCGGCTGGCCGAGGTGCGGCCCGATTTCGAACCCTACGAACTCCGCGAAATGTTCTTCCAGCCAGACAAGGTTTCTGAGCGCCTGGACAATCTGGCCTGGAGCCTGGTGCTGTCCGTACTGATCATCGTGGTGGTGGTGTTCACCGGCATGGGGATCCGGATGGGTTTGCTGGTGGCGTCTATCCTGCCCATGGTGGCATTGATCAGTGTTGGCCTGTATGACCTTGGTGGCGGCGTGCTGCACCAGATTGCGGTGATCGGCATGGTCATTTCCCTGGGCATCCTGATCGACAACGCCATCGTGATTGTGGAAAGCATTCAGGGCCACCTGGATGAAGGCATGCGGCGCCTGGATGCCTTGCGTCAGGCTGTCGGAGAGCTTGCCGGCCCCCTGGGAGCCTCTACCGGCACCACGCTGGCGGCTTTTGCGCCATTGCTGATGGCCAAAGGCGGTGCTGCGGATTTCACGCGCGGTGTGCCAGTCATGATCATGCTCACGCTCTCGGTCAGCTATCTGCTGGCTATTTCTGCCGTGCCACTGCTGGCGGCGCGGTTCCTGAAACCCCGCAAGAATGTGGGCAACGACCGGCTGGTCGGGCTGGCCCGTTTTCTCGGCGGGTTGGTGTACCGGAACCCGGGCCGGCTAATCACTATTGGCGCCATGCTGGTGGTCATCAGCCTGGGCATGACACCGTTCATGGCTCAACAGTTTTTCCCGAATGCTGACCGGCCACGGGTTATTGTTGAAATGTATATGCCGGAAGGCACCGACCAGGCTCGAACTGCTGAGGTGGCCTCGACACTGGAGCGGGCGATTCGCACCCAGCCAGAAGCGCTGGAAGTGCATCGGTTTGTTGGCTTTACCGGCCCCAGCTTCTATTACAACCTGCAGCGAGCACCGCAATCGCCGAGCAGAGCGCGGCTGGTCATTCGTACGCCGACGCTGGAAGACACCACCGACCTTGTAAGGTGGATTCGTAACGAAGTCGGGCAAACACTGCCGGAACTGACGATCACCGCAGGCATACTGGGCCAGGGGCCACCTCGCCCGGCGCCGGTGGAAGTGCGGGTGTACCATGCGGATGATGACGCTCGGGCCAGAGCCACCGAACAGGTTTATTCAATCCTGCGCAAGGTCAACGGCACCGTGGACGTGCGCCACGACCTGGATATCGGCGTGCCCAGCATTGCTATCAACGTGGACGACGCCACGGCGGCCCGGTACGGCCTGACCCGTGCAGACGTCGCCCAGAGCCTTTATGGCCAGAGCTTCGGTGCAGTCGCCGAACGCTATCGCCAGGAAGACGATCCGATCCCGATAATCCTCCGGTCCCGAGAAGGCACAGCGCTGTCGCTTTCCAGGCTGCTGTCGGTGAACATCTATAACGACAAAGGCGATGCCATTCCACTCTCGGCCGTCGCGACCGTTGAAACCACCTGGGAGCCCGCCGCCCGATACCTGCGCAATGGCACTCGGGTGAATGCCGTCAGTGCCAACCTGGAAAACGGCTACAGCTTCAGCCAGGCCCTGGACGGCTTGAACGAGTCCCTTGAACAGAACCCTTTACCACCGGGAACACGACTGGAAATGGGCGGCGACGCAGAAGGCTCAAACAACGCCAACACCGCGCTGCTGACCGCCGCGCCCATTGGCATGTTGCTGTTGCTGTTCTTCCTGCTGCTGCAGTTCAACTCATTCCGGCGCGTAGGGATTATCCTGTTGACCGTACCCTTGGCCACCGTGGGAATCTTTCCTGGCCTGGTGCTATCCGGTTCACCCTTCGGTTTTCAGTCATTACTGGGGGTGATTGCCTTGGTGGGCATTGTGGTCAACAACGCCATCGTCCTGCTGGACGTCATGGATCGGGAGCTGGAAAAGGGCAGGGCCATTGCAGATGCCGTGCGCACCGCGGTAGAGCAAAGAACCCGGCCGATCCTGCTGACCACCGCCACCACCGTAGCCGGATTGCTGCCGCTGGCGTTCTCCAGCTCCACCTTGTGGCCGCCCATGGCCTGGGCCATCATTTCCGGCCTGCTGGCCTCCACCGTGCTGACCCTGCTGGTCATACCCTCGGTCTGCACAAAACTGATCAAATTGCCGGTCGCAGAACCGGAAAACGCCCCTGCGTGAGCCTGCGCCTTCAGGGCCGGGAGAGCAGTTACCCGGCCCTGAACTCACGCTTCGCACGAATCATCAGCCCGGCACGCTGACCCACCGGCACCTGCCGGTTCGGAAACACCACCGCCTCCGGCGCCGTACCCACCCGGTAACCATCCTGGCCATCGTCCCAAATCACCGTGCCGGGCTGGTACAGGGTGAAGTTCGCCACATCATCCGGCACATGAAACCGGAAACCCGGCCCGGTATTCAAAACTTCATGCACCACCTCAAACACCGTCAGGTGATCAAACGGTGGCCGCACCGCTGGAGCAGGCTCTCCACAGAACCGCCGCCGCAGAGCCCGCTCAATCCCCCGAAACCGCCGCAAATCATTCCTGCCAAAGGCTTCCACCTTTCCCAGCTCAACCGTAAAGCTCTCGGCCTTCAAAAGACTGGCCGTAAACGAAGAAAACACCGTAGACGCCTGATGCTGAAGCAGCAGCGTCTCCACCTCAGCCTCCAGTAAGAACTCACACTGCGGCCCGGGCACCGAGCGCCCCGGCACAAACGGATACAATGCAAACCGCTCCCGCCTGGACGGCCGAATGGCTGTATGCAGGTCGTAGTGACTCAACGCCAAACCTTGATGCACCGTCGCAAACTGCCGGCACATCTCCTCCAGAAACTGCGCCCGCTCCGCCTCCGGTAATCCCGCATACTCCGGTTTACCATGAGCCCCGTTAAACAGCCGGTTCATATTCACATCCAAAAACCGCTCACCGGCCACCATCGCCGGCGGATTCCCCAGAATCAGCAGTAACGGGCAGGCCAGCAGCCACTCCCCGGCCAATAACTCCGACACCAGCTTGTTCAGCACCTCGATGGGCGCTGTCTCGTTGCCATGAATACCGGCAGACACGATCAACGCTTCGTTGTTCGGGTTTTCCCGACCGATAGGCGGTGTCAGCCACAGTACGCCGGTGGCTTTGCGGGAAATCTGAGTACCGCATGGTAGGTTGACTTTGGTTTCAGGCAGTTTTGAGGAAGCGTTGGCGAGAGTGTGGGCCAGCCAGTCGGGATGGAAATCGAAGATATCATTCGAAGAATTCATTGAAGCCCCGTAAAAGTTTCGGGGCCGGGTGGCAGGGTCTTCTTCCGGGAATCTTGGAGGCCATGGATGGCCGGAACGAAGCGCACATGGATGTGCTCGTAGCGTTTCCCGGAAGAAGACCCTGACACCTGGCCTTACGCCAGTGGTCAGACTACCCGTGAATGATGCTCAGGAACTAGCAGGCCGCTGATGCCGCAAAAGATGATTTTCCAGCTTACGGAACGCGAAAACCAGAATAAACGTCAGAGCCAGATACAGCAGCGCCACAAAAATAAACGCATCAAACGGCGCATAAAACCGCGAATAAATGTTCCGCGCCGCCCCGGTAAGATCAACAATCGTCACCACACTCGCAATGGCACTCGCATGAAGCATAAAAATCACCTCATTCGAATACGCCTGAACCGCCCGCCGTGCCGCGCTCGGCAAAATAATCCGCCGCATCCGCAGGAACCAGTTCATCCCGTAGGCCTTCGCCGCCTCAATCTCACCATTGGGCGTAGACAGAATCGAACCCCGGATAATCTCCGTGGTATAGGCAGCCGTATTCAGCGTAAACGCCAACAACGCAGGGTAAAGCGGCTCCTTGAAAATTTCCCACCAGAAGGTCTCCTGAATTCCTGGAATCTGCGCCACACCGTAATAAATGATGTACAACTGGATCAGCAGTGGTGTACCCCGGAACAGATAGGTGTAAAGCCAGATAGGGCCAGAGACGAATGGATTCTTAACGGTACGCAGAATCGCCAAAGGCACCGCCACAATCAGACCGATGATCAGTGACAGAAACACCAGGTGCACCGTAGTGACCAGCCCGTTCCAGTACTCCATGATCGTCAGGGCGGTAAAAATGTCGTTTTGATTCAACCACTCGGTTATGAAATCTGGCATCGTTTAATTCCCCTGAACCACGCCGACATTGGCTCGTTTATCAAGCCACTTGATAAACAGCTCAGAGCCAGCCGTTAAGCCCAGATACACTGCCGCCACAGGAATGAAAAAGTGGAAGGGCATACGCTCTGCCTTCGCGGCTACCTCAGCCACACGCACCATATCGTTCAGGCCGATGATGGACACCAGCGCGGTGGTTTTCAGCAGTACCTGCCAGTTATTGCCAATGCCAGGTAACGCATGGCGCATCATTTGCGGAATCATCACCCGGCGGAACGTGTGCCAGCGGGAAAAGCCGTAGGCCTTGGCCGCTTCGATCTGGCCCACATCCACCGCCAGAAATGCACCCCGGAAAGTTTCCGTCATGTAAGCGCCAAAAATCAGCCCGATGGTGACAACACCGGAAATGAATGGGTCGAACTGAAAGAAGAAGTCGATTTCCCGGGTTTCCCACAAGTAGTCCGAAAGCGCATTCACCGCTACCTGGCCGCCATAATAGAACAACAGCATCATCACCAGATCGGGCACGCCGCGAATCAGAGTGGTGTACGTTGTGGCAATCGCTGTGAGGGTTCGGCTGCCGGAAAGTTTGGCCGATGCACCAAGCAGGCCAAGAGTAATGGCCAGTGCCAGCGACAGGAACGCCAGCTCGATGGTAACCACTGCACCTTCTGCGAGGTCCGGGCCATAGCCTTTCAGATCAAACATGGGAGTGTCCGAAAAGTCGGGGGCAGCCAGTCAGCTGCCCCCGGAGTGTTTTAAATCTTGATGTCGTAGTTGAAGTACTTGGCCATGATGGCGTCGTAGGTACCGTTCTCTTTAAGCTTTTTCAGAGCCGCATTAACCTCTTCAGCCAGCTTGGCATCGCGCTTACGCATGGCAACACCCACACCTTCACCCAGCTTTACGGATTCGCCGACTTCTTTGTAGCCGTCGCGATTCAGGATGGTCTGTTCGCCAACCGGGTAGTCTACGAAAACCGCGTCCAGGCGCTGGCCTTCAAGGTCCAGAACCATGTCTTCAGCGGTGGTGTAACGCTTGATGGAAACCACGCCCGCCATGTTCTCGGTGACGTAAGTGTCCATAGTGGTGCCGCGCTGCACGCCAACATTCTTGCCTTTCATAGCGTCCATGTCAGTGACGTCTGTATTGAAAGACTCGGGGCCGAACCAGCCGCCCGGAGTGATGTAGTATGGCTCGGAAAACAGCACGCGCTCGGCACGCTCAGGGGTGATCGACATGGATGACATGATCAGATCAAACTTGCGGGCCAGCAGGCCGGGAATCATGCCGTCCCACGCCTGAATAACGAACTCGCACTTGGCGTTCAGCTCCTCACACATGGCGGTGGCCAGCTCCACTTCAAAGCCGGTCAGTTCGCCGTTTTCGTCTTTGTATTCGAACGGCTCGTAGGGTACGTCGAAGGCAACGCGCAGGTTCTGCTCCTGGGCCTGGGCACCGCCCGCAATCATCGCCAGGGCGCAACTTGCTGCAAATATCAGTTTCTTCATGTGTCACTTCTCCGTTAATTTGCCTTAAAGGCTTTGTTCTTGATGGAAGTTTTCAGTTCCAGTACCGGTTTCAAGATAGCACCGGTGTTCAGAACTTGGGAGCAAGAAATTGCCTCATTCGCTCGGACTCCGGGTGATCGAACACCTTGTCCGGTGAACCTTGCTCCTCAATCACGCCCTGATGCAAAAACAGGACCTGAGTGGACACATCCCTTGCAAAGGCCATCTCGTGCGTTACCACGATCATGGTTCGGCCTTCCTCTGCCAGACTCTGCATAACCTTCAATACTTCGCCGACCAGCTCCGGGTCCAGGGCGGAGGTGGGCTCATCAAACAGCATCACCTCGGGCTCCATGGCCAGGGCGCGGGCTATTGCGGCACGTTGCTGCTGCCCGCCAGACATCTGGGCCGGGTAGTAATCTTTGCGTTCGTATATACCGACTTTATCCAGGTAGGCCTCGGCCCGTTCAATAGCTTCTTTTTTGGGCACTTTCAGAACGTTGACCGGTGCTTCAATGATGTTTTCCAGCACGGTCATGTGAGACCACAGGTTAAAGCTCTGAAACACCATGGACAGCCTTGCGCGAATCAGTTCCACCTGGCGATTGCTGGCGGGTATCCGCTCGCCCTTGCGGTTGTTTTTGAACTGAATTGGGTCACCGTGCACGATAATGTCGCCGGAAGTGGGGGTTTCCAGCAGATTGATGCAACGCAGAAAAGTGCTTTTACCCGAACCGGAGCTACCGATCAGGGAGACCACGTCGCCCTTACGGGTTTCCAGAGATATGCCCTTGAGCACTTCGAGCTGATCAAAGGTCTTGTGGATGTCCCTGCAAATCAGAGGCGCTGGATCCGCCATGGGGTGACTCCTGGGGCTGTCGTTCAAAGGCGCATGTTTTACGGACTGTCGCCGTGGAAATCAATACCGTTTTGTAGGATTTTCGTGAAAGTTACCGGAATTCAAAGGCATTCTGATCACTTCTGCCCCTTGGTTTTCAAGGCTTCGTAATGAGTCCTGAACGAACCGGACGTGAGCCATCGCCACCTTTCTCGCCGTCGTGGCTTTGCCGGCCATAATGGCCTGGTAGAGCTGTTTGTGCTGCTTCATGATCAGTTGGCGCATTTCTGCCCGTGGGTTCAGGTTGGCAACTGAGGCATGTACCGTCAACAGCATCATATTCTTCAGACCATTCAATAGATGCACCAGGATGGGGTTGTGGGAGGCTTCCACAATGGCCTGGTGAAACCCGTGGTCTGGCTTGGCGTTGCTCAGGGGGTCGGTCGCTTCCAGTGCCCGATAGGCTTTGGTAATGCGATGCCGGTCGCCGCCGGTCGCTCGCTGGGCCGCCAGTTCCGCGGCTTGACCCTCAAGTTGCTCCCGGACTTCCAGCAAGTCATACAGAGTGCGTGGGTGGCCCGCAAAGAGGTGCATCAACGGGCTGTTGTCGTGATGGTCGTCGGTGTCGGGCACGAGGTTGGCGACGAAAGAGCCCCGGCCGTGCTGGGTCTCAATAACGCCCCGGCCCTGCAGTTCGTGCAGGGCCTCCCGGATGATTGCTCTGGAAACGCCCAGCCGGGCAGCGAGCTGGCGCTCTGAAGGGATTTTTTGCCCCGGAGCCAGGCCACCGTCCAGTATCAGTCGCTCAAGCCGGAACGAAACTTCCTGGGATATGCCCATTTACTCTACCTGTGTCGTGGCTCTGGTCTGACCAGTTAGGGTTGTTTCTGCGAATTAAAATCCTTCTCCGTATTTGCTCTCCAGAGCGCTAACTATGGCTCATGGCTGTGATTACGTCCATTTTCTCAAGACCAAAAACTGGTCTGACCAGTGGGTAGTTTTCTGGACTAAACGCAGTACGCCGACGAATATCTGTTGAATGCTGGCGATGGCTGGCGTTTGACTGACTCTGAATAACAACAATGTAAACGGAGATGTGTCGATGAACATTAATGAGAACAACGACGAGCGCTCTGGCTCAGACGCCAAATCACCGCGCAGAAGTTTTTTGAAAAAACTGGCGGCAGGCGCTGCTCTCGCGGGTGCATTAACGCTGGCGGCCGGGCAGGCCCACGCAGCGACAACCTGGAAGCTCCAGTCAGTGTGGGATGCAGGAACGGTCGGGTATGACCTGTTCGAGGAATGGTGCAACAGCATTGAAGAAAAGTCGGGCGGGGAACTGATTTTCAAGCCCTACCCGGCGAAAGCGGTTGCGGCGGACAATAACGCCCTTTTTGACGCAGTGCGTAATGGTGTTTTGCAGGGTATGAACCCTTTCACCCTGTACTGGTCTGGCAAGATCCCGGCCTCGGTTTTCCTGTCTTCCTACCCAGCCGGTCCTGACCAGCCCCACCAGTGGGACACCATGTTCTATTCCATGGGGATGCTGGAGAAAACCCGGGAAATCTACAAAAAGTACGGACTGTTCTACGTCGGCCCGATCCAGCACGATGCCAACATCATCCACTCCAAAAAGCCCGTCAACAGCCTGGCCGACCTCAAGGGGATGAAGATCCGGGTGCCCGGCGGCATGGTGGCTGAAGTGTTTCAGCAGTTTGGTGTTTCTACCGTAAGCCTGCCGGGCTCTGACATTTTCCCGGCTCTGGAGAAGGGCACGATCGACGCGGCGGATTACGTCGGGCCGGCCGTGAACTATGAACTGGGCTTCTCGCAGGTGACTGACTACATCCTGTTTGGGCCTCCCGGTGTGATGTCAATCTACCAGCCGGTGGACCTGATGGATCTGACCGTTAATCTGCGCGCCTGGAATGCGCTGGATCCGAAGCTGCAACAGCTGGTCGAGGACGAAGTTCGCAATTACTCCCAGAAGCATTACCTGACCATTCAGGAGCGGAACATCGAAGCCATGGAGAAGTTCAAGGCCGATGGCGACAAGGTCAGCCGCCTGAGCCAGGCGGATCTTCAGGAATTCCGCCGTGCGGCGATTCCTATCTGGTACAACTGGGCGAACAAGAGCGAAGACGCCAAGGAAATCTTCGACATGCAGCTCAAGTACATGATGAACGACACGGTCGGCTACATCACTGAGGCAGATCTCGAGGCGGCCAAAAAGTAACGGGCTTTACACAACAACAATCAAAAATGCGGGGAAGGGCAGGGAGCGCCGGGTTTCAGGTGTTCTCTCCCTTCCCCGCGCTGTCACTGAGGTGAGGGCTGTATGTCTGATCTGAGCAACTTTGGCTTTGTGCTGCCGCGCTGGTTTTACTGGGCCTGGCTGGCGGTGATGCCACTACTCATGATGGCGTGGGTTCACTGGGCCAGCAAGCGCGGTGTGCAGGCTGTCGACAAGAATGCCCTGGCGAACGAAAAGCTTCAGCAGATCGAAGCAGAAATGTCGAAAACGATCGAGTCGGATTACGAGAACTGGTTTACCCGGATTATTGACTGGATCAGCGAGAAATCCGGTGTGTTTATCTCGTTCTGGACCGTGAACGCGGTGGTTTTCTATTTTTTCGAAGTGGTGATGCGCTACATCTTCAACATGCCGACCATCTGGGTACACGAAGCGAGCTTTTTGCTGTTCGGCATGCAGTACCTGCTGGCCGGGGCATTTGCCCTGCTGCATGGCGCCCATGTGCGCGTTGATGTGATCTATAACCTTCTGCCGGTTCGCGGGCGTATTGGTATGGATATTTTCACCTCTATGTTCTTCTTCATGTTCGCGTTGGCGCTGGTGATTACCTCCTGGACCTTCTTCCAGAACTCCTACTCGATGGACGAACGCACTGTTGAGACCTGGGGCATACAGTATTGGCCGGTGAAGGCCATGATGCTCCTTGGCGCGGTTTTGCTCACCCTGGCGGGTTTGTCGAAGCTGATTAAAGATATCGCCCTGTTCGTCAAGCTTGGTCGGGAGCAGCACGCATGAATGGCACCACAGCGAATACCCCGAATACCGGCAACCTGAAAGGCAAGCTTGGCACCTGGTTGATGATCCTGGCCACCGTGGCCCTGGCCTTTGTGATGTTTGTCGAGATCGTCAATATTCTGTTTTACGATCCGTTCAGCGACGAGAAATTTTTGTTCAAGCTGGCCGGCAGCCTGTCTGATGTAAAAATCGGCCCGCTGACCTACCTGATGTTTGGCTCCCTTCTGGTCGCCCTGATGATGGGCCTGCCGTTGGCGTTTGTGACCGGTGGTCTCGGGGTTGCGTTCATCTATCTGGTGGGCGATTCCCTGATGTTGAACATCATTCCCAGTCGCATCTTTCCGATGATGACCAACTCCGATCTGGCTGCAATACCGCTATTTATTTTCATGGCGGCGATGTTGGAACGGGCCGGCCTCATCGAAGAAATGTTCAATGTTGTCTACAAGTGGATGGGTGGTGTGGGTGGTGGACTCGCCATTGCCACCATTGTGGCCTCCACGATTCTCGCGGCCATGGTCGGCGTCATCGGAGCCGCTGTTGTCACCATGGGCATTATTGCCCTGCCGGCGATGCTCAAGCGGGGCTACGACCACAAGATAGCGCTGGGTTCGATTATGGCGGGCGGAACGCTGGGCATTCTCATCCCACCGTCTATTCTGGCGATTCTCTATGCAGTGGTGGCACAGCAGTCGGTGGGTGAGCTGTACCTCGGGTCGGTGATCCCGGGCATTCTGTTGTCGAGCCTGTACGTGTTCTATGTCTGGATCCGCGCAAAACTCAATCCGAAACTGGGGCCGCCAATCCCGAAGGAGGAGCGCATTGGCCTCAAAGACAAACTGTTGCTTCTGAAAGATCTGATCGCGCCATTAATCCTGGTGTTCCTGGTGTTGGGTCTGCTGTTTGGCGGTATTGCTACGCCCGTCGAAGCGGCGGGTATCGGCTCTTTCGGCGCCATCCTTGTGGCTATGAAGCACAAGGTGTTCAGCGTGGCGACGCTTCGGGATGCGTCAGTGACGACCGCCAAGGCGTCTGCCATGGTGTTGTGGATCATGTTTGGTGCTTCGGTGTTCGTCGGCTTCTACATCCTTCAGGGCGGTCAGGATTTCATTACCGAATCCATCCTGGGCACGGGTCTGCCAGCCTACGGCATCCTGTTCCTGTTGATGGTGTTGTTGGTGGTTCTGGGCATGTTCCTTGACTGGGTGGGCATTCTTCTGCTGGCCGTTCCCATCTTCATCCCCATCGTTGAAGCTCTGGAATTTCCGGGAGTGTTTGGCTTGCCGGGTGTCGCCGGCGACGACGTGGTGCTGTGGTTCGGGGTGTTGTACCTGGTGAACATGCAGATGTCATTTCTCAGCCCACCCTTTGGCTATGCGCTGTTCTACATTCGCGGGGTTTGTCCGCCGGAAATCACCATGGGAACAATCTTCAAGTCGTCTCTGGTGTTCCTGGCCATCCAGGCGCTTGGCGTGTTCCTTTGCATTGTCTTCCCGGCCATTACCACCTGGCTGCCTAATCTTGCTTATGGCTAATCTGGAGGAGTAAACCATTATGTTGACCATTAACCGGATTGACCTGTCTGACGCCCGCATTCTGATTGAGGGGGCGGCGGCCAAAGCCCGTGAAATCGGTGTGCCCATGTGCATCGCAGTGGTTGATGAGTCGGGCACTCTAGTCGCTTTTGAACGTATGGATGGCGGTAAGGTGACCAGTGTCACCATCGCTCAGGATAAGGCGTTCACCGCTGCGGCTGCGCGAAAAGCGACGCACGAATACAATGCCGCCAATGTGCCGGGCAACCTCGCCTTCGGTATTCACACCGAGGTTGGCGGGCGCCTGAGTACGGTTGGCGGAGGGCTGCCAGTGCTTGTGGATGGAGAGGTGGTCGGTGGTATCGGCCTGAGTTCCGGCACACCGCAACAGGATATGGATTGTGCCCAGGCGGGTATTGATCACTTTGTAAGTAAACGCCAATAACCGGTGTCTGATATGACTACTGAATCGAAAGCCAGCAAGGCGACGCTGGCGGAACAATTCCGGTCGTTCATCGATCCGGAATTCGTGATCACCGATGACGAAACGCTGAAGCCCTATGAGTGCGATGGCCTGGCCATGTACCGGGAAATGCCCATGATGGTGGTGCTGCCTGAAACCGTGGCACAGGTGCAGAGAGTGATGCGCATCTGCCATGAGCAAAAGGTGCCCGTGGTCGCTCGCGGCGCCGGCACTGGCCTGTGTGCTGGCGCCATGCCACACAAAGAGGGCGTTGTGCTGTCGCTGGCCAAGTTTAACCGGATTCTGCACATAGATCCGGTGGGTCGTACAGCCCGGTTGCAGCCCGGTGTTCGTAATCTGGCGATCAGTGAGGAAGCCGCCCAATATGGCCTCTATTACGGGCCGGATCCGTCGTCGCAGATCGCCTGTACCATCGGCGGTAATGTCGCCGAAAACTCCGGCGGGGTGCACTGCCTCAAGTACGGCCTGACCGTGCACAACATACTCAGCGTTGAAATCATCACCGCCGAAGGTGACCGGGTGACTGTTGGCAGCGATGGCCTGGACAGTTGCGGTATGGATCTGCTGGCGTTGCTGACCGGCTCCGAAGGCCTGCTGGGTGTGGTCACCGAGGTAAAGGTAAAACTGCTGCCCAAGCCGGAGGTGGCCCAGGTGATCATGGCCGGCTTCGACAGCATTGAAAAAGCCGGTGATGCGGTGGGTGGCGTGATTTCCCACGGTATTATTCCCGGTGGCCTGGAAATGATGGACGGCCACGCAATCCTGGCGGCCGATGACTTTTGTGGCGCTGGCTACCCCCGGGACGCCAAAGCCTTGTTGTTGTGCGAGGTGGATGGCACCGAAGAAGAGGTGCACGAGCACATTGCGGAGGCGGAAGGCGTGTTCCGCAAACTGGGGGCAACGTCTATTCGTACCTCCCAGAGCGAAGAAGAACGGGCGCTGTTGTGGAAGGGCCGTAAATCGGCCTTCCCGGCGGTGGGCCGCATTTCGCCGGATTACTACTGCATGGATGGCACCATTCCCCGCCGGCACCTGGCCAAGGTATTGCTGGAAATGGAAGAGATGTCCGAGCAATTCGGCCTGAGGGTGGCCAATGTGTTCCACGCTGGCGATGGCAATTTGCACCCGTTGATTTTGTTCGATGCCAACGTACCTGGCGAGTTTGAGAAGGCGGAAGCCTTCGGCAGCGCCATTCTGGAGCTGTGTGTGGAAGTGGGTGGTTGCATCACCGGTGAGCATGGCGTGGGCGTTGAGAAGATTCGGCAGATGGCCGTGCAGTTCAATGACGAAGAACTGCAGCAGTTCCATGAGGTGAAAGCGGCCTTTGATCCCACCGGCATTCTCAACCCCGGTAAAGGCGTGCCAACCCTGAAATTCTGCCAGGAATATCGCTCTATAGAACACAAGCAACACAAGCACGAACAGACGGATGCTGCCCATGGCTGATCAGATTCAAACGATACAGGAGCAGGTGCTCCAGGCCCGCCGTGACGGGCAGAAACTCAATATCGTGGGCGGTGGCTCCAAGGCCTTCATGGGGCGAACTGCCGATTCCTCGGCCGCGACTCTGAGCCTTGCCGAACACACCGGTGTTGTTGAATATCACCCGGTGGAACTGGTGCTGACCGTGCGCGCAGGCACCCCTTTGACGGACATCGAAACGGTGCTGGCAGAGCATGGCCAGTGCCTGCACTTTGAGCCGCCGCACATCACTAAGGCGTCCACCATCGGTGGCACACTGGCGTGCAACCTGTCGGGCCCGGCACGGCCCTGGGCCGGTTCGGTGCGGGACCAGGTGCTTGGTGTTCGCTTGCTGAATGGCAAGGGCGAGCATCTGCGCTTTGGAGGGCAGGTCATGAAGAACGTGGCCGGGTACGATGTCTCGCGGCTGCAGGCGGGCGCCATGGGTACCCTGGGCGTGATTACCGAAATCAGCCTGAAAGTCATGCCCAAACCCGCTGCTACCGCAACCCTGGTGCGCGAGATGGCGATCGACGAGGTGGTGGACTACATGAACCGCCGGGCTGCTGAGCCCAAGCCTATTACCGGTGCCTGTTGGGTGGACGGCAAGGTCTACCTGCGGCTGGCGGGCGCCCGATCTGCGGTTGAGGCAACCGCCTCGAAGTGGGGCGGCGAGGTTTTGGCTGATGGCGACCAGTTCTGGCGGCAGGTTCAGGATCTTCAACACAGCTTCTTTGATAACCCGGATGCGCCACTCTGGCGCTTCTCGGTGGACTCCATCGCGAGAACTCCTGCCCTGGATGGCCCCTGGATGATCGATTGGGTGGGATCGCAGCGCTGGTATCGAGGCGAAGCCACGCTCAGCGATATGGAACCTCTGGCCCGGTCTGCCGGTGGTCAGGTCAGCCTGTTCCGAGGCGGCGACCGCAGCGGCGAGGTGATGCACTCCCAGCCTGAGGCGCTGAAAGCCATACAGCGCCGCGTGAAAAACTCGTTCGACCCCGACGGCCTCTTTAATCCGGGCCGTCTCTATAGCTGGTTGTAATTATGCAAACGAATCTGGTTCAACAATTTGCCAATACCCCTGAAGGGCAGGAAGCAGAAGACATCCTTCGGGCCTGCGTACACTGCGGCTTCTGCACCGCAACCTGCCCGACCTATCAGGAGCTGAATGACGAGCGTGATGGCCCCAGGGGGCGCATCTACTTAATGAAGATGTTTCTGGAAGGCGGTGAAGCTACCGAGAAAACCCGTGAGCATCTGGACCGCTGCCTGACCTGTCGTAGCTGCGAAACCACTTGCCCCTCTGGTGTGCAGTACGGCCGGCTGGTGGATATCAGTCGGGGGCTGCTGGAAAAAGAGTTGCCCAGGACGCCCCGGGAAAAATGGTTACGCTGGGCTTTGACCCGGCTATTGCCCAACCGCCATTTGTTTGGCTTTGCGCTGAGAGTGGGGCAGTTGCTGCGACCGATTTTGCCCGAACCTCTGCGGGTA
Source organism: Marinobacter sp. SS5-14b (assembly GCF_030541005.1). Classification (GTDB taxonomy): domain Bacteria; phylum Pseudomonadota; class Gammaproteobacteria; order Pseudomonadales; family Oleiphilaceae; genus Marinobacter. Next base: position 201,412 of record NZ_JASSVM010000004.1, on the reverse strand, counting down.
AAAGTGCCGCCGCGTCGGCAAGCCAGCCCCTGGCCGAAGGCCAGCCACAGCCGAATAGTGCTTGGCCTGGCAGGGTGCGCCCAGCCTTCCGCCACGCCTAACACCAATGCCGCTGCGGCAAGGGTGCTGGACAAGCTGGGTGTCTCATTAGTGGAGGCGCCGGAAGCTGGCTGTTGCGGTGCGGTCAACTATCACTTGTCTGAGCACGAGCGCGGGCTGAAGCAGATGCGCCGGAATATTGATGCCTGGTGGCCGGCCGTTGAGGCCGGCGCGGAAGCGTTGGTGATGACAGCGTCTGGCTGCGGGGCCATGGTTCAGGATTACGGCCACCTGCTGAGAGATGATCCGGTCTATGCCAACAAGGCCAAAAAAGTCAGCGAGATGTGTGTGGATCTGGGCGCCTTCCTTTTGAAAGAGGACCTGGAATCATTGAGGGTGGCTGCACCTGGGGGCAAAGTAGCCTTTCATTGCCCTTGCACACTACAGCACGCCATGAAGCAGGGTGGCGCGGTGGAGCAGGTGTTGACCCGCGCGGGCGTTGAGCTCGCCGCGACAAAAGATAAACACCTGTGTTGTGGTTCAGCAGGCACCTATTCGATCCTGCAGCCGGACATGAGCCAGAAACTACTAGCCAACAAGCTCAAAGCGCTGACCGTGGACGATCCCGTCAGCATAGTGACAGCAAACGTGGGCTGCCAGTTGCATCTGGAGACCAAATCCAACGTGCCGGTACAGCACTGGATTGAATTGCTGGACCGTTGACCCCAGCCCTGTAACGGACGTTCGGTTTGTGTATAGTTGCAGCCGGGGCACCGCGGCCCCGGATTGCAACTCACTTAACTTCACAGGATGTGAAACCATGCCAAGGATTGCAGCCTTCCTGCTTTGTTCAATGATGACACTGGCCGCCCATGCAGAGGTGTATCGCTGGACCGATGCCAACGGTTCCATTCATTTCTCCGATACCCCTCCAAACCTACAGGAACATGACCGGGTAACGGTACGTGAGCCGGTAACTGTACCGTTGAGTGCGAACATCCTTCAGTCTGAAAAAGTGCGCCAGAGCCGGCAGGCCATTGAGAGAATGCTTGAGCCCGAGAACAAACAGAGGTTCGCACAGGCTGAAAAGGCCAACGAATCCCGGGCGGCGCAATGTGAAAAGTACCAGCAGCAGCTGGAGCTGATACAGTCCAAGCTACGGGCTGGCTACACTAATGATCGGGGCAACAGTCTTCGGCAAAAACGCCGTAAGGTCAGTCAGTTGCACAGCATCCACTGTGTGCTGGAGTAATAAGACTTTCGGTTAGCGCGCATTGCCATCTGATAATAATTATTGTTAGCTATCTACCTTGCCGCAGGAGGTAGATCTTGTCCCACTTTCAGCTCGCTTTGTTACTTGGCATGACCGTAGCGCTTGGTCCCCTGGCGCTGGATGCCTATCTGCCCGCCTTCCCGAGCATTGCCCGTGATTTCGCCATTCCCCATGCCGAAGTGGGGCTTACGCTCAGCGCCTATGTGGCCACCCTGGGTCTTGCACAGCTTGTTGGCGGGCCCCTGTCGGATCGTTATGGTCGTCGAAAAATCCTGTTCGTCGGGCTGGCGGTGTTTGCGGTTGCCAGCTTGATGGTTGCGCTGGCGGACAATCTGACGGGCATGATCGCCTGGCGGGTGGTGCAGGGCATTGGCGGTGCCTTCTGTGCGGTATCGGTACCGGCCATTGTGCGGGACCAGGTTGGCGGACAGGAAGCCGCCCGACTGTTCGGGCTGATCGGGCTGATCATGTTTATTGCCCCGGCGGCGGCACCGTCCCTTGGTGCCCTTATGCTGGCGCTGGGCGACTGGCACCTGATCTATGTGTTCCTGGCCGGCTACGCCTTCTTCCTGGCCGTGGTGCTTCAGCTGGCTTTGTTTCCCCGTCTCAAGCCCCGGCCCCGGGCAACAACTCCCGTCAAAACCCTGGTGACCAACTACATGCTGGTGCTCAGGCACCGCACCACCATGCGATTTATCGGCATCCAGGTAATGGGCTTCAGCAGCATGATGCTGTTTATTACCCATTCATCGTTTATCTACCAGGAGTGGTTCGGGCTGTCGAACAGCACCTTCTCCATGCTGTTTGCTGCCAACATTGGCTTGATGGCGGTGTTGAACCTGGTCAACCGGCCACTGCTGCGCACCTTCTCATCGGTGGTTTTGCTGCGGGTGCAGGTGGTTATCCAGTTCGTGATGCTGCTGGGCCTGGTGGCGGTGGTTATGATGGACGGCCCCTTGTGGGCGGTGGCCGGTTTTATTATTGCCGCGGTGGGCTGTCAGGGCGGTATTGTGCCGAACAACATGGCGAATGCCCTGGAGTTCTTCCCGCATATGGGCGGCACCGCGGCGGCTATGCTGGGGGCGTCCCAGTTTACCCTGGCCGGTGCCATCAGTGCCTTGTCTGCGGCATTCGGGGGTGAAGCGTTGCTGCCGATTGCCCTGAGTATGCTTGCCTGCTCAGTGGGAGCAGTGTTGCTGTCACTGGGCGCCCCGGCGGCGGTGGCCCGGGAGAAAGCCGCAGAAGTTGCGCCGGAGGCTGCTGCCTGAGGTTCAGGCCTCGCTGAAGTTGCTGTTGCGCCGCACATTCACCAGCAGCGGGCTGCCGGTGGCAGGGTCCTGAATCAGGTCGCAGCTTACCCCATAAAGATCCTGCACCAGCTCCGGCGAGACAATCTCCGCCGGAGTGGCCGTGGATTGCCCGGTTACTGGAAAGCCGTCGAGGGTAGTTCGTTAGTCCCTGTCCTGTTGCCAGCTGATCACAAAGGCACCCCGCAGGTCGCCCTCGGAGAAACCGGTGGCCTGGTCTTCGGGGTAGAGTTCATCCAGCTTTGCCTGCACATCGGGCTCGATGTTCTTGCCATGACAACCCAGGCACATCTGCTGCGTGGGAATGGCGCTCATATATTTGAAGCCAGGCTCGCCTTTCGCCTCTGATACCTGCCACACCTCAACCGGCTTGCCGTCTTTCACCGGTTGGCGTGCCATGGCCTCCAGCTGGAGCTGTTGCCATTCGGTGGCCGCGTTGTCCGGGTTGCGCACCTTGAGGCTGGTGCGGCTGATGGTCCAGTGGGCATCGCTGTTTTTCGCGGCAATCTCCGGGGCGATGGTCTTGCAGACCCCGATGCCATTGGTCAGCCCACCTTCCTTGATGGCTGCCTGCAGGGCACTTTTCAGGGAACCGCCGAACTGCTTGACCAGGCCGCGTGCTTCTTCGACCAGCTGTTCAGTGCTTTGGTCCTGGGGCTGAGCCTGGACCATCAGCGGCAGGCTAGAGAGGATCAATGCGGGTAGCAGGTGTTTCATGATGAAGCGGCCTCCGGATCGGAATGTATGGAATCAGTATATAACCAATGCCGCCCTTTTAAAGGTGAGTTCCGGCGGGTGCGACGTTATGGCGCACCGCGCGAATCCCGGTTCAGGCGCGCCGGAAACTGGCCAGCGCTACCGCTGCTGCCACAAACAGGCTCCCGAAAACCCGGTTCATCTGTTGTTGCCTGCGGGGTGTGGTCATGAACCGGAACAACTGGCTGGCCAGCAGGGCATAGCCGACCATCACCAGGATATCGACCAGGATCAGTGTGATGCCCATGGTGGCCAACTGCTCCCCATGGGGCTCTCCCGCAACGAGGAATTGCGGAAACAGGGCAATCAGAAAAACGGTGGCCTTGGGGTTGGTAAGATTGACCACCGCTCCGTTGCGGAATTGCTGGCGAGGGCTGAAGCCGGCCATCACATCCCCGGATGTTTCGACCGGGGGCTCCCGCCATTTCTGGATGCCCAGCCAGATCAGGTAAAGAACGCCGATCCACTTGATCACCATAAGTGCCGTATTGGATGAGGCAACCACAGCCCCGAGGCCGGCCCCCACAAGGACAATCTGTGCGCCGTAACCGAACTGTTGCCCGGCAATCGTGGGCAGGGATTTACGAACGCCATAGCGCAGCCCGCTGCTCATGGAATTAACCGCGCCGGCACCGGGAGAAACGCTGATCAAAAGGGCGGCGACCAGAAAGGTGAGCCACAAAGTGAGTGTCATTGCTTACGCTCGCAAAATTCAGGAGAGTGTTATAATACGCGCCGTTAAAACCGAGCCAAACGAGGAGATACCGAGATGGCCAGAAAAAAGGCGAAAGCCACACAGCACAGCGCCGTGCAGCGGGAACTGCGAACTCCAAAATACCAGATGCGCGTGGTTGAAGACAAAAGCAAATACAAGCGCAGCCGGGACAAAACAGTGCGGATGGAGGGCTTCCGCAAAGCCGCGTGAACGTGGTTTTACGAAAGCCTTCCTTTTCTGCCCGGCTCTACACAGCTGTCACAAAAGCTTCATGGTTGCTGTCTTGGCGCCTGTTACCCTGTAATGTTTGGTAACACCGGATACAGCAGGAGCTCCCTTCCATGAGAATCATCGCATTCTACAGCCCCAAGGGTGGCGTAGGAAAAACCGCCGCCGCAGTGAACACCGCTTATCTTGCGAGCCGCGCCAACATCAACACACTGCTCTGGGATCTCGACCCACAAGGGGCCGCCAGTTTTTACCTGGCCGGGGCGGAGGTGGTCAAAGGGCGTAAGCTGTCGAAACTGCTGGAAGGCAAATCACCCATTGCGCGCTTCATCCACGAAGACGTCTACCCCAATCTCGACTTTATCCCCGCCCACAGCAGTTTTCGCAACTTCGATATCAAGCTTGAGCACGAGGAAGGGCACAACGTCCTGAAAGATCTGCTGGCGCCGTTGTCTGAAGACACCAGTTTAGTGGTACTGGACTGCCCGCCCACGCTCTCGCGCCTGACCGAACAGGTTCTGGAAATGGCCGACAAGGTGTATGTGCCGGTGGTGCCTACCTGGTTGTCACTCAACAGCTGGAACCAGTTGCGGGAATTTGTGAAAGACAAAAAACTGGGCAACAAGAAACTCCGGCCGTTTTTCTCCATGGTGGACCGCCGCAAGAACCTGCACCGGGAGATTTTGGGCCAGGCGGAAGACGTCTTCGGCCATCCGATGCCGGCGGCGGTACCTTACGCCAGCGCCGTAGAGCGCATGGGGGAGGAAGGTCAGCCGCTGGAGCTGCTGGCGCCGAACACGCCTGCGGCGGCGGAGTTCAGAAAGCTCTGGGAGAGTGCCCGAAAGGATCTTTGGGCTCGCTGACGCGGAAAATGTTAAAGTCGCCGGTCTTTCCCTGATATCCGGAGGCCCGATGACCGCCCTGAACACCCTGCAAATCGATACCGGCGATAACCCCGAAACCACCATCATATGGCTGCATGGCCTGGGTGCCAGCGGCCACGATTTCGAGCCGGTGGTTCCGGAATTCCGTTTCTCCAAAGAGCAGCCGGTTCGCTTTATTTTCCCGCACGCTCCTGAGCTGCCGGTAACCATTAACGGCGGCATGGTTATGCCCGCCTGGTACGACATCCTGGCCATGGATGTGGACCGCAAGGTGGATGCTGAGCAACTACGCGCTTCTGCCGGGATGGTGTCCGAGCTTATTCGGCAGGAAAGGGAGCGGGGCATTGCCAGCGAGAACATCATTCTGGGAGGTTTTTCCCAGGGTGGCGCGGTGGCCTATGAGCTGGCGCTGAGTCACCCGGAGCGGCTCGGTGGCCTGTTTGCTCTATCTACCTACTTTGCCACTGCGGATTCCATTCAGCTCAGTGAGCCCAATCGGAAGCTGCCGATCTTTATCGGGCATGGCCGATTTGATCCGATTGTGGCGGAGCATCTGGGACAGACGGCGCAGCAGAAACTGCAGGCGCTGGGCTATGAGCCGGAGTACCACGCCTACGGCATGGAACACAGCCTTTGCCTGGAAGAGGTCAGGGATCTGGATGCGTTTCTGGCCCAGCGGGTGGCAGCCACAAAGTGACAGGCCAGCCGATTTCCAAACGATCTCCCTCGCTCATCGGCGGTGCCAGCATCATCGCCAGTGTGTGCGTAGGCGCGGGCATGCTTGGCCTGCCCAGCTCCGGAGCCGGCGCCTGGACGCTGTGGTCCAGTTTTGCCCTGATACTCACCATGGTGGTGATGACGCTCTCTGGCTGGATGCTGCTGGAAGCCCTGAAGCATTATGACTTGCGGGCCTCGTTCAATACCGTCACCAAGGCCATGCTGGGGCCGCGGGTGAATATCTTCAGTAACCTGATGGTTTACTTTGTGGGCGGCATCTTATTGTACGCCTACATCACATCATCCGGGCTGATCATTCAGGGGGTAACCGGAGTCAGCAGCAAGCTGGCGTCGGTGGCCTTTGTTGCCGTGTTTTCACTGGTGGTTTGGCAATCCACCCGGGCTGTAGACCGGCTTTCGGTGGTGTTGGTCACCTTCATGCTGCTGAGCTTTGTGCTGGGTGTATCTGGTCTTGCTGCCCGAATTGATTTCAACGTTCTGTTCGATACCGTTAACCAGACGGGTCACTATGCGCCCTATGCTCTGGCCATGTTACCGGTGGCATTGACGTCTTTCGGCTATCATCATTCTGTGGCGTCGATGCGGGCCTATTATGGCGAGGAGAAGAAAGCACAGAAGGCGATTCTCGGTGGCACTTCGATAGCGCTGGCATTCTATCTCGCCTGGTTGGTAAGCATTTTCGGCAATCTGCCCCGAGCGGATTTCGGGCCGGTCATTGCCCAGGGCGGTAACGTGGATGCCCTGCTGGCGGCCCTTGGGTCGGCCATCGATTCGGAGCGGGTGGCGAACACCATCAGTGCCTTTTCTGCGGCTGCAATACTCTCATCCTTTGTGGGTGTCGGCCTGGGGACGTTCGACTTTATGGCCGACCTGTTCGGCTTCAAGAACGACCGAAAGGGCCGCACCAAAACCTGGGCAATCACCTTTATTCCGCCACTGCTACTCTCCTTGTTAGCCCCTTTTGGTTTCGTTTTGGCTATCGGGTACGCCGGCGCAGCCGCTGCGGTATGGGCCTGCATCATTCCAGCGCTGCTGGCCTTGAAGTCAAGAACTCTGGAGGGGGGTAAGTCAGGTTTTATGGCGCCAGGCGGAAAGGTGGCTATCCTTCTGGTGCTGGCGTTCGGCGTAGTAACGGTATTATTTCATTTTATGTGGTTGGCAGGCTGGTTGCCTGCTCTGTGACCTGATCCGGTTAATACCGGCGGAGGAAGTGCGACTTGTTCTATCTAACGGTAGCCGTACTCAGTACGGCGCTCCTCGGTTTTGCTGTTCTTGGTCTGCGAGCACGACGTGCAGACGGTCTGCTGGATGACTACGTTACCGCCCGAAACTCTCAGAGTGCGCAAGCCATCGGCTTGTCGTTTCTCGCTTCCGGTATGGGCGCGTGGATTCTTTTTGCGCCACCGGAAATTGGTGCGTTTGTGGGGCCCGTGGCGCTGGCGGGTTATGCAGTCGGCTCCGCGTTGCCGTTTCTGGTGCTGGGGTTCTATGGCCCGGCCATCCGCAAGCGGCTACCGGCAGGCCGGAGTATCGGCGAATTTGCCGAGGCTTGTTATGGTGCCGGGGTACGACGCTGGGTGTCGATGGTTTCGGTCGCCTACATGGCCTGTTTCCTGGCGGCGGAACTCACCGCTATCGGCGCCATTGCCGCGCTGCTTTCTGATGTGCCGCCCGCTTTGGTGGTTCTCGGCGTGGCGCTGGTCACACTGATCTATACCTCTGTCGGTGGTTTGAGGGCGAGCCTGGCCACTGACCGTTGGCAGGCCTGGTTGTTGTTGGCCCTGTTGCTGCTTGTGGGTGGTGTGGCCTGGTACTGGTTGCCCTCCATGCCAACGGAGGCGGTCATGCCCTCTGTGCCTGTTGGCAGTGCGCTGTCTGTCGCGCTCACTCTGGTGATTGCGGTGACCGCCGCCAACCTGTTTCATCAGGGCTATTGGCAGAGGGTATGGGCAGCTGAAACGGACCGTGCCCTGGGGCGCGGCGCGGTGTTGGGCGGCGTCAGCACGTTTCTGGTGGTGATGGCCATTGGTGGCCTGGGGATGCTGGCGGCCATGCATGCTTTGCCGCTGGGCGAGCCTCCCATTCCATTTTTCGCATTACTCTCCGCCGCACCGGCCTGGATTGCTCTGCCAGCGCTGGTTCTGGCGGTGACGCTGGTGGCATCCAGTGTCGATACCTTGCAGAACGCCATTGCTTCCATGGCGGTAGCGAGTTCCGGAAGACAAGGCCTGTCAGTGCGCGCTGCCCGCTGGGCGACGGTGATACTGATGGTGCCGGTGGTGTGGGTGGCTCTTCAGGGCTTCTCAGTGCTGCGGCTGTTCCTGATTGCAGACTTGCTGTGTGCGGCGATTGTGGTGCCGGTCCTGCTGGGATTGTGGCGCCGTATGTCGCCGTTGGCAGCGGTGGCTGGTGGCCTGGCCGGGTTGCTCGGTGCCGTGCTTCCTGGCTGGGTGAGCCAGGGGAGCTTTACAGCAGGTGCGCTGGCGGCGAGCTTTCCGGACAGCATTCCAACGCTGGCGCCGTTCCTGGGTGCATTGCTGGCATCCAGCTTTGTTAGTGTGCTGATTGCCTTGCGGTATCCGGCTGTTGGTCGATAAGGAACGAAGAGGGTAGAAACAATAAAGCCCGCACAAGGCGGGCTTTATCAGAATTCTTAATGGTGCCCGGAGGCGGAATCGAACCACCGACACGAGGATTTTCAATCCTCTGCTCTACCAACTGAGCTATCCGGGCGTGTTGAGCTATGTGCTGCAACGGGGCGCTATTAAACCGGTTTAGGGTTTTAGAGTCAAGGCTGGTTGGTGAAAATTTTCGGAAACTTTCACCGGTTGTTCAAGCCTTGATCAGTTCTGTCATTTCTCCGGTGGAACAAAGCCCTCGGCCTTGTCGAACGGCTCGTTATTGAAGAACCTGTCCATCTGGGCCTGCAGATATTTACGGGTGTTCAGGTCCATCAGGTTCAGGTGTTTTTCATTGATCAGCATGGTTTGCTGGTTCTGCCATTCTTCCCAGGCCACTTTTGATACGTTCTCGAAGATGTCCTGGCCTTTTGGGCCGGGCATTGGCGGCATGGTCAGGCCTTCCATTTCTTTCTGGTACTTGCGGCAGACTACGGTGCGGCTCATGTGGGCTCCTGTGTTGAGGTACTGGCTGGCAGGATGATAACAGATCGTTGGTGCTTCAGAGCAGGGCGGCTTGCTCCGGCTCGGTCAGCAGGGTGCGGATGGGGGCGGGCAGCCCCAGGTTCAGGGCTTCATCACGGTGCAGCCAGCGCTGGTCGCCAGAGTCTGCAACGGCCGTGCTGCCGGTGATGGGCAGGCGGGCTGGCTGTATGTGCAGGTGATAGTGGCTGAAAGTGTGGCGAAAGCCACGGATCAGTTCGGGGTCGCTGCAGGTGAGCCCAAGCTCCGTCTCACAGGCGTATTGCAGTTCTTCTGGGCCATAGGCAGGGTCCAGTTCCGGCAGGCTCCATAGGCCGCCCCAAATGCCGCTGGGCGGTCGCCGCTCAAGCAGAATACGGCCATCGGGGTCTTCGATAATCAACATCCAGGTCGTTTTCTCCGGCTTTGTTTTTTTCGGTTTGGAGCCGGGGTAGAGGCGGGTTTCCGAGTGTGCGTAGGCCTGACAACCCGTGTTCAACGGGCAACTTTCGCATTTCGGTTTACTGCGGGTGCAGACCATCGCGCCCAGGTCCATGATGCCCTGGGTGTAGTCGCGCACGCGGGTGTCTGGCGTATGGGTTTCGGCGTGTTCCCACAGTTGTTTCAGTACCGAAGTCTGTCCCGGCCACCCGGGTACGGCGTGGTAGCGGGCCAATACCCGTTTTACGTTGCCGTCCAGAATCGCAGCCCGCTTGTTGAAAGACTGGGCCAGAATCGCAGCGGCGGTTGAGCGCCCGATGCCGGTGAGTGTTTCCAGTGTTTCCTGGTGTTGCGGGAACTCACCGTCAAAATCCTCAACCACCTGCTTTGCCGCCTTGTGCAGGTTTCGTGCCCGAGCGTAGTAGCCAAGACCGGACCAGTGGCTGAGTACATCATCCTCCGGCGCTGAGGCCAGCGCCCGGACATCCGGAAAGCTGGCCATAAAGGCTTCGAAGTAGGGGATAACGGTGGCTACCTGGGTCTGCTGAAGCATGATTTCAGAGACCCACACCCGGTAGGCATTGCGGTCATGGTGCCAGGGCAGGTCGTGCCTGCCGTGTTGGTCGTACCATGTCAGGAGCTTGTCAGCGAACCGGTCAGCCATTATTTGAACAGGCCTTTGAGGGCATCTTTCACTTTTTCGCCCTCTTCGCCCAGCTTCTCCTGCAGCTTTTCGTCAACTTTGTCCTGGGCTTTCTGTTTTGCTTCATCCACCTTTTCTTCTGCCTTTTGTTTGGCTCGGTCTACTTCTTCTTTCGCCTTGGCGCGGACAACGTTGGAGGCAATGTCTTGCAGGGTGTCGCGGAAGCGGGAGCCATCAAAGGAGCACAGTCCCGCTGGGTCTTCGGAAAAGTTTCCGCGGCATTCCACCGGAATAACCACATTCTCTACGTACTCGGTAACACGACAAGCCTGGTCTCGATGGATTTCGCCAACAATGCGCAGGCCCAGTTCGTAGTCCACTGCGCTTTGCTCCAAATCTACGGTGCCCTTGCCTTCCAGGCGCATGCCCGCCAGGGCGGCGACCAGATCGGTATTGTTAAGGGTGTTGCCGTTAATCTTCAGCGTGCCACGCATGTCGTTGAACGGGGTAGTCGTGCCCCAGTCTGTGGTGGTCAGGGAATCCTGGTTGACCAGGGCTATACCCTGACAAGCCATGCGAGTCAGATTCATTTTACGAAACTGACCTTCCGCCAGATTGAAGCTGATGTCGCCTTTGGCATTATTGCGAAGGGCAGAGATGCGGTTGCCGTTGGTGTCCACTGCGAGCTTCAGATTGGCGCCGCCCGACAGCATGTCGACCTCGGCCAGTTGAGTCAGTAGCGGAAGCGTCTGCACGTTGCTGACGTCAGAGCGTACGCTCCATTTGGGGTTGTCGCTGCGGGCGTCAATGGTCACGTTGGCGCCGAAGCTGCCTTCATATAGCTTGCCGCTGAACTCATCGACTTTCAGCAGACCGTCTTTGGCGGTGGTGCTGGCCTTGATTTCGTTGATGGTCAGGTTGCTGACGATCAACTCACCCAGGCCAAAGTCGATATCCAGCAGCAGCGTACGCAAAGTCTCGAGTGGCAGCAGGTCAGTTTCCGGCTGATTGGTGGTGGATGTCTGCTGCGCGGAACCTTCGGCTGCGGGCTCCGGGGAACCGGCCTCATCTTCTTCCGGTGTCGGTGGCAGGTAGCGGTCAGCGTTCAGTTTGTCTCCGTTCAGGTCAAACACCAGTCCGCCCGTTGCCAGGGTGTAGCTGCCGCCGCCGTTGAAGCTGGTGTCATCCAGTTTGATCTTCAGGTCGCTGAGCGCAACGGAGCCAGGCTCGCCACCCAGGTTGGTGGACAGGGCAATGGCTTTGAGCACTTCCGGGTCCTCGGTTTCGATGGCTGGCTGGCCAAGGTCGCTGAGCAGTTGTTTCAGGGAGAACTCGGAGACGTCAAGGCGGCCATCGATGGCAGGTTTGTCGCCAAAACCTTTCACATTGAGATTAGTGCTGAGTTTCAGGTTGGCCAGGCTGGCGGTGAAGTCACTGAGTGACGCGGTTTCATTCTCCAGGTTGGCGACCAGAGAGCCGCCCATTTCGGCGGTCACGGATTTGCCTCCAAAGGGAGCGCCGCTCATATCAAAAACAGCCTGCAGACCAGACATGGCAAATTCGTTGAGGGCCTGGTTGGCGGTCAGGTTGGCGCTGATGTTGCCGTCTACGGCAAACACCGGTTGCGTGGTTTCAACCCTGAAGCGGATATCCAGCGGGAATTCGGAACCCAGCGTGATGTTGCTGGCCGATACGGTGAAGTCCTCCAGAGTTACTGACTGTCCCGTACTGAGGTCGTTGTAGTGAACGCTGGCGTTGCTGACCTCCACGTTCTCAACGTTGAAGTTCAGGGGGGTTCCACCGGCTGCTTGTTCTGCCGGCTCGGCCGGGGATTCTTGTGCCGCTGTGTCGCTGCTATCCGATGTTTTCTCAGGCATGATGCGGGCCCAGTTGCCTTCACCTTGCTCATTCACTTCGAGGTGCGCATCCAGACCGTTCAGCAAAAAAGTGTTTACCTGGGGCGACATGGCAATAAGAGACCAGAAGTCTATCTGGGCGATCAGCTGTTCGAGGGCGATAAATCGCTCGCCCTCCAGAGTGGCTTCAACCTGATTCAGTTCCAACCCAAGTGGGATGAAAGACCAGCCTATATCTCCCTCAAGCTGCAGTTGCAGATTCGTGCTTTTTTCCACGGCGGCTTCAATCTGAGGCTTGTAATCATTGGGGTTGATAACGGCAACCGCAATAGCAACGGCTGCAACCGCCAGTATGATCAGGGCGATGACGGCGTAGAGCGCGTAGCGGATAACTTTCATGGCGAGCTTTCCTTTTCTTCCCGGCAGGGTGGATTGCCTGACGTGTTACGAATGAATTACTCAAAGGATAACGCAGGGTTAGCAAATTAACAGTGCAGGAATATGACAATGCGGTAGTCTTGCGTCAAAATACACCGCAAAAAACGAGGCTGGAGAAATGCTCCGGCGCGCAAATAAGCATAAAAAGGAGTCGGCTGTGGCCATTACCGTATCGATTGAGCTGAACCGTGAACTCGAGATTCCGGCAAGCTATGACGAAGTATTCGATCTGTTGGCAGACGTTCCCCGTTCTGCCAGCCACTTTCCGAAAGTAGACAAGCTGATTGATCTGGGCGGTAACGCCTACCGCTGGGAAATGGAGAAAGTGGGCGTAGACAAACACGCCATTCAGTCCGTTTATGCCTGCACCTATCATCCAGACAAAGACGCAGGGAAAATCACCTGGGAACCTGTGAAAGGTGAGGGCAATGGCGTCGTGAGCGGCTCCTGGGTGCTCACGTCCAAAGGCGACAACGCCACCGCCGTGCGTTTTCAAACCAGCGCTGCCTTGACCGTACCCCTGCCCAGCCTGCTTAAGTTGGCCATCAGCCCGGTGATCAAGCACGAATTCAACAGCCTGGTTGATACCTACATGGCCAACCTGAAAAAGGCGTTCTGAGCTATCAGGGTGATTGATCCCATTGCGGGACTCCGGCTGTGTTAATCGGTATAATCTGCGGACATAAATGTTTTCGGTAGCAAGCCAGTTTTCACAACGGAGTCTCCATGGCCGAACGTAAGGCTCGGGTAGAGCGAAATACCCTTGAAACCCAGATTACCGTTGAGATTAATCTCGACGGCACCGGCAAAGCCTGCTTTGACACCGGCGTGCCCTTTCTTGATCACATGATGGACCAGATCGCCCGTCATGGCATGATGGATCTGGATATCACCTGCAAGGGTGACCTGGAAATCGACGACCACCACACCGTGGAAGACATCGGCATCACCCTCGGCCAGGCCTTCAAGCAAGCCGTGGGCGACAAAAAGGGCATCCGCCGCTACGGCCACGCCTATGTGCCGCTGGATGAAGCATTGTCCCGAGTTGTCATTGACCTCTCCGGCCGTCCCGGTTTGCTCATGGACGTCCCCTACACCCGCGCTGTTGTTGGCGGATTTGATGTTGACCTGTTTGCAGAATTTTTCCAGGGCTTCGTCAACCACTCCATGGTGACCCTGCACATCGACAATCTGAAGGGCAAAAACACCCACCACCAGATCGAAACCGTGTTCAAAGCCTTCGGCCGCGCCCTGCGCATGGCGGTTGAAATGGACGAGCGTATGGCCGGAATTACTCCGTCCACCAAAGGCGCGTTGTAACCGGTCACCGACAGGAATCTGAAACACCATGAAGACCGTCGCCATCATCGACTACGGCATGGGCAACCTGCACTCTGCCCGCAAGGCCGTGGAGCACGTGGCCCCGAATTGCACCGTATTGGTCACCGACAACGCCGACCAGATTCGCGAAGCCGACCGGGTGATCCTCCCCGGCGTCGGCGCCATCCGCGACTGCATGGCCGAAATGCACCGTTTGGGCGTGGTTGAACTCGTCAAAGAAGTCTCACAGGACCGCCCGTTCCTCGGCATCTGCGTCGGCATGCAGGCATTGATGGCCCGCAGCGAAGAAAACGGCGGTGTGGAAGGCATCGGCCTGTTTCCGTCCGAAGTCCGCTACTTCGGCGACAACCTCACTGAAAACGGCGAACGCCTGAAAGTGCCTCACATGGGCTGGAATCAGGTGTACCACACCGTAAACCACCCACTCTGGCACAACATCCCGGACGGCGACCGTTTCTACTTCGTGCACAGCTACTACGCCGAAGCCGAAGGCAATGCCGATATGGCCGGCCGCACCCGGTACGGTGTCGACCTGGCGGCAGCGGTGGCGAGAGACAACATCTTTGCAGTGCAGTTCCACCCGGAGAAAAGCGCCCGGGCAGGTCTGCAGTTGCTGGAAAACTTCACGAACTGGACTGGAAAGTAAGCAGGTAAGCACATAGTAGCGCTCTGGGGCAGTAAGGCCTTTCAGGGACTGTCTGCAGCAGGGATGCTGCAGTCAAGCGTACAGGGATGTATTCACAGCGTGTCCCTGAAAGGCCTCCCTGCTCCAGAGTGCGAGCGCCAAACTCCTTGCCCGACTTTCTGAATAGGAAGAACAAAATGCTGATTATCCCCGCAATCGATCTGAAAGACGGCAAATGCGTAAGACTGCGCCAGGGCCGCATGGACGACTCCACCGTATTCGGTGACGACCCCGTCGACATGGCCACCAAATGGGTAGAGGCTGGCGCCCGCCGCCTGCACCTGGTTGACCTCAATGGCGCCTTCGCCGGCGAACCGGTGAACGGCGAAATCGTCAAAGCCATCGCCGCCAAATACCCGAATCTGCCCATCCAGATCGGCGGCGGCATCCGCTCCGCAGAAACCATCGAAGCCTATCTCAAGGCCGGCGTGCAGTGGGTGATCATCGGCACCAAAGCCGTTAAAGAGCCCGAATTCGTCACCGAAATGTGCAAAGAATTCCCAGGCCACATCATCGTCGGCCTGGATGCCAAAGATGGCCGCGTAGCCACCGACGGCTGGGCTGAAGTTTCTGAAGTTATGGCCGTAGACCTGGCCAAACGCTTCGCCAACGACGGCGTATCCTCCATTGTGTACACCGACATCGCCCGCGACGGCATGATGCAGGGTGTAAACGTGGAAGCGACCGCCAAGCTGGCAGAAGAAGGCGGCATCCCGGTGATTGCCTCCGGCGGCGTCACCAACATGGACGACCTCAAGCGCCTGGCGACCGTCGCCAACAAAGGCGTGATCGGAGCCATCACCGGCCGAGCCATTTACGAAGGTACCCTGGACGTTGCAGAAGCCCAGGCCTACTGCGACAGCCTGAAAAACTGAGGAAGCACCATGGCACTGGCAAAGCGCATCATCCCCTGCCTGGACGTAGACAAGGGCCGCGTGGTCAAAGGTGTTAACTTCGTGGACATCCGCGATGCCGGCGACCCTGTTGAAGTGGCCCGTCGCTACAACGAGCAGGGCGCAGACGAAATCACCTTCCTGGACATCACTGCCAGCAGTGAAAGCCGCGACACCACTTATGAGACCGTCGAGCGTATGGCAGCGGAAGTGTTTATCCCGCTGACCGTGGGCGGTGGCGTACGCACCGTAGATGACATTCGCAAGCTGCTGAATGCTGGCGCAGACAAAGTGTCGATCAACACCGCGGCGGTATTCAACCCGGACTTCGTGCGGGAAGCCGCTGACCGTTTCGGCAGCCAGTGCATCGTGGTGGCCATAGACGCCAAGCGCGTCAGTGCCGACGGCGAAGAACCACGCTGGGAAATCTTTACCCATGGCGGCCGCAAGCCCACCGGGCTGGATGCGGTTGAATGGGCGAGAAAGATGGTGCAAATGGGGGCAGGGGAACTGCTGCTGACCAGCATGGATCGTGATGGAACCAAGATCGGTTTCGACCTGGGGCTGACCCGCGCCATCAGTGATGCCGTGGCGGTGCCGGTGATTGCGTCAGGCGGAGTTGGTGAGCTACAGCACCTGGCGGATGGCGTTACCATGGGCGGTGCCGACGCTGTACTGGCGGCGTCTATATTCCACTTTAGTCAGCACACCATCCCCGAAGCCAAAGCCTTCATGAAGGCCCAGGGCATCGAAGTCCGCGATTAATTGCTCTTTGCGTAAGCAGGCCGGATGGCCTGCTTCTCGCCTTCTGCAAACATTTCCCGATTGTTGTTGCGCATGGCCCAGAGGCCACTGACCGTGGCTATCGCGATACCCTGTTCATCCAGTTTGGGCAGGTACTTTTCAAGGTAGTCCACCGTGACCTTGTGAGGATGGCCAATGCCGATGGCGGTGCCGTTCTCTTTGGCCGTTTTGATCAATAAACGGAACTGCTGATCCACGAACTCTTCGGTTTGCTCGTGATCGAGAAAGACATCCCGTGTCAGGCTTGGAACCTGGTAGGCGTCGGCCACACTGCCTGCTATTGATGAGGCAATGGTGCGGCTGTCGACAAAATACACCGGGTAGCGGTTCAGCTCTTTCATCACCCAGTCCATCGGTTGCAACTGCTGAGTCAGCAGGCTGCCCATATGGTTGTTTACGCCGGCTACATGGGGAATCGATTGCAGTGCCCGCCGCAAGGTGGTGGCAATGGCCCGTTCGTCCATATCCGGTGTCAGCCCGCCAGGGCCAAGGCCGAAATTGCGGGTGTTGGCCATTGGCGCATGCAGCATGACTTCTTTGGCTTTGGTGTGGGCCAATTTGGCCAGTTGAACGGTGTGGCGGCGGTAGGGCAGGAACGCGAGTGTCAGCGGCTGGTCAAGATGGGCCAGGCGCCGACCCTCGTGGAGGTTGTGGCCCATGTCATCAATAATGATGGCAATGGTGGGCGCCTGGCGCTCACCAGGCTCCGCACCGGAGACTGAACCGGTCGACAGCATCAGGGCTGCGGCCCACAAGACAGCGATCTTCAGTTTCACTGATTGTTGCCCTGCCGGTCGCCCTTTCTGTTGCCTGAGAGAATGTGCATGCCCTTGAGCAGATTCAGTGCAGAACGCAGCTGATAATCCCTGTTTGCCATAGATTCCTGGGCTTGTTCGTTTTGCTCCCGTTCCTTCCGTGCTTTTTCCTCATCTTCGCCTTCAAGATGGCCGCTAAGGTCTGCTTCGGTAAAGAACGGCTGACTGTCGAGTTCGGTCAGTTCCGCCGGTCGCACTTCGATATCCGGCTTGATGCCCTTGGCCTGGATGGAACGGCCATCAGGGGTGAAGTAACGGGCGGTGGTCATCTTGATCGCATGGGATTCGTCCAGAGGTATGACGGTTTGAACACTGCCTTTACCAAAGGATTGAGTACCCATCACCACGGCACGCTCGTGATCCTGCAGTGCGCCGGCCAGGATCTCGGAGGCCGAAGCCGAGCCACCGTTAATCAGCACTACAATCGGCGTACCTGCCATCAGGTCTCCGGCCTTGGCGCTGAAGCGCAGGCGAGAGCTCTGGATGCGGCCTTCGGTGTAGACGATCAAGCCTTCATCGAGTAAAACGTCGGCGGTTTCAACCGCTGCCTGCAATACGCCGCCTGGGTTGTTTCGAAGATCAATCACCAGGCCGTCCAGATCGCTGCCGTGCTCGTCTTCCAGTTTGGTCAGTGCATCCCGGAATTGCCGGCCGGTTTCAGCCTGGAACTGGGTAATCCGAACGTATCCGTAGCCGTTGTCGATCATGCGGGATTTTACGCTGGTGACCTTGATGACATCACGGGTGACATCGATCTCAATAGGGGCATTCTCACCTTCCCGCATGATGGTCAGTGTGAGCACTGTGCCGGGCTTGCCGCGCATCAGGTTGACGGCTTCCTCAAGCGACATGCCTTTCACCGGCTTTTCATCCAGCTTAATGATCAGGTCGCCGGCCTGCACGCCTGCTTTTTGAGCCGGAGTGTCGTCGATAGGGGAGATCACTTTAATGAAGCCGTTTTCCATGCCGACTTCAATGCCCAGGCCGCCAAACTCGCCGGAGGTGCTTTCCTCAAGCTCTTCGTAATCTTTGGGCGCCAGGTAGGTAGAATGTGGGTCGAGATCTGACAGCATGCCTTTGATGGCGCTTTCCAGGAGTTTGCTGTCGGACACATCCTCTACATAGGCATCTTTAATGCGGGCAAACACCTCGGTAAATTTTCGCAGGTCTTCCAGCGGCAGCTGCTCTTCCGGGTCTGGAAGCTTGAGCTCAACGCGCTCACCGTTCTGGATGCCTTCCAGAATCTGCTGGGCTTGCGCTTCGTTGTCCTGAGCCAGGGTCAGCCCGGGAATGGATAACAAACAGGTGGCCAGGGCCAGAGAACGCAGTTGTGAGATCTGGAGTGTGCTTTGAGCCCGTTTCATTCACATATCCTGTTTTGTTTCCAAGAGTTGGACTGGTGATTTGTTTGCGACAGTATGGCGCTCGCAGAAGCGTTTGTCAGCCCTTCGCTGTGCTGTCTATGGCCTGCCCAGCCAGGTGCGTGGGTTCACCGGTTTTCCGTTGCGGCGAACCTCGAAATACAGGGCGGGGTCTTCTGTGCCGCCGGTACGCCCGGCCAGTGCAATGGTCTCGCCCGGGCTGACCCAGTCGCCGGGTGCCGTGAACAGGCTGCTGCTGTGGCCGTACAGCGTCATGTAGCCGTCGCCATGGTCGATGATCGTCATTAATCCAAAGCCACGAAGCCAGTTGGCAAATACCACGCGGCCGTGGTGCACCGACTTTATCTCGGCTTCTTCAGCAGTGTTGATGATGAGCCCGCTGCGGCGCAACTTGCCGTCTGCATAACTGGCGCCGTACTGACTGACCACTTTCCCCTGGGCCGGCCACGCCAGCTTATTGCGCAAGGATTTGAACGGTCGGGATTCGTTGGGTGAGGGAATGCTGGCAATGGCCTGCTGAACTTCCTCCAGCAGCGTCTCCAGGCGCTTGCGATCTGCTTCCAGAGTTTCCTTTTCGCTGCGTCGGTTGCTGATGTCAGCTTTCAGGGAGGCCAGAGTCCTGGCTCGCGCCTTGCGGTTTTCGGTGAGTTGCTGCTGCCTTTGTTCCAGGCCGGCCTCTGTCTTTGCCAACTCCACCCTAGTGGCCTGTACTTCAGCCCGGGCTGCTTTCAGTTCACGCAGGCTTTTCTGGAAGGCCTCCAGCCGCTCGACGGTATCTTTGCTGAGATACTCGTAGTAAGTCATGGTGCGGGCAATTTTGCCCGGTTCGATTTCGTTCAGCAGAATTTTCAGTGCGGGTGCATCGCCTTCCATCCAGGCGGCGCGTATTTGCTTTTTCAGGCTCTGGCGCTGCGTTTCGAGGGTGTTGGCGAGTTCGCTTTCCTGTTTTTGCAGTTCGCCGAGGCGCTGTTGTTGTTCACCGGCCTGTTTGCGGAGTTCCCGTCGTTCACGGGTTAGCTGTCCGATGGTTCGCTCTGTTGCCGCCAGTTGCTTTTCCAGGCTAGAGCGGTCCTTTTCCGCATCGGCCAGCCACTCGTTAATGTTGGCGATGCGTTCTTTCAGCGCATTCACCTGCTCAGGCGTCACATCCTGTTCAGCGTGCAGTGATGCGGCCCCCAGCATGAGGGCCAGCATCATTACGAGGGGGCGGTTCAAGGTGGCGGCCTGTAGTCGGATCAGCCTATCTCCGCCAGGCTGTGGCCGGTCATTTCTTTCGGAGCCTTGTCGCCCATCAGAGCCAGCAGGGTGGGTGCGATATCGCACAGGCTGCCGTCATTTTTCAGCGTCACCTTGCGATGCCCGGTGTATACCAGCGGTACCGGGCCAATGGTGTGGGAGGTGTGTACCTGGCCGGAGCTGGGGTCGGTCATCTGCTCACAGTTGCCGTGGTCGGCTGTGATCAGAGCTTCACCGCCCACTTCGTCCAGAGCTTCAACCACCCGCTGCACGCACTTGTCCAGGCATTCCGCGGCTTTTACGGCGGCTTCCATCTTACCGGTATGGCCCACCATGTCGCCGTTGGCATAGTTGCATACGATCAGGTCGTACTTCCCGCTCTTGATCGCTTCCACCAGCTTGTCGGTGACTTCCGGTGCGCTCATTTCTGGTTGCAGGTCGTAGGTGGCCACTCTGGGTGAGGGCACCAGAATGCGGTCTTCGCCTGCAAAGGGGGTTTCCATACCACCGTTAAAGAAGAAGGTAACGTGGGCATACTTTTCGGTTTCGGAAATGCGCAGCTGGGTTTTGCCCTGGCTGGCGATGTATTCTCCCAGGCCGTTACTGAGTTGTTCCGGCGGGTAAGCGCAGGATGTTTTGATGTCGGCGGCGTACTCGGTGAGCATCACAAAGTCTGCGAGTTCCGGGTGCTTGCGACGGTCAAAGCCATCAAAGTCCGGATCGACAAACGTGCGGGTCATCTCCCGGGCACGGTCAGCACGGAAGTTCATGAACAGCACAGAGTCGCCGTCGTTGATGGTGCCGGATGGCTGGCCTTCTTTGCCGATGTGAGTCGCTTTTACGAACTCATCATTTTCACCGCGCTCATAGGCCTGGTCCAAAGCGGTAACCGGGTCGGCGCAGGTAAATTCGGCATCGCCCAGTGTCATGGCGTTGTAAGCGGCTTCTACACGGTCCCAGCGGTTGTCACGGTCCATGGCGAAATAGCGGCCCACGATGGTGGCTACCCGGCCTACGCCCAGGCTTTTCATCCTGGCGGCTGCTTTTTCGAGGGAGGGGCGAGCGCTGCGCGGCGGCATGTCCCGGCCATCCAGGAAGGCGTGAATATAGACTTCTTTAGCGCCACGTGCCGCCGCTAACTCGGCCGCTGCCAGCATGTGATCTTCGTGGCTGTGCACGCCGCCGGGCGACAGCAGGCCCATGATGTGTACGGCTTTGCCGTTGGAGACCGCTTTGTCGATGGCGCTGCACAGCGCTTCGTTTTTCTGGAAATTGCGGTCTTCAAGATCTTTGTCAATGCGGGTCAGGCTTTGATAAACCACCCGGCCGGCGCCGAGGTTGATGTGGCCCACTTCGGAGTTGCCCATTTGGCCCTGGGGCAGCCCGACAAACATGCCGGAGGTATTGATCAGGGTTTTGGGCTGAGTCTGCCAGAGCTTGTCCCAGAAGGGGGTGTTGGCGTTGGAGATGGCATTGTCTTCTGCCGGGTCACGATGGCCCCAGCCGTCGAGGATAATCAGTGCAGTGGGCTTGCGCGTCGCGGTCATCATTTCGTCCGGTTGGTTGTAAAGATAACGGGTGAAAAGTAGGGCAGATTGTAACCGTTTTCATTTGCGCAGGCCACGCGGTATGGCTGAAGCTTCCTTACCTTCTTTGAGCGGGTGTGGGTGTGTATAATCCGGCCAAACCAATTTTCAGGGTAGTTTCATGGACCGCTTGTTTGAATTTGTTATTAACCACTACATCCTGGCTTCGTTGTTCGTGGCGTTTTTGCTGGCCATTCTGGTGCTTGAGTCCCGCCGCGGTGGCGCCAAAGTTTCAGCCCAGGGCGCGGTGACACTGATCAACAAAGACCAGGCCATTGTGCTCGATATCAGAGACCGTAAAGAGTTCGCTGAAGGTCGTATCACCGGCTCTATCAACATTCCGCTAAGTGGCCTTAAAGGCCGGATTAACGAGCTGGCCAAGCACAAAGAAAAGCAGATTATTGTGGCGGACAAAATGGGGCAGCACTCGGCCATGGCTGTGAAGCAGCTGAAAGAAGAAGGCTTTGCGGATGTGGTGCGTTTGAACGGTGGTATTGCGGACTGGAAGGCCAGCAACCTGCCGCTGGTGAAAAAGTAACAGGGCTTGATCTGATTGGCGATCTGTCGCACTGTTTCACATTACTGTCCGGAACCAGGCAGTAGACTGTTCCGGCAAACGTGACCATAACAACGGGCCCGGCCCATACTACGAAAAACGAAAGGACTGATCATGGCTGAGAATCAGCAAGCCGCAGGCAACGAAAACCAGAACCAACCCCAGTTTGCCCTTCAGCGTATTTATGTGAAGGACCTCTCTTTTGAATCTCCGAACGCTCCCCTGGTGTTTCAGGAGCAGTGGAAGCCACAGGTTAATCTGGACCTGAATACTTCCCACAACAAGATCAGTGACAACCAGTTTGAAGTGATCCTGTCGATGACCGTGACAGCCAAGCTGGGTGAAAAAGTGGCTTATATTGTTGAGATTCAGCAGGCGGGTGTGTTCCTGATTTCTGGTATTGAAGGACCTCAGCTGGGCCAGATGCTGGGTGCTTACTGCCCGAATATTCTGTTCCCCTACGCTCGCGAAGCCATTGATGGCACCGTCAGCAAAGGCAGCTTCCCGGCTCTGATGCTGGCACCAGTGAACTTTGATGCAATTTACGCCCAGGCTCTCAAGCGCAAGCAAGAAGAAGCCGCTGGCGAAGCGAAGGAAGAGCAGACTCACTAAGCTCCGTGTTGTTGCCTTCGAGCACAAAAAAACCGGCTGAGGCCGGTTTTTTTGTGCCTGACGGGCAGGATTATTCAGGTGGCGCCGGGGAAGCCAAGCTGGCGCCAAGCTTCATACACCACTAATGCAGCGGTATTTGACAGGTTCAGGCTACGGCTTTGTGGCTGCATGGGTACCCGCAGCCGGTGGTCGGCGTGCAGGCCTTCCCGCACATCGGCTGGCAGGCCCCGGGTTTCCGGCCCGAACATCAGGTAGTCGCCATCCTGAAACGCCACTTCATGATAGTGGCGGGAGCCCTTGGTGGTCAGTCCGAACAGGCGCTCGGGCTTCTCGGTATCGAGAAAACTCTGGTAATCCGGGTGAATCTTCACTGTGGCGTACTCGCTGTAATCCAGCCCGGCTCGCCGCATCTGCTTGTCTTCCAGGGAGAATCCCAGAGGCTCGATCAGGTGCAGCTGGCAGCCGGTGTTGGCACAAAGCCGGATGATATTACCGGTGTTCGGCGGTATCTCCGGCTCATAGAGTACAACGTGCAGCATGCAGCTTAGCGCTCTACGGCCAGGGCCACGCCCATGCCACCGCCGATGCACAAGGTGGCCAGGCCTTTTTTGGCATCACGGCGAACCATTTCGTGCAGCAGGGTGACCAGAATCCGGCAGCCGGAGGCGCCGATTGGGTGGCCCATGGCGATAGCGCCGCCGTTGACGTTGACCTTGCTGGTATCCCAGCCCATGTCCCGGTTTACTGAAATGGCCTGGGCCGCGAAGGCTTCGTTGGCTTCAATCAGGTCGAGCTCTGCTGCTGTCCAGCCAGCGCGCTCCAGGCAGCGTTGGCTGGCAGGAATCGGCCCGGTGCCCATAATGCTGGGGTCAACGCCGGCATTGGCGTGGGCTTTAATGGTGGCCAGTGGCGTCAGGCCGAGTTGCTTTGCTTTTTCTGCGCTGCACACCATAACGGCAGCAGCACCGTCGTTCAGTGAAGACGCGTTACCCGCAGTGACAGAGCCGTCTTTTTTGAAGGCCGGGCGCAGTTTGCCAAGGCTTTCTCCGGTCACACCTTCGCGGGGGCATTCGTCTTTATCGACGACCAGCGGATCGCCTTTACGCTGGGGAATGCTCACCGGAACAATCTGTCCATCAAAATGGCCGGCATTCTGGGCTGCGACAGCTTTTTGCTGGGAAGCAGCGGCAAACTCATCCTGTTCTTCACGGCTGATGCCGTATTTTTCCACGATGTTCTCGGCAGTGATGCCCATGTGGTAGTCGTTGAAGGCATCCCACAAGCCATCGTTCACCATGGTGTCGATCATGCTCCAGTTACCCATGCGCTGGCCATTCCGGCTCTTGGGCAGTACATGCGGGGCCTGGCTCATGTTTTCCTGGCCACCAGCAATGATCATGTCGGCATCGCCGCACTGGATGGCTTGAACGGCCATGTGCACGGCTTTCAGGCCAGAGCCGCATACCTTGTTGATGGTGATTGCAGGTACCGAGGCGGGCAGGCCGGCATTGATGGTGGCCTGACGGGCCGGGTTCTGGCCGCTGCCAGCGGTCAGTACCTGGCCCAGAATGACTTCGTTGACCTGTTCGCCGGCGACGCCGGTTTCTTCGATCAGGGCCTTGATAACAGCCGAGCCGAGCTGGTCAGCCCGCAAACTCGACAGGCCACCGCCAAAACTGCCAATGGCGGTACGTTTTGCGGCAACAATGACTACATCACGCATGGGATATCTCCGTTGCAAAGGGCAGGGTCGGTTGATGGCCTGCCTGCGTTGTGAAAGTTGGCAGGCATTGTAGCGGGAAAGCCACATAGCGCCAAAACAACCAAAGTCGGGTTATGGCGACAGTGCCTGCGTGATAAGTGTCAGCCGTTTGTTGCGAATGGCGTCTCCCAGCTCCTTGCCCTTGAAGCCCTGCTTCAGTAAATCCTGTGGGTTCACCGCGGTAGCAACGCGTGCTGCGCTGCGCAGTTGTTCAATGAATACAGTCTGCTGATCGGAGACGGTACAGGCGAGGGTGTCCAGCAATTGTTCAAAACGCTCCGGGCGGCGCCAGAGATCTGCCAGGTCGAGCATTTCCAGGGCGGAGTCCGGCGGTAGAGAGTTGTCCCCGAAGCCGGAAAGCCTTTCGGTAAACCGGCACACCAGCAGCGTGAGATCACGGCAGTCATTCGGGCTTTTCATGGCCTTGGCGCGGGCGACGGCCTGGGGCTCGGGCACGGCAGATAACAGCGCGGCAAATCGCTGTGCGGTAGAGCCATTTTTGCGACTTGTGCAGTGAAGTGCCTGAAGCCCGGCGCGAAATACACCAAGGTTCGCCATTTCCGGAATCAACACATCCAGTGCGTCCAGGTCCCGAAGTACCTCAAAGAAAACCCCCGGTGTCTGCTCGTGCAACGCTCGCTGGACTTCCTGCCAGACTCTTTCCGGTACCAGGTCTTCCAGTTCTCCACGGCTGACCATGGCGCGCATCAGACCCATGGTTTCCTGGCAAATGGTGAATCCCAATGGGTGCAGGCGGGCGGCGAAGCGGGCGGTTCTCAGAATGCGCAGTGGATCTTCGCTGAAGGCTTCCGACACATGCCGGAGTTTTTTCTGTTCCAGATCCGCAAGGCCGTTAAATGGATCAACCAACTTGCCATCCGTGGTTTTTGCCATCGCATTAATGGTGAGATCCCTACGCCTGAGATCGTCTTCCAGTGTGACATCCGGTGCGCTGTAGACGGTGAAGCCGTGATAGCCGCGCCCTTGCTTGCGTTCTGTGCGGGCCAGGGCGTATTCCTCTCCGGTTTTGGGGTGCAGAAAGACCGGAAAATCAGCACCGACCTGTCGAAAGCCCTGTTGCTTCATTGCCCCCGGGGTTGCGCCCACCACCACCCAGTCGCGATCTTTAACGGGAATGCCCAGCCGTTCATCGCGCACTGCGCCGCCCACAAGGTAGATTTCCATGATTTGACATCCTGACTGGTGGTGTAGGGTGCTGCTAGCCTGAAACCAGGGGAGGATTATCGACGGCTTGCGGGCGCTTCGCAAATCAGCCGAGGCATTCAGCGTTGGGCGGGAACATTTTTGCTGCTGGGTAACCAGTCGGTCTCAGCCAACCAGTCCAGAATCGACTCCTGATCCATCGGACGGGCAATATGGTAGCCCTGAATAAAGTCGCAGCCGAGCTCAGTCAGCATTTTCTCAGTGCTCGCGTTCTCCACACCTTCGGCCACCACCACATAGCCCAGATCGTGGCACATGTTGACGGTGGTGCGCACGATGGTGGCGTCGCCCTGATTCGTGGCCATTTCCATGACAAAGGAACGGTCGATTTTGATTTCGTTCACCGGCAGTTTGCGAATGTAAGACAGTGAAGAGTGACCGGTGCCGAAATCATCGATCGACAGGCGAACATGGGCCGTTTGCAGTGCCCGAAGCATGCTCAGGCTGATGGTAGGGTCCAGCATGGCGGCGGTTTCGGTCACCTCCAGCACCAACCTCTGGGCCTGCACCTGGTGTTGCTCAAGCAGTTTACA
This sequence comes from Marinobacter sp. SS5-14b, assembly GCF_030541005.1. GTDB lineage: Bacteria > Pseudomonadota > Gammaproteobacteria > Pseudomonadales > Oleiphilaceae > Marinobacter. Next base: position 175,525 of record NZ_JASSVM010000004.1, on the reverse strand, counting down.
GACATCTTCGCAGAACTCGGGCTCCCGCAGGTTGGCGGCAGAGATATTGACCGATACCGTGGCATCGCAGTCGCGTTCATCCAGGGCTTTGCAGAACCCCAGGGACTCCTGGATAACCCAGCGGGTCAGCGGCTTGATCAGCCCTGTGCGCTCCGCCATGGGTATGAACTCGTCCGGTGGTACAAAACCATGCTCGGGATGATTCCAGCGAATCAGCGCCTCAAAGCCCGCGACCCTGGCTGTTTTCAGGTGGATCTGTGGCTGGAAGTGCAGGTTCAGCCGGTTGTTCTGAATAGCCTCGCTCAAATCGCTCATCAAGGTGAGCCGGCGGGCGTTGTAGGGGTTCATTTCCGGGCGGTAGAGTGATACCCGGTTGCTGCTTATCCGGGCTTCGTCCAGGGCAATAAACGCATGACGAAGCAGTGTTTGCGCATCGTAGTCGGCAAGTTTGGCCAGGCTGCAGCCTGTCGCAAACATCAGCTCAAGTGACAGATCAAGGAAGGTCAGGGGCTTGCTGAATTCCTGGGTCAGGCGGTTCGCTTCCTCGAGCAGAAGCGTCTCATTTTCGCCCCGCAGAATGAAGGCGAAGCTGACCCCCTCAATATGGGCCACGTACCAGTCTTGCCCTCTGGTTTGCTCGAGTGGAACCGCCAGTAAAGATGCTCCAACGGACGTATTGATGCGGCTCGCAAATTGCGCCAGCAATTCATCTGCATGGTGGTGGCCGAGGGTTTTGTTAACGTCATCGAATTGTTGCAGGTGCAGCAGGAACAGGGCGGTGACCTTCTCGCTACCGGTTGTCAGAACCGTGCCCGCCTGGCGCTCAAACAGTGAGCGGTTCGGCATGCCGGTCAGCTCGTTATGACTGGATGCGTGAAGCAGTGCGGTTTCCGCTTTTCTTTGATGATGCATTGCCTCCAACGCCGCCTGGCGCTCACGCATGCTTTCCATTCGCTGACGGTTGAACCGGTCCGTCAGGGCAAACGAAAACAGCAAGGCCTGGATCGTCGTGCCGATGAGGATGCCGTAGTCACTGAGAATAGTCGTTGGCGCGAGGCCCACTTTATTCAGCACGGTAACCAGTAACAGTGCCAGTAATGATGCCCAGGCAACCGAGAAGATGCGTGCGGATTTTTCCCCTTGTTGCCAAAGATGGAAGCTCGCAAGAAGGTTGATCACCGCAAACGGCAGAATCAGAGCGATCGAAATGCGGGTTGAGATCGCGTAGGGCAAGAACACTGCCGCGACCGTCGCAAGTGACAGTGCCCCAATCAAGACGTTAAAAATGCGGTTCCAGCGGGGGTGTCTGGCCCCGAGTTCCAGGTATGAACGCGCAAACAGCGATAACATCAGCTGGCAAAGGGGAACTGCGAGCAGAATCACGTATTCGTTCCAGGCCGGGCTGTGGGGATAAAGGTACTGATAGGCGAAACCGTTAAGCCCCATCATCACCGTTAGAGTACTGGTGACCAGAAGCACGTAGTACAGGTAGGCCCGCTCCTTAAGGCTCAGAAACAGGAACAGGTTGAAAATGGCCATCACCAGCAGAATGCCGTAGAAAGCGCTTTCCAGGGCCAGGTCTGTATGGCTGTAGGCTTGAAACGGTTTCTCCTGCCACAGGGTCAGGGGAAGCTGCAGAGAGCCGCTGGTTTGAACTCGTAAGTACAGGGTGTAACTTTCGCCAGGGTTCAGGTTCAGCGGGATGATGAAGTCCCGGTGTTCCACCGGGCGAGCGTTGAAGGGTCTCAGGTCGCCGGTGCTCGCAATCTGGGTTAATCCGCTTTGCTGGTTGGCGAGGTAAACATCCACGTAATCCAGCATGGGATAGGCTATTTCAAGCAGCCAGCTGGGGGCTTCTTCCACTGCAGGCAGGTTCAGTTTGATCCGGAACCAGTGAATACGGGCATCGTAGCCAAAGCTTATATCGTCAGGGGCTTGTGTCCACCTGGACTCGGGCAGTGCTTGTACGTCGCCAGGGGTCAGGTTATCGGTGTCTGCTAAGTACTGCACCTGGTCGTGCAATGGCAGTGAATCGAGCGCCGGGTCAAGGGTAGCTGCGCTGGCCCAGGCTGGCGCCAGACACAGAAGCATCAGCCACAGTGCCCACAAGCCGAAACCGGCCGCCCGTTGTCTGGGTGGCCGGTCAGCTGGCATGAGCCTGCGGGGGCGACTGTTACGGTTGTTGCCCCGGCATCGAATCATGGTATTGCTCAGAACGCGGTGCCAAGCTCGATAGCCGCGCCAACGTCAGCGCTGCTGTAGAGCGCGCCGATGTCGAGGCGGGCACCCAGAATGTTCAGGCCAAGACCTGCGGTGAACTGGGTTTTTTCTTCGATACCGTCGTTGTCGTCGTTACTGGCCAGGTTGTGACGTACACCGGCGCGCAACTGGGCGTAGCGCCAGGCATCAAATTCGGCACCGAGGGCCAGCCACTGGGTGTCGTCTTCGTAGCCGAAGGCTTCTTTTTTGGTCAGGTCAAGCTCGGCGGTTACTACGTGATAGTCGCTTTTGTGAGCGATGCCGGCGGTGACCATGGGGTTGAGTTCGAGGGTGTACTTGTCCTCAAATGCAGCGCCGCGGCTCTGAGCGGAATCCAGCTCCATCGGGATCAGGTTCTTCACCACCACGCCGGCGTTCCACTCGCGGTTTTCACCGAAAGCGTAGGCGGCACCGACATCCAGGTTGAATCCACTTTTTTCGGTCTGGTAATCATCACCGTCAAATTCGTCGTCTTCGAAGCCAGAGACAGTTTCGGTGTATTGGAAGGTGCGGAGTTCGACGTACTTGGGAGTGACGCCGAGCTGGAAGCGTTCGCCGTTGTTCAGCTCGAAGGTTTTCGCGATACTAATACCGGCTTCTGCAACAGCTGAGGCCAGAATTCTTCCGCGGGAGTCAAATTCGATTTCGCCACCATCCTCCAGTTTTCGCTGGTTGACCTCTGCTTCCAGTTGCGCGGCTGCGTTGGGGCCTGAGTTTGCGGCATTAACGAGGGTGTTCAGGAAGGCTTCATCGTTGTTAGAGAGCTCTCCGCGAACGGTAGCGGTGAGACTGGCGCTGGTCACGAAACCGACGGAGATTGAGTTTCCGGGAACCGCGAAACCCAGGCCTAGGCCAGCGTTGACTCGGACCGTGTCCTTGTTGAAGTTAACCAATCGGTCCCGAAGATCTTTTGCTGTAGCGCCCAAGGCTTGAGCGTTGCCTTCACTAAGGTTGTTTTCCAGGTTGCTAACGTCTTGGTCGAACTGGTCAATCACGTCCTGAATATCATCAACCTGATCAATCACCTCTTCTTCGTCCGCTGCCCGAACATTAACAGATGGCAGCATCAGCCCAAAATCATCTGCCCAGTCGTGTTGCTGTGCCGCCATCATGGCCGGGTTTGAGTTTGGGGCTGCAGAAGGGGTGGCAACTGCAACGCCAGTACCGCCCATGGCGAACGAGCGGGACGACATAAAGGCTTGGGGGCTGGCCAGAGCGGAGGTGGTGGCGATGGACAGGCCAATGGCCAGGGAGAGCTTACTCAGACGATTCACGTGCATGGAGGATCCTTTATTTATTCGGTTGCATTAACAAACGGTTATTTGGAATAAAGGTTAGATCAGATTTTTCTGGGAAACAGCGCACAACCGGTAACGGTTTGTTCTTGATTCGTAAACAAAGGCAGACTTTTGCCGTCTTTGCCCCCTCTGTCCTGTGCCTGATAGCCATAAATCTACTTCAATCAGAAAGTTGTGGATGGTGGCGCGATTTTTTCATGGTTTTCAGGAAAGTGTTTTCCGGAGACAAGAAAATGACACTGCGCTGGACTTTAATTCCCGTTTTGGTTGTTGCCCTGGCGGGCTGCGCGCCCGTTGGCAGTTACCGTGGCCAGCAGGATGCATCGAAAGAGTTTGAGCCGATCACGGTTCGTGTCAGTGGTTTTGGTACCTACGAAGATGCCCGGGGCGATCGCTTGAATACCCGCAAGCGCCTGATGGCACGCAGGGCCTCCCAGCTGGATGCCTACCGTAACCTTGCTGAGCGTGTTTATGGCACGGTGATTTATGGCAGCTCCACGGTGAATGATTTTGTGTTGAACAGCGATAACTTCCGCACCTACGTTGACAGCTACATTCGCGGCGCCCGTATGGTGGCCGTTAACGAGCACAGTGATGGCGTGGTTGAAACGGTGATGGAATTGAAACTCGAGCCCAGGTTCCGTGCCTGCGTAGCCCGGGTGGCTGACGATCAGGTTCGTGATGCCTGTGGTATCCCCATGCCTCGTCACAATGACCGGGTGGGCGATGTGGAAGCCCGTCGGGTTGATTCGCTTTATTATCTGGATTGAATCCCCACCTGCTGGTGGGTTTTGGGAGTGATATGACGCGCATTTTGATTTTCTGGTTAGTATGGCTGAGCGCCGGGCTGGCAAATGCGGCCGTTCTTGAAGGGGTTGGCCATGCCAATGTCCGTGAGAACAACCTGGACCAGGCCCGTGCCGAGGCGCGGCAAGCGGCCATGCGTGATCTCGCGCTGCAGTATCAGGCCCGGGTGAGCACTCGGGATACCCTGGAAAATGGTCAGCTTACTCATTCACACACCGAGCTCTCTTCGATGGCCCAGGTGAGCAACGCGACCATTGTGGATGAGTATCGGCGGGGCAACCTGTTGCGGGTTATTGTGCGGGCTGAGCTTTCAGGCTCGTCTGCCAGTGGCGGCGAAAGTTGCCAGGCAGGGGAGTCGTCCGGCCTGCGCAAACGGGTGGCGGTTACCGGCTTCCCTATTGTGATGCCAGAGCAGGGCGGTGATCCCGGCCTGGATGACGCCGGCGAAAAGTTGCCGCAGGCGTTGTTGGCACGGTTGCAGGCTCAGGGCCAGTTGCAGGTGCTGGGCGCTACCTCTTTGCAGCTGTTCAGCAGCCTGCCAGACGCGCCGACCTCTCAGGTCAATATAGCCGGCAATCACCTGACTAACGTGGTGCAACTGGCTCGGGAACTGGGCGCGCAGTTTGTGGTGTCAGGCGTGATCCGGGACATGGGGGTGGCTGATCCTGATGCCTGGGGCAGCTCGATTCTGAACCGTATGCAGCGAAGCGTTGGCCTGTTGGATACCACCCGTCGTTTTGAGGCGGAGGTTATGGTGTTTGACGGGTTCAGTGGTTCCCCGGTATTTCGCAAGCGTTTTGAAACAGCGGCAAATTGGGATCCGAAAGGCAGTGGCACAGCGGGTTTTGCGTCTGCAGGCTTTGAGCAAAGCGAATGGGGCAAAGCGGTTTCCGGGGTGATCAGTGAGATGGCCATTGCCGTCAATGGCGCTTTGCGTTGTCAGCCTTTTATGGCGCGTATTACGCGGGTAACCGAGGGCAAGGTCACTCTGGCTTCCGGTGCCACGGCGGGTTTGCGGCCGGGAGATCAGCTGAGCATCTATCGTAGCCAGCATTATTTCGATTCATTGAACGGTACACCGGAGCTATCGGATGCGGGCGTATCGATCACTCTGGATAACGTGCACCCGGATTTCAGCACTGGCCGTCTGGCAATGTCAGGCGGCCAGGTGAATGTGCAGCGGGACGACCTGGCGATTATCTGGTGAGCTTAGGCGGCCGTTTCAGCCGCCGCAATATCCCGGATCTTGCCAACCATCGCCCGCAGGCCGTTACCGCGAGTCGGGGAAATATGACGGAACAGGTCCAGTTGCTCGAACAGTTCGTCGATGTCGGTCGCGAGCAGATCCCTGGGTGATTTGCCGTTCAAGGCGACCAGGATGATGGCGGCGAGTCCGCGCACAATGATGGCGTCGGAATCGATCAGCAGGAACAGTTTTCCGCTGCCTTCGTCGTAGTGATGAATCACCCACACCTGGCTCTGGCAGCCATGCACGTAGTTTTCTTCTGTGCGTTCATCGTCAGGAAATTCCGGCAGTTGTTTGCCCAGATCGATGATGAAGGCGTAACGCTCCTCCCAGTCGTCCAGGAACTCAAAAGCGTCGAGCACGTCTTCTAAAGTGGTCTTCTGGCCGAGCGGGTTGTCCAGAAACTGCTGCTTGCTGACGGTCATAGCATCCCCAGTTCCAGTTTGGCTTCGTCGGTGAGCATGTCATTGTTCCAGGGCGGATCAAAGGTGAGTTCTACCGTCACTTTGTCCACGTTGGGCACGTGCTCCACCTTGCGCTTCACATCTTCGGTAATTACCGGGCCCATGCCACAGCCAGCGGCGGTCAGGGTCATGGTGATCTGGATGTGGTTACCGTCTTCGGTGCCGTTCTCGATCTTGCAGTTGTAGATCAGGCCGAGGTCCACCACGTTGACCGGGATTTCCGGGTCGTAGCAATTACGCAACGCTTCCCATACCTGGTTTTCGTTAATGGTGCCGTCGGCGGGTGTTTCAAAGCTGCTTTCCAGGGGCTGCTTGCCCAGGGCATCGGCGTCGTGGCCTTCAATGCGAGCCAGATTGCCGTTCACTGCCACGGTAAAGGTGCCACCGAGCGACTGGGTGATGGTCACAAAGGTGTCCGATGGAATCATGATTTCGGTACCGGACGGCACCAGGCGGGCTTCCACCTCGCGCTTGGTCAGGACGACTTCCCGTTCTTGCATGCTCAAAAAGGCCTCTTTTTATGTCACCGTAAAGCTTTCGCCGCAGCCACACTCCGCCGTGGCGTTGGGGTTGCGGAAGCGGAACAGGGAGTTGACTCCCTCGGTAACAAAGTCGATTTCAATGCCGTTAACCAGGGGCAGGTGTTCCTGCTTTACATACACATCCACGCCATCGATTGCGAAAATCCGGTCATCGGATGTGCTTTCTTCCACCCACTGGGTTTCATATTTGAAGCCGGAGCAGCCACTCTTTTTGATGGCCAGGCGGATACCTTTGGCTTCGGGTCTGTTATCCAGTTGCTTGCGGACGTGTTTGACGGCGGTTGGCGTCATGGTCACGTTCACATCGTTCGGGGTGAAGACTTCGGCTGTCATGTGTCCACCTCCTCAGGTAAACAGACGCTGGATTTTTTGAAGGCCGGTGAACAGTTTCTCGACCTCCTCCAACGTATTGTAGAACGCGAATGAAGCCCGGGCTGTACCGGGTACTCCGTAGAAATTCATCAGTGGCATAGCACAGTGGTGGCCGGTGCGAATGGCAATACCTTGCTGATCCAGAAGAGTGCCAATGTCACTGGGGTGCAAGCCCGCGATCTTGAACGACATCACCGGGACTTTGTGCCTGGCGGTACCGATCACTTCCATGCCGGGTACGGTTTCGATCAGTTCGTTAGCACGCACCAGCAGAGTATTTTCTGCGGCTTCCATGGCTTTGCGGTCAAGGCCGTCCAGATAGTTGATGGCGGCCGCCAGGCCGACAGCTTCTGCGATGGCCGGCGTGCCCGCTTCAAATTTGTAGGGCAAGACGTTCCAGGTGGTGCGCTCGAACGACACCCGCTCAATCATTTCACCGCCGCCCTGGTAGGGGGGCATTTCTTCCAGCAGTTGCGCCCGGCCATAAAGTACACCGATGCCGGTGGGCCCAAACAGCTTGTGGGATGAAAATACATAGAAGTCACAGCCCAGGGCCTGAACATCTGGCTTGAAATGCGGCACCGCCTGGGCGCCGTCAATCAGCGTGATCACGCCCAGCTTTTTCGCTTGCTCAATCAGCGGCGCGATTGGATTAACCGTGCCGAGCACGTTGGAAACGTGGGTCACGGCCAGAATGCGGGTACGTTCCGTAAGCAGGCTGTTGAACGAATCGAGATCCAGCTCACCCTCGGGTGTTACCTGCACAGGCACGACTTTGGCGCCGGTGCGCTCGGCCAGCATCTGCCAGGGCACGATGTTGGCGTGGTGTTCCATATGGCTGACCAGAATCTCATCGCCCGCTTTCAGGCGCGGGGCAAGGCCATTGGCGACCAGGTTGATGGCTTCGGTGGTGCCTCGGGTCCAGATGATTTCTTTGGTGCTGGGGGCGTTCAGAAAATCCCGAACCACTTCGCGCGCACCTTCAAAAGCGGCGGTCGCCCGGTCGCCCAGGGTGTGGGCACCCCGGTGCACGTTGGAATGCATCTCGCGGTAGTAGCGATCCATGGCATCGAGCACGGCCAGAGGCTTCTGGGCCGAGGCGCCATTGTCCAGATACACCAGCGGCTTGCCGTTAATTTCCTGAGCCAGGATCGGGAAGTCGCGGCGAATGGCTTCAACGTCAAACGCCTTGGTTGCGGTGTTGTTTGCCACGGACAGATCGCTCATGCCTTCAGATCTCCTGAAAGGTTTGCTCGAAGAAATCGTTCAGCCGCAGCTGAGCGGTTTCGCGCACGGCCTGGACCGGAATCTGATTGACCAGCTCGTTGATGAACGCCATGGTCAGCAGCACGTTCGCTTCCCGCCGGCCAATGCCACGAGACACCAGATAGAACAGTGAGGTCTCGTCCAGCTGGCCGATGGTGGCGCCGTGGGCGCATTTCACATCGTCTGCGTAGATTTCGAGCTCGGGCTTGGTGTCGATTTCCGCGCCATTGTTGAGCAACAGGTTCTTGTTGTTCATATCCGCGCTGGATTTCTGGGCGTCCTGATGGATATGAATCCGACCATTGAAAATCGCATGCGACTGATCCGCGGCAATGTTGCGATAGGTCTCTTCGCTGGTGCAGTGGGCGGCCACGTGGTCAATGGATGTGTGGTTGTCGTAGTGCTGTTTGCCTTGGGTGACCACCACGCCATTGAGTTTGGTTTCTGCGCCTTCGCCTTCGAGGCGGACTTGCAGGTCATGCCGGCGCAGCTGGCCGCCGAAGCCGACACAGTGGCTCTCAAATCGTGAGCTTTGTGCTTGCAGCACGCCGGTGGCGCCAATGTGCTGAACCTGCTCGCCTTCCATGTTCAGGCGGATGCTGGTGATGTTGGCGCCGTCAGCCAGGTTGAATTCGGTGACGGTATTGACCAGCACCGCGGCTCCGCCATTGGATGTGTACTCTTCGACCAGGGTCATCTGGCTGTTGGCGCCGGCTTCCACGTAGATGCGTGGGTAGGCTGAGCCGCTGGCGTCTGCTTCCGTGTTGTGAATGATAAACAGGGGCTGGTCCAGCACTGCACCGGGCTTCAGTCGAATCAGCAGTCCGTCTTCAAAGCGGGCGCCGTTCACGCGGGCAAATTGCGCTTGTTCATGATTCAGGGTGCTGCCGAGTTGCAGCGACAAGGATTGGGCCTCGTCTGCGCTCAGATCACTGAAACTCTGAATGGAAATGCCGTCCAGATCCGGGTATTCGCTGGCTTCCGGGATCATGACACCGTTGGTGAACACGACCTTGTAGCCGGGTATCGCCAGGCTAGCGCCCGCTTTGCCTTCCGCCGGCAGGGAAATGGCCATGTCATCCGAAAGCTTGAGGTACTTGCTGGAGTACTTCCAGTTTTCGGTTTTACGGGTAGGCAGTGGCATGTCAACCAAGGCGCTAGCCCGTTGTTTGCGCAGCGCCAGCAAGGGCTCAGGCAGGGTTTGCCCGGCCGGATGCAGGAAGGCGCTGGAAAGCGTTGGTGCTGGTTTCATTCCGCGACCTCCTGATCAGTTGCTGGTGTCTTCGTCTTTAATGCCCAGCCAGCCGTAACCCCGTTCTTCCAGCTCAAGAGCCAGCTCGCGGCCGCCGGATTTAACGATTTTTCCGCCAGCGAGCACGTGCACGTAGTCTGGCACGATGTGGTTCAGCAGGCGCTGGTAGTGGGTCACCATCAGGATGGCGCGGTCTTCGGCGCGCAAGGCATTAACGCCGTTGGATACGACTTGCAGGGCGTCGATGTCGAGGCCGGAGTCGGTTTCATCCAGAATCGCCAGCTTGGGCTGCAGCAACAGGGCCTGCATGATTTCGTTGCGTTTTTTCTCGCCACCGGAGAAACCTTCGTTAACGCCGCGCTTGAGGAAGGCGGGGTCCAGGTCGACCTGTTTGGAGACTTCCTTGGCCAGCTTCATAAACTCGGCGGCGTTCATTTCTTCTTCGCCACGGTGCTTGCGCATGGCGTTGACGGCGGTGCGCAAGAACTGCAAGTTGCTGACGCCGGGGATTTCTACTGGATACTGGAACGCCAGGAAGATGCCTTCGCGGGCACGCTCTTCGGTCGGCAGGTCCAGCAGGTTGTCGCCGTTGAGGGTGACTTCGCCGCCGGTGATTTCAAATGCCTCGTTGCCTGCCAGGACCTGTGACAGGGTGCTCTTACCGGAACCGTTCGGGCCCATGATGGCGTGAACTTCCCCGGCCTTGATCTCCAGGTTGATGCCTTTGAGGATTTCTTTGCCCTCAACGGATGCGTGCAGGTTTTTGATGCTCAGCATTTGTCGCGTCTCTCTGTATTCGGGAATTCTGTAGTGAATAAATTAACCAACGGAACCTTCAAGGCTGACTTCCAGAAGCTTGCCGGCTTCGACCGCAAACTCCATGGGCAGCTCTTTGAACACTTCCTTACAGAAGCCGTTCACAATCATGGAAACCGCCTGCTCCGGGTCGATGCCGCGTTGACGGCAAAGGAACATCTGCTCGTCGCTGACCTTGGAGGTGGTGGCTTCGTGTTCCACGATGGCCGATTTGTTCTTGCTTTCGATGTACGGGAAGGTGTGGGCGCCACAGCGGTCGCCGATCAGCAGCGAGTCGCACTGGGTAAAGTTGCGCGCACCGTCCGCACCCGGGCCGAATTTCACCAGCCCGCGGTAGGCGTTGGAGCTGCGGCCTGCCGAGATGCCCTTGGAGATGATGGTGCTCTTGGTGTTTTTGCCAAGGTGGATCATCTTGGTGCCGGTGTCGGCCTGCTGGAAGTTGTGGGTCAGTGCGACGGAGTAGAATTCGCCGACGCTGTTTTCACCACGCAACACGCAGCTCGGGTACTTCCAGGTAATGGCTGAACCGGTTTCGACCTGGGTCCAGGAGACTTTGGCGTTCTTGCCGATGCAGGCGGCACGCTTGGTGACGAAGTTGTAGATGCCGCCTTTGCCGTTTTCGTCGCCGGGGTACCAGTTCTGAACCGTGGAGTATTTGATCTGGGCGTCATCAAGGATCACCAGTTCGACCACCGCGGCGTGCAGCTGGTTTTCGTCGCGCATGGGGGCGGTGCAGCCTTCAAGGTAGCTGACGTAGCTGCCTTCTTCGGCGATGATCAGGGTGCGCTCGAACTGGCCGGTGTTGGCGGCGTTGATCCGGAAGTAGGTGGACAGCTCCATGGGGCAACGAACGCCCTTCGGGATATACACGAAGGAGCCGTCGGAGAAGACTGCGGAGTTGAGGGCGGCAAAATAGTTGTCGCCGGCCGGGACCACGCTGCCCAGGTATTTTTTCACCAGTTCCGGGTACTTCTGTACCGCCTCGGAGATGGGGCAGAAGATGACGCCGGCTTTTTCCAGCGGTTCTTTGAAGGTGGTGGCAACGGAGACCGAGTCGAAAACTGCATCCACTGCCACGCCGGCCAGTTTGGCGCGCTCGTGCAGGGGGATGCCCAGTTTTTCGTAGGTGCGCAGCAGCTCCGGATCGACTTCGTCCAGGCTCTGGGGCATGTCTTCTTTTTTCTTGGGCGCCGAGTAGTAGGAGATGGCATTGTAGTCCACCTTGGGGAAGTCGACGTGGGCCCATTCGGGTTCGTCCATTTCCAGCCAGCGACGATAGGCTTTCAGGCGCCACTCGAGCATGAACTCGGGCTCTTGCTTGAGTTCAGACAGGCGGCGGATTACGTCTTCATTGAGGCCGGGTTCGAAGGTGTCGGATTCGATTTCGGTGACAAATCCGTGCTCGTATTCCCGTTTGATCAGCTCTTTCACCTCTTTGTCGGTGGTCGCCATGATCGTCGCTCCGTAATTCTCTCATCTGGGGCTTGGTGCCCTGTGTTTCGCCATGCATTGGCTTCTGGCGAGTGATTATACAATACCAGAGTAATTTAGTCAGGTATTAAATCGGTCGTGTAGGGAGTATACCTTAATAGGGCTTTGGGGCACTAAGGGGCTGGTTATTGCCTTGATAGACTTTGGTTGTGGTTCGGTCTTCTTTTTAGGCTGCTTTTGGGGTGGAGGAGAGCCGGACGGGTGGGCCTTCCCAAAACACGCTGTGAATACTTCCATGTACGCTCTGCTCCGCCATCCATGGCTCCGCAAGGTTTTGGGAAGGCCCACCCGTCCGGCTCCCGCTGGCATCGTGCGGGTCGCCTCGGGGTTCAACGTGGCGATGTTTCTGGGAAGATCTTTGTCAGGTAGGTGAAGTCGAGCTTCTCTGGCAAGTTTTCCGGCTTTGGGATCTTAACGAAATGACCGCTACCCGGTGCGTGGGTAATGGTTTCGCCGTGGCGGTTTTCCATGGTGGCTGCCGAGAAGCGCAGGTTGCCGGCCGGGGTGATGAGTTCGAGTTGGTCGCCGGGGGCGAATTTGTTTTTGACGTCGATGGTGAGCCAGTGGTCATCCGCATCGGTGATGGTGCCGACCACTTGCTGTGTGCCGAGGAAGGACGAGCCTTGTTCGTAGGTCTGGTATTCCTGGGGTACGTGGCGGCGGAGGAAGCCTTCGGTGTAGCCTCGGTTTGAGAGGGCTTCGAGTTCGTCCATCATGTGCATGTCGAACGGCTTTCCGGCCATGGCGTCGTTGATGGCCTGGCGGTAGACCTGGGTGGTACGGGCGACGTAGTAGGTGCTTTTGGTGCGGCCTTCGATTTTCAGGGAGTGGACACCCATGTTGACCAGTTCGGCGACGTGCTGGACGGCGCGGAGGTCTTTGGAGTTCATGATGTAGGTGCCGTGTTCGTCTTCGTAGGCCGGGATGTAGCCGCCGGGGCGGTTGGGTTCTTCCAGCAGGATTTCTTTGGGCTCGAAGGTTTCTACGCTGCTTGCCGAGGTGGCGATGAGGTCGCCGGTTTGGTCGTGGCTGTGCTCGACTTGTTTGTAGTTCCAGCGGCAGGCGTTGGTGCAGGCGCCTTGGTTGGCATCGCGGTGGTTCATGTAGCCGGAGAGCAGGCAGCGACCGGAGTAGGCCATGCACAGGGCGCCGTGGACGAAGACTTCCAGTTCCATGGCGGGAACTTTTTCGCGGATTTCGCGGATTTCGTTCAGGGCGAGCTCCCGGGACAGGATCACGCGGCTGATGCCCTGGCGTCGCCAGAATTCGACGGTGGCCCAGTTGACGGCGTTGGCTTGTACCGAGAGGTGGATCGGTTGATCGGGCCAGGTTTCTCGTACCAGCATGATCAGGCCGGGGTCGGACATGATCAGGGCGTCGGGTTTTTGTTCGAGCACCGGCGCCAGGTCTCTCAGGTAACTGCGCACTTTGTCGTTATGGGGCGCAATATTGGAGACCAGGTAGAACTGTTTGCCCAGTTCGTGCGCCCGTTCAATACCTGCGCCCAAGGCTGCAACGTCTTTGAAACTGTTGTTCCTTACTCTCAGGGAGTAGCGCGGCTGGCCGGCGTAGACGGCATCGGCACCGTAGGCAAAGGCGGTTTCCAGGTGTTCAGGGGTGCCGGCGGGTGCGAGCAGTTCCGGGGTGGTCATGAGGGCTCCGGGTTGTTCAGAAGACAATGGGTGCGGGTAGTCTATGCTTAAAGTGGTGTATTCTGCGGGAAAATGGCTGACTTGCTATTGATCTTGCTCAAAGGTCTTATTGATTGTTTTCGGCTAACATGTGTACGCTGATAAGCTGGCATGTAAGGCCATGGCGGAATTTGGTAGCAGGAGGAATGAACATGGCATCAGAGATTCTGACGCCTGAAGCTTCAAAGAGGATGCTGGGAATCCGGGTCAGTTCACTGATCAAGGTGCAGCTTGCGCGCGGTAAGGTGGGTGTTGAAACAGTGGCAGGGCAGTTGAATATGAGCCGCTATACCCTGCACAAAAAGCTTCGGCAGGAAGGGCTGACGTTTGCGGCGTTGCTGGAGCAGGTTCGCCGTGAGCAGGCGATTGCGTACATGAAAGATAAAACCAAGCCGTTGGTCGAAATCGCCGAGCAGCTTGGGTTTTCTGAGCTGAGTGCATTCAGCCGGGCGTTCAAGCGCTGGATGGGCACTCCGCCGGCTGAATACCGCTCTATGAGGCTGTCCTGATCAGACTTTCTTGAAGATCAGGGTGGCGTTTGTGCCGCCAAAGCCGAAGCTGTTGCTCATCACCAGATCCAGATTCTGGTTGTCCATGCGTTCGCGAACGATGGGGTAGCCAGCGGCGCCTTCGTCCAGGTTCTGGATGTTGGCAGACGGGGCAATAAAGTTCTCTCTCTGCATGATGATCGAGTAGATGGCCTCGTGAACGCCTGCAGCACCCAGAGCGTGGCCGCACAGGGGCTTGGTGGAGCTCAAAGGCGGAATCTTGTCACCAAAGGTTTCCTTCAGGGCTTTCAGTTCGGTGATATCGCCGGCCGGAGTGCTGGTGCCGTGGGTGTTGATGTAGTTGATCTCGCCGTCGATGTTCGCCATCGCTTGCTTCATACAGCGAATGGCGCCTTCACCGCTTGGTGCGACCATGTCAGCGCCATCGGAGGTGGCGCCAAAGCCAACGAGTTCGGCCAGAATGGTTGCGCCGCGGGCTTCTGCGTGCTCCAGCGCTTCCAGTACCAGGGCGCCGCCGCCGCCGGAGATTACGAAGCCGTCGCGGTCCGCATCGTAGGTGCGCGAGGCCAGTTCCGGAGTGTCGTTGTACTTGGTTGAAAGCGCGCCCATGGCGTCAAACATCAGGCTCAGAGTCCAGTGAATGTCTTCGCCGCCGCCGGCCAGCATAACGTCCTGACGACCCAGGGCGATCTGGTCGGCCGCGTGGCCGATGCAGTGAGCACTGGTGGCGCAGGCTGACGTGATGCCATAGTTGATGCCGGTAATGCCAAAGGCGGTGGTGATGGATGCGTTAATGGCGCTGCCCATGGTGCGAGGCACCCGGTAAGGGCCAACCCGACGAATGCCTTTGTCACGATGGGTGTCGATCGCGTCCAGCAGTTCAACGGTAGACGCGCCACCGGTACCGAAGACCGCGCCGGTGGTGTTGGCACGAATCTGCTCATCGGTCAGACCGGCTTGCTCAATGGCTTCCTTGGTGGCCAGATAGCTGTAACCAGCAGCCGGGCACATGAAACGCCAGAGTTTGCGGTCGATCAGCTCTGACAAATTCAGGTCGATCTTGCCGGAAATGTGGCTGCGCAGGCCGTTGTCCCGAGCTTCTTCGCTGAGGGCGATGCCTGAGCGAGATTCCCGCAGGGACTGGGCCACTTCTTTCTGGTTGGTACCAAGGCTGGAGACAATCCCCATGCCGGTAATTACAACACGACGCATCTTGCTAACTCCTAAAAGTCATCCGTAGACGTAAACAGGCCAACCCGCAGGTCTTTGGCCGTGTAGATCTCTTTGCCGTCCACTTCCATTCGGGCATCCGCAATGGCCATAGTCAGCTTGCGGCGAATCAGGCGTTTGATATCCAGATGATAGGTGACTTTCTTGTTGGTTGGCAGAACCTGGCCAAAGAATTTCACCTCGCCTGCACCCAGAGCCCGACCTTTTCCTTCGCCGCCACTCCAGGCCAGGAAAAAACCAACCAGTTGCCACATGGCATCAAGGCCCAGGCAGCCAGGCATAACCGGGTCGCCTTGAAAGTGAACCTTGAAGAACCAGAGGTCCGGGTTGATGTCCAGTTCAGCCACCAGGCTGCCTTTGCCGTACAGGCCATCATCGGCGCCTACGTGAGTGATGCGATCAACCATCAACATTTCGTCGATGGGAAGGCGCATGGCGCCCGGGAAAAGTTCGCCATGCCCGCAGCGGATCAGGTCTTCTTTGTCAAAGTGATCAGGGTACATGTTGCCTGTTTCTCTGTTGCAAAATTATGTACATCTACTTTAGCGCCTGTTCCGGAAACGGCTATTGACCTTTAGTGGATGATTGGCGGTTTGCGGCGGCCTTCTAACAGCGTTTGATGGTCATCAAGGCGGGATTCAGGGGGCTTTGTTACTTTGATTTTACCCATGAACAGTCGCCCGAACAGGTTTGTTGCTGTGGGATTCCGTGGGGGAATTATGCGAGCTATGGCAGCTTAATCGGGCGCTTGCTTAAAAAGATGCAAAATATATAGCTGTTCATGGGTATTTCTTCAAGGTTCAGATTCATTGTCGGTATCGAAGGGAGGGAGTATGTCCGGGGAACAGGAAGTCATCAGTGGTGAGTTATCTGCCGGTGATGGTCGGATAGTCGTCCGGCTGGAGCGGCTGACCGAACACCCACCTGAAAAGGTGTGGGGCATGCTGACGGATTCAGTGGATCTGGCCCGCTGGTTGGCGCCGGGTACTCTGGAAGCCAGGCCCGGGGGCCGGGTGCAGCTGGACTTCGGTAATAGTGGCACCCCGATAGACTGCGAGATTACCGAGTGCGAGCAAAACCGCTTGCTGGCCTATTCCTGGAGTTCCGACGGCGCACCCGAGCGGCCCCTGAGCTGGGAACTTGAGCCCACGGAAGATGGAACGCGCCTGGCGCTGACGTTGTCATTGCCTGAGGATGAGCTGGTGCCTATTGCCTGTGCTGGCTGGGACGCTCATCTTGAAATGCTGATGGCGGCACTGGAAGGTATCAGTATTCATTTTCCGGCGGAACGATTCCGTTTGGCCAGAAGCTGGTTTGAAACTCAGGTGCGGGAACAATTGGCCGCCTGATCAAGTAGTTTGGCGGTATACACAAAAAAGGCAGGCCCGGTGAAGAGCCTGCCTTTTTGCTGTGGGTAAAGCCGGCCCGGCTACCCGGCCCGGCCGTCTGCTCTTGGGCTGGCCAGCACTCCGGTATATCGAATGAGGAACAAGCCGTAGGCGACCACCCACAGCAGGGTGCTCGAACCAATGCCCGGGTGCCACGGGATTACCTCAAATGCGGTCAAAACCCTGATCAGTGCAGCAAGCTGAATAGCGACAAAGGCCAGAACCATGCCTTTGGGCAGAACCAGTGGCCGACCGGTATGGCCCAGAGACACCCTGGCGATAACACCCAGGATCAGGCAGCCAACCGCACCGGTGCCTGCGGCATGGCTCCAGGCGTTGGAGGGCCAGCCAGCGACCAGGGATCCGGCCAGCAGTATCAGGGCCACCGGCACCCAGAGTATGGACAGGTGCAAAATCCACAGCAACGGTTCTGAGCGCGCCAGCCAGCCTTTCCAGTTGTACAGGCGAACCAGCATCAGCGCCGCTGCCACGACTGCAATGATCGCGGTGAGCGTTTGCCAGCCGGTGACCAGTGAGGCCATCAGCAGGATCATCGAAAACAGCGCCGCCATATCCAGCGCCGGAATCATCTTTACCGCTGAGGCGTCTTCGCCGCGTTGTCGCAACCACCCCGCGGTAAACGCCGGGGTAATACGGCCACCGATAATGCTGATCAGGGCCATGGCCATGATCAATGCGCCGTAGCTGAATGACATATCCAGCCGGGTGACGAAGCCGATCTGCATCAGCCACAAGAGCCCCAGCACCACCACAATCATCACCTGACGCTTTTGCCTGGCATGCCACACTCGCCAGCCCGCATCTATCATGACCAGCGGCATGAACGCGAGGTTTATACCTTGCACCAGCAAGTCGGGTAGGCTGCCGCCAAATGCCAGCAGCACACGGCCGGCGAGCCAGACGCCCCAGAGCAACATGAGAGGCAGGCCGTGGGTGCGCTCGGTTTGGGTCCATACGCAGACGGCTGTGAGCAGGAAGCCCGCAATCGCGGCCGACAAAAATCCGAACAGCATTTCATGCTGATGCCAGAACAGGGCGGGCATGGCGAGAGGGAGATTGAGTACACCGGACACCTCCAGCACCCATAACGGCACGCCAATAACCGTCAGCACTGTCATCGACAGAAAGAAAATCCGGAACGGATAGGCGAACAGCTGGCCGACACTGGCGCCGGTGTGTTCAGCTGACGTTGGGTTTGCCTGCATAGAAGTCTCCCATATACATGTATTCCGGGTATATGTTAATCCGTGGCTGGTTCAATCACCATACCTGCTTGGGGGTATTTTGCGTACAATGGCACCAACAATTTGATGAGAAAGGAAAGTTTAATGAGTGCCTACATGATTCTGAAGCACCTGCACATGACCACGGCGTACCTGACGATTACCCTGTTTGCCCTGAGGCTGTTGCTGGATGCGGTGGGGCGCCCCGGGTGGCGGCAGACTCCGCTGCGCTGGATACCCCATGCTAACGACACCGTTTTGCTGGTCGCCGCGATTTCCCTGTTGTTTGTGGCCGGATACGCCTCCGGCATGCCGGGCTGGCTGATTGCCAAGATTGTTTTGTTGGTTGGCTACATCGTTGCCGGGGTGTTTGCCCTGAAACCCGCGTTCGGCAAACCGGTACGGGTGATCGCAGCGATCGTTGCTCTGGTGCAGGTCAGCGCGATCTTCCACCTGGCGATGGCCAAACCTGTTTTTGGCTGAGTCTTTCAGCGCTTGTCGCTGATCTGCCTGGTCAGCTCCTTCAGCTGTTCCTGAACAGCCTGGAGCTGGCGGGCGATTTCGTCCCGCTCGTCATGAGCTTCCTGCGCCGCCCTGGCGTTCTGCTCCTCTCCCATCACCTCCAGAATAGCCCCGATCATCATGTTCAGAAAGACGAACGCGGTGAGGAAAATAAACGTCAGGTAGTAAAGCCAGCTTAGCGGGTACTGCTCCATGGTGGCGTACATCACATCGGTCCAGTCCTCAAAAGTTGCGACCCGGAACAGCGTGAGCATGGAAATGGCCACGTCGCCCCAGAGTACTTCGTCGACGCTGGCAAAGAACATAGAGCCCATAGCGGCGTAGATGTAGAAAATAATGAACATCAGCAGGGCGATGTAGCCCATGCGCGGGATGGCCTTTAGCAGCGAGTTGATCAGAAAGCGCAGTTCCGGAACAACGGAAACCAGTCGCAGGACCCGGAATACCCGAAGAAGTCTTCCCAGTAGTACGGCTTCCGAGTTGTCCAGGGGGATGAGGCTGCCGATGACAACTAAGGTGTCAAACAGGTTCCAGCCATCCATCAGGAACCGACGCTTGACCGGGCAGGCGGTAAATCGAAACAGTATCTCGATCAGAAAGAACAGTGTGATGGCGTTGTCCAGCACGGTCAGGGTTTGTTCTACCAGTGGCGGCAGATCGTAGGTTTTGGCGCCAATGGTCAGGGCAGAGAGAATAATGATGGCAATAACAGCGCCCTGAAAGATCTTGCTGGATTCAATGCGCTTGAGTTGGGTAAAGCTGCTGGCGGGGTTCAGCTCAATAGACATCACTACGGCTCCGGAAAAGAAGAATCGCGGCAATTCTAATGTTCTCGCGCCTGAGGTGGTAGCGTTGTGTCCACAACTTCCTGGTTAAGGCAGGTCGGTACGCTCTTCATTGGCGGCCCATTCCACCCGCTCCGCTTTGCGGATGGCAAAGTGCATCCAGATCAGCGCAGCGGTGACAACGCTGAACATCAGCATGAAGCAACTCTGCCAGATGCCGGTAATATCTTTCAGAACGCCGAACCCGAGGGGCAACACAAAGCCTCCCAAGCCGCCAATCATACCGACAACGCCGCCAACAACCCCCACGTGGTTTGGGTAATACACCGGAATGTGGTTGTACACAGCGGCCTTTCCCACAGACATAGACAACCCGAGGATAAAGATGATGACCATGAACATGGGCAGGACCGTCGTCAGGGAAAAGCGGATGTCACCCTCTGTGCCATGGACGACATACTCTGTGGGTGGATAGCTAAGCAGGAAGGTGCAGGCAACGGAAATGATCAGGGCCGAGTACATCAGGCGCCGGGCACCGTATCGGTTCGCTAGCCAGCCGGCCAGTGCCCTGAACAGAGACGCGGGAATGATGAACAATGCAGCGACAGCACCCGCCGCCTGAAGGGGCAGGCCATACACCCCCATAAGGTAGTGCGGCAGCCAAAGCGCAAGTGCCACAAAACCACCGAACACGAAGAAATAGTAGAGGCCGAAACGCCAGACCTGCAGCTCCTTCAAGGGAGCCGCCCGCTCCGGGAGCGATGGCACCTGTGCTTTAGCATGCTGCGCAGTCTCGGGATCATCCTTTGCCAATAACGTAAACAGAGCGCCCGATAACGCAAGCACGGCGGCATAGATTTGCGCGGTCTTCTCCCAGCCAACAGCTAACAGCAAAAGTGGGGCCGCCAGGCTGGTAATGGCCGCACCAACGTTACCGGCCCCGAAAATGCCGAGCGCCACCCCCTGTTTTGACGGTTCATACCAGGCGGCGGTGTAGCTGGCGCCGACAATGAAGCTGCCGCCAGCCAGGCCGAGCCCAAGCGCCCCTAGCAGAAGCATCGGGTAGTTCTTCGCGAATGTCAGCAGGTATACGCAGGCGGCGGTGATCAGCATCAGCATACCGAGAACCCGGCGGCCGCCATAGCGGTTGGTCCAGATGCCCAGGAAAACGCGGCTGATGGAGCCGCTCAGAATGGGAGTGGCCATCAAAAGACCCAGTTGGGTGCCTGAAAGCCCGAGGTCGTCGCTGATGCGGATGCCAAGAATCGAAAAAAGTGTCCAGGTGGCAAAGCACACCGTGAAGGCGAACGTCGAGAGACCCAGCGCCCGGTATTGCTCCGGCTTGGTTGCAGGGTGCTCCATATTGACTCCTTGAGGGTGGTTCCTCGCTAAACCTTACCAAACACGGTGGCTTGGCGGCTGGAGCATTGGAGGTATTCCCTGTTGGGGAGGTCGGTGGTAGGCACCCGGAAGCGGTGAGCGGCTATTCTACCTGCGCCAGAATCAACCGCCATTGATCATCGCTGACCGGCATGACCGACAGCCGACTGCCCTTGCGCACCAGCGGTAGTTCTTCCAGGCCCGTGAGGCTTTTCAGTTGATCCAGGCTGATCAGCGTTGGCAGCTTTTCTTCAAACTGCATGTCCACCGCCTGCCAGCGGGGGGTGTCCGGGTTGCTCTTGGGGTCATGGTAAGGGGAGTTGGTTTCGAACTGCTTCGGGTCCGGATAGGCGCTGCGGGTTACCCGCACAATGCCGGCAATGCCGATGTGCTTGCAGCTGGAGTGGTAGATGAACACTTCATCGCCTTCTGCCATCTCCTTCAGAAAGTTCCGGGCCTGGTAATTGCGTACGCCGTCCCAGGGAATCGCCGTGCCTGGGTCGCGGGCAAAGTCATCAATACTGCATTCGGAAGGTTCGGTCTTTACCAGCCATTTAGCCACGGTCAGGTTTTCCTCTTTTCGTAGATTCAGGGTACAGGCGCAGTAATTGGACGAAGACGCCAAGGAACGTAAGCGTCCAGGCCGAAGCCGCAAGCCAGAGCAAGCCGGGCTGGCTGAAGGGTAACGGGCCCGCCAGGTATCGGCACACGCCGGCGAGGGCGATCAGTACGGCAATAGCCAGAACCTGCCATGCTGGCGGGAAGCGCCGCCGGGCCCGTTGCCAGGCCAGGCGCAACATCACACTGCAAGATAGGGTGCCCAGTGCACCAACGGCAATCAGGTGCAGGGCAGGCAGCAGGGCGTGGCCGGTAATCAGGTGCACGCCGGTAACCGCCGCCCCGGCCGCCAGCCAGAGATAACCGATGGCCAGCACCAGCAGGTCCGGGCGGTCGGTACAGTGCCAGAGTTTCCAGCGGGCCACCCGAACGATAATCAGCAGACTCGCGGTCAGCAACAGCAGGCCAGCCAGTTTTTCAGTAGCGGTAAACAGAATGCACACCATGGCGAGGGGCAGAATCGCCAGTAACCAGCCTTCAATTAATGGCTGAACCCGGGCTTCCAGCGGTATGCCTTTCCTCTCCAGGGTGCCGGCCACCGCCGGCGCGATGATGCGCCCGCCCATAAACGTCATCAGCAACAGCAAACCGATGATGGCGGTGTGCAGAAGCGTGCTGGCGGGTGGAAAGGGAGGGCCTGGGCGCACCAGGAAGTAAACCAGGGCCATAAGACAAAGCGCCAGAATCAAGGGGCCGGCAACCTTGTTACGCCACTTCTTGGCGGCCTGGAAACGGGGAACCACGTAGCGGGCCAGTAAAAGGGCAAAGGCCGGGCTGAGCAACTGGCTGACGAGCCAGTCCGGTGCCAGCAGCCAGCTGATTCGTGCGCCAAGCCAGAGCCCGAACAGGGGCCCGAGTATTCGCCAGGGCTGGGGGCCAAGGGTGTAGCCGGCAATCAGTGCCAGGGCAAAGCCGAAAACCAGTTCGTGGCCATGGTCCGCGCCAATCAGCCCCGGCGGCCAGCCGGTTCCAGACAATACGGCGAACAGGGACAGGGGAACGACCAGGGCGGCCCATAAGGCGGCCGCGGGAAAGAACAGCCAGAATGCGTGCAGGGGCTTGCCAGCCACGTTGAACAGACCTCGGTATGGGTTCTGGTTGGAAGGCCCCGCAGGTTACCGGGGCCAGAACCAGAGTTTATACCGTGTGAGGCAGCACGCCAAAATAGACAGCACTGAAATGACAGGCGCTGCCGCCAATTACGAACAGGTGCCAGACTGCGTGCATGTAGGGGATGCGGTCCGCCAGATAGAAGGCGACGCCCGCTGTATAGGTGATACCGCCGGCAATCATCAGATGGAGCGCTGTTTCGTTAAGATTGGCAACCAGGTCGGATGAGGCAAAAATAATCAGCCATCCCATGGCGACATAGATGCCAACCCGGGCCAGCTTGAACCGGTTCTTGAAGATGATCTTGAGTACCACCCCGGTGATGGCCAGCGACCAGATGATGGCGAACAAGGTCCAGCCCGTGGCGCCGCGCATGTTGACCAGCAGAAAGGGCGTATAGGTGCCCGCAATCAACAGGAAGATGGCGCAGTGATCCAGGGTTTTGAACGCGGTCTTCAGGGCTGGGCTGCGTGCGCCGTGGTAGAGCGCGGAGGCCATATAGAGCAGGATCAGCGACGCGCCAAATACACTGAAACTGACCAGTTTCCAGGCGTCGCCTGTCTGGCTGGCGCCGACAATCAATGCGACCGTGCCAATAACGCTCAGAATGGCTCCGAGGCCGTGGGTGGCGCTGTTGATCCACTCTTCAATCTGCTGGTGCACGGACTGGGCGGTTCCTTCGGATTGGGTCATGCCGTTTGGCTCATGGTTGATGTCTTCCGCGTGAACGGTGTTGGCTGAAAGTATAATGCCACTCAGCGTACATGTGTACGCAAATATTTGCCATGAACATCCTGTGATCATGTTCAGAAAAACTGAATGATCTGCGGAAAATCTTCCGTTTTCCCTTTCGGCTGCTGACCGGTACGCTGGTTTCAAGTTTGAGTAAATACGAGGAGATCATTCAAATGGCAAAAGTTCTGGTTCTTTACTATTCCATGTACGGCCATATCGAAACTATGGCAAATACCGTTGCCGAAGGTGCCAAAAGCGTTGAGGGCGCCAATGTTGTGGTCAAGCGGGTGCCGGAAACCATGACTGACCAGGCGTTCCTGAGCGCTGGAGGCAAGGCCGAGCAAGATGCTCCGGTAGCGAGCCCGGGTGAACTGGCAGATTACGATGCCATCATCTTCGGCACGCCGACGCGCTTCGGCAACATGGCCGGCCAGATGCGCACCTTCCTCGACCAGACCGGTGGTCTGTGGGCTGAGGGCAAGCTGCACGGGAAAGTGGGTAGCGTGTTCACCTCAACCGGAACAGGCGGCGGTCAGGAGCAGACCATCACATCATTCTGGACCACCCTGGCCCATCACGGCATGGTGTTGGTACCTCTGGGCTATGGAATTCCGGAGTTCTTTGATATCTCTGAAGTGAATGGCGGCACGCCTTACGGCGCCTCGACCATCGCCGGCGGTGACGGTTCCCGCCAGCCCAGCGAGAAAGAATTGGCCATTGCCCGCTTCCAGGGTAAGCACGTGGCTGAGCTGGCAGTGAAGCTGCACGGCTGATTTCGAAGTAGCAAGCGTTGACTCAGGTTTGGGCGGCGGGCTGAAAAGTCCGCCGCTTTTTTATGGTGCGCCAGAACTTTTGGCGTTTGCCGATTTAAGGCGGGAAAACGTAGCAGGCACCACACCCAGCCAGGATGCCAGCTGGTTATCCGGCACCCGTTTTATGAGCTCCGGGTATTCATCGAGCAACAGTTCGTAGCGTTCCTGAGCAGACATGGTGTGTTTGCGGAACTCCCGCATGCTGGTGAGTTCGGCAATTTCTTCGGTCAGTACCAGGGCAAACTTGTGCCAGAGCCCGTCGCCATGGCTCTGGATGGCCGAACGGAACGCGCTGAAATCCGCCACCCAGACTGTAGCCGGCAGCACGCTGGTCAGGCACAGGGTATTACGCACCGTTCTACTACGCCCGAATACCGGCCATATCAGGTCGCCTTCGGTAAAGAAGTGGTGAATTGCAACTTTGCCGGATGGCGACTCCCTGAACAGGCGCAGAACTCCGTACTGGATCAGGTAAACGTTGGCCCAGGGCCGGTCGTGTTTTTCCAGGGGTGTTTCTGCGTCTATTTTGCGTTGATGGAACAGTCGCGCGATATCGCTCAGAAACCGGGCTTCCGGGCTGTTCTGCTTTTCGTTCAGACAGATGCCAAAGGCGCGGCTCAGGCCGTTCAGCAGGGCAACTTCGGCGGGTGCCGCGTCGTGGTGAATAATGTCCGGGTGGTCTTCACCCAGCAGGCAGGGTGCGGATGCCATCGGTGGCCGGAAACTGCTGTTCATAACATAACCTTCGCTGCATTGGCGTAGGTCAATTATGCTACCACAAAACAAATATTCGAAATGACTTAAACCATTAAGGATATTTGACTTAATCGATAACGATTACTCGGTGCCGGAGAGCGGCTTGTGGGGGGATGCCTCCTGAAACTGTGCGGAGCCAGGGATGGCGGAGCCCAAGCGACACATGGATGTGCCGCAAGGAGCGTGTTTCAGGAGGCATCCCCCCACAAGCTGCGCTTGCTCCAATGATGCAGGCTGCGTCTTGTCGGGTTAGCGCAAAGTGCCAAAGTTGGCTCAGTGGCTGGTGCCTTCCTCGTAGTTGATCTTGTTCCAGACGTTGTACTTGCCGGAAGGCTTGTTCATCGGAATGCGCTTTTCTTCTTCCAGCGTATCCGCGTCGTACACAATGATGGCGCCGTCGTCGTCCCAGATACTCAGCAGCAGCTTTTCACCATGGCGGTCAAACTCCACATGGGCGGCTACCTTGCCCGGCTCAGGCTGCAGGGTCTTGACGATCTCCAGGGTCTGCTTGTCGATGATGTGGACCTTGTCGGCGTTGGGGCCGAAGAACACATCTGCCCAGGCGTAGCGGGAATTCTCGTGGCTGCGCATGAAGAAACCCGGGCCCTCGGTTTTCAGGGTTTTGATCACTTCCCAGGTGTCCATGTCGATGATGGAAATGGCGCCGGCCCGGAAGTGCGGGGTAGCCATCACCCGGCGGCCTTCGTATTCCCACGTAATACCGGAGCCCAGGTGGGGCATGCCGGGCAGCGGCAGTTCCGCGGTGGTTTTGCCGGTATCCAGGTCGATCACCACGCCATGCTTGCCGTCGCGGGCTGCGCCGATCAGGTGCTGGTAACCGGGGTCGAAGAAGAAGTCGTCCAGCAGGGTGTCGGTGGTCATCCGGCGAAGCTTCGCTTTTTGATTCTCGACGGTGATTTCCCAGGCTTCGGGGATGTCTTTCAATGCCGCGATGAAGCTGCTTCTGGGTGGTGCGGTATACACGGCGCTCACCCGGGAGCTTTCGCCGGCATCGTTCTCAACCGGGATGAAATCCAGCATTTCCAGGTTGGCAGCGTCGAACAGCACCATGGAATGGGGCAGGTAGTTGGCGGCCAGCACGTAGTTGCCATCAGCAGACACGGCAATGTTGCGCATGTTGATGCCGGCGCGAACCTCAGCCACGACTTTCAGGTTGTAGATGTCGTACTTGGTAATCCAGCCATCCCGGGAGCCGAAGTACACGTAGCGGCCGTCCGGGCTGTACTTGGGGCCGCCGTGCAGGGCAAAGCGGCTGGGGAACCGGTGGATGGGCTCCATCTTGTCGCCATCCAGCAGGGTGACATGGTGGTCGCCGATTTCTACCACCAGGAACAGGTTCATCATGTCCGCTTCGAACGCCGGTTCATCCGGCAGGGAGCCGGCAGCATGGCTGACTTCCTGGCTGTTGCGGATTTCGGCCTCGCCCCACTTCAGCTCGTGGCTCGGAGGCTGATAGATGAAGTCGGTCAGGGCGGCGATCTGCTGGTCGTTCAGGATGTCTTTGTAGCCCGCCATCTGGGTGGCTGGGCGGCCTTCGCGGATGACCTTTTCGGCCTCGGCTTTTTTCAGGCGCCCGAGGTTTTCCGGCAGCAGGGCGGGGCCCATGCCGCCAAGGCGGTCGGGGCCGTGGCAGGCGGCGCATTGCTGCAGATAGAGTGTGTCGATGCTGCTCTTGCCGACTTCTTCAGCCAACAAGGGGGTTGCCATGAAGCTGCCTGCCAGCAGCAGGGTCTTGATCAGGTTTGCTCGGGCTTGGGTCAGGTTCACCAGCTACAGCTCCCGGTTGTCAGAGTTGAGTTCTGTTTCAGGCTGGCCGACGGGCAGCGGTAGCTGACGCGGAGCCTGCCAGGGCGCTGTTCCATCCTGCCTGAGCCGGGCGCGCCAGCTTTTCGGCCAGTTGCACGACTTCGCCCACGATAATCAGGGTTGGCGGTTGAAAGTCTTCCCGTTCGATGGTGTCAACCAGATCATCCAGGGTGGTCACGGTCATGTGTTGCAGTGGGGTAGTACCGCGCTCCACCAACGCTACCGGGCAGCTGCCAGACAGACCGTGGGCGGTCAGTTGGCGCACAATGGTGGGTGCGTTGTGCAGGCCCATGTAGAACACGCGGGTCTGCCCCGGGGCCGCCAATACCTGCCAGTTCAGTTCCAGCTCCTGATCGGCTTTACGGTGACCGGTGACGAAGGTCACGCTCTGGGCATAGTCCCGGTGCGTGAGTGGAATGCCGCAGTAAGATGAGCAACCGGCCGCGGAGGTAATGCCGGGCACTACCTGGAAGTCGATGTCGTTATCGACCAGGAACTCGGCCTCTTCGCCACCCCGGCCAAAGATGTACGGATCACCGCCTTTCAGGCGCACGACTCTGCGTTGCTGGACGGCCAGTTTGACCAGCAGTTCGTTGGTGTCTTCCTGTGGTACGTAGTGGCAACCGCTGGCTTTGCCCACGTGGATGCGTTCTGCCCGAGGGTTCACCAGTTCCATGATCTGGGGGGACACCAGCCGGTCATAGACAATGGCATCCGCTTGCTGGATCAGCATCAGAGCTCTGAGCGTGAGCAGCCCCGGATCACCAGGGCCTGCACCAACAATAGCAACTTCTCCGGGCCGTAAGGGTTGCTCCGCCAGCTGGAACTCCACCAGGCACTTCTTGCGTGGGCTTGTGGTCATGGTGTGCTTCCTTACAGGTTATTTACCGGGATTTCGATGGCGGCAGCGGCAATTCGGCGTGGCGTATTTTCCACGACACCGATCTCCTCGTTGGTGAGGTAGCACCCCGGGTCTTCTTCCCAGAAATCGCCGGATACGTTGTAGGCCCGCACCCGGGTGTTGCCGTTACAGATGTTCAGATATTTGCAGTCTGCGCATCGGCCTTTGACCGGGCGCGGGTGCTGGCGAAAGCCCTGCATCAGCGGGTCGGTGGTTTCTGACCAGATCTTCGAGAACGGGGTCTGCCGCACGTTGCCCAGGTTGTGGTCCCACCAGAAGGTGTCCGGGTGTACCACGCCCAGGTTGTCGATGTTGGAGATGTTCACGCCGGAGGAGTTGCCGCCCCAGTTGGTCAGCCGCTGGGTGAGGGCGTCCACCTGGTCCGGGTAATGCTCCTTGGCCCATTCGATCAGGAAAGGGCCGTCGGCGTCGTTATTGCCGGTGACGTATTCCCGCTCGATGCCGCGTTTGAGTTCATCGTGGCAATGGTTGAACAGCAGGTTCATGGCGTCGCGGGTCATGTCGTACCAGGCGTCGCGCTTCTTGTTGCGGCCGCCGCGGCCGGAGTAGTTCAGGTGCGACAGGTAGAACTTGTCTATCTGGTGCTCATCGAGCATCTCCAGCATGGCCGGCAGTTCCGGGTAGTTATCCTGGGTCAGGGTGAAGCGCAGGCCCACCTTGATGCCGGCCTTTTTGCACAGGGCCACGGCGTGCATGGATTCCCTGAACGCGCCTTTTTTCTGGCGGAATTCGTCGTGAGTGGCCTCCAGGCCATCAATGCTGATGCCCACGTAGTCGTAGCCAACCGCGGCAATCTTGTCGATGTTTTCTTCGGTGATCAGGGTGCCGTTGGTGGACAGGCCAACGTAGAAACCCATTTCCTTGGCCCGGTGGGAAATCTCGAAAATGTCCGGGCGCATCAGGGGTTCGCCGCCGGAGAGGATCAGCACCGGCACGCCGTAGGCTTTGAGGTCGTCCATCACGGTGTAGACTTCCTGGGTGCTCAGCTCGCCCTTGAAGTCGATGTCGGCAGAGATCGAGTAGCAGTGTTTGCAGGTCAGGTTACAGCGGCGGATGAGGTTCCAGATCACCACCGGGCCACTGGGCTTGGGCACCGGGCGCACCGGCGCCGGGTTCATCAGGCTTTTGATGTAACGGGTCATTCGAAACATAAATTCTCTCTCTCATCGGGAGTGGCGTGATGGGCCCTCCGGGCTGGCCGTTAGCGGCTCTATGCCCTTTACTATCCCCTCTGGAGCGGGCGGTATCCATACCTTTGATGGAGTACTTCAGGGGGTATCTTTCTGTTTTCTCAGTCGCAACCCGGTTTTTTTCAGGATCGCCGAACTGTAGAGAATGGTGTTCCCCGCGCAGCTGTCGCCCAACAGGTCTTTAATCTGGCGAGCTTTGTCTTCCACTTCTTCCCGGCTGGTGCCATGCACCATGGCAAACAGGTTGAAGCTCCAGTAGGGCAGGTGCCTTGGCCGGCGGTAACAATGGCTGACAAAGGGCAGGTCACCGACCCGCTGGCCCATCTCTGAAATGGCGCTGTCGCTGACATCCCAGACTGTCATTCCGTTGTAGCGGTAGCCCAGCTTGTAGTGGTCGGGCACGGCGGCCACCCGCCGAATTACGCCGCTGTTTTGCATCTGCTGAAAACGGGCAAGCACGTCTTCGGCACGCATGCCCAGTTGGCGGCCAAGTTCGCCCCAGGGATCTGAAACCAGTGGCAGACCTTCCTGGGTGGCCATGATCAGTTCGCGATCCTGTTCGGTGAGCTTGGCCTGTTCAGATTTCGAAGTGGAGATTGACATGGAACTCCTGCTCCTTGGGCATGTTGTAGACCGGATAGCCCGTGAGCGCTTCGATCCGTGCAATGGTGTCTGCAATGCCTTCGGGGGTTTCTGTGGCCAGTACAAACCACATGTTCAGTTCGTGCTCCCGGCGGTAGTTGTGGGCCACTTCCGGAAAACTGTTTACCTGTTCGGTCACCCGGTCGTAGTCCTCTGCCGGAATGCGCATGGCGGCGAGGGTCAGGCCGCCGCCCATTTCACCGGCATGAAACATGGGGCCGAAGCGGGTCAGGGTGCCGTTGGCGAGCAGGGCTTTCAGCTGGTCCAGCAGTTGCTGTTCGGTGATGCCGAGTTCGTCGGCAACGTCCTGATAGGGGGTCAGCGTCAGTGGCAGGCCATACTGCAGGCGGTTGATGATGGCTCTTTCGATGTCGGTGAACACGGGCTTGTCGTCAGACATTGGCCGGCGGGCTTTCGGCTCAGCTGTTGCTGACATAACGCCCTCCCCGTTGCAGGTAGGCTTTGTTGCTGAACAGTACCGAGTGGGGTGTGTCGCCCAGATTGTGGTCGGCGATCATTTTGTCGAGCTGGCCGAGCACGCGTTCCCGGCTGACGCCGTGAATCATGCAGAAAAGATTGTAGGGCCAGTCTGGCAGTCGTCTCGGTCGCTGGTAGCACAGGGTAACAAACGGAACCGCGGCCAGGGTTTTGCCCCGTTCGCTGACCTGGTCGTCCGGTACATTCCAGACCACCATGGCATTGGCGTTATAGCCCAGGGTGCGGTGCTTCACAATCAGGCCGGAGCGTTTAATCAGCCCCTGTTGTTGCCAGTGGCGGATTGCATCCATCACCTGTTGCTCGGTCAGGCCAGTGCGCTCGGCGAGTGCCAGGTAAGGACGAGGCGTCAGAGGCAGGCCTTCTTCCAGTTGCTGGCGGAGCCTGAGCAATCCCCAGGCGCTGAATGCTTCAGTGTCTAACAGGAAGTTGCCGGTGGAGCCACTCAAGTGCGGCGCTGGGTGGTTCATGGTAGTGCGTCCCAGTCGATGTCGAAGCCCAGGTCAATGTGATAACCCTCAACCATGGGGAGCCGGAGTATGGGCAACTTCAAGTGGTGTTCCAGTTCGTCGAGTCGCTCGTCCAGAGTGTCTTCATCCGGAGCGGTCATTACGAACCAGAGATTGTATGTGTGCTCCCGCGCGTAATTATGATTCACGCCGGGCGCTTTGTTGATCCGGGCTGCCACCATGTCCATTTGTTCGGGTGGGGCAGCCACGGCAGCCAGCAGGCTTGCGCCTGCCTGGCTGTGTTCAAACACCGGGCCGACCCGGCTGAGAACCTGATGCGACTGGAGTGTAGCCAGCCGGCTGATCACTTCGTCCTCGGAGATGCCCAGGTTGCTGGCCATCTCCTGATAAGGGCGCTCACACACCGGCAGGTTTCGCTGGTAGTGATTGATCAGCTGCTTGTCCACTGTATCCAGTCTCATCAGGCTATCTCCTCCGGGCCAGGGGCCGGATCAGTACACGTCGTGCTGGGTGTTGTAAGTGTTGAACTTACCAGTCGGGGTGACCATGTAGTCGCCCTTGATCACCTTCTTCAGCTTACGTGTCTTGTCGTCAACCACAACAATGGCAGATTTCTTGTCCTGGGTATTCCAGACAGAGAACCAGACTTCGTCGCCCGCTTTGTTGTATTCCGGCTGAACCACACGCTTGGGACCTTCACCCAGGTCGGCCCATTCGGCCAGAGGCAGTACTTCATAGCCGGCATCGAAATTGTTGATGTCGAATACGGCTACACTCTGACTGACGTCTTCTGCCGGGTTTAGAGCTGTGTCTACCCACAGGTTCTTGGACTTCGGATGGGTCTTCACAAACAGTGAACCACCGCCCTGTCCGTTAACGGTGCGAACGACTTTCCAGGCCTTATCCGGATGGTTTTTCGGGTCGGTACCGATCATCTGGATAGTCTGGTCGCCAAGGTGAGAGGTCGCCCAGACCGGACCATGCTCAGGATCCACGAAGTTGGCGCCACGACCCGGGTGCGGGATCTTGCCTACGTCAACCAGTGCTTCCAGGTTACGGTCTACTGCGTCAACAACGGCAATCTGGTTGGAGTTGTTGGCGGCAGACATGAAGTAACGCATGCTGGAATCCCAGCCGCCATCGTGCAGGAACTTTGCTGCATCAATGGAGGTGACGTTCATGTTTTCCAGATCTTCGTAGTTGGCCAGCAGGATCTTGCCGGTTTCCTTGACGTTGATGATGAACTCAGGGTGCGCATGGGAGGCCACAATGGCGGCCACGCGAGGCTCAGGATGGTATTCCTGATCGCCGACGGTCATACCGCGGGTACCGATAATTTTCTTCGGTTCCAGAGTGTCGCCGTCCATGATGACGAACTGGGGCGGCCAGTAGGTGCCAGCAATGGCGTACTTGTCTTCCCAGCCTTTGAACTTGGAGGTTTCAACAGAGCGCGCCTCCATGCCGACCTTGATCTTGGCTACGGTTTGCGGCTCTTCCATCCACAGGTCGATCATGTTGATCAGGGCGTCACGGCCGATAACCATCACGTAACGGCCGGAGGCAGACATCCGGGAGATGTGTACCGCATAGCCGGTTTCGATGATTTTCACAACTTCCTTGGAGTCGCCGTCGATCAGGGCGATCTGGCCGGCGTCACGCAGGGTGACACTGAAGATGTTCTCCAGGTCCAGATCGTTCATCTGCTTCTTGGGGCGATCTTCCGGTGGCACGATCACTTCCCAGGTTTTCTTCATGTCGGCCAGGCCGAACTCGGGAGGCTGTGGCGGCTCGTGCATAACGTACTTGGCCATCAGTTCTACGGTTTCTTCATCGAAGTCACCGGAAGTCAGCCAGTTCGGCATACCGCCCGGAGAGCCGTAGCTGATAAAGGCTTTCAGGTAATCAATACCACGCTCCTGGGTAATGTCCGGAGTCAACGGCTTACCGGTGGCGCCTTTACGCAATACACCGTGACAACCGGCACAACGCTCGAAATAGATCTGCTTGGCTTTTTCGAACTCGGCATCGGTCAGGTCCGGCGCGCCAGGGCTGCGAACAATTTTCGCAGATGCTGCGTCAACGGCACTGGGGGTGCCTTCGTAGGCCATAGTGGCTTCATCACCATTCTTTGGTGCCGCGTGGGCAGTCATTACGCCGAGAGACGTAAAGGCCACTGCCAGGGCCAGAGGTTTCATAATCATTTTGCTCACTCTCATCAGGTGCTCTCCTTGGGATTCAAGAGTACTGCTAGGGTTCTCTTCTTAAGGCTTATGAACATTGATTAATGTCATAAAACGGGCGGAATTCAAGAGAGTACCTCCCCGTGGGTATGCCCAAAGATCACTGGATACCTACAGGAAATTTAAGCAATATCAAGGTTCTGGTTTCCTCAGCGCCGCAGCATGGCAAAACAGGTTCAGGAGATGTGGGAATGAATCGCTCGGGTCGTAAAGCGTTCAGGTATTCGGGAGTTCTGGCTGTGCTAGTGTTGATGCCGGCACTCGCGTTTTCCGCAGAGCCCAAAACCGAAGCGGAGCTGAAAAATTTTGTCATACAGGATTGTGGTTCCTGCCATGGCTTGACGTTTAAAGGTGGCCTGGGGCCACCACTCCGGCCTTCGGATATCGATCCGCTGCCGGAAGCGGCCATTGAAGCCATTATTCGTGAGGGGGTTCCTGGTACGGCCATGCCGCCCTGGAAAGCGCTGCTGACGGACCAGGAAATTGCCTGGATCAGCAAGCAACTGAAATCTGGTGCTTTACTGGATGACGGTGGCAGCAACCCATAACCCTGTTATCGACCAAGGACATACCATGAGAAAACTGACCTCCCTGATCGCAACATTCATTGCTGCAACTCTGTTGTCCGGCTGTCAGACCATGCAGTCTCAGGAACCGGTCGAGTTGCGCGGTACCGGTGATCTGGGCCTGATTGTTGAGCGGGCGACTGGCTCGGTGTTGGTGATCGACCATTCGGAACACGACATTCTGGGGCGGGTTGAAGGCTTGGGTGACCTCTCACACGCCTCCGTGGTGTATTCCCGGGATGCCCGATACGGTTATGTGTTCGGGCGCGACGGCGGCCTCACGAAGGTGGATTTGCTAACTCAACAAATTGTTAACCGGGTGATCCAGTCCGGCAACAGCATTGGTGGTGCTATTTCTCAGGACGGTCGCTATGTAGCGGTGTCCAACTATGAGCCGGGCGGCGTGAACGTGTTCGACAGTGAAACGCTGGACACCGTGCTGACTCTGCCGGCGAACTATGTCAACGACAACGGTGAGCAGGACCAGTCGAAAACCGTCGGTCTGGTCGATGCTCCCGGAAACCAGTTCGTTTTCAGCCTGTTCGAGGCCGGGGAAATCTGGACCGTGGATATGATGGCTACACCCCCAGAAGTCACCCGGCATCCCGCAGGTAAAGAGCCCTACGATGCACTGATCACCCCGGATGGCCGCTATTACATTGCGGGCCTGTTTGGCGAAGATGGCTTGTCGATGATGGATTTGTGGCACCCGGAGCAGGGCGCTCAGACTATCCTGCCGGACTATGGTAAGGGTGAGCAGCGCTTGCCGGTCTACAAGATGCCGCACCTGGAAGGCTGGGCGATTGCGGATGGCCACGCATTCGTGCCCGCGGTTGGTCGCCACGAAGTCTTGGTGGCGAAGATGGACGACTGGAGCATGGTGCAGCGTATTCCCGTTCAGGGTCAGCCGGTGTTTGTGATGGCCAGTCCGGATAACCGCCAGATCTGGGTCAGTTTTGCTCACCCGAAGAACAATGTGGTGCAGGTGATTGATTCCCAGACCCGTGAGGTTGTACGCACCCTGGAACCTGGCAAATCGGTATTGCACATGGAATTCACGCCTCGCGGTGAAGAGGTGTGGGTGTCCTCCCGGGATAGCGACCGCATTACCGTGTACAACACTCGTACGCTGGAGGAAGTCGCCACACTTCCGGCCCAGAAGCCCTCGGGTATCTTTTTCACCAACCGGGCGCACGCCCTGGGGTTGTAAGGTGAGTATCCGTTGCTGGTGGGTGATGGCCACGCTTGTGGCCGCAGTACCGGCTGCGGGCGCCAGCGAGCCAATCCGGCTGCGTGTGCTGACAGAGCTGGAGTCAACATCGGTAGCGAAGAACCGGATGGAAGCGTTTCTTGCCAGGAACGGATGTGTCGCCGAGCTTGTGTTCGAGCCGGGGGCACCCAGCCACCTGAGCTTTCATCCCGGCGAGGGCCGGGGTGAGCTTTTTCTCCGGGCGTTGAGTCGACGTGGCACCGCGCCGGTGCCTGTGTGGGTCACCCGGGCAACGGCGGGCGTTCGCGGGCTTGCCGAGCTGCAGGGGCGGGACGTCTCAGTGGTTGCCGGAGCCGATCCGGTGGGCGGCGAGCTGGCGCTGGAGGCGTTGGCGCAACAGGGTGTCAGGCCCTCGAGGGGGCAGCGCTATGAAGCTGCAGATTACAGTTCTGCGCTGGGGTTGCTGTTGCATAACAACACCCACGCTGCGGTCTCTGAACTGGCATTTGTACAGCCTCTGATGGCGACGCAAAGCTTGGTTATTACCTGGCAGGGAGCGACAGTTGAAGGCGCCGGGTGGTATGCCGGAACACAGGAGTTTGACCCTGAAGGGGCCGTGGCCCCCTGTCTCACCGCTCTCGCAAAGCTGAAAAGACAAGACGACCGCCAGATCTTTCAGATTTTTCCGGAATGGGTGCATCAGTTTTCTGCACCCGAATCCAGGCAACATAAGGAATCCAGTCAATGACGTTTTACCAGCCAGCAGGCAACGAAGTAGAGCTGTTCCGTGCAGCGGCCGACAACGGTCTTCCAGTACTGATCAAAGGCCCGACAGGATGCGGTAAAACCCGTTTCGTGCGTTACATGGCCGAGCAATTGGGGCGCCCGGTTTATACCGTCGCATGTCATGATGATCTCACCGCTTCTGATCTGGTGGGTCGCCACCTGATCGGTCCCGATGGCACCTACTGGCAGGATGGGCCTTTGACCCGGGCGGTCAGGGAAGGTGGCATCTGCTATCTTGATGAGGTAGTTGAAGCAAGAAAGGACACCACGGTTGTGCTGCACCCGTTGGCTGACGATCGCCGGGAACTGCCGATCGAGCGGACCGGTGAATTGTTGAAGGCCGCGCCCGGCTTCATGCTGGTGGTCTCCTACAACCCGGGCTATCAGAGCTTGCTGAAGGGCATGAAGCCGAGCACCCGGCAGCGGTTTGTTTCGATGAGCTTTGATTACCCTGAGCCGGAAGTAGAGCAAACCATTGTTCAGCAGGAATCTGGCTGTGATGCGGATCTTGCAAAGCAGTTGGTGGGCCTGGCAACGTCGTTGCGTAAGCTGAAGGACCACGATCTGGAGGAGGCTGCTTCCACGCGGTTGTTGATTCATACGGCTTATTTGATGGCGTCAGGTATGCCTGCGGTGGAGGCCTGCAGGGCCGGTATGATCGAGCCTCTATCGGATGACGCGGTGACCGTTAACGCACTAATGGAGGTGGTGTATGCCTTATTCGGGCAGTCGGAAGAATGAATCGCCCGGGGCAATTGCCCCGATTGCTTGGTATTTGTTGAATTTGTTGGCATTGCCGATCATTGGCTTCGGGGTGTTGTTGTGGATGTTCCTGAAGTCGGGGGAGGCCAGTGCGTTGCGCCGGGCTCACAGTAAGGCGGCGGTGTGTATGTCGGTTCTGGGTGCGGTTTTGATCGGCTCTGGTGTGGGGATTTCCTGGTTGCTGTTTGGCAATACGGGGAATTTCTGGACCTTTGCGATTGTCTGGGCCATCGTGCTGCACACGTCGTTTGTGCTTTGGGGTATGGTCGCGTTGGCTCAGGCTATTGGCAATAAGCCCCCTTATTTTCCGCGGCGCTTTTTGTGAACTCTTGATTATGGGTGAGGTCGCGGCCGGGTAGGCCTTCCCAAAACACGCTCCTTGCGGCACATCCATGTGGCGCTTGGGCTCCGCCATCCATGGCTCCGCACAGTTTTGGGAAGGCCTACCCGGCCGCTCCTTCTGACAGTGTCACGGGCTTCCGCGAATTCAGTCCTGGCGCTTGCTCCAGATTCAGGTGTCAACCAGCGGCGTGAACTCCTGCCAGAACTGCAACCACTACAATTGCCCAGCCCTGTGACGCCAGTCGCCAGCCGAGCGGCGCGTGTTTCATTTCCATGAAATGGTCCACCAGCAGTACCGCTTTGACAATCACCAGCGCGAACACCAGCCAGATCAGAATCAGAGGGTCGGCACCCATCTGCATGGCGATTACCGGTGTCATGGTGCAAATTATCAGGATGATATAAACCGCTAACATGGGCATCTCTCCTTACGCCAGAACATAGAGCATGGGGAACAGCACCAGCCACACGAGGTCGACCATGTGCCAGTACGAGGCGCCGGATTCCATGCCGTTCATGTCGTCGCCGTTGTAGTCGCCTTTTTTCACCTTTACGGCCAGGACCACCAGGATGATCTGGCCCAGCACGACGTGCATGAAGTGGAAGAAGGTCAGGAAAAAATAAAACATGAAGAAGGTGTCGGTACCCAGGTTGTAGCCGTTGGAGTACAGGTCGGCGTATTCCCAGATTTTGCCGAAGGTGTAGATCGATGAGGCGGCGATGGCGCCCCAGAGCAAAGCTGAGGCCCCGGTCTTGCGATCGCGCAGGCGGTGTACCGACAGGGCGACCAGGTAGCTGGCGGTGATCAGGCCGATGGTGTTGATCAGGCCGGTCCAGGGGTGAAGGGCTTCCCGCCCTGCGGAGAAGGTAGCCGGGTCCAGGCTGCGGGCGACGCCGAAGCCGATAAACATAATGCCGAAAACGGCTAACTCCGCGAAGATAAAAAACCAGACGGCGATGTCGCCTGGCAGGTGCCGTGTACGTTCGATTTGAACGTTAGCCATTACAGTCTCCGTTAACGGGTCAGGTTCAGGTAAAGCTTGGGTAGCTGAGCGGGTAGCTGCGTGGGGTCTTTGATGACCACGAAGTTGCTGCTGCCGAAGACGTAGGGCAGGTATTCGTTGGCTTCTTCGTCAATGGTCACGCAGAAGGGGGTCAGGCCTGCCCGGTGGGCTTCCTGAACGGCCATTCGGGTGTCTTCCACGCCGTAGCGGCCTTCGTACAGGTCCAGATCGTTGGGTTTGCCGTCGGTCAGCAGTAACAGGATTTTCTGGTGTTCGGGCCGGCCCCGCAGCAGTTTGATGGATTGGCGGATGGCAGCGCCCATGCGGGTATAGTAACCGGGTTCCAGTGCCTGAATACGGCCACGGGTGGTGTCGTTGTAGGGTTCGTCAAACCCCTTTATGTGGTGAAAGCGAATGTGGTCCCTGCGCCGGGATGAAAATGCAAACAGCGCGAAGGGGTCGCGGCTGGCGGTGAGGGCTTCGCTCAGCAACTGCAGGCCGTCACGGGCAATGTCGATGACCCGTTGGTTGTTGTTGATGAAGGTGTCGGTGGACAGCGAAATATCCGTCAGCACCAGGCACGCCAGGTCACGCTGGTTCTGCTTGCACTGGCGGAACAGTTTCTGGTCCACCTCACCAATCCCCCGCTTGTGCTGGACGACACGCTCCAGGCAGGCGTCCAGATCCAGCTCTTCACCTTCCAGTTGCCGGCGTTCCCACTGGCGCAGGGGCTTCAGGGCGTTGAACTGCCTGCGTAGGGTCTGGGCGGAGCGGTTCAGGCGTTCTGGCAGCGGAGACGGAACGGCATCTTTACTGAGCATTGGCTGCAGGCAGCAGAAGCTTTCCCGGTAGTCCTGACGCCGCCAATCCCATTCCGGCAGGTGAATACCCGGACCCAGAAACAGGTCGTCGTTTTCCTCGGAGGGCAGGTCCAGGTCGAACTTGATGGCC
Source organism: Marinobacter sp. SS5-14b (assembly GCF_030541005.1). Classification (GTDB taxonomy): domain Bacteria; phylum Pseudomonadota; class Gammaproteobacteria; order Pseudomonadales; family Oleiphilaceae; genus Marinobacter. The sequence continues at coordinate 137,525 of NZ_JASSVM010000004.1, read as the reverse complement.
GATGAGGCTTCGCGACGATCCTGGGAGACCGAGATCATATCCATGTCGTCGGCTACGGCGTCGGCATCGTCTTCTTCGCTGTCATCGCCGGCCCTATCGATGGGGATAAATTCAGACCAGGAGAACATGCTCTCAAGCCGGAACAGCATGAGCCCCTGATCTTTATCGAAAGCGTCTACCCGCTCGGCGCGACGGCGTTTGCGTTTCTTTGCCAGACCGCCGGATTTGGACAGGGTGTTGTCATCGCCAATGACCTGTCCAGTCAGTTTTCCTCGGCCTAGAACCGGATAGAGCCAGAGCACAACGGGCCAGGGGTCGGTGAGGGCATCGGGCAGGTCATCTACGCTGCCGGGGTGAATCAGGGCTTGCCGAATGGCGGCCTCACGCTTGCCTTCGTTGCCGGGCAGGCTTTCCGGAGTTGGCCGCCACCGCAGGGTGTGTTTGACCAGCCGCTGGTACATGGGCTCCAGGCCCGGCCAGCGGGCAAGCAGCTCCTGCACCATAGCCTGATTGCCCTTGAGCCAGCTGTGATGGTTAATCTCGCCCAGAGAGGCCAGGGCCGCAAGCCAGAGATAAAGTTCACGGTTGACCTTGAAGGACGGAAACAGGGCCAGCCGGTCTGGCAGCCGCAGGCTTTCCTCGTCGCGCCAGGCCAGTTCAAATTTGCGGTGGGTGCCCGCCAGTTTCTGCAGGAATTTTCGGCGAATCTGAAAGTGTCTGGGCTCGGCCATAACCAGGCTCAGGGCCGGATCGCCGCCCATCGCTCGGAACAGTACGCCCAGGGTGCGGGCTTCGTCTTTCAGATGCACGGCGTATTCGGGAAACTCGCCCATGGCCTGGCGGGTAACGTAGTCGTGCCACTTTAATCCGACCCACTCTTCCATATCGACTCCTGATTTCAGACGCGAGCTTGGCGCGGTGAGTTGTCCACCTGACGCACGGGAATCAACACCGTTTGCTTGCTCGGTGTGCCGGGCTCCCAGGTTAACAGGGAACCCGCCGGGTTATCTTTCTGTACCTCGCGGCAGGCGCTGACGCACTGCAGGCACTGGGTACAACTGAATTTTGCCCGCTTGTGGCTGCGGGTGGGCAGCCGCATGGGGCAGGCCTCGTCGCAGGCCTTGGTGCAATCCCGGCAAGCGGCTGCGCGCTTGGTGTCGAAGGTCACTACCCGGCCCTTGCCGTTGGTCATCCAGGCGATGCTTTGCACCAGACCTACGGCGCAGCCGTATTTGCAGAACAGGTGCCGGGCGAACAGAAAATCAAAGGTGAAAACGGCGGTGGCCACCGCCAGAAAAATGGCCGGGTACAGGCCGATCTGGCCGGTGACCAGGTCGGTGTACAGCGGGATTGGTGGGAGCAGGTAGGACAGCAATGCCAGAGCCCAGGAGAATCCGATCAGGGCGCAAATAAACGTAAGGCCGGCCCAGTGGATGGCTTTGCCGGTGCTGCCTTTTCTCAGGGCTTCCCACAGGGTGGGGCGGCCGGTGATGCGGGTCATCAGGTCGTTGATGGTTTCGACAACGGAAAAGTGCGGGCATAACCAGCCACAATAAAGGCGGCCCCACTTGAACGCGATCCACAGCGCCAGGGGAACCAGAACCAGAATCGGCAGTATGAACCAGAACAGAATCTGCCCGGCCACTTCGGCGGGCGTGCTTTGGGCTACCCAGTCGAGATTCAGGTTAAACGAAAGCGGGAAACCCAGCAGTACGAAATGGGTTTCGGTCAGGTCGTAACGGAAGATATTGAGGACAGGCGCAAGCAGGAACAGCAGGAAAAAGGCGCAGCGGGTGATCAGGCGCTTCTGCTGGAGGGTGTCTTTCGGGTTAACGGTTTGCGCATGCACGAAGGTGGTCCAGGGTTGAGGTGAGTGCCGGGGCCCGAAGGCCCCGGCGATATTGCCCTATCAGGCGTCAGCGGTAGCGGGACCACGGACTTCTTCGGCAGGGCTTGCCTGGCCCTTGATGAAGAAGCTGCCGAAGTACACCACCAGACCGGCCATGAAGAAAGCACCGGCGACGAATCGCAACCAGTAGAAAATGGCGATCTGATCCTGGCCCGCCATGAACGACATGGCATCACCGCTTTCCGGAATCCGCTGCAGCCAAACCTGCAGGACACCAGCGCCGGTCAGGAACAGGGTGATGAACACCATGGAGATGGTCATCAGCCAGAAGCCCCACATTTCTACAATCTGTGCGGTATTGCTGTTGCCGTAAGGACGGCCACGCATGATCGGCACTGCGTAGGAAATGATGGTCAGTACGATCATCACGTAGGCGCCGTAGAACGCCATGTGACCGTGTGCAGCGGTAATCTGGCTACCGTGGGTGTAGTAGTTCACCGGAGCCAGGGTATGCAGGAAGCCCCACACGCCAGCACCCAGGAACGCCATCACGGTTGTACCCATGGCCCACAGCAAGGCAGCCTTGTTCGGGTGATTACGGCGGCGACGGTTGATCATGTTGAAGGCGAAGACCACCATCATGAAGAACGGCAGCGGTTCCAGTGCAGAGAACACGGAGCCCAGCCACAGCCAGTACTCAGGCGGCCCAATCCAGAAGAAGTGGTGCCCGGTACCGATGATGCCGGTAATCAGCGCCATGGCGATGATCACGTACAGCCACTTCTCGATCACTTCGCGGTCCACACCGGTGAGCTTGATCAGTACATAGGCCAGGATGGCGCCCATGATCAGTTCCCAAACGCCTTCTACCCACAGGTGAACCACAAACCACCAGAAGTACTTGTCAGTCGCCAGGTTGCTGGGGTTGTAGAAGGAGAACAGCCAAAGCACGGCCAGACCGATCAAACCGGTCATCAGTACAATGTTGACGACGGTTTTACGACCTTTCAGGGCCGTCATGCCGACGTTGTAGAGGAAAGCGACCACAACCACGGCAATACCGATCTTGGTAATGGTGGGTTGCTCAAGGAACTCCCGGCCCATGGTGGGTAGCAATTTGTTCAGGGTGACATCCGCCAGGGTGGCGTAGTCCACAAACAGGTAGCCAAGGATGGTCAGAGTGCCGGCAGCAGCGAACACCCAGAACAGAATCCACGCCAGCAACGGGCTGTGCAGCTCAGTCTGTGCTTCTTCCGGAACCATGTAGTAGGTTGCGCCCATAAAGCCGAACAGCAGCCAGACAATCAGCAGGTTGGTGTGCACCATCCGCGCAACGTTGAAGGGGATTTCCGGAAACAGGAAGTCACCCACAACGTATTGGAGACCCAGAATCAGGCCGAACACAATCTGGCCGGCGAACAGAATCAGGGCAAAAATGAAGTAGGGCATCGCTACCCGTTGAGATTCGTATTTCATATCTGCTCCCTCAGCCTTCGATGTTGGGCGGCCAGTTGTTATCGTCAATCTTGGACGTCCATTCCAGGAATGCTGCCAGTGCTTCGATATCTTCATCGCTCAGGTTGAAGTTCGGCATCTGACGGCGACCCGGAATATTGGTGGGCATGGCGTTCATCCAGGCGTTCATGTACGCCTTGAATACTTCAGTGTCACCACCGCCACGGCGATCGAATACGTTCGCCAGTTCTGGTGCAAAGTATGCACCCTCACCCATCAGGGAATGACAACCAACACAGTTGTTGTTCTCCCACAGGTGCTTTCCCCGAACCACTTGCTCGGTCAGCTGGTCTCGGTTATCCCGCTCGGGCATAGCCCGAAGCTGTGTGTCAAAAGTCAGGGCCAGGAACAACAGGACGAAGAATGCGCTTCCCCCCAGATATATGTTCCTGGCCATGCTTTTGGTAAAGCGCTCGGCCATTGGTCTCTCTCCTTGGTTGTTTGGAATACCTGACTGCGCCACTAGGATATAAAGATGTATCAGTGATGCTATTGATCATTATCAAAGAACCCCGGAGGTTTCTCTATTGCGCCGGGGAGTTACCTCCGGAGAGGTAGGTGCTAGACTTCGCAGCCTGCCTGTCCAGTTACGTTTTTCTCATGGAGTGCCGATGGCCGCTGCGTTTGCCCTTTTCTTCAAGCTGATCCCGCTCTACGTCACGGTTGGGCTGGGCTGGATTGCCGGCCGTTACCTGGAGGCCAGCGGCCGGCACATTGCCGGCATCATGCTGTACATCGTCACGCCGTCTGTGGTGTTTTCCGGTGTCATGGCGGCGCCGCTGTCGCCCGAAGTCATCCTGTTGCCGTTCCTGGTGTTTGGAATTTCCTCGGTACTGGGTATTGTTCAGCTGAAGCTGGCGAGGAAGGTCCTTACCGATGGCAGTGCCAACATCATTCCCCTGTGCGTGGGTTCCGGTAACACCGGGTACTTCGGGGTGCCGGTGGCGTTGCTGCTGTTCGGGGAAGAGGGGCTGGGGCTTTATATCGTGTGCATGCTGGGCACCACGCTGTTCGAGAACTCAGTGGGCTTCTACCTGGCGGCCCGGGGCCGCTACAGCATCCAGGATGCACTCTGGCGAGTGCTCAAGCTGCCTTCGGTGTACGCCTTTCTGGCGGCTGTTGCCCTCAATCTGTCGGGGGTGGGCATTCCGGAGATCTTCGTGCCGCTGTTCGACAACCTGCGCGGAGCCTACAGCATTCTGGGCATGATGATTATTGGCATGAGTATTACCAGCTTCCGCGGGATGGCGGGTAACGTCCGCTTCACTGCACTGGCATTTTTCGGCAAGTTTGTGGTCTGGCCGCTGGTGGCAATTCTGTTCTGGTGGATTGATTCCACCATACTGGGCGTCTACGAGCCAGCGGTGCACCAGGCCATGTTCCTGATTTCCATTACACCGATTGCCGCCAACACGGTGGTGATTGCCACTTTGCTGGATACTACGCCCAAACAGGCCGCCGGCACCGTCATGCTGACGACGCTGTTCGGCCTGGCGTTTATCCCGGTGATGATCTCACTGGCTTTCTGAAGCTACTCTTCAGTGGGCTGTCCCGTTCGGGCAGAGGGCGCCTCCCCGTTCCCACTGAATGGTGGTGTGATGGATGTTGAACTCGGCCGCCAGCATGGATGACGCCTGGTGGATGGCCTCGTCATCGCCTTCCGGGTCCGGCTTGACCAGATGAACGGTCAGCGCATTTTCGGTCGTGCTCAGGGCTCAGATGTGGAGGTGGTGGGCTGACTGCACGCCTGGCAAGCGTTCGAGGTGCTTGCGGACCGTGGCGGGGTCGATACCCTTGGGTACGGCGTCGACCGCCAGGTTGACGGATTCTTTCAGCAGCTGCCAGGTGCCCAGGAAGATAACCACGGCAATAACCAGACTGATGACCGGATCGATCCAGTGGAGATTGGTGAACATCAGCACTGTGCCAGAGATCGCCACGCCCACGGACACTGCCGTGTCGGCGGCCATGTGCAGGAACGCCCCGCGAATGTTGAGATCCCCTTTCTGCCCTTTGAGAAACAGCAGCATGGTGATGCCGTTGATCAGGACGCCGATCCCGGCAACGATAACCACAATCAGGCCTGCGACCTCGGCAGGGTTGCTCAGGCGTTGCAGCGCCTCCCAGGTAATTCCACCGACCGCCGCAATGAGTATCAGGGCGTTGAACAGGGCTGCCAGAATGGTGGTTTTCTTCAAACCGTAAGTTTTGCTGTATGACGCAGCCTTGCTGGCCAGCCAGCTGGCAACCCAGGCCAGAATCAAGCCCATGACATCACTGAGGTTGTGGCCAGCATCGGCGATGAGCGCCAGAGAACCGGACAGCACGCCATAGGTCGCTTCAATAACTACGAACAGGGTGTTGAGGATGATCGCGATTGCAAAGGCGCGGTTATGGGTGTCGAAGTGATGGCTGTGATCGTGGCCGTGGTCGTGACTGTGCATTCTTACCTCTATGGCAACATTTTTTGAGGGTGGTGATTCAGCCTTTCAGGGCCAGAATACGCCGGGCGCCGTTGAGAACAATCAGGCCCACGATGGTGCCGATAACCAGGTCCGGGTAGTTGGAGCCGGTCCAGGCAACCAGTGCCCCGGCAAGGATAATGCCCAGATTGATCACCACATCGTTGGCTGAAAATATGTAGCTGGCCTTCATGTGGGCGCCGCCTTTCCGGTGTCTGGAAATTAACAACAAGCAGGCGGTATTGGCGATCAGAGCCAGAAAGGCAATGGCCATCATCAGCATGGACTCTGGTTCACTGCCAAACACAAATCGCCGGCCGACTTCGATCAGCACGCCGAGTGCCAGAACAAGCTGCAGAACACCCGCTATGTGAGCGGCGCGAACCTGCATTTTTACCCCATGCCCCACCGCATAAAGTGCCAGTCCATACACGGCCGCATCGGCAAACATGTCCAGAGAATCGGCAACCAGGCCGGCTGATTGGGCCATCAGGCCCATGACCATCTCAAACACGAACATCAGCCCGTTAATGGCCAGCAGAATCCACAGTGTGCCTGCCTCCTGTTGCGGGTTTGCTCCAGAGGTGGCGGCCCCCTGAAGGGCCTCTGCACTTGCCTTGCGGGTACCCTGGAGTTCCGCACCCAGCCCCAGAGTGGCCAGCTTTTCGGTAATTGGCTCGGCTTGTCCGTTATGCAAAACTTCAAGCTTACGGCCTGGCAAATCGAATGACAGCCCCTGAACAGCGCCTAATCCCCCCAGTGCCATGCGGATCATTCGTTCTTCAGATGGACAGTCCATTTTTGGAATGCGGTAGCGGCTCAACCATTCACCCGTGGCGGTGGGAATATCGGACTGGGGTATTTCTTCTGCAGCAGATTTTTTGCCGCTACAGTCGTTTTTGCAGGACTCCGTCATTCACAGCTCCGGTTCATCAATGTGATGGTGCTATTAGAAAACCTGTTAGTTACTGTAGGGTCAAGACTCTTTATTGCGAAGGAGAAAACGAATGGCATGGCTGATCACCAAATACGCCATCACCGCCGCACTGGTGGTGCTGATTTCTGAAGTGGCAAAACGCAGCGATAAACTCGGTGCGTTGATTGCCGCGCTGCCGACCGTGACGGTGCTGGCGATGATCTGGATGTACCTGGAACATCAGTCGGGCGAGAAAATTGCCAATCATGCCTGGTACACCTTCTGGTACGTGCTGCCCACCCTGCCGATGTTTCTGTTGTTTCCGTTCCTGTTGCCCCGGTTCGGATTCTGGCCGTCATTGGCGGGCAGTGCGGTACTCACCATCGTTTGCTTCGGCGGGCTTGCGCTGGTCATGAAGCGTTTCGGTGTGGGTCTGATGTAAGGCTCGGCGCCTGCTCTGTTCTCGTTTCGGCTCCACTGCTGGTTTTTGCCCAGGGGAATGCCGGTCAGATGGCCCGTGGTGGCATGATGAACCAGGAGCAGATGCAGCAAATGAATCAAAACATGGCACAAATGCAGGCCATGAGGCAGGAAATGCGCAATGCGAAGTCGGATGAAGAGCGCCAGCGTATTCGCGAAAAGCATATGGAATACATGCAGCAGCATATGCAAATGATGCGTGGCGGCATGAGAGGCCAAGGCCAAGGTCAGGGTCAGGGAATGATGGGGCAGCGTCAGGGGCAGGGTCAGATGGGAAGTGGCCAGGGTGGAATGGGTAACCAGTCCCGGAAGCAGTCTGCCAATGCCGGCGGTGCCCAGGCAGGTAGTTCCGGCATGGACGCTGATCAGCGCCTGGAGATGATGGAGCAGCGCATGGATCAGATGCAGCTGATGATGGAGCAGATGCTGGAGAACCAGGCGCAGAGCCCGAGAGGGCGGTAAACAAACTGGGAGCTTGTTGTTTTTCCGTTGAGTGATTTAATCAAATAAAGACAGCTGGTTGTCCGGCGTCTGCTTGGCTGCTGCTTTCGGCCGTGTTTGATGCGGCCCCTTGCGGCTGCCGTGGCGGTCCAGTACCCGGCCAGTCTCTTCTCGGCTTACGTATTGTTTCCGGAAGTCGCCCACCGCCTTGCGCGCCGCCCGGGCCGCCTGTTCGTGGTCGCACACCGGGGCAATGTAGGTGTTGCCGCCGAACTTCGCTTTCTGGGTGGGCGTCATCAACCAGGGGGTATGGATCATTTCCCGGGGCACCCCGGCCAGCTCGGGAATCCAGCGCCGGATAAATTCGCCGTTCGGGTCCAGCTTCTGGCTTTGCAGCACCGGATTGTAGATGCGCAGGGCATTGATGCCGGTCAGGCCGGATTGCATCTGGGCCTGGGAATAGTGAATGCCCGGCTCGAAATCGGTGAACAGTCGCGCGAGGTGCAGGGCCGGATCACGCCAGTGCAGCCAGAGTTGATAGCTGGCCACGGCCATCAGCATTGCCCGCATCCGGAAGTTGAGCCAGCCGGTGTGCTGCAGGCTGCGCATGCAGGCATCCACCAAAGGCCAACCGGTTTGCCCTTGCTGCCAGCGCTGTAGCCGTTCGGAATTGTTCGGCCCGGTTTTCATGCCCTCCAGTTCCCGGTGCATGGCGCGGAACTCCAGCTCCGGCTCGTCTTCAAGTTTCTGGATGAAGTGGCAATGCCAGTGCAGACGGGAGCGGAAGCTGGTCAGGCTTTTCTGTTTCCGGGGCAGGGTATTCCGATGATTGCCGGCCGCCTTGGCCTGTTGGTAGATCTCCCGGAGGCTGACGGTGCCGTAGGAGATGTGGGGACTCAGCCGGGAACAGGCGCGAACCGCCGTGTTCGGGCTGGAAATGTTGTACTGGTAACCCACGCACCGGCGTTCCAGAAACGACGCCAGTAACTTCTCACCGGGGCTGCTGCCGCCGGTTTGCCGGCCCGGGCACGGGTCTGCTCCGGTGGCGCCCGGTTCAAGGCTACGCCATGCCACAGACGGAATAGAGCCGACAGCGGGTACGCAGCGGGGTGCCTCAAGCGCGGGCTGTCTCATCAATTCGGTCCAGGCCCTGTCCCAGATGTCCCGGTCTTTAAGCCGGCGAACCACGCCGAACTGGTTCCACTCTCTGAGCTCCACCTGGTTGTCGGAACACCACTGGACAACGGCCTTGTCGCGCTCGAAGGTCCACTGGCCGCCGGTTTCCTGGTGGCAAAACACTCTCCGGATGCCATGGCTGGCTTTGAGCTGACGGAGCGCTTCGATGACCGACCCCCGGGTGACTAGCAGTTGGTTGCCCGCTGTTCGCAATTGTCGATCCAGATCATCAAGGGAGTCGCGGATAAAACCCCATTGCCGGCCGCTGGTGTCTGGCTGCTGCCAGTATTCGTCTTCAATGACGTACAACGGAATCACCGGTTCAGCCAGAGTCGCGCCAGCCACCAGCGGGGCGTGATCGCGGGTGCGTAGATCCCGCTTGAACCAGACCACGGTGGTCATGGCTGCGTGCTCCGGGCGCGGCGGCAGCGTTCGCTGCAATAACGAACATTGTCCCAGTCTTTTGCCCACTTCTTGCGCCAGGTGAAGGGGCGCTGGCAGACCGGGCAGGTTTTTTCGGGCAGGTGTGGTTTTTTGTGCATCCGGGGTTTTTGGTTTTTACTGAGGGTATGGGTTTTGATGGATATACGTGACTGAAACGGCAAAGGTTTTCTTATGACCAAACTGAACGAAGGACTGCAGCCCCCATCTGTCCTGATCTTCGACTGGCACGGCACGCTGGTGGACACCCATGATGCCATGTTCAGTGCCATGGAGGAGATGCTGCCTCAGCTCGAAGAGCTGGGTTTGGTGGAGCAGCTCTTACCGGAAGACCAGTGCCGCACCGAAGACGACGCCCGGCTGGTACGCTACATCCGCATCTTTCGCCGCTTGCACCCGCGCATTCTGGCGGAGCGCCGGGTGTCCCGTACGGATATCTTCAACGCCATCTTCGGCGACAACAAGGCGGCCAAATTGCAGGCGCACAAAGCCTATAATAACGCCTATCGAAAGTATTTCGGCCGGGTTAAGCCTTTCCAGCCCGGTGCCTACGAGTACCTGTCCGCCCTCAAGGCCATGGGCATCAAGCTGGCGGTGTCTACCAATCGCAATCGGGAATTTCTGGATAAAGAACTGGCCATTGTGGATGAAGGGCGCTGGCACCATCTTTTCGATGCCACCGTGTGCGCCGACGATGTCACCGAGTACAAGCCAGACCCCGAAGTGATCCTCAAAGCATTGGAACAGCTGGGGCTGCAGGTAGATCCTCGCGCCTGGTACGTGGGTGACAGCTATGTGGATATGCTGACGGCACACCGTGCCGGTGTCGCTGGCGTGTTTTATAACGGTGCCTGCTGGGAGCCGGAACGGATCGGCAGCTGGTTTACCAAGCGGGATGCCCCTGCGGCCATTCTGGGCAGCTTTGAGGAATTGATGGATCTGCTCGCGCTACTGGAGCGGGAACACCCGGATGCCTTCCATGCCCGCCCGGCGGAGGTGCGACCAAAGCCCTTCCCGGCACCGGAGCGGCCGGAACCGCGGATTGAGCCGGACTGGCACCCGGCGGTGGTTAAACTGACTCGCCCGGCCGTGGTGCTGTTCGATTGGCACGCCACCCTGGTAGACACTCTGGACGCCATGTACCACGCAGTGGACGATATGTTGCCGGACTTTCACACCCTGGGGCTGATGGGCCGCATGGTTGCACCGGAAGACAGCAAAACCCCGGAAGACGCCCGCCTGGTGGCTTACGTTCGGGAGTTTGCAAAGCTGCACCCTAAGGTTAAGGCGGACCGGAAAATCTCCCGTACGGATATTTTTGAAGTGCTGTTCGGTGAAGACCAGCAGGCCAAGCAGATTGCCCACAAAGCGTTCAATCATCATTACCGCAACCACTACGGCACCGTGAAGGCGTTTGAGCCCAGAGTCCGGCACGTTCTGGAGGGGCTGCACCGGCTGGGCATTCAGGTGGGGGTGATCACTAATCGCGACCGGGAGTTCTTTGAGCATGAGCTGGCGGCGGTGGAAGATACCGGCTGGACGCATCTGTTCGAAGTGGATGTGTGCGGTGATGACACCCCCCTGCGCAAACCTCATCCGGACCAGTTATTGCTGGCGGCGCAAAAGCTGGATTACCCGCCGGGGCCGAGCGTGTGGTATGTGGGAGACTCCACCACCGATGTGATTGCGGCCAAGCGTGCCGGCATGACGTCAGTGTTTTTCAACGGCGCGCAATGGGATCTGCCCTGGCTGAACCGGATATTTCCCGGCACCCACAAGCATCCGGACAAGCCCGATGTGGTGGTGAATGACTTCTCGGAATTCTGGGCACTGGTGCTGGCGTGCGAGGTGGGGCCGCCCTAGTGGGTTGCCGAATGTTGATCCCGCTCTTCCGGGCTTTGCAGGACAGCTTCAATGGCAAGACCGAGAGAAAGCACGCCTTCAAGGCCGTTGTTCGGTTCTGCCAAAGGTATAGGGACACTGACCGTTATCTGGAACTGGCTGGTTGAGGCGTCATAGCGGATCGGTGAAATCCACAGGCTGGCCCGTTGAACCAGGCTCTCCTCGGTTTCGATGACGATTTCCTGAAACTTGGGTTCGTCACCCTGCCAATAGTCAGACGAAAGCTGGCTCATAGCCACAAGCGCGCCCTTGGTGTTGATCACCAACACCTCGGTAACCAGAGGCGACTTCTCTGACTGCCACTGAGCTAATGCCTCAGACACAGGAAGTGCAAGGATCTGTGCCGCCAGAGGTGTTGCCTGGCGGGGTGCAAGGGCCCGCCAGACGGTGTCCTGGGTCAGTATGTCGGTATGAGTGTCGTAACTCGGCCCCTGGTGGATGGTCCGGGAGAAACTGACTTTGCCCGACAGGTCCTGAATCAGTGCTTCGGCCACGCTGGCAACCTGTTGACGTTCGTCCTCCGACAGTTTCAGATGGGCCGTCATGCAGTCTGGAAGATGCCGGTTAAACAGTGGCAAGAACTCGGTGTGTTCGTTGCTGAAACGACGGCTAAGGTAAAGGTGCAAGGGCGCATAGCGCACGAACGAATGGTGCAGTAGCTGCCCCAGGGCCGGTGTCGCCTGCTCCAGCAGGTTCATTACCCTCTGATCCATCAACGCGAGATCAATCCGGTTTCGTTTGAGCAGTGCGGGCAATTGTTCGGCACTGGCCACGGTGACGAAGGGCTTTAAGCCCTGTTCAGCCAGCCACATGGCCTCATTGCTGCCACTGACAACGCCAATCTTGGCGAGGCGCGGGTCCGGGCGGGTGTCGGTATAGAACCAGTGCCACTTTTCCAGCGCAACGGGGTGGCTGACGATGGCGTCTGTTTCTGGGTCCATGGAGCGATCCACTGCGAAATAGCCGTCAATGAGATTGCGTTCAAGGGAGTAACGGGCCCGGTTCTGGGGGATCAGCTTTATATTGACTGCCGCTCCCGCCCTGGCCATGGCGCAACGCACGGTGTCGACGGTTTCACCCGAAACCTGCGGGCCAGAAGGGCTGCCGGTGGCGTACTGGTAAGGCGGAGAGTCGAAGGTATAAAGGCTAAAGGTCGGATGACCGGCGAGCGCCGAATGATGCAAAAGTGCCAGTGATAGTCCCGTGATCAGCGCCCGAAAATCCATTGTGTGTTCCAGCATCCAGTTTGCAGTAAAAACATAGGTTTTCAGAGCATAGCAGGCCTTGTGATGCTTTGCCGTGAGGTATTTTCCGGAGCAGCCTCAGAGTTGCTCCAGATTGTCCAGCAACTGGTCGGCCCGGGCCAGTATGGCCTTGCGGCGTTCCGGGGCCTGCCTCTCCCAGTTGCGGTACATCATGGTCATCCGGGGGTTGCCGGAGAAGGCCTCCCGATGGCGGTCAATAAAATGCCAGTACAGAGAATTAAACGGGCAGGCCCGGTCGCCAGTGGCATCCTGAACCCGGTAGTGGCAGTTCTGGCAGTGGTCAGACATGCGCTGAATGTATTTTCCGCTGGCGGCGTAAGGTTTGGAGCCTAGATAACCGCCATCAGCATGCATCACCATGCCCAGGGTGTTGGGCAGTTCTACCCAGTCGAAGGCGTCGATGTAAACCGCCAGATACCAGTCGCATATCTCTTCAGGCTTTACCCCCGCCAACAGGGCAAAGTTGCCAGTCACCATCAATCTCTGAATGTGGTGGGCGTAAGCGTTGCGCGCCGTTGCATCAATGGCTTTGTGCAAACAGCGCATCCTGGTTTTGCCGGTCCAGTAGAACCATGGCAGAGCGCGGGTGTTACCCAGGCGGTTTTCCTGCGCGTACCCGGGCATGTGCAGCCAGTAAATACCGCGGACAAACTCTCGCCACCCGATGATCTGCCGGATGAAACCTTCAACCGCATTCAGCGGCGCCCGGCCCCTGTACCAGGCCTGGGCAACTGCTTCACATACCGCCAGTGGGTCCAGCAATCCGGTATTGAGATAGGGTGAAAGGATGGAGTGGAACAGCCAGTCTTCCTGATCCGACAGCGCGTCCTGATAGTCGCCAAAGCAGGGCAGAGCAAAATCGATAAAGTAGTCCAGAGCGTGTTGGGCCTGCTCCGGGGTCACTGCGTAGTGGAAATCCCGGGTCGTGCCAAAGTGGTGGGGAAAGTGCTCATCGACCAGCTCGATGACCGCCTGGGTTATCTCGTCTGGCTCAACCCGGAACGGGCCGGGAGCAGCTGGCTTGCCGGACCACTTCTTACGGTTGTCGGCATCAAAGTTCCATTGGCCGCCTTCGGGTTGGCCGTCCGGCGTCATCAGCAGCCCGGTTTTTTTGCGCATTTCCCGGTAGAAGTACTCCATTCGCAATTGCTTGCGCCCTTCGGCCCAGTGGGCAAACTCTGGTTTGCTGCAGACAAAGCGGGTGTCTGGCCTGATCTCGACCGGCATGCCCAGGGCTTTGTGCCACTGGCTGATTTGCTCGTGCAGGCGCCATTCTCCGCATTCGGTGGTGATCAGCCTGTTCGGCTTGTGCTGAAGTGCCAGCCTGGCAACCACCTGCTCAAGCGTCTGGTCGGCATTTTCCGGATGGTAAGCCTGATAGTGCACCTGCCAGCCGTCCGTCTCGAGTTGCCGGGCGAAGTGGCGCATGGCACTGAATATGAATGCCAGTTTCTTTTTGTGATGGTTGGTGTAGCTGGCCTCATCCTGCACTTCGGCAAGTACCACCAGATCGCTGGCTTTGTCGGCTTCGTCCAGCGCGGAAATCGCCTGGCTCAGCTGGTCGCCGAGAATAAGAATGAGATTAGCCATCAGGCGCTCCGGTAAAAGTTTATCCTTTAGAGGTAGGCAGAATACGCCATGGGCGCAAGGGTGGTTCATTGGGTATGGTGGTACACTCTGATGATTCGTATCAACAGACGCCCGGGGCCGGTGGCGCATAATAGGCGCCTTCCAGCTTACCGCTTTTACCTGACGTTAGAGTTTTTACTATGGCTTCCAATACCGCAGCAGAAAGCAACCTGCCCGCCTTTATCTGGGATGAGGCGTTAATTCGCCGCTATGACCTGAGCGGCCCTCGCTATACCTCGTATCCCACGGCGGTGGAATTCACCCAAAACTATTCGATTGAAGACATGGTCAAAGCCGCCGGGCGCAGCAAGGCAGCGGGCGGGCCGATTTCACTGTATACCCACCTGCCATTTTGTGCGCACCTTTGTTATTACTGTGCCTGCAACAAGGTGATCACCAAAAAGCGCGACAAGGCCATGCCGTATGTTGAGCGGGTGCTGAAAGAAGCGGCGATTCAGTCCAAGCTGTTCGGTGCGAACCGGCCGGTGCAGCAACTGCACTGGGGCGGTGGTACACCCACCTTCCTGCCGAAGGATGTGATGCAACACCTGATGGCTGGCTATGGCGAGCTGTTTAATCTGCAGACCGGTGACGATCGGGATTACAGCGTGGAAATCGATCCACGGGAAGTCGATCAGGATACACTGCCTACGCTGTGGGACCTGGGCTTCAATCGCATCAGTCTGGGCGTTCAGGATGTAAACCCGAAAGTGCAGAAGGCGGTCAACCGTATTCAGCCCCGGGAAATGACCGAAGCCGTGTTGAACGAAGCCCGCCAGCTGGGCTTCCGTTCCATTAACCTGGACCTGATTTACGGCCTGCCGTACCAGACCCCGGAGAGTTTTGCCGAAACCCTCGAATCGGTGATCGAGATGTCGCCGGACCGGCTCTCGGTGTTCAGCTATGCGCACCTGCCGGAACGTTTCTACCCGCAAACCCGGATTCAGGGCGATACCCTGCCCAGCCCCCAGCAGAAGTTGACGATTTTGCACAACACCATAAATCGTTTGCTGGAAGCCGGTTATGAATACATTGGCATGGACCACTTTGCCAAGCCGGACGATAGCCTGGCCGTGGCTCAGCGCGAAGGCCGGCTGCACCGGAACTTCCAGGGGTACACCACCCACGCAGACTGCGACCTGGTGTCGCTGGGTGTATCGGCCATAGGCCAGACCGACGATGCCTACTTCCAGAACAACCACGATCTGCCTTCCTGGGAAGCATCCATCGATGCGGGCCAGCTGGCGATTATTCGGGGTGTGGGGCTCAGCCGGGATGACCGTATCCGCCGCTGGGTGATTGGCCAGCTGATCTGTCAGTTCCGTCTCGACCGCAAGCAGTTTGCCGACCACTGGAATGAAGACCTCGATCGATACTTTGCGGATGAGCTGAGCCGTTTGAAACCAATGATTCAGGATGAGCTGATTGCCGATGACGGCACGCTTCTGCAGGTGCAGCCTGCGGGCAGGTTGCTCATCCGTGCAATCTGCCAGATCTTCGATCTGTACCGCAAAGAAGGCGCCAGCCAGCGGTTCTCCCGGATTATCTGATGTTGGCGGCTAACGGTGCTTGTTGAGTTCCGTTAGCCGTTAGCCAGGCAACCGGTGGTTGCCAGCTCGACAGCCATTCCTCGACCAGCTCCGCTGGCATGGGGCGGCCTATGCCAAACCCCTGGGCGTTCACGCAGCCGGCCCTGATCAACGCCAGCCCCTGTTCTTCGGTTTCCACGCCCTCAGCAATCACACCAAAATCAAAGGCATTGGCCAGCCCGATGATGCCTTTGACAATGGCCTTGTCGCCGGAATCTTCGAGCATGTCCCGAACAAAGGTCTGGTCAATTTTCAGGCTTGTGGCGGGCAGGCGTTTGAGGTATTCCAGCGCCGCGTAGCCGGTTCCAAAATCATCCAGTGATGAGCCAACGCCCAGCTCCCGGCATTGCTCAATCACGTCGGCTGCGAGCTGAATGTCATTGATGGCCGCGCTTTCAAGAATTTCGAGCTCCAGGCTGCCCGGATCAAAGCCCGGATGACGTTGAATCTGCTTTTTCAGCTTCTCAATGAAGCTGGGGGCGAGCAATTGCAGGGAGCCGATGTTTACGCTTACCGAGGTGGAAATGCCGAGGGCTTTCCAGGTTTCGATCTGGGCAATAGCGGATTCAATCACCCAGTCTCCAACCACAATGGAGAAGGGGTGCTGTTCGATTCTGGGCAGGAACTCGCCGGGAGGGATCAGCCCCCTGACGGGGTCATGCCACCGGAGCAACGCTTCAAACCCTAATACGTCACCTGTCACCATGTTGACCTTAGGCTGAAAGTGCAGAAGCAGTTCGCTGTTGGCAATGGCATTCTCAAGCCTTTTCAGCAAGTGCGACAGGGCGGTTTGATTGCGGGCTTTCTCCGGGTCAAACCAGGTCAGCCGGCCCCGGCCGTTTTGCTTGGCTTCATGCAGAGCTTGTGTGGCGTGGCGTATCAGCGTGTCGGCATCGCCGGTGTTTTCCGGGAAATGAGTAGCTCCGATGCTGGTGCCAATCGACACCGTAGTGCCAGAAAGTGTCAGTGGCTTGGCCAGTTCTTTCTGAATCCGCTCAAGAATGCGTTTTACCTGGGGTAATTCGTCGATGGATTCCAGCACCATCAGGAACTCGTCGCCGCCGGTACGGGCCAGGGAGTCGCAATCGCGCAGGGTGGCCCTCAACCGTTTGGCGATCAGTTCAAGCAAGCTGTCGCCGAAGTTGTGGCCATTCTGTTCGTTGATCTGCTTGAAGTTATCAATGTCGAGACTGGCTACCACAATGTGCTTGTCTTCGCGCATGGACAGGCTCAGGGCGTGTTCCAGGCGATCCCGGATCAGCAACTGGTTGGGCAGCCCTGTGAGCGGGTCGTGATAAGCGCGGAATTCAAGTTGTTGTTGGTGCTCGAAAGCCCGGTCGGTTATGTCAGAAGAAACCGCAACGTAATATTTGGTGCCGCCCTTGCGATTTTTCACGGCGCTGATGGTGGCCAGCTCAGCGTAAATTTCACCGTTTTTGCGGCGGTTCCAGATTTCGCCCTGCCAGGTGCCATCTGTTTTAAGTTTGTGCCACAGCTCCTGGTAGAAGGCTTTGTCCTGCTTGCCGGATTGCAGCATTCTCGAGTTCTTGCCCAGAACCTCGCGCCGAGAATACCCGGTGATGTTGCTGAATGCTGCGTTCACTTCAATGATTCTGGCCCGTGAATCGGTCACGGTAACCCTGTCGTGTGTGTGCTCAAACACGGTTTCAATCAATTGAAGCCGAGATTTGATGTGCCTGAAAATCAGGTAAGCGAGGCCGAGACCGCCCAGCAACACCAGTGGTGAAATGATGATGTAGCGCCAGAGTTCGGCTTGTGCGTGGGCCCGTCTGGTCGAGGTTTCTTCCAGTATGTCGGCGGTCAGCCTGGCTTCCACTGCTTTGACGGCGCCGATCCGGTCCGATTGCAAGGCGAACCAGTTTTCGAGGGTGATACTTCTGAGTACCGGCGCTCTGTCTTGTGCTTCGAGCAGCTGGTTCCGAAAGTTCGTGGCTTCGGACTCAATGCTCAGCGTTTGGTAACCATCGGCGAGGTCAGTCTGGGTTTTGAAGACAATCTGGGCGCTGAGTTGGCGGCCGGAGAAAAACAGCAGCTGATGCAGCTGCTCCCGGGTGAGCTGCTGGCTGACCAGGGCACGGGAAATAATCACGCGTTCCTGCCCGAGCAATTCCTTCAGCCGGTTAAGAATGAAGTAGGCATTCAGTTTTCGACCGATATGGTTCAGGTCTGTTTGGGCGGACAGGTGACTGATCTGCTCATTGAAGGCATCAACGTGTCGCGTAAAATAGCTGCGGGTGTCTTCGCCGGAGATTTTCAGTGAGTCGATGCGCTCCCGGGTGTCCGGCAAGCTGGCCAGGGCACCGGCAATATTGCTCAGGTTCTTTTCAAAGGCGGAAAGTGTCCCCTTGAATTCCGTTTGAGACAGCTTTGTTTTCAGAGTGGCAAGCTGTTGATCCGTGGCTTGTCGGGCCTCCTTTAACGGCTGGTGGTACAGGGCTCCCCGGCTTTCAATAAAGATGCTGCTGAAACCCCGCTCGCGCTGGATTGCACCGACTAAAAGCCCTGCGTCGACCGCCAGGTTGGTGTGCTGCTCCAGTTGTTCAATATTCTGGCTGGCCCGGTAGAGTTCGACTCCATTGAACACAGACATCCACACCACCGCGATGACGGGAAGTGTGAAGGCCAGAAGAAATCTGACCGCCAGTGGCAGGCGGTCAAATTTTCTCAGTGCTTTTTCGCAGTGGCGTTTTAGTGGTCTCAATCTCGGCATGTCAGCATCAGGTTTGGTCGCTTACTTTGAACTCGTTGGCCAGATCCTGCAGTTGGCGGGCAAGCCGCGCCTGCTCCTGGGTCACCTGGGTGATTTCCTGGGAGCCTGTCAGGGTCAGGATGGCAGCTTCGCTAACCGATTCCATGTTGCCAGCCAGTTCGCGGGTGACCGCAACCTGTTCCTCCGATGCTGTGGCAATTTGAGTCGCCATATCGGAAATGCTGTTCACGTCCGTGAGGATATCCGCGAAGGTTTTTTCCATCTCGGATGCCTGCTCGCTCGTCTCATGGGCCAGTTTGTGGCTGGCCGTGATCGAGCGGCTGGCGTTGTCTGTAATGGTCTTGAAGCCATTGATAATGTCTTCAATCTGGGTGGTGGACTCGTGCGTCTGGCGGGCCAGCGTGCGCACTTCGTCAGCCACCACCGCAAAGCCCCGGCCATGCTCACCGGCCCGGGCGGCCTCAATGGCCGCATTCAGGGCGAGCAGGTTGGTCTGGTCGGCCACTTTCCGGATAACGTCTACCACATCGCTGATGGTGGAACTGCGCTCTTCCAGTTCCGCAATCACCTGGTTCACTTCCTGAACGGATTTGGCCAGTGAGCGGATTCTGGTCACGCTGGCGTGCAGCACCTCTTCACCGGTCCGGCTTTTGCCCATGGCGCTGTTTGACGCATCGGCCACTTGCTGGGTATTCCTGGAGATCTCCTCGGACGTTGAAGACATCTCCTCGGTTGCCGCAGCTACCTGTTCAACCTGTTGTTGTTGGTTCCTGACCTGGGAAGCATTCTGGCCAGCGGTTGAGCTGGTTTCTTCCGTGGCGGTCGCCAACTGCACACTGGCTTTATCAATCTGCAACAGCGCAGTGCTGAAACGTGCGAACAGGTCATTGATGGCGCGCGCAATGGTACCGGTTTCGTCGTTGCTGGTCACTGGAATTTGGTGAGTCAGGTCTTTATTGTCCATGGCAAACCGAACACCGGACAACAATTGGTGCACCTGCTTGTGAATAGCGTGGATGATAATCATCATCAGAACGAGTACCGCCAGTACTGCGCCGGCGGCTATGGCAGAGGCGCCAATCAGGTTGTTTCGGGCGGTATCAACCGAAGCGGAAGCAAGGCTCTCAACGTGGGCAAGGCTCTGGTTTCTGATGGTGTTGATGGCATCGATGCGGGCCGTTGTGGTGTTGAACCAATCCGTTGCATCGAGCGCATACATACCCGAAGCGCTGCTGAACAAGGTGTACCTCTGGGCCTGCAGCTCCCGGTGCTGGAGCGTTTGATAGAAACTTTCCAGTTGATTGCGCACCTCAGAACCGGCAGCCATCATCGCCGTTGCCGTGCGTAGATAGGACTCTTGCTGGCCCGCCAGCGAGGCCACGCGGGCGGTCTGTGGCAGATCGAAATCGCCGCTGCGAATCAACCCTGCGCCGGCAGCGCGCTCTCGACCGGCCATTTCGGCGGCTTGAGCCAGCGCCAGGTAGGCATTGATCTGGCGGGTCAGTTCGGGGTCGGTGGCACGGCGCACCAGCAGGGGAACCCGGTCAACCATTTCCATGATCAATTTGGTGTACTGCGCCGCTGAGTCGGCACCGCTCAGGGCCCGGTTGTCTATGTCACGGCGAAGCCTCGACAGGCCACTGATGTGCTGATCAAAGCGTGAAAAGCTTGAGGTCAGGGCGCTGTCAAACTCCGCGTCGTTAACCAATGACTCAAGACCATCGATGTAGCTGCGCAAACGATCGTCGGTTTGGGATCTCTGGGTATCCAGAGCTCGCCTGGCATTTTGGTCTTCACTGGAGCCTGTAGCGCTTGAGATCAGAATGGCGGAGCGACCGCGCTCCTTTTGTAATGCCTCGATTACCGGGTCTCCCAGCTCTGCAAGGCTGACCATGTCCTGAAGTTGCCGGGTGTTGGTGAGGTCATCTGCATTGCGAGTGATGCTCGTTGCTGCAAAGAAGATGATAACGAGTAACGCTGGCAGAACGAGCGTGATGAGTTTGCCCCGCATCGACAGGTTGTTAATGACATTCATGACCTGATCCTTCCCAATGAACTGTGCACAAAGTCTGGGTGAATTCCTGGTTGATCTCTACTCGCCAAAAGGGCTAGTTAAGAGGTATGAAATGCATTTTTTTCTTTTGTTTCATTGTGTTAATTGCATGATTTTGTTTAATGTTATGCAGGCTATGTATTTTTTCGTATAGGTATCTCCAAAGAGGTAGAAGAGCGCCAGGCTACCTGCTGATCCGCTGACAAAGGTCAAGGTGGTCGCGAGGTTGAGGCGGTAAGGTGCGGGCAAGTCTTTCAGCGGAGATAACCATGGAACTTGTCTGCCCTGCCGGCAGCCTTCCCGCTCTGAAAACCGCCGTGGACAACGGCGCAGATGCGGTGTACTTCGGCTTTCGGGATAGCACCAACGCCCGGCAGTTTGCCGGTTTGAATTTCAACGACAAGCGTGCCGCGGAAGGAGTTGAGTACGCGCACGCTAGAGGTAGCAGGGTCTTCTGTGCCATCAACACCTATCCGCAACCAGACGGCTGGGAGCAGTGGAAAGGTGCGGTAGATCGTGCCGCCGGCATGGGTGTGGATGCCATCATTCTGGCCGACATGGGCCTGCTGGATTACGCCGCCAACAAGCACCCCCACATTCCCCGCCATCTGTCGGTGCAGGGTTCGGCGACCAGCCACGAAGCCCTCTCGTTCTACAAAGACAACTTCGATATCCGTCGAGCGGTGTTGCCCAGAGTGCTGTCGCTGGACCAGGTGCGGGGCGTGGCCAAACACAGCCCGGTAGAACTGGAGGTATTTGCCTTTGGCAGCCTTTGCATCATGGCCGAAGGCCGCTGCTATCTGTCGTCCTACCTGACCGATGAGTCTCCCAACACCCGTGGCGCCTGCTCCCCAGCCAAAGCCGTGCGCTGGCAGGAAACGCCCCAGGGCCTGGAGTCGCGCCTGAATGATGTGTTGATTGACCGTTATGGCCCCGGTGAAAACGCCGGATATCCCACCCTGTGCAAAGGCCGCTTCGAGGTTCAGGGCAGCGTGTACCATGCCATCGAAGAGCCGGTCAGCCTGAATACCATGGATCTGTTGCCGGAATTGCAGGAGCTGGGTATCAGCGCAGTAAAAATTGAAGGCCGGCAGCGCAGCCCGGCCTACATTGCCGATGTCGCCCGCACCTGGCGTCAGGCGCTGGACGAACTGGGTGCTCATCCCGGAGCGTTCCAGGTTGAGCCTGAGTGGCGCAATACCCTGTCCGGTCTTTCCGAAGGCGGCCTGACCACCATCGGCGCCTACCATCGCAAGTGGAAATAAGGTTCTGCGATCATGATGAAGCTATCCCTGGGCCCGATCCTCTGGTTCTGGTCCAAGCAGAGTGTTTTCGATTTTTACGCCCAAGCAGCTGAATGGCCGGTTGAGACCATCTACCTGGGGGAGGTTGTTTGCTCCCGCCGGCGTGAGCTGAAACCCGATGACTGGCTCGAGCTGGCCCGGGACCTGAAGGCCTGCGGCAAAAATGTAGTGCTTTCCACCCTGACCTTGATTGAATCCGAAGCGGATCTTCGGCGCCTTCGCCGTTTCTGTGAGCAGGATGAATTTCTGGTAGAGGCTAACGACCAGAG
Organism: Marinobacter sp. SS5-14b; assembly: GCF_030541005.1. GTDB lineage: Bacteria > Pseudomonadota > Gammaproteobacteria > Pseudomonadales > Oleiphilaceae > Marinobacter. Next base: position 115,503 of record NZ_JASSVM010000004.1, on the reverse strand, counting down.
CGCCCTGCAGGTGGCGATTCGTAACAAGATTCCGTTTATCACCGGCCCGTCCATGAACATCTACAACGTGGCCACCCTGAAAATCCTGGCCAGGCAGGGCTTGCGGGGCTGGAACCTGCCGGTGGAACTGGGCAAGGAAGCCCTGGGCCAGCTGATCAGTGAGCTGAAACAAGAAGGTCTGGACCTGCCCGCTGAGGTGTTCTCCTGGGGTTTTCTCCCCCTGGCCTGGTCCTCCCGGTGCTTCACCGCCCGCCATTACAATCTACCGAAGGATAATTGCGAGTTCCGTTGCCTGGAGCATCCGGATGGCATGGAACTGCGCTCGCGCGAAAGCCAGGAACTGTTCCGGCTGAACGGCATTTCGACCCTGTCCGGGGCACGTTATGACCTGATGCGGGAGCTGCCGGATATGGAGCGAATGGGGGTGTCTACAGTCCGCCTGAGCCCGGAACATCAGGGTATGGAAGCGGTGATCAAACGCTTTGATCAGGTGCGCCGGGGCGAATCACCGGATACCGATCCGCTGCAACTGGTAGAGGCGCCACCTTGTGATGGCTACTGGTATGGCAGGCCGGGGATGGATCAGGTGCGAACCTGAGATTGGCGGTGTGAGGTAGGGGGCTTGAGGTAGACAGGGCAGGGCGATCACTCTAAATTGCATGAAGAAGTGTGATCTCCAGGACCATCCTCCACAACACAGGCGCCCGCCGAATGACTTTTTTTGACACGCCCAAAGACAACCGTACATCGGTGTCACTCAAAGACACCGAAAAGTCCCTGCTCGACGCGGCCAGCCGCATATTGTCTGCGCGCATCACTGCCGGTCAGATCTCTGACGCTGCGACGATCGATGATATGAAGAGTGCGGTCATCACCGCCATCAAGATGGCGAAAATGATCGACCGAATGGTGCAGGCAGATAATGAGCTTTGACATCGGAGCTCATGGCTTTGAAGCCTGGTTCCGCGGCCAGCGGGGGCTGGCAGAAACTTTGGGAGAATGGGCCTTCTATGCGGCTGCCGTGCTGATTGTGCTGGCGCTGGTGAAGGCTTTTCCCTACCACCTGTTCCGTAAAACCCACAAATTGCTGGCGGTGGTGTTCCTGCCCCTGGCCTGGCACAGCTTTATCCTGATGGAGTTTGATTACTGGGCAGCGCCTATTGGCTGGCTGACTCAGATCGCTGTTGTGGCTGGCAGTGTTGCAGCCGTTTTGCTGCTGGTTGGCTGGCCGGGCAAGGTTCGGAAGGTGCCGGGGGAGGTGGTTTCGGTCACCCGATATCCGGACCTGAAAGTGTTCGAATTTCTGGTGAGGGTAACGCAGGGGTGGTCTGGCCATAACCCCGGGCAGTTTGCCTTTATCACGTCGGATGCTGCGGAAGGCCCGCACCCTTACACCATTGCATTAGACTGGAACCCGGAAACCCGGTGTCTGAAATTTGTGGTCAAGGAACTGGGGGATCACACCCGCCGGGCCAGCCGCCGGATCTGCGAGGGTATGCCGGTTATGTTGGAGGGGCCCTATGGTGGCTTTGATTTTGAAGATGATTGTCGCACCCAGATCTGGGTAGGGGCGGGCATCGGCATTACTCCGTTTATTGCCCGGATGGGTCGCCTGGCGGGCCGTCCTGACAACCGCACTGTCTATCTGTTCCATCCTACCGCGGATGTCAGCGAGGAGGCCCTCGCAAAGTTGCGGGCGGATGCCGAAGCAGCGGGCGTTAACCTGATCATTCGACGTAGCCGCACTGAAGGCCGGCTGACGCCGGAGGAAATCCGGGATTCGGTACCCGACTGGCAGAACGCCAGCCTGTGGTACTGCGGCCCGGTGGGGCTGGCCAATACGCTGTTCAACCAGTTCCGGAAATGGGGTATGCCAGCCCGGCGGATGCATCGGGAGTTTTTTGATATGCGGTGAATGCTCTGTGTCATGGCGGATTTTTGAGCTCACAAGGATCCAGGGTTAGGCTCAAGGGCATCATTCGCCTGATGGGAGGTTTGTATGGAAATTCGCCTGAAAAGAGCCTACGACACCGCCGCCCGGGCCGGTGAGGCCACCCGTGAAATCGATGAGGCCATCAACCGGATTCGCAGACTGGTCTGCGTCGCCGTGCCTTGTTAGGCGACTGTGGCACACCACTGAAAACATGAAGTTCCCGTATCAAAAACCCAAAAACAGCATGTCCAACGCCACGGAAATTTCATTTTGTTGCCCAGCAAGGCTGCCGGCACCAAAACGCAATTCGCCTTCAGGCACAGCAGCCATATACTGAGTAGCCATGACTACCTCCTGGCCCTCAATGTTAAATACAGGATTCAGTCTCTGGGCAGGAGAAGGTGCCGAGGATTTGGGTAACAGTGGCACAACAACTCGGGTGTTCAAGCCACTGAGAAGGTCTGACTGAACATCCAGCAGATAGCCAGCCCCATCCTTATTTTCAAAGATATCGAAACGGGCCATCAGAACTGCCGGTGCCGTGCAAGAGGCAAACCGTTAGCTTCAACGTATGAATTAGAGCTTGCGAGGGCTGTGGCATTTTCTTTCAACCACTTCTGCTTTTTATGAAGCTTCACAGCCTCCGCGATCCCTGCCTCTGCTGATCGTGAAACATTGATTCCCAGAGCTTTCGCCTCTTTGAGAAGGGCACTATCTAGCGACAGGTTCGTTGGTTTTCGTATGGATTTGGTAGCTTGAGCAGATTGCATGGTTCAGTCCTTGCGCAGAACGATGCGCCTATTTTATGCGCATGTTACTTGCACATCAATCCCTCCTGTAGCACCCGGTAATACCAGCCGGCTCTGAGCTGGAGGGTTGTGGTTGGTTGGCTCACGAGTGATCTCCTTGCTATATAGTCTACTGCCATGTGGCTATAAGGGCGCCCGACCCCAACACCAGTGAGCCACCCACCTCGGCAATAATCAGCAGTACCATGAAGCCATGAATGAGCCACGGTGGCAGTGTGGCGTTGCCGAGCCTGTGGGGTTTGCGCAGCTGGTTGCTGGTGTCCCGAAGCCGGCCGTGAATGATGTAGGTGCCGATGGCCAGGGCGAAGAAGCCAAGGGCAGCCGCGGCTGCCAGGGTGTTCAGCCAGCCTGGGTAAAGGCTGTAACCGGCAAACCAGCCCAGCAGCATGGCGGCAAAGCTGTACATCAGTGAGCTGCGGTGGGCGATGTCAACGTACCGGGGTGCGGCCGCTTTGGGGCTTCTGGCTATGCACCAGTATTTCCAGATCCCGGTCAGTAATCCGGTCATAAAGAAAAGGAAAGCGGCGCTCAGGCAGAGTTTTTCAGCCAGTGTCATGGTCAATCTTCCTTAAAGATGATGTGCATCATTGTCGGTCCGTACCAAAAGGCGAATGTTATACCTATATGCCCTGAAGGAGGTGTGTTATGACCGTCAATGAAGGTCTTCGCCTGATGGCCGGTGTCTTTACCCTGATATCCATTTTGCTTGCTCATTACGCAAGTCCTTACTGGTTGTTGTTCACCGGATTTATCGCACTGAATCTGATTCAGTCATCGTTCACCAAATGGTGCCCGGCGATGGTAATCCTCAAAAAGCTCGGCTTGAAAGAGGAACAGCCGGTTGACTGATGTGCTTCCGGACAGTGCGTATGCTGCTTGGTGATATTGTCACTGAGCAACAGGCATTCCGGCGCTAATCTGTTATCGCCTTGATTCGGCCGATGGCCTTCATGGGGTTTAATCCCTTGGGGCAGTGAGCCGTGCAGTTACCGAAACCCCGGCTTGACCGGGGGTTTCATGCAGACCGTAAGAGTTGGTGGTGCGTCGTTAGTACATTTCCAGCCGCCCAATATCTCTGGACTGCAGGCGGGCTTCTGCCTGTTCGTTGGCTGCCAGCTCCCTGAAAAGTTCCGCCTCACGATTATTCTGGGCGAGTTTGGCCCGCAGCACATCCCGCTCCAGGTAGATTTGCTCAGAAAGCCTGAAATCCAGAGCTTTCAGTTCATGGTAGAAACGTCTCCATGAACGACATGCAGACTCCGGTGCCCGGTAGTTTCGGGTCATGTCGCGGAGCTTTTTCAGTTGTTTTTTGATGATTGAATGTTCTTCGTTCATTTGGGCGATGGTACCCCCGCAATATCAGCGCCAGCAGTACGTCAGTATCCAGTTCTGCAACAGATGTCTGCTCCATGACTGTGTCAAACAGTTCCTGGCATAACTGCCCTGGCTCAACATTGGCTATGGAGGCGACCATCTCTACGGTGGCCTGACGGTGGTTGTCGATATGCGGCACGTATCGGCGGAATACATCGAGTGTTCCCGGGCATCTGCTTGCCAACTGGCTGACCGCAGTTTCACTGCAGCGTCCGAGAATATCCTGATAGTTCATTGTTAATCCTCCTCTCTTGCTTTAACATATATATCGAATACACTTTAAAAGTAGTCAAGAATTATTCTCATTTTCTTGTGGTGTGAGGGAGGAAATGGTGATGAAGTGCAGTAAGCCGGAACACATAAAAGGTGAGGTCTGGGCACAGCACCTGAGGTGGCTGGAACTGGTTCGGGATGAATGCAAATCCAACCAGGCGAAATATCAACGGGAAAAACAGAGAGCACGGGAGGTGGTTAACCGTGGAGATCAACGCTGAAGTGACCGCGGAAGCCAGGGCCTATCTTCTGAACTTGCTGGAAAGGCAGAATGTGCCTGGTATGGCGGCCCGGGTGATGTGATTGCGGCCGATGTTAAAGACAATATTCTGCAGGTTCCGTTTGTGAAAGAGTGCAAGGTGGAGATTGTGTTTGATCCATCCTGGAGCTACGACAACCTCGATGAAGAGGCCCGGCTTGAGCTGGGAATGATCTGAACCGGCTAGAGACTTTATGAATCTTAATGATCAATGAAGAGGCGCATATGGCCACTCAGACAGATGCGAGTTTGCCGGAGCTGACATCCCCTCCAAAGCCCGTTTTCGACAGTAAGCGCGTACCCGGAAATCCGGCTATCTGGGTCGGAATCTTCTCGGAGTTGACGGAGTTTGCCATCTTTTTTGTGGTCTACTTCATCGCCCGTGCTCACCACCCGGATGAGTTCAACTCCGGCCCCCTTCAATTGCACACCCTTGCAGGAACGATCAATACCCTGGTTCTGATTACCAGTAGCTATTTTGTGGTCAAAGGTATCTATGCACTGAGGGCTGACCAGCCGGAAAAAGCCGTGCGCTGGCTCTGGGGCACACTCGCGTGCGGCGCTGTCTATCTGGCTATCAAGTGTCTGGAGTACCTTTGGAACCAGGAGCAGGGCATTCAGACAAACACTAGTAATTTTTTTGCAGTGTATTACTACACAACCTTCAACCATATGCTGCACGTATTCTGGGGTAGCGGGGGGATTCTCTGGGCGATTCTCCGGATTCGTTCAGGAGGGTTTACCGCCACCAACCACAATGGTCTGATTGCCGCTGCTTGCTACTGGCACATGATTGATCTGGCCTGGATTCTGATTTTTCCATTGATGTATGTCCTTCGGTAAACCGGCGATAAATTGTAAAAGGAGATCAGAATGAACGTGACTGACAAAGCGCGGGTCGCTGGCAGGCATCTGGATCGCATGTGGGTGATTCTGGTCGGGCTCACCGTGGTCAATGCATTGATTGCTGAACGGGCCGAACCCGGGCTGGTGATTACGTTGGTTATTGCAGCAATGATTGTGGTCAAAGCCAGATTGATCATTGATCACTTTATGGAACTGAAAGATGCATCTCCCTATATCTATTATCTGATTACCGCCTATTTTTACGTGTTCTCCCTGCTCGCAGTTTTGGTCTGGCTCTTCCCTGAAACATTGGCAAGCTGGACGACTCTGCGCTGAGGGTGTCGAGCGCGGGACATCAATGCTGAAGAGGCGTAAAGTGTCGTAACCGGATGTCCAATAAAAACCGAGAGCTATAAGCTCCTTAGCACGAGTGCCCCTATGCTCGCCCCCGCTTCAGTCAGTGATTATCGCCTGTTGGCCAGGCGCAAACTACCGCGCATGTTGTTCGACTATCTGGACGGCGGTGCCTTTTCTGAACATACCCTGGCTGAAAACCGGCGCGCCTTTGAACAATGGTGTTTTCGCCAAAGGGTGATGACCGACGTTTCCCGTATTGATACGTCCGCCACTTTGCTGGGAACGGCTGCCACCATGCCCCTGGTCATGGCGCCCATGGGTCTGGCCGGGATGTTGGCCAGGCGGGGGGAGGTGCAGGCTGCAGCGGCCGGTGCCAGAGCCAACATTCCGTTTTGCTTGAGTACCGTGGGTATTTGTTCGGTGGAAGAGGTGGCCCGGGACGTTCCGGATGCCAATCGGTGGTTCCAGCTCTATGTGCTGAAAGACCGGGGCTTTTCCGAGGAGATGTTGGCAAGAGCCTGGCAGGCCGGTTTCAAGACCCTGGTGTTCACGGTCGATCTGGCCAGGTTGGGCCTGCGGTACCGGGATGTTCGCAACGGCATGAACGGCAATTTGTCGCTGCCGGCGAAGGTGCGCAAAGTGTTGGATCTGCTGGGCCATCCGCGCTGGCTGGCGGATGTGGCCATTGGTGGCAAGCCGCTGACGTTTGGTAATCTGGCCAGTGTGGTGCCATCGGGCCGCAAGCCGGAGGACTTTAAAGCCTGGGTTGAGAGCCAGTTTGATCCCTCGGTCACCTGGAATGATCTGGACTGGATACGCCAGCACTGGCCAGGCAAGCTGGTGATCAAGGGCATTATGGAAGTGGACGATGCCCGCTCGGCTCTTAAGGTGGGCGCGGATGCCGTGGTGGTCTCCAATCATGGTGGTCGTCAACTGGATGGCGCACCGGCGTCCCTGAGCATGCTGCCGGCCATCTCGGCAGAGGTGGCGGGGCAATGTCAGGTGTTGGTCGATGGCGGCGTTCAAACCGGACAGGATGTGGTCCGGGCCCTGTGCCTTGGAGCGGATGGCTGCCTGGTGGGACGTCCGTGGGGGTATGCGCTGGCTGCCGGCGGACAGAGCGCAGTGGAAAACCTGTTTCATACCATCCGGCTTGAAATCGAGCTGACACTGTCTTTGATGGGTAAAACCTCCATCAGTCAGCTAGGCCGGTCCGATCTGCTGTCGCTGGCAGAAGTGCAGGCAATGAGTGGCCTGGCGGTTTAACCGTTACGAAAAAACAGCTCTCGGACACTTAGATCCCATTCCAGACTGTCGAGCAGGTTTTTCAGAGCCAGCCCCAGCTCGGTGTCGCCTTCAATCACAAGGCGGCGCTGAAAAAATAGCTGATCCGGGTCCTGCTTGCGTTCGGCCAGGGTTTTGAGCGCCGACAAAGAACCACGAATTGTGGCTTCTCCGGGGCCGTCGACAATGCGCAGGCGGCCGGCCCAGAAGCCGAAGGTAATGCCCGGTAGGCCTCCGTTCACTTCCAGCCGTATGCGCCGGCCCTCAAAGTCATCAAACTCTCCGTCGGCCATTGCTTCGGCGAACAGTCGGTTCAGCGGGGCTTCGGCTGCCAGTTGTTTGACTGGCATGGGTATGCTGCGGTCAATGGCGCCGAGAAGTGGGCTGGGTGAGGGGAGGTACTCCCGCAGCACGGCGAGTGACTGGCCAAGCAGAGGGTTGGTCTGAATCGTTTTGCCCAGCTCCGATAGATAGCGTCCACCGGGCAGTGAGGAAAGGCCGGGGGGTGTGGGTAATTTGGGCAGGCTCAGGTGCATATCGGACTCCGTTGGCGCAATGAACTCCGGCAGGATATCCGAATGCAGCGCTGAGCGATTTGATATAGCTCAGCCCTTGTGCAAGCCCTCTTCTACGGCCCATACAGCAACTTCTACCCGGGACCGCAGGCTGAGCTTTTTCAGCAGATGTTTTACGTGCACCTTCACCGTGCCATCACTGATGTCCAGTTTGCGGCCGATCATCTTGTTGGACAGGCCCTCGGCGATCAGCCGCAGGATGTCTTTTTCTCTCGGGGTCAGGCTGTCGAAGTCCGGGCGGGAGGACTTCTGGGGCTTGTTCGAGCGCAGGGCCTCGGCCAGCAGGGTGGTTAAACGGTCGCTGATGACCATCTTGCCCACGGCCGCCTGGTGCAGCTGGGCGATCATGTCTTCCGGTTCCATGTCTTTCAGCAGATAACCGTCAGCGCCAGCCCTTAAAGCTGCAACCACATCGTCTTCCTGATCCGATACAGTGAACATGATGATGCGGGAGCTGATGTTCTGCTCCCGAAGTTGTTTTAGAGCCTGTATGCCGTCCATTTCCGGCATGTTCAGGTCCATCAGGATCAAATCAGGCTCGTTCTCCGTCGCCAGCCGGATGCCATCGGCGGCGTTGCTCGCTTCGCCAATAACCTCCATATCCTCTTCCATGCCGATCAGTTGCTTGATGCCCTGTCGCAACAGCGGGTGGTCGTCAATCAGCAGGATGCTTGCAGGTGTGTCAGCCATGGTCTCTCTCATTTATTTGTAAAGGGTATCTGCTCAGGCCGATTCTGTCTGAGTCGGAATCAGATTGCGGCTTTTGGGAACGAAGGTCAGTGCAACTTCCACACCGCCCTCCTCCCGGTTTTGTACGAGTATCTTTCCGCCCAGGGTGCGGGCACGGTCTTGCATGATGATCAGGCCGTAATGGTTAACCGGTTGCTCGCCTCCCGGCAGGCCTTTGCCGTTATCGCGGATGCACGCCCGCACGCGAGGGGATTCAAACATGACATGCACGGAGATGTCGGTTGCGTCTGCGTGCTTGACAGCGTTAGCCAGGCCTTCACGGATGATCTGCAGCGTGTGAATTTCTTCGTTGGGCGACAGCGTCTGCGGCGGAAGGTTGTATTCAAACTCCACCGGCTTGCCCAGCCGTTCTGAAAATTCATCAATGGTTTTGCGCAGTGCGGAGGCCAGGTCCGGTGTGTCGAGCTTGAGCCGGAAGGTCGCGAGTAACTCGCGAAGCTGCCGATAGGCGCTGTTCAAGCCCGTGCTGAGCTCATCGAGAATGTCGTCATGTATCGGTTTCTGGTCGCCAGTGATATTGAGGCGCCGCATCCGCGTCACCTGCATTTTCAGGTAAGACAAAGACTGTGCAAGCGAATCGTGCAGTTCGCGGGCAATCACGGTTCGTTCTTCGGCCAGTGTCAGTTGTTGCTCTTCGGTGATCTGTTTTTCCAGGAAAATTGCGGTAGCCAGCTGATCGGTCAGGGTTTCCAGCAGTCTGCGTGAGGTATCCGGCAAGCCTTTATCGGCGGGGTACCAGACTTCCAGTGTGCCCAGCAGGTGGCCCGGCGTGCGGATGGGTAATAGCAGCCGTCGCCCGTCGTTGTTCTCCATCGGCAGTTCGTCGTAAACCTCTGGCGTCACCAGGCAGGCGTTGCAGTGGTGATCCCGGCAATAGAACGGGCGCTTCTCGGCGGCTGTGGTAACGGCCTCTACCGGCAGGTCAGATTCTTTGTCGTGCAGGTACAAGCGTATGGGGCCAATGCTCAGCAGCTGCTCAATCTCCTGCAGCATCGGAATGGCACCGCTGCAAAGGTCGTGGTTGGCAAACAGGTTCCGGCTGGCCGAGTGCATGGCCTGCAACGCGGCGTGGCTTATTTCCAGCTCTTCTGTTTTCTGCCGAGCTTTGTCTTCCAGTTGCTGGTAGGTCAGTGCCAGCTCGCTGGTCATCTGATCGAAGGCGAGCCCGAGTCTGGCCAGTTCATCAGAGCCTTTCAGGTTGGCCTTCTGTGAAAAGTCCTGTTCGCCAACGGCGGTGGCTATGCCAACCAGCTTCCTGAGGGGGCGCAACACCCGGTTCTTCAGGTCGAGGAAGAGGGCGATCACAATCAGCACCGAGAACACCATGCTGATCACCTGAATAACGTGCAACAGGTCGATTCGTGCTTCCGTTCGCTCCTCGAGCATCAGTACGAGTGCGTCCACCTCCGAAGTGTACTGTTCAACGGCGGTGACCATGGCGGGCGAAATGGGGGTGCCCTGGGAGTGAGCCTCAATCAGCGGTTTGAGCTGGGAGGCCCAGGTTTGAAGAATCTGCTGATGCTGCTGTGCCAGCGGGTGATCCTCTGTGCGCGGGATGGAGCGGGAAATGGTGCTGTCCGTCAAACGGCTCTGATACTCGGCAATTTGCTCCGCTGAAGAGGTGCCTCCATTTTGCAGGCCGGCAGCTCCTGAATGGGCGACCAGCTGAAATGCCCCCATCCTGAGCGAACCGGCCACATTAATGGCGGTGGCGTTACCTTCTATGCTGTTGGAAACCGCAAGGGTCGTGGCCATGCTGACAATGGCTGTAAGCACGATGGCGCCAATAACCAGGGCCAGACGGTTTACTAGAGGGCTTCTGGATGTCATGAAAAGGTCTTTGCCCGCAGTGTGTCGAAAGCGTGTCGTTCCAACAGGGATTATGGCCCAGAGTCCGGCTCTTCGATACCTCCTTGAGGATAGTCAATTACCCCAATTGGTGATAACCCATCATAGCCTTTGACCCTTTCGCTGGCAAAAGTTGACACTAACCGTTGGTCTTTAAAGGGTCAGGGAATGCACACTCAACAAGAGCGGGACGATGACAGGTTTGCATCGCTGGCAATCATTCTGCCGCTGGCTGTGACAGGCTTTGTGATCGCGGCCGGCTGTTGGACGCTGTTTGCTGTAGTGGGTGTGCACCTGCGGGGCGAGCTTGCATTAACCAGTCTGCAGTTTGGCGTATTGCTGGCGGCCCCGATGGCCGTGAGTGCGTTGCTGGCTATTCCCGCCGGGCTGGCTGCGCAGCGGTATGGCGCCCGCTCGGTGATGCTCTGGTGTCTCATCGGACTGGCGGTGTGCATGGTGGTCCTGCTGGTTGCGGACAGTTTCGCTGTTTACCTGCTGGCGGCCAGTGGTCTGGGGTTGGCCGGTGGCTTCTACAGCGCGGGCCTGCAATTTATCACCAGCCATTGTGAGGCCCGGCATATGGGGCTGGTGTTGGGTATTTTTGGCGCTGGGGTTACCGGCGCCGGGTTCACCTATTATCTGGTGCCGCTGTTTCACAGCGCGTTTTCCTGGCAGGGCGTGCCGTTAGCTTACCTTGTGGTTTTGTTACTGGTCATCGCGTTGTTGGTTATGGTGACTGATGATGATCCGTCCAACCGGGAGGCGTCTGCCAACGCACCCCCGCAGCGCCTTCTTCAGCTGCTTCGAAAAGGGCGAACCTTGCCGCTCTGCCTGTATTTTGGTGTGGTAGCCGGTAGTTTTTTTGCATTGGCGCTCTGGTTACCTGATTTTCTGTCGGCTCAGTTCAGGTTACAGCTGGGGGCTGGCGCAAGCCTTGCCCAGTGGTTTGTCATTCCGGGCGCTTTGTCCCAGATTGCCGGGGGCGGGCTGTCCGACCATTTCGGCAGCGCCAGGGTGGCCGCACGATCGTTGGCGGTGTGTCTGCTTGCGTTGGGGGTGTTGTCCTATCCGCCGATGACCCTTTTCATAAAAGGTGTTGAGGGTGTGATTGCGATCGAGTTTGCTTTGCCGCTGGCGGTTGAGGCTGTGTTGGTTGTGGTGCTCGGTGTGGCGATGGGGTGTGCCATGGGGAGCCTGCAGCGCATGGTGATCCTGGCTAACCGGGCGGAGGCGGCGCTGTTCGCGGGGTTCTTGCTGGTGGCCGCCTGTTCGGTTGCTTTTGTGCTGCCGGTTCTTTTTGGTGCAGTGAATCAGTGGCTAGGTATACGAACGGCCGTATTCATGATTCTTTTCCTGCTGCTCAGTGCGAGCCTTCTGCTGTTTGCCCGTGATCTTCGGCGCGAGGAGCGGCTCACGCTCCTGCGCGGCGCTGAGTGATCTGGCGTCGGGTGAAAGGGTGTCGGGTAGTTAGGGGTGCTAATTATTGAGTTAAGTCAAATGCCGGGAAGGATGTCTGGTTCTACCCCCATCGGGGGAGCGATTTTTGTGCCGTATCCTTCTAGTATCAAAAAACAGGATTTTGAATGCATGAATATGCGCAGAGGATACTTCCATGGCCATGACACAAACCGCCGACAATCGATTCAGAAAACCGGTCCTTGTTGCTGTGAATAATCTTTTGGATGAAGAAGATGGTCTGGAAGCGCTGCGCAGCCACACACTTTTCAGCTCAATGCAGCCGGATGATCTGGCTGCCCTGATTCAGCAGTCCCGCCGCATACGGCTGGGCCATCATCAGTTACTTTACCGGCAGGATATGCCCGCGCATCACTTCTTCTTTGTGATCTCGGGCCGCCTGCGCCTGTATCGCCTGGACTCTTCTGGCATCGACCGCACGCTGGACAGTATTGCACCCGGTGACTGTTTCGCCGAAGTGATGATCTACGCGGACCCACCAAAGTACGCTTGTTACGCCGAAGCGCTTAAATCCAGTGAGGTACTGATGATTCCGGTGAAGGTCTATCAGGATCTTTTGGCCGAGAATCCCGAGTACGCGCAAGCAGCCCTTCGCCATTACGCCATGCGCGCGGTAACTCGCTTCCATGACCTCGAAATCATGACCGTCCAGAATGCCCGGGACAGGCTGATTCGCTATCTCATCGATTTACTGCCAAACGGCGTGAAGGAGGGTGGCGAAGTCGAGCTGCCTCTGCCGAAATGTCTGGTGGCGTCACGGCTTGCCATGCAGCCAGAGACCTTCTCGCGCATTCTGGCTGACCTCAAATCCAACGGACTGGTGCGGGTAAATCGCAGCAAGCTGTTCATTTCCGATCCTCAAAGGCTGGTGGCGATCAGCCAGTAATCACGAGGTGTGCCGGGCCGGTCAGGGGTTCTGGTCGGCCCGGGCTATTCAAATAGAGGTATTTGATTTTTCTCATTTTTGATCCACCCTTAGTTGTATTCGATAAGAGTTGGGGGTTTTAGTGATATCCGGTTTGCGTCTCTGTTTTGCCCTGCTGGTGGCTTTTGCGTCGGCAGCCACGGCCATGCCTCTGAAAGACTATGAGCCGGTTTCCGGTCGCCAGGTTATTGAAAGGGCGATGCCCGAAGTCACCGAGTTTCAGCCCCGCGAAGAGAATCGAGCCATTCAGGAGCTTTATGCCGGTGAAGAGTTGGTCGGTTATGCCTATCAGACTCTCGATTTTGTGCAGACTCCGGCCTACTCGGGTAAACCTCTGAATGCGATGGTGGTTCTTGATGCTGAGGGGGTGATCCAGGGCGCTCGGGTTATTCACCACAATGAACCGATTCTCCTGATTGGCATTCCCGAAATCAAAATGCACAACTTCACGGACCAGTATGTCGGCCTCAAGGCTGATCAGCGGGTCACGGTTGGCGGTAACTCGTCAGATCGGCGGGTTGCGGTTGATGGTTTGTCCGGTGCAACGGTCACGGTCATGGTGATCAATGAAGTCATCATGCGGACGGCGCACCGTGTGGGTGGCGAGCTGGGTCTGATTGAAGTGACCAAAGGCAGCAAACGCCCGCCGATTGCCGAAGTTGACATGAGCACCTACGAAGACAAGAACTGGGAACAGTTGACCGGCGATGGGTCCATCCGCCGACTCAAGCTGACCCGGGGTATGGTGGACGATGCGTTTAAAGGTGGCCCGGCGGAAGGCATTGAAACTGCGGCCCCGGAAGACCGGGACGATACGTTTATCGATCTGTATACCACCTACCTGGATTCACCGACCATCGGCCGCAACCTGCTGGGCGATAAACAGTACGAATGGCTGATGTCTGAGCTGAAAGACGGTGAACATGCGATTGCTGTGATGGCGGATGGTACCTATTCGTTCCGCGGTTCAGGCTATGTGCGAGGTGGTATTTTCGACCGGGTACAAATCCGTCAATTCGGTGACACATTCAACTTCCGTGATCTTGATTACTACCGGCTCAGCGATGTCTATATGGAGGGCATGCCGAGACTGCCGGAGATGGCCATTTTTATTGTCCGCCAGCAGTACAACTTTGACCCGGGCTCACCCTGGGCGCTGGAATTAACCATCAAGCGCCAGACTGGCCCGCTGGATAGCGAGTTCGCGGTCGTCCCGCTGGAATATCAGTTGCCGGATCAGTATTACACCCGCGCCGAACCAGTGCTCACGGATGAAGAGTGGTTGGAAGAGCAGCCGTTGTGGGTGCAGGTTTGGTATCAGAAGGATTTCCAGATCATCGTGCTGGGACTGGGTATCGCGGTGCTCCTGTTCATCCTCTTCTTCCAGGATTGGTTGGTTCAGAAGCCGAAAATGATGCGCTGGATTCGTCATGGCTTTCTGGTCTACACCCTGTTCTTTATCGGCTGGTATGCACTTGGGCAGTTGTCCATCGTGAACGTGCTGACGTTTGTGAACAGCCTGATCAGTGGTTTTACCTGGGAAACCTTCCTGATTGACCCGATGCTGTTTGTGCTCTGGTCTGTGGTGGCCGGTATCGTGCTGCTATGGGGGCGGGCCGTGTATTGCGGCTGGCTGTGCCCGTTCGGTGCCCTGCAGGAATTGATCAACGAGATTGCCCGCAAACTGAAAGTGCCCCAGTACACGGTGCCGTTTGCCTGGCACGAGCGCATGTGGGCCATCAAGTACATCATATTGCTGGTGCTGTTCGGGGTATCGCTCGACTCGCTGGCAACCGCAGAGCAGATGGCAGAAATCGAGCCCTTCAAGACGGCGATCACCTTGCATTTCGACCGTAGCTGGCCCTTTGTGACCTATGCCGTGCTGTTGTTGGTGGTGAACATCTTTACCCGCAAGGTCTACTGCCGCTACCTGTGTCCGCTAGGCGCCGCGTTGGCCCTGCCAACCAAGCTGCGCGTATTCGACTGGCTCAAGCGCCGCAAGGAATGTGGTAATCCTTGCCGTCTGTGTGATCACGAGTGTGAAGTTCAAGCCATCCATCCAGATGGGCATATCAACTATATGGAATGCCATTACTGCCTGGATTGCCAGATGACCTATTTCGATGACCACAAGTGCCCGCCACTGATTGTGAAACGCCGTGGTAAGCGCCGTGGTCATAACGCACCCGGGCATCCGGAAGAGATTCCGGTCGTTCAGGTGCACTGAAAAGTATCGGAGCCACCAAGACGCTCCGGACGGAATGAGAAGCTAAACCGCCATAACCAATAACGGAGTTAGACGCTATGAAAAAAAGAGATGAACTGAGCAAGGATACGCCGGAGGTCCCGGAAGGCGGCCTTAGCCGTCGTCGCTTTATGGGTGCAGCTGCTCTGGCCGGTGTTGCCGGTGCAACGGGCCTGGGCTCAACTATCATGTCTCGTGAAGCTTTCGCGGCTGCCGCCAAGGAAGCCAAGAACAAGATTCACATCGAGCCCGGTGAGCTGGACGAATACTACGGCTTCTGGAGCGGTGGGCACCAGGGTGAAGTGCGCGTTCTGGGTGTTCCGTCCATGCGTGAGCTGATGCGTATTCCTGTGTTTAACGTTGACTCCGCCACTGGCTGGGGCATCACCAACGAAAGTAAAGAAATCCTGGGCGGCGACCAGCAGTTCCTGAACGGTGACTGCCACCACCCGCACATTTCCATGGAAGACGGTCGCTACGACGGCAAATATCTGTTCATCAATGATAAGGCCAATACCCGGGTCGCCCGTATTCGCCTTGATATCATGAAGACGGATAAGATTACCCATATTCCGAACGTCCAGGCTATTCACGGTTTGCGACTTCAGAAAGTCCCGCGCACCAACTATGTTTTCTGTAACGCCGAGTTTGTGATCCCGCAGCCGAATGACGGCAGCGATTACAGCCTGGAGAACAGCTACACCATGTTCACCGCGTTGGACGCAGAAACCATGGATGTCGCCTGGCAGGTGATTGTCGACGGTAACCTGGATAACACCGATGCCGACTACACGGGCAAATACGCCGCGTCTACCTGTTACAACTCAGAGCGTGCAGTGGACCTGGCAGGCACCATGCGTAACGATCGTGACTGGGTGGTTGTGTTCAACATTGAGCGCATCGCTGCGGCCGTGAAAGCAGGCAAGTTCAAGACCATTGGCGATTCCAAAGTTCCGGTGGTGGACGGTCGTGGTGAGTCTGAGTTCACCCGTTACATCCCGGTACCGAAGAACCCACACGGCCTGAACACCTCTCCTGACGGCAAGTACTTCATTGCCAACGGCAAGCTGTCTCCGACCGTGTCTATTATTGCCATTGATAAACTGGACGACCTGTTCGACAACAAGATCGAGCTGCGTGATACCGTTGTTGGTGAGCCGGAGCTGGGCCTTGGGCCTCTGCACACGACTTTCGACGGCCGTGGCAATGCCTACACCACGCTGTTTATCGACAGCCAGGTGTGTAAGTGGAACATTGCGGATGCCATCAAGAGCTACAACGGCGAGAAGGTAAACTACATTCGCCAGAAGCTGGACGTGCATTACCAGCCGGGTCACAACCACGCGTCTCTGACGGAATCCCGCGATGCCGACGGTAAGTGGCTGGTGGTGTTGTCCAAGTTCTCCAAGGACCGCTTCTTGCCGGTTGGCCCGTTGCATCCTGAGAACGATCAGTTGATCGATATTTCCGGCGAGGAAATGAAGCTGGTTCACGATGGCCCGACCTTTGCTGAACCGCACGACTGCATTCTGGTGCGTCGTGATCAGATCAAGACCAAGAAGATCTATGATCGTGAGGATGCTTTCTTTGCCAGCTGCCGAGAGCAGGCTGCGAAGGACGGTGTGACCCTGGAAGCCGACAACAAGGTTATCCGTGACGGCAAGAAGGTTCGTGTTTACATGACCTCTGTTGCGCCTCAGTACGGCATGCTGGAGTTCAAGGTCAAGGAAGGTGATGAGGTAACGGTTTATATCACGAACCTTGATACCATTGAGGACGTAACCCACGGCTTCTGTATGGTGAACCACGGCGTGAGCATGGAGATCAGTCCGCAGCAGACAGCGTCTGTGACCTTTACCGCCGGTAAGCCGGGCGTGTACTGGTACTATTGCAACTGGTTCTGCCACGCACTGCACATGGAAATGGGCGGTCGTATGTTGGTTGAGAAGGCCTGATAGGCTTTCCTGGTCGGGGTCCCTGTTTGGGGGCCCCTGCCTGGTTTTCTGGTTTGGGTGCAACAAACCGATGGGATAGGGCTTTCCGAAATACGCAAGGTTTCGGAAAGCCCTATCCCATCGCTTTGCCAAAGCAAGGTGCAGTCCTCTCACGCAGTCAACTTTTAGAGAAACATTGATGTACCAACTTTTGCGTTATGGGGTGGCCCTGTCAGTCGCTCTTTTATCGCTCGCCGCCAATGCGGACCTGCAACAACAGCTAGATAACCTGGAACCGGGTTCATCCATCGAGCTCCCCCCCGAAACATTGTCGCCGCTGGCTATCAGGGTGCCTGGAGTGACTGTGTCCTGTGCGCCGGAAACCGTGATTGATGGTCAGGGGCAGGGGAATACCGTGGATATTCTGGCCGAGGGGGTAACGTTTTCCGGGTGTACGGTGCGTAACTGGGGCAAGGATCTCAATGAGCTGGATGCCGGTATATTTGTTGCCCGGGAGGCCAGCGGTTCGGTGGTAGAGGACAATCGTCTGCAAGGGCCGGCGTTTGGGGTTTGGCTGGATGCTACGCCGGATGTGACGGTGCGGAATAATCATATCCGAGGTGATACCGGTTTGCGCTCGCAGGATCGGGGTAATGGTATTCATCTGTTTAATACCACCGGCGCGTTGATTGAAGGCAATGACATCAGCCAGACCCGGGATGCGATTTATATTGAAACCGCCAATAACAACAAGATACGTAACAATGTGATGACGGATCTCCGTTATGGCATTCATTACATGTATTCGATGCGCAATCTGCTGGAAGGCAATGTGACCCGGGGCACGCGCACGGGTTATGCGTTGATGCAGAGTAAGTATCTTACGGTGGTGAATAACCGCTCTGAAAATGATGAGAACTACGGTATTTTGATGAACTTCATCACTAATTCGACTCTTCGGGGTAATGTGGTGACCGGGGTGTCGGAAGGGCAAACTGGCCGGGTGATGATCTCCGGTGGTGAAGGTAAGGCGGTTTTTATCTATAACTCGCTGTATAACACCTTTGAGGGTAACCTGTTTGCGGACAGTAACATCGGCATTCATTTGACCGCAGGCTCTGAAGATAACGAGGTGTTTGATAATGCGTTCGTGAATAACGAGCGTCAGGTGAAGTACGTCGCCACTCGTACCCAGTCCTGGGCGAAAGAGGGTAGTGGTAATTTCTGGAGCGATTATCTGGGCTGGGATCGGAATCAGGACGGCCTGGGTGATGTGCCCTATGAGCCCAACGACAATGTCGACCGCCTGCTGTGGAAGTATCCCGAGGCCAAGGTGCTGATGTTCAGTCCCGCCGTGGATACCCTGCGTTGGGTTCAGGATGCTTTTCCGGTGGTGAAATCCGCTGGTGTGAGCGACCCCCATCCCTTGATGCGAATTCCCGAGTACCTGCAATCGGAGATCCGATGAACTGTTTTCGACTGGAGAATGTCAGTCACCGTTACGACAAGGCAACGGTGCTGCACGGTGTTGATTTGCGCCTGGAGCCGGGAGAAATCCTGGGTTTGTTCGGCCACAACGGTGCCGGTAAAACCACTTCGATCAAGCTGATTCTGGGTTTGATGAAGCCCAGCGAAGGCAAGGTGTCTGTGCTGGATGGCGAAGCGGGTGATCCGCAAGTCAGCCAGCACATTGGTTACCTGCCGGAGAATGTGATGTTCTACCCGCAGCTGACCGGCCGGGAGATTCTGAGCCATTTTGCGAGGCTGAAGGGGGCGCCCTTGCGCCAGGTACCTGAATTGCTTGAGCAGGTTGGCCTTGGTGATGCCATGGATGCCCGCACCAAAACCTATTCCAAAGGCATGCGCCAGCGTCTGGGGCTTGCCCAGGCTTTGTTGGGCAAGCCAAAACTGCTGATGCTCGACGAGCCCACGGTGGGTCTCGACCCGGTTGCGACCGCAGACCTTTATCGCCTTCTGCGGGATTTGCGGGATGATGGCACCGGTATTGTGCTGTGTTCCCACGTGCTACCGGGTGTCGAGCCCTATATAGACCGGGCCGCCATTCTGACCGACGGCTCCCTGAAAGCCGCCGGTGACCTGCCTTCGCTGCGGCAGCAGGCCAATATGCCCGTTACTCTCATTTTGCAGCCGGCGAATAGCCTGGCGGCGCTCGAAACCGTAATGAATCAGGCCCGGGAAAACACGGGTCTGATGATGAAAAATGACAACGGAAGACTGCTGGTGGATGTAAGACCAAAAGAAAAAATGGCCCTTATCCAGACTCTGATGAACTCCGGAGAAGTGGCCGACCTGGGTATCCATCAGCCCAGCCTGGAAGACATCTATGTACACTTTATCGGCTCGGGCGGTCTGGCGCACCGGGGAGGTGGCCAATGAACGCCATCTGGACGATTGCCCGTAAAGAGCTGAGCGACAGTTTCCGAAACCGCTGGCTGGTCGCGATCTCACTGGTATTTGCCACATTGGCCCTCGGTATCGCCTGGTTTGGCGCTGCCGCCTCCGGTCAGGTTGGCTATGCCTCCACGCCCGCTACCATCGCCAGCCTTGCCAGCCTCGGTATCTTTCTGATTCCGCTGATTGCGCTCTTACTGGCCTACGATGCCATCGTCGGAGAAGAAGAAGGCGGCACGTTGCTGCTGCTGATGACCTATCCGCTGAGTAAAAGCCAGCTCCTGCTCGGCAAGTTTCTCGGCCACGGCTTTACCCTGGCCCTAGCCACTTTGATTGGCTTCGGCGTGGCAGGCCTCGCCATTGCCCTGTTGGTTGAAGACGTCGGCATTGGCGCTCTGGCCGTCGCCATGGGGCGCTTCATCGGCTCGACCATTCTGCTGGGCTGGGGCTTTATCGCCCTGGCGTACCTGGTCAGCGTGCGGGTCAGTGAAAAGCCCGTGGCTGCGGGCATGGCTCTGGCGATCTGGTTCTTCTTTGTACTGATCTTTGACCTGATGCTGCTCGGCGTACTGGTTGCCAGTGAAGGCAAGTTCAACCCGGAACTGTTGCCCTGGCTGCTCATGCTCAACCCCACTGACATCTACCGACTGCTCAACATCGTCGCCTTCGGTGACAGTGGCCAACTCAGCGGCGTACTGAGCCTCGGTTCAGACCTGCCGATCGGTGCAGGTGGACTGTGGTTAGGCCTTGTCCTCTGGTGCGCTATCCCGCTGGCCGGCGCACTGTTGCTGTTTAAAAATCGAAGAATCTGATCCCGACCGGAGACACACGAAACATGGCAAACCCAATCACCAAATGGCTCATCGTCGCTTTCACAGCCATTACCCTCGTCGGCTGCTCCGGCGGCGAACAGGAAACCTTGGCCAAACCGGAACCTGTTCACTTCGAATCCGGCGACGAATGCCACGTATGCGGCATGGTCATCACCAACTTTCCAGGCCCGAAAGGCCAGGCCTTTACCGAGCGCGAACAGAACGTCCGGAAATTCTGCTCCACAAAAGACATGTTCGCCTGGTTCCTGCAGCCGGAAAACGAAAAGCGCGACCACACCCTGTATGTCCACAACATGGCTCAAACCGACTGGGACCATCCGGATGACACCCACCTGATCGACGCCCGTGAAGTCGTCTACGTCGTCGGTTCCGATCGCAACGGCGCCATGGGCCCAACCCTGGCATCGTTTGAAACCGAAACCGAAGCCACAGACTTCGCCGCAGAACACGGGGGCGAGGTAGTTGCCTTCGCCGACATCACCCTGGATCACCTGAACGCCGGGATGGCCATGCACGACATGAGCGGAATGGACTCTACGGAGGATATGCACGATGGTCATGACATGACTGCTGAGGGCGATATGACAGGCGAATCCGCGATGGATAATGGTCATAGCGGACACGAAATGGACCACTGAGGTGATGCGCCGCCAACATTGGCTAATGTGATGTGGCAATGGGTGTTTAATTGGACAAGAGCTTTTCAGGCTATTTCGCCATAGTTAGATAGAGCGGGTGAGGGCAGGCTTTCCAAAAATGTGCGGAGCCAGGGATGGCGGAGCCCAAGCGCCACATGGATGTGCCGAAGGAGCGGTTTTTGGAAAGCCTGCCCTCACCCGCCCAAACACCTGAACTGGAAGGCTAGGCGCGCAACTAAACCCGGTCAGCCTCCGGTCATATTCATAAACCGAAGAATCTCCACATCCCCATTGCTGGAAAAGTGATGCCGCTCCGGCTTCAGATCCATCGCCTTGATAATCGTCTCCCGAAGCACCTCATCATTGTCAGGGTGTGCCCGCAAAACCCCAAGCAAATCTACCGAATGCTCATTCCCCAAACACAACAAAAGCCGCCCCTCAACCGTCACCCGAACCCGGTTACAAGTGGCACAGAAATTATGGGAATGCGGAGAAATAAACCCCACGCGGATATCACTACCCGGCATCCGGTAATACCGTGCCGGCCCTCCGGTGTCATCACCGGTGTGCTCCAGATCGTGATGCTGGCGGATAATCGAGCGCACCTCCTCGCTGGTGCATAAAGCCAACCCTCGATCATGCTCCGAAATTTCCCCCAGCGGCATCTCCTCGATAAACGTGATATCCAACTGGCGGGCGCGGGCAAACTCGATCAAATCCGGAATTTCCTCATCATTGCGCCCCTTCATCACCACCGTATTGAGCTTGATGTTTCGAAAACCGGCATCGCGGGCGGCTTCAATGCCTTCAAGAACCTGCGGTAGCTTGCCGGTACGGGTAACCGCGTGGAACTTCTCAGGGTCCAGCGAATCCAGGCTGATGTTAAGCCGGTGCAGGC
The DNA here is from genome assembly GCF_030541005.1 of Marinobacter sp. SS5-14b. GTDB lineage: Bacteria > Pseudomonadota > Gammaproteobacteria > Pseudomonadales > Oleiphilaceae > Marinobacter. The sequence continues at coordinate 93,834 of NZ_JASSVM010000004.1, read as the reverse complement.
CCCCTTTGCGAAGCTCCTCGGCCATCTCCGGTAAATGGCTGCCATTGGTGGTCATGGCAAAGTCCCGCAGGCCGTAGTGACCGATTTCACGGACCAGGTCGAGAATGCCCTTTCTGACCAGCGGCTCGCCACCGGTCAGGCGGATTTTCTCGGTGCCTAGCGACACAAAACTACGAGCCACCCGAGCAATTTCCTCAAGGGACAGAATCTTCGCGCGGGGCAGGAAAGTCATTTCCTCCGCCATGCAGTACACGCAGCGAAAGTCACAACGGTCAGTCACCGACAGGCGAACATAATTCACGGTGCGACCGAAGCGGTCTGTCAGTTCAGAGAGCGGCATCGTATGGATCCTGTAACTGCTTTTGTTCTGAGTTGTCAGGTCAGTATGTCAAAGCTTATGCCAGATTCCGATACCCGGCGAACAATAGTTGAGTGGCTGCACACTTGACCTGTGTGATGTACGAGCCTTGCATTGTCCCGGTTTGATCTCTATAACATTTAAAGTAAATATATGTTATAAGAGAGGTGGACGATATGGAGCATTTTGAAAAATGGCTGGTGATCGCGAACAGCGGGATTCTGGCATCCCTGGTCGGGCTTTTGATTACCGTGTTGCTGGCTTATCCGCTGGCGGGTGCATTGTCTCTGTCGGTTCAGATAGCGGCTCATATGGGGACGTTGTTTTTTGCCGTAGGCGTAAAGATTGCTTATGTAGCCAGGTTGACGTTCCTTAGCAAGCTGGGCAGACCTGTTCATTAAATAAGGGTAGAATTAAGTCAGGTTCGAACAGTCTTGAGGCTTGGGCTATGGCTGTGCAGTCAGGCAAAACCGGATTCCGGATTCTTGCGTATATATCGATCGGGTTTGCAGCCCTTGGCGTGGTATTGCCCCTGGTGCCAACCACGCCCTTTGTGTTGCTGGCGGGCTACTTTGCCAGTAAAGGGTCGCCGGCGTTTGCGCAGTGGCTTGAAGGACACCCCCGGTTCGGTCCAGCGATCGAGCAGTGGAGACACCGGCGTGCAGTGCCGGCCCGGGCCAAGGTGCTGGCCTGCAGCATGATGGCCATGAGTTGGGGCGTTTTGCTGATATTAGGGTCACCTCTGGCCGTGTTGGTTGTTTCCGGACTGTTTTTGCTGATTGTTGCGACCTACATGATTACCCGGCCATCTTATTAACGTTATCTCGATTCTGGAGTACTGAATGCACATCACCCGCTATACGGACTATTCACTGAGAGTTCTGATTTATCTCGCTGCACAGGGTGGTGATCGCTTGTCGACAATTCAGGAAATTGCCGACAGCTACGAGATTTCCAAAAACCACCTGATGAAGGTGGTGCATCAGCTCAACAAGAAGGGCTACATTGAAACGGTGCGCGGAAAGAAGGGCGGTATGCGACTGCACATGGCACCGAAGGATATCAATGTGGGTGTCCTGGTCAGAGAAACCGAGCAAGACCTCAGCCTGGTCGAGTGCTTCTCAGGGAAAAATACCTGCAAAATTACCCCGGTGTGTGGGCTGCGGAATATGTTTGATGAAGCTTTGCAGGCCTTTTTGGGTGTGCTCGATCAATACACGTTGGCGGACGTCGTTCAAGGTAAGCATCAGCCCCAGTTGCTGCGTCTTCTTCAGATTGCGTAGGCATTTGATACAGACCGTAACGAACAAAATCCAATCATTACGCCCGGTTGAGCTGGAGTCGGTTACTATCTGGTTATAAGGATAAGAAAATCCAATAACCAACCGGGGCTGGCGTGATTCGTCTACTGTTTATGATCTTGCTGGTTGTGAGTGCGTTGCACGCATCCGCAACAGAAGTGCCGGACAGCTTTCCTGTCGTGCTGGAAGAGGGCAGCGGCCGGCTCGACATATCCCGAAAACTCACCTATTACGAAGACCCCGACTCAAGCCTTAACATTTCCCAGGTTATCCAGCGCTGGCCAGAGGTGGGCTCCAAAGATGAGCCTGAGAAGGCCTACAACTTCGGGTTTACCGACTCGACCTACTGGTTCCACACCCGCGTCGAAAATGTCTCAAGCCCGAACGATCGATGGGTTATTGAGGGGCTCTACCCGATTATCGATGAAATGGAGTTGTTTATTGTCAAGGCTTCCGGTGCCATTGAGCGCCAGATAGCAGGCGATTCGGTTCCTTTTAGTCTGCGGCCGAGAGACCATCACAACATCAACTTCCTCCTTGAACTGAATCGGGGTGAAGGCGCAGACCTGTTTTTCCGTGTAAAAACCAGCGGTGCGATTCAGATGCGAACCCTGCTCTGGAGCGTGGACAGTTTCAGCCAGGCGGACCACCAGGAGCGTTTCCTGCTGGGCCTGTTCTACGGATTGCTGGTCTGCATGGTGATTTTTAACCTGCTGATCTTTCTGTCATTCAGGGACACCAACTATCTTTGGTACGTTGGCTACATCCTGTCTTACGGTACCTTGCAGTTTACACTCAACGGTTTGTCATTCGAGCACCTGTGGCCCGAACTCCCCTGGTGGAACAACCGGGCTGTTGCGGTTCTTATTGCGGTGGGAATGTTCTGTGTGCTGGGCTTCTCCCGCTCGTTTCTGGCATTGAAAGAAAACGCCCCGCGGCTGAATAAGGTCTTCTTTGTGTTTATGGCGACGTTCGCCGTTTCTGCACTCACGCCCCTGCTGTATCCGGATTACGCGCCGGTCATCCGATTGAATACGTTCCTTGCTTCGGTGGCGATTGTACTGGTGATGATTTCCGGTGGCTTATGTCTGTACCGTAAATTCCGGCCGGCGCGCTATTTCATGTTGGCCTGGTCTGCCTTGTTGGCGGGCATGCTGCTGTACACAATGAAAACGTTCGGTGTGGTGCCGGCTAATTTCGTCACCGAGTTTGGTATTCAGATTGGCTCGGCTTTCGAGGTTATTTTGCTGTCTATTGCTCTGGCCGACCGCCTGCGGCACATGGCCCAGAAGACCCAGAGAATTCAGCAGGAAATGAATGAAGCCCTGGAGTTCCGGGTGGCGGAACGGACAGAGGCTCTTGAATACGCAAACCGGCAACTGGAGGCGCTCAGTTCTACGGATGGGCTGACGGGCGTATTCAACCGGCGCTACTTTGACGCTCATTTGGCCGAAGAAGCCTCCCGGTGCCGGCGAAAGGGCCCGTTGGCGCTGATTATGCTGGATGTCGATCACTTCAAAGACTTTAATGACACCCTTGGCCATCAGGCCGGTGACAGTTGTTTGCGCAAGCTTGCGGATAAGCTGGCCGCCGTTGTGCGGCGCGAAACCGATATTGTGGCCCGGTATGGCGGGGAAGAGTTTGCGGTCATCCTGCCCTACACCGATGCTGCAGGCGCTGAAGCAGTCGCCCAGCAGTTACGCGGCGGTATTGAATCGGAACTGGGATTTGAGTGGGATGGCCGACCGGTGCCGGTAACCGTGAGTATCGGGGTGGCGTCTGCACCCGCCGGTGCCTCAATTGATCCTGAAGACCTGATTGCGGCTGCAGACGAAGCACTCTATGTGTCCAAAGAGGCCGGGAGAAACAGGGTGACCAGCCGAAATCTGGGCAGTCACCCTTCGGGCAGTGGTGTGGCTGTTACGCCCTAGCGGCACTGCCGATCAATCGTTCTGGCAAAGAGTATCTGAGAATCCGCTTCACCACGGTGCTGTATTGTTTCGAGAATGAACCGGTGTTGTAGGGGATGCCGTGTTTTTGGCATACCGCCTGAACTTTCTCTGATATTTCCGGGTAGCGATGCGCTGGCAGATCAGGAAATACGTGATGTTCCACCTGATAACTCAGGTGCCCGCTCAGCACATGCAGCCATTTTCCCCCGGTAAAATTGGATGATCCGGTCAGTTGGCGCAGGTACCAGTGACCTTTGCTTTCTCCTTCACACTCTTTCTCGGTAAAGGTTTCTGCATCCTGGGTAAAGTGGCCGCAGAAAATAACCGTCGATGCCCACAGGTTTCGAATCAGGTTCGCGCCGACATTCCCGGCCAGAACAATTGGAGCGACCGGCAAGGTCAGCACCGGGAAGAAAACGTAGTCCTTGAACGCTTGACGGCCACCCTTTCGCGCAGCTTGCTTCAGAAAAGGCAGCTTGTCGCGCCAGCTGATTTCACGACGCATCAGTTTTTCTGTTTCCAGTTCATGCACACCTACCCCCCATTGGAACAGCACGCTCAGCAAGATGTAATTGATAAACTGCAGCGAATGCCAGGGCTTCCAGGGCTCATCGTCGTTCAGACGCAGCACCGCGTACCCATAGTCCCGGTCTTTGCCGATAATGTTGGTGTAGGTGTGGTGCTCGTAGTTGTGGGTTCGGCGCCAGGAGTCGCTGGTGCACACAGTATCCCACTCGTAGGTCTGTGAGTTCAGGCTGGGGTCGTTCATCCAGTCGTACTGGCCGTGCATCACGTTGTGGCCAATTTCCATGTTTTCCAGGATCTTGGCGATGCCCAGCGAAGCGGTTGCGGCGATAAACACCGGTGGAATAAAGCCGAAAGGCATCATCACCCGGCCACCGATTTCCAGCGTACGGTGCAAACGGATGATGCGGCGAATGTACTTGGCATCCCGCTCACCAATGTCGGCCAGCACGTCATTTCGGATAGCGTCCAGATCGTTCTGGAGCTCGTTCAGCTGACTTTCATTCAATTTTTTCATCGTCTACTCCTTGCGGCCAGCCGGGCCGCAGTGCAAGAAAATTCGGGGTTACACATCCAGGGCAACCGGGCCCTGGGGTACAGAAACACAAAGCTGGACGCTTTCTTCGCCCGGGCCGGACACTTTGCCGGTCAAACGGTTTACCACGGTGCCGCTGGTTTTCCGGCAGCTGCATTGGTGGCAGATGCCCATGCGACAGCCATGTTGGGGTTTAAGGCCGGCCGCTTCGGCTATTTCCAGCAAGTTTGCGTCGCCTTCTGAGCCGACTTTCAGATTGCTGGAGCTGAACGTGACTTCGCCACCGAGTTGATCGTTGTCGAGGTTTGCTTGTGCCGGTGGTGCAAAGAAGGTGCTGTGAATCTGTGTGTCTTTCAGACCACGCTGGCGCAGCAGGTCGTTGGCCAGATCCATCAAGCCCTTCGGGCCGCATAGATAGACTTCCCGAGCTTTCAGGCCTGGTACCGTTGCAAGATCGTTGTCGTTGAGGTAGCGCGGTTCTTTACCTTCGTGAGTTGTAATGATCTTGAGGGACAAGGCCGAATAGCGTGCCGCCAGAGCGGTCAATTTTTCTCCGGCAATCACGTCACTCTGTGTGCGAACGAAGTAAAGCAGCGTCACCGGTGCCCGGTAATTCTGATCCGCCATGGTTTCAAGTTGGCTCAGAATCGGCGTGATGCCGCTACCACCGGCGACAAACAGCACCGGTTTGGCCGGTGTTGGAATCAGGAATTCACCGAAGGCTGCGGTCAAACCCACGACGTCACCATCCTTCAGCGAGTCGTGCAGCCAGTTGGTTACCAGGCCGCCCGGTAGCCGCTTGATGGTGAGAGTAATCCGGCCTTCGCTTTCCCAAAGGAGGGGAGAGCTGGACAGGCTGAACGTCCGGGTGCGTCGAATGCCGTCAATGTCGGCACAGATGTTCACATGCTGACCGGCCTTGAAGCCGGTCCAGCGCTTGGCGGGTTTCAAAACAAAGGTTTTGGTGTCTGAGGTTTCCGCCGTGATGCGCTCCACCATCGCGGGTGTGTACTCTTGTACCCACATGGGGTTGATCGCCTCGGCTAGCGGGTCGAAGTAGGCTGCCGGGTTGTCGCGATTCAGTAATTGCCGGCCTAGCCAGTGGAGGGCCTTGGTGTGTGTGATTCTTGCCAGCATGGATGTTCTCCGTGTTCGTTAGGCGTCAGGTACAGTGTCATGTGTACAGTTGTTCACTTATGTGTACGAATGTACACACGAGTCGGCCTCTGAACAATGGTCCCGGCTATCGGTTGACCCATAATGACAAGCCTGGACGGTTTTTATCCGGTCTAATGTGTACACTTGTGAACCTGGTGAGCGTGGTACAGGCGAAACGATGGCAGATAAACAAAGAAGAAGGCCGGGTGAGACCCGGGACAAGTTGATGAGCGCGGCACTGGAGCTGGTTGGTAAAGGGCGGCATTTTGCCAGCATCGGCATTCGGGAAGTAACCCGGCAGGCGGGCGTGGTGCCGACGTCATTTTATCGGCATTTCCGCAGCGTGGACGATCTGGGGCTGCAGTTGGTCGATGAGCTGGGCCTGGTGTTGAGGCGTATGATGCGGGAAGCCCGTGCCAATGTGCTTCAGGCTGACAAGCTGATTGAAGAGTCAGTCGGGATTTTTGTTGCTCATGCTCAGGCCAATCGCAGCTTCTTTCTGTTTATGGCGCAGGGCCTTGCGGGGGAGAGTCGCGCGGTTCAGGAGGGTATCCGCAGTGAAATGCGCTTCTTTGCCAGCGAGCTTGCCAACGATCTGCGCAGGCTCCGGTTGATGGAGCACCTGAGCGATGCGGATCTTGATATGACCTGCGATCTGATTGTGCGAACGGTGGCGTTCAGTCTGACCGATTTACTCAGTATTTCAGCGGACGATGATTACCAGATCGGCCAGGTGCGCAAGCGTACTACTCGTTTTCTGCAAATGATTTTTATCGGTGCCGGACACTGGCAAAGGAGCCAGGCGGAGCCCTGAGGCTTTCCGCCTGGCTTCGGGTGCTCAGGGTTTTTTCGTTCTTACCCGCTTTGGTTTTGGTGGCATAACCAGGGCTTCGAGTTCATCGAGTGCTTCCCCTGTGTACACCGCCAGCTTTTGCATGCTCGGAAGGGTATCCCGGCACCCGGTGTAACCGAAGTTGAGCGAGCCCGCGTAACTCAGGCAGGTAATGTTCAGCGCGCCGCCATGGGCGATCAGTGACACCGGATAGGTTGCCTCGAGCTTCGCGCCTTCGTAGTAAAGGGTGTGATCCGGGCCGGGCACATTCGAGATGGTCACGTTGAAAACCGGCCGCATCCGCCCACCCAGGCCAGACATCAGTTGCAGGATATAAGGCGACATCAACAGCATGGTGTATTGGGTCAGAGCGCTTTTGGGCAACTTCTGCAGATGTTCCTTTGCCCTGCGGCTGGATTCCTTTATTTGCTGCAAGCGGTTCAGTGGGTCGGCTTCGTTGGTGGCCAGTGAGGCGATCATGAAGCTGATCTGGGTGCCTGTGCCCTGGTCATCTGCCGGCCGGATGTTGACCGGAATGCCCGCCGTTAAAGGGGTGTCGGGCAGGCTGTCCTGTTCCAGCAGGAAGCGGCGCAGGGCCGTGCCGCACAGGTACAACACGATATCGTTCAGAGATCCACCGGAGGCGTGAGCCAGCGCTTTGAGCTTTTCCAGCTGATAGTGCTGTGTCGCAAACCGACGCTGACCCGTCACCCGATGGTTCAGGATGGAAACCGGGCCGGTAAAGGGTGCTGTCAGACCATCTTCCGGATGACGCACCGAGTGCACCAGCCGGTTACCGGCTTGCCATAAGCGCGGTGCCATATCGGCCTGCAGTTTCAGGGCATCCATGGCCTGTGAGACGGCACCTGGAACACTGGCTTCTTTGTCGGCTTTGCTGCCTCGGCGTTTTTCAGGCCGAACCGTCCAGGGCGGTAGCATGTTTTTGCGATCCGGATCTGAAGACAGCACGCGCTGCATCAGGCGTACACCGCTGATACCATCAATCATGGAATGGTGCATTTTGGTGTACAAGGCAAACCGGTTGTTTTCCAGCCCTTCAATAACGTGGCATTCCCAGAGAGGCCGGGAAAAATCCAGTGGGTTGGAGTGCAGGCGTGACACCAGAATGCCCAGTTCGCGTTCGCCGCCAGGGCGAGGCAGGGCGGAGTGTCTGACGTGATAATCGAGATCGATGTCCTTATCTTTCTTCCAGGCCGGCGCAAGCAATCTTCCGAGAAAGCCGGACCAGGCCAGCTTGTATCCCCAGGGTGCTGCTACATCGCCTGCTTCTTTCATGCGGGCAACCATATCCCGCAGAAAGGTCTCAGATGCATCGTCTGGTAATGAAAAAATCTGCAGCGTGCCCACGTGCATGGGAGTGTCTTCAGATTCCACAGCCAGCCATGAGGCATCCAGTGTGTTGAGACGTTTCATTCCTTTGTGATCTCCACCATTCGTCGTATTTTGATTGTTGCTTGCAAGTATACTGATTTAGGCCCGTTTGGACGACCAGAACCACCGTCGCAACAGTGTACTTTTGCAGTATTTCACCGTTACATAATGTTGCTTATCGCCGCTCCCGATATGGTGGGTAGTGTGCTAATTTCAGGCAACAGAATTTAATAACAATAACTTCCGGAGGTTTTGTGGAATCCAGCCCGTTGATATCGGCAGGTCTGCCGATATCGCTGTTCATCATCATGATTGGTATAGGCATGACCCTGACCGTCAGGGATTTTCGCCAGGTGGCGGTGTATCCGCGCGGCCTGGTGGTGGGTACGGTTGCTCAGATTTTCCTGATGCCCATGGTTGCCTTTGGGCTGGCCTACCTGTTCGGTGTTTCGCCCGCCATTGCCGTGGGTCTTGTCATTATTGCGGCCTGCCCGGGAGGGACCACCTCCAATCTCTTTGTGTTGCTGGCGCGGGGCAATATTGCCCTGTCGATTGTCCTCACCGTTTCCGCCAGCCTGATCACGATTCTGACCTTGCCCCTGTTTACCAACATGGCGCTGCAACATTTTCTGGGGGCAGGCGAGAACATTGTGTTACCGGTGGGCAAGACCATTGGCATGCTGGTGGGTATCGTGTTGTTCCCGGTAGCGATCGGAATGCTGGTGCGGTCCCGCAAGCCGGAGGTGGCACGCAAGGCGGAAAGCATTGTCAGCCTGTTTGGCGGGATTGTTCTGGCGGCCCTGATTGTGGTGCTGGTGTTTGGTGTGCGTGATCAGTTGTGGGATCTGCTCAAGCAGGCCGGGCCAGCCACGATTTTGTTGAACGTGGCAGGCATTCTGTTGGGACTGCTGGCGGGGCGCCTCGCAGGGCTGACTCAACGTGAATCGTTGGCCGTTGCGGTCGAGCTGGGTGTAAAAAACGGCACCATTGGCCTGATGGTGACTCTGACCCTGCTCGAATCCAGCACCATGTCGGTGCCGGCTGCGGTTTATGGCGTGTTGATGTTCCCCATCGGCTTCCTGTTGGCGATGTATGGCCGCCGCATTATTCCCAAAACCGATCTGAAGCCGCCCTCGATGTGAGGGCCGGTCACTCCTCTTCGGTGCTTCCCGGGGGGCAGTGATGTTCCTCGACCACTGTGCCTTCATCCACGCTCTCCAGGTGCACAGTAAAGCCCCACAACCGGTGCGCGTGCCTGAGCACTTCGTCGGTTTCCTTGCCCAGAGGCACCCGGTCGACAGGAATGTGGCGCAGAGTGAGCGAGCGGTCGCCACGCACATCCACATTCCACACCTGAATGTTTGGTTCCCGATAACTGAGGTTGTACTGTCGCGCCAGTTTCTCCCGTAGCGTTCGGTAGCCCGGATCATCGTGAATGGCGGTGACGGTGTAGTGATCTTCCTGATCGTCATTTTCAATGGCAAACAGCTTCAAATCCCGCATCACCTTGGGCGACAGAAACTGCTGGATAAAACTCTCGTCCTTGAAGTTGCGCATGGCGAAATGCAGGGTTTCCAGCCAGTCTTTGCCGGCGATGTCCGGGAACCATTCGCGGTCTTCATCGGTGGGGTGTTCGCAGATCCGCCGCAGGTCGGTGAAAATTGAAAAGCCCAGGGTGTAAGGATTGATGCCGGAATACCAGGGGCTGTTGAACGGTGGCTGGTACACCACAGCGGTATGGCTTTGCAGGAATTCCAGCATGAAGCCATCGGTGACCAGGCCTTTCTCGTACATCCGGTGCAGCAGGGTGTAGTGCCAGAAGGTAGCCCAGCCCTCGTTCATCACTTGGGTCTGGCGCTGGGGGTAAAAGTACTGGGCCAGCTTACGCACGATGCGCACCAGCTCCCGTTGCCAGGTTTCCAGCAGGGGCGCGTTTTTCTCGATGAAATACAGCAGATTTTCCTGAGGCTCCGACGGGAAGCGCGGCTTGCGCTTGACCGGATCGTCGTCTTCTTCCGGCTTCGGAATCGTGCGCCACAGGTCGTTGATTCGGCGTTGCTGGTATTCTTCCCGTTCTTTCTGGCGCAGCACTTCTTCCGCAGCGGAGATGGGTGATGGGCGCTTGTAGCGGTCCACACCATAGTTCATTAGCGCATGGCAGGAGTCGAGGATTTGTTCGACCGCGTCCACGCCGTGGCGTTCTTCACACTCGGAGACATAGTTCCGGGCGAACACCAGGTAATCGATAATGGCGCTGGCGTCGGTCCAGGTGCGGAACAGGTAGTTGCCTTTGAAAAAGGAGTTGTGGCCGTAGCTGGCGTGGGCAATCACCAGCGCCTGCATGGGCAGGGTGTTCTCTTCCATCAGATAGGCAATGCAGGGGTTGGAGTTGATCACAATCTCGTACGCCAGCCCCATCTGCCCGCGCTGGTAGCCCTTGGAGGTTTGCAAGAACTGTTTGCCGAACGACCAGTGATGATAGCCCACCGGCATACCGACGGAGCTGTAGGCGTCCATCATCTGCTCGGCGGTAATCACCTCTACCTGGTTCGGGTAGGTATCCAGGCCAAACTCGGCCGCGCACTTGGCGATTTCCTCGTCGTACTTCTGGATCAGCTCGAAGGTCCACTCGGAGCCGGTGGAAATGGGCGTTCCTGCCTTGGGTTGCTCGCGCTCCGGTGCGTTCGGGCGATCAATCAGGCTGCTCATGCCACTTTCCTCTCGAACAACTGTCGGAATACCGGGTAGATATCGGCTGGGTCTGCAATTTGCTGCATGGCAAAACTCTGGGGAAATTGCTCCAGGATTTTTTCGTACTCGTACCAGAGCATCTGGTGGTCCTGAGGGGTAATCTCGATGTAGGAGTAATACTGCACCAGGGGCAGAATACTGTTGGCCAGCAGTTTGCCGCACACCGGGGAATCGTCGTTCCAGTTATCGCCGTCGGAAGCCTGGGCAGCGTAGATGTTCCATTCCGCCGGTGAGTAGCGGGCGTCAATGATGCGATGCATCAGTTTCAGGGCGCTGGAGACGATGGTGCCGCCGGTTTCCCGTGAGTAGAAAAACTCTTCTTCGTCCACTTCTTTGGCGCTGGTGTGGTGGCGAATGAACACCACCTCAATCTTCTTGTAATTTTTCTTCAGGAACAGATAGAGCAGGATGAAAAAACGTTTGGCGATGTCTTTGTGCATCTGGGTCATGGAGCCAGACACGTCCATCAGGCAGAACATCACCGCACTGGTGGCCGGTTTGGGCTGCTTCTGGTGCTGACGGTAGCGCAGGTCGATCTCATCGATGAAGGGAATGCGTTTGACGTTGGCTTTCAGTCGTGCAATTTCGTCTTCCAGCACTTTGATCTGGTCTTGGTGGCTGAACGCAGGGTCCAGATCCTCAGTCGCGGTTTGCAAGGCTTCCAGCTCTTTTTCCAGATCCTTGATTTTCTTTTTACGGGCGCCGCCCAGGCCAAGTCGGCGAGCATGGGCGCCCCGCATTGAACGCACCACATCCAGTTTGGCGGGCACGCCCTGGCTGGTAAAGCCGGCGCGGACGTAGCTGAAGGCTTCGGTATCTTTGAGCTTCTTGCGAGCCAGATTCGGCAGCTCAAGGTCGTCAAACAGAAATTCCAGAAACTCTTCCTGGGTGATCTGGAACGCGAATTCGTCCATGCCTTCGCCGTCCGGACTGGCCTGCCCCTGGCCCTGACCTTTGCCGCCACCGCCCTCGGGTTTGGGAATGGTATCTCCGGCTACCCACTCCTGGTTGCCGGGGTGCACGACCTCACGGCGGCCACCCGGACCGTGATGAAACACGGGTTCCTGGATGTCCCGGGCCGGGATGCTGACTTTTTCGCCCCGTTCAATATCGGTGATGGAGCGTTTCTGGACAGCCTCAGACACCGCTTTCTTGATGTGATGGCGGTACCGGCGCAGGAACCGTTCCCGGTTCACTGCGCTCTTGTTTTTGCCGTTCAGGCGCCGGTCGACGATGTGGGTCATACCCATATTACTGCTCCCGCTGGCGGTTAATGGGATTTACGCACACGCAGATACCACTCGGCGAGCAAGCGGACCTGTTTCTCGGTGTACCCACGATCGACCATGCGTTCCACAAACTGCTTGTGCTTCTTCTGGTCTTCCTGACTGGCCTTCGGATTGAACGAGATCACCGGCAGCAGGTCTTCGGTGTTCGAGAACATTTTTTTCTCGATCACACTACGCAGTTTCTCGTAACTGAGCCAGCTCGGGTTTTGTCCCTGGTTGTTGGCCCGGGCGCGCAACACAAAGTTGACCACTTCGTTGCGGAAGTCCTTGGGATTGCTGATGCCTGCAGGCTTCTCAATTTTCTCCAGCTCGTCGTTGATGGAGGAGCGGTCCAGGATCTCGCCGGTTTCCGGGTCCCGGAATTCCTGGTCCTGAATCCACAAGTCGGCATAGGTGACGTAGCGGTCGAACAGGTTCTGCCCGTATTCACTGTAGCTTTCCAGATAGGCTGTCTGGATTTCCTTGCCGATAAACTGCACGTAGTGAGGCGCCAGGTATTCCTTGATAAAGCGCAGGTATCTTTCCTGAATTTCGGTGGCGTACTGTTCCTGCTCGATCTGCTTTTCCAGCACGTACAGCAGGTGTACCGGGTTGGCGGCGATTTCGGTGGTGTCGAAGTTGAACACCTTGGACAAAATCTTGAAAGCAAAGCGGGTCGACAGGCCATCCATGCCCTCCATCACGCCGGCGGCATCCCGGTATTCCTGAATGGATTTGGCTTTTGGATCCGTGTCTTTGATGCTCTGGCCGTCGTACACCTTCATTTTTGAGAAGATGCTGGAGTTTTCCGGCTCTTTGATGCGCGACAACACGGAGAACTGGGCCAGCATATCCAAGGTATCCGGAGCGCAGGGTGCGCCAGACAGGGAGCTGTTTTTCAGCAGCTTGCGGTAGATTTCGATTTCTTCCGAAACCCTGACACAGTAAGGCACTTTGACGATGTACACCCGGTCCAGGAAGGCCTCGTTGTGCTTGTTGTTGCGGAAGGTCTGCCACTCGGATTCGTTGGAGTGGGCCAGGATCACCCCATCGAACGGCACAGACCCCATGCCTTCGGTGGTGTTGTAGTTGCCTTCCTGGGTTGCAGTCAGCAGTGGATGCAGCACTTTGATGGGCGCCTTGAACATCTCCACAAACTCCATCAGGCCCTGGTTAGCCTTGCACAGGCCACCGCTGAAGCTGTAGGCATCCGGGTCGTCCTGGGAGTAGTCTTCCAGCATGCGGATGTTGACCTTGCCCACCAGGGCCGAGATGTCCTGGTTGTTGTCGTCGCCTGGCTCGGTTTTGGACACGCCGATCTGATCCAGCACCGAGGGGTAGCGCTTCACCACCCGGAACTGGCTGATGTCGCCGCCGAACTCGTGCAGCCGTTTGACCGCCCAGGGCGACATGATGTTTTTCAGATAACGGCCCGGAATGCCGTACTCTTCTTCCAGAATCGGGCCGTCTTCGTCCGGGTCAAACAGGCCCAGGGGGCTTTCGTTCACCGGGGAGTCTTTGATGGCGTAGAAGGGCACTTTTTGCATCAAGGCCTTGAGTTTTTCCGCCAGGGAAGATTTGCCTCCGCCGACCGGGCCGAGCAGGTAGAGAATCTGTTTCTTTTCTTCCAGGCCCTGGGCGGCGTGGCGGAAGAAAGACACGATGTTTTCCACGGCTTCTTCCATGCCGTAGAACTCGGAAAACTCAGGGTAGCGTTTGATGACTTTGTTGGAAAAGATGCGTGACAGGCGAGGGTCACGGGAGGTGTCGATCAGTTCTGGTTCGCCGATGGCAATCAGCATGCGCTCTGCGGCGGTGCTGTAGGCTGCCGGGTCTTTTTTGCAGATCTCCAGGTATTCTTCAAGGGAGTATTCCTCCTCTTGAGTCTGCTCATACCGGTCTTTGAAGTGCTGCAGTATGGTCATAGATAGCCCCTCGCTTACTCTCGCTTGTTATAAAACGGTTTTAGGTCACGCAATGTCCCCGTTGCTGGTACGCCGCCGATCCCGGCGGTGTGTGCTGGTTATTGGGTTAATGGGAGGTTCTGCTAAACAGTTGTACGTTATCCGGGGTGTTCCGGCCTGTTTAATTTGAGCTTAGTTCAGGTTACGGGGGTTGGACAGTTGGGGTTCAAATTAGGTTCATTAAATTATGTTATCGGGATTTGGGCCTTTGGGGGCTGCCCCGGCATACGTCGATCAGAGCCGGGGCGCCTTTGAGGATTTGGAACCTTTATTTCTTTGTCAGCGTGAAGACGCTTTCTGAGGCGCCGTTTCTCAGCCCTCGTCTTTTTGCGAATGGGTTGTCTCTGGCCATGTCTTGCTTGAGCACCTGGCTGATTTCATAGTCTTCGCCATACAGCTTGAAGACTTCGTCATCGCTGACATTGAACGGTGGGCCTTGCATTTCGTTGCTGTCGTAATCGAGGGTGATCAGTAGCATCTGAACGCCCTCGGGCGTCACCGCAGTCAAGTGGTCGACGTACCCTTGTCGCATTTCCGGGGGCAGCGCGATAAGTGCTGCGCGGTCGTAAACCAGGCGCACATGTTTGAGGTCGTCCGGTACCAGCTGGAAAAAATCACCGCACCAGAGTTGCAGGTCGTCGTGTTTGAAGGTGGTGAAGGGTTCGCCTGGGTGGACGTTGGCTTTTTCACCGGCTTCTTCGAAGAAGTCTTTGCAAGCGATGTCACTCAGTTCCACGCCGATGACCGGGTGGCCCCGGTCGTTCAGCCACCACATGTCGTGGGCTTTGCCGCACAAAGGAACAAACACCGCGTCTGTGCCGGTGCCGGCCAGTTCCGGCCAGTGGTCATGCAGATACTGGTTAACGGTGCCTTCGTGGAAGCCGGTTTGTTGTTTCGCCCAGCGTTCGTGCCAGAATTCATGTTCCATGGTGTGCCTCCCGGGATTTGCTCGTTTTCACCAGTCTAGCTTACTCTTTGCCCATCTTGAGACAGGAGAAACGTATGAAAGCGGTCTTTCTGGATGCCCTTACCCTTGGCACGGATGTGGACTTGTCGCCGATTGAGCAGGTGACGGGCGGTTTGACCTGTCACGACCGCACGGTGCCGGAGCAGGTGCTGGAGAGAATTCAGGGCTTTGATACGGTGCTGGTCAACAAGGTGGTGCTTGGGCGCGAACACTTTGAGGCGTGCCCGGAGCTGAAGACGATTGCGGTGGTGGCCACCGGGTTGAATAACATTGATCAGGTGGCCGCGAAAGAACACGGTATCCAGGTGATGAATGTGACTCACTATGGCCGTTCCACCGTGGCCCAGCACACCATGGCGCTGATTCTGGCGCTGGCCACGCGGTTGCTGGATTACAACCGTGATGCCCGTAATGGCACCTGGGGCAAGAGCGATATGTTCTGCCTGATGGATCACCCGATTATGGAGCTGGAAGGTAAGACGCTGGGGATAGTGGGTTACGGCGATCTTGGGCAGGGCGTGGCCGAGCGGGCGAAAGCGTTTGGTATGAATGTCGTGCTCGGTTGCCGGCCAGGGCAGGCACCGGGAGAGGTGGATGGTTACCCGCGCCTACCACTGGATGAGCTGTTGGTTCAGGCCGATGTGCTGACGCTGCACTGCCTGCTGACGGATGAAACCCGCAATATGATTGGCGAGCGGGAACTGCGTTTGATGAAGCCGACGGCTTTGCTGATCAACACCAGCCGTGGTGGCCTGGTGGATGAGGTGGCGCTGGCGGAAGCGTTACGCCAGGGCGAGATTGCCGGGGCTGGCTTTGATGTGCTGACTGAGGAGCCGCCCCGTAACGGTAACCCGCTGTTGGCTGAAAATATTCCGAACCTGATTCTCACTCCCCATTCCGCCTGGGCCAGCCGGGAAGCCCGTCAGCGGATTGTGGGGATTACGGCGAGCAACCTGGCGTCGGCTCAGAACTGATAGCCGACGCTGAAGGACGCACCCACCTGACTCATGCTCAGCTCGATTTGTTGGCCGGGGCCCATGGGGTTGTCGCCACGAACGTTTTTGCGCGGTGAGTAGAAAGTCATGCCGGACACTTCCAGTGCGTCGCTGACCTGGTGGGTGAACCCGCCGGTGAAGTGCCATTCTTGTACGCCCGGGGCCAGGATGTTGAACAGGACTTCTTCATCCGGAATGGGCTGTTTGCCGTAGCTGACGCCGGCGCGCCAGGTTTGTTCGTTGCTTTGCTGCCATTGCCAGCCGAGTTTGACGATGGTCATGTCGTCCCAGCCGAAGCCTGGGCCGTTGTCGGCGCCAAGCTGGGAATTCGCATCACCCATGGCTGCCATTCCGAGCGCAGGCATCATCGGGTTGCCGATGCTGTTGATCTCGCTGTAGCGGATGTGCTGAACATCCAGCAGCAGCCAGTGGTTTTCAATACCGGACCAGGCGATGCCAGCGTTGAACATCTGGGGGATGTCGAAGCCGCCCTGTTCGGCAAACAGGCCTTCGTATTTGTTGAACTCTTCCATCTCCAGGATGGTGCGAAAATTCAGGCCCCCACGCAGGGTGTCGGTGACTTCGCCCTGCCAACCGATTTGCAAACCATAGCCCCAGGCTTCGTCTGTGCCGTTGTTGGTAAGGGCCCCCGGGTTTGAAGAGAAACCCGCAAACGCACCAAGGCCCTTTGCCTCAAATCGCTGATAGGCTATCAGGGGTGAAATACCCAGGGCCTGGCCGTCAGAGAACTCCCAGGACCAGGTTGGGGCAATAAACAGCTGCTCTAGGTTGACGCCGGTTTTGCCGGGAGCGCCAAAGGTGCCCGCGACGCCAGGTTCGTACTCGGTATTCATACCACCATTGGCAAATACCGACAGGCCGAAGCTGTGGCCGTTGCCCATCGCCCGGTTGTAGCCAAAGTGTGGAATCAGGAATGCATCGTTTTCGCTTTGCACGGTGCCTGGTGCCAGGTAGAAGGTTTGGCCGGGAATATTGGGAGCTCCGCCCTCGATATCATAGCGCCGGCGCGGGGAGAAAATCTCCAGCCCACCATCCACGCGGCTGCCGACAAACGCCATGCCGGCCGGGTTGGTTGCTGCAGCGATACTGTCCTGGGATAGCGCTGTGCCCGCGCCGGCCATACCCGCGTTAATGGTTCCGTAGCCGTGGCTGAAATAGCCGTTGGTAGCCAGTGCCGTGCAGCAGAGAGGTCGCGGCGGCAGCGGCCAAAAACCGGGTGAGGCGCATAGAATTATTCCTGTGTCGGTAATTCGGACAGATATTAGCAGGCGCCTTTTTACGTGATTCTGGTTATAAGTGGAAGTAACGAAACTTGATATGGATATGCTCTGATAAATAAGGCGTGGGAGTTTCACCATACGAAATGCGCAGTATCCGGTTGTTTACTGGCATCTCCCTGATAAGCTGTAGAAAAGACTGACAGGCAGGACGGTACGTGGCATCTAATCAATTCAAAGAACGGCTTCAGACTGCCGAAGACTGGATTCTTTCGAATCCCAACCCCCCTCATAACTGGCCGTGGACCTGGCTCTATAAATCCGGCCGGTCAGTTTATGCGCTGGTTCGGGATGTGATCAGCGGGCAGTTAACCCTGCATGCCATGAGTCTGGTTTACACCACGCTGTTGAGTATCGTGCCGCTGCTTGCGTTGAGCTTTTCGGTGTTGAAGGCGTTGGGCGTGCACCAGAAGATGGAACCCTTCCTGTATCAGTTCTTCCAGCCGATGGGCCCGCAAGGTATCGAGGTTGCTGAACGCATTCTGGGGTTTGTCGACAATATAAAGGTCGGCGTTCTGGGTTCCGTCGGTCTGGCCTTACTGGTCTACACGGTCGTGTCGCTGGTTCAGAAGATCGAGCGTTCTTTCAACATGATCTGGCGGGTGCCGGAAATGCGCTCCATGGCCCAGCGGTTCAGTAATTACCTGAGCGTGATCATGGTTGGCCCGCTGCTGATGGTTTCCGCTATTGGTGCAACGGCTACGTTGTTCTCGTCTGAAATGGTTCAGCGGGTAATGGAGATTGAACCCTTTGGCTCGTTGATTGTGATGGTGAGCCGATTTACCCCCTTCTTCCTGGTAGTGGCGGCGTTTACGTTCGTCTACATCTTTATTCCCAATACCCGGGTCAAGTTTCGTTACGCTTTCCTGGCGGGCCTGATTGCGGGCATCTCCTGGCAGGCTGCCGGCATGTTGTTCGCATCATTCGTTGCCGGTTCAGCGAAGTACGCCGCAATCTACTCCGGCTTTGCAGTGGGCATCATCCTGCTGATCTGGACCTACCTGAACTGGATGATATTGCTGCTCGGCGCCAGCTTGTCGTTTTATATGCAGAATCCGGGGTCGGTGGCGAAGCGCCAGAATGTGCAACTGGCTCCGGAACTGCAGGAACGGGTAGGGCTGGCATTGATGTGGATGGTGGCGAAGCCGTTCAGTCAGGGTGAGCCGGCACCGCAACAGGAATCACTGGAAGCCCGGCTGCGGGTCCCCGGCGAGGTCACTCGCAATATCAGTGACAAACTGATCCGGGCGGGCTTGCTCAGTCTGGCGGGGCGTAATGGCGATCAGCTGGTACCGGGGCGGGCGCTTGACCTGATTACCGTTGGCAGTGTTTTGCTGGCGGTGCGCCGGGATGAGGACCGGGTAGTGGACCGGCTGCCGGCAGATGCGCTGCCAGTGCAGTTGGTAGACTTGTCTTCGGGTCGCGAGGATGTCAGCTTTGCCTCACTGCTGCATGAGGGCGAGGAGAAGGTTTGACTGCCTTTACCCTGACAGCCTCAAGAGCCCGCGTTTGCGCGCTCTTTTGACGTTTTGCCTTCCTGCAGCATGGCCAGAACGACCGCTCTTACACGGGTAATCTGCTCAGAAGAAAGGTGGGTTATCTGCTCCAGCTTATCTTCCGCCAGGTTCCGCTGACGAGCATTACGAAGCACTTCACGGGTACCGATCAACAAACCGTCTGTCAGCGCCCAGTGTACCTGTTTGGGGGCCGGCCGCTCGGCGGATAGTAGCCAGGCATGATATTTGGGTGGCAGGTTCCACACGTTAGCCAGCAGCTGACAGGTTGTCCATTGGTATCTGGCCAGGGCAATGCGCAGCAGCGCAGCGGCTGGTTCACTCTCTGTGCCGCTGGCCCGGCAAATCCGGGCGACTTCTCTGCGGATGGTGATGTACGCCAGCGAGGGCAGCAATCCCACCATGAAGTGCGCGCTGGTATCGTCTTTGTGGATCTTTGCGATCATTTCAGCGGATCGGGCGCAGGTCAGGCCCCAGCGCCATGCCCGCTGAGCGAACAGGGCTTCTCTGCTGTTTCGTGCCGCCATCATGGGCCGCATCACGGCAGCAGCAATGACATTTCTGATGCCATCAACACCCAGTACGAACACCGCCTGATCAACCGATTCAATGATGTGGTCACCTGGCCGGAAGAACGGGCTGTTGGCCACCTGCAACAGCTGATCGGTCAGTGAGGGGTCGCTGAGAATGATATCGGTAAGCTGCTTGCGTTCGGTTGTTTCGCTGGACAGCGCCCTCATCAACATGGGCAGGCTGCCTGGCTTTCGGGGCAGTTCTTCCATTTGATTGGTGCTGAGCCTTCGCTCCAGTTCGCTCAGAACTTTTTCGGCCCCAGAGACGTCGTCCCGCAGTTTTGCGGGCTGTGTATCGAGTAGCCAACAGAACAGGTGCTCCTCCAGCTGGCCGGAGGTATCGGATGAGCGTTCTGATGAATCGCTTTGCCGGCTGGCGGCAGGGTTGAACAGCCGGGTTTCGGCCGCAACCTGGGCAGGCTGGTGCCTGGAGAAAAGCCCTGAAATCCAGGAGATAAAGCCCGGCATCCGTTGCCTCCGGAGAAACGTGTCTTGAAGAGTGACTGGTTTACCGGATCAGTATAGTTGCGTTAAGCAACCCTGCACAGCCCTGACGCTACTCAGATCAGCGTTTCACCGAATACGAACACCAGCTGGCACACGCCGGCAATCATACCGAGAGCGGCGCCGACCATGATCAGTTTGATCTCGTCTTCCTGGAAGCAGGGGCGTAGCAGGTCCTGAAACTCTTCGGAAGAGAGCGCGATCATTCTTTCAACCATGATGGATTCAACAGCGCGTGCGCGGTCTTTTTCGAACATAGGGTTGTTGAACGAGGTTTGTGAGATGGCGATGGCCTTGTCCCCAACCTTGTTTTTCAGTGTGGCAAACCCGGTGGGCCCGAATGCCACCTGGGTGAGAGCTTTGCCCATGCCTGCGGTTTCGTCGACCAGAGGCTTGATGTGCTTTTTGACCATGTTGCGGGCCCGGTCGCCTTTGGGGCCTTCGAGGATGGCGTTGATGATGTTGCCAACGGTCAGGATTTCATGGGTGATGATGTGGCAGAAGGATTCCGCGACGGCAGGCTGGCGTTTCAGAAACAGTCCGTGGATTCTAAAAGGACCGACCTTGTGTTCGTGCAGGGGGCGGAATATAACGTTCAGGGCGATCCAGTTGGTTGCCCAGCCCACCAGCAAGCCAAACACGGGCAACACCCAGGCGGCAGGGTAGAGATACCAGACGCCCATCTGGATCAGGCCGAACAGGAAGCCGAAGTACAGGCCGGAGTTGATGATGAAGCGGAATTCGACGTCGCCACATTCCAGAAAGATGCGGTTCAGGAGTTGTTTGTCACTGGCCAGTCGTTCGATGACCATGCTTTTGATGTCGAGCAGGTCTTCGATGTTATCAGATACGTCGCCCACCAGGTTGTCGACCAGCTGGGGGGTGGATTTCCGGACGCGTTCGTAGACCATTTTCCGGGCAGAGGCCGGCAGGTTTTCCCAGAAGGTGGGGTATTCTTTGAGCATGAGTTCGTCTACGTACTCTTCGATGCGGGGGTCGACGGTGTAGATGATGTGGGCCGCGAGTACTTTGGGGTCAATCTGTTCGAAGATTTCCTGGACGGTGCCGATTTTGGAGATGGTGGCGTCGACGCTGATAGCCGCCATTTTCCGGGCTTTCGAGGGGATGATGCCTTGCCAGCCGAGTAGGGGGGGGTTGCCGATGAACTCCAGGGGGTAGAAGGTCATTTTGATGGCGAGCCAGTTGGTGCTCCAGCCGATCAAGGCGGCGATCACCGGGATACTGAGGTATTGCCAAAATTCTGGGTTGGTAAGAAGGCTGGTCATCCGGTACTCGCGCTGTTTATAAGTGGTGCTCGGTAAAGATTGTCAGACACGGATAATGTTGTTCACCGCCAGATCTGTCAATGACTGGGATGCCGCCAGGGTTGCCTTTCTGGGCCACACGTCTCAATTGCCAATATCTCCCCACAACCACTGGCACAGCGCAATAGCGGCTACCGGTGCGGTTTCCGTGCGCAGAACGCGGGGGCCGAGGGCAACCGGCAGGAAGCCGCTTTGCTCTGCCAGAGTAATTTCATCGGCACTCAGGCCGCCTTCCGGGCCGATCATAAGGGCAACGCTGGCGGGTTTGGTCAGGGTGTTCAGGGATTGCTCGGTGCGGTGGTGCAGGACCAGTCGCAGATCGCAGGTTTGGCTGTATTGCAGCCACTCGGGCACGGTCATTACCGGCAGGATGTCTGGCACCCGGGCGCGGCCGCATTGTTCGGCGGCGCTGATGGCGACTTGTTGCCAGTGGCGCAGGCGTTTTTCTTCCCGGTCGCCTTTGAGCTTTACTTCGGAGCGTTCGGTGGTCAGCGGCACGATGGTGGTGACGCCCATTTCCACGGCTTTTTGCACGGCGTAGTCCATGCGGTCGCCTTTGGAGAGGGTTTGGCCCAGTACGATGCCCAGGGGGGATTCGGTCCTGTTTTCTTCCGCCGCAAGGATGTCGACGGTGACGTTCTTTTTGCCAGCCTGGGTGATGGTGGCGCTGTAGTCCTGGCCATCGTTGTTGAACAAACGCAGTTCCTGGCCGGGTTGCATGCGCAGTACCCGGCCGACGTGGTTGGCGGCGTTGTCGTCGAGTTCGCATTGGCTGCCCACCTGAAGGGGGCTGTCGGTGAAGATTCTGGGTATGCGCATGGGTGGTGTTCCCTCAGCCTTTCACGGCGATGCCGATGCCTTCGGTGGCTACCTGGGCCAGATGGCGGATCTGGTCTTCGGTTATCACGTAAGGCGGCATGAAGTACACCACGTTCCCCAGTGGGCGTAGCAATGCCTGGCGGGTGAGGGAGTGTTGGTAGACTCTCAGGCCGCGGCGTTCCTGCCAGGGGAAGGGGGTTTTACTGGCTTTGTCTTTGACCATTTCAATGGCCAGGGTCATGCCGTGCTGGCGGATATCGCCCACGTTGGGGTGGTCGGCCAGGTGGGCGACGGAGTCGGCCATGCAACGGGACAGCTGGCGGTTGTTTTCGATCACGTTGTCGTCCCGGAAGATGTCCAGGGTGGCCAGGGCCACGGCGCAGCCGATGGGGTTGCCGGTGTAGCTGTGGCTGTGCAGGAAGGCACGCATGGTTTCGTAGTCGTCGTAGAAGGCGTCGTAAATTTTGTCGGTGGTCAGTACCACGGACAGCGGCAGGTAACCCGCGGTGAGCCCTTTAGACAGGCACATGAAATCCGGGGTGATGCCGGCCTGTTCACACGCGAACAGGGTGCCGGTGCGGCCAAAGCCCACAGCGATCTCGTCGGCCAGCAGGTGCACGCCGTAGCGGTCGCAGGCTTCGCGCAGTTTGGTGTGGTAAATCGGGTGGTGCATGCGCATGCCGCCTGCACATTGGATTAAAGGCTCAACCACCACGGCGCAGATTTCGTCGTGCTTTTCTGCCAGCAGCTGCTCCATCGCCTCAAACTGGCGCAGGGCGTATTCCTCGTCGGTTTCCCCGGGCTCTTTGTTGTAGGCATCCGGTGAAGGCGCGGTCAGTACCTCCATCAGCAGCGGCTGATAGGTGTCTTTGTAAAGCGCCACATCGCCCAGTGCCAAAGCGCCCAGGGTTTCGCCATGGTAGCTGTTGCTCAGGTTAACGAAGTTTTTCTTGCCGGGTTTGCCGAGGTTTTTCCAGTAGTGATAGCTCATTTTCAGAGCGGCTTCGATGGCGGAGGAGCCATTGTCTGCGTAGAAACACTTGTTGAGACCTTCGGGGGTTACCTCAATCAGCCGCTCTGAGAGATTAACGACGGGCTCGTGGGTGAAACCCGCCAGGATGACGTGCTCCAACTGTCCGATCTGGTCCTGAATCGCAGAGTTGATGCGCGGGTTGGCGTGGCCGAACAGGTTGACCCACCAGGAACTGACCGCATCGATGTAACGGTTGCTCTCGAAATCCTCCACCCACACGCCTTCGCCCCGTTTGATGGGGATCAGTGGCAACGATTCGTGGTCTTTCATCTGGGTACAGGGGTGCCAGACGGATTTCAGGTCTCGTGCGACCAGGTCGGCATTGCGCATGGTTGTCTCCTGTCAGCCCGGGGCGGGTCGGTGTGAGTTTTGAGCGCACATGATACTGCCCACAACGCCGCCTTAACAGCGCGGAAGTGTGAACCAATCGGTCTGGCTGGTACGCCATGGCTTGCTGCCGTCGCGGCCAATGCCGCCACATCAGGCTGTGGCAACAATAGTGAGCATTACCATACGGAGGTTTTTATGGAGCTTACGCTGGAGCATCCTTACGATGCCGGGCTGGATCATGTGATTGCCCGGTTTTTTTCGGAGGATCATATTCACGAAAAAAATGAAAAGCTGGGAGCCCGCAACGTCAGGGTTGCCGAAATCCAGAAGGATGACGCTGCTGGAAAGCTCGTTGTTGAGCGGGAAATGACCGCGTCCGCTGAAGTGCCCGGTGTGCTGGCCGGTTTTCATCGGGAATGGAACCGGGTGCGCCAGGAAGAACACTGGTTTCGAAAAGACGACGGTGAGTGGCATTGTGAGTTTCGGGTAAAGATCGAGGGTGTGCCTGCAAAGATCAAAGGGGTGATGCGCCTGCTGGGCAACGGCGACCGTTGCATTAATTACGTCAATCTTTCTGTCCTGTGTGAGGTGCCTTTTCTGGGGCGGAAAATCGCACGGTTCCTGGCAGAAGACTCCCGGGCCAAGATTGATCGGGAGTATCAAGCCATCTGTCATCTGCTTTAATTCTGTCGTACGTTACAAATCTTCCAGTATACAGATGTGCACATTAATTTCGGGCAGGACCTTCGGGTGCTGCCTGGAACCTGCATTGTCCGCAATTGTGTCCAGCAGGTTGCGAGTTCATTAATAAACGAAAAATAATGACAGGTCTCGCATAATTGGCGATTTCTTGAACGATTTTCGTGAAAAAACGCACGCCTGTTCATTTTAGTCCCCTGCCGCGCTGTTGAATTTCCCCTCAGACCATAGAATGGAGTTCAGTTTACATATGTAAGCTAAAACAAAAATCAGATTAGCCTCGGTCCGGGTTGTACAGGCTGCTCAAAACGTAGAAAAGGAAGACGCAATGAGTCGGCGTACCCCTAATACCGGAGGCGATGCATCCGGTGGCATTGTTGCTCGTTACTGCCCGGTCAAACGCATCAGCGTGAAAGAAATTCGGCAAATGTACGATGTTTTTCATCAGTACTATGCCGAAACCGATATGGATACGTTTATCCGGGATCTGAGCCGTAAACAGGGTGTGATTCTGATCCGCACCCGGAAGGACCCGCGAGTGGTGGGTTTTTCCACCATTGTCAGCCTGGATATGGAGATCGGGCGCCTGCGCAGCCGGGGCGTGTTCAGCGGCGATACGATCATCGAGCGTGAATTCTGGGGAACCCGCAAGCTGCAGGTCGCCTTCCTGATTTACCTGTTGCGGGAAAAGCTGCGCAGGCCCTTCCGGCCGTTGTACTGGTTGTTGATCAGCAAGGGCTACAAGACCTATCTGCTGATGGCCAACAACTTCCACAATTACTACCCTCACCCGGAGCAAAGCAATCCGGAATTACTTCCGGTGGTACGCCACTATTGCGATGCAATGTTTCCCGGCCACTATGATCCTGACCGGGGCGTCCTGGATTTCGGCGAAGGGGCTCAACATCTGAAGGGTGAGGTTGCGGCCATCACCGACGACCTGAAGCAACGGGTTCCGAAAATCCGCTTCTTCGAAGAATG
This sequence comes from Marinobacter sp. SS5-14b, assembly GCF_030541005.1. Lineage (GTDB taxonomy): Bacteria > Pseudomonadota > Gammaproteobacteria > Pseudomonadales > Oleiphilaceae > Marinobacter. The sequence goes on along the minus strand of NZ_JASSVM010000004.1, from coordinate 68,761 downwards.
TAACCCCACCTGGCACGAAGGAACGGAATTGCCGTGCGTTGGCCAGGTCAACCTGTCTGCGGTAACGGCATTCATTGCCAAGGTGTTTCGCGGTTATGTGTCTTCACTGCGAACCTCAGCACGCTCCGGTGTCATGAGTGCGGAGCAGGGGCAATGAGTGGAGATGTGCTGGGGCATACTCTGTTGCGCCAGGTGGTTCGTCCGGGAGCACGCTCTTTTCAGCGCAGCTGTCAGCAGCTTGAGCGCGTGCAGCGCAGTAAACTGGCGCACACGCTCCGGCAGGTTGCCCGCAGCCCCTTGGGCAAAATTCGGGGTGTGGATGCCAGCTGGAGCTGGGAGCAGTTTGCCCAGCGTATGCCGATTACCGAGTATCAGGATTGGGCGCACCCGATAGCCAGCCAGATGGCCAGCCAATCGTCTGGCCTGATCCGTTCACCGGTGCGCCGATATCAGCCAACCAGTGGCTCCAGCGCCGCCATCAAGTGGATTCCCTACACTGGCCAGTTCCTGAAAGAACTGGATGGCGCGATTGCACCCTGGCTGGCTGACCTCTATCAGAACTACCCGGGTATCCGCCAGGGTGTGCACTACTGGTCGTTGTCCTGGTTGCCGACCGACATGCGCCAGGAGTCCGGTGACCAGCTCAACGACGATATGAAGCTGCTGAGCCTGGGAAAGCGCTGGCTGACCGGCCGTACACAGGCGGTACCCGAGTCGGTTGCGCTGGCGCCAACGTCGGATGACTCGCTGTTTGCCACGCTGGCGAGCCTGGTGGCAAACCAGAATCTCAGTGTCATGTCAGTCTGGAGCCCAACCTTTGCCCTCGCATTGCTGGACAAACTGCCGCTCTGGCGCGAGGAGCTGAGTGACGTGTTGGCCACCGGACATTGGGGGCGGCGGCTTGAGGCTTTACGTCAGGTGCCGGCGCCGGTGAATCTTCAGGCTTCGGAGTTGCTGGATGGTTGGGATGGTCGCCCGAATCCGATGTTCCATCGCTCGCTCTGGCCGCAGCTGTCATTGATCAGTGCCTGGAATACCGCCGCAGCTGAACCCTGGGCGCGAAAGCTCAAGGCCTTCCTGCCGCAAGCGGAGTTTCAGGGCAAGGGGCTGTGGGCGACCGAGGGCGTGGTGACCATACCCCAGACACCGATAGCATCCGGTAATCTGGAGCCGGATTACGTTCTGGCGGTGAACTCCCATGTCTACGAATTTGAAGACCCGGACACCGGTGCGGTCTATCCGCCCTGGCAGCTTGAGCGTGGCCAGGTGGTGGCGCCCTTGCTGACCACCGGAGCGGGTTTGTTGCGCTACCGGCTTGGCGATCTGCTTGAGGTAACCGGCTTCCGGGGCGAGGCGCCGTGCCTGACGTTTCTGGGGCGCGGAGGGACGACGGACATGGTCGGGGAGAAAATCAGCCGCGTGACTGCGCAGCAGTTACTGGATAACCTGCCCTGGCCCGCAGGCGTCAGCCCGGTCATCCTGCTTGCCAGCCAGGAGGAGGGTCAGTTGCCTCGCTATGTGCTGTTGGCGGACGCCTCGGCCGGTCTGGATGATCGCCACCTTCGCAGCTACAGCGAACGCCTGGCGGATCGGCTGGAGGACGGCCTCAATCAAAACTTTCATTATCAGCTGGCCCGCAACCTCGGCCAGCTGGCGCCCGCTCTGTGTATTTGCCAGCCGGATCTACACCGGCAGTATCTGGAGGCTTGCCGCCAGCGCGGCATGATCGAAGGCAACATCAAAGTAGAAGCATTGAGAAGCTGGCAAGGTGCTTTGCCGGTTGAGCCATCGTCTGCGCCCATAACTGTGCGCCGACAACTGACTGATCAGGAGATTCTGGTATGAGTGGCCAGGTAACGTCAGCCTACCGGGTTCGGGAGGCACGGCAGGATGATAACGAGGGCATTCTCCAGCTGCTGGCGGACAACCCGCAGCCGGGCCCGGTGAACCTCGCCTTCGAGCGGTCCCCGGATTACTTTCACGGTGCCAGTGTCAGTTCGTTCGACCCCGCTGTTTTTGTCATCGAACAGCCTGATCAGAAAAAATTGGTGGGTGTGTACAACATTGGCAGCCGTGACCTGTACGTCAACGGCGACGTACAAAAAGTGCATTACGCCCACGATTTCCGCATTGATCCGAAGGCGCGAGGCGGCGAAGCGATTTTTATGGCCTATGATCGTGGCCGCCGCATTCTGGAGACCGCACCCTGGACCCAGGCCGTGATTCTGGCGGACAACGAGCACTACTTGCGCTCGGTTCGTAAACGCATGGCCGGGTTACCGGCGTTCTATGCCGCCGGTGATATTCGCACCAGCCTGCTGACCGGCCGCAAGCGACGCCTTCGCCACAACGAAGGCCTGAACATCCGTATGGCGACCCGCAATGACCTGGGTGCCATGCAAGCATTTTATGATCGAGAGGCAAGCCGCCGGCAGTTCGCTCCGGTATACCGGTTTGCAGACGTTGCCGAAAAGCATCCTTATTACCGCGGGCTCGACCTGTCGGATTTCTGGCTCGCCTTTGATGGCGATGAGCTGGTGGGGCTGGCCGGAACCTGGGATCAGAAAGGCTTCCGGCAAACCCGGGTGGCGGGCTATAACCGGTCACTGAAGCTGGCCCGGCCGCTCTATAACGGCTGGTCGCGCATGACCGGGGGTATGCGCTTACCGGCCACCGGGGAATGCTTCAATTACCGGATGATCCATACCGTGATGGTGCGTGAGCAGGATCCGCTCATCCTGGATGCGCTGCTCAGTCATCTGCATCGCTGTTACGGCCCCTACTATGACGCGCTGATTTGCGCGTTCTTTGAAGGCGATGCCGCCGAAAATATTCTGGCAGGATTCTCCCGGCGGGTGATGCATAGCCATCACTTCCTGATGACGTGGGGCGACGCTGACCCCACGGCATCGCTGGATGCGGGCCTGCCGCTTCATGCCGATGTGGCCAGGTTGTAGTCCTATGAGCAAAAAGACTGCCGGAACTGCGCTGAAGCCGGTCAGGGTGGGCGCCATCCTGGCGCTTGTGGTGGCGGGCTTGCTTGCCATCGTGTACTGGACCGCGCCGGAGCAGACCGGGCGCGTGGTGGCGGTGGTCACTCCCCAGTTTGATGTGATGCGGGTTCAGCCGGCGGATATTCCGCTGTCCCTGCACAGCCAGGGGGTGGCTGAGCCCCGGAGTAGCATCACTCTTGCCTTTCGAACCGAGGGCGAGATAACCCGGGTCGCACCTGCATTTGAAGACGGAGGCTGGGTTGAAGCGGGCGACCCGCTGGTCTGGCTGGAACGGCAACCTCTGGAACTGGCACTGGGACAGCGTAAACATGAGTTGGCAAGCGCCCGCCTGCATCTCGAGCGTACCCGTGCCAATGCCCACATGGCGCGGCGGGATGTATCCGCCAAATCGACCGCTTATGCTCGCAATGAACCGCAGTTGCAAGAGGCGGAAGCTCGACTCGAAGCTGCCCGGCAGGCCGTCACTCAGGCCGAAGCCGATCTGGAGCGCGCGGTGATGACCGCGCCGTTTTCCGGCCGGCTGAAAGGCGTTTCGGTCAGTCAGGGCGAGTGGGTGACGCCTGGCCAGGCTCTGGGCCAGCTCTACAGCGCAAGAACCATGGAAGTGCGCCTGCCGGTACGGGATGACTGGCTGGCCCTGTTGGACGAGCGGTCCGGTATTCTGGGGGCCGCCACCGAAGCCCTGGACATCCAGGTTGCCCTGAGCGGTCGATTTGCCGGTGAACAGCGCGTCTGGCGTGGGGTGATTACCCGCCGGGAAGGCGGTATCAGCCGCAATCAGATGAGTTGGCTGATCGCCGAGGTGGCGGCTGACAGCAGTCCGGTGCTGCTGGAGCCCGGTGTGTTCGTGGAGGCCGAAATTGAGGGGAGGCAACTGAAGGAAGCGGTGGCCTTGCCGCGCTCGGCGCTTCAGAAAGATCAAACGGTCTGGTTGGTGGACGAGTCCGGCAAGTTGCAACAACGCACCATTGAACCGGTGCACAGTGACCGACAGCATATCTACCTCACTAGTGGTCTGGCTGCCGGTGAGCGCGTGCTGCTGCGTGGCAGTGAAATGCTGGGCGAGGGAATGCAGGTGGACGTGCGCGAAGTGGATGTTCAGCCGGTGTCCAGGCCACGACCGGTGGTCTCACAAATGGATCTGGGGCTCTGACGGTGGGGTTAATTGACTGGTTCATCGATCGCCCCGCCGTTGCCAATCTACTGGCCTTTTTGCTGCTGGCGGGCGGCATTTTTGCACTCAACCACACCCGTCAGGAAACGCTCCCCAACGTGCCCCTGGAGCGGATTGGTGTCGTATCCGAGTTGCCTTCGGCGTCGCCCTCGGAAGTTGAGCAGCGGTTGTGTTATCCACTGGAAACCGCGATCGCAACCGTGGAAGGCGTGACCGACATTCGCAGCGAGTCCCGCGAGGGTGTGTGCTCCATTACTGTGGATGTGGTCGAAGGCGAGAACGCCGGTGAGGTGAGGGACCGGATGGCCGCTCGGGTTCAGGCGCTGTCCAACCTGCCGCCGGATGCCACCGCCGCCAAAGTGGAAGAGGTAGTGTTTCGCAATCGGGTAGCGCGCCTGCTGGTGGTGGGCGGCGACCAACCGATGCGGTTGCATTCCATCGCCAGGCAGTTGCGCAGTGAGCTGCTGGCCTTGCCTGAAATTTCCGAGGTACGGCTGGAGGGCCTGCCGGAACGGGAGATCAGCCTGACGGTGAGCCGTCAGAATCTGCACCGTTACGACCTCACGCTGCAAGAAATTGCCGATGCCATCGATAAAGACACCGGGCGGGTTCCGGGCGGCATGATGCGCGGCCCCGAACAGAATTCGCTGTTGCTCGCTGGCCGTACGCCGGAATCGGCAGGCGCATACGGTGACGCGGTGGTGCGTCGCGGGCGCGACGGCGAAGCGTTGTACTTCCGCGATCTGGGGCAGGTGGAGGATGGTTTTCATCGGGATGCGATGGGGTTGTGGCTGGATGGCCAGCGGGCCGTGGCACTGGATGTATACCGAATCGGACAACAGGATGTGGTGGCTACCGTGGAGGCGGTATACCAGTTTCTGGATCAGGCCCGCCTGCCCGACGGTGTAACCCTGCAAATCTGGCAGGACGATGCAAAACAGTACCTCGACCGGTCGTCTCTGCTGTGGACCAATGCGCTGCAGGGGCTGGTGCTTCTGGTTCTGTTACTGGGTGTGTTTTTTGGACTGCGCCTGTCGTTCTGGGTCGCGGCGGGCATTCCGGTGGCGATGATCGGCGCCTGTGTGATTCTTCCGCTAACGGGTGGCTCGCTGAATACCATTTCCCTGTTCGCCTTTATTCTGGTGCTGGGCATAGTGGTGGATGATGCCGTGATCGTCGGCGAAAGCGTTGCCGATCAGATTCGGCTTCAAGGGCCAGGGCGGCAGGCGGTTCGGGATGGCACGGTGCGTGTCGCCTTGCCGATCGTGGTGGCCGTGGTGACAACCGCCCTGAGTTTTACGCCGATGCTGTTCCTGCCGGGCCCGGAAGGAGAGTTCATGCGGGTTGTGCCGATCATTGCCATCACCGTATTGGCCCTCTCGCTGATGGAATCGTTGCTGATTTTGCCATCCCACCTCAAGCACGCGTCATCGGGTAACCGCCGTGGTAGCTGGCTGGAGCCGCTTGAACGCATGAGTGATCGGGTCAATCAGCGCTTCGAAGCGCTTGTACGGCGGCACGTGGAGCCGATGGTGCAAGGCCTGTTGCACTGGCGGTTGGCTGTACTGACCGGGTTCTTCGGGTTGTTTCTGTTCTGCTTCGCCTTGATGCACAGTGGCTGGCTCAGCGTCACCATGTTCTCGAATGTGGCGGGGGACAGAGTGATCGCCGACCTCAGATTTACGGAAGGCACCAGTGGCCAGCGTGTGCTTGAGGCTACCCGGGCGCTGCAACTGAGCGCGACCGACCTGCAACGACAGCTGACCAATGAGCGGGGCGAACCACTGATTACCTCGGTGCTGGCCGAGCAAGGCCGCAGGGATAACTATTCAACGGCCCACGACCCCTCTGCGCAATTAAGGGCCCGTGTATCCCTGGCTCTGGCGCCGGGTGAAAGCCCGCTGCCGCCGGATGAGATCGCCAATGCCTGGCGGCGCTCCTTCATGGCCCCGGAGGGTGTGGTTTCTATGCGCTTCCACACCAGCATTAACCAGATCAAGCCGGATATTCACGTCAATCTCTATCACCCTGATCCCGACACGCTGATGGCGATGTCTGCAGAGCTGGAGTCGTTGCTGGCAAGCCTGGAGGGTGTGTATGAGATTGGCAACAACATGCGGGCCGGCTTTACCGAGCTGGACCTTCGGCTTCGGCCTGGCGGGGAGCTGGCCGGGCTGGATGAAGGGAGCCTGGGCCAGCAGGTCAGGATGGCCTTCCAGGGCGTGGAGATTGATCGCCTGCCCATGGGGGACCACGATGTTCCGGTGGTGCTGCGGTTACCGGATGACCAGACCAACAGCCTGTGGCATCTGGAGCAGTTGCCGGTCTCCATGGCTCCGGGCAATGAGCCGGACGCCAGGGCAGGTAAAGATAATGCCCGGGCGCCGTTGAGCGTTCTGGCTGATATCCAGTCGCACCGGACACCGGCAGTGATTCCCCATTACGACCGCAAAACGAGTGCCACGGTGACCGCCTACGTTGAAACGGCGATTTCCTCGCCCGGCAAGGTGATGGCGCATCTGGAGCAGAGCTGGCTGAACGAATTACCGGAACGCTGGCCCGGCGCCAGCTGGGAGACCGCCGGTAAGCCGGTGGCGATCGGCATGTTCCTGGATTACCTGACCGCCAGTTACCTGGTCGCCATGGTCGCGATGTTCTTCGTGCTGACCATGATGTTCGGGAACTACTGGCAGCCCCTGCTGATTGTCGCCGCCATTCCTTTCGGCCTGGTGGGCGCAGTATTGGGCCACGCTGCGCTGGCGCTGGATCTCACCCTCTGGTCGGTGGTGGGCATGGTGGCGGTCAGTGGCGTGGTGATCAACGATAACCTGGTATTGATCGATCGAATCAATGATCACCGCAAGACCACGAAAACTCTGGTGGATGCCATTCGCCTCGGCATTCGGGATCGGGTGAGGCCGATTGTCCTGACCACGCTGACCACCTTCCTGGCGGTGATGCCGCTGGCGTTTGAGACCAATCCCCAGGCCGGCTTTCTGGTGCCGATGGCGGTGTCACTGGGGTTTGGTGTGATGTTCGCCAGCCTCACCACGCTGTTGCTGGTGCCCTGCCTGATGGTACTCGGCAGTGATGCCGGGGAATGGCTCGGCCGGCAGGTGGCGCGCCTGCGCCGCTCGTCGGAAGCGGATTCGGTGGACCAGGCCTATCAGGCCGGAGTGCTGGCGGGTGAGCTTGCCAGCCGGGCTGGTAGCACGCCCGTCAACCCCTATCGGGATGACGTGCTGGCCGCCAGCTGGGAGGCTGGCGTTGGGGACGCGAACCCCGTTTGATCAGCGGGGCAGTCGCTCCCAGATTGTCACTTCGGACAGCGTGTGCTGGAATTTGTGCTGTGTCTCACGAATGACAAACGGCACTTTTTGAGGCGCACCCACTAGCCGGAAATGGCCGCCGAGGTGTTCTTTCAAACCGTCCAGTGTGGTGTGGTTTTCCCTGTCTTTTTTGAAGCCGCCAATCCACTCCTCCTTCGGCGTATGCTCCTCCATCCAGGTGTAGGGCGAGGCAATCACCAGCATACCGCCGTCGTTGATGCGTTCGTGAATGCTGTCCAGAAAACGACGGGGTTTGTAGAGCCGGTCGATCAGGTTGGCGGCAAGTACCAGGTCGTAACCGGTGAGTTGGGGTTTCAGGTTGCAGGCATCGCCCTGTTGGAACGATACCTTGTCGGCGTGTTCCGCTAACCCGAGCTCGTCCAGCGTGCGGGTGTGATAGCTGACCAGCTCTCCCTCTTCTGCGAGGGCATAGCGGATGGAACCCTGCTCGGCCATCTCAACGCCAAGGCGGATAAAGTTGGCTGAAAAGTCGACACCGTCCACGATGTCGAAAGTTCGGGCCAGCTCAAAGCTGGAACGCCCACAGGCACAGCCAAGGTCTAAGGCTTTGCCGGCAGGTTTGCCCTGCATGGCGTCGAGGGCAAGATCCGCCATGGCCTTCGGGAAATTTGCCACACCATACCAGCTGTCGCCGAAGTGAAATTCGGCGTATTCGGTCAACATCCTGTCGCTCTCGTAGTAAGCGTTCGGCTGTGCCGCGTCGGCGTCGGACGCAATGTAGCGGAAGCCCGCATGCTGGAAAAAGTGACGGCGGAACGCATAACGGGCGGCAAGCCTTGCTTCGTTACCGCAGGAAATCCAGGAGCCACCTTTGATCAGGTTGTGCTGACCATCAAAGGTGGGCGTCGTGAAATCGTCGTACAGAGGATGAACCTTGAACCCGTCGAATGGGTAAGTCGGCGTCTCAACCCACTGCCATACGTTACCCACCACATCAAACCATTCACCGTGCCGGAAACGGGTCACCGGGCAGGAGGAGGCTCCGTGATCCAGGTGCAGGTTGCCATTAGCCGGTTGCTGGCCAAGCTCCTCCACACCTGCGACGGCGCAAAGCCGGTACTACTCATCTTCTGTTGGCAAGCGGATGGGTTGTCCGGTTTGCTCACGCTTCCACTCGCAGAACGCTTTGGCCTCGTGATAGTTGACCTCGACGGGCCAATCCCATGGCATGTCCACTTCTTCAGTCATCAGGCGCAGGTGCCAGCTATTGTGCCAACGCCAGAATGTCGGGTGCTTGGCTTCGGCAAATTGGCGCCAAGAGCGGCCTTCTTCGGTCCAGTAGGCGTCCTGTTCATACCCACCATTCTCAACGAACTCCAGGAACTCCTGGTTGCTGACCAGGAATTGGCTCGCCTTGAACGCCTCGACGCTCGCTTTGTGTTCGCCGTATTCGTTGTCCCAGCCGTAGTAGGCGTCGTCGTAAGGTTTACCGATACGTATGTCACCGCCGGGTACCGTGATGAGTTCATTCGCGGGCGCTTCTCCGGTCTCGCGATTCGGCGCCCACAGCGGTTGAGGCCGGACTCTGGCGAGATCGTGCTGGCGGATCAGCACCGATGACGTCTCCAGATGGATGCGCTCATGCTCGATCCCCATCACAATCGGCCACCAGGGGCTTTCCCAGTTGATCGGCAACGCCATCGGCAGGGTGTCAATGAGTTCAAGCACCCTGTCGCGCACTTTGTTGCGATAGTTCATCACTTCAGCGACGGTGGGCCAATCATAATGGTCGTCATTAAGATCATCCCAGCTCATTTCGTCCACACCGACAGCAAACGTGGATTCCATGCGTGGATCAATACGCTCGGGTAACAGTTTTGCCAGAACCAGCTTGTTAACGAAAAAGGTTGCGGTGTGGCCGAGGTAGAAAATGAGCGGGTGTCTCAGGGGAATGGATTTCTGATAAAAGCCCGCGTCATCGGCCAGACAGTCGAAAAGGCGTGTGTAGGTATCGAAGGTATTGGTGAAGTAGAGGGCGATTTCTTTACGCTTGTCATGTGGCGTGCCCGTATCAAGCCTGGGTGTACGGCGCAGTGCGAGCGGAGCTCCCAGAGATCCAAGACTGCTAGGTGAGTTCTCCTGGATGGGTAATGTCATGGTCGAACATGTCCTTTTCGAAGTGAGTCTTCCGGAGTCATACGATGAGCTGTTGCATCTTAGTTCAACGATTTTAGTCACCATAGGTCAAAAGCCACGACTTTTGAAACGTCACGGATTTCTCAGGCCAGCGAATCTGGTCATGGCGCACCAGCATTGGCTGAGGTAGGCTTCGCGATTGATGCCCATCAGACAGTGAGACATTCCATGAACAATGAAGAGCTTGCCGCCATCCTTGGCCTCGACGGCGAAGAACGTTATGACTATTTCCTCAGTCTGGTGGCCGAGGAGCGGGAGATCTGGATTTTGGTGAATGCGGACAATCGCTTTCTGAAAATCTCATCGGATGATGAGGGGGTCGAGTATCTGCCGGTGTGGCCTGCCAAGGCGTTTGCGGAGGGCTACGCCGAAGGCAGTGCTGATTTGTCTCCGCTGGGTGTCTCGCTGCCGGACTTTTTCAGAAAATGGGTGCCGGGGCTGGCGAAAGATGGCCTGGAGGTCGGAGTGTTGCCAGGCCTCGATAAAACCGTATGGATTACCGAGGCCAGTGAATTAAAGCGCGACCTTCAGGATGCCATGTCGGATTTTTAACCCTGATGTCATCCTGGCGGCCCGTTAGGTCAGTGCGCCAGCACCCGGGAAAGGAACGCCTGGGTGCGTTCGTTCTGAGGGTTGTCGAACACGTCGTCGGGCCGGCCTTCTTCAACAATCTGGCCTTCGTGGATATAGATCACCCGGTCCGCCACCTCCCGGGCAAAGCCCATTTCGTGGGTGACGACCATCATGGTCATGCCTTCTTTGGCCAGCTCCCGCATAACGTCCAGTACTTCACCGATCATTTCCGGGTCCAGCGCTGAGGTGGGCTCGTCGAACAGCATCAGTCTGGGTTCCATGGCCAGCGCTCGGGCAATCGCGACACGCTGTTGCTGGCCACCTGACAACTGGCTGGGATACTTGTCGGCCTGATCGCCGATACCCACCCGTTCCAGCAGCCGCTCAGCAGTGGCGTTGGCCACAACCTGCGACGTGTTCTTTACCTTCATGGGCGCCAGCATGATGTTCCTTTTCACCGTCAGGTGAGGGAACAGGTTGAACTGCTGAAACACCATGCCCACTTCCTTGCGGATTTCCGCCAGGGTGCTTTGATTGCCACCTTTTGGGGCCAGCGCGTGGCTGTCGACATTCAAACTGCCGGATTCGTATTCCTCGAGACCGTTCACGCAGCGGATCAGCGTGGATTTGCCGGAGCCACTGGCGCCGATAATCACCACCACTTCACCCTGCTCGACGGTCAGGTCAATATCTTTGAGGACATGCAGCTTGCCAAAGTGCTTGTTCATGCCCTTCATCTTTACAATCTGAGTCATGGTTCGAGTTCCTTCAGATCGACGCTACGCCGCGGCGCTCAAGCAATCGCAGGAGCAGGGAGAGGGTCAGGGTGATTGCCAGGTACATCAGGGCCACCACAAAATACACCTCAAAGGCGGTGAAGGTATTGGCAATATAGACCTGGCCCTGGCGGACCAGCTCACCCACGCCGATGACCGAGAACAGGGAGGTGTCCTTGATGCTCACAATCGCCTGATTACCCAGGGGGGGAATCATGCGGCGGAAGGCCTGGGGCCAGATGATGGACCAGAAGGTCTGGGTGCGTGACAGGCCAAGCGACAAGCCGGCTTCGCTCTGGCCTTTGTCGATGGATTGCACACCGCCGCGAACGACTTCTGAAATATAGGCGCCAGAGTTGAGAGCAATGGCGGCAATGCCCGCGGTGAGCGGATCAATCGGGCCGCCAATCAGGTCGGGCAGGCCGTAGAAGATAAACAGCACTTGCACCAGAATCGGGGTGCCGCGAAAGATCTCGATGTAAGCCGTGGCAGGCCAGCGCAGGAACCATTGCTTGTTGATGCTGAGCAGGCCGAACAGGATGCCCAGTGCAAAACCGATGGCCAGGCCACCGAAAGAAATCATCAGAGTGTAAGGGATGCCCTTGGCGAGATAGGGAATGGCGTTAATCGCCGCCTGCCAGTCAAACTGAAACTGGAATTCCACAGTGGGAGTCTCCGTTGGGTTGGGAGGAACCGGTCAGGGCGTTGTGCGCCCTGACCGGAACGAGTGGCGGTTTATTGGTCTTCAGGCATGGGGCCAAACCATTTTTCGTAAATGGTTTTGTAGGTGCCGTCTTCCTTGATTTCAGCCAGAGCTTCGTTGACTGGGCCAACCCACTCGCTGCCTTTCTTCAGGGCAATACCGTATTGCTGACCTTCGTACAACGGTCCGGCCGTTTTGACCTTGCCTTTGCCGCGGGTGCTGGCGAAGTAACCGACGTTGGGAGCGTCATAGAATACGGCATCAATGGCTCGGGACATCAGTGCCATGTACATGTCCGAGCTGCCCGGATAGGGCGTTACGCCACCGTCTTCGTCAAGATTTTTCATCAGGTAGTCGTAACTGGTACTACCGATTTTGGTGCCGACTTTCTTGCCTTCCAGATCTGACATTTCGTTGATGTCGTCACCTTCTCTCACCAGAATGCGCAGACCGGAGTCGTAATACGGATCGGAGAAATCAACGATCTGCCCACGTTCTTCGGTGATGGTGATACCGGCAATAGCGATGTCAACGTTGCCGGTTTGCAGAGCCGGGATAATGCCGTTGAAATCCATGGTGTTCAGGTCGTAATCAAAGCCTGCGCGCTCGGCGACTTCGGCGATGATCTCCATATCGAAACCGACCATTTCACCGGTTTCCTGATCCATCATTTCGAACGGGACGAAGCTGGGGTCTGTCACTACCCGGAGGGTTTCTGCGCTTACAGACGTTGCAGCGACAGACAGTGCCAGGCCAGCGCCCAAAGTTTTCAGCCATGTGGTGCTCATGCGTTCTCCTAACTTTTGTTATGGCTCCTTCTGTCCGGTAAGACAGGCCGCAATGACACAGAGTTTTGACTGTGCATCGTGGGGAGCGTTGATGGGATTGCATCAGGTACACCATAGACCAAAAAATCAGGAATTTCAGGTAATCAGGTGATTTTGGTGTGGGGAAGCGAGGGGGGAACCCCCTCTCCCTGGGTGGGAGAAGGGGGGCAGGGCAGGGATCAGAAGGCGATCTTTTCCCGGTCCGTGATGCCCAGATTTTTCCAGATGGAAAGGCTGGGTTCGGTCTGGTTCAGGGTGTAGAAGTGCAGTCCCGGAGCACCGGCTTTCAGCAGCTTTTCACACATTTCGGTGACCACTTCCTCACCAAATTTGCGGATGCTGTCGCTGTCATCCCCGTAGGCTTCGAGCTGCTTGCGAATCCAGCGCGGGATTTCTGCACCACACATATCGGAGAAACGCACCAGGCTGGAGAAATTGACGATGGGCATGATGCCCGGCACCACCGGCAGGGTGATGCCCATCTTCTCCAGACGGTCGATGAAATAGAAGTAGCTGTCCGCATTGAAGAAGTACTGGGTGATGGCGCTGTTGGCGCCGGCCTGTACCTTGCGGGCAAAGTTCTTCAGATCATCTTCCGCACTGCGGGCCTGAGGATGGAACTCCGGATAGGCGGCGACTTCCAGGTTGAAGTGATCACCGCTGTGGTTCCGGATGAATTCCACCAGCTCGTTGGCGTAGCGCAGCTCACCAGACGCCCCCATGCCCGAGGGCAGATCGCCGCGTAGCGCGACAATCCGGTTGATACCATTCTCTTTATACAGATCCAGCAGTTCGCCGATCTCTGCGCGGGTGCCACCCACGCAGGACAGGTGTGGTGCTGTGGAAATGCCCTGCTTGTGCAGGCTGAGCACGGTTTCAATGGTACGGTCCCGGGTGGAGCCGCCGGCGCCGAAGGTGACCGAGAAAAAATCCGGGTTCACCTCGGCCAGTTGGTCGCGCACAACCTGAAGTTTCTCCTTGCCCTGATCGGTCTTGGGCGGGAAAAACTCGAAGCTGAAGCGGCGTTTGAATTGCTTCTGGGATTCCATGATCGTTTCCGCTTAGTACCTGTAGGTTTCCGGCTTGTACGGTCCTTCAACCGGCACGCCGATGTACTTGGCCTGATCCGGAGTCATCTTGGTGATCACGCCGCCGAAGCCTTCGACCATCGCGCGAGCCACTTCTTCGTCCAGTTGCTTGGGCAGTACCTGAACGTAAACGCCCTTGGCTTTGGAATCTTCCGGCAGGTCGGCAAACTTCCGCTCGAACAGGTGCATCTGTGCCAGCACCTGGTTGGCGAATGAACCGTCCATGATCCGCGACGGGTGACCGGTGGCGTTGCCCAGGTTCACCAAACGGCCTTCAGACAGCAGGATCAGGTGGTCGTTGGTGGCCTTGTCGCGGTAGATCAGGTGCACCTGCGGTTTGACCTCATCCCATTCCCAGTTCTTGCGCATGTAGGCGGTATCGATTTCGTTGTCGAAGTGGCCGATGTTGCACACCACAGCGCCGCTCTTGAGGGCCTTGAGCATGTTGGCGTCGCACACGTTGACGTTACCGGTGGTGGTCACCAGCAGGTCCGTGGTGCCCAGCAGATCGGCATTGATGCCCTGCTCGGTACCGGTGTTGATGCCATCGATGTACGGAGATACCACTTCAAATCCGTCCATGCAGGCCTGCATGGCGCAGATCGGGTCTGCTTCCGTCACCTTCACGATCATGCCTTCCTGGCGCAGGGACAGGGCAGAACCCTTGCCCACGTCGCCGTAACCGATCACCAGCGCTTTCTTGCCGGACAGCAGGTGGTCAGTGGCGCGCTTGATGGCGTCGTTCAGGCTGTGGCGGCAGCCGTACTTGTTGTCGTTCTTGGACTTGGTCACGGAGTCGTTCACGTTGATGGCCGGGATCTTCAGGGTGCCGTCACGCAGCATTTCCTGCAGGCGGTGCACGCCGGTGGTGGTTTCTTCGGTCACGCCGTGGCATTTGCTGATGATGGCCGGGTACTCTTTGTGCAGTACTTCGGTCAGGTCGCCACCGTCGTCCAGGATCATGTTGGGTTCCCAGCCCTCTACGTCTGCGCCCACGGTTTTGTGCAGGCACCATTCGTATTCTTCGTCGGTCTCACCTTTCCACGCAAACACGGGAATGCCCTGGGCGGCAATGGCAGCTGCTGCCTGGTCCTGGGTGGAGAAGATGTTGCACGATGACCAGCGTACGTTAGCGCCCAGCTCGACCAGTGTTTCAATCAGCACGGCAGTCTGGATGGTCATGTGGATGCAGCCCATGATGTTGGCGCCTTTCAGCGGCTGCTCGGCTTTGTACTTCTCGCGCAGTTTCATCAGCGCAGGCATTTCGCCTTCCGCGATTTTGATTTCCTTGCGGCCCCAGTCGGCGAGTTCGATGTCGCGGACTTTGTAATCGTCGAAGTTGTTCGGAGTGCTCATGTGGTGCTCCTGTCATGTTTGAAATGGTTAGCCACGGAATCCAAGGAAAAACACGGAAGGAAAAGATTTTTTTGCCACTAAATCCACCAAAGGACACGAAAGTAAAAACAACTGCTTTTTTAGTGATCAGTCTTTTTTCGTGTTCTTTAGTGGATTTCGTGGCAAATCATTTCTTCTTTATCTTTTTCCGTGTCCTTCCGTGGATTCCGTGGCCAAAAAGTCTTTTAGATGCCCGCAGCGTCTTTCAGGGCTGCCGCCCGGTCGGTCTTTTCCCACGGGAACGCGGTGAAGGTTTTGCCGCCCACCGTCATCTCGAACGGATCGCGGCCGAAGTGGCCGTAGGCTGCAGTCTGACGGTACATCGGGTGCAGCAGGTCCAGCATGTTGGTGATCGCGTACGGGCGCAGGTCGAAGTGCGCGCGCACCAGCTCGACGATCTTGTCGTCGCTGATCTTGCCGGTGCCGAAGGTGTTCAAAGAAATGGAGGTCGGCTGAGCTACGCCGATGGCGTAGGACACCTGAATCTCACACTTCTCCGCCAGGCCTGCGGCGACGATGTTCTTGGCGACGTAACGGCCAGCGTAGGCAGCGGAACGGTCAACCTTCGAGGGGTCTTTGCCGGAGAATGCGCCGCCACCGTGACGGGCCATGCCGCCGTAGGTGTCTACGATAATTTTACGGCCGGTCAGGCCACAGTCGCCCACCGGGCCGCCGATTACGAACTTGCCGGTCGGGTTGATGTGGAACTCGGTGTCTTTGTGCAGCAGTTCGGCCGGCAGGGTGTGCTTGACGATCAGCTCCATCACCGCTTCTTTCAGGTCTTCCTGGGTCACGTCCGGGTCGTGCTGTGTAGACAGAACCACTGCGTCGATGCCCACGACCTTGCCGTTTTCGTAGCGGCAGGTTACCTGGCTCTTGGCGTCCGGGCGCAGCCACGGCAGCAGGCCGCTCTTGCGGGCTTCGGCCTGGCGCTGCACCAGACGGTGCGAGAAGGTGATCGGCGCCGGCATCAGCACGTCGGTTTCGTTGCTGGCATAGCCGAACATCAGGCCCTGGTCGCCGGCGCCCTGGTCTTCCGGCTTCTGGCGGTCAACGCCCTGGGCGATGTCCACCGACTGCTTGCCGATGATGTTGATTACGCCACAGGTGTCGCCGTCGTAGCCCACTTCGGAGGAGGTGTAGCCGATGTCTTTGATCACGCCACGCACCAGGTCTTCCAGGTCTACCCAGGCACTGGTGGTGATTTCACCGCCAACGATGGCCACACCGGTTTTCACCATGGTTTCGCAAGCTACGCGAGCGTGCGGGTCGTCGGTCAGGATGGCGTCCAGTACCGCGTCGGAGATCTGATCGGCCAGTTTGTCCGGATGGCCTTCAGAGACCGATTCGGAGGTGAAAATGTTGTAGTCAGACATAGTGGTGCTCCTCTGTGAGCGTTTTCATGTTCGTACCGGTGTCGTCATGAATGATTCGCCGGATGCCTAGTGGTTGTCAGGGGTAAGTATTACTACTTACTCTATATCAAAATTTTTAGATATTCCTTTGCCTGAGGGCGTTTCAGGCAGATGTTGCTGTTTTCCAGAACTCCCGAACCTGCACCTGGAAGCCGTTGCGCAGCCCAATAAACAGTTGTTCGCCTGCCGCCAGGCCTGCATCGGCCGCCCAGGCTGTCAGTTCTTCCGGTTCAAAACCCAGCCACAGGTCGCCGCAGTTTTCCTTGGCCCAGTCCTGATCGTGGCTGCACAGGTCGCTGACGATAAAGCAGCCGCCGTTGTTCATCAGGGCTGCTGCGTCCAGAAAAATGTCGGCCGGGCTGGGCACATGGTGCAGCACCATGTTTGCGACGATCAGGTCGAAGGCGTCGCCGCGTGCCAGAACCGTATCCGTGACCCCTTCAATCAGGTCCACGTTGTTCAGGCGCTCGTCAATACAGGTGCGAGTAGCCTTGGCGAGCATGTCCTTGCTGTTGTCCAGGCCAACCACATGCTCGAACAACTCGGACAGCACCGGCAGAAAGCCGCCTTCACCCGGGCCGATTTCCAGCACGCTGCGCCATTCCTGTCGGCTGGCCCGCTTGCGGATCAATCCGGCCGTCGGATCGGCATACAGGTCAAACGCGGCAATCAGCTCCTGCTGTTCCCGGAACTGTTCCGAGTGGCGAGAGAAAAACGCCTGTGATTGTTCAGCCCTTTGCTCCCGGATGGCCTCGATCTTTTCCTCGAGCTGCGGGGGCAGGGGCACCCGGTCGACGGTCTCAAAAATCTGCCGGATGGCCTGGTCAGTCAGCTTGTCGCTGTCCAGATGGAGCGGACGGCGGTAGAAGATGGCATTGCCTTCCCGCTGGGGTTCCAGCAGTCCGGCTTTGTGCATCACCTTCAGGTGATGGCTCATGCCGGACTGGCGCATGTCGAACAGCTGGCTCAACTCAAGCACGCCAAAGGTATCCCGGCGCAGCACCCGCAGGATTTCCAGGCGCAGCGGATCGCCGCTTGCCTTGAAGATCGGGGCCAGGGTGTCCACGGAGGACAATTCGTTCGCATGTGCATTGAGTGAGGTCATGGTTGGCAAGTGTAGGGGCGTTCGGTTGATCGATCAATAGCCATATCAAAATTTTTTGATATAGATTTATCGCTTCTGTGAAATCAGTCGCTTTGGTGATTTTGTGCCGCCGCCATCGGAAAACCACTACATATGGATTTGCCCCGGCACACCGTAATCGGTGAAAATACGCGCCTTCTTTTTGAGCAGTTTTTGCAGCTTGAAGTCTTTTCCTGAAAAACACTGGAGAATTGTCAATGCCGTCTCGTAAAGATCTCGCCAACGCCATTCGCGCGCTGAGCATGGATGCGGTTCAGAAAGCCAAATCCGGCCACCCGGGCGCGCCCATGGGTATGGCGGATATCGCCGAGGTGCTGTGGAATGATTACCTCAGCCACAACCCGGCCAACCCGCACTGGGCCAACCGTGACCGCTTCGTGCTGTCTAACGGCCATGGCTCCATGCTGCAGTATTCCCTGCTGCATCTGAGCGGGTACGACGTATCCATTGACGACATCAAGAACTTCCGTCAGCTGCATTCCAAGACTCCGGGCCACCCGGAATACGGTTACACCCCGGGCATTGAAACCACCACTGGCCCGCTGGGTCAGGGCATTGCCAATGCCGTGGGCTTTGCGCTTGCTGAAAAAGCGTTGGCCGCCCAGTTCAACCGCCCGGGTCACGATATTGTTGACCACTACACCTATGCGTTCCTGGGCGACGGTTGCCTGATGGAAGGTATCTCCCACGAAGTCGCTTCGCTGGCCGGCACTCTGGGCCTGGGTAAGCTGGTGTTCTTCTACGACGACAACGGCATTTCCATCGACGGCGAAGTGGAAGGCTGGTTCACCGACAACACCCCGCAGCGTTTCGAATCCTACGGCTGGCAAGTTATCCCCGCCGTTGACGGCCACGATGCCGACGCCATCCGTGCAGCGGTAGAGCAGGCCCGGGCTAACACTGAGCAGCCCACCCTGATCTGCTGCAAGACCATCATTGGCTTCGGTTCCCCGAACAAACAGGGCAAGGAAGATTGCCACGGTGCCCCGCTGGGTGACGATGAAATCGCACTGACCCGCAAGGCGCTGGGCTGGGAGCACGGTCCGTTCGAAGTACCGTCTGAAATATACGCAGCCTGGGACGGCAAAGAGAAAGGTGCTGCTGCTCAAAGCGCCTGGGAAGAAAAATTCGCAGCGTACGAAAAAGCCGAGCCGCAGCTGGCCGCTGAATTCAAGCGTCGTATGGCCGGTGATCTGCCCGCCGATTTCTCCGAAAAAGCTCAGGCCTACATTCAGGAATGCCAGGACAAGGGCGACACCATTGCCTCCCGCAAGGCGTCCCAGAATGCTCTGAATGCATACGGCCCGATGCTGCCTGAACTGTTGGGCGGCTCCGCCGACCTGGCCGGCTCCAACCTGACCATCTGGTCTGGCTGTAAAGGTGTGACCAAAGACGACGCCTCTGGTAACTACATCTACTACGGTGTACGCGAGTTCGGCATGGCCGCCATCATGAATGGCCTGGCGCTGCACGGCGGCTTTGTACCTTACGGCGCCACCTTCCTGATTTTCATGGAATACTGCCGCAATGCTGTGCGCATGGCGGCTCTCATGAAGCAGCGCTCCATTTTTGTATTCACCCACGACTCCATCGGTCTGGGCGAAGACGGCCCCACCCACCAGCCCATCGAGCAGATGGCGAGCCTGCGCACCACGCCGAATATGAGCATGTGGCGCCCGGCCGACGCGGTGGAATCTGCCGTGGCCTGGAAGGCAGCTCTGGAGCGTAACGATGGCCCCACGGCCATGGTGTTCTCCCGTCAGAACCTGCCACACCAGCAGCGTGACGCCGAGCAGCTGGCCAATGTCGCTAAAGGTGGTTACGTACTGTCAGACAGCAAAGGCACTCCGGATCTGATCCTGATCGCTACCGGCTCTGAAGTAGGCCTGGCGCAAGACGTTGCCGCCAAGTTGCGTGAGCAAGGCAACGGTGTTCGCGTTGTGTCTATGCCGTCGACCGATGTATTCGACGCCCAGAGCGCCGATTACAAGCAACAGGTACTGCCGCTGGAAGTCACTAATCGTATCGCCATCGAAGCCGGCATCGCCGATTACTGGTACAAGTACGTTGGCCTGGACGGCCGGGTTGTCGGCATGACCACCTTTGGTGAGTCTGCGCCGGCTGGCGAGCTGTTCAAGGAATTCGGCTTCACCGTCGATAACATTCTTGAAGTGGCTGCGGAACTGCTGGACGCCTGATGAGCAACTCAACGCCGTTTCGAATCGCCATCAACGGGTACGGCCGTATCGGCCAGTGCGTGTTGCGGGCACTGTATGAAAACGGCTATCGCGATTACCTGCAGGTGGTCGCGATCAACGAGTTGTCAGACATCGACACCATCGCTCACCTGACCAAATACGACTCCACCCACGGGCGGTTTCACGGTGAGGTGGCGGTGGATGGCGACAACCTGGTGGTAAACGGCGACCGCATCCGCGTGCTGCGACACCCGGACCCGGAAGAACTGCCCTGGCGTTTGCTGGACGTGGATCTGGTGCTGGAATGTTCCGGCGCCTATTCCGACCGGGCAACGGCGGAAAAACACATCGCTTCGGGCGCCCAACGGCTGTTGTTTTCCCAGCCGGGTGAGTCTGATGTGGACCGCACCGTGGTGTTCGGCATCAACGACGACACCCTGAGTGCAGACGATGTAATTGTTGCGGCGGGCTCTTGCACCACCAACTGCCTGGTGCCAGTGGTCAAGGTTCTGGACGAGGCCTTCGGCGTAGAGCAGGGCAGCACCACCACCATCCACGCTGCCATGAACGATCAGCCGGTTATCGATGCGTATCATCACCAGGATCTGCGCCGCACCCGCAGCGCACTCCATAACATCGTACCGGTAGACACCGGCCTGGCGCGCGGCATTGAACGCTTGCTGCCCCACATGGAAGGCCGCTTCAGCTCGGTGGCCATGCGCGTGCCGACCCTGAACGTGTCTGCCATTGATATGGTGGTGAATGTGCGCAAGGTCACCGATGTGGCTGAAGTAAACCGGCTATTAAAGGACTCGGCCAGAGGGCCGCTGAAAGGTATCCTCGGCTACACTGATGAACTACTGGCCAGCTCGGATTTTAACCATGATTCCCATTCCGGCGTGGTAGACGGCGGCCAGACCCGAGTCACCGGCGGCACCATGGTGAAAGTCCTGTGCTGGTTCGATAACGAATGGGGCTTTGCTAACCGGATGCTGGATGTGAGCCAGGCGTGGCTCGCCAAAACCTGACGAATACAAAGGGGCCTGACCTTTCACCCAGCCCCGACGGATACAAAGGGGTCTGACCCCTGGGGGTCAGACCCCACCCAAGGCTTAACGTTTGCAAGCATGAACCCATAACTACGGAACCTGATTATGGCCATCAAAAAAATGACTGACCTGAACCTCGCCGGCAAGCGGGTTCTGATTCGTGAAGACCTGAACGTACCGGTCAAAGACGGCAAAGTATCCAGCGACGCCCGCATCCGCGCCTCGCTGCCGACCATCAAGGCCGCCAAAGACGCCGGCGCCAAAGTCATGCTGATGTCCCACCTGGGCCGTCCGGAAGAAGGCGTGTACGACGAAGCCTCCTCTATGAAACCGGTCGCCGAGCACCTGTCCACCCTGCTGGGCCAGGAAGTCCGCCTGATCAAGGATTACCTGAACGGCGTTGAAGTGGCCGACGGCGAAGTCGTGCTGTTCGAAAACGTTCGCTTCAACAAAGGCGAAAAGAAAGACAACGAAGACCTGGCCAAGCAATACGCAGCCCTGTGCGACGTCTATGTGATGGACGCCTTCGGCACCGCCCACCGCGCCCAGGCCTCCACCCACGGCGTCGCCAAGTTCGCCCCCGAAGCTTGCGCCGGCCCCCTGCTGGCGGCCGAACTGGACGCCCTAGGCAAAGCCTTGGACAACCCGGCCAAGCCGGTGGTTGCCATCGTGGGTGGCTCCAAAGTCTCCACCAAACTGGACGTGCTCAACGCCCTGGAAAAAGTGTGTGACCAGATCATCGTTGGCGGTGGCATCGCAAACACCTTCCTGGCCGCAGCCGGCCACCCGGTAGGCAAGTCCCTGTGCGAACACGACCTGGTCGACACCGCCAAAGACATCGCCAGCCGCGTTGAAATCCCGCTGCCGGTAGACGTAGTGGTTGCCAGCGAATTCGCCGAAACCGCCACCGCCACCGTGAAAAACATCTCCGACGTCAGCGCCGACGACATGATCCTCGACGTAGGCCCGGAAACCGCCGGCCAGTTCGCGAGCCTGCTCAAGAACGCCAAAACCATCCTCTGGAACGGCCCGGTTGGCGTATTCGAATTCGACCAGTTCGGCAACGGCACCAAGGCATTGGCCGAAGCCATCGCCGAAAGCGACGCCTTCTCCCTCGCCGGCGGCGGCGACACCGTTGCCGCCGTTGACAAATACGGCATAGCTGACAAGATCTCCTACATCTCCACCGGCGGCGGCGCCTTCCTCGAATTCGTGGAAGGCAAAACCCTGCCGGCAGTAGCCGTACTGGAAGAGCGCGGAGCGTAATCAATAAAGCGATTCTGAGAGAAGCCCGCACAGGGCCAGAATCGCAAGGAGGGTGGGGTAAGTCATTCGCGGAATTTCGGAGGCCATGGATGGCCGGAGAGAAGCGCACAAGGATGTGCTCGTAGCGGTTCCGCGAATGACTTACCCCACCCTCCGCAGCAGACTCCCAAGTCTGAAAACGAACAGAATTTAAACCTCAAAAAGTCAACGAAGGAGACAACCCATGGCCCTGATTTCGCTGCGGCAACTTCTGGACCACGCCGCCGAGCATGGTTACGGTGTGCCAGCCTTTAACGTAAACAACCTCGAACAAATGCGCGCCATCATGGAAGCCGCCGACAAAACCGATTCCCCGGTCATTGTCCAGGCCTCCGCCGGTGCCCGCAAATACGCCGGTGCGCCGTTCCTGCGCCACCTGATCCTGGCCGCCATCGAAGAATGGCCGCACATCCCCGTGGTTATGCACCAGGACCACGGCACCAGTCCGGCCGTGTGCCAGCGCTCCATCCAGCTTGGCTTCAGCTCCGTGATGATGGATGGCTCCTTGGGTGAAGACGGCAAAACCCCGACCAGCTACGAATACAACGTAGACGTTACCCGTCGCACCGTTGAAATGGCCCACGCCTGTGGCGTGTCCGTAGAAGGCGAGCTGGGCTGTCTGGGCTCCCTCGAAACCGGCCAGGCCGGTGAAGAAGACGGTATTGGCGCCGAAGGCACTCTGGACCACGACCAGATGCTGACCGACCCGGAAGAAGCGGCCGACTTCGTCAAGAAAACCCACGTAGACGCACTGGCCATCGCCATCGGCACCAGCCACGGCGCCTACAAGTTCACCCGTCCGCCGACAGGTGACATCCTGGCCATCGAGCAAATCAAAGCCATCCACAAACGCATTCCAGACACCCACCTGGTGATGCACGGCTCGAGCTCCGTACCCCAGGAATGGCTGAAGGTGATCAACGAATTCGGTGGCGAGATCCCGGAAACCTACGGTGTTCCGGTGGAAGAAATCGTGGAAGGCATCAAGCACGGCGTGCGCAAGGTCAACATCGACACCGATCTGCGCCTGGCCTCAACCGGTGCGGTTCGTCGCTTCATGGCCCAGAATCCGGCCGAATTCGACCCGCGTAAATTCCTGAAGGCCACCATGGTTGCCATGACCGACATTTGCGTGGCGCGCTACGAAGCCTTCGGTTGCGCCGGCCAGGCCAGCAAGATCAAGCCGGTTAACCTCGAGCAGATGTTCGAGCGTTATGCGGCTGGCGAGCTGGATCCTAAGGTTAAGTAAGCTGCCTGACTGAGCAAAGCCCCCGCACCCCGGGGGCTTTTTTATTGTTTGTCCCCAGTGAGATCCTTTTTCACACAAGCGCCAGAAAGACCTGCTATATTGTCAGGAAAGTAATATCATTTTCCGGACAAATGTAGCGCCATTAAATTAATGAAAAGCCTTGAAAATAAGATAGTTAGCAGGATCTATGGATTTGGTAGGGGTTGGTCTTTTTCAAGAAAAGATTTCAGCCTGCTGGGAGGTTCCGATTCTATTGATAAAGCACTTTCTCGTCTTGTTGTGAAAGGTACGATCCGCCGGCTCACTCGCGGGTTGTATGATTACCCTCGTTACAGCAAATGGCTCAAGGCCGATCTGGGGCCTGATATGGATCAGGTGGCCCATGCGTTGGCCCGGAAGTTTGGCTGGACGATTCAGGTAACAGGTAATGCGGCGCTGAATATCATCGGCATTTCAACACAAGTGCCTGCGCGGTTCGTTTATCTAAGCGATGGCCCGAGCCGCTCATACCTGATTCAGGGCAACGAACTAACGTTCCGGAAATCCCGGTTTACCCATCTGAATCTGAAACATCCCCAAAGTGCTTTACTTGTTCAGTCAATTGCCGCCTTGGGCCAATTAAGTCTAACCCAGGATCACGTCTTAATCATGGCTCGATACCTGAGCCCGCAAGCCCCAGTTCCTGAAAAGCAACGCATGGCTATCGCCCGAGATACTCAGTATGTGACCAGCTGGATTCAGGAGGTCATCACCGAAGTTCTGGAGATAGCTAGCAAGGAGTAATTATGAGAAATATTGCCAGGGAAACGGCACAGCAGCGTCAGGAGTTATTTGCCGCAACCTCTAACAGCATGGGCATAACGCCAGCTGCAGCGGAAAAGGATTTTTGGATTGTCTGGTGCCTGGATGTGTTATTCAGCATGAAGGACTGGGCCCCAAGGCTGAGGTTCAAGGGTGGAACCAGTCTCTCCAAAGCCTACGGTCTTATTGAAAGGTTTTCTGAAGATATTGATCTGATTCTGGACTGGACCGGGCTTAGCGAGGAAGCGCCAGACGGCGAGAGGAGTAAAACTCAGCAACAAAGGCTGAATGTCGAGATTAATCATTCTGCGCAGCGCTTGATTCAGGAGCGTCTTCTTCCGGATTTGCAGAATGTGGTGTCCCCTTTGTGTCAGGCACACCTTGATCGGGATGATCCCCACACCATCAACATCGAATACCCGGCAGTGTTTGCTCCGGGTTACTTGCGCCCCGTTGTCCGCCTTGAGATTGGCCCGCTGGCCGCAATGTTACCGATGGAGTCTCGGCCTGTGGAAAGCTATGCCGCAAGGTCCTTTCCAGATGCCTTTGAAGAGCGTGTCATTGAGGTGCCAACGATACGGGCAGAGCGAACCTTCTGGGAGAAGCTGACTATCCTTCACGCGGAAGCCCACAGGCCAATCGATAAAGTATTGCCAAGTCGCTATGCAAGGCATTACTACGATGTGCATCGGCTGGCGGGTAGTCGCTATGTGGAATCCGCGCTCAATGATACAAAGCTTTTAACGGACGTTGTGGCTTTCAAACAGAAATTTTACCCGGCCGCCTGGGCAAAGTACTCAACAGCGGCGCCTGGCTCCTTTCGCCTCATGCCATCTGATCTTCATTTTGCGGCGTTGGAGCAAGACTACGATGATATGTCTGAGATGATTTTTGGGGATGTTCCTGAGTTTCGAAAGGTTTTGAACACGCTTGAAACCCTGGAAGCACGAATTAATGGTTGAGCCATCGATGTTTGAGTAGCGGCAAATCTGCATCAGTTTTTTCGGTTTAATCGCTCCAACGCCAACAACGTATCGGTATAACGAGCAAACCGCTCCAGATAGTCCGGGGAAAGCTTCTGCATTTCAGCAATAGCCCGGCTCACCAGGCGGTGCGCGTTCATCGGCCCTGCATCTTTC
The DNA here is from genome assembly GCF_030541005.1 of Marinobacter sp. SS5-14b. Taxonomy (GTDB): domain Bacteria; phylum Pseudomonadota; class Gammaproteobacteria; order Pseudomonadales; family Oleiphilaceae; genus Marinobacter. The sequence goes on along the minus strand of NZ_JASSVM010000004.1, from coordinate 43,425 downwards.
GGTGTGCTCTCAATGGCCTGGCGAATGCGTGCCTGAAGGGCGTGGGTGCCTTGATCGGCTCTCGCCCTCATCATCGCCTTCAGGGGTTGTGGGTTATTGGAGCTTGATGCCGGAAGTGCCTGTGATAGATCTTTCGTCTGCTGCCCGAAGACTCGTTGTTCCAGGACAGATCGTGGGGCTTCAACCGATGGTTCTGTGGTTTGATTCAGCCTACTCAGCAGCGCAGAAAGAGGCGAACTCGCAGCGGCACTGGGTGCGGGTTCAGGCTGCCCGGCACCATCGAACTTTGCCTGATAGTCGGATACTGCCTGTTCCAGTTTCCGCCAGTGCGTTGTTCCCCCCTGCAGCCCTTTTGAGTGCAATCGCTGTTCGAAAGACTCCAGATAGCGGAACCAAACCGGATCAACCTGATCGGCGCCGGTCTGTCTCAAACTTTCTAGAAAGGAGGGGCAGGGGGCTTCGCTCATGGTCAATCGCCTTCCCCGGTTTCAGCGTCCGCGGCCGACGAAGGCGCCCGTGGCACCGTACTGATTTCCACCCGCCGGTTCTGGGCCCGGGAATCGGCATCCACATTGGGTACCGCTGGGTGGTGCGGGCCGAAGGCGGCGGCGAATACCCGGTCGTTGGGCAGGCCCAGTTCCGTTAACGAGCGGGTAACGGTAAGTGCCCGCTGGGCCGACAGGCCCCAGTTATCCTGGTAACGGTTGCCCGGGTGCATGGGCAGGTCGTCGGTGAATCCGCTCACCATCAGCAGCTCATCGTGCTGGGCCAGATAGGTTTGCAGAGGTGAAATCAATGATTCCAGAACCTCCTCGCCTTCGGCCTGAAGTTGGTCCGAGTTCAGCTCGAACAATACGTTACCGCTGATGCCGATACGTCCATCCCGGAAGGTCACCAGACCTTTGGTGAGCGGGTCTTCAAGGGCTTGCTCCAGGGCTATTCGGCGCTGTTCTTCCGCTTCGCGCTTTTCGATCTCCTCGGCCAGGGACTGGCTCAGCTCCAGCTGAATGCCGATCACCCACACCAGAATCAACGCCAGAATACCTACCAACGCAGCCATCAGGTCCGAGAATATGGCCCAGACCGGTGCGGATTGCTGTTCGCCGCCTTCCAGCTGTTCCATCAGCCGGCCTCGCTGGGTTCAGCCTGGCGCAGGGCCGCGGCGGCATCGATGACGTCTTTCTGGGCACTGACGCTGAGATCAATCACCTCTCGGGCCTGGGCGACGTAGTAGGCCAATTGCTCATCGTGCCGGTTACCGGCCGTATCCAGTGCTTTCTGGATATCCGCCAGGCTGGCGATAACTTGCTGGTTGGATTGGCTGAACAGCTCAATGGCCTGCGCGAAGGCGTCGCTCAGGGCGCCGACTTCCTGGCTGCTGCCGGTAATGTCGTCGCCCAGTTTGCCCAACTGCTGGCTCTGTTCCTGGATCAGGGTGTTGAAGCGCTCGCTGATGCCGGTCAGGGTCTCGCCCGCCCCGGATATAAGGGAATCCACTGCGTCCCGCTGGCTGTCGGCGGTGCTGCGCTGGTTCTCCAGCAGGGTGTCCAGTTCCTGCACCAGTCGCTGGCGTTCTTCCAGCAGTTCATTTTCCCGCTCGCTGTTGCGGGCAATTTCCGACTGCAGCTGGCGGATCACCTCGGCGGCGGCCTTCGGGGTTTCCGAGGCTGTTTCAATCAGGCGGGTCATGGGGGCTTCCAGCGCAGTGCCCAGCTCAGTCAGATGGCGTGCTGCTGTCGCCTCCAGCTGTTGCATTCGCTCGTTTGTGGCCTGGGCGCGCTCGCTTTCCTGGTCCCGGAGCTTATCGAGTTGCGCGCTAATGGTGCTGACCAGCTCTGCGAGCCCGGCCTGTTGCTGTTCGATTAAGCTGGTACTGCTTGTCTGGAAGCGGCTTTGGTATTGAGCCAGCGCCTCATTCAAGGCCGTCTGCATCTCCTCACTATGAGCTTGCTGTCGGGCCAGGCCGGCCTGCCAGTGTTGTGCCACCTCGGCTCCGGCGTTATTCAGCCGCTCACAGCTCTGCACCAGCTGTTGCTGATGTTCGTTGAGCCAGCTTTGGTGCTGGTCGTTGACGGTGCCAAGCCAGGTATGGAGCTGATCCTGCAACTGGCTTTGGCTTTGCTCGCTTTGCTTTGAGAGGGCCGTCAGCGCCTCCTGGTTCTGGGTCTGCTGTGCGCTCAGATTCTGCTGCCAGCGCTCCCCGGCCTCAGCAGTGGTTTTCTGGAAAGCGGAGGTCAGTTCCGCTAACTGCTGGCGGGCGTCCTTGGCCCAGCTTTGCTGCAGGCTATGAGCATCGTTCTGAAGCTGCTCCATGGCATGGATAACAATGGGTTCAACCCGTTCAGAAGCCTGCTTTGCACTGTCATCCAGTGCCGATTTCAGGGACTGGGCTACGGAATCGGCCAGGGTCTGGTAGTGGCTGCCGACGGTGCTGTGGAATTCCTGCTGATTCCGGGTGAGGGATTTTTCCAGTTGCTCGCCGAGCTGCTCCATGCGCGCTGTCATGCGCTCCATAGCCGAGGTCATCTGCGGCAAGGCTTGTGCCTGGCTTTCCAGTGCCAGGAAGGCCTGCTGGCGTTGGTGATCGGCCGACAGGTGATGCAGCTTTTCCCGAAGGGCGGTATCCAGCGCGCGGGAGGCCTGTAATCGATCCCTCCTGCTCAGAGTGGAAGCCAGCCCCAGCATGGCCGAGGCCGCCACGCCGGCAATGGAGGTGCCAAACGCCAGGCTCAGCCCGGCAATAGGTGCGGCCAGGGCGCTGCGAATGGCGCTCAGTTCGGTGCTGTTGTCCAGTGCCGAGGCGGCGCCGCCCAGAGTCACGATCATGCCGGCAAAGGTACCCAGCAGGCCGAGCATGACCAGCAGTCCGGTCAGGTAGGGTGTCAGTTGCGGACCAGGCAGGCCTGCGGCATGGCCTTCAATGCGCCTTTGCGCTGGAAACTGCAAGGGCTGGGGCAGGGAGCTCAACCAGCCAGAGACCTGTTCGTGGCTTTCGGGTAACTCGCCCACTTTTTCGACCAGCTGCCGGGTTTGCCGGCGGAAATTCACCAGTTCGCCAAAGCCGAGGCAGTAAACAGCGCCGATCAGGCCGGTAAACGCCAGCGCCAGCAGGTCGGAACCCACAAATCCGGCACCAATCCAGGCCGCCACGGCCAGGCCGATGGCAAACGCCAGGGTAAAGAACAGTCTACTCATGGGGTGTTGTTAACCTCGTTGTGGCAGGCCTCGAGCAAGCCCAGTACCGGTTCCAGCCGAACATCCAGTTCAGCGAGTAATAATGCCTGCGCGTCCTCGCAGTAACGGTGGAACCAGTTATCGGGTGCCTGGCCTGGTGTTTGATGATGTTCGGAGGATGTCTGTAACTGTTGAAACCGCTGCTCCAGCACCTGTGAAAGGCTGGAAAAACCCTGGCTGGTGAAGCTTGCCATGGTGTGGTCGAACACGGCGTCCAACTCTGCCAGTCGGGCCAGGTTCTGGCCCTGGTCTTTCATGGATTTGCGGACTTTATCTCGCAGCTGGCGGCTGTTGGCGGCCACTTTGCGTTGCAGCGCCAGCCAGGCATTCAACACGGGCTCCAGCTCCGGCTCGTCGTCAAGTTCCAGTTCGTCTGCCCAGCCCTGAATACGGCGCACCAGTGCCCGGCGGGTGGTGGCCAGCTCGTCCGTCAGTTTGTCGATCACGGCGCTTTGTACAGAGCCTGGTTGCCGGGCGCGATAGGCGGTGGCGGCGTCCAGAGTCATGGTGTCGCCCAGGCCAAACAGCCGGCTCAGGCGCTCGGCGAAACAGGGCAGGGCGTCAGAAGTTGCAGGCGCGCCCAGCCGGGCCAGTTGAGCCAGCAGTTTTGAGGATTGGGTAGCATGTGCCTGCGACTGGTTTGGCATCCGTTCGGTGTCTCACTCCGTGGTCAGGTCGGGCTAACGTCAAACGGCGCTATTCTACTGGCTTACGGGAGTGAATCATAATGACCGTACCGTGAGGCATCGCACGGCATTTTGATCGGCCTGATAGGAGGATAATGCACCGAACAGGTAACAGCTATTACGCGGTAGCGAGTCATGGGGAACCGGGTACAATAGTTGGCTGTTATTTGTGAGCCGATAAATCAAGCCAGTTGGAAGGGATTGCCAGATGTCTGAGCAGGAAGCACCGGAAGTACAGATCAATGCCACGTTTGTTGAGAAGATCAACTTTGCCTGTCACCAGAGTGCCTTCGCAATACTGCGGGAGCTGAAGGTTCAGAATCTCGACGCCAAGAAAGGTTTGTCTGATCTCACCATTACACTTGAAGCTTCACCGGGCTTTTTGAAACGTAAAGAGTGGAAGGTGGATTACCTTGCCGCGAAGGAACTCCTGCTTGTCAAAGATCGTGATCTGGAGCTCGATGGTGGGTTTCTTTACGGCCTGACTGAGTCCATGCGTGGCGCGGTAACCGTTCAGGTGCTTCACGCGGGTCGGGTCCTTTCGGAAAGGATCATTCAGGTAGAACTGCTGGCTTGCAATGAGTGGGGTGGTGCGGAGTACATGCCCGAGTTGCTGGCGTCGTTCTGCACGCCGAACGCCCCGACGATTGATCGTTTGCTTGGGCAGGCCAGCCAGATTTTGCGCAAAGCCGGCAAGCCCGATGCCATGGACGGTTACCGATCCCGTAGCCGGGAGCAGGTATGGCTGCAGGCCTCCGCGATCTATTCTGCGGTGGTCAACATGCAAGTGAGCTATGCCCTGCCACCGGCCAGTTTTGAATCCAATGGCCAGAAAATCCGCCTTCCTGGCCAGATCGAAAACAGCCGGGTGGCCACCTGCCTGGATTCCACGCTTTTGCTGGCAGCTGCGTTCGAGCAGGCAAACCTGAACCCGATGATTGTGCTGACTCGCGGCCACGCCCTGGTTGGCCTGTGGCTGGAAAACGAAGATCTGTCGGGCATTGTGCTTCGGGACCCTCAGATCCTGCGCCAGCGGATTCCGCTGAAAGAACTTATTCTGATCGAAACCACCCTCGCTACCCAGCACCCGCCGGTGTCTTTTTCCAGAGCCGTCGCTGCTGGCAACGATCAGATGTCGATATCCGAGGACGACAAATTTATTGCCGCCGTTGATATTCGCCGAGCGCGAGCCCACCGGTTTAATCCCATCAGTCTGAAAAGTCCAGCTGCTGCGGCACCTGAAGATACCAGCGTCAGCGAACCTGTGGAGCTGGCGCTGGAAGAGGCGCCCGATCTGGACTCCAATCCGCCAGAGTATCTGGAGCAGAACATACCTGATGACACGCCGGAAGGACGTGTGGAGCGCTGGCAACGGAAACTGCTGGATCTGTCGGCCCGGAACCCACTCCTCAATTACCGCCATGGTGTCAGCAGCCTGTCGATCCTGACAGTTGCTCCGGCGGAACTGGAAGACTTGCTGGCCAGTGGCGCCAAAATATCGATCGCACCTTACCCCTGGTTGCAAACCAAGAAGCAGGACTCCGAACTGCACCAGCAACGCACGGGTGAAGAGCTCAAGGCCGCCTACGTCCGGGATGCCTTCAGCAAGAATCAGGTTCTTGTGGATATGCCGCAGAATGAGCTGGATCGCCGGGCGGTCGAAATCTACCGGCGGGCGCAAACCTCACTTCGGGAAGGGGGTTCGAACACGCTGTTCCTGGCGATGGGCTTTATGTTGTGGCGATCCCGGGAGAACAACCGGGTTTATCGGGCGCCGCTGGTGTTATTACCGGTAACGCTGGAGCGCAAGTCTGTACGGCAGGGCATTCGGATTGTTGCCAATGATGACGAACCTCGGTTCAACACCACTCTGCTGGAAATGCTGAGGCGGGATTTCGGCATCGATATCCAAGGCTTTGATGATGCCTTGCCTCGGGACGAGCAAGGTGTGGACATTCCGGGAATCTGGAATGTGGTGCGTCATGCCATCAAGGACGTGGCAGGCTTTGAAGTGGTGGAAAACGTTGTTCTGGGCCACTTTTCGTTCGCCAAGTACCTGATGTGGAAAGATCTTGTCGACCGTTCCGACGTGCTGAAAGAAAGCCCGGTCGTGAAACACCTGATTGAGTCCCCTCGGGACCCCTACGACAGCGATATCCGGTTTGTTGATGCCAGCGACATTGATAAAGAATACAACCCCGCAGATTTTCTGACGCCCCTTCCGGCAGACTCGTCCCAGATGTCGGCTATCGCGACGGCGGATCTGGGCAAGGATTTCGTCATCATCGGCCCGCCGGGAACCGGTAAAAGCCAGACCATCAGTAATCTGATCGCCCACATGCTGGGTAAGGGAAAGAAGGTTCTTTTTGTCTCGGAAAAGACCGCGGCCCTGGAGGTGGTGCACCGACGGTTGCGTGATGTGGGGCTTGGACAGTTCTGTCTGGAGCTGCATTCCAACAAGGCCAGTAAGGCGGATGTGCTGGCTCAGCTTGGCGCCTCCTGGAACAACGCTGCACGAACTCCGGTGGCAGGTTGGCAGCGCGAAGCCGATCGTCTCAGGGCTCAGCGCGACAGCCTGAATAACCTGGTGAATGCCCTGCACGAGCGACACCGTAATGGCCTGACTGCTCACTACGCCATTGGGGTAAAGGTCCGGGATCAGGCGTTGACCGAAAAATTAAGGCTCGGCTGGGATAAGACGGATGCTCATGATGAGCGCCAGCTGCAGCAACTCAGGGAGATGGCGGAGCTCCTTCGAGTGCAGGCCCGAGCGGTTGGTCAGTTTGACGGCCACCCGTTGAAAGTGGTCAATCAGTACGAATGGCACCCTCAGTGGCAGGAACAGTTGGTGAGCGCTGCCGAAAATTTACAGGCCGGCGCTGGGCACTTGGCGGATCATCTGGCTGAGCTGGAAAAGGCCATCGGGGTCAAGTTGGGGCCCGTGAATCTGTCACGGCTGGAAAGCGTGATCGAACTGGGCCAGACCCTGCTGGACTGTTACGGCAAGCGCGTGGCATTTGCGTTGGAGCCCGAAGGTCAGGAATGCCTCAATGGCATCACGGAGGTGGTGCCTTGCCTGGAACGGCATCAGGCTGCTCTGCCGAAACTGAGTTGCCCCTATGAGCCCCTGGCCTGGCAAAAGCTGGACGCAGACAGCCTTGGCCGGGCATGGGAAGAGGCTGTCGCAACCTGGTGGCCCAAAGACTGGTTTGCCAAACGCAAGGTCCGAAAGGCGATGCGCCAGGGCGGCGCCCAGGCCAAACCGGACCCGGCCAGCGACATTCCCTTGCTGCACGAGCTACGGGAAACCGGGGCTCATATCGACCGTCTGGATACTCTGCTTAACAGCTTGCGCGGCTGGAATCGCTACGAGACAGACACCGGCGTCATCAGTGACCTTCATACGCTGGGCACCCGGGTTCGCTCTGTGGTCAGCAAACTGGCCGACAGTGCTGACAGCTTGATCGCGCTGCGTACCGGCGTTCGTACTCTGCTGCACGATGCCAACGACTTGCTGGCGCCGGAAGCCGCAGTCGGCAAAGTGATTACCGGGTTTCTGGCAGCCGCTTCGGCGTTTGAGCAGCAAAGGGCGCACTTTGAACAGCTGGCCGGTGTGCAGCTGGAAGAGTACCTTCCGGCAGAAGCGTCCGCCTGCGAACAGATTGCCAGCGTTTGCCAGCAGGTCGCAGGCCATCAATCGTCCTTGAGAGACTGGTGTGCCTGGGTTCGGCGACGGTCGGAAGCGCTGGCCCTGCAGCTCGCCCCAATGGTCGATGCCATTGAGGGTGGCAGCGTGACACCGGAGGAAATCCCCGCAGCTTTTGAGGCGGCCTACTGTAACTGGTGGTCCGCCGGAGTCATCGGAGAGAACGAAACCCTGAGAACCTTCTCATCTCCGGAGCATGAAGCGACCATTCAAAGATTCCGGGAGCTGGATTCCCGGTTCTGTGAGTTGACGGCCCGGCATATCGCAGCCGAGCTGTCGCGCCACATTCCTGAACAAGGCGACGTAACCCGCAGCTCACACTGGGGCATTCTGCGCCATGAGCTGCAAAAGAAGGCCCGGCATAAATCGGTTCGGGAACTGATGCAGCTCATGCCGGATGTCGTCACTACCCTGGCGCCTTGCCTGATGATGTCACCACTCTCGATTGCCCAGTATCTGTCGGCAGATCAGTCGCTGTTTGATGTGGTGATTTTTGATGAGGCGTCACAGATCACGGTGGGTGACGCCATTGGCTCGCTGGCCCGTGGCCGGCAAGTGATCGTGGCGGGAGATCCAAAGCAGATGCCGCCCACCAATTTCTTCTCCCGTTCCGATGACGACCCGGACGGTGATATGGACGGCGAGAGCGATCTGGAGAGCATTCTGGACGAACTGATCGGCGCCAGTATTCCTCAGCGCGTGTTGAACCTGCACTACCGGTCTCGACGGGAAAGCCTGATTGCGTTCTCAAACCGACAATACTACGACAGCTCCCTGGTCACCTTTCCTGCACCGGTCCACCCGGACAACGGCGTGTCTCTGGTACGGGTCGAAGGGCTGTACGGCCGAGGGGCCGAGCGCAATAACCCCGAGGAAGCCAAAGCCATCGTGGCGGAAATCGTTCGCCGGCTCACCTCCGATGACGAGTCCGTTCGCCAGCAATCCATCGGGGTGGTGACGTTCAACACCGAGCAGCAGGCAACGATTGAAGATTTGCTCGATGAAGCACGCGCTAAAGATCCGTCCATCGAATGGGCCTTCTCGGAGGACAACAACCTGGAACCGGTCTTCGTGAAGAACCTGGAAACCGTGCAGGGAGACGAGCGCGACGTCATTCTGTTCAGCATCACCTACGGTCCGGACCTGCTGGGCCGGATAACCATGGATTTCGGGCCCTTGAACCGCACCGGTGGTGAACGCCGTCTGAACGTGGCACTGACGCGGGCTCGCACCCGAATGATGGTTTTCACCAGCATGCCCCCGGAAGCGATCGATCTGTCGCGTACTCAGGCCCGTGCGGTGGCGGATCTTAAACACTTCATGGAGTTTGCCGAGCGTGGTGTACAGGCCTTTGGCCGTCAGAGCTCACAAGCGATAGAGGACATCCAGGCGCCCTTTGAGGCTGCGGTGGCAAGAGCTCTGCAGAGCAAAGGGTGGGACGTGCACTCTCAGGTCGGTGCTTCGGCTTACCGGATCGATATCGGGATTGTTCACCCGGATGTACCGGGTACCTACCTGGCGGGCATCGAGTGCGACGGCGAAATGTACCTGAGCTCACCCTACGCCCGGGAGCGGGACAAGATCCGTCAGAGTGTGATGGAAGGGCTTGGCTGGACACTTTTCCGGGTCTGGGCAACGGACTGGTGGACTAACCCTGAGAAAGCTCTGGAAGACCTGGATGGCGCCCTGCGCAAGCAACTGGAGCAGGGCTGATATCCTGGGGGTGAACTGTAAGGTCTCAGTTCACCCCGTACTTCCTTGGCCGTTCAAAGCGGTGAAATCCTTGCTCCTCTTCCCGGGCGATGGTGGGCGCAGCCATGCCGAAGTGTTCTTCACGCAGTGCGCTCAGAGCCGCGTCCAGGGCTTCTCCAGACAGGCGTTGGCTCAACGCATCGCGTTCAGCCATATAGGCTTTGCCCTTTTGCCACTTCTCTTCCCGCATCTGATCCTGCTTTGCCATTCGTTCGACGGCAACCTCGGAGTAGCCTAGCTGCTGCCGGAGGTTGTTAATCGCCTGCTGGCGTTGTTCAGACGGCAACTGCTGCAGCTGGTGTTGCACGCTGTCCATGCTGAACAGGGCGTGCCCCAGGGCGCCTGAACCCGCGAACTGTTGGGTCATGTCACCGCCGTAGACCTCCTCTGCACTGGTTTGCAGTTGATGGGCCAGCTCCGTCAATTGCAGCTCATTGGCATCCTCAAGGTGTGCTACTTTTTGCTGGAAGACCTGGGATTTCTCTTCCAGGTACGACTCCTCTTCTGCCCAGATCTGGCTGGCCAGGGCGCCAAAGATTGCTTCGCGCTGCTGCCAGAGCTCGGTTTCCCGCTGAAGGGCAGGGAGTGCCTGCAGGCGCAGTTCGTGGTTGTCCAGCCACTGATTGTAGGTGTCCAGGTTCGCCATCAGCGCCATGATGTCTGAGTAAAGTTCCGGAAAGGCCGTTTCAACGGCGTCATCGAACAACTGGCCGCCGGTTTCGGGATGTTGTTGCAACAGGGCCCGGCGCTCGTTAAACAGTCGTGCCTGGGTTGCAGGCTCGGTTATGGTTTCGCCGTAGCGTTCCAGGTATTGCACCGCCAGTTCGACCACCTGTTGTGATGAGCCTTGTCGGGCCGAGGCTGGCGACTGTGATTGCGGCTGGGTTGCACGGTGACCTTCCGACGCCAGGATCTGTTGCACACGATCATCCGGCTGCAGGTAGAGATAACTGGCGATTGCGGCACCGGTGATAACGGCCGCGAGTATTCCATAGCGTGTTTTCGAACTCATTGGTTTGCCCTTTGAAGTCTGGTGGCCGCGTATGCGACCACCAGGTTCCTGTTACTGTCAGAGCATAGGCTGGAGTTTTGGCCAGATCAGGTCTGCAATTTTCTGCGAACCGCTGTCTGCCGGGTGAATGCCATCGAAAATGATGTCGCTTTCGTTGATTACCGGGCGTGGATCCACAAACTGGCAGTTCAGCACGGAGTTCTCACAGGCCCGTGCCAGTGTGGCGTTGCCATAATCGACCGCTTCTTTGAGGTCTTTCAGGCGGAACAGCCCGTTTTTGGTGTAGTAGTAGCCCACCAGAATACCTTGCTGCACACCGGACTCGGCCATCTCATTGAGGAAATCCACGCCTTCTACGTAAATATCATCAATGAAGTCGATGCACTCCTGGCTCAGCCGTCCGAAACGGTACCAGGGGGTTTTGCATTTGTTTGAATTGAATGCAATGGCAGGGATCAGAATATCGTTGCCGCCGGCATCACCGACAATCGTGTCGATACCGGGGTTGTCGGCAATCGCCTCGCGGAACTGGTTGGGAATGGACGGGGCAATCAGCTCCCCCGAGAGTTCTGCGCCAGACACGGTGTAACGCAGGAAGGTTTCACCTGCCTTGGATTCCAGCTGATTCTGAATTTCGCCCGACAGCGCAAAAATTGAATCACCGACAAAAACCACCTTGTCGTTATCCGCATCCGTCACCTTGTCGTTGCTGAGCAGGTAGCCGAGATCGGTACAGCCGGTAAACAACACCGCCGCACAGACGACCGCGACAGACCGCAGTTGGCCGACTCCAGACAGCCATTTCTTGTGGTTGTTCTTCATGCTTGTATCTCCGTGTGTAAGGGATAATTATTTTTGTTTCAGATACTGCACTGAGGATAGTGGGCGGCATTGGCCGATCTTTGAATCGACAGGTAGGCCAGAAGTTTGTCCTTTGCGGCCAGTTACAAAACTGTGTGAGCAGGGTCACAAGGATCTGCTGTCGCTATTCAGGGCATGTCACCGTGTTGGTCAATTTTGCCTCCGATCGTCCTTGTATTTTTGGGGCCAGAGACAATGATTAGAATTCATAGGATGCCCTTTGACCCGCTGTGAGGAGTTCCATGGACTTTAAAGACTATTACGCCGTTTTGGGTGTGAGTGAGTCTGCCACCCCCGAGGAGGTCAAGAAGGCCTATCGCAAACTGGCCCGAAAGTATCATCCGGACGTCAGCAAGGAAGACAACGCCACCGATAAGTTCAAAGATGTAGGCGAAGCCTACGAAGTACTGAAAGACCCGGAGAAACGGGCCGAGTATGACCAGCTCCGGAAATACGGCGCTCGGGCCGATGGCTCCTTCCAGCCGCCGCCGGGCTGGCAGAGTGCCTCTGGTTTTGGTGGTGGCGGCTATACCGAAGCCGATGCCCGCCAGTTCAGTGATTTCTTCGAGGAGATTTTTGGCGGAGGCCGGCACGGCGGGGCGTCATCGGGCGGTGGGTTCGGTGGTGGCGGGTTCCGTCAAAATATGAGGATGCGGGGCGAAGATGTGCACGCGCGCCTGGCGCTGTTCCTTGAAGAGGCGATGAACGGATGTGAGAAGCAGGTGTCGTTCACCGTGCACGATGCCGATGCCCACGGCCGGCTTGCTCCTCGCCAGAAAACCCTGAAGGTGAAAATCCCCGCAGGCATGCATGACGGCCAGCACATTCGCCTTAAAGGGCAGGGTGCTCCGGGCGTAGGCGGCGGCCAGCCCGGTGATTTGTTTATCGAGGTGGAGCTGGCACCTCACCCGCATTTCACCGTGGAAGGTCATGACGTTCTGGTCACCGTTCCGATTGCGCCCTGGGAAGCGGCTTTGGGTGCCACAGTGACGGTGCCGACGGCGGGTGGAAAAGTGAATGTGAAAGTACCCAAAGGCTCCAGCAGTGGCCGCAAGCTTCGCCTGAAGGGCAAGGGCTTCCCGGGTAAACATCCTGGGGATCAGATCATCGTGTTGCAGGTGGCTATGCCGGAACAGCACTCGCCAGAGGCTGAAAAGCTCTATGAGCAGTTGGCCGAACTGGAAAAGAACTTCAATCCACGCAGCAAGCTGCATGTGTAAACGGGGGCAGGCATGACCAGCAAAGACCAGATCCTGACCGTAGAATTAACGGACACCAACGGCAACACATTTACCTTGCGGGAAATCTGCGAGCGCGGGGAGTGCCATGCCGAGTTTGTTATCAAGCTGGTGGACTACGGCATCATCACGCCGGTTGAGGAGTGGCGCGAAGCTCACCAGTGGCAGTTTGATGTGAATGCTTTGAGTCGACTGCAAAAGGCCTTGCGCCTGCAGCGGGATTTGAAGCTCAACCTGCCCGGGCTGGCGGTTTCACTGGATTTACTCGATGAAGTCCAGGACATGCGCCGCGAAGTCGCCCGCCTCAACCAACGGGTGCGCCAGCTCATGGGCGATTAATCGTTGCTTTGCTCCAGTTTTTTAATTTCCGCATAGAGCTTTTCCGCTTCCTCCATCAGCGTGCCGTGGCTGCGTAAGTCACCGTTGCGCTGGGCATGGAGAGCCTTGGTCAGCTTTTCTTCATACGCTTTCTGCAGCTTCTTTTTCGGATTGCCTTTCAGAAATCCCAGCACAGTACCGCCCCCCTGTTTGTTCATTGGTGCGAGGAATATACGACCGATCACGCTCAGAGTTCACAAAAGTTTCATGTTCAAAAACTGGACAAATTCCATAAATGGGAATAATTTCCCAATTAAATAGTGGGAAAAATATCCCACAAAGTGTTGTATGGAAGACGACTGAAACAGCAAAATCAGGAGAAAATACATGAAACGCAACGGACTTTTCACCGCAGTACAAAAGGTTTTGGCTGCATCTCTGGTGGGCACTCTGGTGGCCTGTGGCGGTGGTGGCTCAGGCTCCACCGGCGGGACTGTCAACGCGGGCAGTGAGGGCACCAGTGTCGGTGCCGTAACCGGGTTCGGTAGTGTGTATGTGAATGGCACCCGGTTTGTGACCAATGGCCGCGTCAGCAGCGACGATGGCATTGAACGTGAAGATCAGCTGGATAAAGGCATGGTGCTGAAGGTTAAAGGCAGCTGGGATGATCGGGGCCAGGGGCGAGCCGACGACATCACCTACGATGACACCCTGCGTGGCCCCCTCACCAGTGCAAGCTGGGATGCCACCGCCAAAGCCGGACAGCTTGAGCTGTTGGGGCAGACAGTGATTCTCAACAACCAGACCGTGTTCCGCGGTGCTACACCCGGTGAGCTCGCAGCCACGCCGGCGGGCTATCGCGTGAGGGTCAGCGGTTGGCGGCTGGATGACGGCAGTTTCCGAGCCAGCTACGTGGGCGCGCGGGCCATCGGTGTGGCGTTTGATGACGACAATGAAGTGGAGATCGAAGGGGTTATTACCGGCCTGGATGCGCAGGCACAAACCTTCACCATTAATGGGATAACGATCGACTATCAGCTGGCCCGCGGTGATGACGATTTTGATCTGAATGCCCTGACCGACGGGCTGGCCGTGGAAGTCGAAGGCTACCTGGATAATGGTACGTTCATGGCCCGAGAAATCGACGACGAAGACGATCTCTTTGATGACAATGACGACGTAGAAATCTCTGGCGATATCTATAGCTTCGACAGCACCACCGCCAGCTTCATGATCAATGGTGTTCAGGTTCGCTACACCAGCGACACCGAGTTTGATGATCTTCGAACAGGCAGCCTTCAGGATGGCCTCTTCGTCAACGTGGAAGGCGATTTTCGCAGCGGCGTGCTGATTGCAGAAGAAATCGAAGGCCGGGAAGGCGATGCCGAACTGGACGGAAAAATTGAAGCGATCGATCGGAGCAACGAGATTCTCACGGTCAGCGGCCTGCGGGTGCAGTTAACCCCCAATACCTTGATCGATGATGACGACGATGACGACGACCGCCGTAACCGGGCAGACGATGTTGATGCCTTTCAGGTGGGTGATTTCGTGGAGATTGAAGGTCGTCAGCGCAACACCGATGGCGGCTATCTCGAAGCCTTCACCATTGAGCGAGAAGATGACGACGATGATGACAGCTTTGAACTGGAAGCCCGGGTTGATGCGATCAGCACAACGTCTGTGACCTTTATGAATCTCGAAATCCTGCTCAATGGCTACCTTGCGTCGGGAGTCCGGGTCGGGAACGAGGTTGAAGTAGAGTACCGGGCAACCACCGGCGGTGAGTATGTCCTCACCGATGACCTGGATGATTGACCGCCCCTGGTGAGTCGGGCTGCCTGACGGGCAGCCCGTTCTGGCTTTTCGATACACCATGGGAATACAATCCCAAACATGACCAACGCCAAGACCAACCCTCTGCACAAAGCTTTGTTCCGCATCCTGCGTCCCCTGGCCAGGCTGCTGCTCCGTAATGGTGTTCCGTTCGGGGAATTCTCTGAACTGGTCAAACGGGCTTATGTGGAGGCGGCGCTGGAGGATTTCACCGATGGCCGCCGCAAACCGACCGATTCCCGTGCCGCCGTAATGACCGGGCTGACCCGAAAAGAAGTCAAGCGGCAGCGGGAAATCCTCGCGATTGATGACGCAGCGCCCGAAGGCCGCTCCAATGCCAACCGTGCTTCCCGCGTTGTGTCTGGCTGGGTGCATGATTCCGTGTTCCAGACTGAAGACGGCAAGCCAGCGACGCTGGCCTTCGAAGGCCCGGGCAGCTTTACCGAGCTGGTACGACACTACAGTGGTGATATGCCGCCCAGGGCGGTACTGGATGAGCTGCTGAGAGTCGGGGTTGTAGCGGTCGAGGGCCAATCCGGCAGGCTGGAGTTGCGCCAGCGTGCTTATGTGCCGGCAGGGGATAGTGCGGAACTGCTCCAGATCTTCGGCGAAGACGTATCTGACCTTATATCGACTATTGATTACAACCTGGCCAGCAGTGAAGGTAGTCGGCAGCCACTGTTCCAGAGAACACTGACGTACGACAACATACCCCCGGAAATTATCGAGCGTTGGCGCAAGCACGCCGCGGAACGCTCCCAGGGGCTGCTTGAAGATCTGGATGCCTGGCTGGGGCCCCACGACGTCGACGTTTCGGGGCTGGGCAGTCATATCAAAACCGGAGCCCCGGTACGTACCGGAATCAGTATTTTCTATTTTGAAGATCCGGTACTTTCAAGGGATACCTGATAACACAGCCGGCCCGGATGGCTGGCGGGAGATCACAATGAAGCCTGAACAACGCTCCACACGTTTATCCCTGCTGGTCGCGCCACTGGCCATGGGCATATTGAGTGCCTGCGGGGGCGGTGGTGGCGGCATTGGCATCGCCGATGGCGGCATCCGGGGTACCGGCTCCAGTGTCGGGCCAGTGTCTGGCTTTGGCAGCGTGTTCGTCAACGGGGTTAAGTTTGAAACCGACGGTGAAGTCAGCAGCAATGACGGCATTGACCGTGAAGATCAACTGAGCGAAGGCATGATCCTGCGCATCGAAGGCGAGTGGAACGAGGACGGCCAGGGCCGGGCCGATTCCGTTGAATACGACGACACTTTCCGGGGCCCCGTGGCAAACGTGCAGCAAATAACGGATCCCGACGGCGTGGTCGAGAGCGTCACTTTTACGGTCTATGGCCAGTTGATCAGTGTCGATAGACAGACTGTCTTCAAAGGAACCGCACTGGATACGCTGGCAGATGACGCATCCGTAAGAGTCAGTGCCTGGCGCCAGCCGGATGGCAGTTATCGGGCGAGCTACCTGGGTGTGATCAGCGACGACCCTTCGGATGTGGAAATTGAAGGGCGCATTGATCAGGGGTCTTTGAGCACCAGCCTTAATGAGTTCACCATCAATGGCCAGAAAGTCACCTACAGTGACATTTCATTCAGCAACGGCTTGAGCGAAGAGGACCTGAGCGAACTGCTGCTGGTTGAAGTAGAAGGGTCCATGACTGACGGCGTTCTCGTCGCCGATGAATTGAACGAAGGCGAGACCCGCCTGTATCGTCGCGGTGACGATGATGACATCGAGTTTGCGGGGCCGGTGAACACCGCCTGGAATGCGGTTGCCCGAACCTTCAGAATCAACGGCCTGACCGTACGGGTGGATAACAACACCGAATTTGACGATGGCCTGGCGGCTGAAGATCTCGTTGCTGGCTTGCTCATTCAGGTGGAAGGCGAATTCCAGACCGATGGTTCAGTGCTGGCCGAAGAGATTGAAGCTCGGGAAGGCAACGCCTCGGTCAAGGGCGTAATCGACCCAAACAGTATCAACTTCAGTGACGATACCTTCCAGGTTGGCGGCGTGTTGGTAAAGGTGACACCGCAGACCATCATTTCCGATGACGACAGCGAACAGCGAATCCGGCTGGCGGACCTGAACGGTCAGTATGAGCTGGAAGTGGAGGGCATTGAACGCTCAGGCGTTGGTGACAGCGTGTTCCTGGAAGCCACCAGAATTGAGCGCGAAGAAGGTAACAGTGACAGCGACCAGTACGAGCTCACCGGACGGTTGAGTGCCATCAGCTGCACAGCGTCCATCACGGTGTTCGGAGTTCCCATGACGATCACCACCGTTCAAACAGAGTTTGATGATGATCTAAGCTGCGTTGAGTTGCAGGACAGCGTTAATCTTGGGCAGCGCCCGCTACTGGAAGTAGATTATGAGGAAGTGGCACCCGGGCGGTTCTTTGCGAACGAAATCGAACTTGAAGACGACTGAACCATGAACCATCTCGCCCACGCCTTTCTAGCCCCCGATTCCCCGGAGGCGCGCGTGGGCAGCATTCTTGGCGACTTCACCCGGGGCGTCGACTTCGCAACGCTGCCGGGACCGGTTTTACAAGGCCTGCGTCACCACCTTGCGGTAGACGTGTTCACCGACCAGCACCCTGAGGTTCTGGCCAGCAAACAACTGTTTTCCAAAGAGCGCAGGCGCTTTGCCGGCGTGGCTCTGGATATACTCTACGACCACTACTTGCTGAGGCACTGGCGACGCTTCGCCCAATGCCGCCGCGATGCATTTGTGCAGCAGATCTACTGCGAACTGCGAGCCCGTGAACACCTCATGCCGCCCAACATGGTCACCGTCACCCGTCGCATGGTGGAGTACGACTGGTTTGGGGCCTACGAAGACTTTGAAAACATCGGCTACGCCTTGGATCGGGTGGCCAGCCGCATTCGTTTCGCCAATCAGTTCGCAGGCATCATCGAAGAAATCCGGGAGAACGATGAGCAGCTCGAAGCCCGCTTTCTCCAGTTCTTCCCGGAGCTGCTCAACTTTGCCAGCGAGAAAGCCGCCAGCCTTTCAGAGCAACCGTGAGCGGGCCTGCTGATATTCCTCTTTAAGCCGACTCACCAAGGCCTCAACACTCGGAATATCGTGAATCTGGCTCACACCCTGGCCCGCAGACCAAACGGTTTTCCAGGCCTTGGCCTCGTCGTCCATGGGTTTGAGCTTCTCACCGTAATTCACATCACCAGCCTGGTTCAGCTTGGCCATATCAAAACCCGCCGCCTCAAGGCTCTGGCGCATGAAGCTGGCAGGAACACCGGAAACCGCAGGGGTGTGAATAATGTCTGCAGACACCGCTTCCATGATCATCTTCCGGTAGGCGTCTTCCGCCTCGGATTCCTCGGTATTGATAAATCGCGTGCCCATGTAGGCCAGATCGGCCCCCAGGGCCTGCGTGGCGAGGAGGTCTTCTCCGTGGGACAGGCCTCCGGCCAACAGCACGGTGCCGTCGAACACCTCACGAATCTCGTGCACCAGCACAAACGGATTTACCGTGCCCGCATGTCCGCCGGCCCCGGCACTCACAGCAATAATGCCGTCCACGCCAGCTTCCGCCGCCTTGCGCGCGTGCTTCTGATTTGTGACATCGTGGAACACCAGCCCGCCATAGCTGTGAACTGCCTGAACCACCTGGCTCGCGGCACCCAGTGACGTAATCACCATCGGCACCCGATGCTTCACACACAGCTCAAGATCGGCCTGCCAGCGTGGATTGGTGCGATGCACCACCAGATTGACCGCGTAGGGGGCTGTAATCTTGTCCGGATTGGCCCTTTTCCATTGGGCCAGTTCCGCGTTCATCTGAACCAGCCATTCTTCAAATTCCTCACTGCTGCGCTGGTTCAACGCAGGAAAACTGCCGACGATACCCGCCTTGCAGCAAGCCAGCGCCAGACGCGGCGACGAAATCAGAAACATGGGCGCTGCAATCAGTGGCAACGAGAGGGAATCTTTCAACTGAGTGGGAATTGGCATGGCTGGTCCTTGATTTTTATTGGAACTTTCTCAGGATATAGGGGATCGTAGCCTGCCTGGGTAGCGTTGGTAAATCGCTCCAACAGGTGACTGGACAAAACACAAGGAGCCCAAGATGGGTGAAGCAAAAAGACGTAAACACACCGGAGCCCCCGCGCCCCGTAAACACCGAAACAAAAAGCCCGTACTGATTGCCGTTGCGGCCCTGGTCGTGCTGGCGGTTATTGCCGGAGCCTACCTGCTGACCACCCCGCCCGCACCCACCTCTGACGATCTGCCCGTAGCCGCGCCCAACGCAGCCCCGTTCCCGGCCGCACTGGATCAATACGGCACCTCCATCGGCGCAGAAGACGCCCCCGTTGTCGTCCGTGAATTCGCCGACTACCAGTGCCCCGCCTGCGCCAGCTTCTCCTCCGCCAGCCAGCGCCTGAAAGCAGAGTACGTTGAAAGCGGCAAAGTCCGCTTCGTCTACTTCGACCTGCCCCTGCGCCAACACCCGAACGCCATGCCCGCGGCCCAGGCCGCTCGCTGCGCTGGCGACCAAGGGGAATACTGGGCCATGCACGACAAATTGTATGGCTCTCAGTCAGATTGGAGCGGCTCCAACGACCCGGTGACCACCTTCACCCGATACGCCGGTGATCTGGAACTGGAAGAACGCCGCTTCCGCCTGTGCATGACCAGCGAACTCCACAAAGAAGCCGTTGAACAAAGCCTGCAGGTTGGCATGCAAATGCGCGTAACCAGCACACCTACCGTGATGGTCGACAACATCCAGCTGACCCGCCCGGGCTGGGGACAGCTATCGGCTGTTGTGGAGCGTGAACTGAATAAAACGGCTGACTGAGGCTCGTCTCAGGCTATAACATTTAATCCTGACGGCCCATTGAGGACTTAGCCGTGGGTGGGGGATAGCTTTCCAAAATCGTGCGGAGCCATGGATGGCGGAGCCGAGCGTACAGGGAAGTATTCACAGCGTATTTTGGAAAGCTATCCCCCTCCCAGGGCGAGCCCCAAGGCACTAAAATGCGGCCATTCCCAACTTGCGCCTAGCACCCAATTCGCTAAACTCTGCGCCTTTCGTGATATTTATCAAACCATGCTCCGGATTTACGATCCGGCCCGCAGGAGAAAACCATGAGCAACAACATCGTTGTCTGCGCACTGTACAAGTTCGCAGTATTGAATGATTACAAAGACCTACGCCAGCCCCTGCTGAACCTCATGCTGGAAAAAGACGTCCACGGCACCCTGCTGCTGGCCCGTGAAGGCATCAACGGCACCATCGCCGGCAGCCGTGAAGGCATCGACGCCGTAAAAGCCTGGATTGCCAGCGACGACCGCTTTGAAGGCGTGGATTACAAAGAATCCTTCGTGGAATTCCAGCCGTTCAAACGCACCAAGGTCAAACTCAAGAAAGAAATCGTCACCATGGGCGTGCAAGGTATCGACCCGAAACGCGTCGTGGGTACCTACGTAGACCCCAAAGAATGGAACGACCTGATTTCAGACCCGGAAGTGCTGCTGGTCGACACCCGTAACCAGTATGAAGTGGAGATTGGTACCTTCAAAAACGCCGTCAATCCGGCCACTGACACCTTCCGGGAATTTCCCGAGTATGTGAAACAGAATCTGGACCCGCAAAAACACAAGAAAGTCGCCATGTTCTGTACCGGCGGCATTCGTTGCGAAAAGTCCACCGCTTACCTGAAAGAACAGGGGTTTGACGAGGTGTATCACCTCAAGGGCGGCATTCTGAAGTACCTGGAAGAGGTGCCTCAGGAGCAGAGCCTGTGGCAGGGCGAGTGTTTTGTATTCGACGACCGGGTTACCGTCAACCATAACCTGGAGCGTGGTGATTACGACCAGTGCCACGCCTGTCGCCGGCCCATTACCGAAGACGATAAACAGCACCCGGAATATGAGCAGGGTGTGAGCTGCCACCAGTGCATCGACTCGCTGACCGAGGAGCAGAAAGCCCGGTTCAAGGAGCGCGAGCGCCAGATGCGTCTGGCCGAGGAACGTGGCGAAGCCCACGTGGGTGGCGAAGCGGCCCGCATTATTGCCGAGCGCAAGGCCCGAAAGAAGGCCGAGTGGGAGCAACAGGCCCGCAGAAGTCTGGAGGGGGAAAACGCACGTAAGTCTGCGTCGAATTAAAGAAAACTCAACCAAGGAGAAACTATGTTGATCAGGAAACCGCTGGTAGTCGCCTGTATGGCACTGGCCCCGATGGTTCATGCCCAGGAAAGCGGAAACTGGAAAGGCGAAGCCGAACTGGGTGTGTTGGTGACCTCCGGTAACAGCGAGGAAACCAAGGTGAACGGCCGGCTGGGGCTGATTCACGAAACCGGCACCTGGCGTAACAGCGGCGATTTCAGTTCCAAGTACACCGAGGCGGAAGACGAAACCACTGCCGAGGAATACAAGGCTGCACTGGAAGCCGACCACAAGTTCGACGACCAGCAGTACTGGTTTGTTCGCGGGTCCTGGGAAGATGACCGTTTCTCCGGCTACGACTTTGAATCCACCCTGACCACCGGTTATGGCAACCGGGTGTGGCAGTCTGGCGACCGTTCCTTCCTGGACCTGTCTGCCGGCGCCGGTTATCGCTACAACAAGCTCGAGCAGGTGGACGTGGACACCGGTCGTGACGTGGAAGAAGAAGCCATCGCGCGGCTGGCAGGCCAGTTCGATTACGGTTTGTCTGAAACCTCCCTGTTCCGGCAGAAACTGAGCACGGAAATCGGCCTGGATGACAACAACACCATCACCCAGTCTGAGACCTCCTTGCAGAGCACCATCGTGAACAGCCTGTCCATGAAAGTGGCGTTCCGGGTGAAGCATGTATCGGATGCGCCGGAAGGTTCAGACAAGACCGACACCGAAACGTCGCTGTCTTTGCTCTACGGTTTCTGAGCAGCGTCGGTTAAAAAAACGGGACAGGTGGTTTAACCATCTGCCCCGTTTTTGTTTGCGGAAACCGGTTATACGTTGTTTCGCAGCCCCAGCTCGTCCGGGTAGGGGGTCAGATACTTCTGGGTGTGCAGGTAGTCCACGGGCTCCCTGCGCTGTGCCAGGCGTAACAGCGTCATAGGCACAACCAAAGGCACTTCTCCCCGGCGATAGGCTTCAATCTGCTCCAGCAGCACGGTCTTATCCGCCGGGCTCATGCCGTCCTTCAGATAACCCAGCAGGTGGTGCATGGCATTCATGTGAGAACCCCGGCTGACCCGCTGTGTCATGGCTTCCATGAAGCCGTGAATGTAGCGGTCGGCAATCTGTGCCAGCGGTTCGGATTTCAGATCGCTTAACATGGGGCCGAGCTGCCGGTAGATCTTCTCTGAGTGCGCCAGCAGGGTAAACTTGTGGCGCTTGTGAAAATCCAGCAGCGATTGTTTGGTCAGCTTCTCGCCGGCAACGTTCTGCATCCAGTCATCGTAGGCAAATACCCGCTCGATGAAGTTTTCCCGCAACAGGTCGTCATTCAGCCGGCCTTCTTCTTCAACGGGCATGAGCGGATAGGCTTTGATCAAGGCGTCCGCAAACATGCCCCGGCCATCTCGGTTCATGAAGGCGCCATCGGCGTTGTGGATCTTGATCCGCTCCATGCCGCAGCTGGGAGATTTTGCCATCAGGATATACCCCCTCAGGTCGGCCAGTGATGGCAGAACCTGCTGAATAAATCCCTGCATGGCCTCGGTGTGGTCAGCGGTGCCTTTGTTCTCGACCAGATGGATTCCGTCTTCATGGGCTCGCAGATGAATGGCTGGGCGCGGCACACCCAGGCCGGCTTCCAGCTCCGGGCAAATCGAACGAAACTCAAAATGCTTTGCCAGCACCTGAGTGCAGTACCGGGAATGCTTGTGGCCGCCGTCGTGGCGAACCTCCTTGCCGAGCAGGCAAGTGCTGATGCCAACAGGAATGCCGGTCACAGAAATCTCCCTCAAAAAGCTGTCAGAGTATGGCGTTGTTTACGTCTTTTCAGTGTAAACCGATCAAGGGGAACTGCCACTCGTTATCCGTTCCGGTGCTTTTTGAGCTTGGCTCTGGCGGCCAGGCTGTTGGCATAGATACCGCGCACGTCTTTGGCGAACTGCTCAACGGAATAATCCGCGGCGAAGTGCCGGGCCTTTTGCGACAGCTCCTCTCGCAGTGCGTCGTCTTCAAGCAGTTGTCGGGCACAGGCGGTCCAGCGGCCCTGGTTTTCCGGCGTTTTGAAACCGTTCTGGCCATCGCGCACCACATCATCAATACCGCTGGAGCGCACCGCCACCACCGGTAAGCCAGCCGACATGGCTTCAAGAATCACCATGCCCTGGGTTTCTGATTTGGAGGCAAACAGAAAGGCATCACCCAGGTTGTACCAGAGCGCCATGTCTTCCGGCTGAATGGCGCCGGCCAGATAGAAGTGAGATTCCAGCCCCAGGCTCTCGATTTTCTTCTGCAGCCGATCCCGCTGATGCCCGTCGCCAATCATCAGAAAACGGAAAGGCACCTCCGTTTCCCGGCGCAGTCGGTCGATCGCAGTAATCATGAAGTCGATGTTCTTTTCGTTCGACAGCCGGGCGACACTGATAAAGACTTTCTGATTCGTCAGCCCCAGCTGTTCCCGAAGGGCTTGAAGCTGCGCCTCGTCTACGGACTGAAACCGGTTGTATTCAATGCCTGTGGGCTGGACGAATGTGGGCGTTTTCACGCCGATCATGCGTAAATATTCTTCCGTAGAATAGGTCGGCACGATGACGCTGTCGCAGCGGTTGGCAAAGCGCTTGATCAGGGCGTGGGAGATCAGATTACGGAACAGCATGCCCGGCAGCGGCACGAAGTGCGCGTAGTGCTCCAGCCTGGTGTGATACGTGTAGACCGCAGGAATCCTGAGGCGCCGCGCCATGAACAGGCCCAGGCTACCCAGCCAGAAAGGGTGGTGCAGATGGATAACATCCGGCTTGAACGCCCGCACCTGTTTACGGATTCGAGCCAGGAATACGTTGGCCAGGCGGAACTCACGCTTTTCTCCCATGGCAAGCATGGACGGCACACGCACCACGTTGGTTTCCTGTTCCGGCTGGTTTTTATAGCGGGGCGCCACGATCAGCGTTTCATCACCCTGGTTTTCCAGCCCACTGCGCAAGCGCTCAATAGAGATTGGCACGCCGCCGATAAAAGGCAGGTAGTTGTTGGTGAACATGGCCACCCGAATGGGCTTGTCCAGCCAGGGCGTTGGGTCCAGGTCGTAATCCGGGTAGTAATCCTTGCCGATGAAAATCAGCTGATACAGTTTGATGGTGATGGCGACTAATACCGCAACAATCAGAATGAAATTCAGGTAGCCGGTGTAGAACAGCGAGTAAATGAAAAACCAGAGGCTCTCCAGTTGTTTCCAGATCGGATGCTGGCCAACCTCCAGCGGCTTCATCTCATGCTGGATATCGCCATCCGGGGATATCGCCACTTCAACGTAGTGGTAGAAGCTGTCATCCGTGTTCAGCACCAGGCCTCCCGCGCCGCCGCTGGTAATGAAACGGGTGTTGCCAATCTGTTGCTCGTCATAGAGCGCTACATTGGCGGAGAACACCAGGCCAATGTCGTATTTGCTGATAACGTCCAGTAACTCGGAACGAAACGCCTCCGGCTGCAGGTAGTCGTCTTCGTCATCAAAGAGCGCAGGCGTGTTGGGCGTTAGCGGTGGGTGGCCAACAAACAGGACGTGGGCGTTGCTGGTGTCATTCGCCAGAAGATCCCGGAGCCATCGCATCTGCCAGGCCCAGGGTGTTTTGCCTGTGCTGTCCAGGAAAATCAGCCGAGTGTTGCCGGTGCGCACGCTGTAGAAATGCGGCCCGTAGTGCTCATAAAACCGGAAGCTGCCGAAGTCATCGTACTCGTTGGGGCCGAAGGTCAGCAGGTAAGGCATGTTCAGGTGGCTCAGTGTGCCCTGCAGAGCTCGATATTTGTCCTCACCGCCACCGCTGACTGCGTTGCCGGCAGACACCAGAAAATCCAGATCCGTAGCGTTCAGCGCCGGAATAATGCGCCGCTCAAAGATGCCCACCGAGTTGTTGATGTTGCCCACGACGGCAAAGCGGATTCCTGCGCCAGGAGAAGTGCGTTGGTAAATCCGTTCAACCTGGTCACTGTGGAGCGCTTCAAAATCCTGCTTGAAGAAGTTGAGATACACTTTGTATCCCACTAGTGCCAGCACCATCAGCAGGCAAAGATAGAACAGCAGCTTCAGCGGGTTCCTGCGAATCATTCCGGGCCCCTGTGTTTTTTGAGAAGTTCCCGTTGCATCACGACCAAGCCGATGATCATGCCCAGGTAGATGGTCAGGAAACGCCAGGCAATAGTGACCAGAACCAGGTGGTTGCCAGAAAGAAGGTCCTGGAAAAAGCTGCCAAATACCCCTTCGGAAATGCCGGAAGCTCCCGGTGTGGGGGCGAAATACATAATAAACGTGGTGATCACCAGCAAACCGACGGTAATGAGATAGTCCACCTCGTAACCCAGGCCGTGAATCAGCAGAGCCGGAAAGCTGAACAGGCTGAGCAGAAACAGTGCGGTAAAAAGAATGGAGAGCAGAATGTGCTTTGGCCGTCCCTTCAGGTAGTCCGTGAAACACTGGGAAAACCGGAGCAACTCCCGCCGCAACTTGAACTGCCAGCGGTCATGCCGGCACTCATTGATGACGTGGCAGGCTCGAAGCGCCGCAATCAGGGCGCTCAGTGGCCGGATCAGCCAGCGCGTGCGGAGCAGCAGCACGGTGAAGAATCCCAGATAACCACACACGAACACGATCAGTGCCGTGGCGATATCAGAAGACCAGGCCTGTCCATCCAACGCATCGAGCGTCAGCAGAAAAAGCGGTGTCAGAGAAAATATGAAAATGACAGCCAGCACGGTGCGGATGGTGGTTGCGGCCGTTGCCCTCGCAACCGGAACCTTGTTTTGGGTAAGGTACCATACTTGGGCAAACCCGCCGCCGGTGGCCATGGGTGTGACGTTGGAAAAGAACAGGTTGATAAACACCAGCTTGAACAGCTTGCAAAAGGGCAGGTTGTGGCCAAGGGCCCTTAGTGTGTAGTGCAGGCGCAGGCCGTCAGACAGGAAATACACCGCAAGCAGCACAAGGGAAAGCGCGAGGATGTCCGGGGACAGCAGCCGGGTATCGAATTGGAAACTGCGGCCCGCAAATCGGTCGTAAACCGCGTAAATCCCTGCTGCGGTCATCGCCAGAAAAATCAGCGTGAAAACGAAAAGTCTCCGCCAGGATGTCTGTTTCTGGTAGTCGCTTTCAGTGCTGCTTTCCATTGCCTGCCCGCCCGATTTCAGGCGAGCAGTTTTACCCTACGGGTGAGGGGTCTGTCCAGTTCCGGTCAGTGGCCGTAAACCATCATGGTGGTGTTGGTGATGGCGAAATCCGTAAACTGTACTGAGCCGATACTGGTGCCACCCACCTTGAACACCGGCATATCAATATCAGCCCGGAACTCAACATCATGGATGGAGAGACCGCTCTTGCCGGAGCGGGCGCTGGTGCCCTGGGCGAGCTTTGCGGTGACACTGGCCATGCCGAAATGGCCCAGAGTGTCGTTACCCCGACGGTTGTGAATCTGCAAACCTTCAATGCCCACCGCCGCGAAGTTAAACAGCAAAATCAGATCAGACGCTTCCCATTCAAGGCTGCCGTTGGTGATTTCGAAATGGGTGTCTAACTGCAGCTCAGAGCCCGATACCGTGCTGCCATTGCCCAGGGTTCGGGTAGAGGTGCCGCCGTTTCTGATGACCAGATCGGTCGGGCCGACATAACCCTGAAGAAGAATGTTGGAGAACAGGTTGGTGCTGCCCTCAGAACCGGTGGTGGTCACGCTGTCGATGCCAAGCTCGAAGTCCACAGCCTGGAGGTAGTCGTCCAGACTGGCCGGGTCACCGTAATCGGTTGCGCCCAGGTGAATCACCAGGTCTCCGCTGTTGAACCGTTTACCGTAGCTGCCGCCGACGGCATATTTGGCCAGGGCATCCGCGACATCGGGATTGCTGGTGTCCAGCTGGCCAGCTGCCGCCCGACGTGCGATTTCCGAGAAACCGTGTTCGAGTACTTCACCGTCACCGGCAATATCGATGGTCAGCTTCATATTGTCCAGAACGGTGTCGTTGTGGCCAGACAATCGCAAGCCATTAACGCTGAGTGCGCCCTGGTCGGTCCAGGTCAGGCTGTCGATATTGAGCTTGGTTTCCAGCTCGATGGTCACGCCGGCCTGCCCGGTAACGGATGACAGGGTTGAATCATCCAGCGGCTTGAAATCGGCGGCGGCTGGCAATGCGAGGGTAGTACCGCCGAGAAGCAACAGGCAGGCGGCAGAGACTCTGAAACGATCACAGGCGGTGAATAACATGTTGGCCCCGGTTTTCGACTGATTATTTTTGTTATTCAGAGGCTTGGTTGCCATCTGAAGGGCCGTAGGGACAACAGAACCAAAGCTGCGGTGATTCATTGTTACACAGTGTTACTTTAAGCCCGGGGGAGCTGGCGATCTGTGAGCCGGTTCACAACGTGAAGGGAGGTTTCAGGCCAGCGCCTGGCGGATCAGCTGCTTCTGGTGTTCCGCAAAGCCCTGAATCAGTTCCCTGGCCTTTGTGGTGTCCCTCTCCAGTACAGCCTTTGGTAGCTCTGCGAAGAACTGGCTGGTCTGGGCCAGCCCCTGGCGGTAGCGCTCGGCACTGAGGTAATAGGCGCGGCTCACCGCCGGTTTGAAATTGGACAAGGCCTCGGTGAGATAAGGATTGCCGACTACATCGCAGCAGGTTTCCATAACCTCAAAGCTGGTTTTAACCACCGAGGTAATGTCTGTGCCTGGCTGTTTAATCTGCGTGACAACCTGCCCTACGGCGTCCAGCAGGCGCTGTTTGTCGGCCTCCTGCCAGCGCTCACATAAGCGAGTCGCGAGCATGATCAACAGGTGCATGTAAACGTCGTAGAGTTCGGAGGCGTAGTCGGCATTCAGTTGCGTGGCCGAGGCGCCTTTGCGTGGCGTGATCTCAACCAGATGCCACCGCTCAAGTGTGTACAGGGCTTCCTTCACGGAGGCCCGGCTGACCTTCAACTCGGTTGCCAGGTTCGCTTCCTGAATGCGCTGTCCAGGCCGGATTTGTCCGGTCATGATGCGGGTTGCCAGGTAGCTGGCAATCTGTTCGGCCAGGGTGTTGGGCGCCTGAAAATCCATGCTGGAGGGATCTCTGAACTGGGTGGATGACAAAGTGAGCGAAGTTTACCACAGGGCCGGAAAGCTTACGTATGCCCTTGAAATCCATGCCGGGCGCACGCAGGTAGGTAAGTTGAAGCCCAAAACCGACTGAGAGAGATCCCTATGCCCAAGCATTTTGAACAGGCGCCGGGCCTGCACGACGCCCCGGTCCCGGAAACCGAAGGTTACGTGTTCAACCAGACCATGTTGCGCATTAAAGAACCCGAGCGATCCATGGATTTCTACACTCGGGTGCTGGGCATGCGCCTGGTTCGCAAGCTGGATTTCCCGGAAATGAAGTTCACCCTGTATTTCCTGGGCTATCTCGATGACAAACAGGCTCAGTTCGTGCCCAATGATGATGGCCATCGCACCACCTACACCTTCGGCCGAGAGGCCATGCTGGAGCTGACCCACAACTGGGGAACCGAGAACGACCCCGATTTCGCCTATCACAACGGTAACGACCAGCCCCAGGGTTTTGGCCATATCGGCATCGCAGTCCCGGATGTGTATGCGGCCAGCGAACGCTTTGAGAAGTTGGGTGTGGAATTCGTGAAAAAGCCCGATGACGGCAAAATGAAAGGCCTGGCGTTTATCAAAGACCCGGATGGTTACTGGATTGAGATTCTGCAGCCAGACATGATGGAGAAACAGCGCAAAGACAGCTGATTTTCCCCGCTGTGGCGCAGGCCAGTGTCAGCCCTTCTGGCTGGCACTGGCGCGGTTGCCATAGCGCGACGCCACAATCACCGCGGCCACCAGAATCAGTGCTCCGGCAATGCCGATCGGCCCCAACACTTCCCCCAGAATCAGCCATGCCAGCAGAGCCACGAACAGCGGCTCCAGCGTGACAATGATGCTGGACAGTGTCGCGGGCGTGGTCTTCATGCCCGTAAAGAAACACAGGTAGCCGATGCAGGTGGGCACCACGCCAATGTAGGCCACCATCAGCCAGTGTCTAAACGCCAGTGTGCCCAGGTCCGAGAAACCGTCGCTTACCAACACGGCGGGCAGCAGAAGAATGGCGGCGGTAAAAAAGCAGATAAACGCGGTGGTGAAAACCGGAGTGCCGGCTGAGCTGTATCGACTGGTCAGTGTGAAACCGGTGTAAACCGCAGCGGCCAAAAGTGCCATTAATATTCCGGCGACCCTCAGCGTACCTGCGGTGTCTACATCACTGGCCACCAGCATGCCCGTACCCAGAATAGCGGCAATCGCCGCCAGTACCGTAAGCAGCGTGGGTTTCTCGCCCAGCAGCGGAGCGGCCAGTATGGCGACCAATACGGGGGGGAGGCACAAAGAAATCAGCGTCGCGATCCCTGCACCGGTCAGGTCCACCGCCAGCAAATAACTGCCCTGATAGAACGCCTGGAATAAACCGAGTGCAGCCAGGGGCAGGAAGGCTTTCCAGCCCAGAGATCGCAAGGAGCTCCCCGCCATCTTTTCGCCGGGATGGTCGCGGCTGAGTTGACGTTGCTCGCGGCGCATCAGTAACCAGAAAAACGGCAACGCCACCACCAGCCGCAAAAAGCCAAGAGTAATGGCGGCCAGCTCAGTGCCGTTGAACAGGAATTTGGCGACTATCCCCGTCGTGCCCCAAAGCAGCGAGGCCAGGGCAATCAAAAGAACGCCTTGAATCATGAGAAACAACCAGGCTTGATAATCAGAAGCCGGGAAGATTAGCAGTGGCAGGCACGCAGTGCCAGGGGCGGGTGGACGAGGCGGTGTTTGCCGCCCCGAAAAGCTTACTCCACGGCAATGCGGTCAGCATTCTTCTCGACCGTGCGGGCGCCGATGCCTTTCACGTTGGCCAGGTCTTCAGCGGAGGCAAAAGGGCCGTTGGTTTCGCGGTAAGCGACAATGGCTTCGGCTTTGCTTTCGCCAATGCCGTTGAGGTCGGCGAGGGTGGCTACATCCGCGGTGTTGATGTTGATCGCGCTCGGTTCATTGGCGTAGGCAAAGCCGGTTGCGAGACTGAACAGAAGAACGAGAGTGGCAAAAATAGACGTGCGTTTCATGTGCGAGTTCCTGATTGTAGATAACGTTGCTATGAACAGTCAGGTGTGACAACCCATCGGTTGCTGGCATGGTGAGGCGGTACTATGCGGGGAATTCGACGTTTGGGTGAGCCGGGCCGTTAATGCACGGAAGGGACCACTTTCCATGTAGTCCGAAATTCCGTGGCTGACCCCTGCCTGATCCTTCAGGCTGTGCATCATCCTGAGCACTTCGTCCTTGCGTCATCCCTGTAAGCCCTGATCCATCGGGCAACTCCTGAATCCCTGGAGCTTCCATCCCTGAGCCAACGTCCGTGCTGGCTTGTCATCCCTGACGAAAGCCATTCTACTCGGGGCCGGTTTATTAAGAATCGGACATTAGCTCGATGGCGTGTGCGATATCTCTCACACGTATGTGAGCAGTCCGGTGAACCTGAATTCATTGTTTGATCGCCTCTTTGCGGGCAATTTCTTGCCCGGATTTATGGGCCTCTGCCGCTTCTTTGATGCGTTCCATGGTGATTTCCCGCACCGCTTTCTGGCTGGTGCGGATGTGCATGGTCAGCCGGTCTGCGGCCTCGGCAGCGTGGCCGGTTCTCAGTGCCTCGAGGATCTGTGCGTGTTCCACGTAGGTGGCGTCTACCCGGTCGTCGCGGGTAAAGTCCAGTCGCCGGATGATGCGCAGGCGGTCGGTGATTTCCCGGTGTATGCGTGTCATCTCCCTGTTGCCGGCGGCGGCCACCAGGTCGCAATGAAAGCTTTCGTCGAGCGCCCGCACAGTGCTGCCCACGGCCCGCTCTGAGGGGTGGTCCGGGTTCCAGATGGCAATCAGGGTGCGCAGGGTTTGCGGTTCTTCGGCCATGGCGCAGATTTTGTGCATGGCGGCCCGTTCCAGGGTAATTCGCAGGTCATAGAGTTCTTCCACCTGCTGGAAGTCAAACGGCTTGACCTGCCAGCCGCTGCGGAACAGCACGTCGACGTAGCCTTCCCGCTGCAGCCGGTACAAGGCCTCGCGCACGGGGGTGCGGCTGGCGTCCAGGCGGGCACCCACGTCGCCCTCGCTGAACTTGTCCCCAGGGATCAAACGAAACTCAAAAATATCGTCCTTCAGGGCTTCGTAAACCCTGTCAGCCATGGAGGCTTTTCTTTTGGTGTTTGTCGCCATTTTCGAGTTTGCCCTCTTTTATTGGTGCGGGAGGCCTGTTGATTTGGAGTTCGGCTCTGGGCGTGGCTATCGGGGAGGCTGTTCAAAAGACGCCGTGAACCCATCCATGGGGGCTTGAGCGCAGCATCCCTGCTGCGCACACTTTTGAACAGCCTCCCCGATAGCAACGCCCAACTCCCTATGCCTGCGAGAGGCGTCTGCCGAAAACTTTGTAGATGGCATGACATGCCACATCGAGTTTCAGGAAATCCTAATCGGTTTTTAATGCCGCCATCACTGAAGCCAACCAAGCCGCTGTGCGGGACACCCTCCACAGACTGTGCGCAGCAGGGATGCTGCGCTCAAGCCCCCATGGATGGGTTCACGGCGTGTCTGTGGAGGGTGTCCCGCACAGCGGCGCCCCCGCCCAGGCAACAGGCCAGCACCAAAAGCGCCCATCTCCACAAGTCGATAAAACTCAGACTTCGATGCTAAGCAGAGGCTCCCCGGGAGTAACCGACTTACCAGGCTCCACATGCATAGCACTGATGGTGCCGGACAGAGTCGCGCTTACCTCGAACTCCATCTTCATAGCCTCTACGATCACTAACGGATCACCCTCTGCCACCGTATCACCGGGTTTCACCAGGCACTTCCAGATGTTGCCGGCAATCTCCGCACTCACCAGCTCACCAAACCGCTCAAGGCTGGAGGCATCCACTTTCGGGGGTGCCTTTGCCAGACGGTCCAGTTCTTCCGCTTCGCTTTCTTTCCACAAGGCCACCTCTTTAGCGTAGGCCGCTTGCTGCAGTTTGCGGAACTCGGCAATGGAATTTTCGTTGGCGTCCAGGAAGGCCCGGTGGGATTTCAGGTCGAAGGTTTCCTCTTCTATCTTGATCTCCAGCTTGCCGGCGCGGAACTGGTCGCGCATGTCGGTCAGTTCGTCTTCGGTGACCGGGTAGTAGCACACCTGGTCGAAGAACCGCAGCAGCCAGGGCGCGCCTTCGGCGAATTGTTGATTCTTCAGATACTTGTTCCAGATCGGCAGGGTGCGGCCTACCAGCTGGTAGCCGCCGGGGGAGTCCATGCCGTAAATGCACATGTAGATGCCGCCGATGCCCACGGTGCCTTCGGCTGTGTAGGTTCTGGCCGGGTTGTATTTGGAGGTGAGCAAGCGGTGCCTTGGGTCCAGGGGCACGGCACATGGCGCGCCCAGGTAGACGTCTCCCAGGCCCAGGATCAGGTAGCGTGCGGAGAACAGCACGTCGCGGACGTCGTCCCGGCTGGGCAGGCCGTTGATGCGTTGCATGAAGTCGACGTTGTTGGGCAGCCAGGGTGCGGTGTCTCGCACCGATTGGCGGTATTTGTCGACGGCTTCCAGGGTGGCGCTGTCTTCGAAGGCCATGGGCAGGTGCACCACCCGGCTGCGCACTTTCAGTTCATCGGTGGCGGGCAGGGTGCGTTCCAGGTCCAGCAGGTAGGTCATCAGGGATTGCTGGGGCAGAATCCTTGAATCGTACCGCAACTGCAGGGAGCGCACGCCGGGCGACAGTTCTAGCAGGCCGCTGGGCTGCACGTCGGCGATGGCTTCCATCAGGGAATGGATGCGCATGCGCGCGCCCAGATCGAGCACGTTGGCGCCGTACTCCAGCAGGATGTACTGGTCACCGGCCTGGCGGTAGGTGACTTCGGGGCGGCCGTCGGTTTCGTCCAGATGCGCGAGGATGGTGGCAGACAAGCCATTCAACGGGGCCAGGTCCGGCGTGATCAGGCTCACGGCCGGCGGTGCCATCAGGCTCTTGATGGCGAGCTCCTGGCGTTCCGATAATTTAACCGCAGTGTCGCAATCAATGGCCACAAAGCGAATGGTGTCGCCGGGTTTTACCTGGCCCACTTTCCACAATTCGGCCTTGGCAATGGTCACCGGGCACACAAAGCCGCCCAGGCTGGGGCCGTCTTTGGTGAGGATGACCGGCATATCACCGGTAAAGTTGATCGAGCCGATGGCGTATTCGGTGTCGTGGATGTTGGAGGGGTGCAGGCCGGCTTCGCCGCCGTCTTCACGGGTAAATTCCGGTTTCGGGCCGTTCAGGCGAATGCCCAGGCGGTTGGAGTTGTAGTGTACCTCCCAGTCCTGCTCGAAGAATTTCTCGATGGATTTTTCCGAGAAGAAATCCGGGGCGCCGTGGGGGCCATAGAGCACGCCGATTTCCCAGTGACTGGGGTAATCCGGGATCAGGTCCGGGTCGGCCGGTGCGGGGTCGTGGGTTGGGCCCGGGGTGGTGCAGGCGGGCAACTCCAGCTGGCTGATGCCTAGCATGTCGCCCGGGCGCAAAGGCCGGCCGCCGTGGCCGCCGAACTGGCCAAGGGCGAAGGTCGAGCGGCTACCCAGATATACCGGCACATCAAAACCGCCGCGCACCGCCAGATAGGTACGGCAACCTTTGATGGCCTTGCCCACGGCCAGCACTTGGCCGGCTTTGACGGTGATGGGTTTCCAGAATTCCACCGCTTTGCCGTCCAGGGTGGCGTCTGTGAGAGCACCGGTCAGGGCCACCACAGCATCCTTGTGGAACTTCAGGCTGGGGCCGATCAGTGTCGCTTCCAGGCCGGCGGCGTCGTTGTGGTTACCGACAATCCGGTTGGCGATGCGGAAGGCGTAATCGTCCATCGGGCCGCTGGGCGGCACGCCGATGTTCCAGTAGCCGACACGACCGGGGTAATCCTGCACCGTGGTGTAGGTGCCGGGTTTGACGATCTCGGCCACCGAGGGTTTGAATTCGAAGCTTTCCAGCGCGCGGGTAGACACCACGCCCTCGGCAAAGCTTTTCTGGGCCACCACCTGGCGCAGGTAATCCAGGTTGGTGGCGATGCCCATCAGGCGGGTTTCGGCCAGGGCCGTGCGTAGTTTGGCCAGGGCATCGGCGCGGTCGGTGCCGTGCACGATCAACTTGGCAATCATCGGGTCGTAGTGGGCGGAAACCTCACTGCCGTTTTCCACCCAGGTGTCTACCCGCACGCCGTCCTCCGGCCAGTACACATCGGTCAGCTCGCCGGGGGAGGGCTGGAAATCTTTAAGCGGGTCTTCGGCGTAGATGCGTACTTCCATAGACGCACCGTTCAGGCTGGTCTGAAAGCCGGCCAGATCCGGGCTCTCGCCGGCGGCGATCTTCAGCATCCACTCAATCAGGTCCAGACCGGTGACAGACTCGGTCACCGGGTGCTCTACCTGTAAGCGGGTGTTCACTTCCAGAAAGTAGAACTCGTCCCGCTCTTCGTCATAGATGTATTCCACGGTGCCGGCGGAGCGGTAGTTCACCGATTGTCCGAGCGACACGGCCGCATCCAGCATGGCCTGGCGGGTGGCGGCCGGCAGGTTGGGCGCCGGGGTTTCTTCCACCACCTTCTGGTTGCGCCGCTGCAGGGAGCAATCCCGTTCGCCCAGGGCCACCACATTGCCCTGGCCATCGCCGAACATCTGCACTTCCACATGGCGAGCCCGGGCGATGAAGCGTTCCAGGAACACGCCGCTGTCGTTAAAAAAGCTCTGGCCCTGGCGGCGAACGGTTTCAAAGGCATCCCGCAGTTCGCTGTCGCTGTTGCAGCGGGTCAGGCCGATGCCGCCACCGCCGGCGGTGCTTTTCAGCATTACCGGATAGCCCAGGCGCTCGGCGGTTTGCAGGGCTTCGTCCAGGGTTTCCAGCAGGCCGCTGCCCGGGGCCAGGGGCACGCCGGCGGCTTCCGCCAGTTCCCGGGCCCGGTGCTTCAGGCCGAATTCGCGCATCTGCTCCGGGGTGGGTCCGATGAACACAATGCCTTTGGCTTCGCAGGTTTCGGCGAAATCGG
Organism: Marinobacter sp. SS5-14b; assembly: GCF_030541005.1. Classification (GTDB taxonomy): domain Bacteria; phylum Pseudomonadota; class Gammaproteobacteria; order Pseudomonadales; family Oleiphilaceae; genus Marinobacter. The sequence goes on along the minus strand of NZ_JASSVM010000004.1, from coordinate 8,565 downwards.
CGTTCTCGGACAAAAAGCCGTAACCGGGAATGATGGCTTCCGCGCCCGTTTGCTTGGCCGCTGCCAGAATCTGGGCCTTGTCCAGATAGGTTTCGCTGGCGCCTTTGCCTACCAGGGCTACAGCCTCATCGGCACTGCTGACGTGCAGGCTGTGGCGGTCTTCATGGGAGTGCACGGCGACGCTCGCCACGCCCATGGCCTTGAGGGTGCGGATGGTGCGGACGGCGATTTCGCCTCGGTTGGCGATGAGTACTTTTTTGAACATGTTGTTTGATCTCCGGAGTTGGTGGGGTCAGACCCGTGGGGTCTGACCCCGAATCGCGACTTGGGCGGCTAATCCCTGGGTGGGGTCTGACCCGCGGGTCAGACCCCGATGCGCATCATTGGGTGGCAGCTCCCGATTTGATAAAAGCGCGCCAGCCGCCGAATTCGGTGACGTCTCTGGCGCCGGTGAAGCCGTAGCCTTCGCAGATGAAGCCGTTTACCCAGCGGCCGTCGGCGAGTTCCACATTGCCGATGCCGAGGGGGGCGGGGATCAGGTCGACGAAGGAGCCAAACTCCGAGGCGGCCATTTCCCAGACCTCCAGCACGATCTCGGCGCCGTCTTGCTCTACCCGTTGCAGGCCCGGTTTCGGTGGGGTGGTGTTGGGCAAGGCGAACAGGCGGTAGTTGGGGGTTGTGGTGGTCTGCTCCAGCAGCCTGGCCCGGCGTTCTGTGAGCTGAGTGTTCAGGGGCATGCCCGACAAATGCGCGCCCACCACCGCAACCTGCACCATGGGCACGGCAGGTTTGTAAGTGGCCATTTCCTCCGGCCGGGGCTTGTCTGTGGCACCCAGTGGCGTTGGGTGAGCGTTCAGCCATTGGCTGGCCAGGGTTTGCAGTTCGCGGTCTTTCCAGGCGCCGCTGATCAGCGTTACGCCAAAGGGCAGGCCGTCGTCACGGAAGCCGGCGGGCACCGCCAGGGCGCACAAATCCGCCAGATTCACGAAGTTGGTGTAAGTGCCCAGCTGGCTGTTGAGTTCCACCGGGTTGGCGTTCACCGCATCGATGGTGGGCGCGATGGGCGCCGTGGGCACCAGCAGGCCGTCTATTTCCGACAGTAACGTGTCGATCTGGCGCACCAATTCTTCTTTGCGGTATTGGGCTTTGAAGGTATCGGTGGCGCTGAACTTGCCGGCGTTGCTGATGATGCTTCGCACCGTGGTGTTTATGTCGGTGGCGTGGTTGGCCATAAACTCTTCCACGGCCGCGTGGCGCTCCGCCACCCAGGGGCCTTCATAGAGCAGCGCGGCCAGCTCCAGCATCGGCGTGAAATCCAGCGGCACCAGTTCAATGCCGGCGGTATCCAGCTGGCGCCATTGGCTGAGCGCGGTGTTCCAGGCAGCTTCTGCTTGTTGATCACCGAAAAAACGGGGGTTGTCCGGGATGGCCAGCCGCTGCACCGGGCCGGAACGGCGAATGGCCGGGGCATCCAGTGGCAATGCGGTAGGGGCTTTACGGGAATAGGCATCGGCGGGTTCAAAGCCGCTGATACAGTCGGCCACCAGCGCCGCATCGTTAATAGTCAGGCCGAATACCGACACGCAATCCAATGACCGGCACGCCGGCACCACGCCCTCAATGCTGAACAGGCCTTTGGTGGGCTTCAGCCCCACCAGATTATTCAGCCCGGCCGGCACGCGGCCCGAACCGGCAGTATCGGTACCCAGGGAAAACGGCACCAGGCCGCGGGCCACCACAGAGGCAGAGCCAGAGCTGGAGCCGCCGCTGATTACCTTCTTGTTAAAGCTGTTGGATACCGCACCATAAGGTGACCGGGTGCCCACCAAGCCGGTGGCGAACTGGTCCAGATTGGTTTTGCCAATTAGTACCGCGCCGGCGGCTTTGAGCCTGCGCACCACAGCAGCGTCTTGTTCCGGTTGGTAGGCAAAGGCCGGGCAGCCGGCGGTGGTGGCGAGGCCTGCGACGTCGATGTTGTCTTTGATGGCGAATGGAATGCCATACAGGGGCAGCTGGTCCAGATCGCCATCCACGCTTTCCAGGCGCTCAGACAACTCCACCATGGCGCTGTTCAGTGCCGGGTCATCCAGCCGGGCAATCCAGGCGTTGTCGTTGTCGTCCAGATAATCCAGCAGCTTGCTGATCAGGGCTTCTGGCTCCGCGCCATCCTTATAGGCTTGCTGCCAGTCCGCAATCGTCCATCCGAGAGTGGTGGGCATGGGTTGTCCTCATGTGTGGTCAAACTTGTATACATGAGTAGTGGCAAGGCCCGTGCCATTCAGGCCGAACAAGCTGTTAATTCAATAAAAACATATAGATAAGTGTTTCCTCATGATGGGCGCCGGTTTTCTGCCTGCACCACGGGGGAGCACAAACCCCCTGAAAGGCACCAAAATCAGGCCTTAATCTCCCGAAAACTCTCGCTAATCTCGGGGCCTGTTAGCTTGTATACTAGATACGCCATTGTTTTTGTTGTGATTTATGGTGAGTTGGAACGGCAGATGCAAAAGCCCGGTTGCGTTCGACGACTTACAACCCAAAGAAAAGGATTCACAACATGAGCATCAAAAAACACGTGAAACTGGGCCTGTCTGCATTGGCACTGTCTGTCTCCTTCCATGCAATGGCGGCGGAAGACCCCATCAAGGTAGGTATCCTGCATTCCCTCTCCGGCACCATGGCCATCAGTGAAACCGCCCTGAAAGACACCATGGAAATGCTGATTGAAAAGCAGAACGAACAAGGCGGCGTTAACGGTCGTATGCTGGAAGCGGTGGTGGTAGACCCGGCCTCCAACTGGCCACTGTTCGCCGAGAAAGCCCGCGAGCTGCTGGAAAAAGAAAAAGTAGACGTGATCTTCGGCAACTGGACGTCGGTATCCCGCAAGTCGGTATTGCCGGTGGTGGAAGAGCTGAACGGTCTGCTGTTCTACCCGGTGCAGTACGAAGGCGAAGAGTCTTCTGAAAACGTGTTTTACACCGGTGCCGCGCCCAACCAGCAGGCCATTCCAGCGGTGAACTACCTGAAAAACGAGCTGGGCGTTGAACGCTGGGTACTGGCAGGCACCGATTACGTCTATCCGCGCACCACCAACAGAATTCTGGAAACCTATTTGAAAGACATGGGTGTGGCAGAAGCCGACATCATGATCAACTACACGCCTTTCGGACATTCCGACTGGCAGTCCATCGTCTCTGACATCAAGACCTTCGGCAGCGCCGGCAAGAAAACCGCCGTGGTCTCCACCATCAACGGCGACGCCAACGTGCCCTTCTACCGCGAGCTGGGCAACCAGGGCATCTCCTCTTCCGACATCCCGGTGGTGGCTTTCTCCGTGGGTGAGCAGGAACTCTCTGGCATCGACACCGGCCCGCTGGTCGGCCACCTGGCGGCGTGGAACTACTTCATGAGCGTAGACAACGACGCCAACTACGACTTCATCGACGCCTGGGTTGAATTCAAGGGCGACGACAAAGCCGTCACCAATGACCCGATGGAAGCCCACTACATTGGTTTCAACATGTACGTTGAGGCAGTGAAAAAAGCCGGCACCACTGACGTAGAGGCGATTAAAGAAGCCATCATCGGCGTCGCCGTGCCCAACCTGACCGGCGGCATTGCCACCATGATGCCGAACCACCACATCACCAAGCCGGTGCTGATTGGCGAGATCCAGGACAACGGCCAGTTCTCCGTAGTGTGGGAAACCTCCTCCACCGTGGCCGGCGATGCCTGGTCTGACTTCCTGCCGGGTTCCCGTGACCTGATCGCCGACTGGCGCGCCCCGATGAAGTGCGGCAACTTCAACGTGAAAACCGGCAGCTGCGGTGCCTCTGCCGGCGAGCAAGCTCTGGCTGACGCCGAATAAGCCTGTGAGCCAACCCGGGGCGGCGTGATCGCCCCGGGTGTTTCTGGTCTCCGAACCAGGCCATTTTTCAGCTCTTCATTTTCAACAACAGGACGGACCCATGGGCATCCTCCGATCACTCCTATCGCTGCGTCTTGCCTCGCTGCTGGTTTTGTTGATGGCAATCGCAGCCCCGGCCTTCAGCCAGACTGAAGAAGACCCCGGGCAGGCCTTGCTCGCCAACCTGGCGGATGCCTCCCCCCGGCAGATGGACGCGGCCATCGAAGCCATCGTGAACAGCGGCGACCCCAGAGCCAGAAGCTGGCTGGACGCCTTCGGCAACAACCGCCTGAGCCGCAACAAAGACACCGGGCAAGTGGTGGTGGTGTTGCGCAACGTGGGCCGTGACTGGACCATCGCCGACCCCCTGACCGGTGAAAACCTGGGCGAGATCTCCCGCCGGGAACTGGACCGGGTGAACATCAACAACGCCATCCGCGGCAAGCTGGAAGGTGTACTGGCCATGCTGGACCTTTACTCCACCAACCCAGAGATACAGAGAGCCGCCGCTGAAGCCATGATGGGCAAGGTCAACGAGCCCGTTATTGAGCCCTTGAATAAACTTCTTGAACAGGATTTACCGCCCCGGGTTCGCGATCGCCTTGAGCTGGCCGTAGCCATCTATCAGCTGGAGCAGGGCGATGCCCAGGCCAAAGCGGAGGCCATCACGGTACTGACCGGCAGCCTGCACAGCCGCGCCCGTGCCGCCCTCAATAACGCGGTGGCCGGGGATGATCCTGCCATTGCCGCCAGCGCCAAAGCAGCGCTGGTCTCCATCGAACAGAAGCTGAAAATGAACCGCGCTGCGGAAACCCTGTATTTCGGGTTGTCCCTTGGCTCGGTACTGGTGCTGGCGGCCATTGGCCTGGCCATCACCTTCGGCGTGATGGGCGTGATCAACATGGCCCACGGCGAACTGATCATGCTGGGTGCCTACACCACCTGGGGCATGCAGCAACTGTTACCGGGCCAGCCCGGGCTGGCCTTGATCCTGTCGATACCGGCCGGATTTATGGTGGCCGCGCTGGCGGGCATCGCCATCGAGCGCAGCGTGATTCAGTACCTCAAAGGCCGCCCGCTGGAAACCCTGCTGGCCACCTTCGGCATCAGCCTGATTCTGCAGCAACTGGTGCGTACGGTGATCTCACCCCTCAACCGCTCTGTGACCACCCCGGAATGGATGAGTGGATCGCTGGTGATCAACGACGCCCTGTCGCTCACCCTCAACCGACTGTATGTGATTGGCTTTGCCCTGGTGGTGTTCGCCGGGTTGATGCTGATCATGCGTAAAACCCGCCTGGGCCTGGAAGTGCGCGCCGTCACCCAGAACCGGGCCATGGCCCGCTCCATGGGTATCAAAGCTACCCGGGTAGACATCATGACCTTTGCCCTGGGCTCCGGCGTGGCCGGGCTGGCGGGGGTGGCCTTGTCCCAGATCACCAACGTGGGCCCCAACCTGGGCCAGAACTACATCATCGATTCCTTCATGGTGGTGGTGTTCGGCGGCGTGGGTAACTTGTGGGGTACGTTAGTGGCCGGGCTTACCCTGGGCACCATCAACCAGATTCTGGAACCCTGGGCCGGCGCGGTACTGGCCAAGATCATGGTGCTGGTGATGATCATCCTGTTCATTCAAAAACGGCCGAAGGGGCTCTTTCCCCAGAAAGGCCGAGCGGCGGAGGGCTGAGTTATGACGTCATCACAGAACTGGCTGTTCCGGCCGTTTCAGGAGCGTTCTACCCAGATCTTTCTGGGCGTGCTGATCACCGCGCTGATTGTGGTCACCTTCCTACACCTGTTCATGCCGCAAGACAGTGCGCTGCACGTGAGCGCCTACACCGTGACCCTGCTGGGTAAATATCTGTGCTACGCGCTGCTGGCGGTGGCGGTGGATCTGGTGTGGGGTTATCTGGGCATTCTCAGCCTGGGCCACGGCGCCTTCTTTGCCCTGGGCGGTTACGCCATGGGCATGTACCTGATGCGCCAGATTGGCGATCGCGGCACCTACGGTGACCCGATCCTGCCGGACTTTATGGTGTTTCTGAACTGGCAGGAGCTGCCCTGGTACTGGCTGGGCTTCGACATGGCCTGGTTTGCCTTCATCATGGTGCTGCTGGCTCCCGGCCTGCTGGCGCTGGTGTTCGGCTTTCTGGCGTTCCGCTCCCGGGTTACCGGGGTGTACCTCTCCATCATCACCCAGGCGCTTACCTTTGCCCTGATGCTGGCCTTCTTCCGCAACGAAATGGGCTTTGGCGGCAACAACGGCCTGACCGACTTCCGCGACATCCTCGGCTTTAACCTGCGCAGCGACGCCACCCGGCTGGGGCTGTTCATCGCCACCGGCATTGCCCTGGCCCTCGGCTACATCATTTGCCGGGCCATCGTCACCAGCAAGCTCGGCCGGGTAAGCGTCGCCTGTCGGGACGCCGAAGCCCGTACACGCTTCCTGGGTTACCGGGTAGAACGGGTGCAGCTGTTTGTATTTGTGATATCCGCCATGCTGGCGGGAGTGGCCGGGGCCTTGTATGTGCCGCAAGTGGGCATCATCAACCCCAGCGAATTCTCGCCGCTGTTTTCCATCGAAATCGTGGTGTGGGTCGCCCTCGGTGGCCGCGCAACCCTGTACGGCGCAGTGATCGGCGCCATTCTGGTGAACTACGCCAAAACCGTGTTCACTGGCGTGATGCCAGACGCCTGGCTATTCGCCCTCGGCGCGTTGTTTGTGCTGGTGACCGTGTTCCTGCCCAAGGGCATTGCCGGCCTGCTGCAAAAGCGCAAAAAAGCCGAAAACGACGATGACCCCGCCACCGCTCAGGAGGCCACCGCATGAGCATGTTCGAACAACTGGCCAACCGCGACCGGGTATTTGAATTCCTGGCCCCCGCCGCCTCTCCGGTGGACGTGCGCCATGGCCCGATCCTGTACCTGGAAGACGTGAACGTAAGTTTTGACGGCTTCAAGGCCATCAACAACCTGAACCTGACCATCGACGACGGCGAGCTGCGCTGCATCATCGGCCCCAACGGCGCGGGCAAAACCACCATGATGGACATCATCACCGGCAAAACCCGCCCGGATACCGGCTCCGTGTGGTTCGGCAGCCGCCACAATCTGCTGACCATGAACGAACCAGACATCGCCAGCCTGGGCATCGGCCGCAAGTTCCAGAAACCCACGGTGTTTGAGGCCCTCACCGTGTTCGAAAACCTGGAGCTGGCCATGGCCGCCGACAAACGCATATTCCCAACCCTGACCGCCATCATGAAACCCGAATACCGGGACCGCATCGACGAAGTGCTGGATATGATCAAACTGAAAACCCTGCGGGACAAACCCGCCGGCATCCTCTCCCACGGCCAGAAACAGTGGCTGGAAATCGGCATGCTGCTGATGCAGAAACCAAGACTGCTGCTGGTGGACGAGCCGGTAGCGGGCATGACCGAACAGGAAATGGAACGCACCGCCGAACTGCTCACCAGCCTGGCCGGCAAGCAGTCCGTCGTGGTGGTAGAGCACGACATGGGCTTCGTGCGCTCCATCGCCCGCCAGGTCACCGTACTGCACCAGGGCAGCGTGCTGGCCGAAGGCACCATGGACCAGGTCTCCAACGACCCGGAAGTGATCAAGGTATACCTCGGGGAGGAGGCGTAATGCTCAAGATCCAGCAGCTCAACCAATACTACGGCGAAAGCCACACCCTCTGGGATCTGGACCTGGACGTACCCCAGGGCCAGTGCACCTGCGTAATGGGCCGTAACGGCGTGGGCAAAACCACCCTGATGAAATGCATCATGGGCGAGGAAACCACCAAAAGCGGCAGCATCGAATTTGCTCAGGATGTGGAGCTCACCAAAAAGAAAATCGAAGACCGCTCAAGATTGGGCATCGGCTACGTACCCCAGGGAAGGCAGATATTCCCCCTGCTGACTGTGGAAGAAAACCTGCGTACCGGGCTGGCCGTGCGCAAGGACGGCAGCAAGAAGATACCGGAGCGGGTGTATGAGCTGTTTCCGGTGCTGAAGGAGATGAAACACCGCAGAGGCGGCGACCTTTCTGGTGGGCAGCAACAGCAGTTAGCGATTGGTCGGGCGCTGGTGATAGAGCCCAGGCTGCTGATTCTGGATGAGCCGGGGGAGGGGATTCAGCCGAATATTGTGGCGCAGATTGGGGAGGTTATTCGTCGGCTGATTGAGGAAGACGGGCTGACGGTACTGCTGGTTGAGCAGAAGTTGCCGTTTGCTCGGAAGTATGCGGATCGGTTTGCGATTTTGGATCGGGGGAGGCGGGTTGCTGAGGGGGGGATTGCTGGGTTGACGGATGAGCTGATCAGGAAGCACCTGACGGTCTAGCCACCCGGGTTTTTTCCCGCTTCGAGAGTCTTAAAAACCCTGACTATAATGACTCCGTGCCGAGTGATGCTTGGCACGGAGTTTTTTATTATCGAGCTAATTGAGGCGAACTACGCAAATTTTGGGGGGCAGCTCGACCAAGCATCGACGATTGGCTAGTAAACAAAAGCGAACATCCGGATTCTTAGGGAGGGTCTGATTAACGCCTGATTTATCGCTGAATCGCTTTTCAACTCGAAAAAAAGCCATTCAAGCGCGATTTTGGCGTTATCACCCTCTGTTTTGTTCGATTTTTGCCTATTTCCCGCC
>NZ_JASSVM010000040.1 GCF_030541005.1 Marinobacter sp. SS5-14b | reverse complement strand
GGAGGGTCTGATTAACGCCTGATTTATCGCTGAATCGCTTTTCAACTCGAAAAAAAGCCATTCAAGCGCGATTTTGGCGTTATCACCCTCTGTTTTGTTCGATTTTTGCCTATTTCCCGCCGTTTTGGCGGAAAACAGGCGAACTGACCCTACGACAGCAGGTATTTTTCACCCATCAGCAGGTTGCTGAACGCAGCCAGCAAGTGCAATCGGTTACTGTTTTTGGCCAAGCCGCGATAGCGAACTTTGCTATAGCCAAAGACCTGCTTGATGTACCGGAATGGGTGTTCCACTTTGGCCCGGGCGCTGGCTTTGAGCTTCTCGGCCTTTAGCTTTCGGTCGTCCAGTTTTTTACGAGAACCGGGGCGCTTGGCAATGAACCAGGATACATTTTGGCGATCTTTATGCTCATCCCGCTTTTGAATGCCAAGATAACCGGCATCACCGAACACGCGCAGCTCGTCACCGTGAAGAAGGTTGCCGGCGGACACGATGTCGTGAACATTGGCAGCGGTGGTGTCGATGCTGTGGATCAAGCCGAGCGTATCGTCCACGCCGATATGCATCTTCATGCCAAAGTACCACTGGTTGCCTTTTCTGGTTTGTCGCATCTCAGGGTCGCGCTGGCCGCTTTCATTCTTCGTGGAGCTTGGTGCAGAAATGATGGAAGCATCCACAATGCTGCCTTCACGCAGCATCAAACCATTTTTCTCCAGGTGCTTGTTCACCTCTTTGAACAACACCTTGCCAAGGCCATGGCGCTCCAGGAAATGACGAAACTTGAGAATGGTGGTTTCGTCCGGCAATCGGTCCAGCTTCAGGCCGGCGAACTGGCGCATGGATTCGATCTCATACAATGCGTCTTCCATGGCAGGATCACTGAGGTTATAGAACAATTGCATGCAGTGGACTCGCAGCATGGTCGGCAGCGGATACGGTGGCCGGCCAGTCTGGCCCTTGGGGTAATATAGGGCTACCTTCTTCTCCAACTGCTTCCACGGAATCAGCTTGTCCATCCGTTCCAGAAAAATCTCGCGGCGGGTTTTACGCTTCTTGGTCTGGTACTCGGCTTCGGAGAAGGTGATCTGATCCATGGTGGCAACGAATCCTGTGCAGTTGACGATGACCGTATTATCGCTGATTTTGAGACTTATTCAGAGCCTCC
>NZ_JASSVM010000003.1 GCF_030541005.1 Marinobacter sp. SS5-14b | reverse complement strand
CGTCGCCCCATCAGGAATTGTGAGCCCGTCGGCTCAACCACGTTGAACCCGGAAAAACGAGTGGTAGAGAAAGACGTCGCTTAAACAGAGAAATCAGTGCCAACTGTCTTGAAAAACACCGGAGTGCCCCCGTTCCAAATTCCAACCTGTCTATTAACAACGATACGACCGTATCATTCGACGTGTCGTATTTTCTGAGTAATCAGCTGGCATTTAACATTTTTGGCGGCATTCCCGCTAGTGCGGACCTCCAGGGCGAAGAGTCTCTCTCCGGTCTTTTTCTTGGTCAAACAGATTATGGTCCGGTAATTCTTTCGCTTCAGTATCATGTTTTGACGGGTAGCAACTTCTCTCCGTACTTTGGAGCGGGTGTAGGACGGATTCTCTTTTTAGATGAGAAGGATCGCGCACTAACCGACTTCGACGTCGAAGATACATGGGCCCCTGCGGTTCAGGCTGGTTTTCGCTGGAGGATACACAATAACTGGTCGGCAAATTTTGACGTTAGATATGCACCCTTCGAGGCGGATATCACCGGTAACCTGGGCCCGGCCCCTGTTCAGGCAAAAGTGGAAGTGGACCCCACTATCGTGAGCATCGGTGTTGCATATCGCTTTTAAATGCCAAGTATACCAACCGTCTGCATTTGCTGGTCGCTTTCAGCAACCTGCTGATTGATAAAAAACCTGCAGCGTAAGACCAATGCGCCCCTTTTCCGCCAAGATTGCGGAAAAGGGGCAAAAACCAGCGGTTATTCAGATCTTCCTTAGGTATATAGCCCCAGCCTTATGCATCATTTAAAGGTCTCGTATCGTTTAGTCGAGTAGTATATAGCCATCAGGACCGGCACGTCCTTACTATAGAAAACCTTTTCAGTAGTCCCGCAAGTTTCATTTAATCGAGCAAGTGTCTTAACATTAATACCGCTCGTAACTATCGGTTCTTGATGTCCACCATCAATAAGCCGGAATCTTACTGTGTTTGATTTACACACCGCTTGAAGCTTGCAGTCTGAAAAGCCCTGTCTTGGCTGCCACCACCCATCCGCATGAAAAAGCATATGCTCAGATGAACCAAAACAAGAGGTCGACACCGAATGGGCGATGTTGCTTATGAAGGATTGAGTGATCGGAACCTCTACCCATAATGGCCGATAGAGACTTCGCTTTTTCTTTGTGGGTAAAATCAAGTTCATATTTTCGTCGGTAATTGCAAGGTGAGGTTATTAGTGGGACATATAGAGAATTATTTCACCTACATGGACTCCCCCTGCGGTCAAGCAACGCCATTTGAATCCGAAGCGGTTTGAGACTGCGGCTCTACATTCGGCCTCTTTGTGGGCGTTTTTGCCCGGGCCAGGATGATGATGCGTGTGAGCGGGGACCTTATTCGTTAGTCGGCTTCGCTGAGCCGCAGAAATAAACAGGTTCTCCCACTCTCGGTCTGACCGTTCCGTCATCGCTTGCCGTTGCAAGACTCTTCTGGCAGGCTTGTTCTGCCTGTCGTTGGTGCTCGGTTTTAGCCCTCCACAGGCTGTGTCTTAAACTCGGTTTGATTCATGAGTAGTGCCCATATAATCCGGGCGTTCTTGGCCGCCATCGCAACGGCGGCCCGCTTGTATCCACGTCGTTCCACCAGGTCTTTGGCCCAGTCACTGAGTCGATCATTCTTATCCGGTAATTTTGCAATCACTGCCCGGGTGCCATGGATCAGCAGCGTTCGCAGGTATTTGTCCCCGCGCTTGGTGATTCGGCCAAGTCGCACCTTGCCACCGGTCGAGTATTGTCGGGGCACCAGACCCAACCATGCGGCAAAGTGTCGCCCACTTTTGAACTGTCTGGGGTCAGGCGCACTGGCCAGCAGGGCTGTTGCGGTCTGTGGTCCGATACCCGGTATGGCCATAAGGCGCTTGGCCTGCTCATCGCTCCGGGCCATCGCTTCGACCTCCCGATCGTAAGCCAGGATTTCTTCATCGAGCTGTCGAATGCGTTGGTTGATGTTGTTGATTAAGCGGCGAGCGAGCATGGGTAAGTCGTTTTCGGCATCCTCCAGGATTTCGGGAACCCGGCGCCGTGCGGCGTAACGGCCCTGGGGAATGATCAGTCCGAACTCGGCCAGCAGCCCACGAATCTGATTGATCTGCGCGGTGCGTTCTTTGGTCAGTCCACGGCGAATACGATGCAGGCACAGTACGGCTTGCTGGTCTTCGGTCTTGATTGGAACAAACCGCATATTCGGCCGACCTACTGCCTCACAGATGGCCTCGGCATCGTTGTCGTCGTTCTTGCTGCTCTTGCGATAGGGCGCGACAAACCGGGGTGCAATGATTCGGACATCGTGGCCGAGTTTGGTCATTTCCCGAGCCCAATGGTGGGCACCCGAGCAGGCTTCCATGCCAATCAGGCAGGGTGGGAGCTGAGCGATATAAGGCAACAGCTTGGGCCGGTTCAGTCGTTTGCGAACCACGACCTTGCCGTGTTGATCGGTGCCATGAATACTGAACACAGTTTTCGCCAGATCGATGCCAATGGTTGTAACATTCATGATGACTCCTCCTGCTTTTGATTGAAGATGTCAGACACCTTCAATGTGGCACATCGATGCCGTGGGAGCAGGGGGAGTCCATATCATTCGCTATGGTGCTCTCGGTTTACCAGAGCAACAGTAATGTGTCTGGCTACGGGAAATTCCGCCGGTTGTGGCTCACGCATCCTTTGCGCTCACTGAAAGCTGTCGGTCGTAGGATATGATATCCATAGGCCGTATGAGTTGTGCATTGCTTTCGCAATTTTGGGCAAACTAAGGGCACAGCTCTACTCGGTCGTCAATTTCAATTTATGGACTGACCGCTCACCAAGGACTTCAGTTCAATATCCGGATCCTTCAACATTTCAGGATTGACCTGCCTGCGTTGTTGAACGAGGGTCTTGCCGACCATAAAAGCGATGGGCAGGTTGACCGCATCAACAGCAATGACACAGCCATCGCGGAGATAGAACACCGCAAATCCCTTGTCTTCCGGGCTTCCGCGCAGCACACGCTGATCATGATGTTGCGACAACCCCACCATCTGCAGACGCACGTCATATTGGTTCGACCAGAACCATGGAGCGCTGTTATAGGGTTTCTCCTCGCCCATCAGGGTTGCCGCCGCTGTCCGGGCCTGATCAACCGCGTTGGCGACAGATTCAAGGCGCTGCATCTTCTCGAAGAAAAGATTCCGGTGGCGGGTACAGTCGCCGATCGCCAGGATGGCGGGATCTTCTGTGCGGGTAAACTCGTCAACAATAATGCCGTCATCACAGGGCAGGCCGGCGGCCTCAGCCAGGGCGGTTTCCGGCACAACACCCACTGAAACGAGCACGATGTCGGCCGGTACAGTGCCGCCGCTCGCCAAGGTCACGCCAGCCACATGCCCCTGATCGCCCGCTTCGAAACCGGTTACCGCCGTGTTCAGCCGCAGATCCACGCCGGCGCTGCTGTGTTTGGTGTAAAAAAACTCTGAGATTTCCGGGCCTGTTACACGCTGCATAAGACGCTCGGCCGCTTCCAGTACTGTGACATTAACGCCTTTTTTGGTGGCACTGGCTGCCACCTCAAGTCCAATGTAACCACCACCCACGATGACCAGGCGCTTCCCCGGGAGCAATTCTTCACGCAGGGCATCCGAGTCAGCTATGTCGTGCAGATAATAAATGCCCTCCAGGTCAGCCCCGGGTGCGTTCAGGCTTCGGACGTGGGACCCCGTGGCCAGAACCAGTCGATCGTATTTCAATGTGCTCTGGTCCGACAGGCTGATGGTCCTGTTGTCCCGATCAATCTGTTCGGCACGCACACCAAGCCGCAACTGATGGCCGGCGTTCTCGTACACCGAGCGCGGCTTCAGGTACAGCGACGCCTGATCAACCTCTCCTGCCAGATAGTTCTTGGACAGGGGCGGCCGCTGATAGGGTGGATGTGGTTCTTCGCCCACCAGAATCACTTCCTGTTGATATTTTTTTTGCAGCAGGGTTGTCAGGAGCGCACCCGCTGCGTGCCCGCCGCCAACGATGACTGTCGTCTCTTTCTGTTGGTTTGCCATAGTCTGTCTCTGCCTGTTGTTCTCTGGGATCAGATTGATCAGAAGTCCGGATGCCAGCTGTGCGCCGGGATGCCCCCCGCAGCGCTAGCCGACCGTCTCCCCGGCATCCTCAAGTATCATCGCGGCGCCTTTCTCGCCGATCATGGTTGCCGGCTGATTGGTGTTTCCGCCGACCAGCGTCGGCATGATGGAGGCATCGACCACCCGCAGGCATTGCAGGCCATGCACGCGCAGGCGCGGATCGACCACCGCCATCGGATCAACACCCATCTTGCAGGTGCCAACCGGGTGGTACGCTGATTCACCGCTGCGCCGTACCCATGCGGCGAGATCGTCGTCATTCTGGAGCGCCGGCCCGGGCGAGACCTCAACCTCGTGGTGCGGGGCAAAGGCCGCCTGCGCCAGGATTCTGCGCACCAGATGTACCCCGCGTACCAGTCGCTCGACATCGGCGGACTCGGCCATGTAGTTGGGGTCGATCAGCGGCGCCGCAAACGGGTCGGCACTGTGCAGACCGACGCGCCCGCGCGACGATGGCCTGAGCCCGTAGATCATCACCGCGTAGCCATAACCGCTCATCGCGGTCTTCAGGTCTCGCCCGTGATCGTCGTACAGCATTGGCGCGAAGTGCAGCTGCAGGTCGGGTATCGGCTCCTCGGGCCGGGAGCGGATGAACCCGCCGGCCTCGGCGCCGTTGCTCGACAGCACGCCCCGCCGGCCGCTCAGATACGTCAGAGCGCCCCACAGCCCCTTGAGCCAGTAGCTCGGATGCATCGAGATGCTTTGGCGGCTGCGGGCGCTGACGCGCACGAACACGTCGATATGATCCTGGAGATTCTGCCCGACGCCCTCCAACGCATGGCGCAGTTCTATGCCATGCCGGGACAGTTCCTCCCGCGGACCGACCCCGGACAGCATCAGCAGTTGCGGCGAGTTGAACGCGCCGCCGCAGAGCACAACTTCGCGCCTGGCACGAACCTGCGTCTGCCCCGTTGTATCGCGGTATTCGACACCGGTGGCGCGGGTGCCTTCGAGTAGCACCCGGGTGACATGCGCGCCGCTGCAAACCGTCAGGTTGGAGCGCCCCGCAGCGGGTTCCAGATACGCCCGCGCATTGCTACAGCGTGTGCCGTCTTTCTGGTAGGCGTAGTAGAAGCCCACGCCCTCCTGCTCACTGCCGTTGAAATCTGTATTGAGCCGGTACTTCGCCTGGGTTGCCGCCTCGACAAACGCAATGCTCAGCGGATTGGTATAGCGCCGCTCGGCAACGTTCAGCGGACCACCCTGACCATGAAATTCTGCCTCATTCAGCGTAAGTTTGGGCTCGAAATGTTCCGATCGGCGGAAGTAGGGCAACACCTCGGCGTATGACCACCCGTTGCACCCCAGCCGTGCCCACTCGTCGTAGTCCCGGGCATGCCCGCGAATATAGACCTGCGCGTTCATGGCGCTGGAACCGCCAAGCATCTTGCCCCGCGGCTGAAAAAGCGCCCGGTCGTGCATGTGACGCTGCGGTTCGGTATTGAACTGCCAGTTGTAGCGGCGGCTGAACATCAGCTGCAGGAAACCCAGCGGCATGTTCACGAAAGGGTTGCGGCGGCTCTCCGGACCGGCTTCAAGCAGCAGCACAGAATGGCGACCGCTCTCCGACAGGCGGCTGGCGACAGCACATCCGGCCGAGCCCGCGCCAACCACGACATAGTCAAATTGTTCGGTCGTCATCCTGGTCAGCCTGTTCATTAACTTTTTGGTGTCAGCTGGACCATCAGCTCCGAATAGCCCCGCACGAAGTTGGACTGCACGCGCTCCGGCTCGCCGACGACTTCGATCTTGTCAAAGCGTTTGAGAATCTCTTCCCATAGGATACGCAGTTGCAATTCCGCCAGGCGGTTGCCCATGCAACGGTGAACACCGTAGCCAAATGACATATGGTTTCGTGCGTCCTTGCGATCGATAATGAAGTGATCGGGGTCCTCGAACTTGCGCTCGTCACGGTTGCCCGAGGCGTACCACATCACAACGCGATCGCCCTTTTTGATGGTCTGGCCGCCCAGCTCAACATCTTGCTTGGCGACTCGGCGCATATAGGCCAGCGGCGTTTGCCAGCGGATGATTTCCGACACCATGTTCGGAATCAGTTCCGGTTTTGCCTTCAGTTTTTCGAGCTCCTTTGGGAATTCGTTCATGGCCACCAGGCCACCACTCATTGAGTTGCGAGTGGTATCATTGCCGCCAACGATAAGCAGCGTCAGATTGCCGATAAACTCCATCGGGCGATTGATCAGATCTTTGGTGTCGTCGTTGCTCTGTAGCAGGCTGATCAAATCGAAACCGGGCTCTTCGCCCGCCGCGCGGCGCGCTTCTTTATCCCTCCAAAGCTTGGAGAAAGACCAGGCCATGTCTGCTGCGTCGTCAAACATGATCTCTTCATCGGCAAACTCGCCGCCGGTCGCCGAGGCTGCACCGGCCATTCGATCCGACCACTCCACCAGCTTGTGACGTTCCTCGTAAGGAAAATCCAGAAGGGTTGCGAGCATGCGACCGGTGAGTTCCTTCGATACAGTGGGCACCCAGTTGAAGGGCTGGCCCAGAGGCAGGCTGTCAAGCACATCGCCGGTACGCGATCGGATCAGCTCCTCCATTTCCTTCAGGTTCTTCGGTGCCACCACGCCCTGTACCGAGCTGCGCTGCACATCGTGTTTTGGCGGATCCATCGCTATGAACATTTCCACCGACAGTCCCTCTGGAGGGTCACCCAGAATGATTTGCGGCTCGGCGGAAAACAGGTCGTGACTCTTATCCACGAACATGATGTCTTCAAAGCGAGTCACCGACCAGAAGGGGCCGAAGGGGCTGTTCTTCTGGTAATGGACCGGAGCCTCATCACGCAACCGTTTGAAATAGGCGCGCCACTGATCCTGCCGATATAAAAACGGATTGCTGACATCGATGTCCTCAAGGGCCAGCGTGTTAACGTCCGGGATGGCTGATTCAACAAATTCGGGCACGGGCCGGCGTGGGCCGAAGGCCTTCTTCTTGGCGCCCATTAACAGTTTCAGCCCCTGGATCTGCCTGTGCATCGGCACCACCCTGGAGGTAGCATTAATCACTCGGGACTGAATGTCGTCAAATGTTTTGGACAGTGTTGGCATGCGTCCTCCTATGTTCACATCTGGAACTCGGGTAAATGCACGGTCATGCCGTCCATTTCATCAGTAATGACCACCTGGCAGCCCAGGCGCGAAGTGCTTGCCCGCTCCGGGGTCATTGACAGCATTTGCTCTTCCTCACCACCAGGCGTACCTGTCTTTCTGAACCAATCGTCCGAGACGATGACGTGGCAGGTACCACAGGCACACTCTCCCCCACAATCCCCGTCAATACCGGGAATCAGATTGTCAACGGCGATTTGCATTACCGAGGAACCAGCTTTGAATTCAGCGACATGTTCAGTTTGATCATGTTCTATAAAAGTAATCTTGCCCAATATTGTTCTCCTGCCAGTAGTTTTCAGTAATAGATATTGTCTGTCTAACGACACTCCTGTCAGGTCATTTCTTGACAAGCTGAGGTCATTTAAAGACAAAATGACGTTCATTCAGGACGGGGAAGATCAATGATGACGACGCAGAAGACGGGTGATTTGCAAAAACCCGGTCCCGGCATTCCATCGAATTACTCACGGCTCATTGCACGTGAGCTCGATTTAACAGCCAAACAACTGCCACGTCTGCTGCTCGGCACCGGGCTTGGTGTGACGCAATTCCTGAGCGAGGAAAGCCTGCTTACCGCAGCGCAGCAGGTGCGGATTCTGCGCAACGCACTGGATCTGTCCGGCCAGCCGGAATTAGGGTTATGGCTAGGCAAGCGACTGACCCCGGCAACCCATGGTGCGATGGGATTCGTGGCCTACAGCAGCCCCGACTTTCTCACTGCGCTGCAAGCGATTCATACTTTTCTGCCCACGCGCGCGAGCTTCATCCAACTGCATTTGCGGCAAGTCAACGAGCGCCTGGAATGTATTCTGGACTACCAGGAGTCGCTGGACGATGACATACAGCGGTGCCTGTCGGATGCGATGGTTAAGGCCCTTTTTGAATTTGGCGAGTTTATAATTGGTCGCCCTTTGCATGAGGCTGAAATATGCTTCGCTCATCCTGAACCCCCGTATCAGGCAATGTATGCCGATTTTTTGCCCGGGCAGATTCGCTTTGATTGCGACCAGTTAAAACTTACGTTGCCGATGTCGTTGTGTCGGGAACCGAATGCCTCCGCCAATCACGAAAACTATCGTCTGGCCTTGCAACAGTGTGAATCGATGCTTGCGCAACTTCAGTCGGATAAACCGAGCTATCAGACCCAGCTGAAGATGATGATGTTGTCCCGACCGCCCGGAACGCTCAGTGAAGACGAAGCAGCGGCCTCGTTGTTCATGAGCAAACGCACCCTGGCACGCAAACTCAAACAGGAACGCAGCGGTTTTCGGAAAGTTCGCGACGAGATTCTGTCCCAGCAGGCAGCGACCTACTTGCGTGACAGCCAGCTGTCAATCGAGGCCATTGCCGCGTTGATGAACTATCACGACAGTGCCAATTTCAGACGCGCCTTCAAGCGCTGGTTTGACCAGTCGCCTGAGCAATTCAGGCAAAATGTCAGATCACAAACCGTGCATCCGCATGATTAGCGATCATAAACAGAGGCTACTTGCGTTTGTGAAGCCAGAACCTATGCCTGACCCCCTTTATTGATCACACCGTCCATAGCGATCTGCCAGATCAAGTCGCCAATGGCGTCGAGTGAATGAGCCCCGTTCGGGTCGAACCAGGTTGCAACCCAGTTGAGCGCCCCAAGGCCGATCAGGCGGAGCAAACGGCCGTCAACATTCTTCCGGATCACGCCCTGTTCAATCATTGTTTCGAGGATCTCAGCCCACAGGGACTCGTATTGGTCACGCAGTTCGATGATTTCCTCGCGAGCCTCCGGGCCCAGCGCTCGCCATTCAAACAGCAGCACGTAAACCGCGTCCGAATCTACCAACAGGGCTCGCAGATGCGCTTTGATACAAAGACGCAACCGTTCAACCGGGTCATCCGAACTGGCGTAAGCCGACTCGACCTCTGCGGTAACCAGGTCCACCCCCCGGCGCATCAGCTCGACAAGCAGCGCTTCCTTGCTGTTGTAACGATAATACAGACTTCCGGGCAGCATATTGCAGGCCTCGGCAATCTCCTTGAGCGACGTCCTTTCAAAGCCTTTCTCACGAAAAAGCCGGGCTGCGTTAGACAAAACGTCGCCCTGGTCGCCCAGTTTGCTTGCAGGAGTCATCTGTCTGTTAACCATCGCTTAAGTATCTCCTCAGCAAGCCAGTTCGTTATTCATCAGAGCGGCCACCACCTGACTTGTTACACTGATCGTACGCCATTGCACGGGTGGCGTGCCATTTGCCTCAACAGATTCTTGACTTTTGGTTGGTTAACCAACCAAAATCCAGCAACAATGTTATTCGGAAGAAACTGACATGGCAATGACCTATGACAATCAGCTGTTTCCCGCCACTTCCACCCCTGCGCGAAATGCAAACCGGGGTGGGCATATCTGATGACGGAGTCGAACAGAGCTCAGCACAGTGACGCTGTGACGACGGCGTGGCAGTTTACCGAACAGGTTCCCCACGGCAGGGATCTGGGTATGCAGGTTGTCTCTGTGAACGGAAACCAGGTCTGCATGCGCCTGACCCCACAGCCGTGGATGTTCGCCGAAGAGGATACACAAGAAATCTGCACCAGCGTGCTCTACTCGCTGGCCGACTCCGCCGGAGGCTTGGCGGTATTCGCGGGGGCCCTGGAGTTGATGCCCATTGCCACGCTGGATCTGCGCATGGATTATCTGCGGCCCGCCATCGGCGACCGTGCCCTCTTGGCGGTGGCCACCTGTCGTCATTTAACGGACGAGGTCGCGTTCATCCATTGCGACATCCTCAGCGAGAGCGATAGTGCACTGTTAGCGACGGCAAACGCCACCTTCATGCGCAACACCCAGGGCCAGCGATTCCAGGCCGGTGGACGAAAAAAGGAGGGCGCATGAGCACGACTGGCGATTCGGCACAACCCATCTCAGGCCCTACCGAAAGCGGGAAAGAATGTTCCGACTGGCAGGCTCTGCTGGAGCGCATTCCCTACGCACGGCACCTTGGGCTTGAGGTTCAACGCGACGATGTAGGTCTAGTGGTTCATATGCCGTGTCGTGAAGCGCTCATTGGCAACTTTATGCTACCCGCCCTCCATGGCGGCGTGCTTGGCGCCCTGATCGAACTCACCGCGCGGGTCGCTGCGCAAAGCCAGGATACCGACAAACGTTGCCCACGCATTCTCGACAGCCACATTAACTACCTCCGCTCCGCGCAGGCCCGATCGACGTTCGCCAGCGCCGAAATTGTCCGGCAAGGCAGGCGGAGCAGCCTGGTCCGGGTGACTTGCTGGCAGGGCGATAAGCGCAAACCGATCGCCAGCGGTCAGGTTCAGTTGTTGCTCCCGACAATGGCGGCCAAAGAAGCAGATCTTCATGAACAATAAGCACAACAACCCTGAACGCGACCAATTCCAGGCGCCGGATGGCGCGGAGATCGCACTGTGGCGTTGGCCGCAATCCAAAGCGCGCCCCACGGTGCACTGGGCCCATGCAACGGGTTTCCATGGCCGCCTGTACCGCCCCCTCCTTGATGAGCTTGCCACGGACGTCAATGTCCTGGCCTGGGACATGCGGGGGCACGGGGCCAGCGCCGGTGCGGCGAACTTTTCGACATTCCGGGGCTGGGAAACCTACTATCGCGACATGATCGCTCTGCTGGATAGCCTGGACGAGCCGGTCTGGCTCGCCGGCCATTCCATCGGTGCCACCACCAGCATCATGGCCGCTGCCCGACGGCCAGACAAAGTGCTGGGCCTGATTCTGGCGGAACCGGTGATCATGGATCCGGGGCAGGGCCTGAAGCTGTGGCTGGCCAAGCTGCTACGCCAGTCACATCGGTTGTCACTGGCCGCCGGAGCCGCACGTCGGCGCCGGGTATTCGACTCGCACGCTGCTGCGCTGGACAACTATCGTGGCCGCGGTGGCTTCAAGACCTGGCCCGATGCATGGCTGGAGGCCTACATCCAACACGCTTTTCTGCCGCAGGACGATCAAGTTCGCCTGGCGTGTGCGCCGGAGTGGGAGAGCACCACCTTTGCCCATACCGAACACAACCCCTGGCCCGGTATTCGTCAGTTGCGGTGCCCGGTTATCGCGCTGGCGGCGGAGCGCGGGTCAACCTTCTCGCCGGCGGCGCGAAAACGCCTGCAGACCCTGCTGCCCCGGGCTGACGTCATGGTTCTTGAAGGTACGACCCACTTCCTGCCCATGGAGCAGAACGAAACCGTTCGCGATGCCATCCTGCAACTTGCGTTGTCCGGACACCGCGAGAACTGATACCCACACCTTGATTTTGCTAATCGGGACACCTGCCATGCGCTGTATGCTGACACTGTTTATCTCGCTGCTCATTCTGTCTGGTTGTCAGCAGTCTTCGGAACCGCCCCCACAGGCCCGCGCCCCTATCCCCTGGGTAAAAACAGTTGAACTAAAGGACGCCGGCCCAACAGCGCACAGATTTTCAGGAACCCTGCGAGGCCGCCACGAAGTTCCTCAGGCCTTTCAGATCGCCGGTCGGATTCAACATCGTTACATTGATGCCGGTCAACGCGTGGAAAAAGGCGACTTACTGTTCAAACTCGATACACGAGACCTTGTAGCAACGGCGGAGGGAGCCGCGGCGGATCTGAAGCGTGCAGAAGCGGCCCTGGCAATTACCACCAATGAGCTCCAGCGCCAGCAGCAACTTGTGGGGCGTCAGTTTGTCAGCGAACAAACCCTGCAACGCCTTGAGTTGGCAGAGCGTGAGGCGCGCAGCCAGGTGCAAACGGCTTCTGCACGCAATCAGCAGGCTCAGAATGCCTTGGGGTATGCGGAACTGAAAGCCGCCCATGCAGGCGTGGTCACTGAGGTCATCGTTGAACCCGGCCAGGTTGTGGGTGTCGGTCAAACCCTTGCCGTTCTGGCCGAAGATCAATCGCTGGAAGTCGAGGTTTTTTTACCAGAGGGCAGTAACCCGCCCAGGCGCGGTTATGTTCCTTTGCCCACTGGCGAACAGCTTGCTGTGAGCCTGAGAGAGATTGCCGGGGCTGCCGACCCCGCAAGCCGGAGCTGGCGTGCCCGATACAGCCTGGAGGGGCCCTACCCCTCGTCTTTAACTCTGGGTTCGGTGGTGAGTGTCCGGTTAGCACAGAAGCAAACCGCGCCCAGCCATCGCGTACCGCTGGGTGCCCTCGATGAGAGAGGGCAAACGCCACAGGTCTGGTTGGTCTCCGATGGCACGGTGAAGCCCCTTGCGGTCGAGGTGATCGATCTGGGTGAAGAGTATGCGCAGATCAAGGCCGATATCAACGCGGGAACGCCCATCGTCGCGTTGGGGACACACCTGCTCACGCCTGGCATGGCGGTGCAGGAGCTGGCTCAATGAGCTTACCGAATCTTTCCGCGCTGGCAGTGCGCGAGCGTTCGGTCACCCTCTTTTTTCTTTTGCTGTCCGTTGTTGCCGGTTTCTACGCGTTCTCCTCCCTTGGTCGGGCGGAAGACCCTGCGTTCACCGTCCGGGCGATGGTGGTTTCTGTCGTCTGGCCAGGAGCAACCCCCGAGGTGCTGCAGAATCAGGTCGTGGATCGTCTGGAAAAGCAAATTCAGGAGGTGGCGTATACCGATACCATTGAAACAACCATTCGGCCCGGGCAGGCCGCCATGGTTATCCGATTCCAGGATTCGACGCCCAGCGAAAAAGTGCCTGATCTCTTTTATCAGGTCCGCAAACGCATGCTCGATGAGCAATCCAACCTGCCCCGGGGGGTGATCGGCCCCATCGTCAACGACGATTTCGCGGATGTGTATTTCTCCCTGCTTGCCCTGACGGCACCTGGGCTGCCGATGCGTGAACTGACCCGCGAGGCAGAATCGATACGGGATCGCCTGCAACGGCTGCCCGGCTTGCAAAAAGCACAGCTCCTGGCGGAGCGTCCTGAGCGGGTGTATCTCGAATTTGATCAGGACCGGCTCAACAACCTCGGTTTGTCGGCAGAAGAGGTGTTGCAGGCGATAGAGGCCAACAACCGTCTTCAGCCTCTTGGCTTTGTTGATCTTGCCGGCCCGCGGGTTTATGTCCGCAGCAACATCGACCTGTCTGACCTTGAGCGCCTCACCTCAGTACCTCTGCGTATCGGAGACCAGCTTATCACCGTGTCTGATCTGGCCGAGGTGCGTTTAGGTTATGAAGATCCTTTGAGCTACATCGTCCGCTCCAACGGTGAGGATGCGATCCTGTTAGGTGTCGTCATGCGCGCGGGTGAAAATGGCCTGGAGTTTGGTGAGCGGCTGCGCGAGTTTGTCAGTGCCGAACAGGGCAGGCTGCCGCTGGGAATGTCAATACAGACCCTGACCGATCAGGCGGAAGCCATCACTCAGGCGGTTGATCTTTTTCAGGTCAAGTTTCTGGTTGCGTTGGTCGTCGTGATGGGGGTCAGCATACTGGCGATCGGTCTGCGCGCGGGTTTGGTGGTGGGCATTGCGATTCCTGTGACCCTCGGCCTGACTTTCTTGTTGATGAAAATGGCGGGCATAAACCTGGACCGCATCACCCTGGGTGCGTTGATTATCGCACTGGGTCTGTTAGTGGACGATGCGATCATCGCCATTGAAATGATGATCGTGAAGATGGAGAGCGGCTGGGACCGGGTACGGGCAGCCAGTCATGCCTGGAGCGTAACCGCCGCGCCCATGCTGTTCGGTACGCTGGTGACGGTGGCCGGATTTGTCCCCATCGGATTTGCCCAGTCCGGAGTGGGAGAATACACCGGCAACATCTTCTGGGTGCTGGCTTTTTCGTTGTTGATTTCCTGGGTGGTGGCGGTAACTTTTACGCCTTATCTGGGCGTCAAGCTCTTGCCCGATTACACCGGGCATATGGGCCAGGACCTTTACCAAAGCGCGTTTTATCAGCGGTTGCGTGGGGTGATCACAGCGTGTGTTCAGTACCGGAAAACCGTCGTTTTTATCACAGTGGGTTTGCTGGCGATCAGTGCTTTCGGGATGGCAACCCAGGTGCAGAAGCAATTTTTTCCCAGTTCTGATCGCCCTGAAGTTCTGATCAGTGTCTATGCTCCGCAGGGGAGCGCTATTGCCACCACGGATCAAAGTGTCAGACGCCTGGAAGCAATTCTGATGGACATGCCGGAGGTGAAAAGCCTTTCCGCTTACATCGGAGCCGGTGCACCGCGATTCTTCGTATCGGCCAACCCCGAGCAGCCGGACCCGGCATTTGCCAAGTTGATTGCCATTGGGGAGGACGTTGAAGGGCGCGATCGCATCATCTCGGCATTGGAAGCCAGAATCGCGGCGGGTGAATTTCCGGAGGCACGAGTGCGTGTAACGCGTTTGCTGTACGGTCCGCCGGTGGTCTGGCCGGTCAGTTTTCGTGTGCTGGGTCCGGAAGCCGATCAGCTCAGAGAGATCGCGCACCAGATCCGGACTCTCATGACCGGGCATCCGAACATCGTCATGCCGCATCTCGAATGGGACGAGCGCGTACCCACGCTCTATCTTGATATGGACCCGGAAAATCTGGGTTGGATGGGCCTGACCCCGGCAGAGGTTGCCCGGCAACTCCAGTTCCAACTTCGCGGAGTGGCCGTCACCGAACTGCGCCAGGGCATAAGGAGCGTTCAACTGGTGGCGCGTAATGCACGTGGCGAAGTGATCATGCCGGAAGATCTTGAGATCAAAACCCGCGACGGCCGCAAACTTTCCGTACAGCAACTGGGCAAGTGGCAGGTTCGTTACGAGGACCCCGTCATAAAGCGTTACAACCGTGACCCCTTCCTGGCCGTTCAGGCCGATGTAGAAGGTGCCCAGCCACCGGATGTCACCAAGGAAATCTGGAGTGCGATGACAGCCCTGCGTGAACAGTTGCCGGAGGGTTACCGTATTGAAATTGGCGGTACGGTGGAACAATCAGCCAAAGCCAATGCTTCAATCCAGACATTACAACCGGTGATGTTGGCGTTGATGCTGATCTTTATCATGCTTCAGATGCGTTCATTTATCGGCACATTGACTGTTCTTGCCACCGCGCCACTGGGGCTGATTGGGGCTGTGCTGGCTCTGCTGCTGTTTAATCAACCCTTTGGCTTTACCGCGCTGCTGGGGTTGATTGGCCTGGGCGGCATCCTGATGCGAAACACCATGATTCTGACGCAGCAGGTGCAGGACAACTTCAAAGCAGGAATGGCTGCCCGGGAAGCCGTTGTCGAAGCGGCAGTCCAGCGTGCCCGCCCCGTGGTACTCACCGCCCTGGCGGCCGTTCTGGCGTTTGTACCTCTGACCTTTGACCTGTTCTGGGGGCCGCTGGCTTATGTGCTTATCGGTGGCGTAGCGGTCGGCACTCTGATTACGCTATTGTTTGTCCCGGCGCTTTATGCCCTCTGGTTTCGGTTAAAGAGCGAATGCTTAGATTAGATCGGCCCCACAGTTTAGACTGGAACATGTTATTAGAGTGACTGACGAAATCACCCGGGAGGGCAACGCTTATAGCCCGCTCATCCGTGAAGTTCAGTCCGGGACATCATGCTGGCCCAGGCGATCCTTTATCGTGGCGCGGGCTTCGCCACCGTCTGGCCGCAGTTCCTGGCCATCGCCTTTGTCGGGGCTGCCCTTTTCGGGTTTGCTCTGGCACATTTCCGACGGACCCTGAACACCAGCCGCCTGGAAAAGCGCCAAGACGCGTTCAGATGCGCTGGTTTGGCAGGGTCCGCATGGCCCCTTTAACTATGAAAACACTCACTGAATCAGATACGCGCTTTATTGAACGCATGGGCCAGTTAGCCCAATCAGACGGGCTTTCTCGTATAGGAGGAGAAATCTGGGCGGTCCTCATCGTGTCTGATGACCCGGTCAGTTCGTCAGAGTTGGTAGGACTATTGCGCGTCAGTAAGACCAGCGTGAGTACGAATACCTGCTTTCTTGAACGGTTGGGCATTGTCGAACGTCGTTCAGCGTTAGGTGAACGGCAGGATTTTTTCAATTCGTCCCAACCCTTATGCTGCTTTCCTGGAAGGCCAGATAAAAAGATATCAGACCGCAAAATCGGTCGTCGCGGAAGCCAGGTCGACGATCACGAATGACCGCAATCGGGCCAAACTGGCTGAGCTGGAGAAGTTCTACGGCATGTATCATCACAGCTTGAATGATCTGTTGGAATATTTAAATGCTCAAGCCTCTGAGGTAGGAAAATAGGGCATCGCAGTGGCTTTGTGAGTGCAATCCACCCCTCCTGGTCAAAACGGCCTCCCTGACTGCAATCTTCCCTTCGATTTTCTCAGGCTGAAGCAAAAAGCCCTGGCTGTTGAACCAGGGCTTCTTGGGGTTACTGCTGTGTGGTTGGTGAGAGATAGGTGAGAGAAAGCTTACCTTGAGGGATTTCAAGATGGATAACGGTGTCTGCATTCAGCCCCAAAAGATTGATGATCGGGTTACAAAGGTTAGGAACCAGACTGCATATACCACTTACATTATTCGAGTTGAGCGTAATATCTCCTCGCACTTCAACGTCAATCGGGACCCTCTCGACATTAAGCAGTTGGATCTGTATGCGGCCATCCTGGAGAAAGGTCACAGGCCCTCTCAGCGTCAAGCGGTCACCACCCAGGTCCTGAATGGGATAGCTGCGCAGGTTATGGTCAAGCTCGGCCGGGCCAATGCTTGGGTTGAGGTAAGGTGCATCCAGATATACGTCCAGACTGAGCTCGAAGGTAAACTGGCCCTGCTCATTGGTGTATAGAAAGCCCGTCAGCGGTTTGACATTCCCCTTTTCATCCCTTGGGTATCTTATGCGCATCATGAGCGGACCGGTCGAGATACTTTCGTTAGCCTCAATGCCGGTGTCTGCAAGCCCAATGCTTGCAAATGCATCCAGTAACGCAGTATCTATTTTGACCCACACATCGCTGGATGTGGTGGCTAACACAGATGGCGAAATTTCCACCGGTACCCTGCCCTGGTCGTCCGGTGTTCCTGCCACGAAGGTATCAAGCATGGCTGTCAGATAAATGAATTTGTCTTCCCGGCAGCTTTGCCCGACTTCACATCCAATTTCAGCGTCAACCACAAGAGAATCTTGCTGAGGAGGATTCAGTGACTCGACTCCATTGGATGCCAAGCCTACCGCGTTGGCAACGCTTTCTCCTGTTTGAGAGCCGGCCTCAAGACCTTTTGTATAGTCCAGATCCGCATTGGCATCGGCCGCCGGCAGGTTTCTCAGCGGCAGGTAGGTGGCAGTCTTCTTCTCGATACCGGTGAAGTAGTTCACCAGCGCCGTGCCGCCCTCGGTTCTGTGGGTTGCATCCCATTTACCCTGGGTGAGCAGGACGGTTTGCAGGGGCAGCCCCGCAGTTGACTTTATCACTGAGTTGTCATCATTGGCGGCATTCAGCGTATAGCGGTAGAGGCTGCCTGTCTCCCACGGAACCAGGGGCGTAATGGTCAGGGACCGTGGCTCGGTCGTGAGGGTGTATTCGGAGGTCGCAATTTCCTCCCATTGGCCAGTATCCGTTTGCCTTTCAACCGTCAGAGTGATGCCGGGGACGATGGTTTGTGGGTCCATGTTAAGGGAAAAACGGACGATAATGGGCTTGTCGGTTTCGAGTTGACCAAGGGGGAGCAAGTCGTCATCGGCTTTGCCCCCGGCACAACGTCCCTGGTTGCCGGCGTTGATATCAATGCCGGCTTTGGCGCAGGGATAACCGGGCCGGGTTATCAGCGCAAGCGGCGACTGGTCCATTGGCGTGCCCGGCTCGGTCGGGCTGAGTTGGAACGGCAGGGCAATCTGGCTGGCAAAGGTGTTTCCGGCCAGGTCCCGCAAACCGGACCCGTTTTGCGACGAAGCCCCATTGGGATTGAGCCTGAGAACGTAGCTTGCGCCATGCACCAATGGTTCCGCCGGATGAATCACCACACTGCCGCCATCGGCCTTCAGGTTCGCATCAACCAGCACCCCATCCTTTTCCAGCTGAATGTTGTCGGAATTGATAGATGATGGGAGCAGCGGTTCGTTAAAGTAGATCACCAGATTGTCGCCCGGGCGAAGCCTGGCCTGATTGTCAGTGCCGGGCACCCAGCTCGTGATGAAGGGCGCTTCGGTGTCCGCGAAGTCGGCCTGCAGCGGGGCATCTTCGACGTTGCGGAAGCCGTTCAGCTTGAAGGAGATCAGGCCTGAGGCCGTGTCAATACCCATCACGTCCGGCTCAATAACGCCAACGGCTTCGATGCTCAGCTTGCCGTCCTCGACGATGGCGGTGCCCACGAGCTGCACGTGCATGAGCTGTTGGCCAAGGGCGCCGTTGGCAACAGTGTTCCCGGTATTCAGGGCCATATCGATGTAGAGCTCGAGCACCCGGGGTGCATCCACTGCATCGGTATAGGGGTTGGGCATCAGGAAACCATTGGCATCCGAGAGAAAGCGAACTTCGACGGCTTCGGATTCGAACCCGGCCGGCACGGCGCCGGCGACCTTGACGACCACGGAGCTTCCGGTGAGCAAGGTGCCCCGGTCGATCCTCAGGGGAATGCTCTGGCCCGCCGCTTCAAATTTGGGAATAAAGCCCAGTTCCGCGAACACGGTGCCGGTGACACTGGTCGGGTTGTTCGGGCCCAGAAGAAGGGAGCTCAGGTTTACCGAGTTGTAATCGGCACCGGTCAGTGGCAACTGGCCGGGTATGCTTTCAGCTACCTGGCCCATGATCTGGCGCTTGCCCGTCGGGGAGCGGGAATCGATCGGGTTGAAGGTCAGTGTGTGATCTTCGGACAGGGCATCATCGAGCAGAGCGCTTTTGATGCCGGTAGTCACGGTCAGGTTATAGGTCAGGCCCGGATCCAGGTAGCCTTCCGGATCCACCGTGACCCGGTGGCCCTTGGCGTATACTTCGGCATTCACCGGTTCACCGTCCTGGTCCGTCAGGCGGATGGTCTGGCCGTAAACCACCGATTGCGGGTCGAGGGGCTCGGTAAACTGAAGCCGGAATGTCGTAAAGTCCGTGACGGGGTAGTCGTTCCCTCCGTCCGGAATGGCTCGCGCCAGTTCAAATCCGGTGCCTTCGGTCTGGCTCAGGATAGGGCCGGATGTGGCCGGTTCTGTCCTGAATCTGATGCCATCTGCGGTCAGTGACACCGGTGTGCCGCCAGCCTGAAGGCCCTCTGAGGTCAGGGTGTAGCTGGTTCCCGGCGCAAGCGCCTTGTCCGGCTTTGCCGCAAGCCCCATCTTGTCTTCATCAGTAAACATCACGTCGGTGAGGGTAACCTCGTTTCCGGTGGCATCCTTCAGGATCAGAGAATCGGGAATGTCAGTCAACGGTGTGTCGATGGACTTGTTGAAACGCAGGAAAACAGGTGCCGTTGTGGGAACGGTGGACGTGACATCGGGCTGATCACTGCCTGACGACATTGAGTCAGCCGGATAGGCAAACATTAGCGAGCCGGGTGTTGAGCTTTGGGTCATTGTTTGCTCGTCACCGCCACAGCCTGCGAGTAACGTGGTGACACTCAATGCAATAATTGTTCTTTTCATGCCGCACCTCTTCAGAATTTCAGCGTAACTGAGCCGCTGAACACGTGAATATCGCCATCCGCAGTAACGTCTTCTTCGTTTCCGTTGAAATCAACAATGGTGAAGTCGCGCTTTTGCAGCATCTGATACTGGTAACCGAGGTCCACGCGAACGGGGTAGGCCAGAAAACGGGTACGGTTGTACGTTGCACTGAGGCCAAGTCCAATAGAGATCTTGTCGGTATCCAGGTAGTTAACTTCCCGGTTTCGAGTGGTTTTCAGGGGGGATTCTCTGTAGGCGACACCAGTAAGGAACATGAAGTTATCATTTAACCTGTACTCGCCACCGATACGAGGGACCAGGATGTCGTCAAACTGCATCCGGGCAGCGGGGGAAAGGCTGGCCTGATCCTTAATGGTGTCGCCGGCAAATTCGTCCTCCAGTTCTGACCAGTTCTGTTGTTCGATACTGCCGCCAATGCGCCAGCCGTCACCTTGATACTGAGTGCCGATGACCCAGGTTTCCGGCTGAAAGGAGTCGATCGTCGTGACCGCAAGGGCAAGTCCCGGGTCGGGAATCGTCTGGCTGACAATGATGTTTGCATCGACGCTAGTGGAAGATGCTGATTTTGCCCGGTAGGCCAGGGCCGTTTCCCAGCCGCTCAACCAACAGCCATTTTCAGGGCAGAAGGTTTTGCCCCAGTTGATGGAGGTACTGACAATTGACTTTACAGAGGGCTCGGCATTAACAGACAGGCGCTCACGCTGTGTCTCACCGGCGAGGTTCGATATCGCATCGAGGTCGGCTTTGGCTTCAAGCGTGATCCTTGCCGAAATGCCGGCATCAATACCACGCCAGATAGTGGTGGCAGCACCGATATTGAGGAACAGGGGCTCCTTGCCGTACTCCAGGAACTGGCCGCTTTCCGATGTATTTGAAGAAAAAGCCAGCAGTTCCTTGCCGTATTTCTCCACTCCCGCGATGAAGCCAAGATAGATCGGATGGTCAGAACGAGTCATTGAGGTGAGATTGGTTTTCATGCCGATCAGCACATGCTGGCTCGGAGAATCGGCGAGTATATCGCTATTGCGCTGAGGGCTTTCCGCCCTTAGTTCCTGTTCAGCATGAAGCAGGCCAACGGTCAGCTCACCCTTGGGATCTTTTGTCAGATATGCAGGGTTATAGTAGGTGGCAGACACCTGATCATTGAACATTGAGAGAGACTGAGCTGTGGCCACGTCGACCGCCATTACCCCGTAGGTGGTGCCGATGTTGCCCATGCTGGCCTGGGCAGAAAGAGAGAATCCTGCGGAAAGTATTGCAACTGTAAGGGATATCGCCCTTACCGAAAACCGGGGGAAGATCGCCATTAATACACTCCATAGCTCTTTGTTTTTGTCTATACGCCGGTGCTTCTGTCTGGGGAAAGGCACACGTTGGTTTCGGATAGGAGTATATGTTGCTTGTCCTTTCAGGAATCTGGCTTTCTTGACGCAACTTAACGGCAGTAGAGCCAGGCATTGCCATTGCCGGAAGTTGAAATGCATGATTGACATTTCGCACTTTGCGACTTTTTAGAGTGAGTCTCGGGCTTATCGGTACTGGGGATCTCGAGGGTTGTCAAAACCTATAACTTGTAAAGAGACCTGTATAAGCAGGGGTTACATTCCAGACAGGTCCAGCGCGAACATTAAAATGGAATCGATCAGCCTAACTCAGCCTCAGCAACAGCCGGCAAATCCAATAAAGCGATCAGTGGGCATGCGCTTCTGCGTTTTACAATATATTCATGCTCTCCTCCCCCGGTAGCCGCACCAGAGCGGCGCGGCTACCCGTGATATCAATTGGCGACATCATTCTCCCGGCTTTACCGGATCCCGGTACCCCGCCATCATCTTCATCATCCAGCCCGGGTACTCCTCGGGCAGGCGGCTGACTTCATCCAGGGCTACCAGTTCATCGTCGGACAAGCGGATTTGGGCCGCGCGGATATTGTCCCTGAGCTGCTCGGGCCGCTTGGCGCCAACGATGATGCTGGTCACAGGCTTCTGGTGTAGCAGCCATGACAGGGCAATCTGTGCCACATTGACCGGTTCGCCGTCGATCTGTTTGCCATCGGCAATCTCCCGCATAACCTTGATGACTTCGCTGCCCCGCTCGCGGTTGACGGGCGGAAAGTCAAACTTGGCGCGCCGGTTTTCTTCGGAAACGTCCGGCCCCTCGTATTTACCGGACAGGTAACCCCCGGCCAGTGGGCTCCACACCATCAGACCGACGTTCTCAGATTCCAGCATCGGAATAATATCCCGCTCCAGATCGCGACCTACGAGGGTGTAGTAGGCTTGCATGGATATGATCGGGCACAGGTTGCGGGCCCGGGTGATGCCGATGGCTTTCATCACTTGCCAGGCGGCCCAGTTGGACAGGCCCACGTAACGCACATGGCCTTGCTGCACCAGGGTGTTCAGTGCCTCCAGAGTTTCCTCGATCGGTGTGGCCGGGTCAAAACCGTGGATCTGGTACAGGTCAATATAATCCGTTTGCAGGCGCGCCAGGCTCGCCTTGCATTCGCTCATTATATGGCCGCGGGAAGCACCACGGGCATTGGGGCCAGCCCCCATGGGGCCAAGCACCTTGGTCGCCAGCACCACATCTTCGCGGCGAACGCCGAGATTCTTCAGGGACTGGCCGACGATGCGCTCACTGGCGCCGAAACCATAGATGTTGGCGGTATCGATAAAGTTGATCCCCGCCTCCAGGGCGATCTTCACGAGTTCGTCGGCCTGTTCCTGCTGCAACTGGCCGATCAGGCCCCAGATGTCCTCATCGCCGCCGAAGGTCATGGTGCCCAGGCACAGTTCGGATACGAACAGCCCCGAGTTGCCCAGCGACTTGTAGCCTGGACGATTGTCTCCATCGAACAGTGGTAAACTCTCAGTTGCCATGTTGCACCTCATCATGCTTTTCGGTTGGTGTTCCAGAATTCACTGTAAATACTGCCGGTTTCGGTTTGTTTGCACTCGCTTGTGTTACTGGGTGAAGATGGCCTTGTAGAAACGCATGGTGCCATCCCAGGAACGGCTGGCAGCCTCTTCATCATAACCAACCGGCATGCCGAACTCCTCGGCGATCTTGTCGGCGCCTGGGTTGGTGAATGAGTGCAGTACTCCGGGAAAGCTCACCAGTGTCAGGTCGACTTCGGCATCCTGCATCTCCTTGACCAGGCCCGCGACCTGATCCGAGGGGACCAGCTTGTCGGCACCGCCGGTGTACACCTGGATCCTGGCTTTCACGGACTCGGGTTCAGCCGTGAGGGGGCTGCCGAGCGCGCCGTGGAAGCTGACAACGCCGTCCAGATCGACGCCCATGCGCGCCATGTTGAGAACCACGGCGCCGCCAAAACAATAACCCTGTGCCGCAATTCGGGACGCATCAACACTTTCGTGGTTCTTCAGGATGTCCATCGCCTTCATGAAGCGCGCCTTGACCTGACTCATGTCCCGAGTGGCTTCCTGCATGAACTTCTGGGCGGTATCGGGATGGTCGGCTTGTTTGCCAGAGCCATACATATCCAGCGCAAACGCCGTATAGCCGGCCGAGGCAAGTCGTTCTGCCTGATTCCGGGCAAATTCATTGTGCCCCCACCATTCATGGACCACCAGAACCCCCGGACGCTTTTGCCCGAATTCATCATCCCAGGCCATGTAGCCGGTGAAGGTCTCGTCGCCGACTTGATACTCGATGGTTCTGGTTTGCGTTTCTGCCAGTACCTGCGTACTTGCAACAGTGAGTGACAGCGTGGCTGCTGCCAGTGCTGTTTTCAGGGTGCTCATCATCTGTTTGCTCCTTTTCGCTCGTTATGAGTCAATTTGCGTAGCGATTCTGTACATCAAAGCGCGATTCCTGTCCCGTCGTTACTGGCAGCGGGCGCGCAGCAGTCGCGTTGCGGCATCAAACACGGCGAGGTCTTCTTCGGTGCGCGCGGCAAGGTGGGCCCCTTCCAGCATCGCCAGGGTCGCCTGCGCTTCATCGGCGGGACCCAGGATGGCCGAGACGGATCCATCCCTTTGTCCCAGTTCAAACGTTGCCGTAATCCACTGCAGAACCATTGCGCGAACGGCGCCGACTCTGGCAATAACGGTGTCGGACAGGCTTTCGCGGCAGGTCGAAAAGGCAACGCACAGACACACGGTCTGGCCATCATGCAACGCCCCGCGGTACAGGGCAATGAGTGCCTTGAGGCGCGCGCCAGCGCTGGCATGGGCTGCGTCTATCTCGGTCAGACCCTGCTGCAGACTGGTCTGATAGCGCTCGATCAAGGCTTCGGAGAGCTTCGCCTTGGTGGGGAAATGATAATGGATCGAGGCCTTTCGAATGCCGATGGCCTCGGCCAGATCCGCGTAGCTGAACCCGTCAAAGCCCCGTGACCGGACGGTGTGCTCGGCAAGATCCATCAGGGCTGTTCTGGTATCACGGTTCATGGTTGTTCACCTGTCTGCCTTTTCAATCCCGCTATTGCCGGGCTTATACCCTCGGTGCCCCGGCAAATCGCAGGTGCCCCGTTTTCATCCAGATCTTGGCGCCGTCGTCCCCGGCCGTCACGGACAACCTGTGTCCTTCAGGGAGGCGCAGCCAGTCATGCCTGGCCAGCACCTCGCCATCCCTGATAGCCGAACCTTCGACCACCAGCAGTTCGATTCCGCCGGGCGCCTCAGAGGTCAGTGTCGCCCCCGCATCGAGCTGGCTGTAGGTCACGATCTCACGATCGTCCTCATGCAGCTTTGCGGTGGCAACGCCGCCCACTGGGGCGCCCAGCTCGGCCTCCATATTCTTGCTGAACTGGGTGCGGTCGGCCAGGTCGAACTGCCACAGTTTCACAAATATCGTGCAGCCCGTTTCAGAGCCCGGAATATGTGACGTGGTTGGGGGGTTGCGCACGTAGGTGCCAGCAGGGAAGTCACCGTGCTCGTCCTGGAACACGCCATCGAGTACGATGAATTCTTCTCCACCGGTATGGGTATGCGCCGAGAAATGACTGCCCGGCGCATAACGCACGATGGTCGTGGCGCGGGCAACTTCGTCCCCGATCCGGTCCAGCATGCGCCGCTCCACCCCTTTCATGGGCGAGGGCTGCCATTCAATCTGGTCGGAATGCATAACCACCGGTTTGGAGAAATCTGCATTAATCTCCATGATATTCCTCCCTTTTGTGCCCTTCATGTTTTCAGCGCTTGCATTAAATCCGAAGGTTTCGGATTACCCGGAAATTGAAGGACGGGCTGCGACTTTTGCGCGCCAGGCCTGGAGATTGGTCAGAGACTCGGGAATGTCAACCTTCGCGAAATCCGCAAACCCCAGGCCGGCAAAGGCGGTGATGTCTGCGACCGAGAAGCTGTCGCCTGCGAGAAACTCGTTGTCCGCCAGAACGCTGTCAAGGTAGGCCATGGTTGCGCTGGCAATTTCTTTCTGTTTATTACCCCACTCAGCGCATTGCCAGGTTTCCAGATCCGGACCAAGCCCCGGGGTCGCGTGGTGGAAATAGGCACCCACGGCGTTCATCAGACCGTTTTCTGCCCGCAGATTCATCATTGCGATACGGGCACGCTCCGCTGGGGTTGTACCCATAAGGGACGGACCATCAAAGACGCCGTCGATATATTCGGTGATGGCATTGCACTGGGCGATGCAGGTGCCGTCGTCAAGTTCCAGCATGGGCACGGTGGCATCCGGGTTTTTCGTCTTGAACGCCTCGGAACGGTGCTCGCCGCCCATGACATCGACCGGGACGAATTCCACCTGGTTTGTTGCGCCTTTTTCTGCCAGAGCGATGCGAACGCGGAGCGGGTTCGGGAAGCCTTCGATATCGTAGATTTTCATTGATTGCCTCTGTTGGTCATTAAACATGCGCCAATTAATCTACCTATTAGTAGGTAGGTGTGCAAGAGGCAATTTGATTGTTCTGCTTTTCTTTGATCTGTTGACAAGACATTCCAAACGCCAAGAACAGCCCGGGCCTTCTTGCAGTACATAGCCAAACCAAAAAGCCAGCTTCTCAGTTAGACGATTTGATAAATATCGAAGTGTTTTTGTTGAAAGAA
Source organism: Marinobacter sp. SS5-14b (assembly GCF_030541005.1). Classification (GTDB taxonomy): domain Bacteria; phylum Pseudomonadota; class Gammaproteobacteria; order Pseudomonadales; family Oleiphilaceae; genus Marinobacter. The sequence continues at coordinate 494,118 of NZ_JASSVM010000003.1, read as the reverse complement.
GCGTGGGCGAACGAGCAGCCGTGAATGTTCGCTTATGTTTACTAGCGAACCTTCGGCAAGTCATCCCAGCAGGTCGTATACGCCGGCGACAAATGCCCCCGCCGCATCGCATAAGCCGCAGGCCCGGCCTCTCTGGCCATGTAGACCGTCGCCCTGGACTTCCGGTTGATGGTATCCATCACCGCCATCAGGCGTTCCGATCTACCACTGTCTGGCGCCTGCTCCTGCGCGGCTTGGAAGAGATCCTCCTGAACACCCGACTCATCCACCAGCTCCTCCAACATAACGCCGGCCTTGGCGTAATCAAAACCTTCCCGATACATCGGTCGAAGCAGGTTCAGAGCCTGCTGCACAATAACCCGGGAGTCCTGGCTGGGCTGGATGAGCTTCACGCTGGCACTGCGTGAATACTGCGGTGCCGTCGCCTTGAACGGATTGGTTCGGATGAACACCATCAGCTCTCCCGCATACTGCTGGCCTCCCCGCAGCTTCTCGGTCGCGCGGGTCGCAAAGTGCGCTACGGCTTCTTCCAAGTCGCTCAGTTTCTGAAGGGGCTGACCAAACGATCGGGAGCACATAATTTGTTTCTTGGGCGGTGGCGCATCGTCCCACGGAACACAGGGCACGCCGTTGAGCTCCCGGGCGGTGCGTTCCAACACCACAGAGAACTGTTTTCTGAGCGTTGCCAGATGGGTATCCGCTAGTTGTAACGCCGTGACAATACCCATGGTCTGAAGCCTGGCACTGAGTTTTCGCCCGACACCCCAAACCTCCTCAACCGGTACCCGCGCCATCAGCCGCCGTTGCCGGTCGTGGTCCGTCAGATCGACCACGCCTCCAGTGGCTGGATATTTCTTGGCGGCATGGTTGGCCAGCTTGGCCAGGGTTCGCGTCGGAGCAATGCCCACACAGACCGGTAAGCCAACGTTCTGATACACCGTGTTCCTGACCTCTCGCCCAAAGTTCTCGAAGGACACCACCCGGTCAACGCCGGTCAGGTCCAGAAACGCTTCATCGATGGAATAGACATCCACTTTGGGAGCCAGGGCTTCCAGAGTCGTCATCACCCGCCGGCTCATGTCGCCATAGAGGGTGTAGTTGGAGGAGAACACCTGGATGCCGTATCGGCGAATTTCCGGTTTAATGTGATGAACCGGCACGCCCATCTTGATCCCAAATTCCTTAGCTTCTTTGGAACGGGCGACGACGCAGCCGTCGTTGTTGGACAGCACCACAACCGGTGTATGACGAAGATCCGGACGGAACAGCTTCTCGCAGGAGGCATAGAAGTTATTGCAGTCCACCAGGGCGAACACAGGCTTCCTCATCCGGCTTTGGCCTGTTCCCGGTACAACGCAGCCCCGAGCGCGGCAAAGTAATACTGAAAGGTGTCATTGATCCGCTGGCGATGCTCGCCCTGCGGATACAGGCCCGCCTTGGCTTCATCAGAGTGAACGGTTCCGTTTACCAGAAATCGGTTACGCGGCTGGCTGTCTTCAATAAAAGCTTCAAAGGCGCGGGCGCACAGCTCCTCCGGCTTGGCGTAATAAACCGTTTTCAAGTGCTGATCGGCCACCTGGGCGGCTCGGAACAAAGTGCTGGGTGCTGTGCCGTCCTCCGTCAGCATGATGGCCTGGAAGCAAGCGCCTAGCCGTTCATTCAGTGGATGGGGTTTACTGCTTACGCTGTTCAGCCAGGCACTGGAAGCGAAGCCGCACGGTCCGGCATTCCGGTAAGCTTTGCCACCCATGTAGTGATCAAAGGCATGAAACCACTCATGAGCCAGGCTACCCGCGCCGGCGTTCTTGGCCAGCGCCAGCTGTCGGGTGGCGGGAATGTAGTGCGCGGCCACGCCCAACCGGCCGCCGATGCCATACTGCAGGCCCAGCGTGCTCCTCAGGGAGATCAATGGCTCCGGTCCTCGCAGGATCGTCATCAAATCACACAGCGCCTGATAGAACCGGCCGGCTGCCCGGTCCCGCTCCTGGGGCGTTACCCAGCGTCCGACCTCGATGCTGCGAAAATCGAACCGTCGTCTTACGGTGACAAAGGATACTGCCGATTCAGGTGTCATCCCTGCCCTCCCCGCTTGAGTGACCGGATGACGTTGGTGACCACCCCAAACACCTCCATCACCATATCGCCCTCGACGGTAATAGGCCGGTACGCTGAATTCCGTGGAAGGAGCCGAACGGGCGGTGGCGTCAAATGCAATTGCTTCACCGTCATCTCGCTTTCCAGGCTGGCGATGATGATGTCTCCGTGCTTGGCTCTCAGCGACCGATCCACCACCAGGACATCGCCGGGATAGATACCCGCCTCAACCATAGACTCTCCCTGCACTCGCACAAAAAACGTGGCAGCCGGGTGTTGAATACACAGCTCGTTCAGGTCAATGGTTTTCTCAACATAGTCTTCCGCCGGCGATGGGAAGCCAGCCGAGACCCGTTCAAGAAACATCGGGATGTTCAGGCGTGAGACGGATTCGTAGTCACCAAGCAGAATGCAGGACATGCTTTACACCGGATACTGTTTGAATATACAGTATTTTGGCGAGACAATACGTTTGGGTCAACCCATCATTGGGCCCAGTGTTCTATACTCGGACTAATGCAGCTGCCAGGAAGGCGGGAGGAGTCTGTATGAAAAGCGTGGTACTGATGTTTGTTGGTGGCTTAGTGGGTGGCCTGATCGGTCCGGTGACGGCGTTGATCGGTGTGGCAGCCGGTTACGTGTTAGGTCGCGCTTTGACACATTCGGTCGCACCGAAGCCGAGAGAGGAACAGTCGCACTGTCGTTAACGCCGCCCCTCGTAGCGTTAATCCTTCACATGCTCCCGAACAAGCTCTAGCGCTTCTTCCATGTGCTCAAACCGGTGACTCCCGCCCTCAAAGCTGTGTACCGGAAAATAACCCCCAAGCGCCCTGACGGTGTCGTTCCACGGAAGCAGTTCATCCCCCTGATCCAGCAGTACTAACCCTCTGCCATAATGGGTGAAAGGATAGTAGCTAGAAACCACGTCTTCCGTCAGTTGATAGGCCTGCCCCTGATGATCGACATCCGGCCCTATCCAGGACTTGAGAGTGTGGGCAGGATCCGTCACCGGGTTGATGGCAACAAACGGAATGCCGGATTCGGCACCCAGAATACCCGCCAGCCATCCCCCCATCGAGGTCCCAACCAGAAGGTCCGGGTTCACTTGCATCAGTTTGTCCAGGCTATCTTCAATGACGTCTTCCGAAACTTGAGTGTAATCGATGTCGTGACCATAGACAGGGCCAAGCCTGGCGAGCGTTTTGAGTTTGTCGCTGGTGATATCGAAGCGGCTGGCGAAGCCGTGGAGGTAGTATATTTTCAGCATATCCTTCGCTCTGGACGCGGTATTTTTCCTGACCTTAGCACCGTTGCCGGGTAAATGCCTGTTTCACAGCCTAGCTGCTGTCCTCACACAACATCGAATAAAAAAAGGGGTGTGGCCGCAACATGCTCACACCCCTCACTGTAGTTTTCATCCGCCTCATCAGTGAGCTTCTATCGATGGCCGCCAATATGTGTTGTTTCCGAGCCGCCCAAAACCGATTGGCTGGCGCTTTAGATAGGCCTTCCGCTGATTGTCAGCCATAGCACTCTGGGCATCAGCGTCCCGAACATAGCGGGCAAGCGTCATGGCAGGGGTGGCACCGTAGCGCGCGCCGGGGGAGGCGCAGGTCCAAATGTGCCGGAGTGCAAGCGCCGCATCAGGGTCTACCCTGTCGAGATAAGCCAGACCGTAGGCGCAGGCCTCCAGAGTTAGGTCGGCGTGGTCGCACAACCTTGCGGTTGCTGTCGGCTTACCCCAGGTGTCATGGGTGTAGGTTTTGCCAATATCGTGCAACAAACCAGCGACGAAACCGAGCTCCTGAAGTTCCCAAGGCATCTCGGGTTCATTGGCCTTCGTCATGACCAGAACGTTCTTCGCCACCTCCAGGGAATGAGCCAGCAGGCCGCCAGGCTCACTGTGGTGGTAATTCCTGCTCGCCGGAGCTTTCATAAAGACTTCCAGCCTGTCACGGCGCTCCAATACTCGCTTAATGAACATCTGTAATGGGGCTGACCGCAAAGACCGTACCGCAGCCACCAGCTGATCCAGTGCCTCCGGCTTAGGGCAGAACGTTCGTGGCAAAGTCTGCAGTGCCGGCAAGCCGGCAACGTCTGCCTGCAACGGGCGACGGATATCGGTCAGCAAAATCTCACTTTCCTCCGCACCGACACAGACCTGTCCTTTGACTACAACTAGATCCATATGCCCGAGATGCTCTGGGATCACGATAGAGCCGATCACCGCCAATACAACAATGTCGCTGGCACAACTGCTCAAGCGAAGTTTCAGATACGGGATACCCTCATCATCAAAACAGGCAACACGCCCCGTCAGTCGGTAGGTGCCTTTAAAAGTTTCCTGCATCAACGGGCGTAGATCATTCAGTTTCATCACCTACCTCCTTATCGTTTTCGATGACCCGACTCTGAATCAGTCGCTCAAAGGCGCTGCCATCCATGCGAGTCAGGTTCGGGATGTATCGGGAATACACTTTAAACAGCATTTCCGTTGAGGAATGGCCCAGAGTGCGGGCGACCCATTCCGGGTTTTCTCCCGACGCGAGGAGTAGCGTCGCAGCTGTATGCCGCGTCTGGTAGGGACGGCGTTTTTTTAGTTTGAGATGCTCCAGCAGCGGGTACCAGACACGCTTAGTCACGTTGTTATGGTCAAGTGGCTCACCCAGCCGGTTGCAAAATACGAACTTGCTGAGCTTGCCGGTGGCCTCGTACTGGGCCTTGAGTGCATCGTACACCGGGCCAAACATGGGAATTTCCCGCTGAGAGCCATCTGTTTTGGTGTACTCGGTCTGGCCATGAATGAGGGTTTCTCGCACCAGGATTTCCCGTTTATCGAAATCCACATGCTCCCACTTGAGGCCGTCAACTTCCCCTGTGCGCATGCCGGTGTAGAAACGCACCAGGTAGTAGTTGCGGTAATCTTCCCTGACTATTTCGAGGATCTTTTCTACCTCATTCAGGGAGAAGGGCTCGATGTGTACCTTCTGCTGTTTCAGCGGCTTGATGTTCAGGTAGGGATTAGTGAAGTCAAACCGCTCCGCCGCCTCCGTCAGAATCATCCGCAGAATGGTCATGTGGCTGTTGATGGTTTTGGGCGACATCAAACCACTCGCCCCCCTTCCCTTCCGACGCGCCATCTTGTTACGCGCAGCCAAAATGTCTGGTTTGGAAATCTCGCCTACCCGTTTATCCTTGAAGGCTGGCTTCAGAGAGCTGGCCAGAATGGATTCCACATTACGAGTGTGGGAATTCCGCCACTGGATTTTCGATTCGAGGAACCACTGGTCAGCGAAGTCTGTGAACAGAGGAGTAGTAGATTCTGACTGACCAAGAACACCCTCACCATTTTTGGGAAGGACCCCAGCGTCCTCAAGCTTTTTGAGGTTTTTGCTTCCCGGAAAGAACTCGGCGTAGTCAAAATCCCCAACCAACATTTTGGCTTCCATTCGCTGGATCAATGTCTCCAGCTGTTTACGGTTGCGGGCGGTGTCACTCAATAAAGTCTGCTCCCTGCAGCGTATTCCTTGATACCGGAAATCGATAAAGAGCTTCTTGGTATCGACTCGTGCTCGCACCTTAGCCATGACAAACACCTCCGCTTGCCATCGGGATGGCCAGATTGTTGTGAGCCATGCTGAGCATGTCTTCCTCGATGATCTCCCAGATGTAGAGGATTTTTCGGCCGCCAAATGGGCGGATATAATGTTTACCCTCTAACAGGACGCTGTCTTTCAGACACTGACGTATGGTCCGGGGGTCGTACTTGATACGCTCTGATAGCTCTTCAGTTGTCAGGTATGTGTTGTTCATGAGAACATCTCCTTTTAACAATCAATGATCAGTTGATAACTTTTTTTATCACCTGATCATTAATATACGCCCTATCGCGATAATTGCAAGTGGCGTTTGATACTTTTTTTTATCAAAAGAGCAGAGAGATGATCCGTTTCCATTTGAAGGAATTGATAGCAGATAAAGAATTTGCCGAGAAACGGCGAATCACTATTGGTGAAATTGCTAAGGACACCGGCATCAACAGGATGACACTATCGAAAATCATCAACCATCCCGGCCACAGCACAGTGACGGACAACATTGATAAGCTATGCACTTATTTCGACTGTTCAGTTCAGCAATTGATCACGCACATCAAGGAAGCGGCGGATGAGTCGGAGGGATCCGAAGGCGAAAAGTGACTCTCTTTTTATGGCATGAGGGCAGGAGCTAATGTCCTGTGCCCCAGAAGACTTACGGTCAACAACGAAGAGGGGCCAAAATGTCCAGATCGGAAATTGGCACGCATAGGGCACGGTGAGGGCACGGAGAAAATTTCAGGATCGGAAAACAAAAAAGGCAGACCAGTAACTAACTGATCTGCCTTTCTTTTTTATGGTAGCGGGGGCAGGATTCGAACCTACGACCTTCGGGTTATGAGCCCGACGAGCTACCAGACTGCTCCACCCCGCATCAAACTTTTTGTTGGCTTTCGGGGCTAACCCCGATCAACGTGGCGCGAATATTACAGACAGTTTTTTAATACGTCAACCCATGGTTTCGAATAAATCGGAGGGGTAGATCATGGAGTTGTCCGCACCGCTCTCGCCACGGTAAAGCCCCACGGTGTCGATCGCCTCCTGCACGGGCCGAAATGAGCGACGGTGTTCCGGGGTTGCGCCAAGGCGCATCAAGGCTTCCTGGTGAACCGGCGTGGGATAACCCTTATGCTTGGCCAGACCAAAACCCGGGTACTTTTGTTCCAGCACCGCCATTTCCCTGTCCCGGGTCACTTTGGCAATAATCGACGCAGCACTGATGGCCGCTACCCGACTGTCTCCTTTCACCACAGGCTCTGAAGGCCAGGACCATTCGGGGCACCGGTTGCCATCCACCAGCACGTATTCCGGGGCTATCGACAGACCATCCACTGCCCGTTTCATGGCCAGCATCGTCGCCTGATAGATGTTCAGGCGGTCTATTTCAGCGGCTTCGCAGCGCCCGAGGTTCCACGCCGCTGCCTTTTCAACGATTTCGTCGTAGAGCTTCAGGCGTTTCTTTTCAGTCAGTTTCTTGGAATCAGCCAGGCCTTCAATCGGCCGCTCGGGGTGCAGAATGACGGCAGCAGTGACCACAGCACCGATCAAGGGGCCGCGACCCACCTCGTCCACACCGGCCAGCAACCAGCCCGGGTAGGAGCACTCAAACGGTGGCAGATGTTTTTCTGCCATCAGCGCTTTCTCTCAATCAATTCAGAGACCGCGGCTGCAGCGCGCTCATCTGCATTCTGCTTCAGGGTCTCGTGAAGTTCGGAGAACGCCTCCTTCAACCTGGCTCGCTCTACATTGTCTTCCAGGCGTTCCAGCACTGCGGCGCCGAGCGTGTCCGGCGTCGCATCGTCCTGCAACAACTCCGGCACCAGCGCCTTCTGCGCCAACAAATTTGGCAAGGCAACCCAGGGCACCTTGACCAGATGCGAGAGCAACTTGAAACTGAAATTGCTTAAACGGTAGCCCACAACCATGGGCTTTTTCAAAAGCATGGCTTCCAGCGTGGCCGTCCCGGACGCCAGCAAAACCACATCGCTTGCTGCCATTACCTCCCGCGAGCGACCCCGTACCAGTGTCACCGGCAGCGTAACCTCCAGGGACTCAACCAGCGCCTGAACCTGCCGTTCCCGATCCCGATTGACGCAGGGAATCACCAACTGAAGATCAGGCCTGCGCGCCTGGAGCCAACGCGAGGCTTCAAGAAACAGGGTACCCAGGCGCTCGACTTCCCCGCTCCGGCTACCCGGCAAAACAGCAAGCACCGGCTTGCCCGGGTCCAGGCCAAGGCTTTCACGGGCGGCCAGGGTGTCTGGGTCCATAGGTATCCGATCCGCCAGGGGGTGCCCCACAAAGGCAACCGGTACATCGTGCTCCTCGTAAAACCTGGCCTCAAAGGGAAACAGTGTGAGCATCAGGTCAACCGACTTGGCGATCTTGAAAATCCGCTTCTGGCGCCATGCCCATACCGACGGGCTCACATAGTGCACTGAGGGAATACCCGCCTCCCGGCATCGGCGCTCTATGGCGAGGGTGAAATCCGGTGAATCGATGCCAATCACCACATCAGGAGGAGTGGCAAAGAAATAGTCCAGTAGGCGGGCGCGAATGTTGAACAATTCACGGATACGCCCCAGCACTTCGACCAGCCCCATAACAGACAGCCGATCCATGGGAACCAGGGAGTGAAAACCTTCAGCGATCATTTCGTCGCCGCCAATACCCACAAAACGAGCCTTGGGGTAGCGGGCACGGAGAGAACGGATAAGCCCGGCACCCAGGATGTCTCCCGATGCCTCCCCGGCAATGATCGCAATGGTAACCTTGCGGGAGCTGACCGGATCAGCCTGAGCGTTAGACACTGGCAGTCTCCTGCCAGCTCAGCGGATGATGCCGCGATCCGATCCCCGGAGCGAGGCGATCAGCGGTTTTACGACGGTGATGTCAGAAAAATCTTTTTCAAGCTCTTCCAGAGCCTGCTCGGTGGTCAGGCCCTGACGGTAGATGACCTTGTAGGCACGGCGCAGGGCAAGCAGCTCATCTTTGCTGAACCCGCGGCGCTTCAACCCCTCGACATTCATGCCATGGGGCTGAGCGGACTGACCACTCGCCATAACATAGGCCGGGATATCCTTAAGCACGATGCTGCCACCAGCCGCCATACTGTGGGGGCCGATGTGACAGAACTGATGCACCATGGTGCCGCCGCCCAGAATCGCAAAATCACCGACGGTGACATGGCCAGCCAGAGTCGCGCAGTTGGCAAGAATGGTGTTGTCACCTACCACACAGTCGTGAGCCACATGCACGTAGGCCATCAGAAGGTTGTTGCTGCCAATTCGGGTTTCACCGCGATCCTGAGTAGTGCCCCGGTGAATGGTGCAGTTTTCACGGATAATGTTGTCGTCGCCGATCACCAGCGTGGTCGGTTCTCCGGCGTACTTCTTGTCCTGGCACTCTTCCCCGATACTGGAAAACTGAAAAATGCGGTTATTCTTGCCAATAACCGTGGGGCCTTTGACGACCACATGGGAGAGCACTTCTGTGCCCTCACCAATTTCAACCCCCGGCCCGATGTAGCTCCAGGGACCAACGGTAACGTTATCCGCCAGTTTGGCTGACGGGTCCACAATCGCTTGAGGATGGACACCCGACCAGTCATTTGTCGCCATCAAACTTCTCTCTCAGCGGTAAGGATTTCAGCCACGCATACGACTTCACCGTCAACCAATGCGCGGCAATTGAACTTCCAGATTCCACGCTTGCCAGAAACAAACTCTGACTCCATGTCCAGGCGGTCTCCGGGCAGCACAGGGCGCTTGAATCGCGCCTTACTGGAACCAGCGAGATATTGTACCACGCCGTCAGAAGGTTTCCGTCCAACGGTCACAAAACCGAGAATTCCAGACAACTGGGCCATAGCTTCGATGATCAGCACACCGGGCATGATCGGATTATCAGGAAAGTGCCCGGCGAAAAACGGCTCATTGAACGATACGTTCTTGTAGCCCTTGATCGACACACCCTTCTCAACCTCGGTTACCCGGTCTACCAGCAGAAACGGGTAGCGGTGCGGCAAGTACTCAAGAATCTCATCGATTTTCATCATGTTAATCGGCCTCAGCCCTCTGATTTCTTTTCCAGATCTATGATCCGCCGCGCCAGAGCATCCAGCTGCCGGAAGCGGACGGCATTCTTTCGCCATTGCCGGTTGGTATCCGCAATAACACCCGAGGAATACACCCCGCTCTCACTGATGTTGTTGGTGACCATGGTCATGCCGGTCAGGTGCACCTGATCTGCGATATCAAGGTGACCCGCTACCACCGAAGCACCACCGAACACACAGTGTTTGCCAATCCGGGTACTTCCGGCAATGCCGACCATAGCGGCCATGGCGCTGTGGTCACCTATCTGGACGTTGTGGCCAACCTGGATCAGATTATCCAGTTTCACGCCATTGCCAATAACAGTGCTGTCCAGCGCTCCCCGATCGATGGTGGTGTTGGCGCCAACTTCCACATCATCGCCCAGGGTTACACCACCCAGTTGCGCAATGCGATGCCACACGCCTTTTTCGTTAGCGAAGCCAAAACCATCAGAACCGATAACCGCACCACTGAGAATATGGCAGCGCTGCCCAATCACCACATCGTGGGCCAGGGTTACCCGGGGGCGGAGTACGGAATGATCCCCGATACGGGACCGGGCACCAATACAGGAACCGGCACCTATTACGACCTGCTCACCAATACAGGCCTCCGCCTCAACAACCACGTGGGGGCCGATGCTGGCAGACGGTGAAACAGTCGCACTGGGGTCAATAACAGCCGTGGGGTGGACGCCTTCAGGCGCCATAGGCGTCGGGTCAAACCAGTGGCTGAGGCGAGCGTACCCCAGGTAGGGGTTGTCCAGTAACAGGACGTTGGTCTGAGCTTGCTCTGCCGCCGCCTCAGAGACAATCACCGCCGCAGCTTTCGTGTCTTTCAGGTACTTGCCGTAGGAGGGATTCGCCAGAAAGCTGATGTGGCCGGGGCCGGCAGCCTGCAATGTGGCCAGGCCGGTCACCCGGACATCCGGATCTCCCCGGAGGCTGGCCCCCAACGCATCGGCAATCTCCTGCAGACGGTAGGACTTCTGTGCCATTGTATTCTCCAAACACCTGGGCCGGGGAGGCCTTGCTTGTTATTTGTTCAGTTTGTCGAGCAGCTGAGACGTCAGGTTCATTTCCGGCTTCACGTAAACCACAGCTTCACTGGGAAGTATGAGGTCCAGGTTGTGCTCGTCGAGCAACTCTTTTACCGCAACATCCACTTCCGGACGGGCGTTCTCAAGAAACTGCTGCTTGCGCTGGGAAACCGTGGCGTCCAGGCGCTGCTTCAGAAAATTGAATTCCTGTACCTTTTCCTGGAATTCGGTCGCCAGTTTGTTCCGCTCGTTTTCGTTCATCATGGAACCGTCTTTCTCGAGGCGGTCCTTCAGTTTACGGGCAGCTTCCTGCGCATCACGCACCTTGGCCTCATCGCCGGCAAAATCCTTCTGCAACTGATCACTGAAGGCCTGAGCGTCGTTTGATGAGAAAAGCGCCTGGCGCAGATCTACAACACCAATACGGGTCTCTGCCATGGCCTGAAATGAAAAGGCCAGCAACAGGGCGCCAATCACAGCTGAAATACGGGTCATCGGAAATCTCCTTTGTTTCATCCTTTGTTTTTTTGTATTACGCATCAAAAGGTTTGCCCCAGAGAGAACTGGAACACCTGAGTATCGTCACCTGGTTTGTCATTAAGCGGCTTGGCCAGACTGAATGCAAGGGGGCCAACGGCGGTGATCCACTGGAAGCTGACACCGGCTGAGGCACGAACTTCCGAGAGCTCGGGATCGAAGCCTCGCTCGGTATCGAACACCTGGCCTGCATCCAGGAAGAATGACGTGCGCATGCTCCGTGAATCACCGGCAAACGGCGTCGGGAAAATTAACTCCAGGCCGGTTTCAGCCAGAAAGTTACCACCAAATGGATCAGGGTCTGAGCTGTCACCCACCCGGTTTGTTGCCCTGTTACCCAGAGAGTTTGCGCGGTAGCCCCGTACTGAGCCGTAACCACCCGAGTAGAAGTGTTCAAAGAACGGCATCTGGGTACGGTCGCCATAACCATCACCATAACCGACTTCCGTTCGGGCGCGGACGACCCAGTTGTGGGTGTCCACCAACGGATAGTAAAAATCGGTTCTATGGCTGGCCTTGTAGAACGTCAGGTCGCTGGCAGGCACCGCCACGTCCAGCGACAGCGAGTGGCTGTAGCCATCGGTCGGAAGCACGCCACGGTTCAGTGTACTCCGCCGCCAGCTGCCAAACAGGAAGTAGTTGGTAAAGGAATCGCCTTCTTCGTCAATGAACGTCTCAACTTCCTGGGCCGAGAAGATACCTTTCTTGATATCAGACCGGGTAACGCCCACGCCAAAGTTCAATCGCGTGATCGAATCGGTCGGGTAACCAAACGTCATCCGGGCGCCGTACTCATCCAGCAGGTAGGACGAGATGTCTTCTTCTTCGTAGTCGGTTTCACGGGCGAACAGGCTGAACCCGCGACTGACACCGTCAACGGTGAAGTAAGGGTCCATATAGGATACGTTGGCACTTTTTACGGAATCGCTGAAGTTCACACCAAACGACACACGCTTACCGCTGCCAAAGAAGTTGTTTTCCGACACCGAGGCGCCAAGAATCACACCGGAATTCTGGGAGAAACCAACTGACGCAGACAAGCTGCCGGTGGGCTGCTCCTGAACGCTGTAGTTCACATCCACCAGATCATCTGTTCCCGGCACGGGCACCGTTTCCACATCAACGGTCTGGAAGAAGCCCATGCGCTCAAGGCGGGTCTTGGAAAATTCAATCCGGTCTGAAGACGCAACGCCACCTTCCATCTGGGTCATTTCCTGACGCAGCACTTCATCTTTGGTGGACACGTTGCCGCTGAAATTAACCCGGCGCACATAGGCCCGTTTACCCGGTTCTACATAGAAGGTCACCGCAGCGGTATTGTTTTCACCGGGTTCCGGAACCGCATTCACACTGGCAAAGGCATAGCCTTCGCGACCAAGGCGGAACGACAGCGCCTCGGAAATGGCGGTCATCTGGGCGCGGGAAAACACATCGCCCCCTTTTACCGGAATGAACTTCCGCAGTTCCTCTTCTTCGACAATCAAGTTGCCACGCAACTGGATATCGGAAATCGTATATTGCGGCCCTTCGTTCAGAGCGATGGCAATAAACACCTGCTGCTTGTCCGGGGAGATCGAAACTTGACTGGATTCCACACTGAAGTCGAGGTAGCCGCGATCCAGATAGAACGAACGAAGGGTCTCCAGGTCACCACTGAGCCTTTCCCGGGCGTATTTGTCTTTGCTGGTGAGTGAGTTCCACCAACTGCTGCTACGCAGTTCAAACAGGTCGGTGAGCTCATCGTCACTGAAATCTTCGTTGCCAACGATATTGATGTGCTGAATGGCCGCTACGCTGCCTTCGTTGATATCCAGACGGACAGCTACGCGATTACGAGGCTGCTCTTCACCGGAGGCTTTGACCCTCGCGTTGTAACGTCCCTGGGCAATGTATGAGCGCAGGATTTCAAGCTCCAGACGTTCGAGAGTCGCCCGGCGAAACACCTGCCCCTCTTCCAGGCCGGCGCTGGCCAGGGCATCCATCAGCATGTCGGTTTCGATGTTCTTGTTGCCTTCGATTTCAATGGATGAAATGGAAGGCCGCTCCTTGACCGAGAGTATCAGGACACCGGAATCACGACTGACTTCGATGTCGGTAAACAAACCCGTGCGAAAAAGGTCTTTGATGGCCGTGGCCAGGCGAGTTTCATCAATTTGCTCACCAATATTGACCGGGAATGCGGAGAACACCGAACCAGCGGATACCCTCTGAAGGCCTTCTACCTCGATATCCGCAACGGTGAATTCGTCCGCCAGCGCTGGCTTCATACCGGTTGCGGTCATTGCGAGGCCAACAGCTACAGCTAGAAGAGAACGTCTCATTCAGTTATATCGCCTGGTTAATGTGCGGTAAGGAGCCCGCAATTCTCACAACCGCATCAGGTCGTTGTAAAGAGCAAACACCATTAAAGTGAGGATCAAAGCCATACCAATTCGTAATCCGAACTCCTGAACCCTCTCTGACAAAGGCTTTCGGCGAATGGCTTCGATGGTGTAATAAACAATATGGCCACCGTCCAGAACAGGCACCGGCAGCAAATTAAGCACGCCAAGGCTCACACTGAGGTAGGCCAGAAAACGAACAAAGTCTTCAAACCCGGAACTGACACTCGCCTCGGCGACCCTTGCAATGGTAATCGGGCCACTCAGGTTGGTGGGCGAAAGCAGCCCGGTCACCATCTTCTTGATGGCCACCAGCGTCAGGCGGGTATCGGCCCAGGTTTCGTGTACCGCATTGGGAATGGCAGCCAATGGCCCGTAGCGTACCTCACGCAGCAACTCGTCCGGCCAGGAAATGGCTTCAACACCGGCGCCAACAAACCCGATCACCTGGCCATCATCCAGAGTCCGGGATGCCGGAGTAACCGGAATATCCAGAGGCTGTCCATCACGCTCTACGGTGAGCACCAGAGCTTGCTCGGGCGCGTTACGAATGTGATCAACCAGTGCGAACCAATCCGCAACCGGCTCACCATCCAACGCCAGCACCCGGTCACCGGGCTGCAGGCCCGCGGCCATAGCCCGGCCATCCGTGTTTACCTGCCCTAAAATGGCAGGCACATCCGGCCGCCATGGGGTTATGCCAAATTCTGCCAGCGGGTTTGGCGTGTCCTTGCTCAGGGTCCAACCGTTTAACGCCCCGGAGACAACACCACGGGAGTCATCGCGGGAAACGTCCAGAATAACCTGCCCCTGCTCGCCAGCGCGTTCCAGCAGCCGCATGTTGATGTCCCGCCAGGACGTGACCCGATGACCATCAACCGAGTGGATTTCCATCCCCTCCTGCAAACCAACGCGCTCCGCCACGCTTTCCGGCGCCACGGCGCCGACAATCGGCGCCACCGTTGTCACACCCACCACACTGATCAACCAGTAGGCAAGGATCGCAAACATGAAATTAGCCACCGGGCCTGCCGCGGCTATGGCAATTCGCTGGTACGGTGGTTTGGAGGTAAAAGCCTGGTCTTTCAATTCATCTGGAACCGGGCCTTCCCGCTCATCCAGCATTTTGACGTAGCCACCCAGTGGAATCGCCGCTATGGCAAACTCGGTGCCGTGGCGGTCATACCAGGAGTACAACGGCTTGCCGAAACCGACGGAAAACCTCAGCACCTTGACGCCGAAACGACGCGCCACCCAGAAGTGCCCGTACTCGTGCAGAGTCACCAGGATACCCAAGGTCAGTGCTAGTGCCAGAACGCTTTGAATTATCTGCATAGAGTTTCCGGTATGTGGCTTGGGGCCAGCTTAACGAGATTCTGCCCGGAGATCAGACAGACAGCAGGCTGATCTGTTCCCTTGCCCGTTCGCGGGCTTCTGCGTCTTTCACAAAAATGGTATCGAAACTGTCAGCCTCTGACACTTCTGTGGCTGCCAGCGTTCGCTCAATAATCACGGGAATATCGGTAAAACCCAGTTTGCCGTCCAGGAAAGCCGCTACGGCAATTTCGTTAGCCGCATTCAGCACAGCCGGCGCTGTTCCGCCTGTGGCAAACGCTTCTGCCGCCAGTCGCAAGCACGGAAAACGCTGCCGGTCGGGGCGCTCAAAATGAAAGCGACCAATGGCAAACAGGTCCAAAGGCGCAACGCCCGCCGCTATCCGCTCTGGCCAGGCCAGTCCATTCGCTATAGGCGTTCGCATATCCGGGCTGCCCATCTGGGCGAGAACGGAGCCATCGGCATATTCCACCATGGAGTGGATGATACTTTCAGGGTGCACATGCACTTCAACCTGCTCTGGCGACGTATTGAACAGCCAGCAGGCTTCGATCAACTCCAACCCTTTATTCATCAAGGTTGCTGAATCTACCGAAATCTTCTGCCCCATGGACCAGTTGGGATGAGCACAGGCCTCGGCCGGTGTAACCGAACGCAATCGATCAGCAGAAAAAGTACGAAACGGCCCACCCGAAGCGGTCAGCAGGATACGGGTAATGCCGGCAGCCACAGGGCTCCGTACCTTATCTGCTGGCATACACTGGAAGATTGCATTGTGTTCTGAATCAATGGGGAGCAGCTCAGCGCCGGATTCTGCCACGGCATCCATGAACAGTTTTCCGGACATCACCAACGCTTCTTTGTTGGCCAGCAAAACCCGTTTACCTGCGCGAACGGCCGCCAGCGTTGGCGCCAGCCCTGCTGCACCCACGATGGCAGCCATGACCGTATCGGCTTCACTTGCCGCGGCAACCTGACACAGCCCGGCCTCGCCGCTAAGCACCTCAATCTCCGGCAGATCAACCAGCCGCTCCGCCAACTCCCGAGCCGCATCAGAGTCCGCCATCACCGCGAAGACCGGCCTGAACTCGCGGCACAGACCCGCCATTTCCGCAGCCCGGGTTCCAGCAGTCAGCGCATAAACCGCAAACCGATCCGGGTGACGGCGAATCACGTCCAGCGTACTCAGGCCTATGGAGCCTGTTGCCCCAAGAACCGTAACACTCCGCTGTCTCATAAAGACAAGCTGCCCGTTGTCAGCCAGCCAAGCAAGGTAATGATCAACGCAAAAACCGGAATGGCTGCGGTGAGGCTATCAATTCGGTCCATAATCCCGCCGTGACCCGGCAACAACTGACTGCTGTCCTTGATACCACGGAAGCGC
Source organism: Marinobacter sp. SS5-14b (assembly GCF_030541005.1). Classification (GTDB taxonomy): domain Bacteria; phylum Pseudomonadota; class Gammaproteobacteria; order Pseudomonadales; family Oleiphilaceae; genus Marinobacter. The sequence continues at coordinate 477,655 of NZ_JASSVM010000003.1, read as the reverse complement.
TTCAGCATGCTTTCCAGAAGATCGCCCAACACAGACACCAGGCCAGTAAACAAACTGGCCAGGATCAGCAACAGGGTTTGTTGGGCACTGGCTGCGACCAGAAGGCTGGCTACCAGGGCCAGCAAACCAACCGCCACCAGGCCACCCCAAACACCGGCCCAGGATTTACCGGGGCTGACTCTTGGCGCAAGCTTGGCTTTCCCGAACGCCCGACCCGCAAAGTAGGCGCCGATATCGGCCACCCATACCAGCAGGAAGACATACAGAATAACCAGCAGGTTATTGGCGGTATCACCAAACTGGAAGACTCCGGTACGAAGATGATTCAGGCCAACCCAGGCTGGCAGGAGTACAAACAGCCCCATTACCGCTCTGGCCGGTACGGAGCCCCAGGATTCAGAGCCCGCCGGATAGCGGCGAACCAGCCAGAAACACACCAACCACCAACCCAGCGCAAGCCAGAGTACCGCAACCGAGGGCAGTTTGAGCTGCCATATCAAGGCCAGCAACACGGCCACGGCAATACCGTAGGACACACGGCCAGGCTGCCCTTCAATGCCTGACATGTTGGCCCATTCCCAGGCACCGAGGACAATGATCGCGCCGGTAAACAAGGCAAAACCCAGAGGCGGAAGAAAGAAAATGCCGCCAATCGCAATCGGGGCCAGGATAAGAGCAGTGATAATTCGGGTTTTAAGCACGTGATTAATCGCTATATCGTTATTGTTTTGTTACGCGGGTGGCAATCTGGTCGTCAGTCTGACCAAATCGGCGTTGGCGATGACTATAGGCGTCCAGTGCTTTCAGCATCTCTTCAGCCTTGAAGTCCGGCCAGAACACCTCGGAAAAGTAGAATTCGGTATACGCCAAATGCCACAACAGGAAATTACTGATGCGCTGTTCGCCAGCTGTGCGAATCAGTAAATCAGGCATGGGGAGATCGCCAATACTAAGGTGTTGCTGAATCAAATCGTCCGTTATACCCGACGGCTCAAGTTGGCCCGAACGAACTTTTTCAGCCACGGCCCGCGTTGCCTGGGTAATGTCCCAGTGCCCGCCATAGTTCGCCGCAATCACCAAGGTCATCGCCGTATTGTCACCCGTGAGCGCTTCGGCTTTTTCCATGTGATCCTGCAGTGCAGGATTGAACGCTGATCGGTCCCCGATAATACGGAGCCGGATATTGTTGCGGTGGAGTTTGCGAACTTCCCGCTCGAGAGCGATCAGGAATAGCCGCATCAGCGCCGAGACTTCGTCTTTCGGCCGGCGCCAGTTTTCACTGGAGAAGGCAAACAGGGTAAGCACTTCCACGCCCTGCTTGGCGCAGGTTTCAACAACGGCCTTTACCGCATCCACGCCGGCCTTATGGCCCGCAACTCCTTTTAACCGGTGCGCTTTCGCCCAGCGATTATTGCCATCCATGATAATGGCCACGTGCCGGGGACGACTGTTTGCCTCCACCGGAATCTCTGCGGTTACTTGTCCCGTCATGAAATCCTCTGCGCGGTGGCACTTCCAACCACCGCTCATTCTGCTTCTGAATAGACCGGCGGTTACACCGCCATAAGGTCCTCTTCCTTCGCTTTCAGCATCTTCTCAACTTCAGCGATGTATTTATCGGTCAGCTTCTGGATTTCTTCCTCACCACGACGCAGGTCATCTTCGCTGATTTCCTTATCCTTCAGCATATCCTTCAGCATGCTGTTGGCATCCCTACGGGCGCTGCGAACAGAAACACGGCCCTGCTCGGCATCGGCTTTCGCCTGCTTGACCATTTCCTTACGGGTTTCTTCGGTCAGCATCGGCATGGGCACACGAATCGCGTCACCATTGCTTGACGGGTTCAAGCCCAGGTCAGACATCATGATCGCTTTCTCAATGGTCGGCACCAGGTTCTTTTCCCAGGGCGCCACCAGCAATGTGCGGTTGTCTTCTACGTTGACACTCGCCACCTGCTTCAGCGGCGTCTCCTGGCCATAGTAATTCACCATTACGCTATCCAGGATAGCGGGGTGGGCGCGGCCCGTCCGAATCTTGTTGAAAGCCGAATGCAAAGCCTCAAGGCTCTTCTGCATCTTCTTATCGGCGTCTGTTTTGATATCGTCAATCACGTCAGAATCCTCAATTCGTTACTCAATCAGTGTGCCTTCTTTCTCACCGGTCACAATGCGGGTGAGAACGCCGGGCTGGCTCATATCGAAAACCCGCAGTGGCATACCATGATCACGGGCCAGGCAGATAGCGGTCAGATCCATCACACCAAGCTTCTTGTCCAGAACCTCATCGTAGGTCAGGTAGTCGTATTTTACAGCGCTGGGGTCAAGATGGGGATCCGCATTGTAAACACCATCTACCTTCGTCGCCTTAAGAACTGCATCGGCTTCGATCTCGATGCCACGAAGGCAGGCTGCGGAATCTGTGGTGAAGAACGGGTTGCCGGTACCGGCACTGAAAATCACGACATCACCTTCCTTGAGATCGCGAACCGCTCTGCGGCGGTCGTAGTGCTCAACGATACCACTCATCGGGATGGCAGACATCACGCGGGTGCGGATATTGGAACGTTCCAGCGCATCCCGCATGGCCAGGCCATTCATAACGGTGGCCAACATACCCATATGATCACCGGTAACCCGATCAAGACCTGCGGCACTCAAGGCTGCACCACGGAACAGGTTTCCACCACCAACAACCAGGCCAACCTGAACACCAATGCCAACCAGGGCACCTATTTCAAGAGCCATCCGATCGAGAACTTTAGGGTCAATACCGAAACCAAGGTCGCCCATCAGGGCTTCGCCACTGAGCTTCAGCAGAACGCGCTTGTATCTGGGCTGGTTTTTTGAAGATGTCGGCATGGTGGTCCCCTTCTCGTCTGTTGGCTATCCGGTATCAAACCCGTTGCAGGCCTGTATCTGACATACCCCTCGCTTTCACCCGAACGAAAAGGGGTATCTCAGATACAAGCCCGCCACGAAAGCCGGGAAAACCCGGCTAACGTGGCAGACTCAGGTAAGCGCCGTTACCCTCAGCAACAGCGCTCAGAAGACGGATCAGGCCTTGCCTGTGCCAGCGGCAGCAGCCACTTCAGCGGCAAAATCCACTTCTTCTCTTTCAATGCCTTCGCCCACTTCCAGGCGGACAAAGCTAACCAGTTCGCCACCGGCAGACTTGATCAGATCGCCCACTTTCTGGTCAGGGTTTTTCACGAAAGGCTGCTCAACGAGGCTGTTTTCAGCCAGGAATTTCTTGATACGGCCGCCCATCATCTTTTCAACGATTTCGGCAGGCTTGCCTTCCATATCCGGCTGAGCGCGGATGATTTCCTTTTCTTTTTCCAGCTCTTCAGCAGGCATTTCGTCCGGCTGACCAACGCGCGGGTTAACAGCGGCAACGTGCATAGCGATGTCACGGGCCAACTCTTCGGTACCGGCGGTCAGAGCCACAACAGAAGCGATCTTGTTGTTGCTGTGAACATAGCCACCCACAACCGGCGCTTCTACTTTAACGATACGACGTACGGTCACGTTTTCGCCGATCTTCTGAACCAGCGCTTCACGCTTGCCTTCCAGCTCGCCTGCCATCAGCGCAGCAACATCGGTCTCGCCCTTGGCGAACGCTGCTTCGAGGATGTCGTTAGCGAAGTTCATGAAGTTATCGTCACGGGCAACGAAGTCTGTTTCAGAGTTCACTTCCAGAATAAAAGCAACGGTCTTGTCGTCAGATACTTTAACCAGAGACACACCTTCAGCGGCGGTACGGCCAGCTTTCTTGGCAGCCTTCAGGCCAGATGACTTGCGCAGCTCTTCGATCGCAGCGTCGACACTGCCTTCAGCCTCAACCAGTGCTTTCTTGCACTCCATCATGCCAAGGCCGGTGCGCTCACGCAGCTCTTTGACCATTGCAGCGGTAATTGCAGCCATGTTCAGTCCTCTTAATCGGTTCCGAATTCGGTGGGGAGGTATGCCCGGATAAACAGGCGGGCATACCTTACAGCCAGAGCGTTACGCTCAAATGTTACTCGGCAGCTGGAGCAGCGCCTTGGGCATCTTCGCTAACTTCAACAAACTCGTCAGCGCCGCCGGCAGACTGGGAAGACTCCATGCAGGTATCAGCAACAGCCTGAACGTAGATCTGGATAGCGCGGATAGCGTCGTCGTTACCCGGGATCACGTAATCAACGCCGTCCGGATCGCTGTTGGTATCAACCACACCGATAACAGGGATGCCCAGCTTGTTGGCTTCCTTGATGGCAATACGCTCGTGGTCCACGTCGATAACGAACAGTGCGTCCGGCAGGCCGCCCATATCCTTAATACCGCCGATAGAACGCTCAAGCTTGTCCATCTCACGGGTACGCTCAAGGGCTTCTTTCTTGGTCAGTTTGTCAAAAGTACCGTCTTTGCTCTGAGCTTCCAGATCACGGTAACGACGAATAGACTGACGAATGGTTTTGTAGTTGGTCAGCATGCCACCCAACCAGCGATGGTTGACGTAGGGCTGGCCTGAACGCAGGGCTTCTTCCTTGATGATCTTGGCCGCAGCACGCTTGGTGCCAACGAACAGGATCTTGTTCTTGCTTTCTGTCAGCTGCTGAATGAAATCCAGCGCCTGATTCATGGCAGGAACAGTCTGCTCAAGGTTGATGATGTGAATCTTGTTGCGGGCACCAAAGATGTACTTACCCATCTTCGGGTTCCAGTAACGGGTTTGGTGTCCAAAGTGAGCACCTGCTTTGAGCAGGTCACGCATATTTACCTGAGCCATGATAGTTACCTTTTAGCTTCGGGTTAGGCCTCCACGCATCCAATTGCCCCAACCAGACTCCTTAAAGCAGGAGCCGGCACCCTGGGACAACGTGCTGACACGTGTGTGAATTTGCCGATTTCGTTTTCGGCGGGCGCGTTTATATCATATTGCGCCGCCACAACGCCATTACTTTTACCAAAGAGCTTCCTTGTACCTTGTCCTTCAGCCCCTTAAAATGCGGGTTTGATGCAAATCAACAGGAAGCCCGATGCAGGTATCAATCAAGACCCCCGAAGAAATCGAAAAGATGCGCGTAGCCGGCCGGCTGGCGGCGAACGTTCTCGAGATGATCGGCGAGCACGTCAAGCCCGGCGTAACCACCGAAGAGCTCGACCGCATCTGCCACGACTACATTGTTAACGAGCAGCAGGCGATTCCAGCCCCGCTCAATTACAAGGGATTTCCGAAGTCGATCTGCACCTCGGTCAACCATGTGGTGTGCCATGGCATTCCGTCAGACAAAAAAGTTCTGAAAGATGGCGATGTGATCAACATCGACGTGACCGTCATTAAAGATGGCTACCACGGCGATACCAGCAAGATGTGGGTCGTCGGAAAACCCAAGCCAGGGTCCGAGCGGCTGATTCAGATCACCCAGGAGTGTCTCTATAAAGGAATTGAGCTGGTAAAACCCGGCGCGCGCCTGGGCGACATCGGTCATGTCATTCAACAGCATGCAGAAAAACACCGTTATTCGGTGGTTCGGGATTATTGCGGCCATGGCATTGGCGCAGTCTTCCACGAAGAGCCGCAGGTGATGCATTACGGCAAGCCTGGCACCGGCGTTGAGCTAAAAGAAGGCATGACCTTCACCATCGAGCCGATGCTGAATCAGGGCAAATACCACACCAAGCTGCTGGCCGATGGCTGGACAGCGGTCACCAAGGACCACAAGCTATCGGCACAGTGGGAGCACACCATTCTGGTGACGGCCGATGGCCATGAAGTTCTGACCAAGCGATCGGAAGAGTCCTTTTAAGTGGATCGGAGCGAGCTGGAATCCCGCATCAGTAACGACACGTCCCCGGTTTTCGCTGCAAGAGAGCTTTTGCGGCAAAGCTACAGCGCAGATGCCGATGCGTTTCGCCAGGGCGTGGATGTCAGAGCCCTGGTTCAGTCCAGGGCCAGCACGGTAGACACCGTTCTGCGACTGATCTGGAATCGTTACCCTTTTTCCCGCTCGTCCGATATCGCCCTCATTGCCGTAGGTGGCTACGGCCGGGGCGAGCTCCACCCACACTCTGACATTGATCTTCTGATTCTTACCCGAAGTGACATGGGCGGTATGGATAGCGCCACGCAAGAGGACCTTGGGGCCTTTATTACCCTGCTCTGGGATCTTAAGCTGGATATCGGCCACAGCGTTCGGAGCATGGAGGAATCCGTCGCCGCAGCCCGTGAGGACATCACGATCCTGACCAACTTGCTGGAAACCCGCACCATCGCCGGGCCAGACAGTCTCCGGGAGGCACTAAGCACACAGGTGTATTCGGACGACGTGAAGTCTGACAAAGACTACTTCGTTGCCAAGCGGGAAGAACAGCAACAACGGCACACCAAATACGGCGACACCGAGTACAACCTGGAGCCAAACGTTAAGGGCTCTCCCGGCGCTCTGCGGGACATACAAACGATCGGCTGGATCACCAAGCGCCATTTTGGCCTTCAAAGCACCGCCGACCTGGCACGATTCAGCATTCTTACCGAAGAAGAGCACCAGATTCTGCATCAGGGTGAAACCTTTCTCTGGCAGCTTCGCTACGGCTTGCAACTGATTGCGGATCGCAACGAAAACCGGTTGCTGTTTGATCACCAGCGAGCACTGGCGGAGATGCTCGGCTACAAAGACGAAGGCAAGCGGCTCGGCGTCGAGCTGATGATGCAGTCCTACTACCGCACCGTTCTGGCACTGGCCGAGCTGGCCGACGTGATTCTGCAGTATTACGACGAAGCGATTATCGGCAGCGGGAATGAAGATGAGATTCGCCCGCTGAACAAACGATTCCAGATGCGCAACTTCTATATAGAAGCCATCAATAACCAGGTATTTGCCTACGCGCCCTACGCCATCATGGAGATCTTCGTACTGATGGCGCAGCACCCGGAAATCAAGGGCATCCGGGCGACAACTATCCGGTCACTCCGGGCCCACCGTCACTTGATAGACGATGCCTTCCGGGCGGATCTGGCGGTGACCAGCCTGTTTATGGAACTTCTGCGCACACCGCACGCACTGGACCAGACACTCTCTGCCATGAAGAAGTACAACGTGCTGGGCCGCTATTTACCGGAATTTGGCCAGATCATCGGCCAGATGCAGCACGACCTCTTTCATATCTACACCGTTGATGCCCACACCATGCGGGTGATACGAAACATGGTCAGGCTGACCAGTGCCGAGGCCCGAACCGAATACCCGCTGGCATCACGACTGATACACCGGCTGCCGAAAATGGAAACCCTGTACATCGCGGGGCTGTACCATGATGTCGCCAAAGGCCGGGGCGGCGATCATTCCGAGCTCGGTGCCATTGACGCCGAAGCCTTCTGCGAGCGCCATCATCTGAGTGAGCGGGATACCCAGTTGGTGTCCTGGCTGGTGGAGAGCCACCTGCTGATGTCCATGACCGCCCAGCGCAAAGACATATCGGACCCGGACATTATCCAGGCCTTCGCCCGCGCCATGCCCAGCCAGGCGCACCTGGACTACCTGTACATCCTGACGGTGTGCGACATCAGCGCGACCAACCCGAAACTCTGGAACACCTGGCGCGCTTCACTATTGCGCCAGCTTTATATCGAAGCCAAGCGGGCACTTCGCCGAGGCATCGATACCCCGGTCGACCGCCAGGCCTGGATTGACGCCACCCGCGAAGAAGCCCGGGAAATCCTGCACGCCCAGAACATGACCAACGAACAGATCGACAAGATCTGGGACACGGTCGACGAGGAATATTTCCTGCAGGACTCCACCGTGGATATCGCCTGGCAAACCGCCGCCATCATCCGCCATGGCGACAATCCAGACCCGCTGGTACTGATCCGCGACACCCGTGGTGGCCCCACCGACGGCTATTCCCAGATCATCATTTACATGAAAGACCGGGTCGCCTTGTTTGCCGCCACCACCGCGGTGCTCGAGCAACTGAATCTGAACATCGTAGACGCGCGCATCAATTCCAGCGAAGGCCCCTACTCCATCAGCTCTTATGTCGTACTGGATGAACAGGGCCAGCCCCTGGGCGTTGATCCGGCCCGCAAAGAGCGAGCGCGTAAACGCCTGATCGAAGAGCTGGACGATCCCGAAGACTACCCGGACATCATCCACCGGCGCACACCCAGACAGCTGAAGCACTTCGCATTCCCGACCGAGGTCACCTTCTCAAACGACACGATCAATCAACGCACCGTGATGGAAGTGATCACTCCGGACCGCCCGGGACTGTTGGCGCGGATTGGCCAGGTGTTGCTGGAACACCGGGTGCGACTGACCAACGCCAAAATCGCCACCCTCGGCGAGCGGGTAGAAGACGTGTTCTTTATCACCGATGAACACGGCGAACCTCTCCGCGACCCGAGCGTATGCCAGGCCCTGCAAGAGGACCTCTGTACCATGCTGGACGACATTCAATGAACCCCGATCTTCAAAGGCTTCACCCTTACCCTTTCGAAAAACTCGCCAGGCTCAAGGCGGGCATCACCGCGCCGGCGCACCTGGCACCGATTTCCTTGGGCATTGGCGAACCCAAGCACCCTTCCCCCGCTTTCGTAAAGCAGGTGATTGCAGACAACCTGGACAAGCTGGCCAACTACCCCACGACCAAAGGCATTGACGAGCTGCGAGAGACCATCGCCCTATGGGCCAGCCGCCGCTTCGACCTCGCCGACGGCACGCTGGACCCAGCCCGACACGTGCTTCCGGTCAATGGCACCCGCGAAGCCATCTTCGCTCTGGTGCAGGCCGTGGTCGATGCCAGCAAGCCGGCAACAGTGGTGAGCCCTAATCCGTTCTACCAAATCTACGAGGGCGCCGCCTTCCTGGCTGGGGCCGATCCGGTTTACCTGCCCTGCGACGTCAGCAATGGCTTTATTCCGGATTTCGAGGCGGTGCCGGAATCGGTCTGGAAAGACTGCCAGATCCTGTTCCTGTGCTCGCCGGGCAACCCCAGTGGCGCGGTGATTCCGCGGCAAACCCTGATCAAAGTGATCGAACTGGCCGACCGGCACGATTTTCTGATCGCTTCCGACGAGTGCTACTCCGAACTCTACCCGGACGAAGCCCATCCGCCCGAAGGCCTGCTGCAAACCTGCGCCGCCATCGGCCGCCACGACTTTAAACGCTGCGTGGTGTTCCACAGCCTGTCCAAGCGCAGCAATCTGCCAGGCCTGCGCTCGGGCTTTGTCGCCGGCGATGCCGACGTGCTGGCCGGCTACCTGAAATACCGGACCTACCACGGCTGCGCCATGCCCATTCACAATCAACTGGCCAGCATTGCCGCCTGGAGCGACGAAGACCACGTGCGGGAAAACCGCGCCGCCTACCGAGCGAAATTCGAAGCTGTGGTGCCCATCCTGCGCGAAGTCATGAACGTAGATTTCCCCGACGCAGGATTCTACCTCTGGCCGGAAACGCCCATGGATGACGAAACCTTCGCCCGTGAACTGTCTGCCCGGCAGAACGTACACGTACTGCCCGGCCGCTATCTTTCCCGCACTGTCGATGGCCACAACCCCGGCGAAAATCGCGTGCGCATGGCGCTGGTGGCGCCGCTGGAGGAGTGCGTTGAGGCTGCGCAGCGAATTGTGGAGTTTGTAAAGGGTTTCAAAGCATGAAGATTTACGGCATCAAGAACTGCGACACCGTCAAAAAAGCCCGCAAGTGGCTGGACGAAAACGGCATCGCCTACGAGTTCCACGATTTCAAGAAAGACGGCCTGAGCAGCGAGAAGCTGAGCCAGTGGGAAAATGCCATTGGCTGGGAGCCCCTGATCAACAAACGGGGCACCACCTGGCGAAAACTTCCCGACGAGGTTCGTGATACCATGAGCGCCCAAAGTGCCCACCAGATCATGCTGGAGAACACCTCCATCATCAAACGCCCGGTTGTTGAGCGGGGCGGCCAGGTCAGTGTGGGCTTTAACGCAGACGAATGGGCTGCCTGGTAAGACTAAACGCTTTCTTGGCTGACAATACTATCTCTACGAATTTAACAGGAGCAACCACCAGATGAGTTTTGCATTCGGCATTGGCATCGGCACCCAGAACAACCAGGGCGAATGGCTGGAGGTGTATTACCAGCAGCCGATCATGACCCCAGGCAAAGACCTGATCGACGTGGTTGAAACCGCGCTGGAATACAAAGGCGGCAATCAGGCCATCGAAGCGAATTCCGCGCAGCTGGCTCAGTTTGCTAACGCCCTGCGCCAACTGGGCCAGACCGACCAGGCCAAACTGGCCGAAAGCGCCGCCCACAGCAAGCGCCCCGTTGTGGTCACTGTGCTGTCGACTGACGATACCGCCTCCAGTACGCCCGAGGTGTACCTGAAGCTGCACCTGATCTCTCACCGGCTGGCCAAGCCCCACAACCTGAAGCTGGATGGCATCTTTGGCCTGCTGCCCAACCTGGCCTGGACCAACGAAGGCGCCATCGACCTGAACGAGCTGCCCGAGCGCCAGCTGCAGGCCCGCATTGAAGGCCGCACCCTGGAAGTAAAATCGGTCGACAAGTTCCCGCAGATGACCGATTACGTGGTGCCCAAGGGCGTGCGTATCGCTGACACCTCACGAGTGCGCCTGGGCGCTTACGTGGGCGAAGGCACGACTGTCATGCACGAAGGTTTCATTAACTTCAACGCCGGCACCGAAGGCACCAGCATGATCGAAGGCCGGATTTCAGCTGGCGTGATGATTGGCAAGGGCTCAGACCTGGGTGGCGGCTGCTCCACCATGGGCACCCTGTCTGGCGGCGGCAACATCATCATCTCTGTCGGCGAAAACTGCCTCCTGGGCGCCAACGCCGGCATCGGCATTCCCCTGGGCGACCGCTGCACCGTAGAGGCCGGTCTCTACATCACCTCCGGCACCAAAGTAGCCCTGCTGGATGACAACAACACGCTGGTGGAAGTGATCAAAGCCCGTGACCTGGCTGGCAAGAACGACTTGCTGTTCCGCCGCAATAGCCAGACCGGCGCCGTGGAGTGCAAGACCAATAAATCCGCCATCGAGCTGAACGAAGAACTTCACGCCAACAACTAAGCAGAAAAGGTTCCCGGAATGTCGTTGTCGCCTACGCTAGAACTCGCCAAAGACCTCATCAGCCGACGGTCTGTCACGCCTGACGATGCGGGCTGTCAGGATCTTATGATGTCCCGCCTGGCGCCCCTGGGCTTTGCCGGTGAAAATCTGCGCTTTGGCGACACCGACAATCTCTGGGCTCGCAAAGGCACAGACGGACCGGTGCTGGCCTTTGCCGGCCACACCGACGTGGTGCCTACGGGGCCAGAAAAAAACTGGGCACATCCGCCGTTTGATCCGGTGATTAAAGACGGCTATCTGTACGGCCGGGGCGCGGCCGACATGAAAGGTAGCCTGGCCGCTTTCGTGACCGCTTGTGAACGCTTCATAGAGAAGAACCCGGATCACCGGGGCTCCATCGCACTGCTGATCACCAGCGACGAAGAGGGCCCGGCCCAGAATGGCACCGTCAAGGTCATCGAAACCCTGGAAGCCCGCAACGAGAAAATGGACTGGTGCCTGATTGGCGAGCCGTCCAGCACACACGAGGTGGGCGACGTGATCAAGAATGGCCGCCGCGGCTCACTGCACGGCTACCTGACCGTGCACGGCGTACAGGGCCACGTGGCCTACCCGCACCTGGCCGAAAACCCGGTGCACACGGTTGCGCCCGCGCTGGACGCTCTGGCGAAAGAATTCTGGGACAACGGCAACGACTTCTTCCCGCCCACCACCTTCCAGATCACTCGCATCGAGTCAGGCGTGGGTAGCAACATCATTCCCGGCGACTGCCTGGTTCACTTCAACTTCCGCTATTGCACTGAAAACACCGCAGAGAGCCTGGAAGAGCGCGTGGTAGCCATTCTGGATCGCCACAACTTCAAGTACGACCTGCAATGGCACCTCAGCGGCCGGCCGTTCCTCACGGACAAAGGCGCGCTCGTCTCCGCCAGCCAGAATGCGATTCGCACCGTCACCGGACGGGAAACCGAACTCTCAACCACCGGCGGCACCTCCGACGGGCGCTTCATTGCTCCCACTGGCGCCCAGGTACTCGAACTCGGCCCCATCAACGCGACCATCCACAAAGTGGACGAGTGCGTAAAAGCGGAAGATCTGGACACCCTGTCCGACATCTACGAACAGATACTGGTAGAACTATTGGGATAACTGAGCCCGGAACTCAAGGCTAACTCCAAAATCAATAATGCGGCGGCGGAGTCTCATCTTCCTCCGCCTTAATGTTCGAAGGCGACACATCTTTCAGCTGCTGATGCATCAGCCGCTTGGCATCCCACAACGCCCGGATATCCATTTCCTGCTTGGTCACCTGCTCGCTCAGGGTATTGATCACGTCATCCTGGAACGCAAGTCGCATTTCCAGTTCGGCAATCCTGTCTTCGAGGGTGTTTTTACTCATGAGATTTGGTCAGCCCTTTCCTTAATCTGTTATCATGCCGCCTTTTACCGCCAGTGCCGTTTAACCTTAAGGTTGGTTTCGGCGGCGGTGTTCACTGGCTGGGCGTGCCATTTTACCCGATGTCCGGCTTTTTATCGTTAGTGTTTAATCATGGAGAATAATCAACCAATGCGTAATCCAGCCAAAGCGATCCTTGTTGCTATTCTGATCGCAATTCCGGCACCGTTTGTACTGGGCCTTTTGCTGTCCGCTACCCCCGAACCCCTTCGCCTGCTCGCCATCGGTCAAGGCCTTGAGGCACTGGGCAGCCAGGGCGGTATTGCCGCTTACCTCATCGCTTTCGTAATCTTCGGCATTGTCGGTTTTCTGGCCGTTGCGATTGCAGGCAAACAACCGGCTCCGGCCGCCCGCACTCAAAGCCGGCCGGCCCGCGCCAGCCAGCCAGCGAACGGCTACGATGACGAAGACGACGACGATTTTGACGACAGCACTCCAGAGGGAGATGAAGAAGGCACCGTCAAATGGTTCAACGTCAAGAAAGGGTTTGGCTTTATCGTACGCGACAGTGGTGATGAAATTTTCGTTCACTTCCGCGCCATTCGCGGCCGCGGCAGACGCGTATTGCGCCAGGGCCAACTGGTTCGGTTCAACGTGGTTGATGCCGACAAAGGCCTGCAGGCTGATAACGTGTCCATTCTGAGCGACTGATCAGGCCCTGAAGAAACAAAAAGGCAGCCAGTTATGGCTGCCTTTTTTCGTTGTGCGACAGAACTAGTTCCAGACGACCTGCTGTTCACCCCGGTGATCCAGTCGCCACCACTTTTCGTCCTCTACCAAATCGCCTTCCTTCCACTCACCAAGACTGCACCGGATCTCACCTTCCATTGCGCGCCAGGCGCTGCGAGCACACTCCAGATCACTGTTCCAGGGCAGTTCTTCGCCCTCCATCACCAATGAAGTGAAGCGCTTGCCGAAAGCACCCGGATACAAGGTAATTCGCATCCTTGCACCATTGAATAAAGCGGTTCCTTTGGAAACCGATGACACATCCGTATCGTTCAGCTGCAACTCATCAAGCTGCGCCTCCAGCCAACCGGATACGGCGCCCGGCTCGAGGTCACGAATATATACTTCCAGATCCTGCACCCAGAGAATCTCCATGCTGTTGCTCACAATGCAGCACATAGTGAACCGGCCCGGGCCTTGCTGCAACCCATCGTTCCAGTTCCTGCCGAAGATCCTCTATCTGCAATATCCGAAGCGTGCCTGCGCGGTCACGCTCGTGCCAGACAACCTCTGCGGCTGCCTGCTCGATGTCCAGGTCGGTCATACCCGGCCCGGTATCGGCCCACTCCTCACCTCGAGCCAGGGCCATCAGTGATTGCCGTTGCAAAACATCTTTCCTGCCGGCAGCCGCCACCGCCTCCAGAGAACCGCGGCTGGCAAACAGGTCCAGCCTTCTTGCTGCACGCTGAACCCATTCCAGCATTCCACCGGGGCCCGAAACACAGCGGCTGCGGCGTGAGGCGGCGTACTCCAGGGCGGCTGCGGATACCTGAATGTTGAAGGCTTTCTCAATGTGCGGCTGATGTACCGAAAGAATGGCTTGGCGCTGCATCACACCAACACCGGGCATTGTCATGACGTCCAGCGCCCGGCCCAGCAAGCGGGTAAGGCGGGTTTCCTCTGCATGGTCCCGCGACTCTCCCGGGGCCAACAGCAAAATGGGGCCGTGCCAGCCGGTGATCAATTCCCGAGCCACACCGTTGGGTTGCAGCATCAACTCCAGCAACTCGGGCGGCGAAACGTTATCGAGCACCAGAGTTGGCCAGTGATACTCATCACAATCCTGTGAGGGCATCACCGGCTGATCAAACGCCATCACCTCAGCGTGGCGCCGAAGGTCAATCTGCAACCAGGCAAACCCAGGGGTATCCCGAAGCATCTGAAGCCAGGTGGTTTTTCCGCTACCCCTCTCGCCTTTGATCCACAGCAGGCCATTTTGGTTAGCGGAAAGCGCGACGACCACGTCCTCCGCCAACTCAAGCCACGCCGGCTCCGTTATCGTAACCGGCAGCACCCGCTGCTGACTGGGTACGGTCGGCAATAGACGGCTTTGAGAATCGGTTGGCCACTGGTTGACCAGCTCCAATACAGCCACATAAGCTTTGTCTTGCAAGCGCTCAGCACAGCTCACCAACCCCCACAAAAGCTGCGGCCAATCGATCCAAGGCGTTTCGGTCGCCTCACGGGTGGCCGAAATCCAGTAAATGAGCTGGGAAGACAGATCGCCATCTCCTCGAACCTCCGCGACGATGGGTTGCTCCCCCTGTACCGTTCGTATCAGTTCATCCAGATCCACCCCCTGCCGTTTAAGATAGGGCGCAATCGGGGAAGCAACATCCAGCAGCGAAAGCAGAAAATCCTCAGCGCTAATGACTGAACCGCCGCGGCTGACGACGTTTTCCCTGGCCTGCACCAGCGCCTGCTGGCACTGAGGGGCCAGGCATCCTTGCCAATCTTCCATATCAGATGTCTCCTTTTCTGATGACCCATACGTAGCCTATTCATCGGCACCCCAGGCGATGTTCGTCGCGCGAAATGTAACAAAATGTAAAATGACAGGCGGGGTCAAGGTCACATCATAGCCATCAACTTAATTACACTTTTGAAATATTATTTCTGCGGGCGACCTATGGGGCGCGGCCCGGCTCATCCATCATCCGCTTCGGATAGCGCACCCGAGCCACCTCTCCCCAGAAGCGAAACTTACGGCCATCCGGCGCCAAACCACCATCCACAGCACCAAACACACCATCAGTCAGTGGCTTCAAAGCCGAACCGTCCTCGGAATAGGCGACCAACGGCAGCCCTACCACCTTCTGGGTGGCCCGAACCCATTCCAGATCCCTGAACAGTGCTTCGGACACCTCAACGGTATTTGCATCAACTTGCCTGACCTCGCCGGACTCAGCCGGTACGGCGGTCGTCATAACAACGTTTGGCCAGTCAACTGCAGCATCCTGACCGGTGAGGTCGGACAGATTCAACGGAGCAAATTCAACATCACGAACATCGGAGTACGTCAGAAATCTTTCGCCAACAACCTTGCCACCGTTAAGGGTAGACAGTGCCTTGGCCGCCGAGAAGGTTCGCACTTCGTCTCTGGTGGTGTAGAGGTTCACTTCGATGGCTTCGATTGACTCCCCGGCTGGCGCCTTCAAACTGTAGATCAAATCGCCATAACGCTCGGCCATCGGCAGGCCTTCAATAAGCAGAAGCACTTCCCCCGCAAACTCTGACTGCTTCCACATCAATTCCTGCTCGGTAAACTCAGCCGCCATTTTTGCCCTTAATGGTTCAAACAAAGAATGGCTCTCACGGGTATAGAACAGCGGCAACGGCTCTCCCTCTCCGGTCAACGGCAAGGGCTTGATCAGCGGAAACGCATCGGGCAGATACCCCTCTGGCCGAGTTACGCGCAATATAACCTGTTCGGGCGCCCATTCATCCACGGCAATGGTGATACCGCTGTCACCCACCGGTTTCACGCTATCGCCGGCGGACAACCGGAGGGTGTGCAACTGATCCGGCACGGTTACCGGCAAGTCAACCTCCACCCGGTCAATGGAATCCAACTGTGCCTGGGAAAGGCCATCCGTCAGAAACGGTACCAGGGGCGGATCTATTCCATCGGCGACGGAATACCAGCTCCCCATCAAGAACCTTGGGTCAACCGCCACCTCATCAACCACCGGTTTACCCCCGGAATCCAGCAATCGCACTGCCTCTGGCAGGTGAAACAACACCGAAGAAAATCCCGAGGCGCTCACCTGAAAGCTCAGGCCAAGCTGCTGATCAACAACGTCGGTTCCGAACCAGAGCAACGTTCGGGCCAGACGGTCAAAAGATTCTTCAACCGTTCTTTCCCCGAACGGAGGCAGATACTCAGATTCAAACCAGGGGTCTGACATTCGCGTACGATCATGGTAAAGCGCGAAGGCGGCGTTGGAGTGAACCAGGTTCCGATTACTGGAGGGCTTGAGACCACCCTGCTCCAGTGACATCTGACTGGAAACCCAGGCTGTGTCGCCATCATTGCCCAGTTTCCGATGAGCAACGATGCTCGCTCGCCTGGGCCAGCCTGAGTGGCGCTCAAGCTCCAGATAACCTTTAACCCGCTCGGCCCGAACCTCCTGAAAGCCTCGCCCTGAATCGTCAGCCACCACTCCGGAGCCGATACCGGCGGACTGGAACTTCAGGGTAACGGTGTCCTCATCAAGGTGACTAACTTCATAGCGAAGCTCGGGCAACTCCAAGCCACCCTCAACCAGAGGAGGAACTTGCCAGGCCATACCAATCTTCAGACTTTGTTGCGGCATACGCGGCTGCCAGGCCGCCATGATGCTTAAACCACGCCGCACCAATGCCGTTTCGTGAACCATGCCATCGAGCTTTGCAACGGCATCCTGATTCCCGAACCTTGCCTGAACCACTTGTCCATGATCGTCAATACGCTCGACCACACCCGATGTCAGTAGATCCTTCATCGCCATCAGCGACTCGCTAAACGCAGGATCCTTGTCGGTTGTAAACAAAATGTGGCCATTTTTCAGCAACAGGGACGACAGAGAACGGGAGTTCAGTTCAGCGATGCCATCATCAACGGTGGTAACCTCAGCCTTCACCAAACTGGACAGGTTGTATTCAACCTCGGTGCCCGGGAAGCCGTCGGTCGCCCAGAACAGCATGGACTCACTAACGTGGAAATAACGGACATCCCCTGGCCGGGGACTGAAGGAAAGCCGCTCACTCTGAAAGTGGGAGCAGCCGGCAAGACCAACAAAAAACAGCAGCAGCGCTGCAACACTGGCGCGCATCAACATTCACCCCTCCGTGGGTATCTGGATAAATTCCGGGCCCATTATAGAGACCGATATCGCCGAATGCCTCCCCTTTCTCAACGTTCAACGCCAGAGTGTGAGGCAGATAGGGTATCCTGACCTGATGAACACATTGCGCGCGCCACAGAACCTTCACCGATTCAAAACACCGGCCATACGCCATCTTGCCTGGCTGTGTGAAGCACCCCAGTTGTTGGCATCACCACTCACGTTCTATCCGGCCCGGTTCCTTCCTGAGGATTATCTTTCTGTACTCACACACTGGGACACCCACCCAGAGTCCGTTCCCGAACGCTTGCTGACGGCCACGGAAAAGCGCCTGGGGCACTACTTTGAGCGCCTGTACGAAGTCATGTTGAGTGAGCTGATGGGCTGGCCAATCCTTCTGAAAAACCAGCAAATACGTAAGGACGGCCGAACCATCGGGGAACTGGATTTTGTGGTAAGAAATCCACAATCGGGAGAACTTGAACACCACGAAATCGCCATCAAATACTATCTAGGCGTTCCCGATCCGGACGGGCCTACCTGGTGGTATGGCCCCAATGCACAGGATCGGCTTGACCTGAAAACCGGCCACCTGCTGTCACGCCAGAGCCAATTAGCGCAGCGACCGGAAACCCAAAGTGTGCTGGCAGAACTTGGCATCGACGATACCGCCAGGCCGCGCATTTTCATGCCCGGATATCTGTTCTATCCTGACGAGCTAAAAGTTACGTTACCCGATACCGTACCGGACAATCACCTGACCGGGCAGTGGTGCTACGCCAAGCACCTGGACGCACAGGACACAACACGCTGGGTGCCGCTGAACAAGCCGCACTGGATCGGGCCCTGGAGCCAGGCACAAGAGCCTCAGGCCGACGAAGCCCGGGCCGCCATTCAACGGGTTGAAGACCGCGGAATTCCGGCCCTGTTTGCAGAAACAACGTGGCACCCCAAGTTACAATGCTGGGCAGAACACGACCGCTGGTTTGTCGTGCCCCATGGCTGGCCACAACAAAAGAGCTAATGCTTGAGAGCACATCCTCACCCCACAGGAGATCACCATGCAATATCTGCACACCATGATCCGGGTCAGCAACCTGGATGACACACTCCACTTCTTCTGCGACCTGCTCGGCATGGTCGAAATCAGCCGGAAAGACAGCGAGCAAGGCCGCTTTACCCTGGTTTTCCTGGCAGCCCCTGAAGATGAGGCCCGGGCACGGGAACACAAAGCCCCCATGATTGAGCTCACCTACAACTGGGACCCGGAAGAATACACAGGCGGTCGCAACTTCGGGCACCTGGCCTTCCGCGTAGACGACATCTACGCCCTGTGCGAGAAGCTACAAACCCATGGCGTGACCATCAACCGGCCACCAAGAGACGGGCACATGGCCTTTATCCGCACACCGGATGGCATTTCGATTGAGCTGTTGCAGAAGGGAGAGGCGCTACCAGTTCAGGAACCATGGGCGAGCATGGGAAATGTGGGGAGCTGGTGAGCCTGGCTCACCAACCATCACGGGACACTAGATATCCCGAACCCTCAGAAAACTGGCAAACCGGGGTAGGCCCGTGGCGGTCAATCCCCGGTACCGAAACGTAATGATGGTGCCGGGCTTTGGCGGACGCAGCCTGTCCTCCTCCGTGAATCCTGTGCCGATACGAAACTCCCGGCCGTCTTCCAGCCTTACTTCCAGAGACCCCATCATGCCACGGTACTTGCCCTTGCCGGGAAGAATGGCAACCACCGTAGCCTCCGTATCCGCATGAGTTTTCACTTTCAGCAGATCGTCAGAACGCCCTGCCAGGTAGTGACTGGCCTTGCGCTTGAGCATCAGCCCCTCTCCGCCCGCCGCAACCACCCGCTTCAGTTCGGACATCAGTTCGCGGTGACTCTCGATCGCGTACTGTTCAACCAGCACCAGATAAGGCGATTCAGAGGCCTCAACGATGGAAGCCAGATCCCGGTACCGTTCATCAAACGGTACATCCGGCACGGGAAGGTCAAACACGTGGAACTGCACCTCCCGCCACTCCCGCGCCACCGGTTGAGCCTTGCGCACAACACCTGACAGCTCGGCAAATCGCCCACGCCCGTTCCAGAGTTCGCCGTCCAGTGGCTGCGCCGGGAACTGCTCCGTAAACCAGTCCGGAGCCGCATACACATGACCACCCCGGGACCAGAGTTGGCTGCCGTCCCAGTAGGCTCGTACGCCATCGAGCTTTTCACTGAGCCAGTAGTCAGCCAGATTGATTCCCGGGTGGTAGATATTGGCCAGGGGGATGGCTGGGGGACTTGCAAGTGCCTGGCCGGCGGTGAGGTACAAAACTGCTGTAATTAGCAGGCTTCTGGCCTGCACGAGAGGACTTGCCATTCCTTGGCTCCCTTATCTTGAATTCGTGATCTTGAGTTTTCGTCTCGTTAAAACCTGATCAGAGTCTCAGCCCATTCAGGTAGTACGTCCTGACACAGTATCCAGTCTGCTCCGCGAAGCTCAGCCACCCGCAGGAACGGTTTTTCGGCGCTCGAGTTGTCGACGAGGTAGAGTTCATCCACCAGGCCAATGCTTGCCTTCACATTCTGCAAAGTACGAGGGATGCGCGTTTCGATTTTCTTCTCGGGAACACCATGGCCTCCCGACTTCACCCGAGTAGAGACTCGCGCCTTATTCAACTCCACCAACTCCAGGTGAAAATAAACCATTCGAATGCGAAAACCTGCGGCTTTGGCAGCGCCCAGGAAGTCCACCTTTGATGGGTGGGAGAACACCGTTTCAAAGCAAAAGCTGGCGCCTTCCTCCAAAAAACGAAATCGCTCCTTTTCTGCGATCAAGGCTGCCGCATAACTATGCTTCTCTGGCTCTTCGGGCCATAGGCTTCTGGCAATGTTATCTGCATTGATAAACGGCAAATTCCGGCGAGCAAGGAATCGCTCATAAAAGGTCGACTTGCCGGAACCATTGCCACCAACCAGTAACCATAGTTCAGGCTGCGTCATCTCGATCATTCAGTGCCACAAAAGCGCCATTTTTGAAAACACCGGTTTGCCGGGTGCCGTCGGGATAGATCGCCTGTAAATAGCCTGGTTTATCAGGCGAACACTGATACACGGTACGATTGTGAGCGATCGCTTTTGCCAGCTCACCCGATTCCCGGGCTGCATCTACCTCGGCCCATAAGTCATCACTGGATACCGGCTCCGGAACCAATGGTTCCACCCTCACCCGGCGATTGCCCTGAGCGATAGAGATCAGGTCCTCTGCCGACACTTCCCCGGCCACAATTTTGCCTATCTCCGCCCAGTATTCGATCTGCTTGGGTGTAGAGCGCCGCTGAAGCTGTGCCTCCGCTGAGGCTTCGCGAACCAGCTTGTCATCAATTCGAATTGCTGTTGCCATGATGCCCTCCTGCAATGATTGCCACGGCTGGTGCATACAGATTACTACAGGCGTTGCATTTTGCAACGGTTGGCAAATTACCGAGATGACAACTTCCGCTATTCAAAGATGTAGTCTCCACCTTCGTCTTTCCTCACATCCAAAAACCCCATGTGAGGAAATAGGCGAACCTTGCGGCAATCTACAATCCTTGTAACATCAAATTGGCCAAGCACCCACAGGCCTTTGCTTACGGTATTCTTCCATCGATATTTTGCCTAGCTGCGGAGTCAGCTTGCAGGTTCGGCCATCCCAGGGATAACTGGTCTGGCGCCGGTGAACCTCAGTCCAGCCCTCACCCTCTTTCCAGGCCTCCAGATTCAGGTCACGCCAATACCTTGGATTACGCCCCGTTTTTTTGTCGTATTCGGCGGTGACGGGGTCCAGGAGACGGAAGGGCTCAAGCCGTGGGGTATCGGGCAATGGTTGCGTCACATCCATGTAGGTCTGGAGCATGTCCCAGGTTGCCAGCACTTCAAACTTACTGGGTTCGATGGAGCTGAACGCGGTGTTGTGAAAGGATTTCTGGGTGTAACGATGCACCAGGATCAGCCGATAGAACACACCACTTTGCTGGATCACCCTATCTACGTAGGCATCGAACTCCACAAAGGGGGCTTCAAAAAAACGTCTACCACCCATGGCCAGTCGGACTTGACCGGTGATCCGGTTAAACTCGCTGCAGCCGTCCTCTAGCGTTTCGTCTAGTTTTTTATTGATGGTCTTTTCGAAGGGCTTGAGAAGGAATCCAACACCGGTACTCATGAGCCAGTTGGTAGTGGGACGAACAACCCAAAACGAGAACAACAGCCACGCTGGCACCAAGATGAATAGCAGTAGTAAATGCAGAAAAGCAGGAAAATCATACGATTCAGTTAGCTGCACCACTCCCCAAACAATTGAACCCAAGCCCCCAATTATTAATGTGAAAACCCAAATCAACGGCAACAAAAGAACCAAAAATTTAAGGCTTAACTTTTCATTCAGGAATCGAATCCGCTGGTGATCCCACCACCAATCTTTGGATATAAATTCCGGGTCAGTTTTCTCATGATCCTGAAGCACTTCAGCGTCTTGAATTGTGCTCAGATAGGGGATAATGCCCGCATAGGTGCCAACAGGCTGAAGATCCTCGCCAATCCGCGTGCGCTCTTTGGGCGATTTCGGCAAAGGACCAATCTCAGTCGCCCGAAAGGCAGCAGCCTCAAAGACGGAAACCTGATGACAGGCAGGCTGAAGATTCCCACCGACTCGTGGTTTGCTTGTTAAAGGTTCCGAATCGTTCAAATTTTATCCCGATAGTCATATCTCAGATTGGCCATGCACCTTTCGGGCGTTTTGCCGGTACGCTTCCATAGAGATCTTGCCTAGTTGCGGCGTAAGCGCCCATGACACTTTGCCATCACCATCCCATGAAACAAACCTGAGCCAACCACTGCTCACTCAACTCTGTCTAAGTTGAGTTTGCTGTTACTGAGGCTGGATACCAACACTGTGGACACCAGAATGACGGGTATCGCAACAAAATAAGTCGGAAAGCCAGCGTCACCAAAGATGTTTATTAAGGCCACAATCGCAACGATGGCCGCGCCAATCGTCAAGGCAAACACCGAAAGCTTTGCGTTGCGCTCTGAGTTTGCGTCAGGTGTGATCTTCAGCATGGCGTCGCACTCGCTGCAGGGGAGCGGCTCCGATCTTCCAAGCTGCTCCAGGTCCTCTTGTGATAATTGAATGGTGTTGTTACAGGCTGTACAGATTGCGTTTATAGCCGTGGTCATAATGTCTTCCTTGATGATGATTTAGTCCCTAATCATAGGTTCGATGCCTGCGGCACTCGATCCTCTTCACTGTACACCTCAGCAAACACCTCATAGGGCAAGCGCCCTGGATTGGCTCGCTGCTTCTGGCGTACTTTTTCACTCAGCCGCATCAGCTCCTCACTCGGCTTTGCCGATTGCGCTTCCGGCAGCGGTTCTGACCAACGTTGGACAGCCTCCGGGGTTGCCCGGCGGTTCAGGCGTTTCAGTTTACGAACTTCCCATTCCGTCAGGTGGTTGGGCAAAGTCCACAAGGTCAGCAGGTGGTAGCAGTACCAAAAGAACGGGTAGAACCAACCCACCTCGCCTTCGCGACGACGGCGACGCATTCGCTCACGGGCATTGTAGAAGGTATGGACACCTTCCCAGGGCGGGTCGCCGGGCTTTTGTAGTTCCAACGGGTCCTGAATCTCCGCCAGGCTGTTTACCTCGTATTCCATATAAGCCCGCAGCGCTTCCCAGGTGCTGATGGCCAGGGGTAGCCCCGCCGACATCAGCTCAAGGCTTGTGCCTTTGCCGGTCTTCGGATCCGTACCCCCAAAGCCAAAACCAAACTGACGCTGGACACCATACTGGGTAACCCCCTGGGCCTGAACCACCCAGGCTTGCAGCTCCTCCCAGGGCACGATGACAGGCGTATCCGAATCCGACGGCACCAGGCAGACTTCCCGGCGTTGGCGATTGAAGCGGGTGGGGACGACTCCCCGGAGTTTGAAGTAGGCTTGCACACGTGGGGAAAGGGCTATCAGCAAGATAGTGCCCCCCCCAACCACGCTCAGCTTTGCCCCAATCAAGAAAAACTGACCAAACAATCCAATACCATCCATCAGGCCATCGCCGATTGTTAAGCCTCCGAAAAACATCAGCACAGGGAGAACAATGCACGACAGAACAACAACCATCATGGGCATCGCGAGAGTTAACTGCCAGCCAAACACATTCGGTGTAAACGCCCCAAGTTCCAGATATTCGTCCGTAACCTCCGCCACAATATGGCTGTGATCAACGGGGGGCAAACCGGTGGGCAACGGAAGTGGCGAAAGATGGTTCACCTTTCCGCTTTTGAACGTGTCAGAGTTGCCTGCTCTGGGTGCCTTGGTATCTGCTATTTTCGTCATGCAACTGCCTCAATGGGAACAAATGGCCAATCGAGTTCCCACCAAACTGCTTGCTCAATCGGCGCCTCCTGAACCGGCAACAAGGGAAACTCGCTATCCGGCTTGATGCGCAGCATGTAGACACTTCCGGTGTAACGCTCTTCGGTGTGCAAGGTCTCTATCTTTACCATCAAGGCCAACTCGCTGGTCTCGCGTCCATGTTCGGTTTTCTGGTGTTTGGGTGGGTAGAAGCCAACTCGAAGAAAATCTGCCTGCTCGTTCACCCACAGTGTTTCCGACAACGGCGCCATTGCCCTAACCCAAGTCTCTGGGTCCCGGGAAAACATCCACCAACTCGCTTCTGGCTGAACAAGCCAGCAAGCGAGTGAAACCTTGCGGGGTGGTGCCCCTGTAATTGGCTTTTTCAAGGCATCTGCAGGCAAACCATAACAATTCAGGTAGAAACCCTGACGGCCATCTTCATTGTCCTCCGCCCGCGTTAGTGTCAAAAAATCGCGGGTTCTCTCCAGCGCCGCCAAATAATCGTCAATAAGATGATCCTTTCTCTTTCGTGGGTCATTGCTCCATGGCGTGCTACTAATCCACTCATCAAGCTGACTGCGAGTGTTGTAGTTGTAATACCACGTAGAACCGAGCTCGATTACTGTAAATGCCAACCCAAACAAATTAAGTCTGGCAAACAACGAAGCCAGCCGGGGGCCAGTAGCGGCCCAAGCTGTCGCGCGAGCCTTGGCAACATCACCACCAAGCGTTTGTGCAGCTTCCCTGCCGGCAGAAGCTACTTGCGCCCAAGCACGCACAGAGGAAAACGCTCCTACCATATTAGTAGCAGCTAAACCACCACTTCCGATCATTGCAGTAATCGCAGCATACTCGGCCTGCTGATTACCGGCTTTCACCGCATCCAGCCAATTACTGCGATGTTTATTGATGCTGAACCCTGAGGCTATAAAGCCCGCCACATATGCAAATCCGCCCAGAAAAGCATGCATTCTTCCCATCTGGGCGTGAACACCTTTTAGCTCTGCGCCCTTCCAGGCATTTGCCAATTGCTGAGCCCGTGCATTGAGTGCTGAATCAACAAATCCTTGCGCACACGCAAGCCCTGCAGCAGAGCTACCCCAGAACGCTTCAACGAGTGGCAAAGCAGAGCGTCGGCCACTACCAAAAGCATTCTCGCTTTTCAAGAATTCGTCAAAAGCACTCCAAAAATTCGCTAACTGCACAAAAAAGATCGCAACACCTATCGCATCCCCAAGCGCGTTCGCTGCCGGGACCGCTGGCGAACCTCTGCGTACCGACTGCAACATCCTTCCAACTTCCCGCTGATCAGCGGCGGCAGATAAGATTATCGAAACCGCAGCCTTACCGTTTGCGGCATCCGGCGGAGCAAGGGAGATTCTTGGATCTGATTCATCGATAGGGCTCAATGCTGCAGCAAGGCGCTCACCCAACAAGCGCTGCTCATCCCTTAGCGAATGGAACTGGTCGACCAACTGCTTCGCAGTCTCGGAACGATGACCATGTGTCGACTTCACCTTATCATGCTCGGAATTTACATCTGATATTTTCTCGTTCAACTGCATTATCTTGTGGAGGTTCACCTTGAACTCTTCCAACTCGTCAGCAGACGCCAACCGGAACTCAACTTGCCCGCTCCTTGCAGCATCTAACAACTTTCCCTTAAGGAAGAAAGGCAAGTTTCGAAAAATCTCATCAAGGGATGGCATTCGATCAGCATCCAATCCGCGATAGAGTTCCTCCATAGTATTCGCAATGCTGAGCGAGATCGCCGGCGATAAGGCATCACCGATTGCTGCCGCGCTGAGCCTTATCTCTTCTGACATAGCTTCCAGCGCGGGTAAACGGCCTGCTTCCGCCGTAGATAGAGACTCACCGTACTCCTTTGCCTTGGTTACAATGCTATATCCGGCCGCCATGATGCTGGCATAGGTAGTAATCAGTTCTGCACTCGATGCCTGGTCGGCCAGCGACAGCGTATAGAACATCGGCCGGCTATACTGTGGGTTCTGTTCCATCCACTCAGCTATCTTTTCCGCTGTCTCATCCGTGCGGCAGAGATCTTTCAAACATTGATATTCGAGCATGAGTGACGTATTGACCTGGCCCTCATTCTCCGGATCAAAATACCAGGCCGCCTTCTGAAAACGACTCTCAGTAACCAAGTTTGTTCTGTCTTCGGTAATTAATGCCAATTCGGACTGCCAGCGCGCCAGCTTCTCGCGTTGCGTTTGCATAAATTCATTCATGCGCGGACGGTCGATCAGGTCGTTAATTCCCTGCTTACCAAATCCGACGCCGTTCAAGGTATTCTTGAGATTGGTATTGTGTTGCTTCTTAAGGCGCTTGATCGCTTCAAGATGTGCATCTACAAAGCTTTGCTGCGCACCCGCCAACGCCTGGCGTGTGTAGTAGTCTTCCGTCTCTCCATTCAACCGGTCAGCTATTTCCAGATAATTTGAACGGTTTGCACCTTTACGAATTTCATCAAGCTGTGCCTGAAGTTCTGGCGGATGGGGTTGCGTCGTCACACCGATACCATGGCCATCGTCACTGTCGGTATTTAACCAGTCGGTTAACGCGGCGATCGCTTTCTCTTGCTCGTCTTGCGGCAGTTCATCCAGGCTTGAAACCATGGCTTGAACATCACTGTCGGAATGACTTCTCATCAAACCTACAACAGCTGCGTCGTCCATAACGGTAATGGACTCAATGATTGTGCCGAGCATGTAATCTCGTTCAACGCTTCTCGTTCCGTCTGGGCCTAAAGTCCATGCTTCAAGCCAACCAACAACATCATTCTGATGTTGAGCGAGGTCGAGCATAACCCCGACGTCATCACGGAGCACGATGCAAAGGCAATCACTCGGGTCTTCGATCTCCTGCTGACTAAGCAGCTTACCGAGCCGAGTCTTATGGTAATAGGGCTGATTTTCCCAGAAATAAGCCTCGTATTCCTGAGGGTTTCCACCATCTGTCATTTCCGGCTCAAAATCCTCAGCAAACTCCGCAACCCACTGGTTGGCCTGATCCAAAGTCAGCAGATGCTCCCCCCCGGAAACTGGAGAAGCATTCCGCAAGTCAATCTTTTGCATGAATTCCGGCCGTTCACTCGGGCTTCCCAGCACCTGCGCCTTTTTCTTGTCTGTCAGGCGTACCTCAGAAAAGCACACATACAAAATATGGTTGAGCGGGTACTCGAGTTTACCTTCATTATGTCCGGATAGTGCCCCGTCCTCGTAGACATACTCATGAAGACTTTCTGCCCCCTCATCAAGGATGTAAATGTAGCCGTCCCTGATAAGCCGATACCCAAGAGCACGGGATTTCAGCTCATAGGGCATTCCTGCAGTCTTCCCTTCAGGCGGAACTTCTACCCTGCCATAACGAATGGGAAGTAACTTAACGGTTGTGAGCAAAGGACAGCTTGCGGGTTGATTGCTTTCAGCCCCAGATAATTCCCAAGACTTGAGTTCATCACTATTACGATCGTTAGCTGGACGTTGTTTGCGCATCGTTATTCATCCATGATTATGTATGCGGAAGAAGTCGGTCGTTACGGTAACGATCCAATAAATACAGAAACTTATGACGAGGCCCAACATGTCCAAGTGAGCCGGCCTCTTCAATGATCTGATCCAGTTTCCTGAACGCATCTTCTATTATCGCCGGCCCACCAAGCCACTCCCTCACAGAGCTATCCAGCATCTCCCAAAGCGCCAAGTTGTCACGCCGGCGATTAAAAGCACAGAACGCAGCCTCTAACGCTTCGATATTTGTTTGAGCACTTTCTCTGTCTAGATCGTCTACAGTTCTATGCGGCTCTTGAATATGCCAAGTACCTTCGACCAGGTTCGGGCTGACAACTTGGGATAACAACTCCTGCGGCAAATCCCTGCCAGGAGTGATCAACCCTTCACCAATCACTCTGCGGGCCATTTCAGGATGAGCAATCCGGATTAACTCTTCACACCCGGGTACACGCTCAATTACGATAAGTTGGCGAAGATAGCCGCGCAGAGCATCAGGGCTATAATTCGTCACCAAAATATACCCCCACTCCTGGGCTGCGCCTCTTTCCACAAATGCGGCCAGCACTGGATCGCTCTCATCCTCCAACCAAACAATCCATGGGGCAAAATCACTCACCGGTTCCCAGCGGGTGCCAGCATACAAACACTCAGTTTTTGCAGCACCGCCGGACCACTCATAGATAGAGCGTGCAACATTCGATACCGCCACCCCATCCAGAATCAATGCAACAGTGCCATTGGATGGCCACTTGATGTGAGCGCAGGGAGGCTCAGACAATAAACAGACATCTACCATCAGGCTGGCCCCATCTCGCAGACCGCACATGTGGCGTTCCCTTTCATCAATGCCGCTTTCTGTGACTCAACATTGATTGGCCTGCGATCCAATCGCTGCGCAACATCCGGCAACACCACGGGGTCTGGATCTTCGGGCTGCTCACGATCCAAAGCGTGAGGTACAAGTGGCGCCTGAGCTTTAGCTCCACTCCCACTCCCCGGCGCCCCACCAGAATTAATCTTGATCCCCGGCCCACTCAACGTCACCCCACTCGGATCCAGCTTGATAAAGCTCCCCCCACCCGAGATAGTCAGTTCCACCCCCGCATCCAACACCACTTTCGCACCGGCTTTATGATGCACCTCGGTACCTGCTTCAGAGGCCATCGTTTGGGCGGTTTTCTGATGGAAGCTGCCTCCGATGTTCTGGCTGCAGTCGGCACCGATGGATATTCGGTTTTCGCCATCGGTGGTGCAGTGGTCGGCCGATTTTATGTGGCTGTATTGGTGGTTTTCGACAGTGTGGTGGCTGTCGTTCCTGATGACTTCGGTGCGGTTGTGTTCGGTGAGCAGGTCCAGGTCTTTCTGGGCGTGGATGTAGATCTGCTCTTCACCGGCTTCGTCTTCAAACCGCAGTTCGTTGCTGCCTTCACCCTTGTGGGTTTTGGTTTTCAGGGTGGTTCTTGTTTTGTGCTCCGGCAGCGCATAGGGCGGTGTGTTGGTCGCGTGGTAGGTGCGGCCGGTGATGATGGGCTGGTCCGGGTCGCCGTCCAGGAAGGATACGATGACTTCGTTGCCGATTCTCGGCAGGGCCATGAAGCCGTATTGGCCGCCAGCCCAGCCCTGGCTGACTCGGAGCCAGGCGCTGCTGTGTTCGTCGTTTTTCGAATAGCGGTCCCAGGGGAACCGGACTTTCACGCGGCCGTATTGGTCGCAGTGGATTTCTTCGCCATCCGGGCCGGTGACGATGGCCATTTGCGGGCCGTCCATGGTCGGCTTGTGGTCACACATCGGGCGCCAGGTTTTGTCGGCCGGGATGGCGGTGAATTCGTTGTGGTAGCTGGTGGGTTCACTGCCACCCTCTTCCTGCAAGGCCGTGGGCTGTTTGCCGGTGTGGGTGATGGCGGTGAGCAGCCATTCCCGGTTCAGGGCCTGGCTGTCGTGGTCCTGCAGGGTCACTTTGGCGCCGGCGGTGAAGTCGGCACGGTTGCTTTTGCCTTTGCCGAGGGCGGCGTCGTTTCTCAGGGCGTCCAGCTTCGACTGGGTGAAGGGCTGGCCACTGGCATCGGCTTTGTAGCGGCCGGGGTAGTCGTAGTGCTGGTAGTCTTCGCGGTGGTTGACGCTGCCGGCGCTGGTTTCGTGCATCAGGGCGTAGGCGGGGTTTTTGAAGGTGTAGTCTTTCATCGCCACAGAGGCGGCTTTGACTCGCTCTTCGTAGGCGAAGCTGAACACGCAGGCCTGTCGGGTGCTGCCGCCGGCCTGGGTGTTGCAGGCGACCGGGTCCAGTTTGGGGGCATCGCCGTGGTGGTCAGCGATAATCAGGGCCGGTTGTTCTTCGCCGTCCACACTGCCGTGCTGGTAGCGGTAGTGCCAGCCTTCTTCGGCGGCCAGGCGTTCAACGAAGTTGAGGTCGGTTTCCCGGTGCTGGACGCAGTATTCCCGTTCTTCCGGGGTGCGTTTGAGGTCAAACACGGTGTCGATGATGCCCCGCTCTTCCAGCAGGGTGCGTACGATGGCGTCGGTGCTTTGGGTCTGGAAGATGCGGCTGTTGTGCATCAGGGCCAGGCGCCACACGGGAGGCTGGATCACCAGTTCATAATGGGTGCGGCGGTGGCCGGTGTTGCCTCGGGCAAACTCGTTCACGACACCGGTAAAACGGCGTTGGGGCTGGCCATCCTGCCACACCACCAGGTCCACCGGTTGCTCCAGAATGTCGGCTGGCTGAACGTCTGGATCGGTGCTGGCCAGTTTCAGGCGGCCGTGAGACAGCGAAGACAGGCCTTCGGTGAGCACGAAACTGACAACAACAAAGTGATCGGTGGGGAATTCGCCTACACGGGCGGTGAACTGCAATCCGCTTGCCTGGGGCATGACTTCGATCCCTGAAGATTGGTGATTTGTATCTGACTCATCCTGAGCGAGGCCGATTATAACCTCACAACCCCGGATTACAAACCACCCTTCTTTGCGCTACTCCTCAAACAAAACCATAACTCTGGGGTCAGACCCCGATACATTTAGCCTCATCAAATGTCTTGGGGTCTGACCCCGTCTTCACAGTGCAGACCGTGTAATCCGGTAGGTGTTGAGGTTCAGGCTCGAATCCGTGTCGGCCAGTCCCCTTGCTTGCTCGAATTGAGCCAGCACCGAGTTAATCCGTTCTGCCACATTCTGCGCTCCGGACCGACCGATAACGACGGCTAACGGATTCACGCAGCTGGAACGCTCCCAAAGCAAATGAACCCCGCCTCGGTACCGTTCCTCATAACCGTCCGCCGAAAACCCTTTCCAGTTACCTTCACGCCAGGCCACCTTATTGTATTTTGCCAACTTGGCCACGGAGAAAACGTCCGCATCCAGGCGGGCGTCCGTGAGGTGATCTTCCAGGTAACTGGACAGTCTTACCGCCTCTGCCTGGCTGCAGTTACCTGGCTCACCGGCTTTCAGGCCGATCTCATAAATATACTGCGGTGGCGCGCCCACAGCTTTCTTGTCGTTCGTTGTATCCGGAGCGGTGCCGGGAACCTGATCGTAGAGCTTCTCTATGGTCACATACTCAAGCTGATCCATCGTATAGCCTGGCGAATGCTCGTCGAAGCCGGCCTGATAATCTTTGAAAAATGAAGCCAACGCTGCCGGTAGGTCACCATTCTGCTCTTTCGACAGGTCAACCTCAGCCTGCAGGATCATGGTCCTGGAATCTTCAGAGATAAAATTCCCGACCATTCCAGCCTGAAGCATGCGCCGCTCAAGATAGGGGCGTTCGTCTTCGTTGTAATCGTTGCGCTGGGAGACTACTCGATGATGGGTGCCGGTGCTCCGGTCGATAACGATGTGAGTGTGATCTTCGCTCCAGAGGGATTTTACACGAAACAATCCGAGTTCTCTCTGCTCCGACAAGTCCCGGTGCAGTTGGTGAATGTCGTGAAACACGGCGGGGGTCAGTACATCTTCAGTTTCCGATGTCGCAGAGACGCTCACGGAAACCCAGGCCGCCCTGTCCTCCGGCACCTCGCCAAACGAACGACGAAAGCTGCTGGTGGTCAGGCCCAGAAACTGGATCATTTCCGGTCGATGCAACAGCGCTTTCGTCAGCAGATACCCGGTGTACGGATTCGCTTCATCCATGCCGTCAAAGTGGTAGTCTTCGTCAACGAGAAAGCCCACCCCTTGAGCACCAGTCACCAACAGTCGCCCATTCTGCCCTTCGACCACTCCGGTCAATGCCCCCGGAGGCAGCTGCTCCTCCTGCAGAAACATCGCCTCTCCGACCTTGCGACGAGCGACCATTCCTTCGCTACCCACAAGTACCACGCTGCCGTCACCAAGTCGTGCACCGGCCAGGTAATTGGCGGAACTGGTGGCTTCAACTTCAGTCCAGGTGGCGCCGGCGTCCATTGTTTCCAAAACCTGCCCATGGGCACCAAATGCCAGAACTCTGTCACTCCCCAAATCGACCATGCCGAGAAGCGCTTTGCGGTCAGGCCCATACTTCCGGCTCCACTGATTTTCTCCCGGCGCCCGCACAAGTATCTCGCCGGCACCCGTCGCAATCAGGGCGTGACCACTGTCGAGCAACAGCGCGGCATTGTGGGCAGAAGGGTATCGCCCGGCTTCATAAACTTCGCGATACCAGCTCTCTCCGCCGTCCCTGGTGGCAAATATCAGGTTGTCATCGCCCACAATCAGCCCCATCTGGTCTTTGCCAAACGCAACGTCCATCAACGCTGGGCCCTGGTGCTCTTCAGTGGCAACATGGACCGGTTGCCAGTTCCTACCCCCGTTGGCGGTTTGCAGAACGACACCGTTGTGCCCTACAGCCCAGCCCCGCTTTTCCGATGCAAACTCAATCGCTGTCAACGTATGCTCAACGCCGGAACTGACCGAATGCCAGTTCGCTGCATTGTCATCAGAAAACCGGATAACACCCTCTTCACCCACCGCAAAAATGCTTTCACCGCTGTGTGCCAGCCCCATAAACACCCGTTGAGATGGCCCTGTCTGCTCGGCATCCGCAAGGCCAGAGGCCTGATACCCAACAACAGCGAGAGGAATGGCGAGCAGCAGTAAAATCAGACTTTTCTTCATCGGGTGATCATCCGTAATGCTGAATCTGAGGGTACATCCATGTAGAAGGAGCCTTCACCGACCTGCACACCGTTGTCATATTCAATGCTGAACAGGTGCTGACCGACATCTCCGGTTTCCAGAAACTCGCCGTGGGGAACGTCATCACGGTAGCTTCGTTTGTCCGTCATCCGGCCCGAGCGATCAAAGCTGTACTGGGCACCGTGGAGGGCACCCCGGCGATAGTGACCTTTCTCGATCAGCCGGCCACGCCGGGTGTATTCCAGGTAATCCCCATCTGGCTCGCCTTCATAGAAAGAGGTGACGATCCGGGTACCGGACTCTGTCACATGGTCCGCCGGGCCATGCATTTCCCCATGCTGGTAGGTGATAAATGCCCTGCGATTACCATCGGCATCAATGACCTCCATCAGGCCATGCCGCTTGCCGTTTTCGTAACGGGTTTCTTCCCGGCTGCCATCCCGCGCCACGCTCTGCCACAAGCCGGTTTTTTTACCGTTCTCGTAATCACCTTCAACCCGTTCCCCGGAGGACTCCTCGAAATAACGCCCGTTCAACACACCATCCACATAGTGCGCGGTTATGACGCTTCGCCAGTCCCTTTGGATGAACAGCCCCTGGTAACCCTTCGGCCCTTCCTCCTTGCGAGCAACGATATTGCCATCTTCGTCATACTCTTCCTCGAGTTCCCAGTCGGGCTTTTTGTGATACAGCTTCAGCAACTGCTCTGCCTCACCGTAGTCCTCTTCCCGCCGCTCAACTTCGTTGCCGCCATCATCCAGAACGCGAACCACATTGCGCTTTAGTGGCCCAAACTCGCGATAGGTCCGATCTTCACCTTCCGGTTCATGATGCTGGCCGACAAAATAGATCCGCTTCAAGGCACCACTCGGGTAGTAGCTCTTCTGAATACCCTGGCGCCGACCATTCGTATATTGCTCTTCCAGCACCAGCTGGCCGCTCAGGTACTCGGTGTATGCCCCGTCCTTTCGGTAGTTTTTCACCGTATAGGCGCGGGTAACCCGGCCCTCGGCGTCAAATTCCTGATAGTCGCCATCGATCAACCCACCGCCATAGTAGGTCACTTTTCGCTTTAGCTGACCGTTCGGGAAATACTCCTCAGACTCACCATGCTCAACCGGTGTAGACCGCCCGCAATTGCACACCTCATCGCGCGTGACGTAGTGGGTTTGCCGCGCCAGTTGCCCGTCGGGATAGTATTCCCGCACGTCACCAAGCAGTGCGTAGCGATTGAATTCAGGGGTGAGGGACTGGCCTTCCAGTGCCAGCTGACCGTCCGGATAACGCAGCACAATCCGGTACCTTTCTCCCTCTTGGACAAACGGCACTTCGAGATACTTTGCCCTGCGGTGGTCCGGGTCTGCTGCATCGAAGTAGCGCCCGTCTTCCAGCAGCCAGATGCGCTGACCGGCCTGAACAAACAGGGGGAAAAGCAGAAGAATAAAAACGAGTCGTCGGTTCATCATTACTGTGTCCATTACAAAGGTTCGGCCTGATCAGGGCAGCGGCGGGAACTGCACAGGCAGCTGTATGGATTCACGATGCACGCGGGCCGGATACCGCACTTCAGCCACGTCACCCCAGAACCGGAAACGACGGCCCACAGGTTGATCATCCATACTGAAATGGCCGTACACACCGTCAGTCAGCGGCTCCAGCGCCAAACCGTCTTTGCTGAACGCCATGAACGGAAGTTCGCTTCTCAGACCAAATCCTCTGCGCGCCCATTCAAGATTCTGGTGCAGCGCTTCAGACACCTCCACGGTGTTGTCATCCAGCCACCGCACTTCAGGATCAGAACCCGGAGCCGACGTTTTCATCTCGACCTCCGTTACGCAGTCCACCAGCACGTCAACCGCGAAATCATAAAAGAACGAGACACCGTGCCTTGTTGTCAGAAGACTCCCTTGCCTCTCGCCATAACTCTGATAAGAGAAATCAAGCGGGCTGCTCTGGTATTCCGGTGCACCGGCAACAGAGAGCTCACAACGGTCAGTCAGCCCATCGGGCAACCCAACACTGAGCCAGTTCGTGGCGAGGCCTCTCATGGATACATCGTCCGGGTGCAGCGACACATAGGGCAAATCTGACAAATGCTTGCGGTTGAGGAAGCGCTCACCAATGACCGCCCCGCCACTGAGAGTGGCGTCGGCCTTTCGGGCCACCAGTGTTCGGGCTTCCGTTCGGGTGCTGTGAAGGTAGACCGTCAGGGCATGAAAACTGGAACCTCCCGGCACTGAGATCTCGTAGAGCATCTCGCCACGGCGCTCCCGAAGCGGCTTCGCCAGAATCGCTGTGGCTACCTGGTCGGCGAACGGTTCTGACAACAGGCTGGGCGAGGCGTAATCATAGTCCTTGAGCAAGGCTTCCCTCAGTGGTTCAACAAGAGAGTGACTTGTTCTCGGAGTAAAGGCAGCAACCGGCTCTCCATTACGGTCAAGGGGCACCACACTGACCAATGGCTGGTCCTGGGGCAGAAAGCCTTCATCCCGGCTCATTCGGACAAGCGCCCGGTCGTGCGACCAGGAATCAACGGTCAGGGTGACTCCGGCTTCGGCCACATGGTGCTCGGTGTCCCCACGATTTAAAGTCAGGGTATACAGTGTATCCGGGGCGGTAACGCTCAGATCCACCTCTACCCGATCGACGAGTTCCAGCTGCTCACGGGTCAGGCCGTCACTCAAAAAGGGCCGCAGTCCGGAGCCCGTTGAAAGCAATGATTCATTCCAGGCGCTCGACAGGAACCACGGATTGACCTGTACTTCCTCCGAAACCGGTTTGCCCTCTTCATCAAGCAAACGCACCGCCATTGGCGCATGAAACTCAGCACTGGATAAGTCCAAACCGTGAGATTGGTAGTTCAAACCATACTTCTCGCCCGATTGTGCCGGGCCAAACCAAAGCAACGTTCTATCCAACCAGGCTAAAGACTCCTGCGGTGTGTGTTGACCAAAAGGCGGCAGGAAATAGTTCTGAAATAATTCGGTATCCGTCTTCAACTCATAGGAAGACATCGCGCGTTCTGCATTAAACCGGATACGGTCAAGATGGGTTACCGGGGTAATTCCGGTTTGCTCAAGGGTGATTCGACTGATCTGGGTCACCGGTTCGCCATCCAGTTCGGCATCCTCGGTAAACGTTGCCCCGGCCCTCAGGGGCCAGCCACTGTGCCGTTCAAGCTCGAGATAGCCCTCAACGCTTCGCGCCCCTTCGGCGTCACCCTCGCGCGTCCGGAACTTGAGCGTTACCGAATCTTCGTCGACATAGCTGACCTCATACCGCAACTCAGGCATCGTCACGCCCGCCACCTGTTGCGGCGGGGTGGTCCAGCTTGCGCCCGTGTGTGGTTTACTGCCAGCCAGGTCAACCAGATAAGGCGCTGAGATACTGAGGCCACGATGCAACATTTTTCGCGCCACATCCTCATCACTGCGCTCGGACCTCAAAATCGAAGCCAGGCGCGGGTCCGCGTAGGTGCTTTGCACCAACCTGCCGCTTTCAGACACCCGCTGCACAACACCTGAAGTCGCCAGGCCCTCCATCGCATTGGCGCCTGCACCGTAGGCCACGCCACCATTAGTGTTGAAGAGTTCGCGGCCGTGCCAGAAGAATCTGGTCCGAAGGGCACGGGAGCGAATCTCCGAGCCTCCGTCTTCCGGAACCTGGACATCGGTCCGGAGAAGACTGTTCATAACCAGTTTGCTCAGGGGCGCCAGGCGTTTCTCCCCGTCCCAGTATTCAACTCGCTCCGCCACATTAAAGTACCGAACGTCCCCCTCGGAGGGACGGAACGAGAGCTCCTCACGTGGATAAACAAAGTACGTTGCAGCGCCGACCAACAGAATCAGGCTACACACAACAAGAGCTCGCATTCGTCCCCTCCCTGGGAATCCATTCATTAATCTTCACCTGGAGCCGGAGGCTTCCAGGACTACAGTGCTGTACGTGTCACCCTGAAGGTGGAAAGTTCCAATTCACCCGCTTTGCCAAACTGCTCGAGCATCTCCTTCAGGTGGTCCTGCTGGTCACCCGCACCGTGTTTCCCGAACACCACCACCAGGGGATTCACGCAATAATCTACCTCCCAATAGCCGTAGACACTGCCGCCGTAGTCGTCGAAATCATCGGTGCTGTACCACTTCCAGTTTCCACGGTGGCGCACAATCCTGTTGAGCTTTGCAAGGTCCGACACCGCGAGTGCGGGGCCTGGTATCTTTCGGGTAGCAAGGTAGCCTGCAAGCTCGTCGGCAAGAACAAGCGCATCTTCTGTGCGGCCACAGCTGGAGGAATCGGAACTCGCGGTGCTGATCACATAGACGTACTCAACATCGGGCGTGGCGGTTTCATCATGACTCTGCGCCAGGTCCGCACTTTCGAGCCGGGCAAGCTCAACCGCTGCAACTTTGTAGGAATGCTCGTTACGGCCAGCCTCGACACCAAGACTTTTCAATGCCGAGAGAACGGTTGCGCGTCGGGTGTTATCCCCCTCTGCTGTGGCGTACCCCGGAATATCGACGAAGGCATTCACCGTCTCAAAATCGCTCGATATTACGTTTCCCAGCAAACCCGCACGGGCAATCCTCTGCTCAAGATACGGGCGTTCAGCGTCATCGTAGTCCGGCTTCTCATGCACAACTGGCACGCTGGTCAAATCACCGTAGGGTCCGTGTAGCATCAAGTAACTGTAAGTCTCAGGGTCCCATAGCGACCGCACATTACTGCGCTCAAGTTCGGGAGACGCCGCCACACGGCCGTAGAATTTACCAAGATCGTTGAAGACTTCCGGGGTAAGAACGTCGGCATCGGACGAACCGGCGCGCAAGGCCACCTCCACCCATTCAACGGCCCAATCGTCGCCAGCTGGCGAATACCTTGAAGAGCGTTTGGCAACAAGCTGAAGCACCTTTGGAAGCTCGGTGCGATACAGCAAAGACCGCGCAACCAGTTGCCCCGAGTACCCATCGGGGCCGGCGCCATCAAAGTAAAAAGCGCCATCCTGCTGGTAGCCCACACCCTGGGCGCCAGTTAGCACTAAACGGCCGCCCTCACCCTCCGCCACCGACGTCAGCGCAGCGACCGGGATGGGCACCTCCGGGAGGAACACATCTGCGCCCACAGCGCGGCGAGCGATAATACCTTCAGCTCCAACCAGCACCACCTCGCCATCCGCCAGCTTCAGCCCGGCAAAGTAGGCACCGCGGCTCGCGCTTTTCACCTCAACCCAGGTTTCACCAGCGTCACTGCTTTCCAGCACCACTCCATACTCACCAAACACCATCGCCTGGCGGCCACCCAAGCCCATCACGCCAAAAATCGATCCACCCCGGACTTCCTGCGTTTGCCAGGTCGTGTCACCCGGAGCCTTCCTCAGAATCTCCAGGCCACCGTACGTAATCAAAACGTGGCCACTGTCCAGAACAGCAACCGAACTCATGTCCGGATAATAAGGGCTGGCCCCGAACATTTCCCGGGCCCAGGTTTTGCCTCCATCCTGGGTGGCAAGAACCCATTCATCCGGCCCGATGACATAACCTTCGCCCTCTTTGCCGAACGCAATGTCGATGAACACCTGGTCTGGCTCTACAACACCGTCGAGACTGACCTTCTGCCAGCTACTACCGGCATCGTCGGAGTGTAACAACACCGCCCCGTGTCCGACGGCCCAGGCTTCGCGCTCTGAGGCAAACACCACGGCGGTCAGCATAACGTCGACAGCGGAGTCCACCACCTTCCAGGATTCGCCGTTATCATCGGATACCCGAATCGCACCACGTTCGCCTACCGCGATGAAGCGCGATCCGGCCCGGGCAATATCGGTATACACCTGTGTTGGCGCCAGTTCTGGAGCTTCTGCTGAAGGCTGGCTTGCCAGCGCTGCGCTCGCAAACGCCAGCAATCCAGTCAGGGCCAGCCTTAAAATCCAGGTTTTACGCATGAATTTCTTATCCTTTCACTGTCCTTGTTCGGAAACGACACCCGGCGTTCAACCGGCTTCAATAGAGGCCCGGGGCGGGCAGTTCACTGAGGGTAATTTCACGCTCACTCAAGAGCTCACCCTGCTCGTAGGTTTTAACCACCCGTATACGGCCATCAAGCTCTGTTTTTACCCACTCCCCGTGGGGTTGGCCGCCAAGGTAGCTGCGTTTCTCACGCAATTGACCCAACTCCGAAAAATGGTAATGAACGCCTTCTGGCTGCCCCTTCACAAATTGGCCCTGTTGAACAACACCGCCATCAAGAGTGGTCACCCGATAGTCGCCGTCTGGCTCACCGTGATAGAAGTTTCCAATAATCCGACGGCCATTCGGGCCGATGAAATCCGCCGGGCCATGCTTTTCGCCGTTGTGATATGTGACCAGCTCTGTGGGCGAACCGCCCGCGCTATAGCGCTGCAGCGTGCCATGCTTCTGACCGTTGGCGTAGTGGGCTTCTTCTTTGGTGCCGTCTTTGGCGGTAGTCACCCAAAGACCGTCTTTTCTGCCCTGTTGGTACTGACCTTTTTCAACAGTTCCATCGCGATTTTCTTTGAAATAAGCGCCGTGCTCTTTGCCATTAAGGTAGTGTGCCCGCACCAACCCGGACCATTCATCGGCCAGGAAAAGTCCTTGCAGCCCATTCTTGTCCTGTTCACGGCGATGGGTGAGGTTACCGGCGCTGTCATAGGTTTCCGTTAACTGCCATTCCCCGGCCTTGTGATCCAGCTCTTTCAAGCGGCCCTGCTCATCAAATCGCTGTTCAATCACTTCAGCGACATTACCCTTGGCATCCAGTGTCGTGACTTGCTTTCGCGAAAGCGTTCCGTCTTTGCGGTAGTGCAGGTCTTCGCCTTCGGGCTTGCCCCGGAACTGGCTGGCGGTGTAGCTCCTCGACAGAGTGCCATCGGGGTAGAAGCGTTTCTGGGGCCCTGTTTTTTGACCATCCTGGTAGTTCTCCTGCTCCACCAGAATGCCGTCTCTGTACGTTTCCACAAGGCCGTGGTACTCACCGTCTACCAGGGTAGCGACTTTCAATGGCCGCCCCTGCGAATCGAACTCACGGTATGGGCCATGACGACGGCCGTTTACGTAATGGGTTTCGGTAATGAGCTGGCCGGCCTCGTACTTGGCATAGGCGCCGTGATAACGCACGCCCTTCACCCCGTATTGAAAGGTCACCCGGCCCTCTTCATCGTAACGGGTGTATTCACCGTCCGCTTGCGTACCGGCGACGTAGTTCTCCATCCGGTGTAACTGACCATTCGGGTGGTATTCCTTGAAGGTGCCATGGCGGACAATCTGATCGGAGCCACAGTTGCACACTTCGTTTCGGGTAACGTAAGTGATCTCGCTCGCAATCTGGCCGTTCGGATGGTACTCCACAACCGTGCCGATCAACTTATCCCTGTCGAACTCCGGCGTCAGGGATTCGCCCTCAAGTGCCAGCTGGCCATTGGCATGGTATAACTCGGCCCGATAGCGCTCGCCGATCAGCGGTAAAGGCAGATCAACGTAGGTCGACTT
Organism: Marinobacter sp. SS5-14b; assembly: GCF_030541005.1. Classification (GTDB taxonomy): domain Bacteria; phylum Pseudomonadota; class Gammaproteobacteria; order Pseudomonadales; family Oleiphilaceae; genus Marinobacter. Next base: position 437,766 of record NZ_JASSVM010000003.1, on the reverse strand, counting down.
TCGGTGCCAGGGGTTAATGGGATCGTAGTAGTCGCCCCCCTTTTCATACCATATCCGCTGGGTGGCCTCTGCCAGCAGCGGGGCCAGTAACAATGCAGTCAATATCAGTAGTCTGGTCATAATCTCTTCCTGAGTGCGAGACCTGTTCCATCAAGGCAGAGGCGGAAATGACACCGTTTCCAGACGGCTTTCTCGCTTCAGACCGGTCGGGTATTTGACCGTGTCGATCTCACCCCAGAACCGCAGCTGCCTGCCACGCGGCGCAGCCTGGTTTTCGTCCTCATCGGCACGGACAGGCTCTAACGGCTGAAGGGCCTCGCCTTCGCGATTAAAGGCAAGGACAGGCAGCTCCCGGAGATTGAACCGGTCCTGGACAGCGACAAGATCCTGATACAGCGCGTCGCTCAGTTCCAGAGTGCCTGTACCGGCCTTCTTCAGGTTCACAGGCCCGCTTTCGGGAACCAGAATGGTTTCGACGATCGCATCGGTCACACAGGTGATCTTCACGTCGACATCAAGCCCGTAGAAAAATCTCTGGCCGCGCTCAGAGATCAGATGACTGCCGGGGTATTCCGTAGAATTGCGAGAACCGAACATCATGATGGCCTCGTCGCTCTCTTCATTCTTCACAAAGGTGAGAGGGCTATCCTGGTAGACTGGCTTACCTTCCAGCTCCGCATCACAACGATTTACCTCGCCCTCAGGCGCGGCGACGTTCAACCAACCAGCCTCAACCCCCTGCAGCACAACGTCCTCAATGTTCAGAGGCGTAAACTCCAACTTGGGTGTGTAGTAGGCGTCAAGCGTCCGCTCACCCACCACGGCGCCACCCATCAGGGTTTCGACGGCACTGGGTGCAACAAACGTTCGGGTGTCTTTTTTGGTGGTATAGAGGTAGACCATGACAGCCTCGATAGGGTGGCCCTCCGGGGCGGAGACGTCATGCCACATGTCGCCATACTGCTCGTGGGGAGGCATGGCCATTATCCGGCGGGCTTGCCTGGCCCCGAACAGCTCCAGCGCATCCCAGAAGTCCGTGCTGGCGCCTTCCTCCAGGTACTGCTCTCGGGGCTCCTCGAACAACTCGTGAGTCAACCGCATCTTGAAACCCGCCAGCGGTTTACCCTCTGCGGACAACGGGATGGTGCTAAGCAGGGGGTAATCGCCCGGCAGATAGCCTTCCGGACGACTCAATCGCAACAGAAAACGATCCGGGCCCCACTCATCAACGGTCAGGGTCAGGCCCAGTTCCTCCACAAACTTCTCAGTGTCGCCCGGCTGGAAAGGCACGGTAATCAGCTGGTCAGGCAACGTGACCGGCACATCCAGCTCCAGGCGGCCGATTGCCTGCAGCTGTTCGTCAGACAACCCATCGAGCAAAAACGGATAACGGGTGGCGGGCGCTTCACTCTGGTTCACCAGTGCGTCCTGCACACGGTAACGTTTATCGACAGTGATCTCTTTACCCAATTCCTGCCCATCAGAATCCAGAAGCCGAACGGCACTGACCGGGTGGAAATCGAGAAGCCCGAGCTCTTCAAGCCCCAGGTCAACCTCAAGGCCTGCGTGGCCATCAAGGTACTCTGAACCAAACCAGAGCATGGACTTATCCAGACGCTCAAGGCTTTCTTCAGCGGTGAATGGCCCAAAAGGCGGCAGATAGTAGGTTGTAAACTCCGGACTGGCCGTATCAATGCCAAAACCCTGCAAAGCCGAACCCGCCCGGAACTTCAGGGTTTCGAAGTTCATTGCGGGCTCAATACCCGCTTGTTCGAGCCTGGCAATGGTCGACACCTCCACTTCCTGGCCTTCGGCCGTCAGAGTTGCCGCCACTTCGCTATAAGCCCTGAGCGGCCAACCGGAGCTTCGCTCAACCTGCAGATACCCCGAGGCTGTGTAAACCGGCGACTTACCACTGCGGCCTTGTTCGGAGTCTGGCTCGTCCATCGAACGGAACTTGAGGGTAACGGACTGCTCATCCATATGACTGATTTCATACTGCAAGGCGGGCAGCCTTTCACCGGCAACCTCGCGCGTCTCGGTTTGCCAGCGGGCACCTACTTTCAACTCACCCTCGGGAAACGCCGGCTGGTAAGTTGAAAGCACACTGATATCGCGCTGCAAGGTCAATCTCAGGATTTCAGGCAGGTATCTATCGGCAATCAGGGTGTCCAACACTTCCTGATCCCCGTATGCAGACTCCAACACTCGGCCATCACGGGCAACCTGATCAACCACACCCGCCTTCAGAAGCTTGACCAAAAGCTGCTTCCGCTCACTGAACTCCGGCACATTATCCGTATCCAGAACGATTTTATCGTCCTGACGCACAACGGCCTGCGCGGCCCGGGATTCAAGACGGGTAACACCACCGGCAGAGCTCAACACCTCATTTCGCAACAAGCTGGAAAGCTCCATGCGAGACCGGTTCCGCCCATAAGGGCCAGGCGCGACAACGTCAGTGGTTTGCTGAAAGGAAAAATAACGAACGTCGCCCACATCGGGGCTAAAGGCGAGCGTGCTCTTGGAAAACCAGAAATAACCGGCAACACCAAGCACCAAAACAAAAGAAAACGCGACGAGACTCCGCATCGTCATCCACCCCTCCATGGGCAATCAAACATCGAATGGGCCGCGATTATAGAAACCTCGCCCCCAAAACTCAACATGGGGTCAGACCCGGGGTCAGACCCCAAGACATTTCACCCCACCAAATGCACCGGGGTCAGACCCCGGGTCTGACCCCAATTCAGTTTGAGAGCCAAACGCTTTGGTAGGGTTTGAGGGTGAGAACCCCGGCCAGGTCGTCGATGGCCATGCCGGAGAGCAGGTCCGTCCATTGGTCGGTGCCGATGAGATTGATGTCACTGAGGGCGACTTGCTGCACCTCGTCGCTGATGTTGTGGATGCAGAAGATGGACTGTTCCCGGCGCATGCTCTGGCGCCAGAAGCCAAACAGTTGTAAGCCCAGGTGCAAAGTGAACTGGGTCGCGTTGGGGTGGAAGGCAGGCTGAGCGCGACGGATGGCGATCAGGCGTTTGAGTTCCGTGAATGCTGCGCTGTGGTGGCTGAGCGGGTCCGCCAGAGTTGCCTCCAGGCTGTCCAATTGCCATTGGCCCCGATTGATGGAGCGGAAGCGACCGGTGTGCTCTACCCGGGCGTGGTCGTTTTCGGTGGCCAGCAAGCTGTGAATGTAGAAAGCGGGAATGCCTTCCAGTGCCAGCATGATGGTGTGGGCGCACAGGAATCGCTGCATCTGGAAGTGGTCTGCGCCGCCCTCGGCGGTGCCTTTCAGGGCGTCCCAAAGGGCAATATTCATTTCATAAGGCTGGTCCCGGCCATCGGCGGTTCGCCGGTATGAGACTTTGCCGCCGAAAGATTCCAGAGTGTTGATCAGCCGCTGCTTCTCCTCATCGTCAAGCAAGCCATCGGTCGGCCGCAACCCAACGCCATCGTGGGAGGCGATGAAGTTCAGATAAGTGGTGCCCATCTGCGCTGGCGGCATGCTCATCAGCCAGGTCTTCAGATGCCGGCAATTGCCGGTCACCAGAGTATTGATCAGCAGTGGCGGCAGAGAGAAATTGTAGATGGCATGGGCTTCGTTGGCATTGCCGAAATAGGTCAGGTTCTCTCGATTGGGCACATTGGTTTCGGTGATCACCACGGCATCCGGTGTGTGATGTTCAATCAACAACCTCAGTATCTTGATCAGTTCGTGGGTCTGTTGCAGGTGAATGCAGGGTGTACCCGGTTCTTTCCACAAAAACGCCACGGCATCCAGTCGAAAGATCTTTACTCCCCGCGCCAGGTATTCCCGAATAATGCCGGCGAATTCGATCAGTACTTCCGGGTTGGCGAAGTTAAGGTCGACCTGGTCTTCGCTGAAGGTGCACCATACATAGCGTTCGCCGTCGTCGGTCTGCACCGGGTTCAGCAGGGGCGACGTGCGGGGCCGAACCACCTGGCTCAGGTCGTCTTTCGGGTTGCCTTCGAAGAAGTAATCCTTCCCGGGCCCCACCCGCTTGCGGAAATTCTCGAACCATCGACTGCGGGCCGACATGTGGTTGATCACAAGATCTGACATCAACTTGTAGTCAGCGGCGATGGCTTCAATATCGTCCCAGCTACCGTGGGATTCATTTACCGACAGGTAATCCATTACCGCAAAGCCGTCATCCGAACTGTAGGGGAAGAACGGCAGGATGTGCACAGCGCTGATGGATTCCCGAAGGCTGTCGTCCAGGAAACGTTTCAGAGTCACCAGCGGTTTCTCGCCCGGGCTTTGCACGGTATCCGCATAGGTGATCAGCACCACATCGGATTCACTCCAGTGGTTCTGGTGCGCCGGCGGTGACTCCGCAGCCGGAGCCAGCGCCATGGCATCCAGTAATTGATCCGCCAGGAACTCACAATCCAGCGCCGGGTACACCACCTCCAGCATGGCCACCAGTTTGCCTTCCAGCGTCTGGCTCATGGCCGGAACTCCTCGTTATCCAGCTCCACCGCCTCCAGCAGCTGTTCGCGGATATCGGGAATCGCACTGGTTACCCGGTTCCAGCTTGGGATGAACGGCGTATCCATGGGGTTGTCGAGGAAGTAGGCGCCTGCCCGCATCACATTCTGGGCGAACAGTTCTACGGCCTTCTCCTCCTTATGACGATCGAAGCTTAAGCCATTGATGATCGCATCGTTCTGGTAGGTCTCCACAAAATCCAGGGCAATGCGGAAATAGCTTGCCTTGATGGTACGGAACTTTTCGTTGGAAAAAATCTCGCCATTGGTGGCCAGTTTTCGGAACAGGGCTTTGGAGATGTCTACGCTCATCTTGGACAAACCGCGGCTCGCGTCTTCCGGCGACAATTCCTGGTGTTTATGGTCGTACACATCGGCCACATCCACCTGGCAAAGCCGGTTCGTGGCGTAGTTGCGCTTCATCTCGGACAGCACGCCGATTTCCAGTCCCCAGTCGCTGGGAATGCGCAAGTCATTGATCACATCGGTGCGGAAGGAGAACTCGCCAGCCAGCGGGTAGCGATAGCTGTCCAGGTAGTCCAGAAAATCATTGGGCCCGCAGACTTTTTTCAGGGCACGAATCAGCGGTGTGACCAGCAGCCGGCTGACCCGGCCATTCATGCTACCGTCTGCCACGCGAGCGTAATAGCCCTTGCAGAACATATAGTTGAAGCCCGGATTGGCCACCGGATAAATCAGCCGCGCCAGCAAATCCCGGGAGTAGGTCAGGATGTCACAATCGTGCAGAGCGACGGATTTGCTGACGCCCGAGGCCAGCACATAGCCAAAGCAGTACCACACGTTGCGGCCCTTACCCATCTCTGTTGGCGCAAGGCCCTGCTCGCGCAGTTTCATATCAAGGGCACGCAGACGGGGCCCATCGTTCCATAGCACCTTGAACGGTTGCGGCAGCTCCGAAAAGTACTCCAATGCATGGCGGTATTGCGCCTCATTGGCTCGATCCAGGCCGATCACAATCTCATTCAGATAGGGAACCTTGGTCAGCTCCTGGACAATGTTCTTAAGGGCCGGCCCTTCAAGCTCCGAATACAGCGAAGGCAACACCAACGACATGGGCCGGGCTTTGCGAAAACTCATCAGATCCGCCTCGATGTCTTCCACGGGGCGGCGCACAAGGTTGTGCAGGGTGGTGATAATGCCGTTCTGGTAAAAGTCGCCCATGGCGGCTCCTCCTTTACTGGTAGCCGTACTCAAACAACAGATTGAGCACGCATTCATTCCAACCCTCCGGGCCGGGTTTCAGGGAGCGCATGGCGTGTCGATCTGACGGCAACTGCACCTGGTCGCTCTTCACCCCGCGAATGACCACCGGAATGTCTGCCTCCTCCAGCATGCCCTGATCATTGGGGCTGTCTCCCAGTGCAATGGTGAGAATCGGCACCTCGCCATAGAACTCCTGATAACGCTTCAGCAAGAACCGGGCCCCCTCAGCCTTATCGAAGGTACCCATCGCATGCCAGAAACGCCCGCCCTGCACTAACCGAAAGCCTTCAAACTCAAGCGCAGCAATGAATTGCGCCAGTTCGGCCTCGGTTCCTTCCCACAACAAAGGTTCCGTACCCAGGCGCTGTTTGGCGCGCACAGCCTCGGCGTTTGTCAGCCCCGCCAGGGCCGCCAGCTCATCGGCAGAAAGATCCAAAAAGCCCCGAAATCGTGCACCCTCCTCCCGTCGCACCAAAAGCGTGCGCATAACCTCCGCGTAGGAGGCACCAAAATGAACCACCTCTTCCTCGGTGCAGTTCAGACAACCGGCAGGAATCACCACCGCTGCCCCGTTCTCCACAATAAACGGCGCCCGAAGGCCCATAGCCCCCTGTAAATCCCGCATCTCGGCTGCGGTCTTGCTCGAATTCAGTACCAAAGGAATCCCGTTCGCCGCCAGCCGCTCCATCGCCGGCAACGCCGCCCGCCAGCTGTAGCTGTGGTGATCCAGCAAGGTCCCATCCAGATCCGTAAAAACAACCAGCTGTGGTTGCATTTGCACCCCCTGCTCTGCACTCTGTGGGGTCAGACCCCCGAACATTTCATCGCACCAAATGCACCGGGGTCAGACCCCGGGTCTGACCCCATTCAATAACCGGGCCAAAAAATGAGCACCAATGCTTTCAAGGTGGAACATCGTTACCTGGAGTTGCCCGACAGTTTTTACACTCGGGTAAAGCCAACGCCACTGTCGGAGCCAAAGATTGTGTGTTTCAACCACGCACTTGCGGCGCAACTGGGCTTTCATGTTCAGGATGAGCAGGACTGGGCCGGGATTGGCGCGGGGGCGGAATTGCTGGAGGGGATGGACCCGGTGGCGATGAAATACACCGGCCATCAGTTCGGCGTGTACAACCCGGAGCTGGGGGATGGCCGCGGCCTGTTACTGTGGGAAACCGTGGCACCGGATGGCACCCGCTGGGACTGGCATCTGAAAGGCGCCGGCACCACGCCCTACTCCCGGTTTGGCGATGGTCGCGCGGTGTTGCGCTCGAGCATTCGGGAATATCTGTGCTCAGAGGCGATGCACGGGCTGGGCATTCCCACCACCCGGGCGTTGTTCATCATCAGCGCGAAAGACCCGGTACGCCGTGAATCCATCGAAACCGCCGCCGCACTCATGCGGGTAGCCCAGAGCCATATCCGCTTCGGCCACTTCGAGTTCGCCGCCCATCACGAGGGGCCGGACGTATTAAAAACCCTGCTGGAACACGTCATCACCCTGCACTTCCCGCACCTGATCAGCCTGCCGGAAGAACAGCGCCACGCCCGCTGGTTTGAAGAAGTGGTGGAGCGCACAGCCCGAATGATCGCCGACTGGCAGGCGGTAGGTTTCTGCCATGGCGTGATGAACAGCGACAACATGTCGATCATCGGCGACACCTTCGATTACGGCCCCTACGCCTTCCTGGACGATTTCGACGCCGGCTACATCTGCAACCACACCGACCAGGGTGGCCGCTACGCCTACAACCGCCAGCCGCAGATCGGCTTTGCCAACTGCCAGTATCTGGCCAACGCCCTGCTACCGATTATGGACGAAGACGCTGTTCGGGATGGCCTCAGCCGTTACGAACACGCCTACAACCAGCGCTTTCTCAGCAATATGCGAGGCAAACTCGGGCTGGAAGAAACCGAAGAATCTGACCTCAACCTGATCATGGACACCTTCAGCATGCTGCACGAGCACCGGGTGGACTACACCCACTTCTTCCGCGGAATCTCCAACCTGCACCTCCACGGAAACGCCCCGGTGCGCGACCTGTTTGTCGATCGCAGCGTGGCCGACGAATGGCTGGAACGCTATGAAGCCCGGCTGCAAAAGGAAACCCGCGCCCACGACGAGCGGGAACACGCCATGCGCCAGGCCAACCCAAAATATATCCTGCGCAACTACCTGGCCCAGCAAGTGATCCTCGAAGCCCAGAATGGCGATTACACGCCAATGAAAGAACTGTTGAAAGTGCTGGAAAATCCCTTCGACGAGCAACCCGACTTCGAACACTACGCTGCCACGCCGCCAGACTGGGGCAAACACCTCAACATCAGCTGCTCGTCCTGAATTGGGGGCATGAATCGGGGTCAGTTCAGAAGGACATTTGGAGAGGTCAAATGCACCGGGGTCTGACCCCGGGTCTGACCCCAGCTATTTGGTCGGAGCAAGCGCGTCCAATCTGGCGCCGTTCCTGATCATGTAGATCACCAGAAACACCGCCGGGATGCCCATCGCGGCAGACAGGGTGAAGAACTCCGCGTAGCCGAAGTCCGCCACCACGATGCCGGAGAAGCCGCCCAGGAACTTGCCGGGCAACGTCATCAGGGAGCTGAATAACGCGTATTGAGTGGCGGTGAAGGAGGCACTCGTCATGCTGGAAAGCCAGGCGATCAGCGCCACGTTGGCGATGCCACCGCTCAGGTTATCGGCACTGACCACCACGGCCAGAGTGACAATATCGGGTGGATGCTGGGCCAGCCAGACAAACAACAGGTTCGTGGCCGCCGTCAGAAAGGCGCCCGCCAGCAGAATCTGCCGAACGCCATACCGCACTACCAGCACACCCCCCACCAGGGAACCGACAATGGTCATCAGGAAGCCAAACACCTTGGTCACGTCTGCCACTTCGGTTTTGCTGAAGCCCATGAAGTTCAGGTAGAACGGGTTGGCCATTACTCCCATGGCGATATCGGAAATCCGGTAGACCGCTACCAACACCAGAATGGCGATCGCCAGCTCTTTGTAGCGCCGGAAAAAGTCCAGAAACGGCCCGGCAATAGCGGCATAAAACCAACCCACCAAACGGGCCAGCCGGGGTGGCAAATGCCCGCGTATGGCTGCTTCTTCTTCAATCCTGTGGGCAATATCCTGAGCCGCAGCAAAGTGGTTCACCTTCGGCTCCCGCACCAACAGCACGGTCACCGCACCTACCCCCACCAACGCTGCCATCACCAGATAGGACACCTCCCAGGACCAGAAGGCCGCGAGATACAGAGCACCCGCACCCGCCACCAACAACGCCAATCGGTACCCGAAAATGTAGGTGCCGGCCAACGCCGCCTGCAACCGCTCATCGGCAATCTCAATTCGGTACGCATCGATGGCCACATCCTGTGTGGCCGAGGAAAATGCCACCAGCAAACCGAACAGTGCCAGGGTTTCCGGCGCGGCTACCGGATCCACCGTTGCCATCAGGAACAACCCCAGCGCAATTCCGGCCTGGGCCAGCAGAATCCAGCTTCGCCGCTTACCCAGTAATCGGTCCAGCACAGGCAGCTTCACCCTGTCCACCACCGGCGCCCAGACCACCTTGATGGAATAGGTAATGCCCAGCCAGCTGAAAAAGCCAATGGTGGCGGTATCCACCCCAACATCCGCCAGCCGCGCGTTCAGCGTTGAGAACACCAGCAAAAACGGCAAACCGGCGGAAAACCCGAGAAACAGCATGGCCACTGCCTGCCAACGGGTGTAGGTGTAGAAGGACTCCCTGATCAGGGCCAGAAGGCTGCCGATTTGAATAAGTTATTCTCCTGGTCTTCGCAGAATCAATCGCGGAAGTTATTGAACTGCAGAGGAATATCCAGCTCCGCCTCGCGCAGCATGGCGATGGCCTCCTGCAGATCATCACGCTTCTTGCCGGTAACCCGCACCTTGTCACCCTGAATGCTGGCCTGCACCTTCATCTTCTTATCCTTGATCATTTTCACGATCTTCTTGGCCATATCCGTTTCAATACCCTGCTTCAGCGCGAAGTGCTGCTTCACCAGCTTGCCGGATTTGCTTTCGCCATCTTCCGCCAATGCCCGGCTATCCAGGTTGCGCTTGGCGAAAGCCATTCTCATCATATCCACCAACTGCTCCAGCTGGAACTCCTGCTCAGCGCTCAAGGTAACGCGCTTGTCTTCCAGCTCGATGTCGGCGTCTACGTTCTTGAAGTCCCAGCGATTACCCAGTTCACGCTTGGCCTGGTCCACCGCGTTTGTAACTTCGTGCATCTCAATTTCTGAAACAATGTCAAAAGAAGGCATAGTCGTTGTTCTCCCAAGGCCGCCGGGGGGTATACTGTGGCGACGTTTTCAATTCCGGATGTTAAAAACCGCCAAAGCATACCAAGAGCGGCGACTGATCGCATCTGACAATGGACTGGTAAGAAGTAGACAAACAATGCCAAATCTGGACTTACCCATTCTCGTAGTAGACGACGCCAAATTCAGCAGTATGGTTGTCGGCCGCACCTTGCGAAATGCCGGCTACCGCGACATACGCATTGCCAACAATGCACCCGCAGCCCTGAAGCTGATGGAAGAGCGGGCTGTTAGCGTGCTCATTGCCGACTGGCTGATGCCTGAGATGGACGGCCTGCAACTCACAGACCACGTGCGCCAGCAGGATGAGCAAGACAACCACTACACCTACGTGATCCTTCTCACCGCCCGGGAAAGCGTAGAAGCGCTGTCAGAAGCCTTCGACCGGGGCGTAGACGACTTCATCTACAAATCTGACATGACCAAACAGCTGATTCCCCGCATTTTCGCAGCCGACCGCATGGCCGACCGCCAGAACACATTGCTGCGAGCCAACGCCCTGTTGGTCGAAAACAACCGGGAGCTGGAATCCAGCAACATCATCGATCTGGAAACCGGCCTGTGCAACACCAAATACGGCCGCCAACGCCTTCAGAAAACCCTGCGCCACGCAGAATCCCGTGGTGGCGCGACGGCCTACGTTATGTGCGGCATCCGCAATTGGCAGGATTTGAAACGCAAACACCCTCCCAGCGTAATGAGCGAACTCAGCGTCGGCATTGCCCGCCGCCTGAGCACCCTGATTCGCCCCATCGATGCCCTGTGCCGGGTGGGCGACAACCAGTTTGCCATCGTGTCTTACTTCCCGAACAACGACCACTGCACCACCACCGCCTTCCGTCGTATCTTCGACGGCATCAATCACAAGGCGCTGAAAACCACGGCCGGCTACATCTCTGTCGAAGCCGGCATGGTGCTGTGCCGGTCCAACGCTGAAGACGGCACCCCAACGGTTCAGGACATGGAGCGCGCGGCCGTACAAGGCCTGGTAGACGCCTACGAAACCCGCCTCTTTACTGAAACCACACCGGAGTTACGGGAAGGTGTGTAGCCCACACAAACAGTAACACTGGGACACACATCACAAACAGACAACGAGAACGCAAAGCCCTATCCTGAAATTGTGGAATGAAGCAGTATCCACCCCATGGTGGAGGAGCCGAGTAGTACCTCCGCCGCCGTTGGGTGACCTTCCACAGGATCAACGAATTTTTCAGGCACTTTCGTTCTCCGAATTTTTAAGCCAGCTCCTATGAGCTGGCTTTCTTTTTTGTGGGTTATCAGCCCTCCGACACCTTCAAAAGCGCCGACCGTTTCAATTCATCTTCAACCGTCTCCGGCGCGATGTCCTGGCCATTAGGCCAAGTGATAGCACCATAACTGATGCCGACCTGCCGAAAATAGTCCAGATCTCTCAGCTCTCGAAATACGCCTTTATCAAGATAAGGCGCCATATCCATCACGCCCTCAAGGCCATCAATACGAACCACCTTCAGCCTATAGTCATCCAAAGGCTCAACACTCTTGATATCCCAATACATGCGTCTCTCCCCTAGAGTGGAGCAACCCTGAAAGGAAGCTCACCGCTGACTGCCAGTTCCCAGTCTACCAGCAATTCTTCCCGGTGCAGTTCAATCCACGCCTGAACCAATCGAAGCTGTTTTCGTGGCAAATTTCCCGCCAGTACTTCTCCATCATGCAAACTTACTGAAGCTTCATACTCGGCATACCGGGCGTGAATATGCGGAAGATTATGATGTTGATTATCCAACAGATACATTCTGACGAGAATGCCGTAGAACATGGATATTACGGGCATTGGTCGCTCTCCTTAGCGAGTTATCTAAAAGTCAGTTTTGCGATAATCCCCAGGCGTCTTCCCTGCAGCCGCCTTGAACTTCCGATGAAACGACGTCGTTTCACTGTACCCCAGCCGCAATGCGATATCCGGAATACTCATGGCGGTGTTACGCAGGTAGTCTTGGGCCATTTGCTGACGCACCACATCCAACAACTTCTGGTAAGAAGCACCCTCCTGGCTGAGTTTGCGCTGAAGGGTTCGGCTTGTCATGCCCAGGTCTTCTGCGACCAGATCTTGCCGGGTAATGCCGTCAGCTAACTGTTTCTGAATGCTCTGCTTTACCTTGCTGGTCAGATCGGTATCGGTATCCAATAGCGCCAACTGTGAAAGCGCATGGGCCTCAAGGGTTTTTCGCAATACCGGATCTGGTTGGCGAAGGCGCGTGGCAAGCAAATCCTGGCGCATGATAACCACATTCTCCGGTGCTTCGAACACAACCGGGCAACGCCAGCGCTCGCGATACGCCGCCTCATAATCTGGCCCCGGAGAGGAGCGTTTAAGGAAAACCCGGACTGGAGAGGCTTTATCATTATCTGCTAGCCAATGAGCATACTTAATCCAGGAGGCAAACACGTTATCAACGACTTGAGGCCAAACAACCGGGTCCGTAAAGTTACAGGTCCACACCAGAGAAACCTCTCCGCTCTTCATACGCATGCGGGTGGTACCCATGTCGCCCACCAGCTTTTCATAGGGCGCAATGCGAGTGATTGCTTCGCCCAGAGTGGCACAGCTCATGGTGATGTAACCAAGAACACTGTATGAACCCGGTTGCACAAAATCGCCGGTTTCCAGGCCCAGAATCGGATTGGCGGACCGCTCAGCCAATAAGCGCAGGAAGGTTTGGAATTGCTCGCCGTCGATGCGGCCCTCATCGCTCTCAAGGGTATCCGCCGATATCCCCGCCTGACCGAGCAGATCCGCAACGACAATGCCGTTGGCGGCGGCAAAGCGGGTGTATTGACGAAGGGCGGCGACGGAGGCGGTTCCGAGGGGTGTCATAGCTACGGCTTTCGTTGTTGGTATTTTGCAGAAGAGTATAACCAAAAACGCCCAGCATGGGGCTGGGCGTTTTTGATCAGATAAGCAGCAATCAGAGCTTGCGCCCCTTACCAGCAGCAATCCGCAACCGCAGGGCATTCAGCTTGATAAAGCCTTCTGCGTCCTTCTGGTTGTAGGCACCCTGATCTTCCTCAAAGGTGGCAATCTTTTCATCAAACAAGGAGTCGTCAGACTTACGGCCCACCACATCCACGTTGCCTTTATAAAGCTTCAGACGAACGGTACCGTTCACATAGGTCTGGGTCTGATCGATCAGCGCCTGCAGGGCTTCACGCTCCGGGGACCACCAGTAGCCGTTGTAGATCACCTCGGCGTAGCGCGGCATCAGGCTGTCTTTCAGGTGGGCCACTTCGCGGTCCAGGGTGATGGACTCGATGGCGCGGTGCGCCCGCAGCAACACGGTTCCGCCAGGTGTTTCGTAACAACCGCGGGACTTCATACCCACGTAACGGTTCTCAACGATGTCCAAACGGCCAACGCCGTTGTCACCCGCCAGTTTGTTAAGAGTTTCCAGCACCTCGTGGGCTTTCAGCTCTTTACCATCAACGGCAACTACGTCACCCTTGCGGTAGGTCAGCTCAACGTAGGTCGGCTTGTCTGGCGCGGCTTCCGGAGACACGCTCCAGCGCCACATATCTTCCTCGGCTTCCGCCCAGGGGTCTTCCAGGTTCATGCCTTCGTAGGAAATGTGCAGCAGGTTGGCATCCATGGAGTACGGGCTCTTGCCCTTCTTCATTTCCACCGGAATGTTGCGCTCTTCGCAGTACTTCAGCAGTTTTTCGCGGGAGTTCAGATCCCACTCACGCCAGGGAGCAATAACCTTCACGCCCGGCTTCAGTGCGTAGGCACCCAGCTCAAAACGCACCTGATCGTTGCCCTTACCGGTCGCACCGTGGGAGATGGCATCCGCGCCGGTTTCATTGGCAATGTCGATCAGCCGCTTGGCAATCAGCGGGCGGGCGATAGACGTACCCAGCAGGTACTCGCCTTCATAGATGGTGTTGGCGCGGAACATCGGGAACACGTAATCGCGCACAAACTCTTCGCGCAGATCCTCAATGTAGATTTCCTTAACACCCAGCGCTTCCGCCTTCGCGCGCGCCGGCTCCACTTCCTCGCCCTGGCCGATGTCGGCGGTGAACGTCACCACCTCACAGTTATAGGTATCCTGCAACCACCGAACAATAACGGAAGTATCCAGGCCACCGGAATAGGCCAGCACCACCTTTTTAATATCAGACATGCTTTTGCTCCAGACTGAACAGAATGGATGTGTTGAAAAGAAGGGCAACATTGTACGGGATGGCGGGGGGAATGGCTATAAAGCCCCTACCCTGCCAAAGGATAGGGGCACCACGGGAGGCCGTCGTGTAGCTTTAGCCAGCGGCCTGGGATTGCTGGCTGACAACTTCCTCGCGAATGCCATCCCAGCCATCTTTCACCGAACGCAGCAGGTTCAGCACTTCATCCAGCTTGGCCACGTCGTTCTTGGCGCTGGCCTCCAGCAGGGTGCGTTCCATGTATTCATACAGCGCTTCAAGCTGAGCCGCCAACTCACCGCCTTTCTCGAAATCAAGGAAAGCACGCAAGCCGCCGATAATTTCCATAGCTTTATTGAGCAGTTGCCCCTTGGCTGCGTAGTCTTTGGCCTGAATGCGAGACTTGGCCATATTGATGCGTTCAATCGCCCCGTTGTACAGCAGCTGAATCAGCTTGTGCGGGTCTGCATCGGTGATGCTGGTCTGGGTGTTAACGCGCTGATACGCCTGTAAACCGTTCATAAATAACCTCGTTTCACCGTCATCCGGTAGCCATGTGTTGGCGGGCCATACCCCAGTATAGCCGGTTTAATCGCTCTGTCTGTTCGGCGCCAGTGCCGCCAGCTGCTGTGTTACATAGTCGCGAGTGCTGTTGAGCTGGGCGATTAAGGAGTCGGCAGCACTGAACTGGGACACAAGCCGGGCCTGATAGCTTTCAATCCGCATGTCCAGCTTGATTCGATCTTCCTGAATTCGCTCCAGGTCCCGGTTAAGGGCATCGGTACGAGAGCTCAACGCACCATTAGCACCAAGAATACTCGTAATTGCATCAACCGCTCGCTCGCTCACACCCTCAATGAAATTGACCGAACCCCGATTGCCCAGATTACCGCCAGTAATGCGCACCTGCAGGCCCGCGGCATCGCCACCTGTACTGCTGGCCAGAAACAATACCTGTCCATCACCCTCTGCAACCTGGCCGTCGATGGTGCCCTGCACATCCAGGCCCGCGGTGCCCGTTTTAGCGGAAATACCAAGATCATTACCGCCTTCGGCCCAAACGACACTTACATTTGAGTTGCTTCCATAACTACCCGAAGTAAATCTGAGCGCACCCGTTTCATCCAGATCAACTTTGACGGACTCTCCCGCAGCCTTCAGCGGTATACTGGCGTCCATCTGACGCTGCACCTCAGAGACCAAGTCTTCAGCCGACGCATAAGTTTGTTGGGTTAACTGAATGGAAAAGTTCGTGGAGCCATTCACCATAAACTCTATAGAGTCATTGGCCTCACCGATTACAACACCGTCTGCAAGAGCGGCATCACCTGTCACGCTGCCTCGAGTGGCAGCCTGAGAGATATTAATATCGTAACTGCCTGGACGAGTATTGGAGCCACTGCGAACAAATTCGACTTGGGAATCTGTTGTTCTTCCCTGCTCCGCGAACAGCGCGGTTACATCGTCCGGGTTGGCGAGGAGCTGCTGCTGAAACTTCTGACTATCAAACTGTAACTCGCCCGACCGGAAATCCGTCCCGATGCCCACGTCTGCTAAACTGCGCACACTGGCGTTTTCCAAACCCGGGATAATATCGGTCAGCACACCCTTCAACTGGTTTTGGATATTACGAACAGTCGAATCACCCGTCAGAATACTGCCTTGGCCTGCCTCACTGTCAAAGGACGACAATTCGCGGATGGTGTTCTGAAGCTCATTGAACTTATCAACGAACGCCTGAACACGCTCGGCCACCGCAGCGGTATCCTGCTCCACTTTGACCGTTGACTTACCCACATCCGTGAGATTGAACGTCAATCCATCCACTACGTTCTCAACGGTATTTGTTGAGCGAGTAAGCAGCACTCCGTTGACCTTCATCTGGGCATCAGCGGCTGCAATTGTCTGCTCCATTGCCGGATTGGCCGTCGGATCTGCTGGATCAAACGCAAATCGAGCCAAACCCTCTGCACCCACAGTTTCGTTAGCTGAAATTTTGACGGCGTTAGCCGAGCCAGTCTCATCGGCAGAAAGAGTCAACCGGTAGCCGCTGCCCGTATCGATCACACCGGCAGAAACTCCTGCATTGGCTTCGTTAATGGCATTGGCCAAGCCCTGCAGTGTGTCATTACTGGAATCAATCGTTATCTCGGTGGTCTTGTCGCCTACCTGAAGCGTCATCGTGCCTTGACCAACGCTGGTGGCATCACGATCAGCGAATGTCTCAGTGCTTGCCAAAGCCTGGGCTTCCGCCAGAGCAACGACCTCAACACTATAGGAGCCTCGAGCCGCCTTGTTGGCATCCACCGACACGTCCACATTACCGCTCGATGAGGTGGCTGAAAACGACCTCATCGCATCGGCTGAGCCAAGCTGGCGCATAGGCAACCGCAGTTCTGTAACAGCACTACGCAGCATGCCATAGGCAGAAATCAGCGCCTCGGTACGCTCTGTTTTCTGATCCAGCCGAACTTCCGTCGGCCTACGCTCTGCAGCCACCAACTGATCAACGAGATCGGAAGTAAGAACTCCCGACCCAACACCTAGCGATGATATAACTGCCATAACCGTGCCTCCTCAGGGGGGCGAATGTCTCTACTGTTCAGTTTATCGGCAGCCAGCGGCAAAACTTTGCCTCTTTTCAGAAAATACCTATGCCAATTTGTAACAGCCTGTAAACGCAGAGCACCGCCGGCCCCTTATCGGGGGCGGCGGTGCTGAAATACCGTTGCCAACATAACCGCGTAAAGCGGCAAGCTTTTACACTTTAATATTGAACAACGTCAGCGGTTCATCCTGCTGCAATTTTTCTGCCAACCTCAATGCAACTTCGTCCGGCATTTGGCGAATCACTTCCTGGGTTTGCTGATCAACCACCTTCACGATGGTCTGGCCCAATTCGTTATCCACTTCAAACTGAAGATCCCGCTGCACAGTCTGCACGAAATCATTCAACTGACTGACCGCCTGATCAAGCTCTTCCCGCTGGGCTTCACTGCGCGCCTGCAACCTTTCAGCTTTAGACGGCTCCGAAGCAACCTGGGTATTTTGAACCTGGCGACCACCAGCAGACGAAGCAGCAAGGTCAGGGGCGTTCCGGCCCTCGGCCTGAGATGACGACAGTGCCTTGGCCGGCGACTGGGCGCCAGAGCGCACCAGTTTGAGATCCGGGCTATTCAGGTTAACGTCATTCATAGCGCTACCTCACTATCCTCAAACGGCGTAAAACCGGAGCCCGAAGGCTCCGGCTGTTGCCGTCAGTCCCTTACTGCAGGAGGGACAGAACCTGCTGCGGACGGGCGTTCGCCTGAGCCAGGACGGAGATACCGGCCTGCTGCAGCACCTGGGATTTAGCCAGGTTGGCAGTCTCTGCCGCGAAGTCAGCGTCCAAAATACGGCTATTGGAGGCGCTGAGGTTCTCTACAGAAGTACTCAGGTTGGCGATTGTGGACTCGAAGCGGTTCTGAACCGCACCGAGTTGGCCACGGAGTTCGTTTACGTTCCCCAGGGCAGAGTCGACTCGAAGGATGGCATTGTTGGCACCTTGAACATCGGAGATATCAAGGTCAACAAGGCTTCCCTGGCTCGCGGAAATCAAAGTTGTGCTGTCCAATGAGCCCGCAGAGGCAGAGCCAATCGTTCCAAAGTCAGCGAATCGTAAATCGTCAGATGCGGAAAGCTTGACAACTGTTGCGGTTCCGCTCAAAACCACCTCAGCAAAAAGCCCCCCAACTCCAGCTGCATTGATCTTGTCAGCTGCAAATTGCGCAATATTTCCACTTGTCGCGGAGAGACCCAATTCAGCCAAGCCAGAGGCAATTCCCCCTATTTCGATTGCAATGGCCTTGTCGTCCCCTTCACCGATTGAAACGGCCAGCGCGCGTCCAGACAGGTCAGCTGAAGCATCAAGGCTAGAACCGCTGGAGGTTGCAATATCGCCAATTTGGCCTTCGCGGGTTCCATTCTGAATATTGATAGAAATCGTTTCGCCTGCATTAGCGCCTACCTGGAAGCTCTGCTGACCAAAGGAGCCATCCAAAACTTTCAAACCGTTAAATGCAGTTTGACCAGAAATCCGATCGATCTCGGCGATCCGTTGCTGAACTTCGTCGTTTAGAGCCTCCCGATCGGAAGCACTATTACTCCCGTTGGCGGCCTGAACCGACAGTTCACGAATACGCTGAAGATTGTTTGTAATCTCATCGAGGGCACCTTCGGTGGTTTGCGACAAGGAGATGCCATCGTTGGCGTTTCGTGTCGCCACATTCAGACCAGAAATCTGTGACTGGAAGCGGGTAGAGATCGCCAAACCAGCAGCATCGTCCTTGGCAGAGTTAATCCTAAGACCAGAAGACAGACGCTCCAAAGCCTGATCGTTCATACCCTGGGACTTGCTCAGCTGGTTTTGAGCTGAAAGTGACGCAACGTTAGTATTAATACCGAGAGCCATAGTGCTTCTCCTTTAAAACCGTTTCAGTTTTGCTTAGTGAAGGCCAGGTCCCGTTTCTTACTGGAGGTGCCCGCCCTGTTAATTCAGTTAACGGCGGTTCGAAGAGCTTCTTTAGAAATTTGTTCTTCAGATATGTAAAAAAGTGTTTCAGGCCAACTCAGTCGCCAGAGACAGCATCTTCCACCAAAAACTCCGGATCTCTGTCACCGATGAATCGCCGAGCCCACGGATCATCTTCCAAAGGTCTCGGATCGATCATCACTCTCGCATAGTGGCTCGGCACTACTGCCAAAAACTCAAGAAAGCCTTTCTCCCACATCTTCATGAAAGTTTCTAAGCTTTCGCCATCTTCACAAGCCATACCGTGACAAACGCCAACATACAGAAAATGCTGCACAGCCCCCTTCAGCAACTGGTGGGTCATAAGCTGAGCACCGCTCACCTTCTCTTTACCGGGAAGCGGGCGAACTACGTTCTGTTGTTCACGAATATCGTTAACCAAAGTGCACAGGTCCCTACGACCTTTAAGCCTTGCAGCCTTAATCATTTTTGTATAATGACCGCACACGCGCTCGAGATCCTTGTGCACTTCCGTCAGGGCATCGTCAAACGAGTCCACATCAAGTGGTTCTGAGAGAACATCAAACGTTTGCGCAGTATCGAAATGAGCGTCAGAGTTGTGCTCCGCAAAGCGGTCAAGAAATTCGTGCTCGCAAAGCCACTGAGCCCCCTCAACGACTGCGCCATCAGCACAGTTAAAAATTTGGGGCGGTGTGCCGGAAGTTTTCAGTTTATAAATCAGCTCCTCCACTGAGCGCTTGGCTGAATAGTAGTCATTGCGGGTTAATACGGTACCACCATCCACAGCCGGCGTATTGAATACGCGACGCTTTTTGACAGTGGATTGAACCCGCTTCTGAATCTCCTCCGCAATGGCAGAATCCGTATCATCGCCATAAACAGATTTACTTGAGTGATCTTTGCTCGCATCTTCGAAACCGTAGTCCGTACCGAACAAATAGATCGTTCCGAAACCAAGCGAATGACCAATCGACAGGGCAGCATTTGTGACAGTGGGATTGCAACTGGTAAACGAACGATGCGATAGACCCAAAAGCGCTGGCTGAGTGTTATCAGCTTTAAAATAATAGAAAACTTTATCAAACAACGTGGGTACAAAGGGGTTTACCTCATTGACTGCCAAAAGAGGTATACCTCGAATTTCATCGCCGCCAATGTCAGACAAAAGCTGATAAATTAAGTAAGACGGGTCCAACTCGGCATGGTAATCAGGCTTTACTCCGTGAGCCAGAAGTGGGCGCAATGCTGTACCGGCACTCACGACAACGACCTGATCACGAACCTTCTTGAGGCTTTCTACCCGCTTATCCAAAGACGGCCCACTTCCAACGACCACCAAAGGCTTGCTTTGTACAATGGAGTCTGGCCTCGGCAAATACGCCCCCCCTCGCCGAATGTTGTGAGCAGTGTTGGAAAGGCGCATCAACTCATTGTCATAGTTTGACCAATTTGCAGCAACCACCGCCAAATCTTTTGCGTTCTCCATCACCGCCTTTGCCAACTCGACATCTGCAAGATGGTTATAGTAGGTCGAAAAAAACGGATAGAAAGGCACATCTTTGACCATATACTGGCTGACAAGGCGATGAATCTGTTCCGGCTGGTCAGCTTTACCAATGGCGAAAGTCAGAGAAAACCCTTTCCGGGAAAATCGTGAACAGATTTCCTCCCAATCAACAGTATACAAACTGACGGCAAACTTCTCCGGCTCCCGCTCAATGATGATTCCATTGATAATGGGAGTTTTTTTTGTAAGCGCATCAATGTGGTACCCCAACCCACAACCCAGAAATACCATTGACGGAAAAATGTTACCGCGAATGTACCCCTTGAAGTTCGATGGTTTAACCGGGCTTTGTTCGACAATATTCCGCAAAATTTGATCTGCGAAATTCTCTTTTTGATAGGAGGCCTCCCACGGTGGGGAAAATGTGCGAATTCTCTTAGTCTCTGGATTCTCGTTAAAAACCCTTTCGGCTTCTTCAATAGAGTACTCCCGGGCCAGCCCGTGGTAGCAGGACTTCCCGTTAGCCACCATATCCACATCATCTTTGCCTGGGGTTACAACCAACTCCACCCGTTGCAGCTCCATGCTGGCAAGCAGTTTGTATATATCTGGGCGACGTTTCTTGAAGAACTCTAGATTCTTCTGCAGCCGTTGCATAAATACTTTGCTGTCGTCCTGAGATTGTTGTACCTGCGATTTACGCTTCTTCGCCATGAATTACTCCGGAGGCAAGGTTCAAAACTTGATAAGCCCTGAAAAGAATAGACCGATTCTGCCACAGCGCCGCCGCAATCTCACACATAGATAAAGGTTAAGAACCGGCAAGTTCTTTCCCCGCACCAGTGCCATAATTCTGCCGCACGCATCTCCCAAGTGTCATAGATAATAAAATATAACCATATTTATCAGGGCCTTAAACATAGAATAAGATAACTGGCACGATCCTCGCTTGGTTTAACGGAAACGGCAATTCAACGATTTTTGTCCGACAAACTCATGTGTGGGTTTTCGGCACTCTGAGCAGGGAGAACTGACAATGCCTCAGATCATCAACACCAACATCGCGTCTCTGAACGCACAGCGGAACCTCAACAGTTCTCAAGCCGATGCCAACGTGGCCCTGCAGCGACTGTCATCAGGTTTGCGAATCAACTCCGCGAAAGACGATGCGGCTGGCCTGGCGATTTCTGAGCGCTTTCAGTCTCAGATTACCGGCCTCAATATGGCACAGCGGAATGCAAACGATGGCATCTCTTTGGCGCAAACCGCTGAGGGTGCGCTCGACGAGGTTACCAACAACCTGCAGAGAATCCGTGAGCTTGCAGTGCAGTCTGCCAACGCTACCAACAGCAATTCAGACCGGCAGGCGCTGAACCAAGAGGTGCAACAGCGCCTCGAAGAAATCAACCGGATAGCCTCTCAAACATCCTTTAACGGACTGAAGGTTCTGGATGGAACTTTCCGCACCCAAACCTTCCAGGTCGGTGCCAACACCGGTGAAACAATCGGTGTTAGCGGCCTTGATACCCGGGGTAGCCAGATTGGCGCGATCATTGACCAGTCACAACTCTTCTCAGATCTGGCACTGGAACCCGCGGTATCGAGTGGAATCGCACTGGACTTTGCGTCGGCCATTACCGGCGACATCGAAATTACACTAGGCACCGGCACGGATCAGAATGTCATCGGAACAGTACGGATCGAAAACGCCACCAACCGTGAAGAGTTCATGTCGCAATTCCGGGAGCAGGTACGTAACAATCCAGACATTGAGGGCGTTACAATTGAACCTGACGCAGTATCTGGCTCAGTGGTAATCGGCAATAGCCTTGACGAAGGTTACGAACTGGATTTCGGGGCATTTGCAACCCCTTCTGGTGTCACAGTCGATGCAGCGACTAACGCCACAACTGTTGATGAATACTTCAAAGACGGCGGCAAAATCACGTTCGATGTCACCGTCACCAATCCGGAAACCGGAGATGCTGTTGCAATTGAGGTAAGAGATGCAGTGTCGATCAACGACATCGTTGCAAAGGTAAATTCAGAGTCCAATCGAACTGGCGTAAATGCAAACCTCGACGCAAGCAATCGCAACATCATATTCTCTTCTCAGTTCGGAGCGCCATTCGAAATAGACATTGAGGCACTGGATATCGGCGGAGTGACCAGCAACGACATATCTATATCAGTGGACGGCAACCCGGATGTCGATTCCCTATCAGCTGATTTTATCGACATTTCGACGCGCGAAGGCGCTGACCGAGCCATGATCGCCGTCGACTATGCCATCGACACTATCAACGGCTTCCGCGCTGAACTCGGTGCGGTGCAAAACCGATTCGAATCCACGATAGCGAACCTGAGCACTACTTCAGAAAATCTCTCGGCCTCCAATAGCCGAATCCGAGATGCCGACTTCGCAGCAGAAACGGCTGAGCTGGCCCGCACCCAGGTACTCCAGCAGGCCGGCCTCTCCGTGCTGGCTCAGGCCAATGCCAGGCCTCAGCAGGTGCTCCAGTTGCTTCAAGGTTAAGTAGATTCTAGCCATAACAGCCGGGCTTCATGATCGGCTGTTATGGCCCACACCTAGCGATTTAAAACTCAACCACTTAAAGGCTGATTACTGTATCAAGGAGATCAAGCCTCTCCAATGTAGCTTTACCATCATAACCCGGCTTAGCCACTACATTGTGGTAGACCCCCGTATTAACTCTAATCGTCAAAACACCCAACGGGTTTAGGTTAACGAAGTCTTTGGCGGGATTGTCACCTATATAGACCATATCTTCCCACTCACATCCTTCTCTTCTGCGGATAAGATCGAAGCAATATATTGATGGCTTAGCGTTGCGTATCCCGTACCTGTGGGTAATGAATATCTTTCTAAAAAAACGAGAAATCCCAAGGGCTTCAACTTTGTTGTACTGAACAACCTTGTGGCCATCGGTCACGACATACAAAGGATATTTCAATGATAAGCGCTCCAGAAGATCTTCAACTCCGGGTGTCATCTGCAGGGAAGGAACATGGTGGCGATACACTTTCACACACTCCTTAACTAGTGAACGGGTGCACTTCCCATGAGAGGCTAACCAAGAGTCAAATATCGCCCCTCTACCCGATGCATTCAACACTCCCTGCATGTAGTCAAACGACTCGACGGGATTCCAGCCAAAACGCTCGTGCCCGAACTTTGCTACCGCGCCAAGCCCGCTCAATACGTAGGCTTGTTCGTCGTAGAGGGTATCGTCCAGATCAAATATCAGGATCATAAAGTGCAACATCCTGCGGCACACGAATCTGGCGAACCTCCACCTCGGACCGGTGAAAGGGAATCGCATCCAGATCCTGGCCGTCCAGTTCCAGCAAGGTCCAGTACCAGATATCCAGGCCGGCTGAGATTGAAGCCGTAGAAGCCCCGCCAAAGCGTGCGTTCAGTTCAATAATCTGTGGATGCCCTGCCTGATCAATAACTAACTGAAGCACTACAGGCCCCCGAAGTGCAAGAGACTCGAGTACTCTCACACATTCAGATTCCAGTGACGGATCTTTGAAAGTGGTTGTGACTACCGACTCACCATTGGCCACTTCATTGCGTTCACGCAATACAAGACCCTTTACCCTGTGGCAGCGGTCCAGCCAGGCATCCACGCTGATCTCACGCCCTTCGATAAACGGTTGGAATATGGGGTGAGACAGCCTTTTAGCGTGCGCCTTCGCGTCGTCTTCCGAAAGGTTTAATCCGATTAAACGGCTCCCTGCTCCATACCGCTCCTTAACGACAAAAGGTCCCGATCCCATCGGCTTTTCCCATGCAGGGATTACAGGGAGCTGGTTTAATTGTCCGAATTCTGCGAAGGCCAGCTTATCAACACAGATGGCAATTGCCTGAGGCTCACTGACAAGAATTTCAGTTCCACTTCTCTCAAATTCCGCCCGATTTTGGGCCCAAAAATCAAGCTCGCCATCGCGGGTAGGGATAATCAATTTGATATCATTGGAGTCACATAAAGCCATGATAGATTGGATATTTTCCCGATCTGTCGGAGGAAGATGAACAAAACCATCAGCAAAATATTTCGCATGAACAGACGAACAAACATCCCCAGCCATGACTAAAGGCACACGGGGCATACGCTTTGCCGCACTTTTGATCGCGCTGATTAATGGAATCTTTTTTCCAGCGCTGCTGACGAGAATGTTATGCTTAGAATTACCTTTAAACACCGGACGTTGTTCATTCTGCTGGAATGCTGCATGGCAAACTGAATCAATATACTCTCCATTGATCAATACATGTCGTCTCAACCGGCCCTCGAAAGCGAAGCCATTCTCTTGGAGAGCTTTTATATAATCGGGTCGAATATCGTAAGTCTCTGTTGTCAGCTTACTCAATTCCACAGTGTCAAATGCGAAACGCTTGATCATTTTTAAATAAACTGAAAAATAACTTTTTCTTTTCTTTATATCTTTTGATATTTCAGTATCAAGAAGAAATGATAGCTCGGCACGGCAATGTTCCCACGAAATGTGCACCAGGCCTCCATAGCCGATTCGCCTTCCTTTCTCAAAAAAAGTGAGGAGTATGTTTGCCGGGCGCTCCAGCTCCATGGTCGGCCAAATTGCTTGTTCGAAGTATTCCCTCTGCTGCGCCGGCGAAATAAGTTCGGATTGCCTGAGAACATCAATCTGGTCGTTCCGCCAGTTCCTGATATCTTCGATGTCGTCATCCTGGATAGTTCTCAGGGCGAACGAGTCCGAAATCACTTCCTGGGACTGTAAGCATCGATAGGCTCGTGCTTCTTTCATGGCAAACTCTTCTCTTGTGTATACCGCAACACCGCCTTACGCAGGCGAGAGGAATGCAGTGACATTTCGCCCCAGCCCTACATCAGCAAGCGCCTCGTAAAGACGATTCGCTCGCTCATCCCCTTTGTTGCCGATCAACTGCTCGAGCATCAACCTCGCGCGATGTGCATGTGGACCATTCTCTCGATCGACGACATAGTTGGAGCCAATATGTGCCAGGTAGAAATCTATAGGGAAGTCCGCCAGAACGCTGTGACAATGCCAGCCTGTCGCAGTGGCTGTCGACTTCAAGCTGTCAGACGTAAAATAGGACAGATGGTCAGGCAAGGCTATCCAGAAGCGCACTGGTATCTCGCCCCCTGCGAGGAGAGTTTCCTGCAACTCGCTAAAATCATTAGGCACTGTTACCACTAAAACACCTTCATCAGCAATCAGCTTTCTCAAAGATTTCAGCAGATCCAGCGGCTCGGTAACGTGCTCTAGAACGTTATTCAACCAGACAACATCATAAGTATTGCCATTGTGCATTCGGCTCTCTAACAACTTGAAAACATTCCCTTGCTCAACATTATTCAGAATATCGGGATTCATAGTCCGGAGGCCTTCGACAGAGTGGTCTATGCCCTCAATCTCCCACCCCCGGCGCTGAAACTCCGCCAATGCAAAGCCTTCTCCACAGCCAACGTCAAGAACGCGACCCGGCTTTTGATCTCCCCCTCGAACTTTCTCAACTTCATGAAGCCGTTGAGAAACTTTCATCAGGATAACGTCGAGCTCTTCCTCCGGGTAGCTTTTCCGGTAGTTGGCTCGCTCAGACTGATAGTATTTGTTGGTGTAATAGTCTGAGAGCTCCTGGTCACTTGGTTTATCGACAACCTCCCAGAATCCCAGTGAATTTCGTTTCAGCCCTTCAATATCCATAAGACGACCTCAAGCATCAATTTACGAAAAAACACTCCTCTGCACCTTAGAATATGTATTAAAAAAATCACTCAATAACTATATAGGACGTGAGGGGGCTGCTTGGAAGTCGACGAATTGCATATTTCTGAAGCCCAAAAACTTCCCTCAGCGCTGCAGTTTCGCCCGGAAACTCTGGGCAGTTCAGTTCATCAAATGCCAGAACACTACCTTTCGTGATATGGGGCACGATGGCTTTCAGGCAGTCTTTCGTCGGCTGGTATATGTCAAAGTCGAAATACGCAAGAGAAATAATAGTGTGCGGATTTCTCACCAAATAAGCCGGGAGTGTCTCGGATGCATCACCTTTGACCAACTCATACTTCTTTTTTTGAGGTATGGGCGAATTATCATTATGGAAGTTCAAAATACTTTCGAGATCCACTTCCCAATTCTCAGCAACACTATAATCTCCAGACTCGCATGCCATACCATCTTTTTTATCCACTGAAGGAAATCCTTCAAAAGTATCAAATCCAATTATTTTTCGGTTATGGTTATATGGTTCAAGCATTCCTCTCAGTGACGAAAAAAGAGCCATATTCTGCCCCCATCGTACGCCAAATTCCATAATCACACCGTGAACAGGAACGATCATTTCGTAGAGAGCCTGGATAAAATTTATTCTGGACAGATTTTGGCGCGTTAAAAATACACCTAAATTATCCAATAGCTCTCCATCTGGTATTGGACTATTCCTTAAGCTCTGAGAAAGACTGATCTTAGATGCCACCTCCGCTCGCGTTGATCCAACGATGGTATTGTGGGGCTGATCTGTGAGTTTTTCCATCGACCTCTACCTATTACCTTTTTAGAAATATTAGTTACGCCAGATACTCAAACTTCAATGCTTCGCCAAACGCGATATCACACGCCGCTTTCCTGCCAAGAACGTCAGGAAGATACTTCGGCGGCAGACCGTTTGCTGGACGAATTGATCGGACGTTTTCTTTGGTAAACTCTTCTCCCGCCTTGATCGATTTGACGGCATACAAGGACCTGCGATGTTTGAGGACTCCGGCTTCACTCTTGGTGGGGCGGTAGCTGGGCTTGCCAAGCGCGGACCAGGCAATCCTGCTGTGCTCCACCAGCCGTTGAAGTTCATGGGGCTCCAGCGAAAAAGCGCTATCTACACCACCTTCAGCGCGGGAAAGGGTGAAGTGCTTTTCAATCACACACGCTCCCAGTGCGACCGCTGTGGTAGCCACCACAGTGTCCATTGTGTGGTCAGACAGCCCGGTAAGCAGCCCTGTGCGCTCCCTCAAGTCAGGAATGGTGGCGAGGTTTGCCTCTTCGGGTGGAGTTGGGTAGGCACTCGTGCAATGCAGGACCACAATTTCGGTAGCTCCCGCTCCGCGCGCTGCCGAAACGGCCTCAGCAATTTCTTCAGCGGAAGCCATTCCGGTCGAAATGATCATGGGCTTACCGGTGCAAGCCACGTATTCAATCAACGGTATATCTACTATTTCCGGTGACGCGATTTTGTACGCCGGAGCACCTAGCTCTTCCAACATGTCAACAGCGGTTGGATCGAAAGGTGCAGAAAACAGCGTGATACCAACAGATCGAGCCTTTTCGAAAAGCTGCGCATGCCATTCCCATGGGGTATGGGCCTCTTCATAGAGTTCGTACAACCGCCGACCATCCCATAGCCCACCGTGTACCACAAACTCAGGCGCATCATGATCTATCGTGATTGTGTCTGCCCTATAGGTCTGCAATTTGATTGCATCAGCCCCGGCTGCTTTCGCTTCTTCAATCAGGCGGAAGGCTCTTTCAATATCTCCGTTATGGTTACCGGACATTTCAGCAATAATATACGGCGGAGTTTCCGGACCGATGGCGCGGCCATCGATTACAACCTTATCCGTTGTTGCTTCAGACATGATGGAGGTTACCTTAATTTAAAAGTGTCGTATCTGACGCCTTCACTGCCTGTACTTCATCTGAGACTGGAACATCCATTCAGCACGGATCCAGTCTTCTGGAGTGTCAATATCCTGAACCCGGTGCCGCGGCAGTTTTACGGGAACGGAATATTCCGCAAAAACCATTTTTTCTTCTCGCCAGGCCTGGGCAGTGCCCCAGTAAAACTGCCCGGCATCATGCCAGGCTTCTTCAAGGTCCTGGGACCGGGTGTTGAAATACTCGGGACTGAACATGGCTACGCGGCCGTTTTCAGTAATCCGGATGGCACGCTGAATCGGAAACCCAAAGCTGGTGACGGCAAACGCATAGTTACACTCAGCCTGACAAATCAACTCCCAGCCACGACGCAGGTCGTCAGGGGAAACAAAGGGCGCGGTTGCGTACAGGCAGCAGGCGTAATCCACCGGAGTCTCATTCTGCCCGAGCCACTCGACTGCATGGCGCATGACGGGCAGGGTTCCGGTGAAATCATCCGACAGTTCCGAGGGGCGAACAAAGGGCACCGAGGCCCCCCACTCACTGGCAACATCCGCAATTTTTGTATCGTCTGTAGAAACAACCACTTTATCAAAACACCCACTGGACCTGGCTGCCTCGATGGACCAGGCAATCATCGGCTTACCGCAGAATTCTTTAATGTTTTTCCGCGGGATACGCTTGCTCCCGCCACGGGCAGGGATTATGGCCACGCGATGCATTTAATTTTCGCTCCCCGCCAATGCGAGCTTTAATGTTGCAACCACCTGATCCTGCTGGTTGTCCGTCAGGCCTTGAAACATTGGTAAACTGATCGCCTCGCGGTAATAGGCCATCGCTTCAGGGAAAGCTTCAACCTTGAACCCCATTGCCTGATAGTAAGGCTGAGTATGCACGGGGATGTAGTGAACATTTACACCTATGCCTTGCTCCCGCAGGGATACGAAAACCTGCCGACGAGTCGTGGTAATTTTTTCCCGCTGCAGGCGAATCACATACAGATGCAAGCCGGAATAGCTATCCGCATGCTGCCAGGGCGTGGTTACGGGTAAATCGGCCAACAACTGGTCGTAACGCCGTGCCAACTCATGCCGACGCGCAACAAAATCATTTAGACGATCCATCTGGCTCACACCCAGAGCGGCCTGAAGTTCTGTCATGCGGTAATTAAAGCCTAGATCGACCTGCTGGTAGTACCAGGGGCCGTCCGGTTCGCGGGTCATCAGGCTCTGAGCCCGGGTGATACCGTGGCTGCGCAGCAGATTCATCCGGCTGGCCAGCTTATCGCTGTTGGTCAGAGCCATACCGCCTTCGGCTGTGGTGACGATTTTTACCGGATGGAAGCTGAAAACGGTAATGTCGCTGTAACGGCAATTACCGATGAACTCTCCCTTATATTTACCGCCAATGGCGTGGGAGGCGTCTTCAATAATGCTGAAGCCGTATTGTAGGCTCAGCTTATGGATGGCCTCCATATCGCACGGCTGGCCACACAGGTGAACGGCTACCAGTACTTTCGGCAGACGGCTTTCCTGCTTCGCCTGCTCCAGCTTTTCGGCCAGTTGTTTCGGGCACAGGTTGTAGGTTTGTGGATCAATATCCACAAAATCCACTTTCGCGCCGCAATACAAGCCGCAGTTGGCCGAGGCCACGAAGGTGATCGGCGTAGTCCAGAGCCAGTCACCCTCACCAAGTTCCAGAGCCAAGCAGGCAAGGTGCAAAGCCGAGGTCGCGCTGTTTGCTGCCAAGGCATACTTAGCGCCAACATGGCCCGCCACCATCGCTTCAAATTCCGGTACCTTCGGACCTTGGGTCAGAAAGTCTGACTGCAGCACCTCCAACACGGCATCAATATCTGCCTGACTGATGTCCTGCTTGCCGTAGGGAATCATGATCAGATTTTTCCGATTTCGTTATAGTTTCGGTCGATCCAAGTCTGCAGCTCTTCATCTGTCATCCAGGTTGAATTGTTGTCACTGGCATAGATGAAGCCTTCCGGTACCTTATTTCCATCTTTGATACGCTCTCTACTTGTACCCCAATTGTTGATATTCGGCAGTATCTTGAAGTGCTCCGGATATTCGTAAGTAAAGTAGGAGTCTTCCGCACTAATCATCTGTTCGTGCAATTTCTCGCCAGGACGAATTCCAACGATCTCCTGACTTGCTTCTGGTGCTACCACACGGGCTAGGTCCGTCATTTTCATGGAAGGAATCTTC
Source organism: Marinobacter sp. SS5-14b (assembly GCF_030541005.1). Taxonomy (GTDB): domain Bacteria; phylum Pseudomonadota; class Gammaproteobacteria; order Pseudomonadales; family Oleiphilaceae; genus Marinobacter. The sequence goes on along the minus strand of NZ_JASSVM010000003.1, from coordinate 407,555 downwards.
TTAACGTAGATTTCGCCACCCACCATGTCTTCAAATGCGTGCCAAACCAGCTCCACGCCCTGCTCCAGGCTGATCATGAAACGGGTCATGCGCGGGTCGGTGATTGGCAGAACGCCCTTATCTTTGATGGACATGAAGAACGGGATAACCGAGCCCCGGGAGCCCATCACGTTGCCGTAGCGCACCACAGAGAATTTGGTTTCGTGACCACCAGCATAGGAATTTCCGGCCACAAAAAGTTTGTCTGAAGCCAGCTTGGAAGCACCATACAGATTAATCGGACTACTAGCTTTGTCCGTGGAAAGCGCAACAACGCCTTTCACGCGCTTGTCTATAGCAGCATCAATTAGATTCATCGCACCATTGATATTGGTTTTGATGCACTCAAAAGGATTGTACTCAGCCGTCGGTACAATTTTTGTTGCCGCAGCATGGACTACATAATCAACTCCATCCAAGGCCCTATACAAGCGGTCGCGGTCGCGGACGTCGCCGATAAAAAAACGAAGCCGGTCGTCCCCCTCAAACAGCTTGGCCATTTCCCACTGCTTCATCTCATCCCTGGAGAATACGATGATTTTTTTTGGATTGTATCGCTCGAGCGTCAGGGGGATGAACTTGTTCCCAAAAGAGCCCGTCCCGCCTGTTACTAGAATGGTTGAGTCTTGGAGCATTAACACCCTGCCTTTAGCCAAGTAGTATTTTCTCTAACAATAGCATCGTTGGCCAAAGTTTGAAGCATCCGGTTATACCGCGTTCGGAGAACAATGCACTCTGGGGTCAGACCCCAAGACATTTCACCTCACCAAATGCACCGGGACCTGACCCCGGGTCTGACCCCAAACTAAAAACTGGCACACCTTTCGCAGCACCCCTTCCAAACCCCGGCAAACCGTCAAAAAACTGCAGACCTTTGCCGCATCGAATCATGGCTGGTAACGAGGTGTTCCATGCAAGTACAACATCATAATGCTCATCTTCCCCGCTCGGTTCAGGCCCAGGTGGCGCGGATGGTTTTGCAGGCTAACCTGGCGTATGGGGAGTCCAACAGCAATGGGCTGTCCTATGTGCAGCGGCTGAAGGCCCGCAGGGAATGCCGTGACTATCTCGATCAGGCATTAGCGCTGGAGGCCGACAACGCCGCTGCCCTGGGCCTGCTGGGCCGGGTGGAGATGGACGATGGCCAGCTGGAAAAAGCCCATGCCCTGTTCAATGCTAGCCTGAACAGCCAGCCGGCGCAGGCCCAGCAGTATGCCAACCTCGGTTACTGGGCACTGAAAAGCGAACGGCCCGCCCTGGCGGAAGAGTATTTCCTGAAGGCTCTGGAATGCGACCGGCAATCTGCCGCCGCTTTCTGTGGTGTCGCCCACGCTAAACGCCTGCAGGGCCAGTTTGATGTGGCCTACCTGCACTATCGCAAGCTGCTGCAAACCGGTTCCGAATGGAATTCGGTGTACTCCGGCATGCTCACCTGCGCCCAGCACCTGCAGGTCCACAAAGCGGATGCCGAACTGGCACAAGACGCCATCGCCCTCCTTCGCAACGACGGTCTGCCCCACCAGGAAATTGGCCGGTTTGTCGGTGCGATCATTGAGCAGCAGTACGACTTGAACAACCCGAGTGCTGAAGTGTTCCTGGATGCCGCCGCAGAAGACGAACTGCTGATCCTCGCATTGCAGAAAACCCTGATGCCCAGCGCCGCCGTTGAGGAACTGGTGATTCTGCTGCGCCGCGCCATCATGGCCGAAGTTGCTCAAACCGCCAGCCTGCGAGACGAGCTCCAGCCTCTGTGCCTGGCCATTGCCGAATACGCAGACCGCACCGGTTACGCCCTGGCGGCCGAAGACGATGAAGAGCGCCTGGCCGCCACCATCAACGACAGCATTGTGGCGCAGTTCGCCGTACGCGAGCCGCAGGATGCCCTGATTGGCTCACTGATGACCAGTGCCATGTACGGCGCCCTGTTCCACCACAGCTTTGCCATGCAGCTCGGCCAATGGAACCTGGTGGACTGGCCCCTCGCCATGCAGCCGATGATGGCCGCCAGCTACTACCACCGGGCCGAAGAGGAAGCGGTTAAACAGAATTTTGACGAGAAAGCCGAAGAGCTCTGCCTGGCCAAGACCGACGTACCCCAGGCCTGGCCAACCTGGAGCCAACTGGCGTACCGCACTGAAACCAGCCTGAAATCCGTCATGGCACAGGAACTGGGCCTGACTACCGAAAACCTGCCCGCCACCCTGCGCATCCTGGTGTGCGGCGCCCAGTCCGGCCAACGTGCCATGGAACTGGCGCAATACCTGGACGACGTGGAAGTGATCGCGGTGGATGAGTCCCTGGCCAACATCGCCAAAGCGACCCGCATGGCCCACTCCCTGAACATGGACAACATCGTGTTCTGGCCCTGGTCCATCGCCCAGCGGTTTGTGGCAGACGGCCACCAGGTGCACTGGGTCGAAGTCGGCCGCTTGCCGTCACCGGCCATGACCGAACTGTCTCTGGCGGCCCTCATCAACAGCGCCTCCGCCCGCGGTGCCGTGGTTCACCTGCACACCGGCATGGCGGAACAAACATCCGCCGACAAACAAGTACGCCGCCTGGTCGACGAACACCACCTGCAACCAACCCGAACCACCCTGCGCCAACTCCGCCGCATGGTACTGGCCAACCGGAAAGACACTATCTGGGCAGAGTTGCTGAAGGACGACGACTTCTACAGCCTCGGCGGCTGCCGCGACCGCTGGTTCCGCCCGCAGGACGCGAGCCAGCTGAAAGAGCTCCTGGCCCTGGTCAGCAACGAAGTGGAATGGAAACTCATCAAAGCCCGGGACGAAGACGGCCACAGCCTGGCCACCGCCCCGGTGCAACGCCAGATTCAGGCAGAGGCCCTCGGCAGCGAAGTGCAGAGTTTGATGGGGCAGAATTTGAGCGTTTACTTCCAGCGGCGGAGATGAAATAACGGGGTCAGACCCTGGCCTTTAATGACAAGCTTAAGGCTTGTCATTAAAGGCCAGGGTCTGACCCCGTTTTTTAGTTTGAGAGACACGGTAGGTTCAGGTAGCTTTCACCTTTCAAAAATCTACCGGTACCCACACTCTGCCATGCTCGTTACTCCAGCAAATCTTAACCTGAACTTCGATAGCAACAGCCTGCAGCGCGGTAAGCGTTATTTCAGTCAGGGGCGGGTGCAAAACCTGGTGCGTGAAACCGAGGGCATGAGCATTCAGGTGCTGCGGGCGGAGGTTTCAGGCAGCCAGCGTCAGCTTTACATCACCGAGGTTCGGTTCGATCGCTATCTGCCGGGGAAAATCAGCAGTTTCTGCAGTTGTCCGGTTGGAATTCGGTGCAAGCATGCCGCGGCGGTTATTCTGCAGGCCAATTATGAGGAAGACATTCGCACCGAAAAGAGCGAGCCGAAAACCGGCAGCCGGCCTCCCAGCCACACTGCTGAAACCTGGCTGGAGCGTGCGGCCGCCTTTTCAAACACTGACAACCAACCGCCCAGCCCGGAGTGCCTGGTCTACCTGCTCCACCTGGAGCCACACCGAAACCAGCAAACCCTGTCGGTGAACAAGGTTCGGCCTCGTAAATCCGGGGGCTATTCGAGCGGCGCCAAAACCACGCTCTGGAGCCGAACAAACCTGGAATACGACCGCCCCAAATACCTGCAGGAAAGTGACATAGCGCCGCTGACCTGGCTGGGTGCCATGCCGACCGCGTTTCGTGTTTCACCGGTTCTGGAGGGAACCACGGGTGCCTATTTTATTGAATCGGCGCTGAAAACCGGCCGTCTCTTTCTGGAGTCCAGCCAAAACCCGCCGCTGCAGCCCGGCGAATCTATAGAAACCGGGTTTGAGTGGGTGCAATTGGCAGACAAACAGCACTGGCAGCTGGTCAGCAAGGCGCTGCCTTCGCACATTCATCTGTTAAACACCTCGCCCACTTACTACCTGGACGAAAAAGAGCTCCGCATAGGCCGTGTTGCCCATTCGCTGGATGCCCAGACCACAGCCCTGCTCCAGCAGTGCCCTCCCCTGTCGGAACCTCAGCTGCAGGCGGCACTCCCAGCCCTCGCCCCCATCATCGAAAAAGCCGGCGCGGTGCTGCCAGACTCGTTCCAGATGCCAACCCTGGTACAAACAAGCCCAAAGCCAGTGCTGCAACTCTATAGCCTTCAGCATCCTGACCCCGCGGCCATGCCGCCGTTGCTGATGGCAAGGCTGTTATTCAGCTACGACGGGCACCGGGTATCCTTCTCAGAAAAGGATCCCCGGGTACTGGTGCAGGGTTCCGGAACACCAGCGCTGATTATTCGGGACGAAGATGCGGAAATCGAATTACTCCACCGCAACCTGCCCGAATTCCGGATGGCAGGAGTAATGACCGATGACCTGGACACAGACATGGTCAACGCACTGCCCCACAGCAGCTTTCTCGATTTCACTCTACCAAGCCGCAAAGACTGGCTGGATTTCATCGCCTTCGATTTGCCGAAACTGCACGCAGACGGCTGGCAAATCGAAATGGACGAGAGCTTTGATGTGCCGGTTATAGAAATCGACCAACTGCACGGCAGCCTGCAGTCGGATGAAGAATCGCCCGGCTGGTTTGATGTGGAAGTGGGCATCGACTACAACGGCACCCGGATTGACCTGATCCCCCTGCTGCAACAGGCGCTGGCCTACCTCGACATCGAAAACAACAGTGACGATGCCCTGCCGGAAACCCTCTGGCTCCATAACGGCGACGCCCTCATCCGGGTGGCTTCCGACCGCATCCGGCCACTGGCCCGAACCCTGCTGAGCCTGCTGGGCAAAGAGCGCAACGGCAAACTGACACTGCCAAAGCTGGACGCCGCCCAGGTGATGGGCGATGTGGAGGCCAACTGGCAAAGCAGCGCAGAATTGCGCAACCTCAGTGAAAAACTCACATCCTTCCAGGCACTGAGCTCTGTACCGGTGCCCGGCGAGGTCCAAGCACAGCTGCGCCACTACCAGCAAGAAGGCCTGAACTGGCTGATGTTCCTCCGGGAATTCGGCCTCGGCGGCGTTCTTGCCGACGACATGGGCCTGGGTAAAACCCTGCAAACCCTGACCTGCCTTCAAGCCGAAAAAACCGCAGGGCGGCTGAACGCTCCGGCTCTGGTGGTATGCCCGACCACGCTCATTGCCAACTGGGAGGCAGAAGCGGAAAAGTTCACCCCCGGCCTGAAACGGGTGATCATTCACGGCAACCGCAGAAAACCCCTGTTCGAACAGATCACCGACACCGATCTGGTCATCACCAGCTATCCGCTGCTGCACCGGGACCTTGAACAACACCAGAAACAGACCTACAGTCTAGCCTTTTTCGACGAAGCCCAGTATCTGAAAAATCCGGCAACCGTGATGTCCAAAGCCGCTCGCCGCCTGCCAGCAGAGAATCGCATCGCACTCACCGGCACCCCCATGGAAAACCATCTGGGTGAACTCTGGGCCCTGTTTGATCTTATTCTGCCGGGCTACCTGGCCGACCAGAAAAGCTTCCGCGAGTATTACCGCAAGCCCATCGAAGAACAGGGTAATCAAAGCCGTTACGCAGAACTCAGCCGCCGGGTGCGGCCATTCATGCTGAGGCGCACGAAAGACCAGGTAACCCCTGAGCTGCCCGAAAAAACCGAAATCGTGCGCAACGTAGAACTGAACCGCCAGCAGAAAGACCTGTACGAAACCATTCGCGCCACCATGGACAAGCGCATTCGGAAGCTACTGGCGGACAAAGGTGCCGCCCGCAGCCAGATTGAAATACTGGACGCCCTCCTGAAACTGCGCCAGATCTGCTGCCACCCAGCCCTGCTTAACCCGGAAGAAACCACCGGTTCGGCCAAGCTCGACTATCTGATGGACATGCTGGAACAGTTGCTGGACGAAGGCCGCCGGATCATCATCTTCTCGCAATTCACCAGCATGCTGGCGCTGATCGAAACCTCACTGAAAGAAGCCGGCATACGCTATGAAAAACTCACCGGCCAAACCAAAGACCGCGCCACCCCCGTCAAACGGTTTCAGAATGGCGACAGCCCGGTCTTCCTCATCAGCCTGAAAGCCGGCGGCACCGGCCTCAACCTCACCGCAGCCGACTGCGTCATCCACTACGACCCCTGGTGGAACCCCGCAGCCGAACAACAAGCCACAGACCGCGCCTGGCGAATCGGCCAGGACAAACCCGTTTTTGTATACCGATTGATCACAGAAGGCACCGTAGAAGAACGCATCCGCGCACTTCAGGCAAGAAAAAGCAAACTTGCGGATGGACTATACGGCAAAGCAGACTCATTCAGCGCCAGCATCACCGCCGAGGATATCTCCGTCCTGTTCGAAAAATGAATGGGGTCAGACCCGGGGTCAGACCCCACTATTAACGCTTAGTAATTGCTACAACGCGATCAACCAATCGGCCCACAAACTCGGCATTCAGGCAGGCAATCTCTTTAAGGAGAATGGATTCGTTGGCAGTGAATAACTTACCGGGGCGGGCGAAGCTTTGCCGATGCAACGTCCCGTGGGAAAAAGCATCTTCGCCCAACTCCAGCGACTCAGTGTCATAGGGCTTGCTTGTCACCTGGCACAAAATATAGTCGCCTTTCCCGGCACTTGCCAAAATCACAGCGGGTCTTAATTTCTGGCTACTGAGGTCCGAAAAAGGAAATCGGATCAGTACTACACTTCCTTTTTCAAATGCTCCCACGCCTCTTCTTCCTCATCCTTGAGCCAATCTTCCGCCAGCGCCGATTCGGCAGCGACCAGAACCTCATCTTGAGATTCATCTTCGTCCAACAGTGTAATCAAAACCCGGCGAGAGCCTTTAATGGACACTTTCTCCAGCCACTCAACCCGACCTTTCTCATCGATAACGGCTTCAACTGTGTGCAACACGCCAAGCCTCCTTAATGGATAACATTTGTACAATTATAACCCAGTTCAGGGCCTCTGTTGGGGTCAGACCCTGGCCTCTGATGACAAGCTGGCAGCTTGTCATCAGAGGCCAGGGTCTGACCCCACTACACAATTACATATAAGGGATCAAGGATTCGCCGTAGAGGTGCAGGTCTTCCAGGACTTGCAGCTTCTGCGGAGGGAGTTCCGGGTCAGCCGCCAGCTTCTGGAGTATCAGCCCGTAGTCTTCCAGTGAGCGCCAGCCTTTGCCGGGGCTCATCAGGCGTTGGCTGCGGAACTGTTCCCAGCGTTCGGCTTCTTCGCCGGTCAAGGTGCCAGGGTAGTTGCGAGCGCGGTAGCGGAAGAGCATTTCGGGTAGGCGTGGGTCTTCAAACGCCACGTCATGCTCGCCCAGGTCTTCTATTGGCTGGCTCAGCAGCCCGTTCAGTTTTTCCCGGTCAGATTTGCTGATGAAGCCACCAGCGTAGAGTTGTTCATCGGGGTCGGTCAGGTCGTTGCCGTCGAAGGATTTGTCAAAGGCCTGAGCAATGCGGGCTGGCAGGTCCGCTGCTTTGCGCAACTTCGCCAGGTTAGCCCTGAGCACATCCCCTTCAAGCTCTAGTTCCGCCAGGCGCTCCGGCGACAAAGTAGAAAGCATATTGGCCGGGGCCAATACCGGGCACTTGTTCAGCTGAACACCTTTTAAAGCAAATCGGCTAACACCCTCACCCAGCTCCGCCTGGGAAGTAAACACCCGCTCACGAATCTGCTCAGGGCTCGCAGCGATCAGCTCGCCCGGGTCCTGCCGCAGGTCATACACGATCACCAGATTCTTGTTGGTCGGGTGCTCCGCCACCGGAGCCACCAATGCACAACAACCGCGCGTGGCTGGATACTTGGCGGAAATGTGGAACACCGGCTTCATGGTGGCGGTATCGAGCATCTGGCGAGCGGCGTGTTTGTCTTTGTTGTTCAGAACAAAATCGAACAACTTGGGTTGTTTTTCCTTGATCAGCTTGGCGACAGCAATAGTGGCCAGAACATCAGACATAGCATCGTGGGCAGCTTCATGAGCGATGCCGTTGGCCACCGTCAGTTCTTCCAGGCGAAAGCTTGGGCTGCCGTCTTCCTTCCGGGGCCAGTTGATGCCTTCCGGGCGCAGCGCATACGTCAGCCGCACCATGTCGATGATGTCCCAGCGTGAATTGCCGTTCTGCCATTCCCGGGCGTAGGGATCGCGCAGGTTTCGGTACAGGGTGTGTCGGGTGACTTCATCGTCAAAACGAAGGCTGTTGTACCCTACCGCGCAGGTGCCGGGCTGACTGAAGGCTTCGTTGATCTGAGCGATGAACTCCGCTTCGGGAAAACCGTCTTCCAGCGCTTTCTGGGGCGTAATACCGGTAATCAGACAGGCTTCTGGGGAAGGCAGGTAGTCGTCCGCCGGCTTGCAGTAAATCACCAGCGGATCTTCGATCACGTTCAAATCCGCATCCGTACGAACCCCGGCAAACTGAGAGGGGCGGTCGTGCAACGGGTCAACGCCAAAGGTTTCGTAATCGTGCCAGTAAAAAGAGCGGATCAAGAGAAGACTCCTGCCTTGTGGATTAAGTGCAGGAGTCTAGCAAAATCAAAACAGGTTGTTACCCATATCCACCTGATGAGTACGTAGGCGATCAACCCCGGGACCCGTCAGTTTGCTCAAATCCACCGTCATATTGGTCGGCAAATTGATAAACACGCCTTTGCCGGCGTTAATAACATTCGCTCCGTCCAGGGTTTGCCAGTCGACGTTTTCATCACGCTGGAAGCCAATAAAGAAACCATCGGTAAAGGCTACGTCGCCCTCAGCCGCGCCTTCCGCGCCCACGATCACAGAGCGGAGGTTGGTGAGCGGCGCGCAGTTCACACCCGAAACACAGGAAACCGGCTCATTACCGGCAGGCTTTATTCCGATATACGAGGCACGGTAATTGGTGGCGGTTTCACCTTCCCCGGCAAACAGCGTGGTGTCATAAACTGTGCCAGACACTTCCTCGCGGAGCTTCAGGCCAGGAATGGCGCCACTGAAACTGGTGGTACGAGAGGAGACAGACCCCCGTGCCTGCTGGAAGCCCAAACGGAAGCCGGCCAGTCCGGTGGCGTCTTCAGCCAGTTCAATATAAGGGCGCTGTGCCTCGAAGGGGATCGGATCGCCTTCGTTATAGGTCACACCGTTGAACGTTTCGCCATCGGCACGGGCTATGTGCCCAAGCGCCAAATCACTTGCAGCGAAATCGGTGCCCCCATCAATCTGGCCAACTTGCACGTCATCGATATTGACCCGCGTTTCCACGTCCATACCCAGTGTCATCCGGGTAAAATCGTAATTCTGGCCGGCAATATTTTCAATCTGCATAAAGGCCTGCCCGGTCACCTCACCCATTGCATTGTCTGAAATGGGTGCTAATTCTGCCTGGGAAACGGGCGAAATACCCAGGCAAAACGTGGCAAGGGCAGCGCATCCGTACGCTTGCTTGTTCATAGATTGTGTCTCTGAATAATGTTTGTGAGCCAGATCCGACGCCCGACTCTCATGCCGCCCGTTTATTATGTTTTTCCGGTGCAGGCATACGGCTGTGTTTTTATATGTAACAAACTGTTTCTTTTTTGACCGCAGGCCAACTATAGCTGAGGGCTGCTCGTAAATAGAGTGAGCTGCATCACAATCAGCCATTACACGGCCGTCATTTGGAAACAAGCTTGAAGCTCGTCACAGGTTCAAGTTTTCAGCCGTGTAACCGTTAGCCAAATCAACAGTGTATAGAAAACCAAAGATGTAGCGCTCATGTACACATTCCAGTACTCTAACCCTCCTTTCAACACTCCCCGGGGCCCAAACTGTAAGCCATGAGCACCCAAATCCTGATCTGCGACGATTCTGCCCTCGCCCGCAAGCAAATGGCCCGTGCCCTACCCGCAGGCCTGGCAGATAACGTTCAGTTCGCCAATGATGGCGACGAAGCCCTGCAGATTCTGCGAAACGGCCAGGCCGAACTGCTGTTTCTTGATCTGAATATGCCCGGCATAGACGGCCACCAGGTACTTGAACACATCCGTAAAGAAGACCTGCCAGTGTTTACAATTGTCGTATCTGGCGACATTCAACCCGAAGCCCGGGAGCGGGTGCGCAAACTTGGCGCCATCGATTTCATCAAAAAGCCAACCGACACAGACATCGTGGCCAGCCTGCTTGAAGAGTATGGCTTCTATCGCCGCGAAGAGCTGAAAGCCGCTGCCGAGCAAGCCGCCAACCCGGAAGATCAGCCCAGCAAGGCACCTGAAATTTCCGTCAGCCTGAATGAATACCTGCAGGAAATTTCAAACGTTGCCATGGGACGCTCCTCCGACCTGCTGGCCCGCCTGCTCCGGGTATTCGTGCAGCAGCCGATCCCGAAAGTCGCCTTCATCGCCACGTCAGAGTTGCACATGGCCATTTCCGCTGCCGAGCGTGAGAGCAGCTACTCCGCCGTGTGCCAGGGGTTCACCGGTGCCGGCATTGCAGGGGAAGCTCTGCTGTTGTTTGAAGACGCCAGCTTCCAGGAAATGGCGGAATTGCTGCATTACGATGTAGTGGAAGGCGCGGAGGTCAACGTCGAAGTATTGATGGACATGTCCAGCATCCTGTTCGGCGCCTTTCTGAACGGTGTCAGCGATCAGCTCGCACTGAAACTCGGCCTCGGGCACCCAACCGTGCTGGGCCAGCACCGCCCGATCAATGAACTGCTGGAACATCACAGCAACCGGGAAGAGCAACTCCTGTGTATCGAAATCAGCTACGCTATTGAAAACCGAGATATTCGCTGCGACATGCTGGTTCTGTTTACCGAAGACTCCCTACCCTTCCTGGAAAAACGCCTCGAATACCTGGTGGACTGAACATGGCCTTTAAAACGCAAAACGCAGATGCTTTTCACTGGTTAATCGACATGCTCGAATCCGTCGAAGTTGGCCTGGTGGTGCTGGATCTTGAGTTCCGGGTTCAGGCCTGGAACGGCTTTATGGAAAACCACAGCGGCATCACCGCCAGCCAGATTCACAACAAATCCCTCTTCGACGAATTCCCGGACATACCCAAGGCCTGGCTCACCCGAAAAGTAGACGCCGTAGCCATGCTCAATACCCGGGCCTTTACTTCCTGGGAGCAGCGCCCCTACCTGTTCCAGTTCCGGAACTCCCGGCCCATCACAGGTACCGAAGAATACATGTACCAGAACCTGACCATCAGCCCCCTGAGTAGCACCACGGGCGAGGTGGACAAGGTGTGCCTGTTGATTTACGACGTAACCGAATTCGCCAGCAGCAAGCGGGCACTGGAACGCGCCAACGAACAGCTCGCCAAACTGAGCATGACTGACCGCCTCACCGGCCTCCTCAACCGCGGCACCTGGGAAAACCTGGTCGACGCAGAGTTCGAGCGCTACCGTCGCTATGGGCACGCCACCGCCCTGGTCATGTTCGACATAGACCACTTCAAACCCGTCAACGACACCTACGGTCACCTGGCCGGCGACGAGGTTATCCGCCACACCGCTCAGGTCACCCGCAATGGCGTTCGCCAATCAGATTCTGCCGGCCGCTATGGCGGTGAAGAATTCGGCATCATCCTGCCCGAAACCGACGCCGAAAACGCCCGCGTCATCTGTGAACGCATACGGGAAACCATCGAACAAAGCACCGTAAACACCACCGCGGGTGACATTCGATACACCATCAGCATGGGTGTCGCGCAATTAACAGACGAACCCGAAAACTATATGCAGTGGATGCAGAAGGCGGATGAGGCTTTGTACAAAGCCAAAGAAAGCGGGCGGAATAAAGTGGTTATCGGCGAGTGATTTTGGGGTCAGACCCCCGAACATTTGGCCTGCCTAAATGTCTTGGGGTCTGACCCCAGAAACAATTTCCTGGCTACTTGCGCGGAACGTTCGGGACATGATCGTGCCTACCTGACTGAACGAAGGCATCTTTGCGATGTGCGCATCTATTTGATCTGCGGTTTCAGTAAGCTTATTAGCCAGTCGCTTGAGGTCTTCGTTTACTTCACCCGTGGTCAAGCCGCAGGATTGGCGACCATAGACTTTCAAGTAATTCACAGGCCACCACAACTTTCGGCCAGCCAGGGTCAATGCAGGAACATCGTGGTGCAAGTAGGGCGTGGTGGACACAATGTCATATGTGGGTGCCAACCAGCGCTCACCAAAAGGTTCACTATACAGCAAGCCAAAATTCTTCAAATGGGCATCACCGTTACGAACGGCCCAGGAAACAAGCAAAGATCGAAACAGCCAACGAAGTCCCTCACGGCGATGCTTTGGCGAGAGAAATGACGAAAACGTCTTTGCCAGCCTTTCATAACTTCCAGAGTACTTATCCTGTGGCAGCAATCCTTGCAGAACACAGGCATCTTCAAAGCCCAACCAAGCGCCATCTGCCCGCCTGTCGAATCGAGACATGATGAACAACCTGCCATTATCAGAGAGATAGAACTCCGGTACCGGCAACCCGAATTCCTGGGCAAGGGTCATACAAAAATACTCGTTGGCGGCCAGTTGCGGGTAATCGTCGCCCGAGGCCTTAACAATATAACCCTCCGTGCGAAGCGTTGATTTTTCAGAGACCCGGGCGGGCACCAGCACCTTAGGTTGCACTCCCGAAATACCAGACCGGAGCGCATATTTTTCAACCAACTCCTCGAATAGCGAACCATCATCCCCAGCCAACAACCCGGCCAAAGATTCACCCTGATCTTGATCATCCTCGCCAGCGGAATCATCAGCGGTAACCACCACCCGGCCAACCTGATGCCGGCCCAGTGCCGCCAGCACCGTCAAATCTCCTGAGCCGTATACTTTGGCAACATGCTTTCTGATGATGTCACCCAAGTAGCCCTCTGGCAGGTTCTGGGCGAAGATAGGGTGCACGCCTCCGTCAAAGGCATAGGAAGTTTCGCCAACCGGCATCGTCACAGAGACAGACGACCACTCGGGCACCCCTTCACGATAAACAAATACTGCCGGTTCCGACCGTCCGGGCGAAAACACATCGCCAACGACAGCGCCGGCAACTTCTACCATGGCCCGACGCAAAGAAGTCATTCCCGCCCCCTCGCATTCTCTCGCTGGAGATCCTTTAACGTTGGCAATCCATCCACTGGTCTAACCGAAAACTCCAACCCAAGAATAGCCAGCACCCGCTCGAGTTTGGCGTACCCCATTTCTGGAAGGTGTTGGTTTTCGAGTTTGGAAATTGTCGTGCGGTCGACCCCTGCCATTTTCGCCAAAGCCAGCATGGACAAACCTGCACGCTTGCGTTCCTGACGGATATAGGGACCGAGTTCGAGAAGGGTCATGTGAATATACTCTACAAACCATCTTTAGATGGGATTATTGTAGCGTATATTCACACTTTTACCAGGAGCCTGCTATTAATCCTGCTGCCAGCTCTGAACAGCTTCCTTACCGTGCTTTTCACGCCACTCATTCAGAGTCTTGTGATTGCCGCCACGGGTTTTAACCACCTCACCGGTGTGCGGGTTTTTATAAGTCTTCATCGGGCGCTTCGCGCGGGTACCTGTGGAAACTTCCGCTTTGGCGCCTGTAATTGAAGGATCAATCGCGGCCAGAATCTGCAGGAAATCTCGTGGAGATTTGTCATAGTGCTTCATCAAATCACGAACTTTGTTTTCAAACTCCAGTTCGCCTTTGAGTGCCTGGTCGTTTTCAAGCTTTTCCAGCTCTGCCGCAAGCTTTTCCATAAGCTGTTTTTTCTGGTAATAATCGTTGATCTTTGCCATGGAAATATAACCTTATCTTTTGGACTTTGATTGCAGAATACATATGACCGAAAAGTCAGAGGCAATAATAATAAACAAATCAAGAATTGGCAAAGTATATTGTTTAAACCTTATTAATGAAAAAGGCTGACAACAATGTCAGCCTTTTTACATGGGGTCAGACCCCGGAACATTTCATACCACCAAATGTCTTGGGGTCTGACCCCAATATTATAACCTCAGGTCAGCGTGCCCCAGCGGCAACACGCCTTTCAGGTCAAACAGAACACCGTTACCATTGGCAAACGCCCGCAGTTCCTGCTCAGACAACTGAGCGTATTCCCGGTGCGGCACGGCCAGTAAAACCGCATCGTATTTACCCTGCTCAGGCTCAGCCACCAAGGAAATACCATACTCATGCACGGCTTCTTCACTATCGGCCCAGCAATCCGTTACATCTACCTGGCAACCAAAGTCCTCAAGCTCTTTAACCACATCAATAACGCGGGTATTCCGCAAATCGGGGCAGTTCTCTTTAAACGTCAAACCCATCACCAATACTCGTGAACTGGCAATGGTCTGGCCTTTTTTAATCATCGCCTTAACCAGTGCAGACGCCGCGTAAGGCCCCATGTTGTCATTCACCCGACGGCCCGCAAGAATAATTTCCGGGTTATACCCGATCGCCTGCGCCTTATGGGTGAGATAGTACGGGTCCACACCAATACAATGTCCGCCCACCAGGCCCGGCTTGAATGGCAGGAAGTTCCACTTGGTACCCGCTGCAGCCAACACCTCGTGGGTATCAATACCGAGCCGGGCGAAGATCATGGAAAGCTCATTCATCAACGCAATATTCAAATCGCGCTGAGTGTTCTCAATCACCTTTGCTGCCTCAGCCACTTTAATAGAGCTGGCCTTATGCGTACCCGCGGTAATGATCTCGGCATACAGGGCATTTACTTCATCAGCAATCTCCGGTGTCGAGCCGGAAGTGACTTTCATAATGGTTGTTACCCGGTGCTCTTTATCACCCGGGTTAATCCGCTCAGGGCTGTAGCCGGCGAAGAAATCCTCGTTGAACGCCAAACCAGACATTTTCTCCAGCACCGGTACACACACCTCTTCAGTGGCGCCCGGGTACACCGTGGATTCGTAGATAACGATGTCGCCTTGCTTCAGCACCTTACCCACACTCTCACTGGCCTTAACCAACGGGGTCAGGTCCGGTGTTTTGTACTCGTCAATCGGTGTGGGCACTGTGACGATATAGATCTCGCAATCGGCAATACCCTCCAGGGAGTCAGTAAACGACAGATGCTTCGAAGCCGCCAGCTCATCCGCTGAGACCTCACGGGTGAAGTCTACGCCATCCTTAAGCTCTGCTATGCGCTTATGGTTGATATCAAAGCCAACAACGGCCCGCTTTTCGCCAAAAGCCGCCGCCAAAGGCAAGCCAACATAGCCCAGGCCAACCACTGCGATTTTCTTCATCAATCCTCCAATTTTGGGGTCAGACCCCAAGACATTTTAACCGGTGAAATGTTCGGGGGTCTGACCCCAATCTTATGCGGCGCGCGTTGTAACTAACGGCCAAGCGCCACTTTCCTTGGCATCGATGACCACAATCTCGACGATCGAGCCGTCTTCGGCGTAGCTGACATGAGTGTTCCAGTCCTGGGAAACCTCTTTCACAATCGCTTTATCGCTGAGATGGATTGTCAAAATATCTTCTGATTCATCATAAACGGTACGCATATCATTAACCCTCCCAGGAAAAATGGTGCATTAAAGACAACTCCTGCTCACTGATAGCACGTGACTGCATGCGCTGAGCAGCATGCCGAGTAATCTGTACTTCCTTGGCGAATCGTTTCGAATGCATATCGTCTTTTCATCCTTGAACCTAAATCTACCCAGGTATCTTTACCTCAGCGTCACGTAACAACATCTGCAACTTCCCCTGCAAAGCGCGCT
The DNA here is from genome assembly GCF_030541005.1 of Marinobacter sp. SS5-14b. Taxonomy (GTDB): domain Bacteria; phylum Pseudomonadota; class Gammaproteobacteria; order Pseudomonadales; family Oleiphilaceae; genus Marinobacter. The sequence goes on along the minus strand of NZ_JASSVM010000003.1, from coordinate 391,853 downwards.
TCGCCCCCTCATCACCATGCACAATCCGAATCTCGCTGGGCGGTTGTGGAATACCCTCTACAAACCGCAACAAATCCTCCTGGCCAGCATGGGCGGAATAGCCGCCAACGGTGTGGACCTGCGCACGGATATCGTAGCGTTCGCCCTCCAATTCGACCCAACCGCCCCGGGGGCCAAACGTTAGAATGTCTCGGCCTGGAGTACCCGCTGCCTGGTAACCGACGAACAGGACATCGTTACGGGCGTCTCCCAACATCGCTTTCAGGTAATTTACCACTCTGCCGCCTGCGCACATACCGGAACCTGCAATCACCACGCAGGGGCGACGAGATTTCGCCAGGTAGTTTACGGCGTTCACGTGATCTTCATGGGAATTGATGACGGTCAGCTGTTCGAAGGAAAGCGGATGACGGCCGGAGTTGACCAGGGCGCGGGCTTCTTCGTCCCAGAAGGGTTTCAGGTCGCGGTAGATTTTGGTGAATTCGGCGGCCAGAGGGGAGTCTACGACGACTTCGAGGTTGTTCCACGTGAGAGGCTTGCTACGGGGTCTGTCCCCTTGGGGACTGACCCCAAACGCACCAAGCCTGGAGTCAGCCGCTGGCCTTTGGGTGGGGTCTGACCCCGAGGGGTCAGGCCCCTTTGTAGCCTGCCTGGCTTGGTGGTCAACTACCTGTTCATCACCAAACTCAGCAATCAGCCCTTCAATCTCATACAACAGCTCCTGAGTGCGCCCAATACTGAATGCCGGAATCAACACCGTGCCGCCGTCTTCAAGGGCATGCTCCAGAACAGCCTTCAAGCGGTAGCGCCGGGTTTCCCGGTCTTCATGATTCTTATCGCCGTAAGTACTTTCAATCACCAAACGGTCTGCCCGCTCAGGAGAAACCGGTTCCGGAAGAAGTGGCGAATGGCGTGCGCCAAGATCCCCGCTGAACACCACCCGCTCCTCGTAGTCGCCTACTCTGGCATCGCACTCCACATAGGCCGAGCCCAGAATATGTCCGGCACGCTGCAAGCGCACGGAAAGCGAACACTCACCTTCATCGAACACCCCATGCCACTCACCATAGGGCACCGGTACAACACGGGAACGGATGAGATCCAACACCCGATTGACCAAAGCCCGGTCCCGCGTGAAACCAATTTTCAGAGCGTCTTCCAGAATTTCAGGAAGCATGATGGCCGTGGGTTCAGAGCAAATGATAGGGCCGTCAAAACCGGCGGCGAGTAGGTAGGGAATGCGGCCCACATGGTCGATGTGCACGTGGGTGACGACCAGGGCGCGGATGTGACTTATGGGGAAATCGATGGCCAGGTCTTGGGCAGTGCTGCGGGTTTTGGCTTCGGTGCCTTGGAACAAGCCGCAGTCTATAAGGATGCCTTGTCCTGAAACCTGGAGTTCGTGACAGGACCCAGTAATACCGGTCACTGCACCGTGGTGGTAAATAGTAGTCGTCATAATAACTTCCATGTATTTAATTACAGTCCATCCGTAATAAAATCAGTCACTCAATCAACTATTCGACCTATGATATAAACTCTTCCGAGTGGCTGCACAAAAATAGCTCTCACAGTAAACCCTGTATAGCGGATTCGAACCATTATGGTCTGTGAAGCCGAAGGTAGCCAATAGGCACCAAACAATCCTCCAAGTCCACGACGCGAAATCCGGCCGTTAGCTAACTTCACCAAATTAAGATTGAGGCCTTACCGACTTCATATTGGGTCACACGAATCTTGCACCACTCCACCTAACGGATCGACACCGATCCGTTCGCCACCAACCAAAATCCCATCTAATTAACACTCTTCTAACCAGTAGAGCGCCCGGCTAACCTTCAGCATATATTCGCCAAACGCTCACTCCTCCGACCGAACCCAGAATCTCATATCCAACAAAAAGTCCAGCCCCACTAATTAATGACGTATATTTCACAAGCTTTTCTTCATCGCCTAAAAATAAAACTTCACCTTTCTTAAGCGAAAAATCCAAAACCTCTTTCGATGGAAACCCTTGTACTTTCCGTCCATCAATAGCTCCGGGATGCATCCAGGAACCATTAACAAAAACACAACTTGTAGCACTCTCGGCATACTCCCAAACTTTAGAAGGCTGAATCACAATCAACCGTTGAGGAAACGCTTGTGAATCACTGACAATTGAGCAGCCCTCTTCACCAACAGCGCCCTCAACAATTTCAATCATCGAAAAAATCTCTGATTTGGTCACCGCTTGAGATTTATTGACCGCCTTAAATATTGAAAAGTCATTTCTCACTTGGAACGACCCAAAAACGAGGATAGATACAATAATTATCGTGCTAGTAATCCCAAGTAGCCCTTTTGCCTTTGATGATATGCTCCACATAGCAACAAGAAACAATAGAAATATAATTGCCTGCTGAGCCCACAAAAACCATCGAGCAAAATCCACCGTGAGGCCTGAGGGCACGATACCAAAAGCCATTATCAACGATAAGAACATTGATGCCAGGCAAAAAAAGGATGCCTTAGCTAACCGCTCATCTTTAATCCAACGGCCAATCCCAAATGAAATCAAACTCAAAAATATTAGCAACAGTCCACGGAATGGTGAACCAGAGAGTCCAAAATTGCTATCCATAAAAATGACAATAGCAGGACGCTCCGACACAAGAACACCAAAGAGCGAGATGAGGCCAGAAATAGGGTTCCAGTCAAAACCTGCAGATCTTGGATCAAAAAGAGCTTCCCTAAGAAACAAAATCAGAAGCACAAAAACTGAAGATCCAATTAAAAAAAACCTCAACACTTGTAAAGCTCTAAACCTTCCTGTAGTGGTCAAGTGTTTTAGGCCACCGTCTTTTGAGTTTTCCAGTAGGCCTTCTCTGCCGCATTCGGCGGCAATCCACCGTTGTGTTTGTGCGGTCGCAGCGCACTGTAATAGCCGATCATGTAATCCGTGACCGATTGCTTCGCCGCGGCAAAGCATGGATACCCGATTTCCGGCACCCATTCTGTTTTCAGACTCCGGAAGAAGCACTCTGTCGGGGCATTATCCCAGCAATTCCCCCGTCGGCTGAGGCTCTGTTTCATCTGGTAGCTCCATAACAACTGCCGGAACCTCAGGCTTGTGTACTGACATCCCTGATCCGAGTGGAACATGACTCCTGATGGCTTCCCACGGGATTCATACGCAATCGTCAGGGCCTTCTTCACCAGATCCGTATTCGGTGATAGGGATATGGCCCAGCCCACCGGTTTACGGGAGAACAAATCGATCACAACAGCCAGATAAGCCCAGCGCGCACCGGCCCAAAGATAGGTGATGTCTCCGGCCCATACTTGATTGGGCTCCTCTACGTCGAACTCCCTGTCAAGAAGATTCGGAATATCCAGGTGCGGCTGATCGGCCTTCTTGTAAACGTGGCTTGGCGGCTGCGTACTGACCAGTCCCAGCTGCTTCATCCGTCGGCTGGCTCGGTAACGGCTCAGCGGTATTCCGGCCTGTGTCACCATGCTGGCAATCGTCCGTGCCCCGGCTGAACCATTGCTGGTCTCGTGGGCCTCAATAACCTGCTCTTGGAGTGCTTGCTCAGCGTCACAGGGCGTTCTATCCCGGTCACGCCATGCCCTATAGCTACTGCGATGCACCCCAAACACCTGACACAGGCGCTGCACCGCATGGCTCTCTTCAAGTCGCTCGATTATCGAGAATTGCTCAGGGAGTCCGACATCAAGAGAGCGGTAGCCTTTTTTAAGATTTCTTTCTCTTCCTCCGCCCGACGAAGGCGGCGCTTCAGTTCCTGAATCTCACGCTGCTCTGTGATCAGGGCCTCGCCTCTGGGCGCTTTGCCAGCCCGTTCGGAACGAAGTTTACGGACCCAGTACTCCATGGTGGATTTACCGACACCCATGGCATCGCAGGCAGCTTTCACTGTGTATCCTTGGTCGACCACCAGTTGGGCTGCCTCCAAACGGAATTCCGGACTGAAGTTTCTAGTTTTCGCCATCGTCTTCACCTGATTCATTATGTGAGTGATCATACACTCAAAATCAGGTGGCCAGATCCACTATGCCACTACACCCTTAGTGTAATCAGCTTCACCCCTAACTATTGGATCTATAAACTCATTTATGAGAGACGGGTCCATTTGGCCATCGCCATCTATTTTGACAACAATATCAACTCCGTCATGGACTGCGCTTTTATAGCCAGTGAGTACCGCGCCGCCGACTCCTTGGTTAGTTTCGTGATACAAAATTTTTATACGTTTATCCACTACATTTTCACGTACAAAATCACCAGACCCCTCAGGGCACTGATCATCAATAACGTAGATTGCATGGACCTCTTCACCTATAGAGGCGATTACGTCAAGAATATGCTTTTTAACTTTGAAACATGGAATCACTACACCGATTTTCATCGTTATCCTATCCTTCTCAGAATTCCAGGTAACCTAACTTTATCTTCGTGGCGGCCAAGCCAAGCTAAAGTCACTTGCGGTGAGCGATAGATTTGGGCTATAACAGGGATCATGAGCAATGTATTTGCCCCATTTTCTCATCATGTAGTTTGCCTCCTTGTTAAACCGTGCCACTTTCTCAGGGCTGTCCTCATAACCTCTAGTCGCTGATTCATGGTGGTAAAGTAAGGCATAGGGTGTCCATACGTTCCTTAAACCCATCTCCTTCAACTTGAGACAAAAATCCACATCGTTGAACGCAACGGTCAGATCTTCTTCATTCAAACCGCCAACTTTCTCAAAGTCTGATTTTTTTACCAGTAGACATGCAGCTGTGACGGCGGAGTATTCGTTAGTTACATTAAGACGACAGAAGTATCCCACGTCGTCACGGTGATAATTTAAGTGCACGTGCCCGGCCACACCACCTATACCTATAACAACACCAGCATGCTGTACGGTATTGTCCGGGTAGAGCAGCTTGGCACCGACAGCCCCCACATCTGGCTGAACAACAACACCCACCATTTCAGATAGCCAGTTAGGTTCAATAACTTCAATGTCGTTATTGATTAACCCTATAATCTCACCATTTGCTTCCGAAACGGCGGTGTTGTTCAACGCCGAATAATTAAATGGACGATCATCACGCTTCACACGAATAAATGAATATTGATCCTCAACCGTCGCAAAGTATTCCAGGCACTTGGGATCATCTGAACCATTATCAACAAGAATAATTTCATAATTCGGATAAGACGTTTTTTGGACAATGCTTTCAATGCATGTGCGGACTAGATCTAGTCCATTCCGGGTGGGGATAATTAAAGAAATGAGTGGCAAAACTTCCGGCAAAAGATATTGCACGCGATAACCGTAGGCATTGGATGTAACCTTTGCACTCACATTCAAGCGATCCAGATGTTCCTGAATTGCTCTCTCTCCGGCAAGGGCTGCGTAGGGCTTAGCATCTGCCCCCCCTGCGGTACTGGACGAATGAACACGCCAATGATAGAGCACATGCGGGATGTGTACGATCTGACTGTCATCTATACTTTCGATAAAACGCAAAGCAAGGTCGTGATCCTGCGCGCCCTCAAACCCCTCTCGGAATCCGCCAATGTCCTTGACGATATTCCGCTGATAAACCCCAAGGTGGCAAATCATATTCTGAGAATAGAAGAGGCTGCGGTTCCAATCACACTTAAAGTAAGGGTTATGTCTCTCGCCCGCCTCACTGATTTTATCCTCATCAGAATAGAAAAGCTTCGCATCTGGGTTGTCTTGAATCGCTTTGACAACTCGATACAGTGCCTGCTCGCTGAGCAGGTCATCCTGATCCAATAGTAAGACCCAATCGCCAGAAGCGACAGAGAGCGCGCTATTAGAGGCCGCAGATATATGACCGTTCTCTTTTCTGGACACCACTTTGATTCTGGAATCGTCTGTCTGCTTGGCCGCCAAATAACGACTTAATTCGGGATCAGTCGAGTGATCATCTGCTATACACAGTTCCCAATTTTCATAGTTCTGCGCGCGAACAGACTCAATGGCCTCGTCTAGCCAGGCAATATTTGCGTTATAAACCGGCATCACGATCGACAATAGGGGCTTATGGGGCAGTGCTCGAATTTCTTGCTCCATTTCAGAAATCGAAAAAGCCGCCGAAGCTTCGAATTCACTGAGCCATTTATGGTAATCGTTTCGCTGTCTATAGCCCAAATCAGAGGAACGTGTTGCCACGTGGTTGTAGCCCCGGAGAAGGCCCTGGAGGCCCTCCGATCGCCAAAGATTTTGAGCTTTACGAAGCGCAGGCTTGACGCCCCCCGCCAGTGCTATTGCGGCAAACACCATTCTGATCAGTCGAATGGGCTTGCGAAAAACCTTTCCCGACATTCTTACAGGAAACGTTAATTTCCAACTAGTTGAACTAATTAGATCATCTATCGTCTGATTGCTTTGAGCCAAGTGAGCCCCTAGCTCCGCAACGTTGGTGTTCGCTTCAGCAAGCTGCCTATTGGCAATATCAATTTCAGCCTCAAGATTCCTAACATCCTGCTTCAACGCAGCCATCTCCAACGCCGGGTGAAGCGCGTTATTGGAATGAGGATTGCTTTTTTGACTGAATTCCACAGCATTCGGGGCTGTACTCTCATTAAGGCCGGATACAACTGCCGCGTCAGAACCCACAACATGTCGGGTGCCGAGCAGGTTTTCTACCAGTGGCCGCTTCCTAACCACACAAATAGAGTTAATAAACTCAACCGAATGGATCGAAGCAAGTTGCTCCTCAGAAAAACGAACCTGGTACTTATCCGCAAAGAGATCCAGCAACTCAGAGCGGTCCATCTCAACACCCCAGTGCTCGAAATTCACCAAATCAGCCAGGTGCTTGAAAAAGCTCATCGAGGAATACGGGTCAAACAGACCGCCGCCAAACTCTTGCCAATAGCTGCAGTGCAGATCCTCAGCCACAAATACCCCACCCTCATTCAGGTGCGGAAAGTACCTGGAAAAACTGTGAACAATATCTTCAGAGGTGTGAGAGCCATCATCAATAATAATGTCAAACGTCGATGACTCAGTCAGTATGGCTTGCTCAGCGCTGTCGGTGTTGGCGTTCTCGACGATGACTGAAACCCTCTCATCATCGTATTTGAGCGCTTTGCATTTTTCGTTGATGTCACAGCCGACCAGAGACATTGCCTGGTCGAAATACTGACTCCATATCTCCAGAGACCCGCCGTTCTGGATGCCAATTTCCAGAAGGCGAACAGGTCGGTCTCTGTAGGGCTGAAAAATCCGATCGTATTCGTCTAAGTACAAACTCCACTTATCGGATACCTTACCCTGATGCTCTTGGTAAAACTCTCTCAACGTCTTCATGATTTTGCCACTAATGAAACATTTTTGAACTGAACGCCCACCAACCCCCAGCGCACTTTGCTGGATGACACATTGAGGATCACCGCGTCGTGCAGCCAATGGTGCTGAACGTTATTGTGCAGGTCACCTTCTGCGAACGAGGTCATAATCGAGTACTGGCCATTCGGCAGCATGGGTAACGTGAACTCGAATTCTGCCTCCAGCGTTTCTCCTTGTCGTACTTCGCAGGGGTTAAACGCTGTGAAGGGCAGCGTATTTTCGCCAAACAGGTCCTGGCCGAGCCGATCTTTCACAATAAAACCGATGATAGGCTGAGTGAAACTGTTTTGTGCTTCAACACAGACCCCAAGCCGCACGCGATCACCGCCTGAAAACACCGGGCTTGAATTGCCCTCACTATCGCGCAATGTAACCCGTGTTATTTTTGCCTCACCGGTCGTCCAACCGTTGGCATCATTCAAATTATCAACGACGTCATAGGAGGAGGCATACGGCTGAGGAAGCGACGCAGTAGTTGTATCCCTAGAGCGGTTGTCTGCTACTGACTCAGCGAGAACCGAACCATCCGTCACATCATTGGCGCTTTCGCCAACCGCGTTCAACTGTGCATCGTTTCCATAAATTTCCTGCAAGCTGTACTGCAGGTAGGCTTCGGATACGGAACGGGATGAGCCGATTTGCTGCACTTCCCCCTGGCTCAGCCAGATCGCGCTCTCACAGAGATTCTGCAAAGCCGCAGCGTCATGGCTTACGAACAGCAACGTACCCCGCTGCTGAAACGAGCGAATAAACCGCATACACTTCTGCGTGAAGATCGCATCGCCCACCGAAAGCGCCTCATCCACCACCAGAATGTCTGCGTCTACATGAGCAATCACAGCGAATGCCAAACGTACCATCATGCCACTGGAGTACGTCTTAGCCGGTTGATCAATGAAATCCCCGATTTCGGCAAAGCGGGCGATATCATCAAATCGTGCAGCCGTCTCTTCATTTGAGAGGCCGTATAGGGAGGCGTTCAGGAAGACGTTTTCACGCCCTGTAAATTCCGGATTGAAACCCGAGCCCAGCTCCAGCAAAGCCGCAACACGACCACTGGTCTCGATGCTTCCACTTGTGGGGTTCAAGGTGCCGCAGATCATTTGCAACAACGTGGACTTACCGCTTCCGTTCCTTCCGATTATGCCCACGGTTTCCCCGCGCTTGACGGTGAAAGACACGTCTTTTACCGCCCAGAACTCACGAAAATACGGAGTTGGCTGTTTGCCTACGGCGCGCTTTAAATGGGGAACAACCATCTGCTTGAGCCGATCACTAGGCTTATTAAAAATCTCGAAGCGTTTGCTGAGGCCTTCAATCCGAATAGCGATATCAGAGCACATCGGCAAACCCCTTTCGCGTTTTCTGGAACCAGGCAAAGCCCACCAAAAGGACAACCATAGCGATTCCCGTGTATACCAATAACCCCATAAAGTCCGGCACGCCGCGCCAAATAAGCACTTCCCTGGCCTGCTGGATAATGAATGTTAACGGGTTCGCCAAGAACAGCGGCTGGTATTGCTCAGGCAACCGCTCAATCGGAAAAAACACGGGAGACAGAAACAGCAAGACGGTGGCCACAATCCCCATCGTCTGCCCTATGTCGCGCAAAAACACGCCAAGGGACGCCAGAATATAAGCGACGCCCAGAGACAAAACCAATAAGGGCAGTAACACCAGAGGGAGAAATACGATCTGCCAGCCCGGTAAGCCGATCAGCAGACAGTGAGCCGCAAGCCACACTACCATGCTGATTGCAGCGTGAAACAACGCACTGAGCACCGCTGTAATCGGAAGGATTTCAAGGGGGAAAATCACTTTTTTGACGTAATTGACGTTGCCGAGTATAAGCGCTGGCGAGCGAGTCAAAATCTCCGCAAAAAGTGCGTGAACAATCAGGCCCACAAACAGCACGACGGCGAAAACGCCCTTTCCTTCTTCCTCTCCTTCGAGGGCAACACCCCATTTGGCCTGAAACACCACAGAGAAAACAAAGGTGAACACCGCCAACATCAGCAGGGGGTTGAGAAACGACCAGCCGATGCCGATCAGAGACCCGCGGTATCGGCCCACAACTTCACGTTTCGTGATCTGAACAATCAGTGCTCTATAGCCCAGGAAAGATCGTAACAACGCCAGCAAAGACAGCGGCTGTGGCGCATTCGGATTCATTCAAAAACCTCAGCATCCTTGAACAGCGGTGCCACACTGTCTTTCCCGGACAATGCAGGCTCGAGCGCTACAGGCCAGCCGATGTCAAGATCGGGATCATTCCAGATGATCGCGCGTTCACTCTCCGGGGCGTAATAATTAGTGGTTTTGTATAAGAATTCGGCGGTCTCAGACAGTGTGATAAAACCGTGGGCGAAACCGGGCGGCACCCACAACTGCTGCTTGTTCTCTGCCGAAAGCGTTGCTCCTACCCATTGACCAAACGTGGGCGAGCTTTTGCGAATGTCCACTGCAACGTCAAACACTTCACCCTGAACTACCCGCACCAGCTTTCCCTGAGCATGGGGCGGCATTTGGTAGTGCAGGCCGCGGAGCACACCCATTGCGGATTTTGAGTGGTTGTCCTGAACGAAGTTCACTTCGTAACCCACCGCCTCTTCAAACTGGCGCTGGTTGAAGCTCTCGAAAAAGAACCCTCGCTCATCCCCAAAAACCCGGGGCTCGAACAGAATAACGTCAGGAATTTCCAGTTTTGTCACTTTCATTACAGTACCTTGTCGTGCAGCGTACGCAGCAAATATTGGCCGTAACCGTTCTTTTTTAGTGGCTGCGCAAGCTCTTCCAGCTTGGCGGCATCAATCCAGCCATTGCGGAACGCAATCTCCTCTGGACAGGCCACTTTCAGGCCTTGGCGGTGCTCCAATGTCGCGATGAACTGGCCGGCATCGAGCAGGGAGTCGTGGGTGCCGGTGTCCAACCAGGCATAGCCACGGCTCATAATCTCCACATTGAGCTGCTGCTGCTCCAGGTAAATCCGGTTGAGATCGGTAATTTCCAACTCACCGCGAGCAGAGGGCTTCAGAGACTTCGCCATGTCGACCACCTGGTTGTCGTAAAAATACAACCCGGTTACTGCATAATTGGATTTTGGCTGCGCCGGTTTTTCTTCCAGCGACAACACTTTGTTATTGACGTCAAACTCGGCTACCCCGTAACGTTCGGGATCGTGCACGTGGTAGGCAAACACCGTAGCTCCGCTGTCACGCTCCATTGCACTGCCAAGCAACGAGTGGAAGTGATGGCCGTAAAAAATGTTGTCTCCCAGCACCAGAGCAGACTGATCATTACCGATGAAGCTTTCACCGATCACAAATGCTTGCGCGAGGCCGTCCGGAGAGGGTTGAACCGCATAGGCAATATTCAATCCCCATTGGCTGCCGTCGCCCAACAGTTGCTCGAACCGCGGGGTATCCTGGGGAGTGGAAATGATCAGAATGTCACGAATGCCCGCCAACATGAGCGTACTCAACGGGTAATAGATCATAGGCTTGTCATAAACCGGCAATAGCTGCTTGCTGATCGCGAGGGTAGCCGGATGCAGGCGGGTGCCAGAGCCTCCGGCGAGAATGATGCCTTTACGATTCATGGGTTATCCTTGTCCTTTCTGGATTTCAATCAGTTGTTCCACGGCTCGTGCTGCGTGCAGTCGCCAATCGGGCATCTCGATACCCAGAGCACGCTCGAGCGTTGTGCAGCCCAAGCGGGAATTAGCGGGCCTCCGCGCGGGCGTTGGAAACTCAGACGTTGGGATTGCCTCAATGGCATCCGGGTTCAACGTGAGTTGCAGCCCGCGCTTCCGGGCATGTTGTAGTACGAATGAGGCAAAGCCGTACCATGACGTCTCACCGCCGGCCGTCAAATGATACACACCGGTTTTTATCTGTTCGGCCCGATAGCCGGAAATGGCAAGCCCCGTGACATCCGCAATCAGTTCCGCGGATGTGGGAGCACCGATCTGATCCGACACCACGCGGAGCCCTGGCTTCTCTTGGCCCAGGCGGAGCATGGTTTTCACGAAGTTGTGGCCATGGCTCGCAAACACCCAGCTGGTGCGGAAGATCAGATGCGCGCAACCACTGGCCACAATCGCTCTTTCCCCATCCAGCTTGGTCTGGCCGTATACACTTTGAGGTGCGGCGGGGGCGTCTGGCGCATACGGTGTGACACCCTCGCCATCGAACACGTAATCGGTCGAGTAGTGAATGAGCAAAGCCCCGCTGGCTTTGGCGGCCTCCGCCATCACCGCAACGGCGTCTCGGTTGATGGCCCCGGCAAGCTCGGGCTCAGATTCTGCCTTATCGACGGCCGTGTAGGCGGCCGCATTCACAATGATGCTCGGGGCATGGGCGTCGATGGCTTCACGGATAGCGCCAGCGTCGGTCAAATCCACTTCGCTGCGACTCAGTGCCACCAGCCGCCCATGGGGCAGCAGGGTGCGGCGGAGTTCGGTTCCGACCTGGCCATTGGCACCAAACAGGAGAACCGTCATGAGTACTGGGCCTCTACCCATTCGAGGTACTGACCACTGGTAATGTTCTTCACCCACGCCTGGTTGGCCAGATACCACTCCACAGTTTTTCGAATACCGGTTTCAAACGTTTCAGCCGGCTTCCAGCCCAGTTCACGCTCAATTTTGCCTGCGTCTATGGCGTAGCGCCTGTCGTGGCCCGGGCGATCTTTCACAAACGTGATTTGTTCAAGGTAAGACTTCCCGGTTTCAGCCGGGCTGAGCTCGTCCAGAATGGTGCACAGTGTTCTGACCACTTCAATGTTCGGCTTCTCGTTCCAGCCGCCAATATTGTAGGTTTCGCCCAGCCTTCCGCCAGCCAGCACCGCACGAATGGCAGCACAGTGGTCGGAAACGTACAGCCAGTCCCTCACCTGCTGACCATCGCCATAAATAGGCAGAGCGCTGCCCGCCAAGGCGTTATGGATGATCAGGGGTATCAACTTTTCCGGGAAATGGTAGGGGCCGTAATTGTTGGAGCAGTTCGTCGTCACCACCGGCAGGCCATAGGTGTGGAAATACGAGCGCACCAGGTGGTCGCTTGCAGCCTTGCTGGCTGAATAGGGGCTGTTGGGTTGGTACTGATGTTCTTCGGTAAACGCAGGTTCGCTGGCGTTCAGGGTTCCGTAGACCTCATCCGTGGATACGTGCAGCAGGCGGAAGTCGGTTTTCGCATCTCCGTCCAGCGCGTTCCAGTAAGCGCGCACAGCCTCCAGCAAACGAAAGGTGCCCACAATATTGGTTTGAACGAACTCATCCGGGCCAAGGATGGATCGATCCACATGGCTTTCCGCCGCGAAATTCAGAACCGCACGGGGCCTGTACTCTTCCAACAACCGGCTGACCAAAACCTGGTCGCCAATATCACCACGAACAAACACATGGCGGCCATCGCCGTTCAAAGACTCTAAGTTTTGCAAGTTGCCGGCATAGGTCAACTTATCAAGATTGATCACCGTTTCCTCAGAATCGGCGAGCCAATCGAGAACAAAATTACTTCCAATAAAGCCGGCGCCGCCGGTAACAAGAATACTCATAAACCTATATTTTCCCAGTAATCGTTGCGAATAGAAGCCCGAGAGACCCAACTGCAGTTTGTCGATGCACGCCCGATTTTTTCAAGCTAACGACTCTTTTGCTAATCGGGCCGGACCTTGCTGCTATAAACAGGTCCAGACACTTCTGACAGTCCGGAAGCAATAAATGCCGCACACCCACCAAAGCGTCCAAATTCATGTCATTCCAACTTTTATAGCGGTTCCGAAAGACCATTTTCAGGCGTGCCAATTGGTCAAGAAGAGAGGTATTAGAACCAACAAGATTTGTCTCATGCTGCCGATACCTGATGTAAGAATCAGTATCGTAGATTACAGTGCCACCGGAACCTGTCACCAACATGTAAACCCACCAATCGTGACTTACCACCTCAGGCTGTCCGGCCGACACCACAAGCTCTCTGGCTGCGCGATTCAAAACCATAGTATTACCGCCGGCAATACTCTGTACCAGTGCGTTTCTAAAGGTAGGAGGCCGGCGAAAGCAGGTGGACAACCCAATGTCCACATTGCTCTCATCCACCAACAAAGTCCGGCCGCAATACACAGCCGGTATGTCCGGATTTAGCTTGGCCAACTCCCCTACCGCCACTTCGAGTTTATGCTCCAGCCAAACATCATCCTGGTCACTGAACGCGAAGTAGTCACCCGCTAAGCCTTGGTAAGCCAGCACGTGCAAAAAATTCGCGGCAAAGCCCTTACCAGGACCATCAATAACACGAGCAACATCAAGGCCGGCCAGGGAAAGCTCCCTCTCAATCTCCTTGCGCGCCTCTTTATCAGCACTGTCATCAGAAACAACAAACTGGAAGGGCGCAACCGTCTGTCGTGCAATGGACTCAAGCTGATCCCGTAAAAAATCTCTGCGGGGATGGTATGCGCACAGAAGAACCGACACCTTTGACTTACTGACCACTAAAAATCTCCTGAATGCACAGCTGAGTCGACATCAAGCGAACCTCAGGCAGCTCAGTTCTCAGAAGCTCTGTGGAAACTTCCAGGTTACCCACAATTCTTTCAACCATGTCGCCGCGCGATGCCAGCGCCCCCATCCACCTCATTACCTGAACCGGGAACGGAAACAGTCGAGCTTCGGTTCCGCTCGCAACAGCGAGCCCGCGCACAAGATCGGACACAGATACCGGGCTCGGATCTGCCACATTTAATGCATTAAAAGGCCAAGCTTTCAGGTTTAACAAACCGCGAACAACAGAGCCCAGATTCAATAAACTCAGAAGGCTGCGCCTGTTATCAATACTAGCCAAAGGCAGCGGAAATCCAGCTTCAGCCAAACGCTGCAAACGACGAAAGTTTGCTTTTGCACCAACGCCATACACCAGCGGTAAGCGCAAAGAGCATACATCCAGCTCACTTTCACCAAAGTGCTCTAATGTTCTCTCCGCATGAAACTTACTGCGCCCGTAATCGTCTTCAGGTAACCGTTGATCCGACTCATGAAACGGCAGGCGAAGGGATGTAGACTCCCCATATACCTTAACGCTGCTCAAGAACAATAACCGAGATACCCCAGAGCGAATACAGGCATCAGCAAGGTCTTTCACAGCCCTACAATTCACCCGGTGCAAGTAATCCTTTTGTTCCGGTGTATCCCCTAGTGGCTGATGAGCAATCGCTGCGCAATGGACAACGGTATCCACCCCCTTCAGGCACGAGTCCCAATCGGGGTTGAAACCAATATCACCAACAGCACGCGAATCCCCACCGCCACGACGAGTAATGCGAACAACCTTAAAACCTGCTGATTCAAGGTTCTGACAAAGGAAAGCTCCAACAAAGCCCGAGGCACCCGTGATTGCAACAACACCGGCCGAACATTGGCGACCAGAAAACTCAGCCATTCACCCGCCCAGCCCCAAGCCTCAACGCACACGCCGAAAACACCAAAAACAGCACCGAAAACACCAGCAAGCCGGAGCCCGGCACAGCATTGGCCATGAACGAAGCCGGCAAAAGCACAAACAGCATCACGGCCCCATACCCCAAAGTCACCGGTTTATGCTTGCCCAAACGCTGAGCTAACTTCTGATAAGCGTGAGAACGATGCGCCTGCAATACATTCTGGCCAGTCAACAGCCGCACTAACAGCGTGGTAGTCGCATCGGCAATAAACAATGCCAACAAAATGATCCAACTCCACATGCTGACCGTAGTCGTAGCAGCGGACAAAAGCATCAAAAAGCCGAGGGCAAACCCCAAAAAACCACTGCCGCCGTCACCCATAAAAATCCGCGCCGGGGGCCAGTTCCAGATCACAAAGCCCAGCACCGCGGCCAAGGTAAGCAAACAAATCCACATCCAGGTGTCTGGCCCCCAAATCATAAAATTGAGCGCCATTCCACCCAGCACCACAATGGCCTGCACAGCAGCCAGCCCATCAATGCCATCCATAAAATTGTAAAGATTGATGAGCCAAACCCAACCCAGCAGTAGCAATGGCCACATCAGAAATGCGGAAGAACTGTCTACCTCAAACCACAATACGGAAAATACCGGCAAACCAGGAATGGCCATCATGCCAAGCACCACCACTAACAAGTGCACACACAAGCGCCACTTGGCGGGCAGGTCGCCAAAGTCATCCCACACGCCAACGGCGAGCATCACAAGGCCCAGGGTGAGCATTGCCGCCATCGAAAAATCAGGCACCCAGTTAGAAATCGCAAAAGGAACCGTCAAAGCAAGAGACAGAATCGCGATGGCAATACCGCCACCGTGCGGGGTTGGCACCGTATGAGAGCCTCGGTCAGAAGGCTGCACCATGGCATTCTTATTAATGGCCCAAACGCGCAAACTGTAGGTAAGCGCGTAGCTGGCTGCCGCAACCAAAAGAAAAAAACCAATCATCATCAACGTCGTCAAGCTGCCACACCCACTTTAAAAACAAAAACGCCGCCTGAATATCGCAAACATCCACCCTAACCCAAGTGAAATCTGCCTATCCAAACGGCGCCCGAGGTTACCATAACTGCCGGTTAAAGTGTCATGAAAACCGCTTCATTTCGTAACATTGCACCACACCTGCTGCTACCGCAGAAGCATGACATTATCGCGAAGCTTTTCCTCCACTTCTCGATCAACCCCACACCAAACCAAATCAACCACACCCCCATTTGGCGCATAGCCCGTCCGCGCCTTCTTCAAAATATCCACCACTGCCTCACAGTCAAACATCTGGCTGGCCTGGCTTAGCTGGTTCAGGAACTCATCAACCAAAGCCCAGTTCAACGACACCTCACGCGCCATCATAATCCGGGGGTGGGTCGTTCCCTGCGGATTGTCGCCAATCAACAGTTCTTCATAGAGCTTCTCACCAGGACGAAGCCCTGAAAACACAATTTCGATATCGCCGCCCGGGTTCTCGTCACTCTTTTCCTCCAGCCCCATCAGGTGAATCATCTTCCGTGCCAGATCAGCTATTTTGACCGGCTCCCCCATGTCCAGAACGAAAACCTCACCGCCCTGCCCCATGCTCCCAGCCTGAAGTACCAGCTGGCTGGCCTCAGGAATGGTCATAAAATACCGGATAATATCCGGATGAGTGACCGTAACAGGGCCGCCGTCCCGAATCTGGTCCCGGAATAGCGGAACCACAGAGCCCGAAGACCCCAACACATTGCCAAATCGCACCATAGAAAACACAGTACCCGACTGCCGCTGCGCCAATCCCTGCAACACCAGTTCCGCAAACCGCTTACTGGCCCCCATCACGTTCGTAGGGCGAACCGCCTTGTCGGTGGAAATCAGCACAAACCGCTCAACACCCGCCGCAATCGCTGCTTCTGCGGTATGCCAGGTGCCGAACACATTGTTCTGAACACCTTCGATAACATTGTGCTCTACCAGCGGAACGTGCTTATAGGCCGCAGCGTGGTACACCGTTTGTACGGCAAACGTACGCATCACCGATTCACAACGGCGCCGGTGCGTTACGCTACCCAGCAAAGGGTGAATTTCTACCCCAAGCCCTTCTATGCTGTTAATAGCCTGCAGCTCACGCTCAATGCTGTACAACGAAAACTCAGATTGCTCAAACAGTACCAAAACCCGGGGCCGATGCTGGATAATCTGCCGGCAGAGCTCAGAGCCTATAGAACCGCCCGCCCCGGTCACCATCACCGACTTACCGTACAAGCTGCCCGCCACCTGAGCGTTGTCTGGCCGCACCGGGTCCCGACCCAGAAGGTCCTCAATTTCCAGATCCCGAATGTCGTTGATGCGCTTCTGCCCAGCAATCAGCTCCGCCATACTGGGCACGGTTTGCACAGGAATAGCCAAAGGCTCCAATTGCTTCAGTAACCGCTTGCGATCCACTCCAGAATCCACATCCAGCGCCAGTAGCAGGCGCTGAACACGGTGCAACCTGACCGCCTTTTCAATGTGGTTAACATCGTATACCGGCACCCCGTTAATCAAAGCCCGGTGGTTCGATTCCAGAAAACTGATAAACGCCACGGGCCGGTATTCCGTGCCCTGCTCCAGAGCCTGGCAAAGCTGCAGCCCAGTTTCACCCGCGCCCACAATCGCAACTCGCTCTTTATTATGCCGGGCCGGGTGCATCACCAACATCCGCACCCCCATGCGGCTGCCAGACACAAAAATAAACGCCAATGCGGCATAGATAACCGGCACGGAACGAGGCACCAATACCTCAAGCCAATAGCCCAACACAATAAGCATCAAGGCGGAGCCCGTTACACCGCCGATAACCGTCAGAAATGCCCGGTCACTCAGGTAGCGAACCACCGCACGGTACAATCCCAGGCGAACAAAAACGCCAATGGTGAACACCACCGTCAAGCCAGAAACCACCACTTGTTCCTGGTTCGGAACCCAGAACTGCTGCTCAAAACGAAGCGAAAACGCCGCCCAAAGCGCAAAAAACAACGCAATAACATCCGCCAACACAGAAATCAGGCGCTTGTGAAAACGGGGCAAGTTCAGGAATTTCTGGAACATTAACGCGATCCTTCGGCCATCACCGCAGTAGGTACAGCACAGGTTTTTTCGATCTCACTCTGTGTCAGCGTGGGGTGCACTAAAAACATCAGGCTAGTCTCCCCCAGCTCCCGGGCCACCGGCAAGCGTTCGCTCGGCTGCCAGCCAGTATTATCAAATGCCTTTTCAAGATAGATTTCAGAACAGGAACCCGAGAAGCAGGGCACGCCTCGGCTAACAATCTCATCCATGATACGGTCTCGACTCCAACCGGCTGACAGTTCAGAGGGCTCTACAAACAAATAGCACTTGTAGGCACCGTGTTCCAGGCCGGGCTGAATTTCCGGCACTCTCAACCCCTTAAGCCCCCTGGCGCAATCCATAATGGCATCCATATTGGCCTGCCGACGGTCACGCCAGTCTTCCATACGCCGCAGCTGAATGCGCCCAATGGCGCCCTGCATCTCCGTCATCCGCCAATTGGTACCAAAACTCTCGTGCAACCAGCGAAATCCTGACTCATGCTCACGCTCATACACCGCATCCCAGCTCTTACCATGGTCCTTATAAGACCACATCTTGGCCCACAGAGCCTTGTCATTTGTGGTCACCATGCCGCCCTCGCCGCCAGTGGTCATGATTTTGTCCTGGCAGAATGACCAACAGCCCACATGGCCAATAGAGCCCACCGATCGTCCCTTATAACGGGCACCATGAGCCTGGGCGCAATCCTCAATAACGTATAGCCCAAACTCCTCCGCCAGCGCCATAAAGCCGTCCATATCGCACGGCCAGCCGGCCAGGTGCACGCACACAATGGCGCGGGTACGGGGGGTAATCACCTGGCGCACGGATTCCGGTGTAATGTTCTGGGAATCCGGGCACACATCCGCAAACACCGGCACCGCACCGGCGGTAACGATACTGGAGGCAGACGCCAGGAAGGTGCGCGGCGTAACCACCACCTCATCGCCCGCGCCAATTCCCAACGCCTTCAACGCCAAATCCAGCGCCACCGTACCGTTGGCCAGGGCGATGGCGTATTCAGAATCCGCAAACTGCGAAAACTCCCGCTCGAACTCCCGGCACTCCTGGCCTGTCCAGTAATTCACTTTATTGGAGAGAAGCACATCGCGCACTGCATTGGCCTCTTCTTCAGAAAACGAGGGCCAGGGGGAAAAAGGTCCGTTCAGCATGGTTGCTCTGTTTGTCGTTTGAAAATTCGAATGGCGCTAAAAGCGAGATAGGGAGTGCTCGCTTGAGTTCGTATGATTCCCTAGAGTTGATTGGCATTCCTTTTCTTGGCCAGGATTTCGCTAAAAAAGCTCAGTATGGCTGCCAATTCTGGCCAGCTGCAACGTGCCGTTATCAACTCTGTAGATCAAAACCAGATCTGGCTTGATGTGACAGTCTCTGAAACCATGCCAGTTACCAGTCAGAGCATGGTCGACATTCTTGTCTTCCAATGGCTCATCACGCTGCAGCTTAGAGATAATGCGGCCCACCTCGACAATATCGGGGATAGGCAATTTCGTTACCTTTTTGAAGTCTTTTTTAAACTGGGTTGAGTATTCAAGGCTGTGCATGCGCGATTTTGCCATCCGTGAGCTCTTCTAAAAGGCTATCCAGCGACTCCGCGCGGTGCCCCCTCCCTTCCCTGAGTTCCTGCATAGCAGCAGTGCTCGTTTCGTTCGGCTGAGGCACCTTGATCTCAAAGGGAATTCCGCCGTGATTAATAACCGCTCGGGCGAACAACTTGATGGCCTGTGAAGGGCTAAGGCCAACCTCGTCACAAATATGCGAAAACGCAACCTTGGTGTCGTGGTCTATACGGGTGCTAAGCATCTCGGTTTTCATGATGCGCTCCATTTGTCTTACATTGTCAGACATTGTAACGCAAATTCCGGACAAATGATGATGTTCTTCATAGTGCTTCCTTACTCCCTGGAGTTAATTGGAAATCCTTTTTCTAGTCACGGACACTCACAGACCCACACGAACAAAGCAATTAAGGCTTACAAAGCCAACCAGTCTACAAAGGGGTCGTACTCCGCAGGGGTATGCCCCCACCCTTCTGCCAGCGCCAGTCACCAAAAGGCGGGTATATCCCTGCTCTTCTCAGCAATACCTGCACTATTCAAGCGCCGCCCCAACATCCTGACTACGCAGAATACGGACGATAACCACGCCACAGTCATCTAATCGGTAATAAATAGAATGACTTCTGTAGACACTCAGCCGGTAACCAGACCTCACATGCTCTATGGAAGGATACAACTCAGGCTGAGTAGCAATCTGTTCAATCCGCGCTTCCATGCCATCAGCGTAAATGTCAGCCTGACGCAATCCAAAATTCAGCAGTCCGAAAATATAAATAGACTCGAAATCCTCAGCGGCTTGCTCACTAAGCCTGTAACTTGCCATCCTCTATTAGCCTCTCCCTGGCTGCCCGACGAATCTCCTCCAGTGTGCGATGACTGAAGCCGCTTTCTTCTCCCTCTAGCAACGCTGCCCGTAATTGCTCCAGCCCGGCATTGCGCTCCTGATCCCTGCGGATCAAATCACGAAAGTATTCACTATCGTTTGTGAAATCACCACGAGCAATCCGAGACTTAACCCAGTTGCTCTGGGTATCTGTCAAAGTGATTGTCTTGCGAACAGTTGTCATAAAGCACCCCACCCCAAAAATCATACTATTGGTGCAGAATAGCATACTTTCCGGCTTACCAAACCAAGCAGTCTACAAAGGGGTCGTACCACGCAGGGGTATGACCCCACCCTTCTGCCAGCGCCTCAGGGGTTAACCTGACAAACTAAGCCACACTCTCACGCTTTGGGTGAGTCTGATCCCCCAACCCAGCCAACAGCCCCTGCACACTGATGTCTTCATCCAGGGCATCCCAGTGAATACCATGAACGCTCAGCTCAAAGTCTTTGCGGCTGGCACTATCAGCGTTCAACAAACGGGGAAACCAAACCAGCGGCGCACCAACCGTCCGGCCATCAGACAACAACACCCAAAGGTTATCCTCATCAAACCAGACTTTCTCAGGCGAAATAGTCATGCCACGCCCCCCTGGAGTTAATGGAAATTCCTTTTTCGCCACGGACACTCACGGACCCACACGGACAAAGCAAATACGGTTTACCAAGCCGGCCAGGCTACAACAGGGTCGTACCCTTCAGGGGTATGACCTCACCCTTCTGCTAGCGCCGATCCCCGTCAGTCACGGCCAAACAAATCCCGCGTATAAACCTTGCCTTCAACATCCGCCAAATTCTCACTCCGGCGATTGGCAACAATCACATCCGCCTCTTGCTTGAAGGCCTCCAGATCGCGAATAACCCGGGAGTGGAAAAACTCGTCTTCCTCCAGCTCCGGTTCATAAACAATCACCTCAATACCCTTGGCCTTGATGCGCTTCATGATTCCCTGAATGGCGGAAGCACGGAAATTGTCTGAACCAGACTTCATCACCAGACGGTACACACCCACCACCTTCGGATTGCGGGCAAGAATATCGTCGGCAATAAAGTCCTTACGGGTGCGGTTAGCATCCACAATGGCTTTGATCAGGTTGTTGGGAACGTCTTCATAGTTAGCCAACAGTTGCTTGGTGTCTTTCGGCAAGCAGTAACCGCCGTAGCCGAACGAAGGGTTGTTGTAGTGGTCTCCAATACGCGGGTCCAGCCCCACGCCATCTATAATCTGCCGGGAGTTCAGACCATGCCGGGCGGCGTAGGTGTCCAACTCGTTGAAGTAGGCTACGCGCATGGCCAGGAAGGTGTTCGAAAACAGCTTAATGGCCTCGGCTTCCGTGCTGTCGGTAAACAGCACCGGCACATCGCCTTTTAGTGCCCCCTGCTTGAGCAACCCGGCAAACACCTCCGCCCGCTCAGAGCGCTCGCCAACCACAATACGAGACGGATACAAGTTGTCATACAACGCTTTTCCTTCACGCAGGAACTCCGGCGAGAAGATAACATTGGCACAACCAAAACGCTCAGATACCTCTCGGGTGTAACCCACCGGCACCGCGGACTTGATCACCATCACGGCATCCGGATTAACCGCCATCACATCCTGAATAACCGACTCCACCGTTTTGGTGTTGAAGTAGTTGGTCTCCGGATCGTAGTCAGTGGGCGTGGCGATCACCACGTAATCTGCACCCTTGTAGGCCTGATCCTTGTCCAGAGTTGCGGCGAAGTTGAGGTCTTTATTGGCCAGAAAATCAGCAATCTCTGAATCTACAATCGGGCTTTTTCCGCTGTTCAACAGCTCCACTTTTGCTGGATCAATGTCCAGGGCAACTACCTCGTTGTGCTGAGCTAACAGCATAGCGTTGGATAAGCCAACATAGCCGGTACCGGCAATGGCGATTTTCATCTAATACTCCTGAAATTAATCTTTCCCTGGTACGCGATCACCTGCTCCCCTACCCGCCACTGTCATAAAGATGTACTTGAAGTAAGCGCCAACCGACAGGCTCGCCAACATCTTCTGGTCAGTTTCTGCCAGCAGCTCCGGCGTAGACATATCTATGTCATTCACCTGAGCCAATCCCGTAATTCCCGGCCGGGCAGCCAGCACACCACGGCTTTCACGCTCAGCAATCAGTTCTTCCTGATTAAACAAACAAGGGCGGGGCCCTACCAGGCTCATCTCACCCTTGAGCACGTTCCACAGTTGGGGGAGCTCGTCCAGTTTGGTGCGGCGAAGAAAGTGACCAAAGGGGGTTATGGCATCAGCGCTTGCAAGGTGACTGGCCACGGAAGCCGTATTCTTTTTCATGGTCCGGAACTTTACCAACGTAAACGGCTTTTTATTCCGCCCTACCCGCTGTTGCCGAAAGAGCGGCGAGCCAGTATCGAAGAAACCAATCACCCACAGAATCAACAAAACGGGGAAACCAAACACCAACCCAAGCAGGGAAAAGAAAAAATCAAACAGACGAATCAAGATACGTTCTCCGAATCAAAACAGCGGCGAAGCCCTTCTTCAACAGAAAGGGGCGGCTCCCAGCCCAACAGATGTCGGGCTTTCGAAATATCTACCTGCAAAGAGCCCAGTACACGTTGTGCTACATCCTTTTTGCCCATCAAGCTGGCTCCAAACATCAGCAATCCAGGCGGAACAGGAATCAAGCGGGCGGGTTTCCCCATGACTTGACCGATCCCCCGCAACAATTCAGTGGTTGAAAGATCGGTACCATCACCAGCCAGGAAAACCTGATTTGCGGCGGCCGGGTGGCCAATACAGGTAATGATCAAATCCACCAGATTATCGAGGGCTACCAACGAACGCTTATTGTGAACAGCACCAAGAGGTAGAGGTAAGCCTTTATGAACCAACTTAATCATTGTGGCAAAGTTACCCTTTACACCGGGCCCATACACTAGTGGCGGGCGGATAATTACCACCTCCATGCCGGTTTCCTCTGCCAAAGCTTGCAGCGCCTGCTCCGCTTCAAGCTTCGAGATTCCGTATGCGTCCTCTGGGGCTGGCAGCTGATCAGCCGTAAAGCGCATTCCCTCACCGGTTTCCTCGCCATTCACCTTGATTGAACTGACAAATACAAACCTGCTAACCCCGGCTTCGGCTGCCTGGCGAGCAAGGTTAAGGGTACCGTCAACATTTACCCTTCGGTACTCGGCTAATGGATTCTCGGTTTCATCGCGCATAACGTGGGCCCGCGCCGCTGCGTGGACCACCACATTTCGCCCGGCGAGCGCAGCATACCAATCCGTAGTGGCCTGCAGTTCGCCAACCGCAAACTCTTCACCACACTGAGGTGTACCGGATCGGCGAACGGCACACGCCAAAGAAACGCCCTCCATGCGTCCCAACTGCCGCGCCAACCCCTTACCAACAAACCCCGTCGCACCTGTTAACAGAACTTTCACAAGTTCAACCATCCATAGTTAACCATTGGCAGAAACCTCCTCATAGATCTTCACGTGCTGAGCGACGATTTTCTCGATAGAAAACGCCTCTTCTGCTAACTCGCGCCCTGCCTTAGCCATACGTGTTCGAAGCTCGGAATCTTCCACCAGTTTTTGAATCGCATCTGCTAAGGCAACAGAATCCTTAACCGGAACCAGCAGCCCCGTTTCATTGGGAGTGATTGCATCACGGCAACCCGGCACATCCGTTGTTACCACGGCCCGCCCACATGCCGCCGCTTCCACAAGACTCTTTGGCAGTCCTTCACGATAAGAGGGCAGGCAAACGATATTCGCTGCTGCGTATTGAGCAGCAATATCAGGGCGGAACCCCATTAGCTCGACTACCCCTTCTTTACGCCATTTATCAAGCTCCGCCTCCGTCACGCTGGTAAGGTTTCCGGCATCAGCAGAACCAATCAACTTCATCTCGACATCCACGCCGCGACTGCGCAACAGTCTGGCCGCTTCCACAAACTCAAATACACCTTTATCCCGCAACAGACGAGCAGCCATCACCACGACTGGCCTCGCGGCTTCAGGTTCAGGCAAACGAGAGTATTCATCCAGCGAAACGCCGGAACCGCGTATCATCCGGACATCACCTAGTTGAAGAGCGCCAAACGAAATCAGCGTATCTCGATCATCCGGATTCTGAAAAATAACTGCCAAGCGCTTCTGCTTTAACGCTGCCGAATACAGTTTAGCGATCAACCAGCGTCGAGCCCTTGCAAGCCCTGAATCAGCCAGAAACACTGTACCCAAACCTGAAACGGCTGCAACAACACCAGGTACCCGAGCGAGCCGCGCCGCGATGCCGCCATAGAGCACTGGCTTGATCGTTACAAGATGAACGACGTCTGCCCGAGCTCTGCGAAAGAGCCGAACCAAACTCACCAACGTTCTGAGCTCCACCCAGGGATTCTGGCCACTTCGCGCAAAACCAACCGAATGATGGATGAATCCCCTTGCCCGAATGCTCTGAACGCTGTCGCCGGGGGCGGAGGCAACGTGTACCTCGTACCCCGCTTTTTGGGCTGCAACGGCTATCGGCAACCGGTGCGACAGAAAAAACTCTGGGGCATTAACTACAAACAGTAGTCTTCTGGAATTGCCTGACAACGTGTGTTCGCCTTACGTGCTGGAATGTTATTGAGCCTTTCTTAATATTTGACCCGGCCGCTCACGCTGTGAATTACAACCGCAAATCCGCCTCACCCAAAGGCAACACACCCTTCAGGTCAAACAACACACCATCCGCCCTCAGATAACCGCGCAGGTCACCGGCACTCATGGCCGCGTATTCCCGGTGCGGCACCGCTACAATCACGCCGCTGTAGCTGCCCTGCTCCGGCTTTTCCGTCAGGCTGATGCCGTATTCATGCTCCGCCTCGGCACTGTCTGCCCAGCAGTCGGTTACATCCACCTGGCAGCCAAAGTCGTGCAGTTCTTTCACCACGTCAATCACCCGGGTGTTGTACCGAATTCCATGAGTGTCATTGCTGACGCCCCGATGCATCGTAGGCCATGTACTCCAAGGGTGTAGTTCTCCAGAATCTACGGTATGCGTGGTTAGTGACGATGCTGACTTTAAAAATCCATGAAGGTTTGCATTCGGGCGGTGCTTGAGATAAAAATCAATCACTCTCCATGGAACTTCATTCAACTCGTATACAAGCACTTTAGACACAACCACTTCTCCCTTTAATCATGATGCTGAAGGTTAACTGGACAGTCTCCAGCGGTGCGTTTCCTAAAAGTAAACGGTATTACTTTTCTCACGGAGCAATCAGCACAAACAAACAATACAAAAATGGCAATAAACGGGTATCTATAGCGTGCAGCTGTTCCGTAATTGAAAACAACCAACCCATACACTGTTAAAGCCAACGCCATAAACAGTAGCCAGAATATGAGTTTTTCAGGGGCTTTTTTCCACGATACCCTAACTAATAAAAACAGAACCATCAGAATAACCAGGTTTTCCCCTGCCTGAATGAGCTGCAGAATATTGGTCGCCTCCCACGGCAGAGGTTTTGCTAAAAAGTAAAAGCCACTTACCAGCCCCTCAAGTACAAATTCTGCCGGTGTTTCAAGAAACTCAACATCTGAAACATCCCCTCCATCTTCAACATACATAGCACCACGAAACTTATTTATCAGTGGTAATGCAACAGGAGAAACAGCAACCAGTGTTACTAGCCCTATCACCGAAACAACAACAGCCTTCGCAGCTGAAACCCCGGTTTTACGAATGCCGAACATTACATAAAGCAGCAGAACTGGTCCAAGAATGAAAAAGTTCTGGAACTTAATCATAAACAGAAGATAAAGTGGCAGTAACGCCAACCACCAACGACCTTCCCTCGCCCACTGAATGGCCATTACCATAAAGATAAAGATGAATGTATCTCTAAGCCCCATACCTGTATAAAGCGCCATGCTTGGATACAGAAGGAAAAACCAGACTGAGGCTGGCGTAAAAACACGCTTACTATAGAGCCAGAAAAACAGCGCGGCGTACAAAAATGTGTTAAAAAAACCAAGACTTAACGGCGTAACCGCTAAAGGGAAAGGTATTAATGCAAAAAGCGCCGCTGCTTGCTCCACATTGCCTTTTTGCCAGGCTGCCACCAGCGACAAATCTCCCCCGCGAATCTCGTTAAATGCGTGCCAGTATTTAAATGCATCCGGCATAAATGAGAAAGAGAACAAGACCCCGTTAAGGAAAAACGGAAGTAAGCAATGCAGTAACAGGACGAACTGAAAGATTGCAGGCACTTTGAGCCGCTGCCCGCATATCAAAACAAACAGGACGCACAGCATAAAATTAGGCAAATCGTAGAAACGCATGCCTGCAAATCCAGCGTCCAGTACCCAGCTCAAGTCAACCACTAATTATGATGCCCCGGCAAGTAAGGTTGAAAAAAGTTTAAAACCGCTCAAAGCCGCAAATCCGCCTCACCCAAAGGCAGAATGCCCTTCAGGTCAAACAACACACCATCGGCCTTAAGATAGCCGCGCAGATCACCGGCACTCATGGCCGCGTATTCTTTGTGGGGCACCGCCACAATCACACCGCTGTAGCTGCCCTGCTCCGGCTTATCCGTCAGGCTTATGCCGTATTCATGCAGCGCTTCGGCGCTGTCGGCCCAGCAGTCGGTTACATCCACGTGGCAGCCGAAGTCCCGCAGCTCTTTCACCACGTCAATCACCCGGGTGTTGCGCAGGTCCGGGCAGTTTTCTTTGAAGGTGAAGCCCATTACCAGCACTCGGGCATTGGCGATGGTGTGGCCGGCTTTGATCATGGCTTTCACCAGTTCAGCCGCCACATAGGGCCCCATGCCATCGTTGGTGCGGCGGCCCGCCAGGATGATCTCCGGGTGGTAACCAATGGCCTGGGCTTTGTGGGTGAGGTAGTAAGGGTCTACCCCAATGCAGTGGCCGCCCACCAGGCCGGGCTTGAACGGCAGGAAGTTCCACTTGGTACCGGCAGCGGCCAGTACTTCGTGGGTATCAATGCCCAGCTTGGCGAAGATCATGGCCAGCTCGTTCATCAGCGCAATGTTAAGATCTCGCTGGGTGTTCTCGATCACCTTGGCCGCTTCAGCCACTTTGATGGAACTGGCCTTGTGGGTACCGGCGGTAATGATATCCGCGTACAGGGCATCCACTTCCTCAGCAATGGCCGGGGTAGAGCCGGAGGTGACCTTCATAATGGTGGTTACCCGGTGTTCCTTATCCCCCGGGTTAATCCGCTCCGGGCTGTAACCAGCGTAGAAGTCCTCGTTAAACTTAAGGCCAGACACCCGCTCCAGCACCGGCACACACACCTCTTCCGTGGCGCCCGGGTACACGGTGGATTCGTAAATCACAATATCGCCGGATTTAAGCACCTTGCCCACACTCTCACTGGCCTTCACCAGTGGGGTGAGATCCGGGGTTTTGTAGTCATCAATGGGTGTGGGTACGGTAACGATAAACACCGTGCAGCCTGCGATGTCATCCAGGGAATCGGTGAACGACAACTGCGAAGCCGCGGCCAGTTCTTCGGAAGAAACCTCACGGGTAAAGTCCTCGCCTTGCTTCAGTTCGGCAATCCGCTTGGCATTAATATCAAAACCCACAACCGGGCGTTTTTCGCCAAAGGCAACGGCAAGGGGCAGGCCTACGTAGCCCAGGCCGATAACAGCAATTTTTTTCATAAGTTAATCCGTAACAAATCCACCAAAACCAGAAATCTACAAAGGGGTCTGACCCCACGGGTCAGACTCCCTACCCAAACCAGCGCCATTCACCAAACAGGCGTAACCACCTCAGTTCTCCAAATACCAAGGCATAGCCTTAGCAATCCCCTCACGAATCCGATACTCCGGTGCATACCCAAGCTTACTCGCCGCCTTACCAATATCGGCCTGGGAATGCCGAACATCCCCCGGTCGGAAATCCCGGTACACCGGCGCTTTGTCATACACTACGCCGTTCTCCGCCAGGGCACTCTTCAGCGCCGCGAACAGATCATTCAGCGTGGTGCGATCACCCACCGCCACGTTGTAAACCTCGTTCTTGGCAGAATCCTCCGCCGTGGCCGCCAGCAGGTTGGCCTGCACCGCGTTTTCGATAAAGCAGAAATCCCGGCTGGTTTCGCCATCGCCGTTGATGAACACATCCTCACCGCGCACCATGGCGGCGGTCCATTTCGGGATAACGGCGGCATAGGCACCATCCGGGTCCTGGCGCTTGCCGAACACATTGAAGTAACGCAGGCCAATGGCCTTGAAGCCGTAACTGCGGGCGAACACCTCCGCATACAGCTCATTTACATACTTGGTGACCGCATAAGGCGACAACGGCTTGCCAATGTTCTCCTCCTCCTTCGGCAACGCCGGGTGGTCGCCATAAGTAGAGCTGGACGCCGCATAAGTGAAACTCTTCACCCCCGCATCCCGCGCCGCCACCAGCATGTTCAGAAAGCCGGTGATGTTGGCCGCATTGGTGGTGATGGGATCATTCAGAGACCGGGGCACCGAGCCCAGCGCTGCCTGGTGCAGCACGTAATCCACGCCCTCGCAGGCCTGCTGGCAGTGTTCGAGATTGCGGATATCGCCTTCGATGAAGGTGAAGCGGGACCACTGTTCCGGCGACACTAAGGACTGAACTTCATCCAGGTTGCTTTGGTGGCCGGTAGCGAAGTTGTCCAAGCCTATTACGTGTTGGTTTAGTTTTAGGAGGTGTTCGAGGAGATTGGAGCCGATGAAGCCAGCAGCGCCTGTAATTAACCAGCGTCTCGGCTCTGACATTAACTGTTTGCACTGATCCTGATAATTAACATCGACGGACAACTTCATTTAAACCCCTAACTTTTAAATTTACCTAAGCAGCATTCGAAGAACATTCAGGCATTTTTTGGCACATTTTGAACCGAATATAAACGCATATGTCCGCCCCCGATGCGGCTTTTTCTATCTCGCCCCAGAACAGATACCAAAACATAGAAAATCATTGGCAAAAACATCCATTTCTGACGAACCGAAATACCAAGGTTAGCCGTAGTTAAAGCTAAAACAACCCAACAACCTAAAGAAAACAGAACCAAAAAAGACGTGTTTTCCGATTTGAATGTATATTTCCTGTTCTTCCAACTATAAACACCCATCAAAAAGACAATCAATAGCACAACATTGTCTAGCGAGGCCGCCAACTGAAAAACGGATCTTGCTTCAATAGACAGAGGCCGAAAAAGATATGTGAACAGTTGCATAGGAAAACTCATTGATGAAATATCAACTCCTCCTCCACCGTCCTGATTGTAGGATTGACGCGCTTCAATGTATGAACTTACTGCCTCAGGGCTGACTTGGCTTAGGCCTGCATAATTGATTGCAAAAGGTACAGCCAAAGCAGCGACTCCCGAACCAATCGCTATCAAAAGTGCGCGGGCGGCAAGCGAACGGTTGCTTTGCATTACATAACTGATGCACAAAGCCAACACCATGATGCCAGCAATATGCGGCCGAACCATAAACATGGCCAGAATTGAAAATGCCATCAGTAAATTTCGATGCTTTAGATCAAGCGCGGCCCACAGAGCTAAACCAGTGGCCATAAACGCGATTGAATCTTTACCTATGGCCACCGACCAAAAGCTGGCGGAAGGCAAAAACACGATCAATAGAACCAGCCTACGAGCCCAAAGTTTACTACCAGCTGACGCATGCCTTAAAGAGCTATAAAAAGCAAAAAGACCAACACTCCCGATTATATTGAACACCAAAAAAGAAGGAACATAACCGAAGCCCAAAACACTACTAAAAAAAGACAAGAAAACAACAACAAAGTCCGTCCCCACACTAAAGCTGACGGGACTCAGAGACCACAAATAATAAGTCGTTGCGTCAGCCACATCTGTAAGGGAAAAATAGATATAAAAAACACTAAAGAACGTGTGCCATATATACAGACATAAAACCCGGCTAAAAGGCGTTTTCGAATACCTCGACCACGAATAGGCCATGAAGAATCCAAAAATAAATACAATGCCGCTGTACAATACATCGACAATAGAGCCGAAGGGCGTCAACATGAGCGCGATTGTTCCATAACTATTTTCTTACCACTGCTCATAGAGCAACATTTACTGCTCTGCAAACCACGCCTGAAACATCAACACATTCCAAAGATGGTACTGCCAATTCATCTTGCCGCTCAGGTGCTGTGCCCACATAGTTCTGATAGGTTCCGGGTGGAAAAAACCTTCGCTTCTCAACCGTTGCTCGCTCAATAAAGACTCAGCCCATTCACGGAGTGGTCCCCGCAACCAAGCGTCCAACGGAATTCCAAATCCCGCTTTCGGGCGTTCGATAAGTTCCCGTGGCACATGTTTGTAGAGTACCTGCCTAAGCAACCATTTCCCCTGCCCATCACGAATCTTATATTCTAGGGGCATCTGCCACGCCAACTCGACAACCTGGTGGTTAAGCATGGGTACTCGTGTTTCCAAACTAGTCGCCATCGCCGCACGATCCACTTTTACTAAAATGTCGTCTGCCATATAGGTTTGGGCATCCATTGCCATCATGGCATGCTCAAGACTGTCGGTTTTGGGCCAGGCGCTGCTATTGGAAATGAGGGTTTCGGGCTCATTACCATTAATGACAACACTGGCCGGGTCATTCCAGTGACTGGTTAACTGGCGATAGAATGCATGGCCGTCAGTCAGTGATAACACATCCGCCAACTTCCGCGCCTTTTCACCCGGTATCGACAATCGTGCACGTTTTGGCAATATGGGTGAAAGCGTTTGAAAAAGGCGATCCCACTGCGCTGGCGTCATTGCACGCAAGGAAGCCGCACCAAACTTGCGAACGAAAGCTGGCAATCGCTGCACCGGCCCCCACACTTTTTGCGCCGCCATATAGCGATTGTAACCACCAAACAGCTCATCTCCACCATCGCCACTCAGCGCGACAGTCACATGCTGTTTCGCCATCTGACTTACAAGAAAGGTGGGGATCTGTGAGCTATCTCCGAATGGCTCACAAAACATCGTAGGCAGGCTCGGTATTACCCCAAGCGCATCGTCCGCGCTTACATACAGCTCTGTGTGATCCGTGCCTAGATGACGAGCAACCTGTTTGGCGTGTTCTGCCTCATTATAGCCTCCCTCTTCGAAACCAATCGTAAAAGTTTTTACTTTTCTATTGGACTGCGCCTGCATCAAAGCCACAATGGCTGAACTGTCTACGCCTCCACTGAGAAAGGCTCCCAAGGGAACATCTGAAAGCATCTGCTCTGAGACGCTAGCAGATAAACTGCTTTCGAGAAGACCAACCGCTTCAGAAGGACTTCCACAAAACTTGTTCGACTGACCATTTTCTACAACGTCAGTTAGACTCCAGTATGCTACGGGGTCCGCAGCTTTTGACTCGGCCACATCGCCTCTTACAGGAATCCGAACAAAATGCCCAGGCCTTAATTTTTGAATACCTTGATAAATGCTGTAAGGCGCAGGTATATAACAGTGCCGCAACAAAAGGGTTAACGCGTCACGGTCCACTTCCGCATTAAAAGCTGGGTGGGCTTTCAACGCCTTCAATTCAGATCCAAACAGTAGAACATCACCACACCAGCCCCAGTATAAGGGCTTCTCACCCATTCTATCCCGGGCTAGCGTTAACTCTTGCTCTTGTTTATCCCACAAGGCAAACGCGAACATTCCCCGAACCACTTGCAAAGTTGCCTCTAATCCCCAAGCCGTAAAACAGGCGAGCAGGGTTTCGGTATCGGATTGGCCACGCCAATTTGGCTCAGCCAAAAGACTCCGCAACGCCAGATGGTTGTATATTTCGCCGTTAAAAACCAAAACGTATCTGCCGCACTCAGAGTGCATAGGCTGATGACCTGCAGCAGACAAATCCAGAATCGATAACCGCCTATGCCCTATCGCCAAGGCTCCGTCGTCTGTTTGCCAATATCCTTCGCTATCTGGACCTCTGTGGCTGATTTGATCGCACATAGATTGAATGGTTGAACGACCAGAGGACTCTCCGTAGACAAAACCGGCTATTCCGCACATCAGCTGAAACTCTCCGACCGTTGCAAATCGCCAAACCAAGCATGCTCAAAATTCTCGACCATACTCTCTATCGAGAAATGCTCGACGATGCGATCACGACAAAACCGCTTTCTACTTGCCCATTTGTCAGGATTATTACGGCACTCACTTTCCATCGCCAATATAAGGTTCGCCAGTTCTTCCGGGCGGCCAGCAGGACAAACTGCCTTGGCGTCACCTATAATGTGCCTCGCATCACCGACATCGGTTGAAATGCAGGGCGTTCCACAGGCCATCGCCTCAGCAACAACATTGGGAAATCCTTCAGAACGGCTAGACAAGACGTGTAGATCTAGCGCATTCATAATGTCGGGTATATCAGCTCGAGGTCCAAGCAATTGAACGCGTGCCTCTAAATCAAGTTTTTCGATTAGCTCCAGCAGCTCCGGATTGTTTTCATCTATGTTGGTTCCGATTAAAACGCAGCGGAAATCATCTAATTCCTGAGCAATCAACTGAATAGCTCTGAGTAATGTTTCATGATCTTTTAAGGGGTCATACCTACCAACCATGCCTAAAAGAAAAGTATTTTCAGAAATTCCTAATTCGTTACGAACGCTGTTTCGTCGCTCTTTATCAACAGATAGGCGCGTTACGTCATACCCATTAAAAATGGTCTTCAGCTTTCTAGCAGAATAGCCAATTTCGGCATGCACCTTTTTTGCCTCTTCAGCACAGCAAATAATGCTGGCCGGAACCCAGCCCGAGATTCCGGCGCATAACCGAGCAATCGCACGTGTCGCGGCTGAACATCGCCCTTTTTCAAGTGAAGACATCCTCACCCCCCAGAAAACCCCGGGCACACCCGCAAACCGAGCCGCTAACCCACCAAAAAGGTCCGCATGGTACATCCAAGTTTGTACGCAGTCAGGCTGTTCTTTCTTGATGATTTGAATAAGTTTAAGCCACTTTCTCAAACTCAATTTACCGCGATCCATGCCAAGGCAATAAACTTTTACACCGCCCTTTTTTAAAATCGGTCCGTACTTCCCTTCATCGATTAAAGAGACCACAATGTGCTGCAACTCACTATTTAGGCAAAGCCTTGCCAGAACACCTTCCGCCCCACCGTCATTCAGCCCTGTAATCACATGCAGAACTTTCTTCATTGGGCTTCCAACCAAGCCTGAAACATCAACACACTCCACAATTTTCCAGAGTTATCACGCCGGCCTTTAATATGCTGCTGCCAGGCGTTGCGTATGGGTGCGGGATAAAAATATCCTTCCGCCTGTAAACGCTGCTCATCCAGCAAGGCCTCAGCCCAATCCCGCAACGGCCCTCTTAACCAATCACCCAGCGGTACAGAAAAGCCTTTCTTCGGGCGTTCAATTAGCTCACGAGGAACGTGTTTATATAGCACTTCCCTCAAAACCCATTTACCCTTGCCCTCTCGAATCTTCATGTGTAAAGGCAACTGCCAAGCAAACTCGATAATACGGTGGTCCAACAAAGGCACGCGTGTTTCCAAGCTGTTCGCCATGGCGGCCCGGTCCACCTTCACCAGAATGTCGTCGGGCATATACATCTGGGTTTCCATGGCCATCATCCAGTGTTCATAACTGTCGGTTTTCGGCCACAGATCGGGCGAACTCAAAACAGACGGAGGCTCGCAGGCGTTTCGCACCAGCATTTCAGGCTGCGTCCAATGGCTCATCATCAACCGGTAAAAGTCTTCTTTAGACCGTGCGGCCATTACCTCGGCCAGTTTAAGAAACTTATCGGGTGCAGGCGAACGCGGGATAACACCCGCCATCGCTGCCCGCAGTGGCCTTGGCACTTTGCTCAGTAAACGCCAGTACTTGGGCGCAAATTGGTAGGGTGAATAACCCCCAAACAACTCATCACCGCCGTCGCCGCTTAAGGCCACCGTTACGTGTTGCTTTGCCATCTTGTTAACCAGAAATGTCGGCAACTGGGAACTATCGGCAAAGGGCTCGCAATAAATGGAAGGCAAACGGGGAACCAGGTCCAGCGCATCTTGCGCTGACACGTACAGTTCGGTGTGATCAGTGCCAAGGTGCCTGGCCACTGCAGCGGCGTGTTCGGCTTCGTTATACCGTGGATCATCAAAACCTATTGCAAAAGTTTTCACCGGACGCGTTGCCTGTTTCTGCATTAGGGCAACAACAACACTGCTGTCGACCCCACCACTCAGGAAGGCGCCCAGAGGTACGTCTGCCAGCATTTGCCCACTTACGCTTTGCATGAGCAGGTTTTCCAGCGCTAAAACCGCATTGGCGTCGGCACCTTGAAACGGGCTTTCCCCCCCCGCTTTTATGGATTCATTAACCGTCCAGTAAGGAACAGGTACCGGTCTATCCACAAGCGAGCGAGCGTCCAAGTGGATATAGTGGCCAGGTGGCAGTTTAAACACATTTTTATAGATGGAATGCGGTGCCGGGATGTACTGGTGGCGCATGAATATCGCAAGCGCATCTCTGTTTACTTCACTCTCAAACCCGGGAAGAGCCTTAAACGCTTTAAGCTCTGAGGTGAATACGAAGCCACCTTTATGCCAGCCGTAATAGAGAGGCTTTTCACCAGCGCGATCGCGGCCGAGGGTCAATTGCTTTGTTTGCTTATCCCAGAGCGCGAAAGCAAACATACCCACGCATGCGGTTAGCGTATCTTCAATACCCCTTGCAGCAAAACTGGCGAGCAGCGTTTCTGTATCGGCATGACCTCGCCAGTCCCAGCCCTGTTGCTCACACTCCAACTTCTGCCGAATTTCTCGATGGTTGTATATCTCACCGTTGAACACCAACACATAACGCCCGCAAGGCGACTCCATGGGTTGGTGGCCTGCTGGTGAGAGGTCTATGATTGATAGGCGCTGGTGGGCAAGAAGAAGGTCATCTTCTCCGCTGTACCAATGATCTTGGGAGTCTGGGCCTCGATGTTGGAGTATGGCACTGACGTTTGAAACGGCAGCTTGAGCGGTTTTTGCTCCGATATTTAGGGTTCCGAAAATTCCGCACATTAGGTGAATGCACCACTCATATAACAGGATTTTTAAAAACGATGATGGATAAAAATTTATGGAGCGTCTGATTGATACCTTATTTTTCATCGAATAGCTTTTTAGCTGGAAAAAAACTTTTCAAATGAGATTTGGGCATTTTCAACCTATAGCCTGTTCCATTTTTTGGCCCACCTCCCCCAGTTTGGCAGAATTCAAGCGCACTAACCCTACGCCAGTATATTTATCAGCGATCGGCAGGTTGCTAAATGCGGGCAGCAAGTGCAATCGATTACTCTTTGAATCCATGAGCAACCTGCGATAGTGGTCATTACTGTAGCCGAAGACATGCCTTATACACCTGAACATATGCTCTACCTTGGTATAAACACTCGCTTTGCTTTTCTCGCCTTTCAGCTTGCCAACATCCAGCTTCTTGTGGATGTCATGACGTTTGACGATAAACCAAGAGACGTTTTCGCGGTGCTTGTGTCCATCCCGGCCTTAATGCAAAACTGCTCCGGCGTCTGTCACGCACATTCGCGGCTGTGGTATCCAGGCTAATGATCGGGCTCAGCATGTCATCGACACCAATGAGCGTCTTCATTCCGAGGTGAATCAGGCCCAGCGTGTTATCGAAGCAGACGTGCATCTTCATATCAAAGTAGTACCGCTTACCCTTCTTGGCCTAGTGCATCTCAGGCGATCCAACGATTCGGCCATGTTTGCCTCTCTCGTTCTTCATGGAACTCTGGGCAGAAAAGATGAACACCTCAATAACGCTGCCATCGCGCAGCATCAAGCTATACTTATCAAGTGTTTATTCAATTCTTTGAACAACATCTTGCCCAGACCGTGGCCTTCAGGGAAATGACGGAAATTGAAAATGGAGGTTTCATCCGGCAAGCGATCCAGCTTCAGGCCGCGAGGTGCAGCATGGATTAACTCTCATACAGGAGGTCTTCCATAACCGTGCCGCTTAGGTTGTAGCCAGCTACATGCAGTGGACTCTCCGCATCGTGAGCAGCGGGTACGTTTGCCGACCGATCTAGCTATTGAGAAAATACCGGTATGCCTTTTTCTCCACTTCCTTCCAGAGAATCAGCTTGTCCATTCGCTCAAGAAAGACCTCGCAACGGGGCCTGCGCTTTTTAATCTGGTACACGGCTTCGGACAAGGTGATCTGATCTATGGTGGCAAAGATCCTATGCGGTTAACGATGGCCGCATTATCGCTGATTTTGGAGGCTTATTCGGAGCCTCCCTAAACGAATTCAAATAATGCATTAAGCGCTTTTGATGGGCCCAAATATTTCTCGGCAAATACTTTTGATTCTGACGATATCCTACTTCGAAAATCAGCATCCTCTAAATGCCTGAGCCAGCTCGTTATTTCGCCTGGGGTGGACGCCGAACACACAGGGCTATTTTCTGGCCACGCTCCTGATTCCGTTAATCGCCAGTCGTTTGTAATTAAAGGCTTACCTAGCCATAGCGCATAACAGCCAATCGCACCGGGCCAGTGCGTTCCAACCTGATCGAAACAAATATCGGCCTTTCGGTAAAGTTCAAGCAACTCATAGAACTTCATTTCATCATGCCATACAACCAATTCACCTATACCCAAATCGTCGCATAATATTTCCGCCTTTCGAACATCAGGGCCTTTTCGAACAAAATGTATTTCAACATTCCTATTTTCACAACAGTACTCCCCAATGCCATATATTATAATGTCATTTCCCTTATTGTACTCATCATTCCCGTCATAAAAAGTTTCAAAATTAAATCGAACTCCGGAAAAAATAATCAGCTTTTCGCCCGCATTCTTGAAACTTCTATTCTCGTTTGCCAAAGGTTCGAAAGATATATCATGACGAGGAACATAGTTTACGCCTTTGTCAATCAACTTAGAGATAATCTCATCACCTGTAGAATTAAATCCTCTGGGGAAATATACTACTGAACTAGTGGAATAAAATCCAAAGAACTGCCGTTTTACAACAAACGGTATCAGCTTTTTGACGGCTGCGGCAGGTATGAATTTATAAAAAGA
Source organism: Marinobacter sp. SS5-14b (assembly GCF_030541005.1). Taxonomy (GTDB): domain Bacteria; phylum Pseudomonadota; class Gammaproteobacteria; order Pseudomonadales; family Oleiphilaceae; genus Marinobacter. The sequence continues at coordinate 354,373 of NZ_JASSVM010000003.1, read as the reverse complement.
TTGCTTTCCAAACGAACAACTTAATTTTTGCGCATTCTCCGTATCTGCCCACGTATCTAAATCCGAACCATGCGACAAGGCTATTTTAGAAATAGACTTTGGAAAAAACGGTAAAATTGAAACAAAGAAGCCATTTGCAACAATAGATTGTGGCTTTTGCTTTCGGATAGCACTCAATTTTTTCAATACCAGCCAAGCAAAAAAAGATCGAAAATATGGTAAAAACATTTGGGATTTTAGAGGAAATTCAACGATCCACTCAGGATAAGGATAGGAGATTTGTGGAAAGTGATTTTCTGGTCTATGAAGCTCATCGCTTTTGGGCGCATCCACAAAGTAAACTACATCATAACCCCTTTCCCGCAATTCCAGAGCATACATCATAGGCATTGCATTCATGCTTCCAAGGAACAGGATAGGACCAGCCGCTTTTGAGATAACTATCGTTTCCATAATCGTTAGACCCGTTTCGTCTTAGCTTTGAACCTTAACTGCTCTCGAACTTTACTTGATCCAAAGCTAGCTAGAAGTATGACAAATGCGGAATTCGCCAGAATAACTCCCCCTGCAGCTATCCGATCATAAGTTAAATCTTCGTTCAAAAACGCAAATAAAATATTCAGGAGCATCGGGATAAAAAGAATTTTGCAAACGTCCCCAGACAGCCATCCAATATGCAACCCTGGCACCAACCGCCCATGCACAAACCCCACCCAAAATAACAAATACCCGCCATTTACTCCCAACCAAACCCAGCCAGCGCCTACCCCGCCATAGAACGTAGCCGCAGCAATAATGCCAGGCATCAGCAGCGCCACCATTACCGCATTGCCAATCAGGTGGTAGCGCAAATTCCCAAGGGCGTATTGCAAATAGTAAGGAAACGCGCCTACGGCCAAAAAGCCATTGCCTATGGCATACAACCGCAGTATGGGCGCGGCCTGGGCGGCAAGTTCCCGGTCGCCGGTCCAGGCGAATAGCAATAGTTCTGCGTTAAAGGCGATCACGATAGCTGCAGAGCCCGCGATGATGGTCACGAGTTGTGTGGCGTTGCGGTATATCTGGATCATTTCCTCGCGCTTGCCTTCGGCGTTGAGGCGCGCCATTCGAGGCATGAGCGCGACGCTTACCGGGCCGCTGATCACCATAATACCGCTGGCCACCAGCACCGCCAGGGTGAAATAGCCGTATTCGGCCAATGGCAATATGCCGGAGAGCACCAGTTTATCGGTTTGGGTAACCAGTACCCACACAGACGATGTGAATGCAATGCTTAGTGCAAACTTCAGCACCGGCCTAACGGGTTTGAAAGACCAACCCACAGGGGCTGGAAGGGTGTTTTGATTGGGCGTCAGTTTTAAACTGAACAACCACAGCCCCATTATTTCAAATATTGCCACCGCCAACTGGTGCAAGAAAAACACCACCGGCGTAAAGCCGTACAGCGACATGGTGCCGAACACGGCTATAAAACGCAGAGTGGCGATCGCAACGTTGAAAACACTCAACCACACCAAGCGCTCCGAACCGGTCACCACGCCACGGTATAACCCCCCCATCCAACGCAGCGCAACGCTCACCGCCATGATCTGCACGGCCAGAATCACTTCTGTTACGTCCAGCGTTTCTGTGTTCAGCCATTGGTTGGCGATAACCTCTGAAAACAGCCATAAACCACCACCACCGATTACGGCCACGCCTGCGAAAATAAGCGTCAAGGCCCGCAATAACTGCCGATAAGCCAACGCCGACATGCTGCCACCGTGGTATCGCGCGGTCTCACGGCCTATGGTGGGCGTGAGCCCCATATCCAGCAGCCCGAACCAGGCTTGCAGCATGGTAAAAAAACCTACCAGCCCATAGGCTTCGGCGCCCATGTATTTGATGTACAGGGGCAGGATAAGAATGCCTACACCCGTCACATAGAGTTGGCTGGCGTAGTTGGCGATGATGTTTTTTTTGAGGGACACGTTAGCCTTGGTTTTTGCGCGAGTTTGTCATGCTGCTAAATCGGTCGTATTGATTTGCCTGTATTTCAAGATCTTGAAACGCAACGAGTCCGTATTACACCCAGACTTGCCTTAGTCCATACCCAGTTGGTTGTAACCTTTCTGGCCTTGCGGTGAATCTCCTATATACCGATATGCCTCTTGCTGGGCGTTTACGCGTTTTTCAAGGATAACACCGGCAACCCGAGTGCTTTCGTCTTTGCGTTTGAGGTAAAACGTAGTTACAAAACCTATAAGCAGGCCCCCACAACCAAAGGGGTGAAATTGAACAGGGTCTGTCGGAGGGGTATTGGGTAGTTGTGAAAGATATCAATAACAGAACGCACCGACTCTCACACGCAAAAGACTATGAAAAATTAACCATGCTTTTAAATCAAACCGCTCAGAACTCTGCCTTCAGGATGGACATATTGATCAAGCTTAGATATTCGCCATTTTTATAAACCGCTTGGCGGCGAACGCCATCAACTCTAAACCCAACTTTCTCATAAAGTGATTTTGCAACTTCATTTCTCTCTAAAACATCTAAATAGACAGAGTTTAGATTCAAATCATTAAAAGCATGCTTTAGTGCCGATACCGTTGCATACCTTCCTATACCACGACCGCGGGCTTGCGGCTCACCAATCCAAATCGCAAACTCGCACCTCCGCGAAATCCAGTCAATATTAAGAAGATAAACGGCCCCAACAATGTCATCGTCTAAACGACTACAAATAGCTAACCGAACACAATTTGCGCGATTCCTGTAATAATTAATTATCCAATCTTCGTCTACAGACTCTGAAATATATCTAAATGGTGCTCCCAATAAATCGATCAAATCGGCAGAGTTGCGCCATTCGTTAATCTTCTTGGCATCTGAATGCTTAAGCTCTCTAAGATAGAATTCTGTCATACGTTGCCCGATATACTTTTTCTTTATGAATTTCCAAAAAATACGGTCATTTCAATAAATTCACTAAACAATTAACGTGAGACAATGAATATCTCTGATCACAAGGAACAAACAGTCCATCGTTCACCATACACGCCTCAAAGCTCTCATCACTTACCTGAAATAAAACCTCGGTCCAATAACATGGCAAAAACACCCGCATTTTTATCAAATCTTCCCGTCTAATAGTGGGCAGCTTTGGCAAAAACGGATAGCACAGCGGCGCCGTATCCTTACTGATATCAATATTAAAATTATTTTTACTCTCAAGATTCTCATGAAGATAAGCAGCATTTCGATTTCTTGCCTGTTTTGCTGAATCAATATCAACAGAACGAAGTAATCTCTCGGTTAACTCCGACATAGCCATTACAGGCATCTCAGCTATGGATTGCTCGGCAGCAATGTACTCTTGATAAGCGTCTTCAGGGCTGTTGGTAAGCCTGCTAATCAGATGGGTGAGACGCGTATGGGAGCTGTCGTCTTTGTTCTTAGACTCTTTTACTCCCTGCTGATTTGTATAAAGCAAACCGCCATCTGGCAACCCAAAGAATTTACGAGGCGAATAGATGGTACCCAGGCAATCAAAAGGTTCGCTAAAAAACGCTTGGGCATTATCGATGATGACCGAATCTGAGCCATAGCGGTTAACAACTTTCTCTGCCTGAGCCTCACAGAGACCAAAATAATTCACATAAAGTAAAGGCGAAGATGAGGAGGGCTCTACTTTCTCAGCGATCTCAAAGTTCTGATCAATACTGTAAAAATGAATTTTTATTGCATTCGCTTTTACAGCGTTGATCATTGAGTCGCAAATATAACGCGGCATCCAGACGCTACGAATATCAAGCTGTAGCAGTAGGCTTACAAATGCCGACCTAGCGGAGTTGAACTTTAACGCCTTCTTTAACCAAGCGTCATCTCGTTCTGGCAACTCCAATTCCATGTAGCCACCAATGGCCTCATTCAACGACAACGCGTATATCCTTTTCCATGTTATCCACCATATCCAACATCTCATCCAAACTGGGATAGTTCAGGATCATAGTGCCTAGCGTATCATGGGAGCCACTGAAAACGCTTACCTTGGCGCCGGGTTGTACTTGCATGTCTTGCTCAACGATGTAACTTTTTGCCCGTTCAGACATGGATAGATCCTTGAATTTTCCATCCTCAATGGCGTGCACCATGTAACTCGACCAGAAGCCTTCAGTAGGCTTCATTGTCAGGCCGGTGCAGGGCAAGCCGAGTGCGGCGTCCACGGTGTAACTAATGAGGTCAACGCCCGTTGCGTATCGGATTACCTCCGGTATCAGGCAACCTCCGTTCCTAGGGCCGAGCTCGAGGAAGTAGAACTTGCCATCTTCAGAGAATACAAAATCAAAATTAAGAGCGCCTGTTTTCATTCCCAGCAATGTTAAAAGCCGCTGGCTTTCCTTGTGAGCTTCCTTCAGTAATTCGTCACTATGGGAGGTGGGAAAGGTTTGCCCAATGGGCACCAGGCCGTTGCACAGCTTATCGAAATGCTCGTCTGCCCAGCACCGGAACACCAGTTCCCCATTAAGCACAAAACCGTCACCGGCTACCTGATAACCTTGCCGAACAATTTTCTCTTCAACAACAACCTTTTTTTCACGGGAAAACTTGAGCGCGTGTTCAAAAGCTGCGCTGAACTCTTCTGCATTCTGTAAATGAGTAACACCTTTGCTGCCTGAAGAGTCGACGGGTTTTACGAACGCAGGCACGCCAATTTCTTGCAGCCACTCTTTAGCTTCGTCTTCTTTGTAAAACGCCTTTGAGCGAGGTACGTTGAAGCCGTGTTTTGCCAGGAAGTCACGAAACAGGTCTTTTCGTGCCAGAATCTCTACGGACTCATACGGGTTACCAGGCAAGCCCATTTTTTCAGCCACATAGGCTGCTGTGGGTGCAGCTGGGTCAGACGCATAGGCCACTATGCCGTCAATGCCCTCGTCACGGGCTACTTTAAGCACTGCCTCTTTGTCGGTAGTGGAAACGTTGTAATAACGATGGGCAAGTTTATGCCCGGGGTTATCCGGTAGATAATCGAGAGTAATTACCTCATGGCCTTGTTCAAGAGCGTATTTGATCGGCGGGATCTGAGTGGGTGCGCCGCCAAGGAACAAAACCTTTTTCATGCGTGAATTCCCTCTATCACAAACTCTGTAATTTTATCGATGCTTTCGACCGTAAGCTCTGAGTAGATCGGCAAACACAGTATCCGGCTGGCGATCTCTTTGGATACAGGCTGATCTACTTCTGCACCCAAACACGCCACCGATTCCAACGACGGATAGAAATACCGCCGCGCCATAACCCCATTTTCCTTCAGGGTGGCCCCTACCCGCACAGCCTGTTCCTCGCTTTCAAACACCACCGGGAAGTAGGCATAGTTGTAATCCAGTGCCTCCGGTTTCGCTTGCAGTTGCAGGGTCGGGCTTAAGGCTTCTTCGTAGTGATTCCACACGGCTTCACGGGCTTTCAGGTTTTCTTCCACTTCATCCAACACACACAAACCCATCGCCGCCTGCAATTCGTTCATCTTTGCGTTGATGCCCAGCTCATCAATGCTCTCCGGCCCGGTGATGCCGAAGTTGATCATTTTCTTCGCCCGCTCCAGGTCTTCCTTGCGCTTGAAGATGATGGCCCCGCCCTCGCCTGTGTGGAACAGTTTGGTGGCGTGGAAACTGAGGGTGGCGGCATCGCCGTGTTTGAGCAGGCTTTCGCCTTTGTAGTTCACACCGAAGGCGTGGGAGGCATCGTAGATGACTTTCAAGTTGTGCTTTTGGGCGATGGCACTGATGGCTTCTACATCGCAGGCGTTGCCGAAGACGTGCACGGGTACGATAGCCCGGGTGTTCGGGGTAATGGCCGCTTCGATGTTGGCCGGATTCAGGCACCAGGTGTTGGGGTCTATGTCTGCGAATACCGGCTGCACGCCGTCCCACTTCAGGGAACTGGCGGTGGCGATGAAAGTAAACGGGGTGGTGATGGCTTCCGGCTGTGCGCCGGGAGTTGCATCGCTCACGCACAGGGCGCGGTAGGCGATTTGCAGAGCCAGGGTGCCGTTGGAGACCAGCAGCAGGTTTTCAACGCCCAGGTATTCTTCCAGCCGTTGGGTGAGCTCTTGTACCAACTGGCCGTTGTTGGTTAGCCATTGGCGTTCGTAGATGCCATCTATGTACTTTTGGAGTTTTTCCCGGTTGGGGAAATAGGGTTTGGTGACGGGGATCATTTAATACGTTCCACAATGGCGAGTAAGTGATACAAGCTCTGCATTTTTAAGGCTGTTCTGTTTGCTGCTGCTTTGGTATCCAAGGCTCTCGATCAGGCACCGATAAACTCCGGAGTGGGATACTATCAGCAGGTGTTCGTGAGGTTCGAGTACGTTATTCAGGGCTGCAATCCGTTTGGTAAGGCTTTCCATGGATTCCACACTGGCTGAGGCGTTCATGGCTATTCGGTTCGTGCTGGTTTTCTTCATGCCCTCATAGGGCCCGAAGTCGCGCTCCGTCAGCCAGTCGGCAATGCGTACAGCCGGTGCTCCTGGGTGCTGCTGCGCTATGAGTTCGGCGGTTTGCCGTGCCCTGATCAGGGGGCTGGTTATGATCAGCTCTATGGGTAGCGTGGCAATCTTTTTAGCTGCGGCTTTTGCCTGATGAATACCAGTTTGGTTCAGTGGGAGGTCTTTTCGCCCCATCCACAGGTTGTTTCGGTTATCGTCGGTTTCGCCGTGCCGGATAAAGTAAAGCAAGGTCTTTTTTCTGGCTAGAACAGCAGGGCTTGATGAATTTGATGCTCTGCTGGGTATTGTTCTTTTAGCCACTCCGTCAGAGCGTTTGAAAGCTCAACGCCTTTCTCACGAAGCTCGCAGTATGACGGGCAGTTATCCCTGTCCTCTTTCTCGAGTCGCTCTAAGGTTTGGCGAATTTCTGGGTCAGAAATTTGTGCCAGGAAGTGTTCGTAAAGTTCCATCACTTTCCGGGTTTGCTGCAAGCCTGGTGCTGCCTCGTAAATTCGTTCCAGGCCCTGGTGGTCAAACCAGTCGCTGATTTTTTCCAGCGTTTGTTGCTGTGGCAAGTCAGCGGTTTCTGCTACGGCTACGATGCCGCTGAAATATAGAATCTTGCGCGAGAACCGAAGCTTTGCCTGGCGGAGCCCCCATTCTTTGTTTTGATCGCTGACTTTGTGCTCGAAGTCTGTGGCTATGGTGCGGTAATAGCGAATGATGTCATTCAGCAGAAAGCGGGCGAGTTTGCCGTCTGAACCGTTGGGCTTTATGTACCGAGCTAACAACTCTTGGCGATATTGACTGAAACGCTCTTCGCCGTAGAGCCATGTACCTTCTAGCAGAAAGAGCAAGCGCCGAGTGATGTCGGCGTTCTTATCATCTTTGCCGCCAATGTTACTGAGAATATCAGTAAATTTTACACATACCTTTGAGCCGAAGGTCTCTGTGCTGCCTGTATCCTTCTTTATGTAATCTTTTAGCAGGCTTTCTATACTATCTAACTCGCCGCTGATTACGTCTGTTGCATGCCGGTCTGAATCGAACAACACATATAAGTCTAAATCCGAAGCTTCCGAGGCCTCGCCCCTACTGTAAGACCCAGCCGTTACAATCGTTATTCTCTCTTTGTGGGGACTTTCAGCCAACAGTGAACTCAAGGAGCTGCGGATTTGCTTCAACTGTTGCTCGGTGAACTCATTTGCTTTAAGTAAAGCTGGATAGTCAGCTAATACGCTTTTATACACTGGTTGCATCCGTGCTTGTTATTTGATGATTGCAAACTTGAGTTGCCGGTTTCTGGAAGAAAAGTCCGGCAGTGATGTGGTTGCCGCAATCTTTGTACACTGGTAACGGCTGAAACCTCTCTGGCTTTCATCAAGGTAGTAACGGCGGGCGGTGTAGCCCACTTCCGCACCAGACATCCACTTAATACTAAGCTTCTGCGTGTTGATGCCCTGCAAACCTTCGAACAAGGTAACGTAGCGTTTTTTCCACTGCTTTTCGGAAGTAAAGATGTCCTGCTCTGACAATCCGCAGTTTTCGTGCTGAAAGTACAGCTGTGAGAGCTTGTCTGCTACCAGTCCGCGTTTGCTGGTGATTAGTCCTGCATACACTCGGTGCTTCATTTTCCAGAACTGATCCAGCTTTTCCCATGGGTTACTGATTTCCGGCAAAAATGACGCTGCGGCAATTTCTATTCGGTTTTGGCTTAGACTGGCTTTACTGGTACGACCAAACACCTGATGGCTGCGGGTTATCCCTTCTATCGTGTCGATATTAATGGGGCTGTTAAACAGGTCTCCGCCGTCAATATCCAGGGCGTTCTGGTCTATCAGGCTTATCACAAAAGAAAGATCTGTGTTCTTGGCCAGCCATTGGTTCAATGCCCTGCCCAGCTCATGCTGTCCTTTGAGAATTTTCTCGCCAGCATGATGATGGCCGTAGCCTATATGTTTTTTAATAAAAGGCTCGGCACTGTGAGACAGTGGTGGGTGGCCAATGTCGTGTAACAGGCCGGCTATAATCAGATGTGCCTTCAGTTCAGGGTTGTAGCCACGGCGCGTGGAAACGTAATTGGCCAAAGCGGCTACATTCAAGGAATGGTCAGCGCGGCTTCCTGTTTGTTCTTCCTTGCGGCCAAATGCGTAGTCTAGCGCCCCCAGAAACGAGATACCCTTTAGCCTCTGGAATGCAGCGCTTTTCAGTAGCGGCTGATAGAAGTCGTCTTGCTCAATATCCGAACGCCAGTAGTCCAGCGTTTGTTCTGGCTCTGCCTGAACTTCGGGTGTAGGTGTTTGGAGCAAGCTGCGCTGTTCCATAATCTCTGCAGGTTCCTGCTAGTCGTTTATCAGGTCGCTAAGATAGCTACCGTAGCCGTTTTTTCTGAGCTCGTTAGCCTGAGCTAACAGACGCTCTTTACTCAGCCACCCCTGATTGTAAGCGATTTCTTCGAGACACGCGATTTTGTAGCCCTGGCGTTTTTCGATGGTTTCTACAAACTGCGCGGCTTCCAGCAGGCTTTCGTGGGTGCCGGTGTCCAGCCAGGCGAAACCCCGGCCCAGCAGCTCTACGTTCAGCTTGCCTTGTTCCAGATAGGCCCGGTTTACGCAGGTGATTTCCAGCTCGCCACGGTGGCTGGGTGTTACCTGTTTGGCGATGTCGACCACACTGTTGTCGTAGAAGTAGAGGCCGGTTACGGCGTAGTGGGATTTCGGGTGTTCGGGCTTTTCTTCTATGGAGATGGCGCGTTTGTTTTCGTCGAACTCGACGACGCCGAAGCGTTCCGGGTCTTTTACCTGGTAGCCGAATACGGTGGCGCCTTCGGTGCGCTGGGCGGCTTGTTTCAGTTTGGGGGTGAAACCCTGGCCGTAAAAGATGTTGTCGCCCAGTACCAGGCACACGCTGTCGTTACCGATGAATTCTTCGCCGATGATAAAGGCCTGGGCGAGGCCGTCCGGGCTTGGCTGGATTTCGTAGCTGAGGTTAATGCCGAACTGTTCGCCGGTGCCGAGGGCGCGTTTGAAGCCGGCCTGATCTTCCGGGGTGGTGATGATGAGGATATCCCGGATGCCCGCCAGCATGAGTACAGAGAGCGGGTAGTAGATCATGGGTTTGTCGTACACCGGCAGGAGTTGTTTGGAGGTGCCGAGTGTTATGGGGTACAGGCGGGTGCCGGAGCCGCCTGCGAGGATTATTCCTTTCATGCTGATGCTCCAAGGCGTTCACGTTGGTATGTGCCGTCCTGTACTCGTTGGCACCAATCGAGGTTATTGAGATACCACTGTACGGTTTTTTGGATGCCGGTTTCGAAGGTTTCTTCGGGCGCCCAGCCGAGTTCTTTCTGGATCTTTCCGGCATCTATGGCGTAGCGCATGTCGTGGCCGGGGCGGTCTTGCACAAAGGTGATCAGGTCCCGGTAGCTGCGTTCCTGCGGGCGAAGTTCCTGGAGGATGTCGCAGATGGTGTGCACGACTTCGATGTTCTGTTTTTCGTTGTGGCCGCCGATGTTGTAGGTTTCGCCGGGTTCGCCGTCGGTGACGACTTTGTAGAGGGCGCGGGCGTGGTCTTCAACGTAGAGCCAGTCGCGGATTTGGTCGCCTTTGCCATATACCGGGAGTGGCTTGCCTTCCAGGGCGTTGAGGATCATCAACGGGATGAGTTTTTCCGGGAAGTGGTAGGGGCCGTAGTTGTTGCTGCAGTTCGTGACCAGTACCGGCAGGCCATAGGTGCGCCGCCAGGCGCGTACCAGGTGATCTGAGCTGGCTTTGCTGGCGCTGTACGGGCTGCTCGGGGCGTAGGCAGTTTGTTCGCTGAACAGGTGTTGTTCCGCATTGGGTGTGTCGTTTGGGTGCGGGAGATCGCCGTACACTTCGTCTGTGCTGATGTGGTGGAAGCGGAAGTTGGCTTTCTTTTCGACTTCCAGCGTCTGCCAGTATTGGCGGGTGGCTTCCAGCAAGGTGTAGGTGCCGACGATATTGGTTTCGATAAAGTCTGCCGGGCCATCTATAGAACGGTCTACGTGGCTTTCGGCGGCCAGGTGCATGATGGCGTCTGGCTGGTGTTGGGCGAGTACGCGGTCTACTTCTTCGCGGTTGCAGATGTCTACTTGTTCGAAGGTGTAGCGTTCGCTGTCGCTCACTTCGGCCAGGCTTTCTAGGTTGCCGGCGTAGGTTAGCTTGTCGAGGTTGACCACTTCATCGCTAGTGTGGGTAATAATATGGCGGATGACGGCGGAGCCTATGAAGCCGGCGCCGCCTGTTATTAGTAGTTTCATTTTGGTGTTTTGCTCAGGTTTTAGAGATCGTCGCAGGCCTTGGGTGGGGTCTGACCGCGTAGGGTCAGACCCCTTTGTAGACTTCTGGCTCAATATTTTCTTCTTTACCGGAGCGGATAAAGGCTATGACGAATACGATGAAGACACCTAGCATCCCCCCGAGCATGGTGGCGACTATGGCTATCAGGGCGCGTTTGGGTTCGCTTTTCTCCTGGGGCGCTACCGCAGGGTCTACCGTTTTGAATACGTATTCACGCTGGGCATTGGCGAGCATCACGGTGCGTGTTTCGGTTTCTATGAGCTGGTAGAACACCTGCTGCATGCCGGCGATATTGGTTTGGCGCAGTTTGTCTTCCAGGTAGGCAATGCTGGCTTCGGCTTCTTGCACATCTTGGGTGCGCATGTGTTCATTGATGTCTTGCACCAGTTTTTCGGCCCAGTCTTTGGCGGCTACCGGGGAGAGGCTTTTGATGCTGACGGTAACCATGCCGGTGTCTTTGTTGTCGCTTACGCTCAGAAGTTCGCGGAAGGCTTTTACCAGGTCCCAGTTTGTGGGCTCTTGGGATTGTCCGGCGTCATCCTTCTGCCATTCGCTGGTTTCCGGGTTGTAGATGTCGCGATTGATTACCCAGCGTTCGTTGGTCATATCCCAGGCAGTTGTTGCCATTAGGGGGACTGATAGCTCGTGACGGTGGATGAAGTCTGTCAGGAATGCTCGAGAGCGCAGGGTTTCTTTGGCTAGTACGGTTTTGTTGGCCCCGTCTCCACCGCCTAGGTTAACGCCGGCTAAGCTCGCCAGGCCGCTGAGTTGGCCGCTGATTCGGCTGCCGCCTTCGTTCTGGGCTGGAGCTAGCAGGGCGCTGGCTTGGTAGATGTTTGGTTGGCTTAGGGCGTAGAAGACGCCACCGGCTGCGAAGACGATGGTGAAGGCGATGATTAGCCATTTTCCGCGCCATAGGGTGGCGAAGAGTTCGCGGAGGTCTATTTCGTCGTCTGGGTAGTGGGGTGTGGTTGGTTCGGCCACTTGTTTTGTTCCTTGGTTGTACTTTGGTGGGTCGTGGGGTCAGACCACGTAGGGTCTGACCCCGGCCGCTGATTTTGGTGACGTTGTGAGGTAGGCCCCGACCGCTGATTTTATAGGTTGCCTACGGCGGCGGCGCCCAGGGCCATTTGGTAGACGATCTGGCTTACGTTGGTCCAGAGTTCGAGTTGGTTCAGGCGGTCTACGTCTATTGGCATGATGACGGTGTCGCCAGGTTCAAGTTGCTGACTTCGACCGCCGAACCAGCGACTGCGTTCGGGGAGCATGACGGAGCCGTCGGCTTTTACGACGTAGACTCGGCTTTCGTCAGCCTGGCGGGTGGGGCCGCCGGAGCGTTCCAGGTAGTCATCCACGGTTAGTCCTGGCTGGTGCAGGTGGCTGGTGGGGAATTGTACTTCGCCGAATACGGTGACGGCCTGGGGGATGGTAGGCACGGTCAGGCGATCGCCGTCCTGAAGACGGATGGTTTGGTAGTTCTCGTTGCCCAGGACTGAAGCCAGGTCAATCACCATTCTGCCAACCGGGCGGCTGTTTTGTACTTCTTCAAGCAGGTCTTCTACTTGCTGAGCGCGCTCGGCGTTCTGGCCGCCTACGCCGTCGCCTTGCAACTGTACGCCAAGCAAATCACCTTGCAGGCGCTCTTCGGCTTCACGCAGGCGTTGGGCTTCCAGTTGGCGGAGTTTTTCGCGGGTGAATACGGCGCCGCGGGGAAAGGCGTTGCTGGTCAGCCCCCCTGCCCTTTGCAGTACGTCTTTAAGTGTTTCACCATCGCGGAAGGTGTATTCACCGGGGTAGCGGACTTCACCGGCCAGAGTGATGGTGCGGGTGGTGGCGAATTCCGGGATGGATTTGATGAGGATTCTATCCCGGCTTTGCAGTTGAAGCTGGGTATTGCCGGCCATGGCATCCGCCAGGTCGATGTTGAGGATGTTGGTTTCGCCAATGCCTTGCTCATCGGTGCCGTAGCGGGCTACTTCTGCGTGATAGAGGGAGGCAGAATCTTTCAGGCCGCCGGCCACGAAAATGGCATCTGCCAGGCTACGTGTGGCGGGCATGGGGTATTCTCCGGGGTAGCGCACGGGGCCGCTGATGCGGATGGTTTGCTGAGGTTCACCGGGTTTGGCCTGGCTTTTCAAACGTTGAAGCACCGGGGTAAACAGGCTTTCACGAGTGAAGTTCTCGCCGTCTTCCCCACCCTGTACTTTGCCAGCGTCGGAAAAGATCAGGATGCGGTCTTTCTCTTCCAGGGCAATGTCGTGCTCGCTGCCGGGCTGGGTGATGGCTTCGCGCAGGCGCAGGTTGAGTACGGAAATGCTGTCGGTGTTCTTGTCGGTGCGCACGATGGCGGCGAAGCGCTTATCGGCTACCGGCTGCAGGTCTGCGTCCAGGCTCTGGATGACTGAGCTCAGGCGCATGCCGGGCATCCAGGCGAATTTGCCGGCGCGAGTGGCGGCGCCCTGAATTTCGACGTACTGGCCGGTGATGTCTGAGATAGACGGTATGCGGATTTTATCGCCGGCTTGCACACGGGCCTGTCGACCTCTAGTGGTGGTGTAGTCGGCTTCGGCGATGATGCGCAGGAAGTCTTCGTTGGTGCGCTCTATGTTGATGCGCTGCGGGTAGGCCTGGGAGGTCAGGCCACCGGCCATCTGGATGAATTCGGCCAAGGTGTTTTCACCGTTCAGTTCATACAGTGCCGGGCGGTAGACTTCGCCGTCTATGCCGGCACGCTTGCCTACGGGCGGAATGAAGATGACATCACCCGGTTGCAGGCGGTTGTCGCCACTGCTGTCGCCTTTCTGGAGCAGATCGTACAGGTCCAGGGTGCCGACGAGTTTGCCATTGCGTTTGTGCTGGACGTTACGCAGGGAGCCGTTTTGTTTGATACCGCCGGATACGTACAAAGCGTTGGTGATGGTAGACAATGAACTGACGGTGTAAGAGCCGGGATTCCGGGCTTCACCCAGCACAAACACGCGCATGCTGCGCAATTCACCCAGGGTGATGGAGGCTTCTACGCCGATGTACTGCTCGGATACGCGTTTGCGGATTTGCTGACGGGCTTCGTCGAAGCTAAGGCCTGCCACGGCAACCGGGCCGGAATCCGGGAAGCTGATGGTGCCATCGCGGCTGACGGGAAGTTCCAGATTCTGGTTTTCGCTGCCCCACAGCTGAATGCGAAGCACATCACCCGGGCCCAGGGTGTAATCGGAGGGTACGGGGATTTCCGTTACTGGCGCAAAGGTGGTGGGGCTGCCGGCGAAGAGGTCGTAGCCGTAGGGCTTGAGACCGCCGTTTTTGGCGGTTTGTTTGTCTTCCTGCCGCTGTGCTTCTGACCGGGCTTTTTCCCGCTCTTCGTCGGTGATGCTGCTGATCGGCTCAACAACCTCAACCGGTTGTGGGCGCTCAGTGCGGGCACTACCGGCCTGCAGGTTGTTCAGATCTACCCCATATTGCCGGGCTAGGGCCTCTTGCTGAGCTTTGGGGAGTTGTTTGAACTGCTCGATTTGAGCCGGGGTAATAGATTGTGCGGTGGCTGCCATCGGTAGCAGCAAAGCCAGGGGTAGCAGAAGGTTTTTCAGGTTCACGGTTTTGTATTCCGGTTCTTAGCTTGAAAATTTTTGTCACTCACGGAGCCGCTTATGACGAGTATCTCTTTAGAATCGATAAGTCCAGCTGGCTCTTGCGGCCCACTGGTCTTTTTTACCGCTGATGTATTCAATTCTTTTGTCGGTGGCCTGGAGGGTCAGGTCCAACCAGCCGTTTAACATCTGAGTACCGTACGCCAAATCGACGATGGCCACGTTTTGCCCGTTAACGGGCACGGTGTAGAACACATCTGGATTAGGCGTGACCGTTCTGTTAGCGCCCGCAATGTTGAGTTCGGCGTATGTGGCTTTCACGCTGACGTTACTGCCGTTATCCAGGAAGTGAAAGCCGCCCAGGGTCAGCGCTTCGGCATCGCCATCGAAACTGGCGGCCATGTTGCGGCCGTAATGGCGGTATCCGGTCTGGTAGCGGGAGTGGTCGTAGGTGATGTTCGGGCGGGCATCACCCAGCAGGTCGTCGGCCAGGGTGTTGGTGTACTCCAGAAACCACTGTTGGTCTGCGCCCAGGAGTTGCGTTGTCCAGTCTGTGCCGAACTGCCAGGACTTTCTTCCCGGGAAGGCGCCGGCTTCGTCTTCACCCATCATTTGCGCATAGAGGCCCATGGATTGCTGACCTATGGGGAAACCGTAACGGACGTCAATGCTGCCGAGCTGGTTGCCTGGGTCCTCTTCTTCCAATTGGCCGTTGTCTTTGCCGATCAGCGCGTTCCAGATGGTGGATGCGTTTTCTGGCCGTCCTTCCCCGCCGAACATGATGGCTCGTGAGAGGCCAATATCCAGGCCGTCAATGGGCCGGAAAGTGAGGCGCATGCCAATGAGTTTGGCGTCCGGTACCGCTCGGTCACTTTCATATTGACCGGCGAGCAGGGTGAATTGCCAGGGGCCGACCCAGCTCAGCCATTGGCTTTCCGGGGCGTGGGTGCTGTTTCTGTTTACCCAGGCGGAGGGCAACGGCCGGGCGTTGTTAGACAGGATCAGGCTGGACTGCCAACCGGGGCCCCACCAACGATCAATGGCACCGGCACCCAATACCCAGTTGCCAGCCGTGGCAGCGAGGTAGGAGCCGTCCAGCAGGAATTCTTCGTCATCATCCGGGTTGTGGGCGTAGGCTGGGTTCAGGCCCATAGCCCAGAAGTCACCTTGCCACTGAAGCTTGAGGTTCGTACCGGCCTTGGCCAGGCTTGGACCTTCGAAGCCAGCGATGGCGGGGATTTCAGATTGTGCACTGAGACTGAATTCGCCCCGGAATCCCGTCTCCGCCTGTTCTTCCTGCTCAAAGCGCAGATACGCTGCGGCCATACCGGTGGCGCGCTGATCGGCCTTGATGCCGCTGTCAGTACCGCTTTCAACCGCGCTCCACATCAATGGCCAGGTGGTGACCGTGCGGTTCATGTGGCCACGGTCCGCCAGCTTTTGCGCCGCAAACCGGGCACGTGAATCGCCCGGCTCCAGCCAGGGCGCTGCTGCCAATGAAAAGCTGTTCAAGCACGCTACCGCCCCACCGACCAGGGCCCAGTGTTTTAAGGTCATAGAATCTAGTTTTCTAAGACAAAGGGATTTTACAAAAGCGAAGGGGATGCCCAACGCGCTCCCTGTCAGGTTGTGTAAGAAGTATTTCAAAACCGTGACGATTCTACGGCATGCCAGATGACACGCAAGTGACAAAAGGTCGGATACCCCCAGAATCAGGCGCCTACATGTGTAAAGAGTTGTTAAAGCATGGCAAATGCATTGAATTCCATACCTGGGGTCAGACCTCGGAGCATTTCACCGCACCAAATGTCAGGGGGTCAGACCCCGGGTCTGACCCCACCTTTACTCACCCGCGAATGGCAGAGACCGGTACCCTCACCTGTTGCTGCTTCTGCATAAACGTGATGAGCACAATGGCGCGCTCTTCACCGTCGTAAGCCTGAAAGATGGCGCTGATGCCTTTGAAGGGGCCGTCATCCAGTTCAATCGGCTGACCGGACTTTATGCCGCCCTGCTCGGCCACTTTGTCCATGCTGGCTTTTATGTGGTCGATCACTGCGTCGTCTATCGCTGCTGGCTTGTTCGCAAAGCCAACGATACGGGTTATGCCGCGGGTGGAACGGAGTTTCGCCCACATGGGATCGGTTTGCTCCAGGTTCACAAACAGATAGCCGGGGAACAACGGCTCCAGCTTTTTGGTGCGCTTGCTGGCCTTGATCTTCTCCACTTCGATTTTCGGGAAAAAGCAGGCGACATCCTGATTCTGCAAGTGCAGAACCGCGCGATCGCCCTGGGCGGGCTTGTGTTGTAGGGCGTACCAGGTCATGAAGCTTCCATCTTTGGGGTCAAATGTCTCGGGGTCAGACCCCGGGTCTGACCCCACTGCTCAAAAGTACCAGCTACCTGCCGCGATAAAGTGCGGGTTTAATACACCCTCTTTGCCGTATTGCAGGGGCTTACCTTCCAGGGTTTGCACTTTTCCGCCGGCAGCCAGGAGGATGGCGTGGGCGGCGGCGGTATCCCACTCGCAGGTGGGGCCCATGCGGGGGTAGATGTCGGCGTGGCCTTCGGCGATTCGGCAGAATTTCAAAGAGCTGCCGGCCTGAACGGTGTCGTGTTCGCCCAGGGTTTCGATGAAGGCGCGGGTTTCGTCGTTCAGGTGGTTTTTGCTGGCAACCACGCGTTTGGTGTCTTTGGGTTCGGCTACACGGATGCGATGGATGCGACCCGTTCGGTCACGCTTGTGAGCACCCTCGCCTTTGATGCCCCAGAAGGCTTCTTTTAGTGCCGGGGCGGTGACCACGCCCATCACCGGAACGCCGTCTTCGATCATGGCGATGTTAACGGTGAATTCGCCGCTGCGCTGGGTGAAGTCTTTGGTGCCGTCGATGGGGTCGATCAGCCAGAAACGGCGCCAGTGTTTGCGCTCTTCCCACGGAATTTCTGCACCCTCTTCCGACAGGATCGGAATGTCCCGGCTGATGCTGCGCAGCCCTTTCATGATGATTTCGTGGCTGGCCAGGTCTGCAGCGGTGATCGGCGAGTGGTCTTCCTTGTAGTTGACCTTGAAATCCGATTGATAGATGTGCAGCACTTTCTCGCTGGCTTCATCCGCCACTTTAATCACATCTGGAAGTATTGAGCTGTAATGCATGGTTGCGTCCTGCCTGGCTGCCTTTTCGGATTATAGTAACAAACTTTGGGGTCAGACCCCCGCGCATTTCACGGTGCAAAATGCTCCGGGGTCGGGTCCCGGGTCTGACCCCAACTTGAAATTTCTGGCGAGTTGGGGCAGATTGTTGCACTTTCAATACACCAATATACTTCACAAGGAATGTGAGATGGCCCGCCGCCCCAGGATTTGTCCGGCCGGTATGCCCCAGCATGTGATTCAGCGGGGGAATAACCGGCAACTGTGTTTTCAGGATTTTGCAGACAAAGCCACTTATATGATGCTGCTCACGCGGTATTTGAAGAAGTATAAGCTGGATATTCATGCCTGGGTGTTCATGACCAACCACACCCATCTGCTGGTTACGCCCCACTCGGATGATGCGCTTTCCGGGTTCATGAAATCGGTCGGGCAGGCTTATGCTCAATACTTCAACCACAAATACGAGCGCACCGGCACCTTGTGGGAAGGCCGGTTCAAGTCTTGCCTGGTGGATACTGAGAGCTATTTACTGCAATGCCAACGTTATATTGAACTGAACCCGGTGAAGGCTGGCATGGTTGAATACGCCGGGGACTACCAATGGTCCAGCTATCGTTGCCATGCTTACGGGATGGGATCATCGATTCACAGCCCTCACCTTAGTTACCTTGAATTCCAGCCAGACCCGGACCGACGCGGCGAGAGCTACCGGAACTTTGTGGGCACCCCTATGCCCAAAGAGCTCGACGAACTGATCCACTACACCGCCATTGCCGGGAAACCCCTGGGCTCCGCCGAGTTTCAGGAAGAGATGCAAGCTCGCTTCGCCTGAAGGGGGGGGCAGACCCCGGTGCATTTCTCTGCTCCAAATGCCCGGGGGTCTGACCCCGGGTCTGACCCCACTAGATTTCGACTTCTTCGAAGAGGTCTGGCACTTCTGCGTCCCAGCCGAACTTTTCGGTGATGCGTTTTCGCATGGTGTCGCTGGCAACGGCTTCGCCGTGGGTCACGTAGACTTTTTCGGGCTTCAGGCTGCCCTGTTCAAGCCAGGTGAGTATTTCACGGTAGTCGCCGTGGGCGCTCATGGACGCGAGGTTATGAATTTCGGCCTTCACTGGCCAGTATTCACCGTGAATTTTCACCGACTCAGCACCGTTCACTAGTGCATCGCCACGGGTGCCAGGCGCCTGAAAGCCTGCAAAGACAATGCTGTTGCGTGGGTTTGGCAACAGGGTTTTCAGATGGTGAAGAACGCGGCCACCGGATGCCATGCCGCTGGCCGAGATGATGATGCACGGAAAGCGCACTGCATCCAGTTCGATGGACTGCTCAACGGTGCGAACAAACTGGGTTTTGTCGTCAATCAGCTCGCATTGACTGCCGTTAAGCTTGTGTTCTTTGTGGTGCTTGCAGAATATTTCCGTTGCCTTGATGGCCATCGGGCTGTTCAGGTAAACCGGCAGTTTGGGAATGCGGCCCTGCCCCATCAGCTTGTGCACCACATAAAGCAGCATTTGCGCGCGGCCCACAGCGAAGGCCGGCATGAGGGTGATCCCGCCACGGGCTGCGGTTTTGGTGATCACTTCCTCCAATTCACTTTCCGGGTCTGAATCGCTGTGCGCGCGGTCACCGTAGGTGGATTCGCACACCAGCACATCGGCATGCTGAAGGGGTTCCGGTGGGCGCATGATGATGTCGTCTTGCCGCCCCACATCGCCACTGAACACCACCGTTCGCTGGCTTTCGCTGTGGCGAACGTGCACGCAGGATGACCCGAGAATGTGCCCCGCTGGTGTAAAACTCACTTCAAACCCTTTCACCGGCTCGAATGTCTCGTGGTAATGCAGCGACTCGAAATGCTTCAACGCTTCCCAGGCGTCTTTTTCGGTGAACAGCGGCTCTGGCTTTTCGTGCTTGGAGAACTTTTTCCGGAACGCGTACTTGGCATCCTCCTCCTGCAGGAAGCCCGCATCCGGCAACAGCACTTTGCACAACTCATGAGTGGCTTTGGTGCAGTAAATCTTGCCCTTGAAACCGTTTTTCACCAGTGCTGGAAGGTAACCTGAGTGATCGATGTGCGCGTGGGTTAACACCACGGCATCAATGGTGGACGGATCAACCGGAAACGCCGCCCAGTTTCGCCGCCTCAGTGTTTTCACACCCTGATACATCCCACAATCCACCAGCAATCGGTGGCGGTCATCAGAAAGCAGGTAGCGAGAGCCGGTAACCGTGCCCGTACCACCGAGGAAGCGAAGTTTCATAGCAAATCCTTGGCTAGTTCATAAGCCTTTAGCTTAACGCAAAATCAGGAATGGGGTCAGGTCCGGGACCCGACCCCTGTGCATTTGGCGGGGTGAAATGCACGGGGGTCTGACCCCAATTCGGTTTTTATTGATCTTTCTCAAGATTTGGCTTTTCCGCTGGAGCTAGGCTTCGCGTTTTCCTGAGCAGTAAGGGTGCCTTATGGTTTGCAGTCCTTGGGTGAGAAGTCTGATGTTGGTGGCGGGCCTTGGGTGCTCGATGTATGCGCATGCAGATTCAAGCGATGATGCGATGGAGCAGTTGAAGGCGATTATGGCGGATGAGGAGCAACGGCAAGCCAGTTACGAGGCCGGGCATGAGCGCATTCGGTTTTGTGGCTACTGTCACGGAGAAGACGGCAACAGCAAGCGCGATTACATTCCCAATTTGGCGGCACAGCATCCGCAATACTTGTTCAATCAGTTCGAGAAATTCGGTGATGGCACCCGCGAAGATTATGTGATGTCCAAGCTGGCAAAAACGTTGTCACTGGAGGAGCGGATCAATATTGCAGTGTATTTCAGTCAGCAGACGGCAAAAGCCCGCACGAATACTGACTCAGCCCGAATTGCGACCGGAGAAGCGCTGTTTGGCACACGCTGTGCCGCTTGCCATGGCAGAGAAGCCCAGGGTTTTCAGGATATGCCGCGCTTGGCCGGGCAGCCTTCGGAATACCTGGAAATTGCGCTAAATCGATTCAAGGGGATGGACCCAACAAAACACAACACGCCAATGATAGGCATTGCCGGCGTATTGACAGAGCAAGATATCAAGGCGCTTGCCGCTTATCTCACAACCCGATAAGAATTGGGGTCAGACCCGGGGTCTGACCCCAATCGGATTTAGGCTTTCCTGCGACGGAAGGCCAGACCAGTCAGGCCGAGGCCCAGAAGCGCCAGGGTGCCGGGTTCGGGAACAGTGGATACCGGCGGTTGCTCGGTAATTTCCTGAACCTTGGTATCTACGAACGAGCTGGTAAAGGACGCCGCGTTGTTGCCACCCTGACGAAGGATGCCCAGGTTCCAGGCTGCGCCGCCGGAGTCCAGTGCCAGGTCAATGTAATCAGACTTCGTGGTACCGGCACCAGAGCCAATAACACCCGCGCCTTCACACTTGGTGAAGCCACCAGCGCCATCGGCCTGGAAGCCGTTGTCATCGCTGTCGATACCGATGGCATTGCCAGAAGACACACCGCAACCAAAGTTGTTGTTAACCACAACGTTCAGCAAGGCATTCAGGCCATTCAGGCCAGAGAGCAGGCCCGGCTTGTTAAGAGCGCCGTTGGTGTTGTCACGGTCTTCATCGGTAACCAGAACGAAGTTGACTGCCGCATTGCCACGGTAGTTCAGGTTGTTAATAGCCCAATCCAGAGCGTTCCAACCATCTTCAGTGCCACCGGTTGTGACCAGGCTCGAAGTAGCAGACGCAAACTGAGTGGAGCTACCCCACGCCTGATTACCACCGGTCCCAGCGTCCATATCGTGCGAGTGTGGGTCGAGGTGGTTTTGATTATTGGACCCACCAAAGCCGACCAGTGAATACCGGTTGGCCTCCGACACACCTACGCCCTGCCCTTGCAGACCGCTTTCCAGGCTGGCAATCATGTTGCCAAGCCATGTGTGCTCGCCGCTCATGGAGCCAGATTCATCCACCAGAAAAACCACGTCGGCCGTAATCGGCGCAGCAACTGCGGCGGTGTTCATCATCACTGCAGCAGCAACACTAGCGGGAACCGCAATCCATTTTTTGTTCATGGTAAAACTCCTTTTAAATATGTGAACATTACATCCGTTTTTAAGCGCATTTCTTGCCAACGCCCGCTTTAAATTGACAACTCAAACAGTTACAACGCTTCTACCGATCAGAAAAAGAACAATGTGTAAAGTGACTTGACAGCTTGATGCGGGGTCAGACCCCAGTGCATTTCACCGCACCAAATGTTCCGGGGTCTGTTCCGGGGTCAGACCCCGGGTCTGACCCCGCACTGTTCGGCTGTGATACAGCGCACAGGCTGAGCCATTTACCGAAGAAAGCGAAAGCTTTTTATCTTTTTATTTTCAGCGTTTTACGGGTATTTGACCTGCCATAACCGCAATCAGTGGCACTTACGTCAATGGCAGCATGGCGGTTAGCTGGGAAGCTGGCGACACGATTGATTGAACCAGGAAGGTTTGCCTGATGCGCGTTTCCGAATACTCACTGCCCCGTCTGTTCCCGTTGCTGGCCATTCTGCTGGTTATTGTTGCGCTGTCTGGCTGCTCCCCTATCGGAGCGTCGATGAAGG
Organism: Marinobacter sp. SS5-14b; assembly: GCF_030541005.1. GTDB lineage: Bacteria > Pseudomonadota > Gammaproteobacteria > Pseudomonadales > Oleiphilaceae > Marinobacter. Next base: position 332,259 of record NZ_JASSVM010000003.1, on the reverse strand, counting down.
CAAGCCCTACCCTGAGCCATTGGGGCGGTCTGGTCAGCATGGAGATGGACGATCTGAAGGATCGTTACACCAACGAGCATTCAAAGTTTGTAAAGGTGAATGGCTACAACATTCACTACCAGGACCGTGGCCAGGGCGACACCGTGATTCTGATGCACGGGATTTTTTCAGCGCTGCAAACCTGGGATGACTGGACAGAAGAGCTGTCGAAAACCCACCGGGTGATTGCCCTGGATATGCCAGGATTCGGCCTGACCGGCGGCCCTGAGGAGCTTGACGATTTTAATGAAGAGCACGCCCTGGATGCATTCGAAGGCTTCGTAAATAAACTGGACCTGAACACGGTGTCGCTGGCCGGTAACTCACTGGGCGGCTACATCGCGGCCCGGTACGCCGCCCGCCATCCGGGCCGGGTAGACAAGCTCATCTTGCTTGACCCCTTCGGCTACCCTCAGGACACCCCATGGATTTTGAGCGTAGGCACCTTCGCGCCAGTGGCCTTTGTTGGCCAATACATTCAGCCCGCCTGGGCGGTAACTTTGAACCTGGCCTGGGTTTACGGTGATTCTGACCGTATTGATGATGAGGACTACTTCCGCTACGTTCACATGAACATGCGCCCGGGTGCCAAGCCCTTGTATATCAAGACCCTGAAAATGATCGAAGCCCGAGCGGAAAACTTCGACCCGCCGCCGTTCAAGCGCATTACCGCCGAAACTCTGCTTATGTGGGGTGAGGATGATGCCTGGGTACCGTTGGCGCTTTCAGAAAAGTGGATGGCGGATATTCCGCAGGCCAAACTGGTTGTTTACCCGACGGTGGGGCATATACCGATGGAGGAATTGCCCGAAGAAACGGTGAAAGATGCAGCTTTGTTTTTGCGGAGAGGTTTGGGGGCTTTGGCCCAGCGGTTGAATTGAAGCCTCAATTTTGGGCAGGGCCGGTGTATTGACCAGACACCGGCATGCCCTTATTCTTCGCAGCCCAACATCCCCTGCAAAGTCGACAACCCGGCTCGCCATGACGCAAGACAACATCATCACCCGGTTTCAGAAGAGTCTTACCTACGTTTTCGATTACAAGAATTGGCCGGTCAGAATCTGGCCAATTTTTCTTGCCCCGCTTATACCGATCATAGGCATTCTTAGCCTGCTTTTACTCAAAGGCTGGCGTTTTGAAATGGTTCACAGCATCGCAGAGGGGCGAAATGATCTTCCACCCGTGAATATTATTTTGTGGCTCAAGCGCGGCGCGATTCTATGGTCCGCGCTCTTCGTCTACTTTCTGGTGCCATGGATAGTGTGCCGTGTTCTGGGAGTTTCGGGAATTGTTGACTGGATTTCAGATATCCATTTGCTTTTTACCGAAGGGGTGGAAGCTTTTGTTCAGGATGTAGGCTCTGATCTTTTGACCGTCTTTATGGTGTACAGCACCTGGGCGCTGATCTCAGCACCAACGTTTCAATGCGGAATGGTTCGTTATGTTTTATCCGGGGATTGGAGAAAGCTTTTTGGCTTTTTACCGAATTTCTATTTCGTCATGAGCAACATCGGTCTGTTTACCCACTTCTTTCTGATGTGGATACTGTTTGTTATCAGTGTTGTTGTCATCGACTTACTGCTGGCGGCATCGTTTGTCGGGGTGATTCTGATTCCTCTGGTGACGGTAACCTTCTTCTATGTGGCGACCGCCCATGAGCTTGGCGAATTAGCGCTGAAGATAAAATCGAGCGCCTCGCTTGCTTATTACAAATGACCAGGAGTTATGGCTATGCTGAACGTAAACGAATACTTTGACGGCAAGGTGAAATCCATCGGCTTTCAGGGTGAGTCTTTGCCTGCCACCGTGGGCGTGATCAGCCCGGGTGAATATGAGTTCGGCACCAGTAAAAAAGAAGTGATGACCGTTGTGAGTGGTGCGCTGACTGTGCAGTTGCCGGGCAGTGAGAGCTGGGCTCGTTTTGCAGCTGGCGACGCTTTTGAAGTGGAAGCCAATACCAGCTTCAAGGTTAAGGCGGATATGGATACGGCGTATTTTTGTACTTACGAATAAGAGAGCTGGCGATGAAGGTTGGGGTCAGACCCCGGGTCTGACCCCATCATTCTTTCATAATGAGAACGGCGCGATCATCCATGCAGCTTCGGACGAATGCATTCATGGCAGCCTGATCACCGGATTCGTAGAACTCGAGCATAAGCTCGTTAAACTCCAGCTGGCGTGAAGCAGGAACATTAATAGCTGGATAGCCGTTATTCAGCAGGTTGCCATTCATCATGAACCGACCCATACGTTTATTGACGCCATAAAAAAACCGGCAACGAGCCATGGTGAGAAAAATATGAATGGCCTGATCGTAAATATCATCGATCTCTCGGATTCGCGAGATCATGTCATCGAATAATTCCGGAAGTTCTTGTGCACGGGGTGGCAAGTAGTCTGTACCCGCAATCAGCACCGAGCCAGTTCGAAAACAACCCCACTCCAGAGCCTCCTCCTTGGCGGCAATCGCATGCAAGTCGGCGGCGCATGTGCGACTTAGCTCAAACTGCCTTTCGCGAATCATCCGGAAGAGGGCTTTCCAGGCTTCACCTTGATTGACCGCTATTTGCTGGTCACTCAGCTTGTGCCCGCCCACGGTCACGCCCTGAAGAAGGGTTTGCACCTCTGGCAGGGTAAAGTTAATGCCCTCCAACCGAACTGCGTCGCAAACAAAAACCGACACCACTCGCTGGGTCAGCATTAATGCTTTTCCCCGATTCGGCGACATAGACCAATGAGTGTCGCTGGCAGCAGGCATAAGAGTTCCAGAAAAGATTTTGACCGAGCAAGAGTATAGCAGGTTGCCTATTATGATCCGACACTCCTGCTGAGGCGCGCCTGTCCATCACGGCATTTGTTCGTTGTCCAGTTCACGTGCCCATGATCACCCGTTCAGCTCAGCACCCCAGTCTCTCAAGATCCGACTGACTGTGAGTTCTCAGATACTCCTGAAGCGCCTTGTCCATTCGGGTTTGCCAGCCGCTGCCTGTGGCGCGAAACTGCTCAACGACCTCCGGTGAAAGTCTGATAGTTATCCGCTCCTTCGTAACCTCTGCCTTTGGCCGACCAACCGGACGCAACCGGCGGAACTCTTCTTCCGTGAGCTCGCGTGTATCTGCGTCTTGTGCAATCCCCTCGTTAATGCCTGACTCTTCATCGCTCGAAGGCAGTGTAAACTTCCGACCTGATTTAGATTTTGTCTGCATAAAGCCTCACCTCCCGACGATTTGCCTTTCGAAGACTGATTATGCGGCGGATGCCTTTTCGCTCTGTGTAAACAACACAGTAGACACGATCGCCTATGGGGCCATACCCAATCATTCGGCGCTCGCCATAATCATTACGAAAATCCTCCATAGCCCACACCCAATCCCATTCGAGCCTGGCGGCATCAGCTAACGAAACACCGTGCTTTTCAGTGTTCTTCTCATCCTTCCTTGGATCGAATTCAATATTCATCTGGATTTATTGTACATACAAAAATAGAGTTTGAGAAATAGCAGAAATAAGGGAAACACACTAAAACACCAAAATACTGTACATCTATACAGATCCGAATTATTGATGCATGATATGAGCATGTCAACAGTCACGGAAGACAAGGACTTCACCATGCCCAAAGCCAGAGCAGAACTGGTCAGCGTTTCAGACACCCCCTTCTACCACGTGATCTCACGCTGCGTGCGCCGCACCTTCCTCTGCGGAAAAGACCGCGCCACCGGGCGCTGTTATGAACACCGGCGGGGCTGGATTGAAGAGCGAATCCGGCTTCTGGCATCAGTGTTTGCGGTAGATGTGGCCGCTTATGCGGTGATGTCGAATCATTATCACCTGGTGGTGAAACTCAGCCCGGATGACATAGAGCCGTGGAGCATGGATGAGGTGCTGGCGCGCTGGTGCAGCCTTTACAAAGGGCCTCCACTGGTACAGCGATATCATCGGGGCGACGAGTTGTGTGCTGCAGAGCTTCGGCGAGTGGAGGCGTACGCGGAAACCGTCCGGCAGCGGTTGGCGGATTTGAGCTGGTTTATGAAATGCCTGAATGAACCAATTGCGAGGCAGGCCAACCGGGAAGATGAGTGCACGGGCCATTTCTGGGAGAGTAGGTTCAAATCCCAGGCCCTGGACACCGAAGAAGCCCTTCTCTCCTGCATGGCCTACGTCGACCTGAATCCCATCCGCGCCGCCATGGCAGAGACACCGGAGACTTCCGACCACACCAGCATTAAGGAACGCATTCATCCTACCTTCGATCTGGCGGAAGCCATTGCACGGCAAACGGAACAGCAAGCGTTGAATGATTTTTCGGTACCGTTAAAACCGCTGCTGGGTTTTGAAGGCGTGATTCGAAACGGCTTCCAGCGAGGCATCCTGTTCAGCTTTGCAGATTACCTGGAACTGGTGGATTGCACCGGGCGGATCAGCCGGAGCGACAAACGCGGCTGCATTGACGAAAGCGCGCTGCCGATTCTGGAACGGCTGAATCTGGACCCGGAACGGTGGTGCCACCGGGCGACTGCCTTTGAAGATAGCTATCAGGATTACCGAAATCCTGGACGGCGACGACAAGCGGCTTAGACTCCCTCCCCCTTCTTTTTCAAATTTAACTATCGGCGCGCACGCCGAGGACGTCGCTCGCCTGAAATCGGCAGATTTCCAGAATTCACGGTGGGATAGCACCGCTGTTTCGCCATAACCCCGAAATAGACGCAGTGAAACCGAAAGCCAGAAACGACAAAGGCCCGGGGTCGAAACCTCCGCGCCTTTGAGAATCTGGTCAGGCTAGTGCCTGTCCATGATCAGCTAAAAGCGCTCCATGCGCCAGATCCACAAGGCCGGTGAAAAATGCTTTATTGACTACTGCGGTCAGGCTAGTGCCTGTCCATGATCAGCTGAACACACCAGCATCAAGGAACGCATTCATCCTAGCTTCAATCTGGCGGAAGCCATTGCACGACAGACGGAACAGCAGGCACTGAATGATTTTGCGGTACCGTTAAAACCGCTACTGGGTTTTGAGGGAGTCATTCGGAATGGTTTTCAGCGCGGAATACTGTTCAGCTTTGAAGATTACCTGGAACTGGTGGATTGCACCGGGCGGATCAGCCGGAGTGACAAACGGGGCGCTATTGACGAAAACGCGCTGCCGATTCTGGAACGGCTGAATCTGGACCCGGAACGGTGGTGCCACCGGGCGACAGCCTTTGAAGATAGCTATCAGGATTACCGAAATCCTGGACGGCGACGACGAGCGGCTTAGGCTCCCTCCCCTTCTTTCTCAAATCAGACTATCGGCGCGCCCGCCGAGGACGTCGCTCGCCTGAAATCGGCAGATTTCCACAATTCACGGTGGAATGCCGCCGCCGTTTTGTCATAACCCCGAATTAGACGCAGCAAATCGAAAACCAGAAACAACAAAGGCCCGGGGTCGAAACCGCCGGGCCTTTGGGGATCTGGTCAGGCTAGTGCCTGTCCATTGGTCAGGCTAGTGCCTGTCCATGATCAGTTTGGCTAGTGCCTGTCCATGATCAGTTTGGCTAGTGCCTGTCCATGATCAGTTTGGCTAGTGCCTGTCCATGATCAGTTTGGCTAGTGCCTGTCCATGATCAATTTTTTTGTAAAACCGAAAGCCAGAAACGACAAAGGCCCGGGGTCGAAACCACCGGGCCTTTGGGGATCTGGTCAGGCTAGTGCCTGCCCATGATGGTCAGGCTAGTGCCTGTCCATGATTATTGTCCAGTTTTTTGGGGATCTGGTCAGGCTAGTGCCTGTCCATGATTGATCCGGTCAGGCTAGTGCCTGTCCACGGTCAGGCTCGAAACAGCAAAGGCCCGGGGTTCGAAAACCACCGGGCCTTTGGGAATCAAGTCAGGCTAAGCTAGCTGTGCCTGTCCATGATTATTTTCTTCTTATGATGGATCTTGTCCATGATGGATCTGGTCCATGATCAGGGCGAGTGCCTGTCCATGATCATTAGTGCCTGTCCATGATCAATCATTACATGATCAGCCTGGGCTAGTGCCTGTCCATGATCAGTGACAAAGGCCCGGGGTCGAAACCACCGGGCCTTTGGGGATCTGGTCAGGCTAGTGCCTGTCCATGATCAACTTCAGTGCCTGTCCATGATCAGCTTTGGATCTTTATTAACGGCAGTTAGCTGGGCGGTACTTGTCTTCAAGTGTGCCATTGATGCTACAGCTCCAACTCACCTGCTTTCCAGCGTTAGCAACATTATCCAACTCAAGCACTGTAGTTCCGTCACCCTCAACCGGAGTCAGAAGCAGTGTATTAGTAGCCGCTGGCACAACAGACGTCTTATAGCTAATTGTAATCACGCCTTTAGTGTCACTCAGCACAGACGCCACGTTCGCGTTACCAGTCAATGCGTTTGTATCAAGCAAAGTAGCCCCTATCGCATCACATTCAACCTTAGTCGAGCAGACCATAGTCCCAGGCCCACGGCTCTGAAATGTCTCTGTAATAGCCGTTTTCAGCGATGACGAAAGCGTCAATCCCTCAGAGACCTTGGCCCGTATGGTATAATCCTGATACGCCGGTATAGCCACAGCCGCCAAAATACCAATAATCGCCACAACGATCATCAGTTCAATCAGAGTAAAACCCTGCTGACCTTTGTTCATCTGAATCTTTTGCATGTTATCAACCTCAAGAGTTGTCATTTTTCGTTTATCCAGCTCCGGGGCGGTGGAGCGTTGCCCCGTTTCCGCGCTGAGCGTGGTGTAACTTAAGCAGGCACCATGCCAATTGCAAGAAAATGTTAAAAATCAGCGTTCACACAGTGACTTAAATCAAAAAACGCCAACCACGCCAGTCCACACACCCAAACCCTGGTGCCCCTCCCCGCCCAAAGGTGACAATTTCCGTCACCCAAGCCGGCAATTTCAGACAGGCCACTTTTATCTGCATGTCTCTGAGAAAGATCAAACCTGAGACACACCCCGCTTTCCAAAGCAGGGTCATCCATCTAAACTCTGGTTCATAAATCCGAGATTCAGCCACTTATAAGACTTTCCTCAGAGCATTTATGGCGAGCAGCAACCGAAACGTAACGCTTACGGGCCTGGCCCGTCGATTTGTGGATGATGGGCTTCTAGACGAAGACATCGCAAAAGATGCCTTTATTCAGGCCTCTCAGAGCCGCATTCCTCTCATCACCTATCTGACCCAGAACGATCTGGCGGACAGTTCCAAGCTGGCGTTTTCAGCAGCCATGGAGTTTGGCGTTTCGGTACTGGATCTGGACTCGTTCCTTCCCGAAATGATGCCGGAGAAGTCCGTTGACGAGAAGCTGATCCGCAAACACAACGCCCTACCTCTGTACAAAAGAGGTAACCGGTTGTTTATTGCTGTTTCAGACCCGACGAACATTCAGGCACTGGATGAAATCAAGTTCAACACGGGGCTGAGCACGGATGCGGTTCTGGTTGACGACGCCAAGCTGCGAGCTGCCATCGATAAGTATCTGGAGTCCCAGGACAACACGATGGGCGATCTGGACGATGCCGACCTGGAAGGCGTAGAAACGGAAGGGGGCGAAGGCGACGAGGACAGCACGGCGTCTACAGCCGAAGTTGACGATGCCCCTATTGTAAAATACGTCAACAAAATGCTGCTGGACGCCATCCGTGGTGGCGCTTCAGACATACACTTTGAACCCTATGAAAAAACCTATCGGGTTCGCTACCGGACCGACGGCATTCTGAAAGAGGTTTCTCGCCCTTCGATTAAGCTTGCGCCGAAAATTTCAGCTCGGGTGAAGATCATGGCCCAGTTGGATATATCGGAGCGGAGAGTGCCCCAGGATGGCAGGATCAAGATGAAGCTGTCCAAAACCAAGGCCATCGATTTCCGGGTAAACACCCTGCCCACGCTGTGGGGTGAGAAAATTGTATTGCGGATTCTTGACCCCAGCCAAGCGAAATTAGGGATTGATGTACTTGGCTACGAAGAAGACCAGAAGAAGTTATACCTGGATGCGCTTGCACAGCCGCAGGGCATGATCCTGGTGACTGGTCCGACAGGCTCCGGTAAAACAGTTTCCCTCTACACCGGCCTTAATATTTTGAACACGCCAGGCATCAACATTTCCACCGCTGAAGACCCGGCTGAAATCAACCTGGAGGGCATCAATCAGGTCAACGTGAACACCAGAGTGGGCCTCGGTTTCGCCGAAGCACTGCGGGCCTTCCTGCGGCAAGACCCGGACGTCATCATGGTAGGTGAGATTCGAGACCTGGAAACCGCCAACATAGCAATCAAGGCGGCCCAAACCGGGCACCTGGTTCTGTCTACCCTTCACACCAACAGTGCCGCTGAAACCCTGACGCGGATGATGAACATGGGGGTGCCCGCCTTCAACATCGCCACCTCCGTGAGCCTGATCATTGCTCAACGACTCGGCCGCCGACTGTGTAGTTGCAAACAGCCCGCAGACATCCCGAAAGACGTGCTTTTGACGGAAGGGTTCACACAAGAACAAATTGATACAGGCTTTACGTTGTTCCGCCCTAAGGGCTGTGATAAATGCACTGGAGGATATAAAGGCCGCGTTGGTATTTACGAGGTGGTCAAGATTACCGACGAGCTGGCAAACATGATTATGGAAGAAGCCAGTTCGATTAAAATTGCAAAACAGGCTCAGGCGGAAGGCTTCCGCACTCTCAGGCAATCGGCCCTCATGAAAGTTATGCAGGGCGTGACGAGCCTTGAAGAAGCCAACCGCGTGACGAAGGATTAAGCATGGCAGAAAAATCACAGAAGCTGGAATCGTACGTTTGGGAAGGCAAAGACCGGAAGGGTAACAAAGCCAAAGGTGAACTTAACGGCTCCAATATGGCGCTGGTTAAAGCTCAGCTTCGTAAGCAGGGGATCATTCCCGACAAGGTGAAGAAAAAGTCAAAACCGTTGTTTGGTGGCAGCAAAAAAATTACGCCATTTGACATCGCCATGTTAACTCGTCAATTAGCCACAATGATGAAAGCCGGCGTGCCATTGGTGCAAAGCTTCGACATTGTGGCTGACGGCCTTGAAAACAAAGGTTTGCAAGAGCTGGTGATGGCAATACGGAACGACATCTCGTCCGGCTCCGGCTTCGCTTCCGCTCTTCGCAAACACCCGAAGCACTTTGATGACCTGTACTGCAACTTGGTGGACTCCGGCGAACAAGCGGGTGCACTGGAGGCCATGCTTGACAGAATTGCAACCTACCTTGAAAAAACAGAGCTGCTCAAGAAAAAGGTCAAGAAAGCCATGACCTACCCAATTGCGGTTGTTGTGGTTGCGATTGTGGTGACAGCAATCCTTTTGGTCAAGGTAGTCCCTCAATTTGAGAGCCTATTCCAAGGCTTTGGCGCGGAACTCCCTGTTTTCACCCAAATGGTAGTAAGGCTTTCTGAATGGCTTCAGACCTGGTGGTTTGTCGTCCTCCTCGGCATCGTAGGTACCATATTCCTCTTTAAGGAGTTCAAGCGCCGCTCACAAAAGTTCTCGGATATTGTTGATAAATACGTGCTGAAGCTTCCAGTTGTTGGCGAGATCCTCGACAAATCCGCGGTCGCAAAATTCGGCCGGGTACTTTCCACCACCTTTGCTGCGGGTGTTCCTTTGGTTGACGCGCTGGACTCGGTTGCAGGTGCAACCGGTAACGCGGTGTACCGGGACGCCATTATGAACATCAAGAATGACGTGTCCAGCGGGACCCAGTTGCAGGTCTCAATGCGCCAACAAGATGTATTCCCTGTGATGGCGGTTCAATTAACAGCGATCGGTGAGGAGTCTGGTAACCTGGACGAAATGCTGGCCAAAGTAGCCGAGCACTACGAAGCCGTGGTAGATGACATGGTTGACAACCTGACGGCTCTCATGGAGCCCATGATTATGGCCGTTCTGGGCGTTCTGGTAGGCGGCTTGATCATTGCAATGTACCTCCCGATCTTCCAGATGGGCCAGGTTGTCGGCTAACCACTCATCCCGGCGTCACGCTTATTGGAGCCCCTCCCGACAAAACAACGGAGGGGCCTGAACCGCCCCAAACACCACCGCAAGATCAACCGAGCACATCAATGCCCACACTCGACACTTTCCTCTCAACCCCCTGGCTGCTCTACCCAACCGTCACCATCGTCTCCCTCTGCATAGGCAGCTTCCTGAACGTCGTTATCCTGCGCCTTCCGAAGATGATGCAACAGGAGTGGCGCTGCCAGTGCGAAGAGTTTCTGGAGGTTCCGGAGGGTGACCGCACCAAGGATTCTACAATCACCCTATCCTCTCCGGCCTCCACGTGCCCTTCGTGTGGCCACAAAATCCGGCCTTGGGAGAACGTTCCGGTGATCAGTTGGTTGATGCTGGGAGGCAAGTGCGCCTCCTGTAAATCCCCGATCTCCGCTCGATATCCCGTCATTGAAGCGCTCACCGCTCTAGTCTCTGTCGCCACGGTTGCGCTACTGGGGCCGTCAGAGGCTGCTTTATGGGCTTTGCTGCTGATTTGGTCTCTGGTTGCCTTGACCGTGATCGATTTTGATACGCAACTCCTGCCGGACAACATGACGCTGCCCCTGATGTGGTTGGGGCTGGTGCTGAATTACTTTGGCGTGCTGACGGACTTTGCCAGTGCCTTCTGGGGCGCTGTTGCCGGATACCTTTCGCTTTGGTCGGTTTACTGGCTGTTCAAGCTCGTGACTGGCAAGGAAGGTATGGGCCATGGGGATTTCAAGTTGCTTGCCGCGCTTGGAGCGTGGCTTGGGTGGCAGTTGCTGCCAGCGGTTATTCTGATTTCGTCACTGGTTGGGGCCATTGTTGGCATCAGTCTTATGGTGTTCAGAAAGCATGGGCGGGAGGTGCCTATTCCTTTCGGGCCTTATCTGGCAGTGGCCGGGGTGGTTTGCTTGTGGTTTGGTGGAGAAATTCAGACGTTTTGGTTTGGGTTTCTTGGAGTTTGATTGCCAGGAAGCCAGATGGTGATTGGCGGTTGATTTGGGTGGGGTCTGACCCCGAGGGGTCAGACCCCTTTGTATCCGTCTTGGCATGGCGCAATTGACCCCTTTGCATCCGTTTTGGTTTGGAGTGTTTGGTGGCTGGCTTGAAGATTGTTGGGTTGACCGGAGGCATTGGCTCCGGGAAGTCTACGGTGGTGCGCGTGTTCGGGGATTTGGGTGTGCACTGGGTGGATGCGGATGATGTTGCCCGGGACGTGGTTGAGCCTGGCATGCCGGCGTTAGCAGCTATTGCTGAGCACTTTGGCGAAGGGGTGCTTATGGCGGACGGTTCGCTGAACCGTGCAGCATTGCGCCAGAAAGTTTTTGCAGAGCCGGATGAGCGGATCTGGCTTGAACGGTTGCTACACCCGGTTATTCGCAAGGAGCTGGTTCGGCAATTGCAACCAGAAGACTACCCCCTACCCTACGTATTGCTGGTTTCGCCTCTGCTGTTAGAGACTGACCAACGGGGCCTGGCCGCCAAAATCATCGTGGTCGACGTTCCGGAGTCGGTTCAGATTGAACGCACCATGGCTCGGGACGATAACTCACGCGAGCAGGTTGAGCGCATTATGGCAGCGCAAATGGCCCGGGAAGATCGGCGCTCGCAGGCAGATGCTATTATTGATAACAACCGTCCACTGAATGAGGTTGAGCGTCAGGTTTGTGAGTTGCATAATCGGTTCCTGTTTGAGTTCAGTTAAGGGGCTTCCGCTGCACCACCTCACCCGTTGTATCTTCTTTCTGCCACTGTTCCTGGCAGCCTCTCCCTTTGCCCTTAGTGCCGAACCGGTTGTAACTGTTCGGGCCAGCACGGTAGCCGAGGTGCTGTCGCCTTACCGTTTGCCGGTTTCGTTTTATACGTTTGAACCCGATGATTACTGGGCTGAGCCGGTAGACTCCTGGTGGATGAACTTCACCAACTGGGTGATTCGCCAGGAGCGCCGTCATGGTGGCACTGTGCAAAATATCGGCGCCTGGGCCGACAGAACCTTATCGGGCTCCCGGCACGCTTTACCAAACAATGAGAGTTATCTCCGAATGGGCTTCGCCGCGGAATCCGAATACAGCGATCCGGCTCAGTTCAAGCCCGAAGTACGTTTCAGACTGGATGTTCCCACTACCAAAGAAAAGTTGCGACTGGTTATCGAGAGCGAGAGTGAGGAGCAGATTCCCCTTGCGGAACGAGAGAGAGACCGACAACTGACTGAGCCGGAACGCTCGGATACCGACACTACTGGTGCGTTACGATTCCTGACCGATGTGGGTGATGCCATCAATCTTTCAATGGATGTCGGTGGTCGCCTGCGCCTGCCTCCGGAAGCGTTCTGGCGTTTAACCGCCCGCAAAGGGTGGCAGGTAGATACCAACTGGGCCCTGAATGTTCAGCAGCGGGTTTACTATTATCACCAGAGCGGCTGGGGTTCCCGCTCCTGGCTGGGCGCCGACAGGCCGGTCTGGAATGACTGGCACTTTTACACCTCTTCTGAACTGGAGTGGATTCATCGCGACAAAAAATTCGCCGCCGCGCAGATTTTCAGTGTGCGAAAACGGGTAAGCCCGAGGTCCGTTATTGCCCCACGCATCGGCATCCTGGGGGAAAGCCAGCCAACCTGGCGTACCACAAACTATTTTGCCGATATAACCTGGCGATATCGCGCCTATGAGGACTGGCTGTTCGCAGAACTGATTCCCGCGTTGGAGTTTCCCCGGGAGGAAAGTTTCAAAGACCAAGCCTCACTGATCTTCCGCATCGAGATGTATTTTGCCGGCACGATTGACAGAGACTGAGATGACCCGACCCAGACACAAAAGCAAACCGGCAGCCGACGCCCTTACACTTACGCCCATTGCCTACACCCAATCCTGTTTTAAGGACAAATTCGGGGTACCTCGCCAGCCGGGACTGACTCGGCACGCTCATGCCGACCTGGTGATCGAACCGCCATTCGACCGGGAAGACGCCTTCCGGGGACTGGAAACCTCAAGCCACCTGTGGCTGACCTTTCAGTTTCACGAAGCGATTCGGGCCGAATGGCGGCCGGTGGTGCGCCCCCCACGTTTAGGTGGTAACAAGAAAATGGGCGTATTCGCCAGCCGCTCGCCTTTCCGGCCCAACAGTCTTGGCTTGTCCGTCGTGCGTAACGAAGGCATCGCTCGAAAAAACGGGCGGCTGGTGCTCAAAATTCGAGACCACGATTTGATCGACGGTACACCGATTCTGGATATCAAACCCTACCTGCCGTTTGCGGATTCCATACCCGGTGCGTCACTCGGCTGGGCGGATTCCGGCCCGGTGGAACGAGCGGAAGTACACTTCAGCCCGGAGGCGGAAACGAATCTGTCCGCTCTGTCTACCGAGGCCTACCCGGATCTTCGGGGACTGATCGAGGATGTGGTGAGCTATGACCCCCGCCCTTCCTTCCGAAGGGGGCGCGATGAGGAACGGATTTACGGCGTTCATTTGTATGACCTGAACGTGCGCTTCCGGTTTCTGGCCGAGAACGGAAAGGTGTGTGTGGAAGTGGTATCTGTCTGTTAAACTGCCGCTGGTGATTTTGTAGTCGACACAGGGAACTCGTGCCTTGCCTTCAAACCAGTACCTAAAGCGCTGGGGTGTTCGCCCGCTGGCTCTTCGCTTGTTGGGGTGGGTGCTTCTGTACAGCCTTGTGCTGTCACTGGTGGCGACTGGCGTTCAGATGATTGGCGAGTTTGACCGTCAGAAAACGCAGCTTGAAGCTAACCAGGTTCGCGCTGCCGAGTTGATCTCCGGCACCATGAGCTCAAACCTTTGGGTCTTGAATTACAGCGAGGTAGCCGACAGCCTCGATGATTTGCTTACCATGCCTTCGGTTCAGTTTGCGCGGGTCATCACCTCAACCGGTGAAGATTTCAGCGCCGGCACCTACCCTGAAGGCCGGGTCATTTCCCAGTCTTTCCCCCTTGAGTTCAACCGTTCAAGCTTCGATCGCCCCCAGCCGGTTGGCGAGCTGACGGTGGTGTCCTCGGTCGATACCGTCTACAACGACATCCGCGACCGAGCCCTTCTTAACCTTTTGTTTCAGTCCATTGTCGTGATGCTGGGCACACTGGGGCTGCTCTTAATTGTACGATTCGCCCTGTCGAGGCACCTGGAATCCATGGCTGATTATGCCGCCAAACTGAATCTTGATGCTCTGGTAGACCCACTTAAACTGCGACGAAAGACACCCCGCAAGCCCGACGAGTTATCAGAGCTTGAACAGGCTTTGAACAAAATGCGCCTACAGATTCTCGAGGATACCCGCTCATTACGCCAGAACACCCTGAAAACCGAAGGCGAGCGAGACGAAGCGGTGCGCGCAAACCATGCCAAAAATCAGTTCCTGGCCAATGTAAGCCATGAACTGCGCATCCCCCTTCAGTCGGTACTGGGTTACGCCAACCTGCTGACCGATACACCACTCGATCAGGAGCAACGTGAGTACGTGGGCACGCTGCTCAATGCGTCTGAAAGCCTGTCTGCGATCATTAACGACCTTCTCGACATTTCCAGTATGGAGGCGGGGAAACTGGAACTGGAAGAGATACCGTTTGATCTTCGGGAAACCCTGAACGACCTGATCCATATGCTTGGCTCCCGCGCCAGAGAGAAGGGCCTGGCTCTGGAAATGCGGGTCGACGAAGATCTGCCGTGGGCGGTGGCAGGAGACCCTGTGCGCATCCGTCAGGTACTGCTCAATCTGCTGTCCAACGCGATCAAGTTTACCGATTCCGGCCATGTACTGATCAGCGCTGAAGTGCTGGGACGCAAAGAGGGAAAGGTGCGCGTGCGGCTTGCCGTGGAAGATACCGGCGAAGGTATTAACCCGGAAGATCTGCCTCTGGTTTACGAACCCTATGTGCAGCTGGGCCAGCGGTTCAAGCGTCAGTTACCCGGTGCGGGGCTGGGGCTGACCATCTGCCGGCAACTGATTGACTTAATGGGTGGCTCCCTGGATGTCGAGAGCCGGCCCGGTGAGGGCTCAACCTTCTGGGTTGAATTAAATCTGCAGGAATCCAGCGACAGTTCCGCCAAGGTTCGCCCGGACTCCCGAAAGGTTCGCGGCCGCAGGATCTTGGTGGTGGACTCCTATGAGCTGTCCCGGAAAATCACCCTTGAGATGCTGTCGCGCTTTGACATTCAGATTGAAGCCGTCAAATCGGCCGGTGAGGCGCTGACCTCTCTGCGGCAGGCCTATGACGCCGGTGAGCCATACCATGCCATCATTCTCGATGGTTTTGTGCCAGACATGGACAGTGACCTTCTGTGCCGACAGATTCGCAGTAACGCCGTGTGGGGCGATACCCGGCTGCTGATCTTGTCGTCCAACCCCCAACGGGGCGATGCCGAGCATTTCCGCCAGGCAGGCGCAGATGCCTTCCTGAGTAAGTCATTACGGGAGTCTTACCTGATCCCGATTCTTAACCAACTGTTCAGCGACGAAGAAAAGCAGGAGCGACGCTTCCTCACGCGTTTTTCTTTGCAGACTATGGGCGATTCCGGCAGCGTTCGACGGGACCTGCCCTGCGGCCGGATGCGGGTTCTTCTGGTGGAGGACAACCCGGTAAACCGGACATTAACCAAACGGCTTCTGGAAAAGCTGGGCTGTGAAGTGATGACCGCCAACGATGGCAGGGCGGCCACCTCACTGTGGCAGGTACACCGGTTTGATCTCATTTTTATGGATTGCCTGATGCCTCAGATGGACGGTTTCGAGGCCACCCAAAAGCTTCGGGCGTGGGAGCTGGAGCAGAATCAGCCCAGGGTTCCCGTGGTCGCACTGACCGCCAGCGCGATGGAAAAAGACGAAGAGCAATGCCGGGCCGCCGGAATGGATGCGTTTGTGGCAAAGCCTGTCAACCTTGAAATGCTACGGGCAGTGCTGGAACAATACTGCCACGCCGCTGCCACAACCTGAGCGCTGGCAGTTGATTCACACAGCCCGGACCCACAGCCATGAATGTTGAATGCCCCACCTGCAGGAAAACCGTCGAATGGTCGGATGCCAGCCCCTGGCGACCTTTTTGTTCCGAGCGCTGCAAACTGATCGATCTTGGCGCCTGGGCCAATGAGGAATACCGTGTGCCTGCAGAGAATGCGTCACCAGACGACCTGGACCAGGGCGGTGAAACCACTCACCATTAACGCTCCGGCCCTGCCTTACTCGCGGCTTACAGGCTTTTAAGTTGTACTGCTAAGAGCAGGTGTTTACCATCGTCCCCAGTCAGAACTATCGCTAATGCAGGCAGGTTTTGCCCGCCATGCATTCACTAATGACAGCAATAAAGGTGTAAACATGAGAATAACCCGCATCTCTGCTTTGGCACTCTCACTGGCCACTGCCCCCGTGATGGCGGCCGACCTGGACCTGAGCCTGACCAACGATTCGGTAAAAGGCCAGGTAAACTTCTTCGGCACTCAAGAGGAGTTACAACTGGGTGCAGGCTACACCTATCGCGAAGGCAGCCGCCATATCGGCAATGTAGACTTTCACGCACAGGGCCGCACCGCGCTGGGTAACTTGCCCACAACGGCTGGCATCGGTATGCGCGGCATTGCCTGGGATGACGACCAGGTGGACGGCGGCGCCATCGGCCTCGGCGGTTTCGCCACGGTCAACATTCCGGATGTGCCCGGCCTGTCGTTCGGAGGCAACTTGCACTATGCCCCAAGCATTCTGTCGTTCGGCGATTCCGACGACATGACCAGCCTGGAGTTGCGTGGCAGTTACCGAGTCATCCGCAACGCGGAAGTGTTTCTGGGCTACCGCTACCTGAACACCGAGCTGGATTTTGCCGGCAACCCGGATATCAATCTGGATGAAGGCGTACTGGCCGGCATGAAGATTTTCTTCTGAAGCCAAGTGTCTCACGGTTACCCGCTTTAACCCGCGGGTAACCTATTCGTGCATTCCTTCACGCCGTTCACTCTGAATACCTGTTAGGCTTTTCGTTACACTTCACACGGACAAGCCCCGGCATGAGACTGAAACTAGCCCCCCTGCTTTCTACCTCTCTGATTCTTGCTGCCTGCGGCGGTGGTGACAGCGCCATTGATGGCGCGCGAAACATGCCCAACCGCTTCGGCAATACCATTAATGCGCTGGATGACTTCAATACCGGCAGCACCGGCGACTCCAGCAACGCGGTCGGGCTTGAGACCAATCAGGTCAGGGTCACCATGGAAGTGCCTGTCACCTTCGCCCCGAACGGCGAAGCCACCCGGCGCAATCTGAGGATTGTGATTCCGGATCGGGTTCAGGTCTACCGAACCAACAATTCCCTGCAAAAACTGGACGACATCAACTACACCACCTCAAGCGGTGAAGATGGCCATGTCATTATTACCTTTGAGAACGGTTTGCCGGTCGGGCCGGATGTGCTGATTGAAGCCACCTGGAACGGCGGAGGCGGCATCACCATGAAAGCCCTGGCTGCCGATTCCGACCGCGACGTGAAGGTAAACCCGTTTTCTCACTATGTCGTGGAAGAAACCCTGGGCAACTATAGCGCCAGTGAGTTTCAAACCGTGATGAACTGTGTGAACGACTCGGGCGGCGGGCTGTGCCTGAACAAATATGTATGGGCCACGCTGGCAGACCAGGTTCATGACTTTGAAATTGAGATTGGCAGTAACGCCAAACTCAACACAGCGTTGACCTTTCTAAAAGAGCGGGTCGACTTCGCCGCCTATATCGACGACCTGGCTGACTATGCACTACTGGACGGCGATTCGGCAGGCAGCATCAGCGCCAGTTCCGCCGATTACAACTCGGTATTCTTCGGGCTGGAACTCGGGCAGACATTCCGGGATGACGGCACCGCCAATGCGGGCCAGTGGGGGGTGCGTACCGCCCAGGAAGAAGACCTGAGCGATAGCAGTGGAAAGGCTTTTCTGTATCCTGCCCTGACCTTGACCTCATTCAATGCTTTTGGGCTGAGCGTAACGTCTCTGGCCACGGATATCCCCTACGACCGACAGACCATCGCACACACGGCCGACGACCGCTTTGTCACCAAGGCATGGGCACGAAACACCCACACCAGCTCACCCGGTGCAGCAACGCTTACCCCAGTGTCCTCTGTTGAAGGCTCCGCAAGGCTGTTAGCCGGCCGGGCGCTTTATCAGAGCATAACGGACCAGGGCACCGCCCAGATTAACGGGTGGACCCGCAACCCCTATTACCTGGATGCCTTTACAACAGAACCGTTGGACACCCAAACTGGGCCAGATCGCGTGTTGGCGAGCTATTTTACTGCAGGAAAAGCGATTGAACTCGAAAATGAAGGCGGACAGCTGAAGCGAAGAGCCACACTGGAGAATCATTACCTGTCGGCATTTGAGCTGCATTTGTTGCGCAGCGAGAACTTTGATCTGAACAAGGTACAAGGGGACTACAATGTGGTCTATCTGTCGGGTCAATTTGGCCAGACAGATCCGGTGGTCTTTGAAACCGGTGCTGGCACTTTGAGCGCTGGCAGCCCTTCAGACAATGAGTTGCTTGCAAATGCCAACACGGACACCTTCACCCTTCGTCGCGCAGCAGATGGAAGCGTTACCGCGCCCCCGGCGATACCCGACACTCAAACGTTGCGCATAGCAAACCGGCTTTCGCTGCTGAGCAGTGGCAGCCGGCACATGGGTCGGCTAAGCCTGTGCATCACCTGCCCCGAAACCGATTTCACAACACCGGATGTAGGACAAGGTGCCGCCTCCCCAGACGGCTCCCTGCTGGCGTTCAACCTGGACGGTCAACTTGGGGACGGCCTGATGATTGCCGGCAAGGCACCCACGGCCAGCCTACCGGAAGGTGGCCAGTACCGGGTGCAAGGGGTTGTCGTCAGCATGACCGACAACACCAACGAACTCTACCAGGTCAACAATGGGCTACTGCAACTGACGAGCGGGACCGAAGCAACGCTCGGCGCAACCGGCTTTCAGATTAGCCATACTGTGACCGAAAGCCAGGTTTCCAGCCCCAAACGCACCACGTTCAGTGAAACCTTCACCTACGCGGCGGTCGACGGCACTGTCACCCTGACAGGCTCCGGAGTCGAGCTCCAGGGTTTTTACACCGGGGAAGCCGACCAGATGTTCCTGGTGCTTGAAGACAGCTCAGCCACCAATCCGCGTACCGGGCTGCTGATGGCCACGCTGATACCCAATGACCCAAACGCCAATCCGTGAACAGGCGTAAGCCGTATAACCTGTTATAATTTCAGCCATATCGATTTTAACGAGGGTTTTTATGACGGCGGTTCATCGGGCACTGATGCTGTGTGTTCCATTGATTCTGTTTGCGGGCGCCGGGGCGCTGTATGTCCCGCCAGGCACTCAGGACGGAGGGGCAAATGCTGACGGTGACGAGGTATCCCTGGCATCGCTGCCGTCCCTGCCCGCATGGGCCAACGCCCCCCTTCCTGATTTCTCAGGCATCCGGGATACCACAGAACGTAAGGTGGCTTTTTTCTCATTCCTGTACCCCAGAATTGTGCTGGCCAATTCCCGAATACTTCTTGAGAGGGAGTATCTTGACTCGCTTGAAGCCAAATCTGAGCTTTCCGGGAAGGAATTGAAGTGGCTCCTGGAGCAGGCTGACCGGCTTCGGGTTGATGCCGCCAACGGCAGCGACGCCCAGCTTGCGTTGCTGAAAAAGCGACTGGACGTCATCCCCCCTTCTCTGATTCTCGCCCAGGCCGCCAATGAATCGGCCTGGGGCACCTCCCGGTTCGCCACCCAAGGCAACAACCTGTTTGGCCAGTGGTGCTTCTCCAAAGGCTGCGGCCTGGTTCCGCTCAGCCGTGTAGACGGTGCCAGCCATGAAGTCGCAAAATTCTCATCGCCTTACTATTCCGTACGCTCGTACATCCAGAATCTCAACCGCCACCCCACTTACCAGAAGGTTCGGGAAATCCGCCACCAGGACCGACTGGCGGAACGGCCGCTATCCGGAATTGACATGGCGGAAGGGTTGCTCGGTTATTCTGAGCGGGGCGAGGACTACATTGAGGAAATTCGCGCCATGATTCGCTACAACAACCTTGAATTCTACGATCGGGAGTTTCGGGCCCTGTTGGAAGACCGGACCCCAGGGCTCTTCCGGCAGCTTGCTTCTGCACTTGACGCCAAGGTGCTGCTGCCAGGTGGAGGTGGCGTAACGCCTTTTGAAAGCTGACCCTTTGACCTGAAGACACAGAGACGTTGATGCATGCTTGATTTCCTGCCCGCCCCTCTGAAAGGGGCCCTGGTGATTCTGCTGATTTTGCTGAACACCCTGGTTTTTCTGCCATTCCTTCTGCTGTTTGCCATTATTAAGTTGTTTGTGCCCATGATTTCGGTTCGAAAGGCGTGCACGATCGTGGTCAATGGCATAGCTTGGTACTGGATCGGATTTAACAACACCCTGATGCGAACCTTCCACAGGGTGACATGGGACGTTCGCGGCGCTCAGACCTTGAGCCGAAAGCACTGGTATTTCGTGACCTGCAATCACCAGAGCTGGGCTGACATTACCGCTATTCAGTATGTGCTGAACAGCAAGATTCCGTTGCTGAAATTCTTCCTCAAGAAGGAGCTGTTCTGGGTGCCCCTGCTGGGTGTTGCCTGGTGGGCACTGGACTTTCCTTTTATGCACCGCCACACCAAAGAGCAGCTCGCGAAGCGACCGGAACTCAAGGGCAAGGACATTGAGGCAACGCGAGCTGCCTGCGAAAAATTCCGTTACACACCGGTGACCATCTTCAACTTTATGGAAGGCACCCGGTTTACACCGGAGAAGCACCAGCGCCAGAATTCACCCTATAAAAACCTGCTTAAACCCAAGGCAGGCGGCACGGCCTTTGTCTTTGGCGCCATGGGTGACATGATTCACACCATGCTCGACGTGACTATCGTTTATCCAAAGGGACGGCCAGGCATTTGGGATTACCTGTGCGGGCGTGTAGACAAGATTGTTATTGATATCCGAACCCGTGAAGTACCGGCGCAATTTCTGGGCATGGACTATGAGGGGGATCGTGAGCTACGAGCCAGCTTCCAACGCTGGGTGAGCGACATCTGGGCTGAAAAAGACGCCTTGATCGAGCAAATCAAAACAGAAATCTGATGGCACTCAGGTACCATCGCCGGGGCTCAGAGCAGCCCCAGCTCCCGTGCCCGGACAATCGCCTGAGTTCGGGATTTTACATCCAGCTTGGCGTTTATCCTGCGCGCGTGTGTTTTCACCGTATGCAGGGATATATGCAGCTTGTCAGCAATTTCCTGGTTCGAAAGACCCTTCGCAATTAACTCGAGTACGCCCTGTTCCCGATCACTGATTGGCTCTGCCAAACGCTCCACATCCGGTGCTGCAGGCTGGCAACCGAAAAGGGCACCCAAAGACCGGGTGAACTCATCGTCCGGCAACAACGAAAACGTTCTTTCCATTAACGGTGCAAGCTCTTTAAGCAGCTCGGTAAACGGACTGATAAAGTGTTCCGCGGCGGCTTGACTCACCACCATTTCCAGCTGTTTCCTGGCGACTTGAAAGCCCTTTTCTTCACCCAACAGTATGGCATTCAACAAGCCAGTGTGAATCTGGAGCCCCGAGGGCAGTGCATCACCATAGCGACAGTGAATATTTTCGAGGCCGTCTCTGGCCCGAATCAGGTCACCCGACGCAATATCAGCGCGAACCTCAAGACAGTCGAGTAAACCGGGCATGGTGGGGAATAGCTCAGGTACGCAGCCATCATGGCGGTAGGGCTCGAGCTTGGCGATCGCCTGAGCAGCACTTTCCAGCTGGCCGCAGGCGAGCCAGCAACTGGCCTTCAGTGCTTCCAGAACCGGTACATAGAGGGATTCATCAACTTGCCAGGCGTGCATGGTGCGCTCCGCCCTGCCAATCCAGACAAACGCATCATCTATGCGATTCTGGGCCCTGCACATAAACACTCTCAAGGCCATGGCCAGTAAAAGCCCCAGATCCCGGGTCTGTTCCGCGTGGCGGGCACAGCTTACCAGCAGCCGGTCTGCTTCCTTTAGCCGGCCCTGGTGCCACAACACCAACACCAGATTTAACTGAAGCCGGGTCTCGCCGATACGAGCCGGCCTGTTCAGCTCCTGCATGGCGGTATCCAGACCGGTCCGCAAGAGCTGTTCTGCATGACCCAAAGCGCCCTTACCCAACTCAATTCTGGCGTGAGCGTAGACTGCTAACGCCTCTGAGCCGGAGTCACCCGCCTCTCGCGCCAGCTTTGCCGCGGTTCGGTTCGCTTCACGTGCCTCTTGAAAGCGGCCTGCGGCACACAAGGCGCTTGAGCGAACGATTTGAGTCACCAGTTGGGCCTGGGTCGACAGGCCACCCGTTGCCAAGGCCTTGTCCGCCATGGCCAGGGCCGGCTGAACAAAGCCTTCGCCTCGAAGAATGAAGGCCTTCAGGGCAAAAATTCTTGCTTCGTGTTCACGCCAACCTTCCGGAGCAAAACCTTCCAGTAACTGTCTGGCCTGGCGGAACTGGCCACCAATGGCATGAACCCACCCGTAAACAATGCGCAGTCTTGCGCTACGCTCAAGAAGGTTTGCGGGCAGGCTTTTACGCAGTGTCAGAAGCGAGGCGGTGTCCTGGCCCAGCAAGAGAGCCTCAGTTCCCTCCGATGCAATACGGATCACCTCATCGTTATCCCCCGCAAGAAGAGCGTATTTCAGCGCCTCAGGGAACTGCTGGCGCTGGCCGAACCACCGACTGGCCAGTAGCATGCGGGTGGCATGACCACCCAATGGTGGGCTCTGCAAGAACGCCTGCAGCAAAGGGTTAAGCCTGAACCAACGACCTCGCCCCTGAGCCTGCTTGATGGGCATACCCCGCTCTGCCGCCGCTGACGGCGCCATATCCGCGTCACCTGCTGAACCATTCAGCACATAGAAAAGCTCATCAGAACAACTGTCGGGCTCTGCCATCACTTTTAGTGACCGTATCTGGCCGGGTGTTAGCTGCTGGAGCACCGAATCCTTCAAGAACCGTTCTACATAAGGGCTTTCGTGCAGGGGGCGCCGCTCCTCTGATGTTGACAACTCCCGGCGATACAATGCCAGGGGGGTTAGCCAGCCTTCAGTAAGATTGTAAATATGGTCAATGGCCACGCTGGTGATGTGGCTATGAGCCCGAGCCTGATGAAAAAACTCGAAGGTTTCAGAGCGCGTGAGCTCAAGGCGATCACTGCCTAGTCGCCGGTAGTTGCCATTGAGTTGCAGGGTGTGGCTCTCAAACGGAAGAGGTAAACGGGAAATAATGGCGATGGCCAGGTTCTGAGGAATATGACTCATCAAGTGATGCAAAAGGCCAGTAACGGCCGGATTGGTGAGGTGCTGAAAGTTGTCCAGCACCAGAACCTCCGGGCGGTCCCCAGCCTGCCGGGCTTTGGCAACCAGCATCATCGCCAGATGGTCGTCAAAGGTACCGCTATTGCGCTGGGCCAGATCAGGCAGCCTGAGGGCAGTGGCGAGCAGGGAAAGAAACCGGGAGGGGGCGTTATCACCCGCATTCAGTGATACCCAGCGCACGGTCGGCATACCGGAATTATCGGGGGACCCAACCAGCGCACTCACCAACGAATGGGTTTTGCCATAGCCACCGGGGGCCTCAAGAAAAAACACCTGGCCGGGCATAAGGGCATCGCGAATCATCTGATCCAGTTCCGGACGTATCAACCTGTCCGAGGGAATGGCCGGAATCTGAAGCCGGTGCTCAAGAAGATCTCGCACCAGTTCGCCATGCTGAATACCTGTGTTAGCAGTCTGGAACTCGTCGTTGGCTGCACAGCCTTCGTTCAAGGATTTCACGCTCTGCCCCATTCAAAACCGGATCAGAAGCTCAAGCTACCCGGTATATAAGATGAATCGCTTCTGTTTTAGGCTTGGCGCCCTGCATCGGGTACGCCTTTAGTATGATGTTCTGGGGTGAAGGTTAAACCAAAGGCTAGGTGATCTGCAAAAATTTGACGTGTAAAGAGATTGTAAGCGGCGAGTTTTCAACACGGAAGCACCATTGCTATAGCGAGGGGCTGGACTATCAGCCAGACAAAAAAAACGGCGAGCCATTCGAAATGGCTCGCCGTTTTCACGCCAGAAGCAAATGAAGCTTAGCGTGTGCCCG
This sequence comes from Marinobacter sp. SS5-14b, assembly GCF_030541005.1. Taxonomy (GTDB): domain Bacteria; phylum Pseudomonadota; class Gammaproteobacteria; order Pseudomonadales; family Oleiphilaceae; genus Marinobacter. Next base: position 308,072 of record NZ_JASSVM010000003.1, on the reverse strand, counting down.
CGCGGCGCAATGCTGCTGGCGTGAAGTCACGAGACTGACGCTCAACACCAAAGGTGTACGGGTTGTTTTCTTCATTGGTCAGGCCAAGGGCCAGGTAGCGACCAGAGAGAAGGTCGTACAGCACTTCGATCGCGTACCAGGGCACTTCCTGATCGTAGAACTGCATGCTATGGGCTTCAGCAACACGCCAGAGCTCACCACGACCATCGTAATGATCAATGACCGATGCCTGCCAGGTATCCTCATCAATATAGAAGTCCCGCTGTGCGTATACGTGGCGCTCACCTTCCTTCAGGGTAGCGCGTACGTGCCACACACGGTGCAATTCATAACGGGCCAGATCCTGATTGATGTGGCCAGGCTTGATGATTTCATCATACGTCAGGCTGCGATCTACCAGCTTGTAGGAGTTATACGGAACGTACATCTCTTTTTTGCCGATCAACTCCCAGTTGTAACGATCCGGAGCACCGTTGAACATGTCGAAGTTGTCTGACGTACGCATACCGTCAGCTGCGGTACCCGGGCCGTCATAGGCTACCTGCGGTGCACGACGAACGCGACGCTGGCCGGCGTTGTAAATCCATGCACGACGTGGTTCTTTGACCTGATCCAGCGTTTCGTGAACCAACAGCACGTTACCCGCCAGTCGAGCCGGCCCGGTGATGGCCTGCTTGAAGAAGAACAGAACGTTGTCGTCCTGACCCGGGGTGTAGTCTGTCAGATAGCTGTTCCAGGTCAATTCATCCTGAAACTTGACTACTGAGAAGTCACCACCAGCCGTCGGGGTAGCCTGTCCAACGTTACGCTGAACCGAGCCACCACGGTAGCGAGTGATGTGGTTCCAGATCACTTCCAGACCATTCTGGGGAATCGGGAATGGGGTTGCGTTTGCGTAGTTGCCAATGCCGTTACCGCCCTGGATCAGCTCTGAAGCCGTCGCGTTCTTGACGGTTTCATCCATGATGTCCTGAGGGTAAACCGCAGTACGGTGAGTCGGGTATACCGGGAGCTTGTAATCCGGATACTGGCGAATCATCGCGACCTGGCCCGGCGACAGCTTGTCGGCGTATTGATCAACGTTGCTCTGATCAATCACGAACTCCGGGGTTTCATTCGGGAACGGATTAACGTAGATGCCGTCGCCCTTATAACCGGCAGGAGGCGTTTTAAGCCCACCGGTCCATGCGGGAATGGCTCCGCCATTACCAGCCTTTTCTGCTCCCATCGGAGTCAGGGTATCGCCAAGCTTGGCTGCTTCGCCGGCAGAAACCGCGCCCCAGGCCTGGCCAGCAAATAAACTTGCAGCCAGTACGCCTGTGGCCATGAGTTTCTTGTTCAGTTTCATTTAAGTTACCTCGTTGAACAAATTCTGTCCGGTTCAGAATGAATATGAAACGCTTGCGCTCACAAAATCACGATCGGTCAGCTCGTTATACGGCTTGCCACCGAAATAGTTCGTGTAGCCGATGTTGCCGGTGATCTTGTTCTGATATACGCCAGTCAGGGACAGACCGATGGATTTGTTGCCTTCGTTGAAGGCACCGCCGGGTTGTGGGCCGTAGCCTTTTACATCATGAGTCCAGGCAATGCCAGGAGACAGGTTGATTCCCGCCAGCGCATTCGGGTAATCCCAGATTACGCGAGCACGGTATCCCCACGAAAAATCAGTGACGAAGCCGTCGTTGGTGCAATTGCTGGGATTGATGTTAAGAGCAGCACCGGTAGTGCCAGTTCCATCACAGGCACCGCCTGGCAAAGTGCCAATGCCGAACGTGCCGGAGCGACCGTAACGAGCTTCATCCAGCCCCGGTAGATCATGAACGTAAGTCGCGCCAATCTCAGAGATGAACGACATGCGACTGGCGCCCATGACCTGATCAAAGAACTTGATCAGTGTCATCTGTGCCTGAGAGACATTAAAACGATCGTAGCCATCCACTTCCGTGCCAGCCAGATTGGCACCACCGGACTCTTCGAGGCGCTGCTTTTGAAGCAAACTTACAGGCTCACCGGTTTCCGGGTTAACCTGCTGGAGGCCACCATAGATCAGCTCAAACGCATTCCCCTGAATCGGCAGATCCTCTCTGAAGCTATACTCAGCACCAAGGGACCAACCTCCAGGCGTAGTGGTGTTGATACTGACACCGTAAAGTTTGATGTTCTCTGGGTACTCAATGTAATAAGCAGGGAATCTGACAAAATCCTTGGTGCGATCATTCGTCTGCCCGGTTGTCGGAGCGGAAGGATTACTGACGAAACCACTGATATACGGCAGACGACTGTTGTACTGGATGTAATAGAAGCCGAGTTCAGAGTCATTCAGCTCAGGCACGTACCAGCGCATAGCTACGCCAAACTGGTCTTTGGAGTCCGCTTCCCGATCTCCTCCACGGGGTGTAATAAAACCTTGAGCGTAGGCTTGGGAATCTGGCAACTGACCGGCCAGAAGCACAGGGCCACAGCCGTCGGCTACGAAATCATTCGTAGAGAAGAAGGTTCCGCAGTCATCAATGCGAACTTTTTCCCAATCGGTCTGTACGAACGTTTCGAGGGTGATGTTCTCCGTCACACCCGCCGACATGTAGAACATTTCCACCGGCAACAGGGCGTCCTTCAGCTCGGCACCGGGAGCGCGGAAGGCAGGAATATCGACCGGGTTAATGGTATTGATCCCCCCCTGAATGAACGTGCTTTCACCCCAGGAAACGACCTGCTTACCGTAACGAAGGCTCACTGGCACATTACCAAAGTACCAATCCGAGAAAACGTAAGCATCGAGAAATTCACCACCGGAGGCATTGTCTTTGCCGTCCCGGCTGAGCTCACGGCGTTGACCGACCGGGTCAATCGCGCGGTTCTCGTCTTTCAGTTCGAAGTCATACCAGTACCGCCCACGGAGCAGGCCGCCAACGCGGGTCAAAACGCTACTGTCCACGGAGTAGTCGATGAACAACTCACTGTTGCCTTTAACAACTTTTGAGTAGGTATCGCCTTTTTCGAAATTCAGGTTGCCGTCATCGTAGTTGTTGGTCGAGGAGCCACGTGTCGTGTACGCGTATGAGGGACCAAGGTTACCTTGGGCAATGAGCCGCTGGTCAGGATCCTCTACCCGCCAGCCAACACCTGCTGAAAGCGTGGTATTAAATTGTGCCTGCCCGGCATCCCCCAAGGGAAACGAAACAGCAAAGACCGGGCTGGCTACGCCAGCGGCGATGGCGACGGCAAGTGGTAACTTGGTCCAGCGCTGCCAGGGTTGAGTTTTTCTTGTCATTGGAAGGCTACTCCGTTGTTGTTCTGAGTCGCTGCTCGGTTGTTCTGTTGTTTGGTGTTCTGCGGCTTGGAATACAGTGCCGTTATGCTTGCACTATAGCTAACGCCTTTGGCGGCTTTGATCAGTCAAAAGTATGATTTTGCTATCACTCTCTGTCAGCCGCTGTTCTCGCACCTCCACACTATAGACAAGATTCCGGGATGCAACCACTTTGGGAATGTTACTGTTCAGGGGATAATCGTGGGCCCAAGACAGGGGCTTGGGCCCGGCAAATCAAAACACTTCAATCGCCATAGCGGTCGCCTCGCCACCACCAATGCACAAAGCTGCAATGCCTCTTTTCTTTCCGTAGCGCTGCAGAGAGTGCATCAGGGTGACCAGTAAGCGGGAACCGGTGGAGCCAACCGGGTGGCCCTGGGCGCAGGCACCGCCGTGTATGTTCACCTTGTCTGGGTCCAGGCCCAGCTCTCTGATGGGCATCATGGCAACCATGGCAAAGGCCTCGTTGATTTCGAAGAGGTCAACATCGTCTTTGCTCCAACCGGTTTTCCTGAACAAGCTTTCAATAGCGCCAACCGGTGCGCAGGTAAATTCGCTCGGGTGCTGGGAGTGAGTACTGTGAGCAACAATGCGAGCCATCGGCTTAAGGCCACGCTTTTCGGCTTCGGATTCACGCATCAGTACCAGAGCAGAGGCACCGTCGGAGATGGATGAAGCGTTCGCTGCCGTCACGGTGCCGTCTTTTGCGAAAGCCGGACGCAGGGTCGGGATTTTTTCAATGTTGGCATTGTGAGGCTGTTCGTCATCTTCAACGATCACGTCGCCCTTGCGGGTTTTGACGGTGACCGGGATGATTTCATCCTTCAGCAGGCCCTCGTCGATGGCTTTTTTGGCGCGGGTCAGGGAGGTGATGGCGTAGTCGTCCATTTCTTCCCGGGTGTAACCTTTCTTGTCTGCCATTTCCTGGGCGAAGGCACCCATCAGGCGACCGGTTTCGGCGTCTTCCAGGCCGTCGAGGAACATGTGGTCCTGGGGTGCCTGGCCAGGCCCCATGCGGTAACCCTGGCGAGCGCCGATCAGAACATAAGGGGCGTTAGACATGCTCTCCATGCCACCGGCGACCATGACGTCGTTGGTACCTGCCTTGATCAGGTCATGGGCGAACATGGTGGCCTTCATGCCGGAGCCGCACAGTTTGTTGATGGTGGTGGCACCAGTACCGTCCGGCAAGCCGGCTTTGCGCATAGCCTGACGCGCAGGACCCTGCTTGAGACCGGCGGGCAGCACGTTGCCCATGATCACTTCCTGAATGTCCTCTGGCTGCAAGCCGGCGCGCTTGACCGCTTCCGCGATCGTGATGGCACCCAGCTCCGGCGCAGAGACCGGGGCAAGACTGCCCATAAATCCGCCCATAGGGGTGCGCACACCACTCACAATAACGACGTTGTCCTGGCTCATGTTGTGACCTCTCAGTTTTGGTTCTTTTGATTTATGGCTTATGGGGCGCTTCAAGATACTCACGGGACTGCATTTCCAGCAGGCGAGATTCGGTACGCTCAAATTCGAAATTCAGTCGGCCGCCAGAGTAAAGCCCGGTAATAGGAGCGGCAGCGGACATGATCACTTTGACGTTGCGGTCGTAGAACTCGTCAATCATATTAATAAAGCGGCGGGCCTGATCATCTTTGTCTTTGCCCATAACCGGCACATTGCTGATGATGATCGCGTGGAACTGGCGAGCCATTTCTATGTAATCGTTCTGACTGCGGGGACCATCACACACGTCTTTGAAATCAAACCAGACGACATCGTCCGCATGAGCCTGGGCCGGAATTTTGCGACCGTTAATTTCCATCGTTTTACTGTGCTTGCCGGCTTCAACCGCAAGGGCATCGAAACTGCTGCGCAGGCTGTTATCCGCTTCGCTGTCCAGCGGGCAGTGGTACAGCTCAGCCTGTTCCAGGGTGCGCAGACGGTAATCCACTCCGCCGTCTACGTTGACGACATCGGTGTACTTTTTGACCAACTCGATAGCCGGCATGAAGCGAGCTCGCTGCAAGCCATCTTTATAGAGGCCGTCGGGAACGATGTTCGACGTACATACCAAGGTAACGCCGCGGCTGAACAGACCTTCCATCAGGGTAGCCAGAATCATGGCATCACCAATATCCGACACGAAAAACTCGTCAAAACAGATGACTCGGGTTTCGTCGGCAAAAGTTTTCGCTACCATTTCGAGCGGGTTTTTTTCGCCTTTGAGTTTCTTGAGTTCATTGTGAACGCGTTGCATGAAGCGGTGAAAATGCACACGCATTTTTCGGTCAAACGGCAGTGACTCGTAGAAGGTGTCCATCAGATAGGTTTTGCCCCGGCCAACGCCACCCCAAAAGTACAAACCTTTAACGGGCTCTTCTCTGCCCTTTTTGAGCTTGCGGCGCAGTTTTGCGAGCCCTTTGTTTCGTTCGCTTTCAGCTTCTGCCAGTTTGTCGTACAGTGCTTGTAAGCGCCGGACGGCATCTTCCTGAGCCGGGTCTTTGTGAAAATCCGGGCGCTCGAGATCCTTTTGGTAGCGCTGCCAAGGCGTCAGGGTCGCAACGGTTTCGGTAGACATGGCTTCTGTCATCAGGATTTTCCTGCCAGCTGGATGGATTTTGGGCGCGGTATTGTCGCTTATTTCACGATTTTTCGCCACGCTACACGGGCTATGGGGCAATACGACGATTGGCGCAGTGTTTCGGCATGGGCGCAGGTGGCTCGGGGAGTTATACTCTTTGAATGAGGTTTGGCTCACTCGCATGTACTAAAAGGACGATTGTTATATGACGAACCTGATTCTGGCGGCGGTTGCCGCGCTGGTGGTTGGCGTTATTATTGGGGTTCTGGTTGGCAGGTCGGGCCAAGGGGCTTCTTTGCGGCAACGCCGGGCTGAGCAGCAGGTTGATGAGTTGCGCGGAGAGTTCACCCGCTATCAGGCTCAGGTGAATGAGCATTTTATGGAGTCGGCGCATTTACTGCGCCGGTTCAACGATGCGTACCGCGATGTAAATCAGCACATGGCACGGGGAGCGAATCGCCTCTGCAATGATGAGGAGTGGCCTGATGAACTGGGACAGGACGCGTCTGGACGCCTGGGACACTCCGAAGCCGAGCCCTCTGAGCCGCCAAGGGATTATGCGCCCAAGGCAGACCCCGAGGCTAAAGGCACCCTGGCTGAGGATTACGGCTTGAACGCTGACGGCACCAAGCGTACGGCCTGAACTTGATCTCTTTTGGTTTGGCTCCTGCTTTCTTAAACCGGATTATCGCAGTCGATAAACTGGTGCTTCACCCCGAAAGTTTGAGCCAACGCTTCCCCTAATGCCTGCACACCATAGCGCTCGGTGGCATGGTGCCCAGCAGCAAAATAGTGGATGCCACTCTCTCTCGCGGTGTGGGTCGTTGGCTCGGAGATTTCTCCGCTGATATAAGCGTCGAGCCCGGCTTCAATCGCCACATTTATGAACCCCTGAGCAGCGCCGGTACACCAAGCCACGGTTCTGATGTGCTCGGGACCGCTGCCTACGTGCAGAGGTTGTCTGTGCAGGGTTCTTGCCAGGTGTAGACCAAGCTTTTCTGAGGTCATGGATTCTGGCAATTCTCCTTGCCAGACCAAACCACCCATCGGCCTGGGGTTTTGGATACCCAGGATGTCGGCCAGTTGTCGGTTGTTGCCATATTCGGGATGATCGTCCAGTGGCAGATGGTAGGCGACGAGGTTTATGTCGTTGTCCAGAAGCTGCTTGATGCGGTTCTTTTTCATGCCGCGAATGGTCTGATCTTCGCCTTTCCAGAAGTAGCCGTGATGCACGAGGATCATGTCGGCGTTGCGTTCGACGGCGGCGTCGATCAGGGCCTGTGATGCCGTCACGCCGGATACAATGACGCTTACGGTCTCGCGCCCTTCCACTTGCAGGCCATTCGGGGCGTAGTCCTGAAAGTTTTCTGGCTGAAGCCATTCGTTTATCTTTTTCAGAACCGTATTGCGGCTTACCATGGTTACGCCTCCTGTTTTTGGGGGATCGGATCGGCGCTCAAGACTCTGTGCGATGCAAGGGGCAGGCAGGGCTTTCCAAAAAACGCTCCTGCGGCCCCCCTTTGGGGTCCGGCCTGCAATCACAGATTGCAGTCGTTCGGCTGTCGCATGAAGCTTTGCTTCATAAGCGCTCGGCCGAACCCCTGTGGCGCTTGGGCTCCGCCATCCATGGCTCCGCACATTTTTGTAAAGCCCTGCCTGCCCCTCGCTTCAGACTTTAGTGCGCGCCGAATCCTCGTCTGATCTCCGTCTGAACTTAAAGCGAATCAAGGCCTTTGATCAAGGCGTTATTCTGGTCGCTGGTGCCAATAGTGATTCGCAGAAAATCGCTGATCCGCGGTTTGTTGAAATGCCGCACGATAACGCCCTGCTCTCTCAGCTTGGCTGCGACATCCGAACCTTCATGATCCGGATGACGAGCAAACACGAAGTTTGCCTTGGACGGCAACACCTCAAAGCCGAGCCTTTCAAGTTCCTCGGTTACCCTCTTCCGCTCGCGGATAACGCCGTTGCAGGAGTCTTCAAACCACTGTTTGTCTTCAAAGGCAGCAACCGCTCCGGCCAAGGCCAGACGGTCCAGCGGGTAGGAGTTAAAGCTGTCTTTTACACGGTTCAGAGCCTCGATCAGCTCTTCGTTACCCACGGCAAAGCCAACACGCAGGCCAGCCAGTGAACGGGCCTTGGATAGTGTCTGACAAACCAGGAGGTTCGGATACTGGCTTACCAGGCGAATCGCCGTGTCGCCGCCGAAGTCCACATAGGCTTCGTCTACCACCACCACGCTGTCCGGGTTGGCTTGCAGGATTTCTTCCACGTGTTGCAGGCCCAGGTAACGACCAGTCGGCGCGTTCGGGTTCGGGAAGATGATGCCACCGTTGGGGCGTTTGTAGTCTTCCGGATTGATCTCGAAGCTGTCGGTCAGCGGGATGACCTTGCTTTCGATCTGGTAGAGACCGCAGTACACCGGGTAGAAGCTGTAGGAAATATCCGGAAACAGGATCGGTTTGTCATGCTTCAAAAGGCCCTGAAAAATGTGCGCCAGAACTTCATCGGAGCCGTTACCAACGAAGACCTGGTTGGCTTCGATGCCAAAGTCGACGTGGTAAGACGCTATCGCCTCCTTCAGAGCCAGCCCTTCAGGGTCCGGATACAGGCGAAGATTATCATTGAGCTCTTTCTGAATGGCCTCGATCACCTTCGGGGAGGGGCCGAAAGGGTTTTCGTTGGTGTTCAGCTTCACCAGGTTGGCCATTTTCGGTTGTTCGCCCGGCACGTATGGCTGCAACTCGCTGACCAGTGGGCTCCAGTATCTACTCATATCTCTTGAACTCCAGAATGGTGCAGGAATCAGTCAGTCTTTTATACGGTACTCAGCAGAACGAGCATGGGCAGTAAGACCCTCACCGCGCGCCAACACAGAAGCCACACGGCCCATGCGGTCAGCGCCTTCCGGAGTAAAACCGATCAGGGACGATCGTTTTTGAAAATCGTAAACACCCAGCGGCGAGCTGAACCGGGCGGTACCGCTGGTGGGCAACACATGGTTCGGGCCGGCGCAGTAGTCGCCAAGAGCTTCTGCTGTGTAACGCCCCATGAAGATCGCGCCGGCGTGGCAGATGTCGTCCAGCATGGCTTTCGGGTCTTCCACCGACAGCTCCAGGTGCTCTGGTGCAATGCGGTTGGAAACCTCGGCAGCTTCTTTCAGGTCAGCCACTTTGATCAGCGCACCGCGGCTCAGCATAGACGTACGAATGATGTCTTCGCGCTCCATGGTCGGCAATAACTTGTTGATACTGGCTTCCACCGCATCCAGGAAATCCGCATCCGGGCTCACCAGAATACTCTGGGCCTGCTCGTCGTGCTCAGCCTGGGAGAACAGGTCCATGGCAATCCAGTCCGGGTCGGTTTTGCCATCGCAGATCACCAGGATCTCAGACGGCCCGGCGATCATATCGATACCGACCACGCCGAACACTTCCCGCTTGGCCGTGGCAACGAAAATATTCCCCGGGCCGACAATCTTGTCGACCGCCGGCACAGTTTCCGTCCCATAAGCCAGTGCAGCAACAGCCTGAGCACCACCCAGCGCGAACACACGATCAACACCCGCAATCGCTGCGGCGGCCAGAACCATATCGTTCACCACACCATCCGGCGTCGGCACCACCATAATCAACTCACCCACCCCTGCCACCTTGGCAGGAATCGCATTCATCAATACCGAAGACGGATACGCCGCCTTACCACCCGGCACATACAGACCGGCGCGATCCAGCGGCGTCACCTTCTGCCCCAAAATCGTTCCGTCTTCATCCTGATACTGCCAGGACTTCTGATTCTGCCGCTCATGGTAATCACGAATACGTTCAGCGGCTTTCTCAAGCCCCTCGCGCTGATCTTGAGGAATCTTCACCAACGCCGCCTGCAACCGATCCTGCCCGATCTCCAACTCAGCCATGGAACCAACCGTCAGGCGATCAAACTTCTCAGTAAATTCCAGAACCGCCGCATCACCGCGGGTCTTCACCTCATGCAGGATATGACGCACCGACTCGTTCACCTGATGATCCACACTGTCATCCCACGCCAACAGCTTGGCCAGCGCACTATCAAAGTCGCCCTGGGTGGTGTTTAGTCTGGTGATTCTGTCGTTCATCTCTTTAATCCTGCGTTGGATTGAATACTAATTTCTGCCGGATTACCCGCCAGCAAACCGGGAAATGCAAAGCAGAACTCTAGGGCTTCCAAACTCCTAAGTACGCGGAAGCCATCGGGTTGGCCCTTCCAAAAATGTGCGGAGCCATGGATGGCGGAACCCAAGCGTCACAAGGACGTGCCGAAGGAGCGTTTTTTGGAAGGGCCAACCCGATGGGTGACACACTCCCCAACTATAAGGAAGCCTTACTCAGATGCAGAGCGCCGGCGCTCAACGGCAACCGCCATCTTCTCGATAATGGGATTAATCTGCCCATGCTTCATCTTCATAGAAGCCCGATTCACCACCAACCGGCTACTGATGTAATCAATCAACTCCCTAGGCTCCAAACCATTCGCCTTAAGAGTGTTGCCGGTATCAACGATATCCACGATCTCATCGGCCAGATCCAGAATCGGCGCCAGCTCCATCGCACCATACAGCTTGATGATATCCGCCTGCCGGCCCTGTGATGCATAGTAGCGCCTGGCAAGATTTACGAACTTCGTCGCCACCCGGATGCGCCCGGTCGGGGGCTGCTCGCCCTTCTTGCCTGCCGTCATTAGCCGGCAACGGGATATATTCAGATCCAGCGGCTCATACAACCCTTCCCCGCCGTGTTCCATCAGAACATCCTTGCCCGTAACCCCAAGATCCGCCGCCCCGTACTGAACATAGGTCGGCACATCCGTCGCACGAATAATCAGAATCCGAACGTTCGGATCTGTGGTCGGGAACACCAGCTTGCGGGACTTTTTCACATCATCTACCAATTCAATGCCGGCTTCAGCCAACAGCGGCAGAGTCTCTTCAAGGATTCGTCCCTTCGACAAGGCGATGGTGATGGAATCTGTCATGGGTCTTTCCGGGTTCCCGTTGATGATTGATCAGGCCGGCAAGCGGCGAATACTTCCGCCCAGCAGCTGCAGTTTTTCTTCGATACACTCATAACCGCGATCAATATGGTAAATGCGGTCAACAATGGTATCGCCCTCGGCAACCAGGCCAGCAATAACCAGGCTGGCAGACGCACGAAGGTCCGTCGCCATCACCGGTGCACCGGTCAGATGATCCACACCCTTGATGATCGCTGCGTTGCCCTCCAGGGTAATATCCGCGCCCATGCGGATCAGCTCCTGCAGGTGCATGAAGCGGTTTTCAAACACCGTCTCGACAATGGTTCCGGTGCCTTCCGCCACGGCATTCATAGCGGCAAATTGTGCCTGCATGTCGGTTGGGAACGCAGGGTAAGGAGCAGTCCGGATATTCACCGCCTTCGGGCGCTTACCCTTCATGTCCAGCTCAATCCAGTCCGGGCCGGTCGTGATGTGGGCACCCGCCTCTTCCAGCTTGAGCAGAACCGCTTCCAGTAAATCTTCGCGAGTATCCTTCAGCTTTACCCGGCCGCCCGTAGCAGCGGCAGCCACCAGATAGGTCCCAGTCTCGATACGATCAGGCAGCACGTTGTAGTGGCAACCGTGCAAGCGCTCCACGCCGTTAATTTCAATGGTAGCCGTGCCGTGGCCCTTGATGTCTGCGCCCATGGCAATCAGGCATTCCGCCAGGTCGACCACTTCCGGTTCACGGGCAGCGTTTTCCAGAATGGTTTTACCATCCGCCAGCGTGGCCGCCATCAACAGATTCTCGGTACCGGTCACCGTCACCGTATCCATGAAGATGTGCGCACCTTTCAGGCGGCCATTGGTTTTTGCTTTGATGTAACCATTCTCAACCTTGATTTCCGCACCCATCAGTTCAAGACCGTGAATGTGCAGGTTGACCGGACGAGTACCAATGGCACAGCCACCCGGCAGCGACACTTCCGCCTCACCAAAATGCGCGACCAACGGACCAAGCACCAGGATGGAGGCCCGCATGGTTTTCACCAGTTCATAGGGCGCATGGAAGTGCTCGATGGTGTTGGCGTGTACTTCAACACTCATTTTTTCATCAATCAGCAATTCAACACCCATGCGGCCCAACAGCTCGATCATGGTGGTCACGTCATTCAAGTGCGGCAGGTTGCCTACGGTGACCGGCTCATCCGCCAGCAGCGTAGCAGCCAGAATCGGCAAGGCTGCGTTTTTTGCACCGGAAATGCGAATTTCGCCGTCAAGGGGTTTACGACCCCTGATCAGAAGTTTATCCACGATTATTATCCTGTTCTGTTCAGGCGCTGGCCTGCCGCTCGGCCCACTCGCTCGGAGTGAAGGCTTTCGGGTGAAGAGCGTGAATGGTGCCGTCCATAACGTGCTGGAACAGTACCTTGTTGATCATCTGCTGCCGCTTGATGGTAGGCAGGCCTTCAAATACGTCACCCACGGCAACCACCATATAGTGGTTGCCGTCAACCTGTACCTGAACCTCGCAACCGGGCAGGGCCTCTTTGACAAGTTCGGTAACCTGGGCGGCATCCATAGGAAATCCTCAGCTGTATTGAAATCAGGAGCCGAATTGTAACCAATTCCCGGGCGCCGGTCAGCTATGTCTGGCAAATCCGGGGAGTTGGTGCTCCAGGTTGCTGAGCGCAGCAAGAGAACGTAATCGGTCACTGGCGCCTTCGAACGAGAGCGCCTGCTGTTGAGACAGGGCCAGCCTTTGCCAGCACATCAACATGGAAAGCACAACGCTGTTGGCTGCGGCCAGCCCGGAAAGGTCAACCGTCAACGAGGCCTTCGCCTCGTTGATCAGCTTCTCGCCCTGCTTGCGCAACGGCATGACTGTGACAGCATCAACGTCACCTGTCACACGTAGTGACCCACCTTCGAGAGTGGCAGTCGGGGAAGCGCTCTTCATGAACGGTCGACATCCTCTTCAAGGTTCAGCGATTTCACCGCATCGCTCCAGCCATCAATAACCACCTGAACCTGACCGCGGCTTTCCTCCATCTCCTGGGCAAAACGATCCCGGAAAGCGAGGCCAATATTGACCCCCTCAACGATGACGTTTTCCATCAACCAACGACCTTCGCCGTTTTTGTACATGGAATAGGTCACCGGATAGCGGTTGCCAGCGGCGCTGACCACTTCCAGCTGTACGGAGGCCCGATCCTGATTTTCCGGCAGAATGACGGCCTCCAATACGGAAATCTCGAAGTTATCCGCAGTTACCAACGCTTTTGCGTAGCTATCGAACAGGCTGCGCTTGAACTTCTCGACAAACTCATCACGCTGCTCCGGAGAGGTCTGCCGGGCATAACGCCCCATCACCCGGGCCGCTATGCGGCGAAAGTCGACAAAATCATCAAGGGCTTCATCCATGCTGGTATAGAAAGCTTCCGGATCCTTTTCGTAAAGACCTTTTTCTTCATTCAGTTTCTGGACAAGTTTTTGAGTATTTTCATCCACATACTGCCTCAGATCTTCTTCAGCACCGGCAGCCTGGGCCTGCCCTGCAGCCAGGACAAAAACCGCGAAAACCGCAAACAGTCGTTGTGTTAAACCAAACATTGCATTCTCCCGTGAGAGCTCGGCGTCAGCGGCCAGAAGCGAAATTGCTGATCAACCGTTCCAGATTCATGGCGGACTGGGTGGAATAGAAGGTGTCGCCCTCATTAAGCGATTCCATATCGCCACCGATGGATATATCAATGTACTGCTCGCCCAGCAATCCGGATGTACGTATTACTGCAGCACTGTCCGACGGAATGTTGTCCACATCGGCATGAATAGACATGGCCACCCTGGCCTGGAACGTTTGCTTGTCGAGACTGATGGACTCGATCGTACCGACCGTCACACCCGCCATCGACACCTTTCCTCTCGGGGTCAGACCACCGGTGTCATTGAAATTCGCGTAAAGCGTATAGGTGGCCGTAGCCGCCTTCGGTGACAGCCCGCTGACCTGCAACGCCAGGAATAGCAAGGCGATCAACCCGGCAATCATGAAAAAGCCTACAACAATTTCTGTGGTTCTCTGCGCCATAACAGGCTCCCGGAATCCTTGATTAAAAATCGCCAAACATAACAGCGGTCAGTACAAAATCGAGACCGAGCACTGCCAGTGATGAGTACACAACCGTTTTGGTGGTTGCAGAGCTGATGCCCGCCGAGGTGGGCACGCAGTCATAGCCCTGGTAAACCGCAATCCAGGCGCAGACAAACCCGAATACCACGCTTTTGATAAAGCCGTTCAGCACGTCGTCGACAAAATCCACAGACGACTGCATGTTGCCCCAGAAGGAACCTTCAAACACACCCAGCCATTCCACACCGACCAGCATGCCTCCCCAAATACCGACCACGGAAAAGATCATGGCGAGCACGGGCATTGCGATAAAGCCTGCCCATAGCCTGGGGGCAATAACCCTGCGCAGCGGGTCAACGCCCATCATTTCCATGCTCGACAACTGTTCTGTAGCTTTCATCAGGCCGATTTCTGCCGTCAGCGCCGAACCCGCTCGACCCGCGAACAGCAGGGCAGTCACCACCGGACCCAGCTCTCGCACCAGAGTCAGCGCTATCATCTGGCCAATCGCGGCCTCAGATCCGTAATCACTGAGAATGGTATAGCCCTGAAGCCCCAGAACCATACCGATAAACAAGCCGGAGACCACGACGATGGCCAGCGAAAGCACGCCCACCGAATAGACCTGCTTGACCAGCAGTGGAAAACCGGTCGCCGGTTTTGGCACTCCGGCCAGAACGCCGGCCAGAAACTGTGTTGCGCGTCCCAGCGAGCCGACCACCTCAAGACTACTGCGGCCCAGCGACGCAATACGATCGATCATGACGCCTCTCCATTGGTACCAAAGTCCGCGCCCGGGTCTGCGGCAGGGTAATGAAACGGTACCGGGCCATCAGGCTGGCCATTCAGGAACTGTTGCACTTGCTCCGAGGGGTGTTCGCGCAGCTCTTCCGGTGTGCCCTCACCGATCACCTTGCCGTCGGCAATAATACAGGCGTAATGACAGATACTCAGGGATTCCGGCACATCGTGGGAAACCAGCACGCTGGTAAGCCCCACCGAACTGTTGAGATCACGAATCAGTTTGACGAGCACCCCCATGGCGATCGGGTCCTGACCAGCAAACGGCTCATCGTACATAATCAGTTCAGGGTCCAGCGCGATACTGCGGGCTAGCGCCACACGACGCGTCATGCCGCCGGAGAGCTCCGAAGGCATCAAATCACGGGCACCCCGGAGGCCTACCGCCTCCAGCTTCATGAGCACGATATCGCGAATCATGTCTTCCGGCAGCGCCGTGTGTACGCGCAACGGAAACGCTACGTTCTCGTAAACGCTGATGTCCGTGAACAGCGCCCCACTCTGGAACAGCATGCCCACCTTTTCCCGCAGCCGGTACAAATCCTTGCGCTTGAGCCTGGGAACTTCATGACCAGCCACCGTCACCTGCCCGGAATCGGGCCTGAGCTGGCCGCCGATCAACCGGAGCAGCGTGGTCTTTCCCGTACCACTGGGCCCCATAATCGCGGTGATTTTTCCTTCCGGGATATCCAGGGTAACACCGTCGAAAATGCGCCGGCCGGAGCGGGAAAACACCACATCCTTCAGCGTTATGTATGCAGATGACTCCATAATCCATCCTTTTCAAGGAGCGCCTACATTAAGTTAAGCGCAAGCAGAGCTCAATCACAGGACGTTAAAATGTCCTGATGGCAATGTTCAGTTTCCCTGAACGTTGGCAGCCCTGCCGCTTATAAATGATATACTCCTCGCCACAGTCATCCGATCCCCCAGCGGGACCGGGTTAACCAGACCGACCGAGCATATAAGCCAGCCGAGATGACAGACTCAAACTCTTCAGATTCCCGGGATTACCGCAGCTCAGCCGTTCGGGCCATCCGGATTGAACGGGAAGCCATCGAAGCACTCGAACACCGCATCAACGGTGACTTCACTCGCGCCTGCGAGGTCATCATGGCCTGCAAGGGCCGGGTGGTCGTCACGGGCATGGGCAAGTCCGGCCACATCGGCAATAAAATAGCAGCAACTCTGGCCAGCACCGGCACGCCGTCATTTTTCGTGCACCCCGGCGAGGCCAGCCACGGCGACCTCGGGATGATTACCCCCCAGGACGTTGTCATTGCTATTTCCAACAGCGGCAGCACCAGCGAAGTGGTCACCATTCTGCCCCTGATCAAGCGGATGGGCGCCCCGCTGATCAGCATGACGGGCAACCCGGACTCCGTGCTGGCAAAGGAAGCCGTGGCCAATCTTGACGTCAGCGTCGCCAGTGAAGCCTGCCCACTGGGCCTGGCACCCACGTCCAGCACAACCGCCACGCTGGTCATGGGTGACGCTCTGGCAGTCGCCCTGCTGGAAGCTCGCGGATTCAGTGCCGAAGATTTCGCATTCTCCCACCCGGGTGGCAGCCTTGGCCGGCGGTTACTGCTGCGGGTTTCAGATATCATGCACACCGGGGATGAAATCCCTCAGGTTATGGAAAGTGCCACCCTCAGCGATGCGTTACTGGAAATTACCCGCAAAGGCCTGGGCATGACCACGGTGGTCAATGCTGTAGGGGAAATGACCGGCATCTTTACCGATGGCGACCTGCGCCGAACGCTGGACAAGCCCGTTGATGTGCACACCACGACCATCAGCCAGATCATGACTCGTAACGGTAAAACCATCCAGGCGGACCACCTGGCCGCTGAAGCACTGAACCTGATGGACGAACTGAAAATCAACGCCTTGCCGGTTATCGACGGCGACGACAAACTGGTCGGAGCCATCAACATGCACGACTTGCTCCGGGCAGGAGTCATCTGATGTCAGAACTCACCCCACCACACAGCAAAGACTGGGGCGAGGAACTTCTCGCCAAAGCCGGAGCCATCAAGCTGATCGCCTTTGACGTTGACGGCATCATGAGTGACGGCCGGCTTTACTTCAGCGCCAGTGGCGACGAACTGAAAGCCTTCAATATTCTGGATGGCCTGGGGCTGAAACAGCTGATGCAAGCCGGCATAACCGTGGCCGTGATTACCGGCAGGCGCTCTCCGCTTACCGAAAAGCGCATGAACGATCTCGGCATAACCCACCTGATGCAGGGCCGCGAAGACAAGAAAGTTGCGCTGCAGGAACTGGTCGCCAACATGGCCATTTCGCCCGGCCAGATCGCCTACATGGGTGACGACCTTCCAGACCTCCCAGCCCTGCAGTTCGCCGGTCTCGGCATTACAGTACCCAACGGATACTGGCTGGTTCAGCAACAGGCTGACTATTGCACCCAGGCAGCCGGAGGCTGCGGCGCTGTGCGGGAAGTCTGCGACCTCCTACTCTGGTCGCAGGGTCGACTGCACGACACCCTCATCCCCTATCTGGACGCTCAAAAATGATAGCCCGCCTGCTCAACCCCGGTAACGGCAAAGCCTGGGCCAGAATGCTGGCACTGGGGGGCACCTTGGCCGCAACGGTATTTCTGATGTGGCAGAGCGACGAAACCCCGCCCCCCCGGAGCGATGCCGAGGCGCTGCGAGGCCCGGCAGAACCAGACGGCTTTATCGTGCAGGCGGATTACCGCACCTGGGATGAGCAGGGCAACCCGAAGATACGAATGACGAGCCCGAGAATCGAACAGTTCGACAGCCGCAACCTGGCTGCCATGGAACAACCTCGGGCCACCCTTTACGGCGAAGGCGATCCGATGCCGTGGATTATTGAAGCCGATAAAGGTAGCCTGCAGCAAAACAACGAGCTCGTTCATTTGAACGGCAATGTGGTTGTCAGCCGCCAGCTTCAAGGCTCTGAAGCCACACTGAAAACCCAGGCACTGACACTTAACAATGCCGAGCGCACGGTGTACACCGACCAGCCCGTCGTGATGTCGGAGCCGCACGGAACCACTCAGGCGACTGGCATGAAGGCCTGGATAGACGACCGCATACTGGAACTCAATTCCCGCGTGGAAGGGCAATATGAACCCATCAGGTAACCGACTTTTCAGCCCGCTGCTATTGGCAGTTGCTCTGCTATTGGCCGGGCCGGCATCCGCATTCACCCTGGACTCGGATGAGCCGATAAAAGTAAGCGCCGATTCGGCCCGACTGGACGACACAGCAGGCACGGCCATTTATTCCGGGGATGTGGAATTGATGCAAGGGCAGGTTCAGCTGAGCGCCGAACGCGTTGTACTGTACCGGAGCCCGGAAGGCTTGAGACGGATAGAGGCCAGCGGCAGCCCCGCGCATTACCGCCAACCTGCTCGCGAAGGTGAAGGCGTCACCAATGCCCGGGCACTGAACATTACCTGGTCAGCGGAAGAAAACAGACTCACCTTTGAGCGGGAGGCTGTTATAGAGCAAGAAGGCAACATCTTCAGGGGCGACGTCATTCACTACAACACCGTCAATCGCGTGGTCACCGCTGAAGGTGGCAGCTCTGCAGAAAACGGTTCAGGCCGTGTTGAAATGGTGATCCAGCCTCGCAGTTCAGGTCAATCCAGTAACGGGAAAGGTTCTGATGGCAGTTCTCAGGGCCAGTAATCTGGCAAAAAGCTATAAACAGAAGAAAGTGGTTCTGGACGTATCACTGGAGATACGCTCAGGTGAAATTGTCGGTCTTCTTGGGCCCAACGGGGCGGGTAAAACCACCTGCTTTTACATGATTGTGGGGCTGGTGCCGGCAGACCACGGTCGCATCACCATCGACAACCACGACATCACACCCCTGCCCATGCACGGGCGTGCCAGAAAAGGCATCGGTTACCTGCCGCAGGAAGCGTCGGTGTTCCGCAAACTGACCGTGCGCGACAACATCATGGCCATTCTGGAAACCCGTAAGTCCCTGTCGAGGGCAGACCGCGATGCAAAGCTGGAAGAGCTACTGGAAGAGTTTCACATCACCCATATTCGCGACAGCGTAGGTATGGCGTTGTCGGGCGGCGAACGGCGCCGGGTTGAAATTGCCCGGGCACTGGCCATGGAACCCGCATTCATTCTGCTGGACGAACCCTTTGCCGGGGTAGACCCCATATCCGTCAGCGACATCAAACACATTATCCGACACCTTCGCGACAAGGGTATCGGCGTACTGATCACCGACCACAACGTACGGGAAACCCTGGACATTTGCGAGAACGCCTACATCGTTTCCGGGGGTCATATCATTGCCTCAGGCAATGCTGAAGCGATCCTGGCCAACCAGCAGGTCAAGGAAGTGTACCTTGGCGACGAATTCCACCTTTAAGCCGCAAGCAATCTTCCCCTACGCTGGTCCGATTGTGTTGCTGAACGCTAGCAAGTAAACTCGGCAAAGAACTTGCTTAAATTGTTGCTACACAGCCGCAAGTAACCAGCGCGCAACAATTTTTTAAACACGCAGGCAAAGGTTTTTACCAGGATACAGGTACGTTATGGATTTTCAGCCATGGTTATGAAAGCTTCATTACAGCTTAAAATGGGCCAAAGCCTGACCATGACACCCCAGTTGCAGCAAGCCATCCGGCTACTGCAGCTCTCTACCCTGGACCTTCAGCAGGAAATCCAGCAAGCACTGGAATCCAATCCGATGCTGGAAACATCGGAAGACGACGATCACGCCGAAGCGTCAGAAATCGAAGACCGCGACCAAAACAGCCAGAACGACTCGGAACCCTCACAGGAAGACCATTCAGCAGACAGCCCTGCAACCGACTGGGACGAATCTGAGAGTGCCCCGGACTGGTCCTCTGAAAACCAGATGCCAGAGAACATACCCGAGGATCTTCCGGTCGACACGGCCTGGGACGACATCTATCAGTCGGCCCCTGCGCCGGCAAGCAGGGGCGATGACGAAAACGACTCCGACTTCGAAACCCGCAATTCTCCAACCGAAACCTTGCAAGACCACCTGGAGTGGCAGCTCAACCTGACCCCCCTCAGTGATCGGGACAGGGCCATTGCTCACGCCTTGCTGGATGCGGTAGACGTAAGAGGTTACCTGACCTCACCCATCGACGATATCCACGCGGGCTTGCTGGACGAATCAGAAGAAGATCCACTGGAGCTGGATGAAGTAGAAGCCGTGCTGCACCGCCTTCAACACTTCGACCCACCCGGCGTATTCGCCCGGGACCTTCAGGAATGCCTGCTGATCCAGCTGAACCAACTGCCACCGGATACCCCCTGGTTGCGCCAGGCCCGGCTGGTGGTCACCCAGTTCCTGCACTTGTTGGGCAACCGGGATTACGCTCAGCTTCTGCGCCGGAGTCGCCTGAAAGAAGACCAGCTGAAAGAAGTTCTGTCGCTGATTACCAGCCTGAACCCCCGCCCCGGCGATTCCGTAGACAACACCGAAACCGACTACGTGATTCCGGATGTTATCGTGCGCAAACATGAAGGCCGGTGGCGAGTGGAACTCAACCCCGAAATTGCTCCCCGGATTCGCGTCAACGCCAGCTACGCCTCACTGATCCGTCGGGCGGACAGCAGCGCTGACAACACCTACATGCGAGATCAGCTGCAAGAAGCCAAGTGGTTCATCAAAAGCCTGCAAAGCCGCAACGAGACCCTTCTGAAGGTGGCCACCCGTATCGTTGAGTACCAGCAAGGTTTTCTTGACCACGGTGACGAAGCCATGAAACCGCTGATCCTGTCAGATATTGCTCAAGCGGTTGAAATGCACGAGTCCACCATCTCCCGGGTCACCACGCAAAAATACATGCACACCCCCCGGGGTATTTTTGAGCTGAAGTACTTCTTCTCCAGCCATGTAGGCACCGCAGAAGGTGGAGAATGCTCCTCCACCGCCATTCGTGCCATGATCAAAAAGCTGATTGCAGAAGAAACTCCGAAAAAGCCATTGAGCGACAGCAAGATTGCGGCCATGCTAGGAGAACAGGGAATCAATGTGGCCCGGCGAACGGTGGCCAAGTACAGGGAGGCCATGCATATACCTCCCTCGAACGAACGAAAGCGACTGGTTTAATTTATCACCGGGGCAGAACGCACCGGTACTCAGTCCGGCCACACGGCCGGCTCGATGACAACAGGAGACGCCTATGCAACTCAACATTTCAGGCCATCACGTAGAACTGACTCCCGCATTGAAGGATTACGTTACCACCAAGTTTGATAAGCTTGAGCGGCATTTTGACCACATCAGTAACTGTCAGGTGACGCTGGAAGTTGAGAAAGTTCGCCAGATGGCTGAAGCTACCCTCCATGTTATTGGTGGTGAGATTCACGCAAAGGCCGAAAATGAGGATATGTACGCAGCAATCGATGCGCTGGTGGACAAGCTGGACCGCCAGATCCTGAAGCATAAAGAAAAGACAGTAGACCGGATGCACGGTAACGGTTAACGCGCTCAATTCTGCGCGAACCAGACCGGGTGTTTCAATGAGACGCGCTGCGGCAGGTAATACCGGCCGCAGCCTTTTTTTTACGGAAATAAAGTCGATCTATGAGCGACCCAACCCTGACTATCGACAACATTCTGGCCCCGGAACTCACGCTATGCCGTGTTGCGGCGTCCAGTAAAAAGCGTGTTCTGGAGTTCATCGCGGAACAGATTCACCATCAGGATGAAACCCTGAGCGATACAGACATCTTCAACAATCTCGTTTCCCGTGAACGACTGGGCAGCACCGGCATCGGCGAAGGCATTGCCATCCCCCACTGCCGCCTGGACGGCCTCGACAGGGTCATTGGCGTTCTGATGACACTGGCAGAGCCCATCGACTTCGATGCCATTGATAACCAGCCGGTTGACCTGGTTTTCGCGCTTGTCGTGCCTAAAGAGGCGACCAGCGAACACCTGGAATTACTCAGCCAGCTTGCCGAAAAGTTTAACGAAAGCACATTTTGCGAACAGTTGCGCCAATGCCAGGATGCCGACACGCTTTACCGCGCGATGACTGCGAGCAGCCACTGACAGCACGACTGGAAGAGGCACACCAGGGGGAGGAGTAAAGACATGAAGCTAATCATTGTCAGCGGTCGTTCCGGTTCGGGCAAAAGTACAGCGTTGCACGTTCTTGAAGACCTGGGATTCTATTGCATCGACAACCTCCCGATCGGCCTCCTCTTCCCACTCACCCAGGAAGCCACCGCCCAGGAGGCCCCCAACCGGCTGCGCAAGATGGCCGTGAGCATTGACGCCCGCAACCTGTCTGGTGAACTCGCCAATTTCGAGACGATCTACCATCAACTGAAAAACACCGGCGTCGAAGTTGAAATCATCTATCTCGATGCAGACGAGCAGTCGCTGCTTCAGCGCTTCCACGCGACCCGGCGCAAGCACCCGCTCAGTGACGACAACACGTCCCTGCGCGAAGCGATCGCCAGTGAGAAAGCCCTCCTGGAGCCGCTGTCCAAGCTGGCTGACCTTTACATCAATACCACCGGGCTTTCCATGTATGAGCTGCGGGACATGGTCAAGCAACGGGTAGCGGGCCGGAAAGACCAGGAACTGGCCCTGCTGTTCCAGTCGTTTGGTTTCAAACACGGTGTGCCGGTTGATTCCGACTATGTCTTTGATGTGCGCTGCCTGCCCAATCCCTACTGGGACACCAGTTTGCGAAAGTACACGGGCACGGATCAGCCGGTGATTGATTTTCTGGAAAGAGAACCTTTATCAAGGCAGATGGTGGACGACGTCACCCGGTTTCTGGACACCTGGCTGCCATCGTTTGCTGACAGCAACCGAAGCTATATGACCATCTCCATCGGCTGCACCGGCGGCCAACACCGTTCGGTGTATGTGTGCG
Organism: Marinobacter sp. SS5-14b; assembly: GCF_030541005.1. Lineage (GTDB taxonomy): Bacteria > Pseudomonadota > Gammaproteobacteria > Pseudomonadales > Oleiphilaceae > Marinobacter. The sequence goes on along the minus strand of NZ_JASSVM010000003.1, from coordinate 285,376 downwards.
AGCAATTAAGGCAATATTTCCGGGATAAATACCGCAACGTGCAGGTGCGCCATACCGAGCTGCCGCACTTGCAGGCCCGGGGGGAGATCTGATTCGTCATGATCTGCCGCCCCATCACGATCATCAACAAACTGGGCCTGCATGCCCGAGCAACCGCCAAACTGGTTGCCACAGCGTCCGCCTACGAAAGCAAGGTGCGTATTCGAGGCAAAGGCCGCGAAGTGGATGCCAAAAATATTATGCAGGTGATGATGCTGGCCGCCAGCCAGGGCACCAGCGTAGAGCTGCTGGCCGAGGGCCCGGATGAGCAGCAGGCCATCGACGCGCTGGTCGTATTAATTGATGACTATTTTGGCGAGGGCGGGTAAACCTTCGCCATTCACCTACAACTCTTTCTCACCTGTGTAACCTAACTTCGCTATAATACAAAGGTTTTCTGACCGCAGGTGTTTTCATGTCTGATATTCTGGAAAAAAGTCAGGCCCGCCAGAGGCTTCGCTCGCTCAGTGAGGCCCTGGACAGTGGCGCGCTGAAGCAGGTTGCCCGCATCCTGAACGGCGGCCTGAGCCCCAGTGATATCGCCCACCTGCTGGAATCCTCCCCGCCTCGCCAGCGGGCCTTGCTGTGGAACCTGGTCGACAAACAACTCGAAGGTGAGGTTCTCCAGTACCTCGGGGACGATATCCGAAGCTACTTCCTGAGCCAGCTCAACGCTCAGGAACTGGCCGATATTATCGAAGACTTTGAATCGGACGATCTGGCCGACCTTCTGCAGCAGCTACCGGACACGGTCATCCAGGAAGTTCTGGACACCATGGACGAGCAAGACCGGCAGCGGGTAGAGGAAGTTTTGTCCTACCCGGAAGACACCGCCGGCGGTCTGATGAACACGGACACCATCACGGTGCGCCCGGACATCAGCATAGACGTGGTTCTGCGTTACCTGCGCAGGCACCGTAGCCTGCCACCGATGACCGACAGCTTGATTGTGGTGAACCGACGGGATGAGTTTATCGGCACCCTGTCCATTACCCGGATGCTGGTTTCCAACCCGGCGTCTACGGTCCGGGAGGTAATGGATACCGATATTGAACCCATCCCGGTTACCCTGTCAGACAACAAGGTCGCCACTCTGTTCGAGCGGTACGACCTGATCTCCGCACCGGTTGTGGACGACGCCAACAAACTGCTTGGCCGGATCACCATCGATGACGTGGTCGACGTTATCCGTGAAGACGCTGACCACTCCCTGATGAGCATGGCCGGCCTTGACGAAGATGAAGATACCTTCGCACCGATCATGAAGACCACACGCCGGCGAGCCGTATGGCTAGGCATTAATCTACTCACCGCCTTCACCGCATCGGCCGTGATCGGCCTGTTTGAAGCAACCATCGAAAAAGTGGTTGCCCTGGCGGTGTTGATGCCTATTGTCGCCAGCATGGGCGGCATTGCCGGCAGCCAGACCCTGACCCTGGTGATTCGCGGGATGGCCGTGGGCCAGATCAGTGGTGCGAACGTGGGCTGGCTGCTGAACCGAGAGTTTATGTCCGGGGTGCTGAACGGCATGCTCTGGGCCCTGGTGGTTGCCACTGCCGCCATCGTCTGGTTCCAGGACTGGTTGATCGGTGCAGTAATTGCCGCCGCGCTGGTGATCAACCTGGTCGCTGCCGCCCTGGTGGGGACGGTGTTGCCCCTGTTCCTGAAATCCCGCAACATTGACCCTGCCCTTGCCGGCAGCGTTATTCTGACAACCGTCACGGATGTTGTTGGCTTTATGGCCTTTCTGGGATTGGCCACCCTTTTCTACGCCTGACAGAATCGATAATCACCATGACAGACCAAACCGACGATCAACTCCCGGAATACCTTGGCCCCAGCAAATCCCAGCTGAAGCGGGAGATGCATTCACTGCAGGATCTCGGCAAGCGCATGCTGGATCTGAACGATGAACAGCTGGCCACGCTCCATATCAGTGACACCCTGCACCGGGCTATTATGGAATCACGCCGCATTACTCAACGAGAAGCCCGGCGCCGTCACCTGCAGTACATCGGCAAGGTGATCCGCCAGGAGCATGACCCGGAAGCGATCAGCAAGACCATCGATGCTTTCCATGCAGGCAGCGAGGAGCACACCCGGCGGCACCACCTGGCGGAGCGCTGGCGTGACAAAATGATCACCGAGGGTGACAAGGTGGTTGGCGAGTTTATTGACTACTGCCCGGTGGCAGATGTTCAGCACCTTCGCAATCTGGTACGCAATGCGCGCAAAGAAGTAGAGAAACAGAAAAACACCGGGCAGGCCCGCAAGCTGTTCCGCGCGCTGCGAGAGTGGATAGACGAAGCCGAGCAGTAAACCCAGGCCCGGCTATTACGGCAGGCGCCGGTGCTCCCACACCGGCATGCGTGCTCGCACCTGTCTGAGCTTTTCCTCATCGAGGTTCGCTTGTGCCAGCCCCGGGCCTTCGTCGATTTCCGCAACCACCGCCCCCCAGGGATCACAAATCAGGCTGTGGCCGTAGGTTTTTCTGCGTTCGCTGTTCTGCCCGCCCTGCCCTGCAGCCACGATCCACACCTGGTTTTCAATGGCCCGAGCGCGAATCAAGGCATGCCAGTGCGCATCACCCGTCTGCCAGGTGAATGCACTGGGCAGGCAAACCCAGTCTGCCCCCTGCTCCCGCAGCGCGCGAAACAGCTCGGGGAAGCGAAGGTCATAACACACTGCCAGGCCCAGGCGGCCGGCCGGCGTGTCTACCGTAACCACACGGTCTCCGGGCTCAAAGGTATCGGACTCCCTATACTGGCCGTGGGCGTCGTCAACGGTGGCGTCGAACAAGTGAATCTTGTCATACCGGGCGACCTCACGGCCACTGTCGTCATAAACCAGGCAGCTGGCCCGAACCCGGTCCGGAATACGGGTGCCGTCCGGCCTGTTTGCCAGCGGCATGGAACCACCCACAATCCAAAGCTTGAGCGCTCTGGCCTGCTCTGCGAGAAAGCGGCGTATCACCGGCTCATCGCCGACCTCCTGTGCACCACAGGCCCGCATTTGCCCGGTCGCCAGCACAGCGAAATTCTCCGGAAGCACCGCAATCCGGGCACCCTTATCAGCCGCCTCGCGCATAAGACGCGCCGCTTCTGCCAGGTTTTCACCGATATCGTGCCCGCTGACCATTTGAACTGCTGCAACCTGTGCCATAACCAGACTCCTGAATTACTCGCCCGTATCAAACACGCCCCGCAGCTCAACTTCCGGCTCACTCCAGCTGCCGGTTACGCTGTAGGTGGCACTCGTGAGCTTGCTGAGCGGGTCACCCAGTATTTTATCCAATACGAACAGTGCGCCACCTATCGGCGCGCTCGCACCCATCAGTATGGCAGCCAGGGGCAAATTCTGAGTCACGGGCAACACCATGACCAAGCGCATATTCAGGCTCTCCTCGGCCATATCGGTGGTGCCATTGATCTTGAAGGCCCCGGAAGGGCCAACCAACTGCAATTCCGGGTCCAGTGAAAGCAAGCCGTTGATTATTTGAGCCTTGCCCGAAATGGCATCGAACGCCACGCCACGTTCGTACAGATCGGAGAAATCCAGACGTAACCGTCGCCATAGGGTATCAGTGTTCAAGAGATTAAATATCCGAAACAGCTGGGCTGAATTATTCTGCTCCAGGATAACGCCATCATCCAGCCGCGCACTAACCGTGCCACTGAGCTCACCCAAAGCAAGATCATCCGGGCTGCCCGGCCAGTCAATATCCAGTTCTACAGCTGTTTCAGCATTGTTCATGGGAATGGAGCTTCCGGTTAAGGCTTCGAGATCTTTCAGGGCGCCGCCTGCCAGCTGGCCTTTGAACCGTGTTGTTTCCCGGCTGTCCACCACGCTCCAGGTCATATCGCCAGATAGCACCAACGAACCCAGCCGGCCCTCGATATCGTTCACGTTCAACTGGTGAGGCTGTGGCCGCAGTTTGAATGCCCAACGCCCGGCCGATTCACCCCCCAGGCTTAAATCACCGATTCGGCCATCCACTTTCGGCCAGCCCCCGATGTCCAACTGCCGGAATGCCTCAAGTTGCTCTTCAAGGGTCAGCAACTCCGGCACATCAACCGATTCATCCTGGCCCTGTCGGTTCAACCGGAGAGTCTGCAGATCAACCTGCACAACACCCTCCCCCGTCGGGACAACCACACGACCCACCGCTCTCTCGGAATCGGTGTTGATCACCCAGCGATCGCCCAGATCCAGGGCATTGATGCTGATATCCGTGAGCCGGTGACGGCCGAGATACAGGTGGCCCAATTGCAGATCTACCCCGGACTCCTTCAGGAGCAGATCGAAAGCCAGCCTGCTGGCCCATTCCCCCGTAATTCGCACCCCCTCTGGTATAAAGGGATCCACAAGGGCATTCAGCTGGGTGATATCCGGTGCGGCTTTACCCAGAGGGTCAGGCCAATCCACCGCCAGCCCGCTGAGGTCTGAAGAAAACGAAATGGCGGACGGCCCGTCAGAGCCTACCGTCAGGCCGGCGGTGTATTCCAGCGTGCCATCCAGCCCGAAGGTACGATTGTCCGCCAGCCCCACTTGTTGCAAAAAAGACGGCAACGCCAGCTTCCCGCTCTGCCGAACAGTCAAGGCATCGCCCTGACCGGTTCGGCCAAACCGGACCGCCACCGGCTGCCCCATAAACCGGGCTCGAACCGGCCCGCCAGAAAAGCCATCTTCGGTGTGGTAAGTCAGGTCGGTCGTAATATTGCGCCAACTCAGGCCACTCTCGGGCAGTGTGAATTCGGCACCTTGGGTCTGCACCCTGGCCGTTACAGCGGTCTGCTGATCACCGTCCAGGGGAATATCGATATTCAGCGCGACTTGAAACAAGCCAAGAAACTCCGAATTTGCGACGGCCGCACCTGCCATGTCGCCCAACGGGCTATTTTGCATCCACCAGCTCACCGCATCACCAGACGCCTCGGCTGAGACGTCCACCAACACGCGGGTCGACTCTTCATCACGCCCGGGAACGACGCTCACCCGCGCCGGGTCGACTTCAAGGCCACCTGTGGAACTGCGCTCAAGAGTCACCCGCGTGTCGGCATTTTGCACCTCTACACGGCCGGTTGCGTTTTCAACCAGGGGCCAGCGCTCATCGTAACGAACACGGGCATTGTCAAACTCGTACCACATGGATGAGACAAAGGAGCCAGCCGGCGCTGCGGAATCAATACGGCCATGACCGTAGTATTCGCCGTTACGTATGTCTGCCTGAAGAATGCTGGTGGTCAACCACCGATACAGGCCTTCATCCACGACATGGCCGGGGACAAAGGCCGACAGCATGGCGGCATCACCGTCTTTAACGCCAATGCGCAAGCCAAGGTTGTCTTCGCCGTCCCGGTTCATTCGCAAATCAAAAGCCCCGGTAAGCACAGTACTATCCTGGTAACCAAACCGGATGTCGTCAGCGTAAACCCTGGTAATGGGGCCAGACAGAAGCCAGGAAACACGCCCTGCAACGGAGCGAAACGTCCAGTCTTCCAGGAACAACTGAGGGAAACCCAGGGTGACGGGCGCCCGGGAATCCAGTTCTACCGAGCCGCCACGAGCAGACATCGAAAACGCCCCGTGCAGACCGGTGGCCCCCGGAGAGCCTTGCCAGGCCCGCACACTGAGGTCCCGAATCCGTCCCGACAGCCGGAAATCGCTCGCCTGTTCCGGCAGTATCAGCAGCATGTCGTCGAGGTAACCGGAGGGGCGATAATGCTCCAGCGCCCGGTTCGCCGAATCCGGCAATAACTGCAAATTGCGAACGAGTCGCCGGAGGGGGGCCACCGGCAGGGCATCGGCGACCATCGCCATGCCCGCTTCTTGCGGCTGAATCCTGAAGCTGAAAGGCTGCACGACATCCCCGGCCCATCGCCACTGCAGCTGTTGCAGCATCACGGCCTGGCCCCGCTTCCAGCCGAACCGGGCCTGAATGTCCTCCAGGGGCGCCAATGACTGATGATTCACGCCCAGCTGCAGGTAGGGCGTCTGAACCCGCCCCTGCACCTGGTGCAGTTTACCTTGTTCAAACGTCAGCCAGGCACGCCCGCCAAGATCAAATCCTTCAAGCCGGACACCCCGCCAACTGACATCATCCAACAGGCCGTCAAACAAGCGACCTGAGTCTATATCGAGGTACAACTGACCCGTGAAATCGCCGCGAAAGAAGTGCTGACCTACCAGAGCAAAACTGGCCAACTGAGTGGTGGTACCGCTTTGCATAGCACGGCCAGAGGCCTGAAAAAGACCGCCACGGTAGAGCAAATCCAACTGAGGTATATCGAGATGCCTGAGATGGTTCTTGCCATCGCCAAGCGCCACACTCACCCGGGTGATACGCACCTGCGGGTCTGAAAGCCAGCGACCGGCTATATCGAACCATTTTTGCAGATCGTCACTTACGTTCTGCGGACTTTGCAGCAGGTCTTCCACCGGGCTGGCAAAACCGGTGTCGGCGGGGCGAATATAGGTGAGGGACAGGCCATCGGCTTCAAAATCTTCAAAGACGATTCTGAAGCGCATCAGGGATGACAGAAAATCGAGCCGCAACCGAAGATACTCAAGCTCGGCCACCGCCTCACCGGTCTCAGGGTTAACCGCCGCGATGTCGGTGGCCGTAATGGCAGGGTTGAGCCACTGCCAGGAGGAGGACAGGCGACCAATTGAGACCTCCAGGCCGGTCTGCTCAGACAAAGCCTGCGCGGCACGGCTGGAAAACTGATCGATGTTGGCCGTGAGTTGCCGGCCAAGGCCGGCATAAAGTGCCAGCAGAACCAGAAAAACAAGCAGCGACCACCACACCAGTGAGGCAAGGCCGGCCAATAACTGACCCACCCAGCCACCCGGTGGCGGGGCAGCCTGCACACTGTCCTGATCGCGGCTCGACATACGGTCCGTCAGCTCCCTGGGATACTCCGCTGGTCAGGCGTCAGAGCAAGACCACGTCGTACTGTTCCTGGCTGTAGAAGGGTTCAACCTGGAATCGAATGCTTTTACTGATAAAGGTTTCGAGGTCTGCAACGTTGTCGGATTCCTCATCCAGCAGACGGTCCACCACATTCTGAGAGGCCATAACCAGATAATTCTCAGCCTCATAGGCCCGGTTCACCCGCAGAATTTCCCGGAAAATTTCGTAGCACACGGTTTCGGCGGTTTTCAGAAAGCCGCGGCCATCACAGATCGGGCACGGCTCACACAATACCTGGCCCAGGCTTTCGGTGGTGCGCTTGCGGGTCATTTCTACCAGGCCCAGTTCGGAAACACCGGTAATCTTGGTTTTTGCGTGGTCCCGCTCGAGCATTTTCTCGAGCATGCGGTGCACCTGACGCTGATGCTCCGGGTCTTCCATATCAATAAAATCAATGATGATGATGCCACCAAGATTGCGCAGCCGGAGTTGGCGACTAATAGCCCGAGCCGCCTCAAGGTTCGTCTTGAAGATGGTTTCTTCCAGATTTCGGTGACCAACAAACGCGCCCGTATTGATATCAATCGTGGTCATCGCTTCGGTTTGGTCGATGATTACGTAGCCACCGGATTTGAGCTGAACCTTACGGCTCAGGGCCTTCTGAATTTCATCTTCTACCGAATACAGATCGAAAATTGGCCGCTCACCCGGGTAGTACTCAACTTTATCGGCAAATTCCGTCACGAACTCATGCACGAAGTCCATCACCCGTTGATAGCTTTCCCGGCTGTCGATACGAACTTTCTCTGTTTGCGGGCGAATCAGATCACGAATGGTCCGGATGAACAGCGGCAAATCCTGGTAGACCGCCGCTGGCGCCTGTACTTTGGCAATGCGTTCGTGAATCGACTGGCTGAGCCGATGCAGGTAAGTCATATCGGCAAGCAACTCTTCGGCCTGGGCGCCTTCAGCGGCCGTTCGGATAATGTACCCTCCCTGAACCTCTTCCTGTTCAGTGGCGCCCTCTTCGATCAGCGACTTCAGGCGAGCCCGCTCGTTATCGTCCTCAATACGCTGGGAAATGCCGATATGCCGTACCCCGGGCATAAACACCAGATACCGGGACGGAATGGACAGCTGGGTCGTCAGGCGTGCGCCCTTGGTGCCAATCGGATCCTTGGTTACCTGAACGACAAGGGATTGGCCTTCTCGCAGCAGTGTCCGGATATCCGGTACCACCTTGGGTGTTTCAGGCACGTCGTCTATTGAGGACTGACTGGTAATAACATCAGAGGCATGGATAAAGGCGGCCCGCTCAAGGCCGATATCCACAAAAGCAGCTTCCATGCCCGGCAGCACACGAACCACTTTGCCCCGGTAGATATTGCCCACGATACCCTTGCGGCTGGTGCGCTCAATGTAGGCTTCCTGCAGCATGCCGTTTTCGACCAGTGCTACCCGGGTTTCTACCGGGGTCACGTTAATCAGAATTTCTTCACTCATGCTTGGCTCTCCTTACTGCTCGGCCAGTTCTGCCAGACCGGATGACCAGCCTCCGCCAGCAATCCCGCGGTTTCCTGAAGCGGGAGGCCAACCACGGCGCTGTAACTTCCCTCAAGGGCGCTCACAAAGATACCCCCCAGGCCCTGAATTCCGTATCCGCCTGCCTTGTCCATAGGCTCTCCACTCGCCACGTAGGCCTCAATTTCTTCTGCCCCAAGCACTCGAAAGGTCACATCGGTGACCACCACTTGAGACCGACATTGATCACCCCAGACCAGGGCAACCGCCGTCATCACCTGATGCGTGGCGCCAGATAGCCCATGCAGCATCGCCGCAGCCTGCTGCTCAGACTCGGGCTTACCCAGTATGTTGCCATCCTGAACGACTGACGTGTCTGAGCCAATCACCAAGCTGCCTGGATGCTCTCGCGAGACGGCGAGCGCTTTCTCACAGGCCAGACGATCAACATACCGTTCGGGAGACTCTGCAGGCCAGGGTGTTTCATCAATATCTGCTGGCTGCACCTGAAAATTCAGGCCGATCTGCTTCAGAAGTTCGGACCGGCGTGGCGACGCCGAAGCGAGAATCAGATGGCTCATCACACTACCCCAACTTTCGGTTGATGTGATCCAGAACACTGCTGATCAAGGGCCAGACAAGTGCACTGGTAAGCGCGGGCCAAAGATAGCTGAACCCGGAACTTTCCGCGCCCACCAACTGTTTCACGAAGTGAACCAGCATCTGATTGATCCCCAGCAGCAGGAATACCATCAGGCACTGTTGCGGCAGCGGGTACATTCGAAGGCGCTGGTGAATGGTAAGCACAAGAAAGGCAATCAAAGCCATGCCCATGGCGTTAACGCCCAAAGGCGTTGACTCCAGAATATCCAGCAGCAGGCCGAGACACCACGCCATAATCACACCAAACTGGGCGGGCGCCCGGAAGGTCCAGTAAAACACCAGGAGCCCCAGCCACTCGGGCCGAAACTCAAACCAATCGGCGGGGAACAGGGAAATACTCAGTACCAGAGAGAAAATAACCGATATCGCAAACAGCGGATAACTGATGACCGACAGCATCAGCGAGCCTCCTCATCAGTGATAAGGGGCTCGGGAACAGAATCTTCCCTGCGGGACTCTGGCTGAAACACCACCAGCACCATACGACTCTGGTTCAACCGAGCTTTCGGGGTTGTTCGTATGGTAACGAAGGGCTCTCCGGACTCTTTGGTGATCTCGCTGATTTCGGCCACCGGATAACCTCTCGGAAAACGGCCACCAAGCCCGGAACTGACCAGGATATCGCCTTCCCGGATATCGGCTGTATCTGGCACATACACCAGGTCAAGCTCGTCGGTTTCACCGCTGCCCAAAAGAATGGCCCGCAGACCATTCCGGATCACTTCAACGGGAACGGCGTGGCTGCTATCAGAAACCAGCAACACACGGGAGGTAAACTGGCTGGTCTGAACCACCTGCCCCATCAGACCCTCTGCATCAAGCACTGCCTGGCCCACGGTAACGCCGTCGCTCTGGCCTTTGTTGATAATAATTTCGTGTGAATAAGGGTCCGGTGAAATACCAACAACCTCGCCAACAATCACCCGGTCATCCAGCACTTCGGCCGAGTTCAGGAGACGACGGAGTTCATTATTTTCTGATGCCAACGCTGCGTATTTGAGCGCCCTGCGCTCAAGAATGAGCATGCGGGTCTTGAGTTCTTCGTTTTCCTGCTGGAGGTCATCCCGACTGACAAACAGCCCACCAAACCAGTCACCAAAACGGGATGGCGCGTTACCAAGCCAGTAGACAGGGGCCAGGCCGGTCGCGATGCTGCTTCTTACCAGAGACAGCTTCTCAAAACGGGCATCGGCAGCGATCAACGCTGCCGATACCAGAATCACAAGAAAGAGTCGGAAGCCGGGCACCGGCCCCTGAACAAAGATGGTTTTAATGGTGAGATCCTCCCACGGGATCAACCCTCCTGGGAGAACATTCCGATACCACCGCGATCAATGACTTCCAGAGCCTTGCCACCGCCACGGGCAACACAGGTCAGGGGGTCTTCTGCGATGATCACCGGCAGACCGGTTTCCTCACTGATCAGTTTGTCCAGGCCGCGCAGCAATGCGCCACCGCCGGTCAGAACGATTCCCCGCTCGGCAATGTCTGATGCCAGCTCCGGGGGAGATTGCTCCAGTGCGCTTTTGACCGTCTGAACAATCTGGGCCAGAGATTCCTGCAAGGCATCCAGAATTTCTTCACTGTTCAACGTGAAGGCGCGGGGTACACCTTCCGCAAGGTTGCGGCCACGCACGTCGATTTCACGTACTTCCAGGCCTTCGTAGGCACAGCCGATTTCGTGTTTGATGCGCTCGGCGGTGGAATCGCCAATCAGGCTGCCGTAGTTACGGCGCACGTAGGTAACGATGGCTTCGTCAAACTTGTCACCACCCACACGAACGGAGTCCGCATACACAATGCCGTTCAGGGAGATAATGGCGATCTCGGTGGTACCGCCGCCGATATCGACGATCATGGAGCCGCTGGCTTCTTCGACCGGCAGGCCGGCGCCGATGGCTGCCGCCATCGGCTCCTCAATCAGAAAGACTTCCCGAGCACCGGCGCCAAGGGCTGATTCACGAATCGCCTTGCGCTCTACCTGGGTGGATTTGCTGGGCACGCAAACCAGCACACGAGGGCTTGGGGTAATAAAGCTGTTTTCATGCACTTTGTGGATAAAGTGCTGGAGCATCTTCTCGGTGACTACGAAGTCAGCGATGACCCCGTCTTTCATCGGGCGAATGGCAGTGATATTACCGGGCGTGCGGCCAAGCATACGTTTTGCTTCAGCACCTACCGCTGCCACCATTTTCTGGGAGCCACTGGTACGTATGGCGACAACGGAGGGTTCGTCCAGAACGATGCCGCGACCACGCACGTATATCAATGTGTTGGCGGTGCCCAGATCAATGGACAGGTCGCTTGAGAATAGGCCTCGGAGTCTTTTGATTAACATTCGTGTTGTTTCAACCTGAGAGTTGCGGTTGCGGAGATGAATGCCGCAACTTTATCAGCGGGGCCCCGTGCAGGCAAGGCGCCATCCGGCCCGCGGGCTTACCATTCTCACATTTTCCGTCTTATTTCGGGACCAAACTTCAGCACGGTTCTGCTAGTATATCGAGCTTTATGACCGTCAGGGTCCGGTGCGCTCTTCTTATTGGTGCACAGATGCTTGTGGGTAGGGCTTTCCAAAACACGCTCCTTCGGCACATCCATGTGGCGCTTGAGCTCCGCCATCCTTGGCTCCGCACAGTTTTGGAAAGCCCTACCCACAAGCATCTCCAAACATTATTCCTGGCGTCAGAACAGTCATTAAATTGTTTTCACACTCTTTTATTCCTATTGGAGGCAACGTGAGCATTTCCCGTGAGGACATCGAAAAAGTTGCCGTGCTCGCCCGCATTAAAGTGGACGACGAGCAGGTTTCGGCTCTGGAGAAAGATCTGGGCAACATCCTGGATCTGGTGGATCAGCTGAGTGCCGCGGACACCGATTCGGTAGAGCCCATGGCACACCCTCTGGATGCGGTGCAGCGGTTGCGACCGGATGTGGTGACCGAAATCAACCAGCGGGAGGCGTTTCAGGCGATTGCGCCGGCCACCGAGGACGGGTTGTATCTAGTGCCCAAGGTTATTGAGTGAGCCGTTGCTGCCTCCTTTTACGAGCAGGTTTTCTGACCATCATAGATTTCAGGATTGATGATGCATAACAAGTCCGTAGCAGAGCTTTCCAAAGAACTGGAAAGCGGCAAGATTTCAAGTCTGGAGCTGACTCAACAGTTCCTGGACCGTCTGAAGCGAGAAGACGGCAAGTACAACAGCTTTATTACCATCTCCGACGAGCAGGCTCTGGCCGAGGCAGAGTCGGCGGATGAGATGCGGGCGGCAGGCAAGGCCACGGTGTGGACCGGAGTGCCCTTTGCTCACAAGGATATCTTCTGCACCAACGGCGTTCGCACCAGCTGCGGCTCGAAGATGCTTGAAAACTTTGTACCGCCCTACGATGCGACGGTAACCGAGAAGTTCAAGGCAGCCGGCGCGGTGTGCCTGGGCAAGACCAACATGGATGAGTTCGCCATGGGCTCCTCCAACGAATCCAGCTTCTTTGGTGCGGTCACCAACCCCTGGGGCCTGTCGAACGGCGAAAAACGCGTTCCCGGTGGTTCATCCGGTGGATCTGCGGCGGCGGTCGCAGCGCGCCTCGTGCCTGCAGCGACGGGCACCGACACTGGTGGCTCCATTCGCCAGCCAGCCGCCCTGTGCGGTATTACCGGGCTGAAGCCCACCTATGGCCGGGTATCCCGTTACGGCATGATCGCCTTTGCCTCGTCACTGGACCAAGGTGGCCCGATGGCCCGCTCAGCCGAAGACGCCGCGTTGATGATGAACGTCATGGCCGGATTCGACCCGAAAGATTCCACCTGCATTGATCGGGACGTGCCGGACTACACCGCGACCCTGAACGAGCCGTTAAAAGGCCTGAAGATCGGCCTGCCCAAAGAGTATTTCAGCGAGCAGCTGTCTCCGGCCATGGAGGAGCAGGTTCGCAATGCCGTTCGCGAGTACGAGAAGCTGGGGGCAACCGTAAAAGAGGTTTCCCTGCCCAACGCCAAGCTGGCCATTGCCGCCTACTACGTGATAGCTCCGGCGGAGGCCTCCGCCAACCTGTCCCGTTTTGACGGCGTGCGCTACGGCTACCGCTGCGCAGATCCCAAGGATCTCATGGACATGTACACCCGCACCCGGGCCGAGGGTTTTGGCAATGAGGTCAAGCGCCGGATTCTGGTTGGCTCCTACGCCCTGTCGGCGGGTTACTTCGACGCCTATTACCTGAAAGCCCAGAAAGTGCGCCGGTTGATTCAGCAAGATTTCATTAATGCGTTCAAGGAAGTGGACGTGCTGATGAGCCCGGTAACGCCTTCCCCTGCGTTTATCCAGGGCGAGAAGACCACCGATCCGGTCTCCATGTACCTGGAAGACGTGTTCACCATCGCCATCAACCTGGCGGGGATCCCGGCCATGTCGGTACCGGCCGGGTTTGTCGACGGACTGCCAGTAGGCCTTCAGATTATCGGAGATTACTTCTCCGAAGCCCGCTTACTGAACGCCGCCCATCAGTTCCAGCAGGTGACCGACTGGCACCAGCGTGAACCCCAATAAGCCCGGCTAAAGGAGTCGAACACATGCAGTGGGATATCGTGATCGGGCTGGAAATTCACGTTCAGCTTGCGACCAAAACCAAAATTTTCTCGGGTTCCAGTACCGCCTTCGGTGCCGAGCCCAACACCCAGGCCAACGCGGTCGACCTGGCCATGCCCGGCACATTGCCGGTGCCCAACGAGCAGGCATTTCGCTACGCAGTGATGTTCGGCCTGGCCACCAACGCCGAAATCGGCCGCCGCTCCATGTTCGAGCGCAAAAACTACTTCTACCCGGATCTGCCCAAGGGCTACCAGACCACCCAGCTGGCTCAGCCAATCGTTGGCCCCGGGCACGTGGACATCGACCTGGCCGACGGCACCAACAAGCGAGTGCGCATTCACCACGCCCACCTGGAAGAAGACGCTGGCAAGTCCCTGCACGAGGACTACCACGGCATGTCCGGCATCGACCTGAACCGGGCCGGAACGCCTCTGATTGAAGTGGTCACCGAACCGGACATGAACACCGCCGAAGAAGCGGTCGCCTTCGCCAAGAAGCTGCACAGCCTGGTGACCTCTCTGGGAATCTGCGACGGTGATATGTCGCAGGGCTCCATGCGCTTTGACGTCAACATCTCGCTAAAACCCAAAGGCTCCGAGACCCTCGGCACCCGCACCGAAACCAAGAACCTGAACTCGTTCCGGTTTATGGAACAGGCCATTGCCCACGAAGTTGAACGACAGATGGATATCCTGGAAGACGGCGGCACCATCATTCAGGAAACCCGTCTGTACAACGGTGATCGCGACGAATCCCGCTCCATGCGCTCCAAGGAAGAAGCCAACGATTACCGCTACTTCCCTTGCCCTGACCTGTTGCCAGTGGAAATCGACGATGCCTTCATCGAAGACGCCCGCGCCCGCCTGCCGGAGTTGCCGGACGCCCGCAAGGCAAGGTTCAAGGAGCAGTACGGCCTGAACGATTATGACGCCGGCGTGCTGTCTGGCGACGCCAAGCTCTCTGCGTTCTTTGAGGAAACCATGGCTCACGGCAAGGACGCGAAACTGGCGGCTAACTGGATTCAGGGCGAGTTCTCCGCGCGCCTGAATGCCGAGGAGAAGTCGGTTGCTGAGTCGCCCATTTCCGGCGCCCAACTGGGTGCGCTGGTGACTCGCATTGCCGACAACACCGTGTCGTCAGCCGGTGCCAAGAAGGTATTCGAAGCACTGTGGTCTGGCGAAAACGACAACGTTGACGCGATCATCGATGCCAAGGGTCTTAAGCAGGTGTCAGACACCGGCGCTTTGGAATCCATGGTCGATGAGGTGTTGGCCGGCATGCCGGATCAGGTTGCCCAGTACCAGGGCGAAGAAGATCCTAAGAAGCGCAAGAAGATGCTCGGTGGCTTTATGGGGCCTTTGATGAAGGCCTCCAAGGGCCAGGGCAACCCCAAGCTGTTCAACGAGATTCTTGTTCGCAAGCTTGGCGATTGATCTCTGACTCTGGTGCAGGGCCTCTTGCTTGGGCCCTAGCCTGCTGTATATGGGGAGGGGCGGGTAGCGCCTCCCAAAAATCTGGAGCGCCAGGGATGGCGCGACGAAGCCCTACAGGGACGTATTTACGGGCGTTTTTTGGGAGGCGCTACCCGCCAAGGCCATCCCGCACAAACAAGCAGGCTAGGGCCGAAACCAGACGCAAAACACCAGACTAAGACCCCAAACGGCGAAACAACCGCTCAAACTGGGCAATGTTCTGCTGAATGTAGTCAATGAACGCCTGCATGGCCGGAGTCGGGTGTCGAGCCTGCGGGTAGACCACGCACCAACTGCGCCGCAGGGGGAAGCCGGTGATGTGGAGGGCGTGCAGGGAACCCAGGGCCAGCTCGGAGAGCACGCTGAGTTTTGGCACCACCGCCACACCCAATCCGGCGAGCACGGCGTGCTTTACCGCATCATTGGAACCCAGCTCAATGGTGGGTTCCATCTTCAGGCGGTGTTGCTGGCAATACACCTCCAGCGCCAGCCGACTGCCAGAGCCAGGCTCCCGAACCAGCAACTGACTGTCGAGAAACGCCTGCGGGCTAACGCCTTCCGGTTCCAGCAAAGGATGACCAGCAGGCACCACCGGCACCAGTTCATTGTCCAGAAAAGGCAGCGAGGTCAGCGGGCGTTCCGGCGGTACCATGCCCATGATCACCAGGTCATCGCTGTTGTCGTTCAGGCGTTGCAAAGCCGTGGCGCGGTTGACCACCGCTACCGACACATTGACCTGCGGGTTGATCTGCAAAAATGAGCTCAGCAAATATGGCACCACGTACTGGGCAGTGCTGACCGCAACCAATTTGAGATCACCCGCCACCCTGCCCTCCAAAGCAGCCAGGCGATTTTGCATATCTCCCAGTTCCCGGAAGACCGAGCTTACACAGGCGGCCATTTCCTCACCCGCAGCCGTGCAGTAGAGCTTGCGCCCCACGTACTCGAACATCGGCATGCCAAGGGCCTGCTCCAGGTGGCGCACCTGGCTGCTGACGGCGGGCTGGGTCAGACCCAGCAGCTCACCAGCCTTGCTGTAGCTTTTCAGGTCGTAGACCGCTTTGAACACCTGCAGCTGCCGGAAGGTCAGGCGGTTAGCGAGTTTCTGGATGCTCAGGGGCATAGTGTGATTCGCTCTCGGCTTATATATAAGCAATAGATTATATATTAACGAAATAATATCAATTTTTACTCATCGATCACCAACGCTAATCTTGCAACACCTTCAATCGGGACGACGAGACGAGGAATCGCCCATGCCGAAGCCCATGTTGAAAAAAGTACTGATCGCCAACCGTGGCGAGATTGCCGTGCGCATTGTGCGGGCGTGTGCCGAGATGAACATCCGTTCAGTCGCGATCTACACCGAGCCTGATCGCTACGGCCTGCATGTAAAGCGAGCAGATGAAGCCTACTCGCTCGGGGAAGACCCACTGGCCGGCTACCTGGACCCGGCCCGCATTGTCAATCTGGCCCTGGAAACCGGCTGCGACGCCATTCATCCGGGCTACGGTTTTTTGTCTGAAAACGCCCGCTTTGCGCAATTGTGCGAGGCACAGGGTCTGACGTTTATCGGCCCGAAATCCGATGTCATTCACAAGATGGGGGACAAGACCCAGGCCCGCGACAGTATGCGAGCGGCCGGAGTGCCCATCACTCCAGGCTCCGAAGGTAACCTGACAGACCTGGACGAGGCCCTGAAGCTGGCCAGCGAGATCGGCTATCCGGTGATGCTGAAAGCCACCTCCGGTGGTGGTGGCCGGGGCATTCGTCGGTGTGATTCTCCAGAGGAGTTGAAAACTCAGTATCCCCGGGTGATTTCCGAGGCCACCAAGGCTTTCGGATCCGCCGAGGTGTTTATGGAGAAGTGCATTGTGAACCCGCGCCACATCGAGGTGCAGGTGCTGGCCGACAGCCAGGGCAATGCCATTCACCTGTTCGAGCGGGACTGCTCCATCCAACGCCGCAATCAGAAGCTGATCGAGATTGCCCCCAGCCCACAGCTCACTCCGGAGCAACGCCAGTACATCGGTGGCCTGGCAGTGAAGGCTGCTAAAGCGGTGGGCTACGAGAACGCTGGCACCGTAGAGTTTCTGCTCACCGGCAACGAAGTCTATTTCATGGAAATGAATACCCGGGTGCAAGTGGAGCACACCATCACCGAAGCCATCACAGGGGTAGACATTGTGCGGGAGCAGCTGAGAATTGCCTCCGGGCTGCCCCTGAGTTACCGACAGGAAGACATTTCCTATCGAGGTTACGCCATGCAGTTCCGGATCAACGCCGAAGATCCGAAGAACGATTTCTTGCCCAGCTTCGGGCGCATCACCCATTACTACGCGCCGGGCGGGCCCGGCGTGCGGGTGGATACCGCGATCTACACCGGCTACGAGATTCCACCTTATTACGATTCCATGTGCCTGAAACTGGTGGTTTGGGCGCTGACCTGGGACGAAGTAATCGCCCGGGGCAAGCGAGCCCTGGATGACATGCGCCTGCACGGCATCACCACGACCGCTAACTATTACCAGCAGATACTGGACCACCCGGATTTCCGCAAGGGCCTCTTCGATACCAGCTTTGTGCCGAGCCACCCGGAACTGCTGAATTATTCCGCCAAACGTCATCCCAGTGAAATTGCGCTGGCCATTGCCGCTACGATCGCCGCCCACGCCGGTTGGTAATCCACAGGAGGATTGAACATGAGCAATACCAAAAAAATTGAAGTAACAGACGTGATCCTTCGTGATGCACACCAGTCCCTGATTGCCACCCGCATGCGCACCGAAGACATGCTGCCGATCTGCGACAAGCTGGATCAAGTAGGCTACTGGTCCCTGGAAGTCTGGGGCGGCGCCACCTTCGATGCCTGCGTACGCTTCCTGAAAGAGGACCCCTGGGAGCGCCTGCGCCAGCTGCGCCAGGCTCTGCCTAACACCCGCCTGCAGATGCTACTGCGGGGCCAGAACCTGCTGGGCTACCGACACTACGCCGATGACGTAGTGGAGGCGTTTGTGCAGAAGGCCGCCGACAACGGCATCGATGTGTTCCGGGTGTTTGATGCCCTGAACGACCTGCGCAACCTGGAAACCGCGATGAAAGCGGTAAAGAAAGCCGGCAAGCACGCCCAGGGCACCATCTGCTACACCACCAGCCCGGTGCACACCCCGGCGCTGTTTGTTAAGCAGGCCCAGGAGCTCAAAGCCATGGGCGCAGACTCCATTGCCATCAAGGACATGGCTGGCCTGCTGACGCCCTATGCCACCTATGACCTGGTAAAAGCCATCAAATCCGACGTGGACCTTCCCCTGGTGATTCACAGCCACGCCACCGCTGGCCTCGCAGCCATGTGCCAGCTCAAGGCCATCGAAGCCGGTGCGGACCGGATCGATACCGCCATTTCATCCTTTGCCAACGGCACCAGCCATCCAGCGACCGAATCGCAAGTAGCTGCTCTGAAAGATACGGACTATGACACCGGGCTGGATCTGGAGCTATTGAGCGAGATTGCCGACTACTTCCGGGAGGTGCGCAAGAAGTATCACCAGTTTGAAAGCGAATTCACCCGGGAAGATGTCTCGGTACAGATCAATCAGGTGCCGGGCGGCATGATGTCCAACCTGGCCAATCAGCTCAAAGAGCAGAATGCCCTCGACAAGATCCGGGATGTCTTCGCCGAAATACCCCGTGTACGGGCGGATCTGGGGTATCCTCCACTGGTAACACCCAGCTCGCAGATTGTCGGCACCCAGGCGGTCTACAATGTACTGGCGGGCCAGCGCTACAAGACCATCACCAACGAAGTGAAGCGCTATCTCCAGGGGGGTTACGGCCACCCACCCGCGGAAGTGAACGCCGAGGTACAGAAAAAAGCCATCGGTAATGAAACCGTCAATGAAGGCCGGCCGGCGGACCAGCTCAGCCCTGAGCTGGACAAACTGCGAACCGACATTGGTCGACTGGCAAGCTGTGAAGAAGATGTGCTCACATACGCCATGTTCCCCGACCTGGGCCGGGAGTTCCTGCAGCAACGCAACGACGGCACGCTGCAGCCGGAAGAGCTGCAGCCAACCGAACACAAAGGCCGGGATCGGCTGGGCACTGCGGTGGCCACGGAATTCCGCATCGAAGTGCACGGAGAAAGCTACGAGGTCGCGGTTACGGGCGCAGGTGCCTCCGGCCCCGGCAAACGCAAGCTGTACATGTCACTGGACGGCATGCCACAGGAGGTGGTGTTTGAGTCGCTCAATGAGTATGAAGCCGCAGCGGGCGGCAGCGGCCGAAAGCGGGCCACTGATCCGGGACATGTAAGCACCACCATGCCGGGTAATGTGGTGGATGTGCTGGTCCAGGAAGGCGACACCGTGAGCTCTGGCCAAGCCGTGCTGATTACCGAAGCCATGAAAATGGAGACTGAAATCCACTCCAGCGTAGACGGCACCGTGCAGGCGGTTCACGTCACCAAGGGCGACCGGGTTACCCCGGGCGAAGTATTGATCGAAATTGCCTGACCGGCACAAGGAGAAACCATGGACCACATTGTTCGAGGCGTACTGGATTTTCGGAAAAACGTCTATCCGGAACACAAAGACCTGTTTGGCGCCCTGGCAGACAGCCAGAACCCGGACGTGCTGTTTTTCACCTGCTCGGACTCCCGCATCGATCCGAACATGGTGACCGGCTCAAACCCGGGCGACCTGTTCATCTGCCGCAACGCTGGCAACGTGATACCGCCCCACAGCAACGAAACCGGGGGCATGACCGCCTCCATCGAATATGCTGTGGCGGTGCTCGGCGTGCGGCACATCATCGTCTGCGGCCACACCGACTGCGGTGCCATCAAGGGCGCACTGGATATCCCGGCCCTTAAGGGCCTGCCCCACGTAAAAGAGTGGCTGGGTCATTGCCGCTCGGCCATGGAGATTGTCCGTGAACGCCATAACATTGCCAGCGATGAGCGGCTGGACCCCAAGTACCTGAATGAAGCCATCGAAGAAAATGTGCTGCAACAGGTTCAACACCTGCGCACGCACCCCGTGGTAGCCGCCAAACTGGCTACCGGAAAGATCGAGATTCACGGCTGGGTGTACGACATCAAATCCGGAAATATCCGCTGCTGCGGTCGCGATAGCATGGAGTTCAAGAACTTCAACGAATACTACGCGGACATCATTTCCCGAGTCGGCAAAGACTGAGCCGAACCAGAACAACAAAGCCCCGGAGTTCCGGGGCTTTGTTGTTCATTCCGAGGCTGAGGGGCTCAGGCGGGTGTTGCCCACAGATCGTGCTCATCCGCGTGCTCAACCAATGCCCGAACAATCTGCCCGGGCTCCACATCGGTGACGCCATTCAGGTATACCATGCCGTCGATCTCGGGGGCATCTGCCTTGGAACGGCCAATAGCGCCTTCCTCATCTACTTCGTCGATTAATACCTCGATGGTCTTGCCAATTTTGGCCTGTAGGCGAGCTGCCGAGATCTCCGCCTGCTTCTCCATAAACCGGGCCAGGCGCTCCTCTTTTACGTCTTCCGGCACCGCACCTTCCAGCTCATTGGCTTTGGCGCCCTCTACCGCGCTGTAGGTGAACGCCCCCACGCGATCCAGCTGGGCTTCGTCAAGCCAGTCCAGCAGGTACTGGAAGTCTTCTTCAGTTTCACCGGGGAAGCCGACAATAAAGGTGGAGCGAATGGTCAGTTCCGGGCAGATTTCCCGCCACTTATTGATACGCTCCAGGGTTTTGCTGTCGTGGGCCGGCCGCTTCATGGCCTTGAGCACCTTTGGGCTGGCGTGCTGGAACGGGATATCCAGGTACGGCAGGATCTTGCCTTCCGCCATCAACGGGATAATGTCGTCCACATGGGGATACGGGTAGACATAGTGCAGGCGCACCCATACGCCCATCTCACCGAGTGCTTCACACAACGCCTGCATCTTGGTTTTGACCGGGCGCCCCTGCCAGAAACCGGTACGGTATTTAATATCCACACCGTACGCCGAGGTGTCCTGGGAAATCACCAGCAACTCTTTGACGCCGGCATCCACCAACCGCTGGGCTTCGTCCATCACATCGCCGATGGGACGGCTGACCAGTTTGCCGCGCATGTCCGGGATGATGCAGAAGGTGCAGCTGTGGTTACAGCCCTCGGAAATCTTCAGGTAGGCATAATGGCGCGGGGTCAGCTTGATGCCTTGTGGCGGCACCAGGTCCACAAACGGGTCGTGGTTTTTATTCGGGGGCACAAACTGGTGCACCGCGCCCACGACTTCTTCGTAGGCCTGGGGGCCGGAAACCGCCAGCACACCGGGGTGGGTTTCGCGGATTTTGTCTGCTTCTACGCCCATGCAGCCAGTTACAATAACCTTGCCGTTCTCGCTGATGGCCTCGCCGATGGCGTCCAGAGATTCCTGCTTGGCGGCGTCAATGAAGCCGCAGGTGTTTACCACCACGATATCGGCGTCGTTGTAGGTGGGCACCACGTCGTACCCGTCCAGGCGCAGCTGAGTAAGAATGCGCTCGGAATCAACCAGTGCCTTCGGGCAACCCAGGCTGATAAAGCCTACTTTTCCGCCCTTGGCGGTGTTTTCTGTTTTCTCGGTCATAACGGTTCTGCAGGAATCCCGGAGCAAAGCTCCTGATGAATGTGGTCGCGATTTTACCTCAGCGCAGCCTCAACTGCAGCCACCCATACAGCACTTATTGCCGCGAATAGTACGGATTTTCCGGCACCGAGCGATTCAATTTGTGACGTCGTGTTCATCTTTTTTTCTCAGAACTGTCACAATTGTGTGCAGAATTCTTGCTGTTCACTTTTTGATCATCTAAACTTTCAACGAGTTACGCACTTTTTATGGAAGGCATTATGGGAAAGGCGACGACTTTTGATACTTCACATGCCAGAAGAGTGAACATGAAGCCCCTTATGACTAAGCCGAATCTGCGAAACCAGCAGCGTGTGGATGTTTCAACCGAGATTACGATCGAAAAATCCGATGGATGCCATCTTACCTGCAAGGTTTCCAACATTTCCCGCACCGGTGTCATGATTGACTGCGACCAGGAAACCGCCAAACAACTGGTACCCGACATGCGGCCACCCGCTCCCGGAAACCTGGTTGGCGTAAAGGCTCGCTTTTCCGTTCCCGTACTCCCGACTCAACCGGTCACTGTAGAGGCTGAGGGCAAAATTGTGCACATGCGCCGAATTGCCAGGAACGATTTCCAGGTAGGGCTCCAGTTTTCCACCTTTGAAGGCAACGGTTTTAACTACGTAGACCAATACGTTGCGAAATTATTGGCCGACGCCAGAAACGAGCAACCGTCTGCCTAAAAAGAACACCAGGCACTTCCTGCGCCAACCGCACGGCAGCTCAGCCTCTGTCCGCTGCTATATTGTTAGAATCTAAAATTCTTACCAGCGTCCTTCTTATACCCTACACCCCCCTGTTATAGTTGGTCATCTGATTTACAGCCATCATAAGGCCTGCGCGGCAACGGATGACCATGACCACATATAACCTTACCCATCTGAAACAGCTGGAAGCCGAGAGCATCCACATAATCCGGGAAGTTGCGGCCGAGTTTGATAACCCGGTGATGCTCTACTCCGTCGGCAAAGATTCCGCCGTGATGCTGCACCTGGCTCTGAAAGCCTTTTACCCGGGCAAGCCGCCCTTCCCCCTGATGCACGTAGACACCACCTGGAAGTTCCGGGAGATGATTGAGTTTCGTGACAAGCAGGTGAGCCGATACGGCCTGGACCTGATCGTCCACACCAACGAAGAAGGCGTTAGGCAAGGCGTTGGCCCCTTCACGCACGGCAGCGCCAAGCACACCGATATGATGAAAACCCAGGCCCTTAAACAGGCCCTGGACAAGTACAAGTTCGATGCAGCCTTCGGCGGCGCCCGCCGGGACGAAGAGAAGTCACGGGCCAAAGAGCGGGTCTATTCATTCCGCGACGAGCACCACCGCTGGGACCCGAAAAACCAGCGCCCGGAGCTCTGGAATCTCTACAACGGCAAGGTTAACAAGGGCGAGAGTATCCGCGTATTCCCACTGTCGAACTGGACGGAACTGGATATCTGGCAGTACATCTATTTGGAAAACATCGACATCGTGCCTCTGTACTACGCCGCCAAGCGCCCAGTCGTCGAGCGCGACGGCACCCTGATCATGGTGGATGACGACCGCATGCCGCTGAAGGAAGGTGAAACACCCATGATGAAATCGGTGCGCTTCCGCACCCTGGGCTGCTACCCACTCACCGGCGCTATTGAGTCTGAGGCGGACACGCTGCCTGAAATCATTCAGGAAATGCTGCTGGCCACCAGCTCCGAACGACAGGGCCGCGTGATCGATCACGATTCGGCCGGCTCCATGGAACAGAAAAAGCGGGAAGGGTACTTCTGAGATGTCACACCAGTCTGAACTGATCGCCGACGATATTCTGGCGTACCTGAAACAACATGAGAACAAACAGCTGCTGCGTCTACTCACCTGCGGCAGCGTGGACGATGGCAAAAGCACCCTGATTGGCCGCCTGCTGCACGACACCAAAATGATCTACGAAGATCACATGGCCAGCCTGAAAACCGACAGTGCCAAGATGGGCACCACCGGCGAAAAACTGGACCTGGCCCTGCTGGTAGACGGCCTGCAGGCCGAGCGTGAACAGGGCATCACCATTGATGTGGCCTACCGCTACTTCAGCACCGACAAGCGCAAATTCATCATCGCCGACACCCCGGGCCACGAGCAGTACACCCGCAACATGGCCACCGGCGCCTCCACCGCGCAACTGGCGATACTGATGATCGACGCCCGCCACGGCGTAATGACCCAGACCCGCCGCCACTCGTTCATCGCCTCGCTGTTGGGCATTCGACATATTGTGGTGGCGGTGAACAAGATGGACCTGGTGGACTTCAGCGAAGAGCGCTTCAATGAAATCCGCGACGAGTACCTGGCCTTTGCCACCAAGCTGGGCCTGAAGGATATCCGCTTCGTGCCGATTTCCGCCCTGGACGGCGACAACGTGGTGAACAAGAGCGACAACACGCCCTGGTTTACCGGCCAGCCGCTGATGGAAATCCTGGAATCCGTGGAGGTCTCACGGGACAAGAACCTGGAGCATTTCCGCTTCCCGGTGCAGTACGTCACTCGCCCCAACCTCAACTTCCGGGGCTTCTGCGGCACCATTGCCTCCGGCGTAATCCGCCCGGGCGACACCGTGATGGCCCTGCCGTCACGCCGCACCAGCAAGGTCAAAGAAATTGTTACGTTTGACGGCAACCTGAGCGAAGCCTGT
Organism: Marinobacter sp. SS5-14b; assembly: GCF_030541005.1. Classification (GTDB taxonomy): domain Bacteria; phylum Pseudomonadota; class Gammaproteobacteria; order Pseudomonadales; family Oleiphilaceae; genus Marinobacter. Next base: position 260,876 of record NZ_JASSVM010000003.1, on the reverse strand, counting down.
ATCGACCAGGCGGTCACCCTGACCCTGGAAGATGAAATCGACATCAGCCGCGGCGACATGTTGGTGAAGGCAGAAGACGAGCCAGAGGTGCACAACCGTTTCAACGCCAACCTGGTGTGGATGATCGACGCGCCGCTGGAAACCGGCCGCCTGTACGACATCAAACTGGGGCCCACGTTTACCTCTGGTACGGTGAAGAAGATTCACCATCAGACCGACGTAAACACCCTGGAGCAAAACCCGAATCCAAGCCAGCTGCAGCTCAACGAAATCGGCCTGTGTGAACTGACCCTGAACCAGCCCATCGCGTTCGACACTTACCAGCGCAACCACGCCACCGGCAGTTTCATTGTCATCGACCGTCTGACCAACGTCACCGTGGGCGCAGGCATGATCGCCGGTTTAACCGATGGCCTGGAATCGCTGGACCCGGTCACCCCGGAAGAACGCGAACGTCGCCTGGCCCAGAAACCGGCGATCATCGCCTGCACCGGAAAACAGGCCCCACAACTGGCCCTGGCCGTGGAGCGGGCTTTGTTTGACCAGGGCAAGACGGCGGTGGTGGTGTCCGAAGAAAACACAGGCGACGCCGACGAACGCCGGCGCGTGGCTCAGCTGCTGACTTCCCATGGGCTGGTGGCTGTGGCGGTAAACCTGGGTACTGACATTGCCAATGCCGGTGTTTCGGCTGATTCGGAGGCCGATATTCCGGCTGCCGTTGCCGGGCTTTTGCAGGAACTGGGTCGGAGTCAGCGGGTTTAAGCTCTTGATTCCCCATCCTTGGCGGGCGGGCTGCCGGGGTGGGGAATGGTTTTCTTTGGAAAAACAACTCGCTTCGCTCAGACATCTTTTTCCGGCAGAAAACCATCCCCCACCCCGACGCCGGCAGAGATTTTTAGGGGGTTCTGTAATCCAACTGTTTGTTGGTGGTTGCCACTTTTTAGCCTGCACAGTATCCTGTACAGTACAGCATTCTGTACAGGGTATATTTTATGGACGCTATCAGCTATACCGTTGCAAGAAGTAATCTGGCGAAAACCATGGAGCAGGTTTGTGAAGACCACTCACCGGTGATTATTACCCGGAGCAAGGCCCAGTCTGTGGTGATGATTTCGCTGGAGGATTACGAAGCACTGCAGGAAACCGCCTATCTGCTACGGGCACCCAAAAACGCCCGCCGATTGCTGGAATCCGTCGCTGAGCTGGAACAAGGCGGCGGTCAGGAAAAGGATCTTCTTGAATGAAACTCATCTTCTCCGAGCACGCCTGGGAAGACTATTTGTACTGGCAGAGAACTGACAAAAAGGTCGTTAGTCGCATCAACAAACTTATCAAGGCGACCATGCGGGGGCCCTTCGAAGGCATCGGCAAGCCGGAGCCACTAAAGCACAACCTCGCCGGTTACTGGTCACGCCGGATTAACGAAGAAGACCGCATGGTCTACAAAGTCACCGAAGACGCCCTACTCATCGCCCAGCTCCGATATCACTACTGACAGCAAACACCCCCTTATCCTCAGCAGTTCCAGAAAAAGCCGACTTCACTCAAATTGTCTGCCGGTCGTGGGATGGTGGTTTATTTTTCTGCCGGAAAAAGATGTCTGAGCAAAGCGAGTTGTTTTTCCAAAGAAAAATAAACCACCACCCCGCGACCCGCCCCCACAACTCGAAAGCTACAATGAATCCCACGCCGAACCATGGCAAAATCCCCCGCCACCAAGATTAACCACAGGAGCTGAACACCATGGCCATCAAACACCTGCGCACCGCCTTCGCCAGCCAGTACCAGCCGGGCCAGCCCGCCCGCCTTGTTGCCGGCGAGGCTCAGCAGGAGCCCGGTGGCGATTACGAAGCCCTGCACAAGCAAATGAAGCGCCTGTTTAACAGCAAGCCCGGCAAGAAGTACGGCCGCTTCTCGGACGACATCGGCGAATGCCCGTTCAGCGCCTGGCTCAAAGACTACCTGGAAGACAAACAAACCTTCGCCGCCATGACCGACCGCCTGTTCGGCCAGTGGCAGGAACTGCTCAACGGCAGCCAGGAAGAATTCGCTGGCCACCTGATGGTGGTTCACGACGCCCTGGCAGATTCGGAAGTGGTCTACCTGTTCATCCTCGAAACCGACGGCGCGATGCGTTTTGACGGCAGCCAGAAACTGGACGCCACGGACGTGCTGAGCCTGTCCCGCCTGAACCTCGCCGTCCGAATCGAACTGGACGAATGGCGTAATGAAAACACCAGTGACAACTACATGACCGTCGTCCACGCCCGCGGCACCGGCGACCCAGGCGAATTGTTCCTGCGCCTGTGCGCGTTCACCAACAGCGTGGACGTAGAAAAAGAGACCATGACCTTTCTGGATGCGGTGGAAGCCTTCGCCAAGTCCAGCGAACCGGAAAAGGCCGGTGAAGTCCGCGCCAAGGCCTACGAGTTCTGCAAAGACCAGCACGCCCTCGGCGAGCCGGTCGCCATCGAGGCGCTGTCGAGCTACCTGGACGAAAGCCAGCCCGAACGCTTCAAGGAATTCGCCAGCAAGAACGCGGAAATGCCCGAAACCGGCGTGCTGCACCCGGACCACCGCAAGGTCAAGAAACTGGTGCGCATTGCCGGCTCTGGTGGGGGTATGAGCGTGTCTTTCTCGTCGGACTTGGTGAACCAAGCCGTTTACTATGACCGTGACAAAGACGCCCTGACCATTACCCGCCTGCCCAAGGCGTTGCGGGAGCAGCTGCAGCGGTACCTGGAAGCCCGCGAGGACTGAGTTGTGCTTTCCTAGCCTGCTGGTTTTGGGGGCGCGTCGCGGGGTGGGTGAAGCTTTTTTCTTTGGAAAAACAACTCGCTTCGCTCAGACATCTTTTTCCGGCAGAAAAAAGCTTCACCCACCCCGCACCGGCATTGCTCCATACTGACCGCTTAGGTTTCGGATTCTATGGGGAACACTACGACGATGGTCAGTCTGATCGGGAAAGTCTATGCTTGTCTCCATGGTTGGATAATGGCGGAGTTAACAAGGGGGGCGTCACTGTGAGGTTAACGGCTGAAGAGGTACTTGTTATCAAAGCCTCTGTCAGGGAGATTTTTGGCCCGGGCGCCAGAGTGGCCCTGTTTGGGTCGCGCGCCGATGACACAGCCAGAGGGGGCGACATCGACCTGCTGGTCACTATCGACGAAGTAGCAGACCACCCTGCCTGGGATGTAGCCAGACTTCAGGCCAAAATTATCAAACAGCTAGGCGACCGAAAGATTGACATTCTATTGGATGCTCCAAATCTTGAGCGAGCCGTAATTCACCAAATTGCCCGGGCACAAGGAATTGCTCTGTGAAGGTATCACCAGAAGTGCAGGAAAGGCTCAAATTTTTGAGCCGAGTGATTGACAAGGAAATCAAGCACCTGAACTACGCCGCACAACAGGTATTTGATCCAGTTTTACCCTTTCAGGCGGTTGAAACACTGGACTCAAACCCTGAGCTGGCAATGAAGGTCGAAGCCTTCACCAGCCGCTTTTGCCGACTGCAAGACACCCTGGGAGATAAACTACTTCCCGCGTTGTTAATAGCCTTGGGCGAACCCAAACAGGCTCTGTTATTCAACCTCGAAAAAGCCGAGAAGTACGGTTGGCTTGAATCTTCTGAGCAATGGATTGCACTCAGGCAGTTACGCAACCAAATGATCCACGAGTACATCGAGAACGCTCAGACATTATTTGATGCGCTGATCACGGCGCACTCCAAGATCAGCGTGCTGACAGAATTTGCGAGCGAGCTCGAGAAACAGGTTGGAGTACTAGTCCACCAAGACTAGCCTGCTTCGATATTCTCCGGCTGCTCATCCCATCTCGGGCGATTCGCCCTTATTTTTCTGACCTCCTGCATCCAGCCTACCCCGTCGATTAACTCACCGGTTTCGTGGTCGATGGGCGGATACGGCAGGTTGCGGTCGTCGCAGTAGCGCTTCACCGTGGGCTGGCACCAACAGAACAGCAGGCGGTTGTATTCGTCATCCGGCATCCGCCGCTGATCAAACATACCCGCCAGCTTTCGCTGCCGTTGAGCCTCCGAGAGAATAATCGAGCAGGCCGAGGACACATTCAGCGACTCCACCATCCCCATCATCGGAATCACGATATGCTCATCCGCCTGCTCGGCGGTCACCGGGTTCACACCATCCACTTCGTTACCCATGATAATGGTGCACGGCACAGTGAAATCCACCTCCCGAAAATCCACCGCCCGGTCTGATAACTGCGCGGCATAAAGCTTGTGCCCCTGCGCCTTCAGCTCGGTCACCGCGTTATCCATGGTGGGATGGGTGTGCGTCGTCACCCAGTGAAAACTGCCGCCGGCTGTTTTGCGAAACGCCCGAAAACCCTCCTTGGGCCAGACCACGTGCATATTGGCCAGGCCAAAGGCATCACAGGACCGGATGATGGCCGAGAGGTTTCTGGGTTTGTGTACCTGATCCGTCAGCACCCGCAGGTCGGGTTGACGGGTGTTGAGGACTTGTTTGATTCGGGCAAGGCGTTCAGGGGTCATTTTTCAAAATTCGGTCAGTTTGCGGAGCGGTCATGGAGCAGCTTTATGTCTTTCGAGATTCCAGCTCCAACAGTTGGGGAAGGCTTTTGGGCTGGGCTTTCCAAAAATTTCGAAGGCCATGGATGGCCTGAGAGAAGCGCACATGGATGTGCTCGTAGCGGTTTTTGGAAAGCCCAGCCCAAAAGCCTTCTTGCACAGAAGCAACGAATAATAGCACAGAGCCAAATGAGGAATACCGAGACAACGGTGGTTGAAGTTTAGGCACCCCGTTATAATACGCAGTCAATTTTTGCCAGCGCCCCACACCACCCCGGCGCCAACACACCAAACTACGTGAGACCCATGGCCAAAAAGCTGTTCATCAAAACCCACGGCTGCCAAATGAACGAGTACGACTCCGCCCGCATGGCTGATCTGCTCAAAACTGGCGAAGCCGTCGAAATGACCGACTCGCCTGATGACGCCGACATCCTCCTGCTGAACACCTGCTCCATTCGCGAAAAAGCCCAGGACAAAGTGTTTCACCAGCTTGGCCGCTGGAAAAAGCTGAAAAGCAAAAAGCCCGAACTGATCATCGGCGTTGGTGGTTGTGTCGCCAGCCAGGAAGGCCAGGCCATTATCGATCGGGCGCCGTTTGTCGACATGGTATTCGGCCCACAAACCCTGCACCGCCTGCCGGACATGATCACCGAAGTGCGCACGAAGGGTAACGGCGTCGGCGTGGTCGATGTCAGCTTTCCGGAAATCGAAAAATTCGACAACCTGCCCGACCCCGGCGCAGACGGCCCCTCGGCCTTTGTCTCCATCATGGAAGGCTGCAGCAAATACTGTACCTTCTGCGTAGTGCCCTACACCCGCGGCGAAGAAGTCAGCCGGCCGGTCGACGACGTGATTGCCGAGGTCGCTCACCTGGCCAGCCAGGGTGTACGTGAGGTGAACCTGCTGGGCCAGAACGTCAATGCCTACCGTGGCGAAACCCACGACGGCGATGTCATGGACATGGCAGAATTGATCGAACTGATTGCCTCCATCGACGGCATCGACCGCATCCGCTACACCACGTCTCACCCGGTGGAATTCAGCGATGCCCTGATTGAAATCTACGAGCGGGTGCCGGAGCTGGTCAGCCATCTGCACCTTCCGGTACAAAGTGGCTCCGATCGGATTCTGGCGGCCATGAAACGCGGCCACACTGCGCTGGAGTACAAATCCAAACTGCGCCGTTTGCGCAAGATTCGGCCAGATATCAGCTTTTCGTCGGACTTTATCATTGGCTTTCCGGGAGAAACCGACAAAGACTTCGAAGACACCATGAAGCTGATCAACGATATCGGTTTCGATGCCTCATTCAGTTTCGTCTACAGCGCCCGCCCGGGCACACCGGCGGCGGATTTACCGGATGACACGCCGATGGACGTCAAAAAACAGCGGTTGTCGATTTTGCAGGACCGGATCAACCAGCAGGTGATGGACATCAGTCGCAAGATGGTCGGCAGCACCCAGCGGATTCTGGTCACGGGCCTGTCCAAGAAAGATCCTGGCGAATACTCCGGCCGCACAGAGAACAACCGGATCGTCAATTTCCGCCACGACAACCCTGAGGTGGTCGGCCATTTTGTCGATGTCGAAATCGTCCAGGCCTACGCCAATTCATTGCGCGGGGTTCCGGTTAACTCTGAGCTGTTCTGATTTTGGAGTTTGGCCTATAGCCTGCCCCCATTTGCTCTGGGCTTGGCGTGGGGAGGCAGGTTGGAGGGGCCTCCCAAAAAACGCTCCTTCGGCACATCCATGTGACGCTTGGGCTCCGCCATCCATGGCTCCGCACATTTTTGGGAGGCCCCTCCAACCCACCTCCGTCCGACAATGGAATGGCATGCCTACAAAAATGGGCGCCTCAGAGTGGGGCAAAGTCTCTCGTTAACTTATGCATCAGCGCCTACTTGTTTTTAACCCTGCGGGCCTGCACATTAGTTAGATAAGGAGAGGGCTGGTGGGGCTTTCCAAAAATCTGGAGCGCCAAGGATGGCGCGACGAAGCCCTACAAGGACGTATTTACGGGCGCTTTTTGGAAAGCCCCACCAGCCCTCAACCCAGGCACCAAACACAGAAATGCAAACTCCGGCCCAAGCACCCAGGCCAGGAGCAAACCAGACGGAGCAAGATTGAACACTCAAGACAGCAGACAATTTGACCTGCACCCAGTAGACCAAAGAAGGCTGACCACGCTGTGCGGTCAGTTTGATGAACACCTGAAGATGATTGAAAAGCGTCTGCAGGTAAAAGTGGGCCGCCGTGGCCACCACTTCCGGGTTGAGGGGCACACCGAAAACGTCGCTGCCGCCACCGAAGTTATCCGACATATGTATCGGGAAACCGAAGCCACCAGCGACATAAGGCCCGATACCGTGCACCTTTACATCCGCGAGACCGGGCTGGAAAGACTGCCTGATGATGTGCCCTACGACGACGGGCAGGTGACCATCATCAAAACCCCCAAACTGACCGCCAAGCCCCGCGGCAAAAACCAGCAGAAGTATGTGCACAGCATCCGCACACACGATATCAACTTCGGTATTGGGCCCGCGGGCACCGGCAAGACCTGGCTGGCCGTCGCCTGCGCGGTAGAGGCGCTAAAAGACGAACAGGTGAAACGCATCCTGCTGGTACGCCCGGCGGTGGAAGCCGGTGAGAAACTAGGCTTTCTGCCCGGCGACCTGGCCCAGAAGGTGGATCCTTACCTTCGGCCGCTATACGACGCGCTTTACGAAATGCTCGGCTTTGAACAGGTTACCCGGTTGATTGAGAAAAGCGTGATCGAGATTGCACCGCTGGCCTTTATGCGTGGTCGCACGCTCAACAACTCGTTTATCATCCTGGACGAAAGCCAGAACACCACCCGGGAACAGATGAAGATGTTCCTGACCCGCACTGGCTTTGGCTCCACCGCTGTGATCACCGGCGACACCACCCAGGTCGACCTGCCACGCGGCCAGAACTCGGGGCTGATTCATGCCGCAGGGGTTCTGAGCAAGGTGCGAGGCATCGGCTTTACCCGGTTTGAATCGAAAGACGTGGTGCGTCATCCGCTGGTTCAGCGCATTGTCGAGGCCTACGATTCCCTGGACGACGTGAGCAACAAAAACCAATGAGCAGGCTGAGCGTTGATTTTCAGGATGCCTTTGAAGGCTCCGGCGTTCCGGACGAAGCGCAACTTCAGGCCTGGGCTGAGCTTGCGTGGCAGGGCGAGGATCCGTCGGAGGTCACGATTCGTATTGTTGGTGCTGAAGAGAGCCAGGCTTTGAACTTTCAATACCGGGGAAAAGACAAACCCACCAATGTTTTGTCCTTTCCATTTGAAGCACCACCGGGTATAACGATGCCATTGGCCGGAGATCTCGTGATTTGCGCGCCGGTTGTTGAAAATGAGGCGCGGGAACAGCATAAAGCCCCTGTCGCCCATTGGGCTCACATGGTGGTGCATGGCATGTTGCACCTCCAGGGCTACGATCATATTGAAGACGATGATGCCGAGGTCATGGAAGCCCTCGAGATCCGACTGCTTGCGCAGCTCGGATTTATCAACCCTTACGAAGCAGAGGAAACGGAACAAGACTCATGAGCGACGATCAGTCGAGTCGCAGTCAGGGCGGTAAGTCCTGGCTGGAGCGTATATCACAGGCCTTTTCCAGTGGGCCGGAGTCCGTAGAGGACGTACTGGAAATTCTGCGGGATGCCGAATCCCAGAGCATTATTGATACCGACTCCATGAGCATCATCGAGGGTGCCATGCAGGTGATCGACATGCGGGTCGATGAAATAATGATCCCCCGCTCTCAGATGATCACCGTCAAAGCCTCTCAGGAACCGAAAGAATTCTTGCCTGAAATCATGTCCTCCGCCCACAGCCGTTTCCCGGTGATTGGCGAAAGCCAGGATGACGTGATTGGTGTTCTGCTGGCAAAGGATCTGCTTCCGCTTGCGCTGAACAACGAGCTTGTCTGGCCTCGCATCCGCGAAATTCTTCGCCCGCCCACCTTCGTACCTGAGAGCAAGCGCCTGAACCAATTGCTCAAAGAGTTCAAAGAAAACCGCAATCACATGGCTATTGTGGTGGATGAGTACGGCGGTACCGCCGGATTGATCACGATTGAAGACGTGTTGGAACAGATCGTCGGCGAGATTGAAGACGAACACGACTTCGACGAAGAAACCCACATCAAGGCCCGGGGCGACGGCACCTACGCAGTCAAGGCTGTGACTCCGATTGATGACTTCAACGATTTTTTCGAAACCACCATGGACGAAGAAGAGTTCGACACCATCGGCGGCCTGGTTCTGAAAGAGTTTGGTCACCTGCCCAGACGGGGCGAAGCGGTTGAATTCGGCGGCTTGCAGTTTACTATTGCCAACGCTGATAACCGAGTCATCCGTCTGCTGCAGGTAACCCGAAGTGAACCATGAAGCCCGTTTACGCCACCCGCTGAACCTTAACGTTACCGCCAACCCCTGGTTCGGCGCAGCGACGCTTCTGGTCGCCGGCGCCCTGCAGACTCTCACCTTTTCACCCTTTCACTTGTGGTGGCTGGGGCCGGTGTCTGCCTTTCTCATCTTACTGATCACCCTGAATCAGGCATCGGAGAAGCTATTCCGATCCGGCTGGCTGGTCGGCCTGGGGCTTTTTGCCTCCGGAGCCAGCTGGATCTATGTCAGTATCAGCGAGCATGGGAACACCTCCATACCCATCGCCATCGTACTCATGGTGCTGTTTGTTGCCGGGCTGGCCCTGTTCCATGCTCTGGCCTTCTGGTTCTGGGGCAAGCTGGCAAAACAAAGCCAGATTCGGCGCCTGATTCTGTTCCCTGCCATCTGGGTATTGGGTGACTGGCTCAGGGGCTGGCTGCTAACCGGCTTTCCGTGGCTTTATCTGGGCACCGCCCATACGGATGGCCCTTTGGGCGGTCTGGCACCGGTTCTGGGCGTTCACGGCGTTACCTTCTGGGTGGTTGCAACGGGGGCTGCGGCCTATGCAGTCTGGTGGATGTCAAGGGCATCCCGAACAAAACCCGCCATCGCAACGCTGATTCTCGCACTTATCCCCTGGTTTGCGGCGCCCGCAGTGAAGCAGGCGGACTGGACAGAGCTCAGCAAGGACCCGGTGACCTTCGCGACTATGCAGGGCAACATACCTCAGCAGATCAAGTGGGATCCGGATTTTCTTCGGGATCAGATCGTGGCTTATCTGGGCATGACTGAGGAGCACTGGCAAAAAGACATTATTCTATGGCCGGAAACCGCCATCCCCATTCCCCAGGACCAGGCTGGCCAGATCATCGCCCACATCCAGGATCGACTGGGCGACCAGAGCACCCTGATTACTGGCATTCCGTGGTACGGCTACAGTGAACGCATCGAAGACAACACCTTCCACAACAGCATCATGGCGATCGGTAATGGCAGTGGCATTTACCACAAACAGAAGCTGGTTCCTTTCGGTGAATATGTGCCGCTGCAGGGGTTATTACGGGGCCTGATCGGTTTTTTTGACCTGCCCATGAGCAGCTTTTCCCCCGGTCCGGATAACCAGTCGCCACTGCAGGCTAACGGAATCAACGTGATGCCATACATATGCTATGAAGTCGCCTACCCGGACTTCGTCGCATTCAACGCTCGCCATTCCGGACTGTTGCTGACGATAAGCAATGACGGCTGGTTCGGGGATTCACTCGGCCCTCTGCAACACCTTCAGATTGCGCGAATGAGAGCGCTGGAAACAGGCCGCTATATGCTTCGTGGCACCAACAACGGCGTAACGGCCATTATCAATGAAAAAGGTGACATCACCGAACGCATTCCCCAGTTTCAGCGGGCGGTACTGACCGGCGAAGTATTTACCGCAAAAGGCAGCACACCCTATATGCAAACCGGCTCATGGCCAGTGCTGACCCTGGCCCTGATCCTGATTGTCTTCGTTCGGGAACGGGTGATTCCCAAAAACTGACAAACATTACATCGCTTTGGGCGGCCATCGGCTGGTCACTCTTTCAAAGTAGTGTGAGCCGCAGGCCTCGCAGGGGTGCAAATGGCTGGTTTTTGTCAGGCACAGCATATGGCTGCAGTTCAGGCAGCGGAACATGCCAGCGGTGGCCACCTCTCCGGATATGTAGTGCCCGACATCTTCATTCTCGAGCTTTTGGGAGAGCTCGAGGGTGTCCACCAGTGTTTTGTCAGCCACTGATAGCAAACGATCCGCCAAGGTTTGTTCCAGCAGGGAAATATCCAGCTGGAGCCACTCTTTGAGGCCCTCCCCGGTTTCTTCCACAAATTGCATCAGATGCTCAAGGTCTCGTTCGAGGTACGCTCCCAGCAGGTCGGCCTCTTCACGGGTCATTTCTTCCAGTTCGTACTCGAATTCAACGGCCTTCTGAACTTCCTCTTCCAGGGTCTGAAGGGACGTTTCCTGAAGTTCATGCAAGCGGGTTTGAACCCGTTCAAGCATTCTGTCATAAGCCTCAAGGGCTTTACCTGAAAGGTGACTGCGTTCTGGTGTTGTCATGGACTCGTCTCGCTCTATAGTTGGCCAAGTACTCAATTCCTGACTTCGCTTTATGGTGCAAGAGCCAGAGTGCGGGTGCGCTTTCCGGGACACGCTGTGAATACGTCCGTGTACGCTTGACTGCAGCATCCCTGCTGCAGACAGTCCCGGAAAACACACCCGCACTCTGCCTCCCCCAACAGCAGGCGTGGATTCATCGGAATCCCCGACAGTGCCCCGGGGCAACGGCCGGTGAGGCCTCCTGAGACTGTGCGCAGCAGGGACGCTGCGCTCAAGCCCCCACGGACGGGTTTACGGCGTGTCTCAGGAGGCCTCACCGGCCGTTGCCTTTCTCCATAAAAAGACACCACGCCAATATCAGAAGTCTGGCACAAGTCAGCCAAATTGGCAGACTACCTGTTAGGCCTTGGGTACGTTAGAATAACCGCCCCTTTCGAACATCATTCTGATACAGGTTAATTTTGGTAATGGCTGGAATGGACGAGCAATACAACCCACGTGATGTAGAACAGACCGCCCGCGACTTCTGGGAAACCAACCAGACCTTCAAAGTTAAGGACGATCCCAGCAAGCCAAAGTACTACTGCCTGTCCATGTTCCCCTACCCCAGCGGCAAGCTGCACATGGGCCACGTCCGCAACTACACCATCGGCGACGTGATCTCCCGTTACCAGCGAATGCAGGGCAAAAACGTGATGCAGCCCATGGGTTGGGATGCCTTCGGTCTGCCCGCGGAAAACGCTGCCATTGCCAACAAGTCCGCACCGGCCAAGTGGACCCGGGCCAATATTGACTACATGAAAAAGCAGCTCAAGCAACTGGGTTTCGGTTACGACTGGGGCCGCGAGCTGGCCACCTGCGATCCCGAATATTATCGCTGGGAGCAGTGGTTCTTCGCCCGCCTGTACGAGAAAGGCCTGGTCTACAAGAAGATGTCTACCGTCAACTGGGACCCCGTCGATCAGACCGTTCTGGCCAACGAGCAGGTTGTTGATGGTCGAGGCTGGCGCTCCGGCGCCCTGGTTGAGCAGAAGAAGATTCCCCAGTGGTTTATTCGCATCACTGAGTACGCTGACCAGCTGCTGGAGGATCTGGACCAGTTGGAAGACTGGCCGGAACAAGTCAAAACCATGCAGCGGAACTGGATCGGCAAGTCAGTGGGGACTGAACTGACCTTCCCCCTGAAAGATCGCGATGAAGGCATGACCGTTTACACCACCCGCCCGGATACCCTGATGGGTGTCAGTTACATGGCTGTGGCGGCAGAGCACCCGCTGGCCAAAGCAGCCGCCGAGCGACATCTCGATGTTGCCGAGTTTGTCGAGCAATGCCGTAACAGCAAGGTGGCCGAAGCCGAGCTGGCCACCATGGAAAAGAAAGGCATCGACACCGGTTTCAAGGCGATCAACCCGCTGACACAGGAAGAGGTCCCTGTCTGGATTGCCAACTTTGTGTTGACCGATTACGGCACAGGCGCCCTGATGGCCGTACCCGGTCATGATGACCGCGATCACGAGTTCGCACTCAAGTACAAGCTGCCCATCAAACAAGTAATTGCGCCGAACGACGGCCGCGATATTGATGTTCAGGAAAAGGCGTTCACTGAAAAAGGATTCCTGGTGTCTTCCGGCAAGTACAGCGGGCTGACCAGTGAAGAAGCCTTTGAAGAAATCGCCAGCTATCTGGAAGACAGCGGTATTGGCAAACGCACGGTAAACTATCGCCTGCGGGACTGGGGCGTGTCGCGCCAGCGTTACTGGGGCGCTCCGATTCCGATGATGACCCTGGAAGATGGTACCGAAATGCCGGTACCAGACGACCAGCTGCCGGTCCGCCTTCCAGAAGATGTTGAAATGGACGGCGTTCAGTCGCCCATCAAAGCAGACGCGGACTGGTGCAAGACCGAATACAACGGTCAGCCGGCCACTCTTGAAACCGATACCTTCGACACCTTCATGGAGTCGTCCTGGTATTACGCCCGATTCTGCAGCCCGAATTACGACAAGGGTATGCTCGACCCGGCAGCAGCCAATTACTGGCTGCCGGTTGACCAGTACATCGGCGGTATTGAACATGCCATTCTGCACTTGCTGTATGCCCGCTTCTTCCACAAGCTGCTGCGGGACGTCGGCCTGGTCGACAGCTCTGAGCCCTTTAACCGCTTGTTGTGCCAGGGCATGGTGCTGGCCGAAACCTACTATCGGGATGAAGACAACGGCGGCAAGACCTGGTTTAACCCTGCCGACGTCACCGTTGAGCGGGACGCCAAGGGCCAGGTTATCCGTGCCGTACTGAACACCGACGGTCAGCCGGTTGAGATCGGCGGCGTCACCAAAATGTCCAAGTCGAAGAATAACGGCATCGACCCCCAGTCCATTATTGATCAGCACGGCGCCGACACCGTGCGCCTGTTCATGATGTTTGCCGCACCTCCTGAACAATCCCTGGAGTGGTCTGACAGCGGCGTGGAGGGTGCGCATCGTTTTCTGAAGCGGCTCTGGCGTCTGGTCAATGAACACACGGCCGGCGGCAACGTGCCAGTACTCGATGCGGCCAGCCTGACAGACGCCCAGAAAGACCTGCGCAGGAAGACCCACGAAACCATTGCCAAGGTCAGCGACGACATCAGTCGCCGACTCACCTTCAACACCTCCATTGCCGCCGTTATGGAACTGCTCAATGACGTCAGCAAGCTGACGGATGAGGAACCACAAAGCCGTGCGGTTCGCCAGGAGGCTTTGGACGTGGCGGTACTGGTGTTGTCACCGATTGTTCCGCACATCTGCCACAATCTCTGGCACGCGCTTGGGCACACCGAAACCGTTGTTGATGCCGGCTGGCCAATCGCAGACGAGAACGCCATGGTGCGCAGCGAAATCGAGGTTGTACTCCAGGTGAATGGCAAGGTACGGGCCAAGGTCAGCGTCCCGGCTGATATCGGCAAAAGCGACCTGGAGAAGCTGGCTCTGGAAAACGAAAACGTCATGCGCTTCACCGAAGACAAGACCGTCCGGAAAGTCATCGTTGTTCCAGGCAAACTGGTCAACGTGGTAGCAAACTGATATGCGCTGGGCGCCCTCCGCACTGAACAGGCTTAAGTTACCGTTTTTACTGGTACTGACCATGACTACCCTTGCGGGTTGCGGTTTTCAGTTGCGGGGCACGTCTCCGGTTCCGGCAGCCTTGCAACCTCTGGCGGTGGAGTGCCCTGACTCCCTGCCAGGGCGGTTCTGCCAGTCTGTAAGGGAACAGCTGTCATTGGGCGGCATTGAGCTCAAGCCCGCGACAGAGGCCGACTACCTGTTGCGGCTCGGGCGCTATCAGCAAGATCGGAGAGCATCAGCAATTACCGCCCAGGCTGCAGCTGCGGAATATATTCTGCGCCACACCGTCACCATTGAGCTTATGACCACTGACCGGGTTCCCCTTATTGCGGCAACGGATCTGTCTGCCAGCGAAACCTACCGCTACGATGAAACCAATGTACTGGCGAAACAACGGGAAGAAGAGGAGCTTCGCCAGCAGCTGGGTGACCGGCTGGCACAGCAAGTCATATTTCGACTTGCGCCGATGACCCGGGAACGAATAGATGCCGCGATTGAAGCTCACGCAGCCAGCCAGGACGCTGCTGGCTCACCATGAAAACTCAACCTGGCCAGCTCCCCCAGTTACTGAAAAAAGGCCTGGCACCGGTTTACCTGATCTCCGGTGATGAGCCGCTGCTGGTTCAGGAGTGTTGCGACCAGGTACGCAAAGCCGCCAAAGACGCAGGATTCCAGGATCGAATCACCTACCATGCCGACCATCAGCTGGATTGGAACACCATTGCAGATGAGTGCAACGCGCTGTCTTTATTTGCTGAGAAGCGGCGAATCGAAATTCACCTGCCTACCGGCAAGCTCGGCGATGGCAGAAAAGTCATGGAGCAGATTCTGCAGTCCCCACCAGAGGATGTCGTTCTGCTTCTGATCAGTGCCCGGCTTGATGCCGCAGAAACCAAACGCAAGTGGTACAAGGAGTTACAGGGCACCGGAGTACATGTGCCACTATGGCCGGTTGAGCCCGAAAAATTTTCAGGCTGGCTGCAGCAACGGGCCAACCACAAGGGACTGCACTTTACCCGAGGTGCCCTGGCCATGTTAGCGGAGCGGCTCGAAGGCAATCTGCTGGCGGCCAGCCAGGAGCTTGACCGGCTTGCGCTGCTGACCGACGGCAAGACCATCGATGAAGAAACCATCGAACTTGCCGTTCAGGACAGCGCCCGTTTTAGCGGTTTCGAGTTGGTGCCCGAGCTACTCGCAGGCAAAGTGGCTCATGCCGGCAAGATCATTGGCGTTTTGCAGCAGGAAGGTGAGAACCCGTTAGGCCTCCTCAGCGTGTTGATTCGCGACATTCATCTGGTCATTGAACTGAAGACAGCGCTTCCGGCCGGAGACAATCCGGCCGGATTCCTGAAGAAGAGGGGCGTATTCCAGCCCAGGCGAGCCTCTGCCATCCAGCAAGCTGCCCGGCGATTGAGCATCCAGCAACTGCATCAGGCCATCAAGCTCTGCAGCGTTACCGATCGGGCTGCAAAAGGCTTTGGCGGCCTTTCGCCCTGGCACCACCTCCGAGAGCTCTCGGCTCTCCTTTCCGGCCTGTAAAGACTGACTTGCATCAAGCCAACGAGATCCGGCGCTCACCATGCTATTGACACTTTTTTACAATCAGGCGCATTGTATTCACTCCAACTCATCAAGGAAGGAGAACGACCATGAGCCTGCAAGAAGAGTTCAACAAGCTATCCGACAAAATCAAGCAATACCGGGACGAAGCAAGGGTTCAACTTCACCTTGCCAGAGAAGACGTTAAAGACGAATGGGACGACCTGGAGCAAGACTGGGACAAGTTTCGCTCCAAGCTGGACCAGGTACTTCATGATGCGGAAAATGCCAGTCAGGAAGCCAGAGAAACCGCCAGGAAACTTGGTGAGGAACTGAAAACCGGTTACGAGAACATTCGCAACAAATTGAAATAAAACGCAAACTGGTTAACAAATATACACATCAAACCACGCACGGGGGCTTTCGTACCACCGCCCCTGTGTCATACTTCACAGTAATGAATGAACACGTCGTCATAATTTTGACGATATGATCATTTTGCCGTCAGTTGGCCGTCTGGCTGGCCACGGTATCAGCAGTATACTGTGAGGTATAAAGTCTCCATGAAAAAAATCATCGCTATACCCGCAACCTTTGCTTTAATGCTCTCAACCGGTCTGGTCATTGGCCAGAACACCCGTTTCAGCGATCCAGAAAGCGTTATCAAGAATGAATTCTGGGGTAAGCTTTACGCCGATGGCGGCACATCTTTCTTTTGCGATGTGCCGTTTAAATCCAAGGGCTTTGTGATGACAGATGGGTATGTCTACCCTCTGGCGGATATTCGCTCAGCTCTTGATTGCGGCACCAATTCTCAGTGCAAGCACGACAATCGTTATCGCCAGATTGTTTCTGACATGCATAACATGGTGGTTGTGCCTACGCGACTTGAAATGCGCCGTCGGACTGCCCGCTATGAGAATCTTGGCGAGACAATCAATACTGATGATTGTGGTATCCGGGAGAGCAATCAGTTTTTCGAACCGCCAGAGCACGTTAAAGGTGATGTAGCCCGGACGATGGCGTACATGGTCGATACTTATGGCTTACCCTGGCTTGGCGCGACTCCGGTTTTTCAGGGCTGGAGTCGCATGGATCCGCCGGATGACAAGGAGCTCACCCGGCATCGGATGGTTGCCGAGATTCAGGGCAATGAGAATCCGTTTGTGACCAATCCGGATTTGATTAACCGGCTCTGAGCTCTATTTTTGGAGCATGCGGGGGGCGGGTACAGCTCTCCGAAACACGCTGTGAATACGTCCATGTACGCTCTGCTACGCCATCCATGGCTCCGCAAGGTTTCGGAGAGCTGTGCCCGCACCCCCGCCCCGACATATTTATTAGCTTCCACAAAAAAGCAGGCCACATGGGCCTGCTTTTTTGTCTTTCGGGGCTTAGAAACCTGATCAGATTTCGTTAGCCGCCAGGGCCATCATGGCATCACTGCCACTGCGAATACCTTCGGCCAGAGACACAGTCTTCGGCAGCAAACGATCGAAGTAGAAGCGGGCTGTTTTCAGCTTGCCGGTGTAGAAGCCAGAGGTGTCACCCTCGGCTTTCGGTGCGGCAGCTTTGACCGATTTGGCCCACATGAATGCCAGTGCGGTGTAACCGAACATGTCGAGGTAGTCGACCGCCGCAGCGCCGATGGCGTTGGGGTTGTCGCTGGCCTGTTTGATGACGTGTTCAGTGACGTCAGACAAGCGCTCGACAGCGGCAGCCAGCGGCTCCAGGTAGGGTCTCAGGGCGGCGTCACCGGTGTTCGCTTCGATGAAGGCCGCAACGTCCTGTACAAACAGTTCGTAGAGTTTGCCCTGACTACCGACCACTTTACGGCCCATCAGGTCCATGGCCTGTATGCCATTGGTGCCTTCGTAGATCTGGGTGATACGGCAGTCACGAACCAGTTGTTCCTGGCCCCATTCACGGATAAAGCCGTGGCCACCGAAAACCTGCTGGCCGATGATGGTGGTTTCCAGGCCGCGGTCGGTCAGGAAGGCCTTGGCTACGGGTGTCAGCAAAGCAACCATACCCTCGGCGTGCTTGCGCTGCTCGTCGTTATCCGAGTATTTGGAGATATCCAGCCACTGGGCAACGTAGGTTGAGAACGCCCGACCACCTTCAACGTAGCTCTTCATGGTCAGCAGCATCCGGCGCACGTCCGGGTGTACAAGGATCGGGTCAGCGGCTTTTTCAGGCTGCTGGGCTCCGGTCGGGGCGCGGCTCTGGATGCGATCGTTAGCGTATTCACGGGCGTTCTGCAGGGAGGCTTCGGCGGCACCGATGCCCTGAATGCCAACGCCCAGGCGCTCGTAGTTCATCATGGTGAACATGGCCGCCAGACCTTTGTTTTCCTCTCCGACCAGCCAGCCTTTTGCACCGTCGAAGTTCATGACACAGGTGGCGGAGGCCTTGATGCCCATTTTCTTCTCGATTGAGCCGCAGCTGAAGCTGTTGCGCTCGCCCAGGGAACCGTCGTCGTTGACCATGAACTTGGGCACCAGGAACAGGGAGATGCCTTTGGGCCCTTTCGGTGCGTCCGGCAGTTTGGCCAGTACCAGGTGGATAATGTTCTCCGCCAGATCGTGCTCGCCCCAGGTGATGAAGATCTTGGTGCCAGTGACGTTAAAGGAACCGTCGTCGTTGGGTTCGGCTTTGGTGCGGATGATACCCAGATCGGTGCCGGCGTGGGGCTCGGTCAGATCCATGGCACCGGACCATACGCCGGAGTACATGTTGGGCAGGTACTTTTCTTTAAGCTCCTGGCTGCCGTGGGCATCCAGGGCCAGGCAGGCGCCGGCAGTGAGCATCGGAGCCAGACCAAAGGCCATGTTGGCGCCCTGCATCATTTCTTCAAACTGGGCGACCAGAGTCTTGGGCATACCCATGCCGCCAAAATCCGGATTACCGCCAAGACCGTTCCAGCCGCCTTCTACGATGGTCTGGTAGGCTTCTTTGAAGCCTTCCGGGCTGGTGACTTCGCCGTCATTCCATTTACAACCCTGCTCGTCTGCCTCGCGGTTCAGCGGAGCCAGTACGCCGCCGGTAATCTTTCCGGCTTCTTCAAGAATCGCGTCTGCCGTTTCGGGATCAACGTTCTCAGCAATTTTAGGTAAAGAAGCCCACAGTGAGGGGGCATCAAACACTTCGTTCAGCAAGAAACGAATGTCACGAAGGGGTGCCTGATAATCAGCCATGTATAACTCTCCAGAAATTCAGTCAGTCTCTTCGGGGGAACTGTTCGTTAGTCGCCTTTCTCAGAAGGCTCGGTTGCGTCCACCCGCTCGGCAATGTGTCCGAAACAAAGTTGTTATTCTGCGGCGCGCTATTCTACCCCATAGCCGCCACGAACTCATGAAAAAAGCCCGCCTCCTTACGGATAACGGGCTTTTTCTACGCCATCAATCAAATACCAACCCCAGCCTTAGAGGGCGAAGGCTTCTTCCGGCATATCCAGCAGGCTGGCGGAACCCGCCAGCATGGTTTCTGCGTGGGTTCTGGTGCGCGGCAACAGACGCTTGAAGTAGAAGCGCGCTGTCTGAACCTTGGCGTTGTAGAACATCTCTTCAGAGGTGCCATCGGCCATCTTGTCCAATGCCACTTTGGCCATCTGGGCCCAAAGATAGGCAAAGACCGCGTATCCGGAGTACATCAGGTAATCAACTGCCGCCGCGCCGACTTCTTCACGGTCCTTCATCGCAGTCATACCGACCTTCATGGTCAGGTCGCCCCACTCCTTGTTGATCGCTGCCAGCGGTTCAACAAACTCTTTCAGCTGTTCGTTGTCCGCGTTTTCCTTGCAGAATACGTGCACTCGCTTGGTGAACACTTTCAAGGCTTCCCCCTGAGTCATCAGAACCTTGCGGCCCAGAAGATCCAGCGCCTGGATACCGGTAGTGCCCTCGTAGATCATGCCGATACGGGAGTCACGAACGTTCTGCTCCATGCCCCACTCAGCGATGTAGCCGTGACCGCCAAACACCTGCATACCCAGGTTGGCAGACTCGTAACCGATTTCGGTCAGGAAGGCTTTCGCGATCGGAGTCAGGAAGCCCAGCAGCGCGTCAGCGGCTTTGCGCTCTTCTTCGGTCTTTCCGCTATGAACGACATCCACTTGCTGGCCGGCCAGGTAGATCAGGGCGCGTGCGCCCTCAGCTACGGCTTTCTGGGTCAGCAGCATGCGGCGAACGTCCGGGTGTACGATGATCGGATCAGCAATGCCGTCAGGATTCTTCGGGCCGCTCAGTGAGCGCATGGCCAGACGATCTTTGGCGTAAGCCAGAGAACCCTGGAAGCCCAGCTCAGCGGAACCCAGACCCTGGATTGCCGTACCAATACGAGCCGTGTTCATAAAGGTGAACATACAGTTCAGGCCTTTGTTCTCAGGCCCGATCAGCCAACCTTTAGCGCCGTCGAAGTTCATCACGCAGGTTGCGTT
Source organism: Marinobacter sp. SS5-14b (assembly GCF_030541005.1). Lineage (GTDB taxonomy): Bacteria > Pseudomonadota > Gammaproteobacteria > Pseudomonadales > Oleiphilaceae > Marinobacter. The sequence goes on along the minus strand of NZ_JASSVM010000003.1, from coordinate 240,709 downwards.
GCCGTGGATGCCCATCTTGTGTTCGAGGGAGCCGCAAGATACTGCGTTGCGCTCGCCAGCAGAACCGTCTTCGTTCGGCAGCTGCTTGGGTACGATGAACAGGGAGATACCCTTGGTGCCTTCCGGAGCACCCGGCAGGCGCGCCAGAACGATGTGGACAATGTTCTCGGCCATATCGTGCTCACCGGCAGAGATAAAGATCTTGGTACCAGTGATGCTGTAAGTGCCGTCAGCGTTCGGCTCGGCCTTGGTACGCAGGGTACCCAGGTCGGAACCACAGTGCGGCTCGGTCAGACACATGGTGCCAGTCCACTCGCCACTGATCAGTTTGGTCAGGTAGGTCTGCTTCTGCTCTTCGGTGCCGTGTTCTTCGATGGTATTGGTAGCACCATGGCTCAGGCCGGGGTACATGCCCCAAGACCAGTTGGAGGTACCAACCATTTCACTGACAACCAGAGCAATGGAGTGCGGAAGACCCTGACCACCATAGTTGGGATCTGCGGTCATGGACGGCCAGCCACCCTCGACATACTGCTGATAGGCTTCTTTGAAGCCGGTCGGTGTTTTCACCACGTCGCCATTCAGGGTACAGCCTTCCTGGTCACCCACCTGATTCAGCGGAGACAATACCTGCTCACAGAACTTTGCACCTTCCTGGATAATGGCATCAACCATGTCCGGGGTTGCATCTTCAGCACCTTCCAGATTGGCGTAGTGCTGCTCGCTGTTCAGCAGCTCGTTCATTACAAATTTGATATCACGCAGGGGCGCTTTGTACTCAGGCATGGAATCCACCTCAATTTTCGGTTTCAGCTGAATGCTGTAACAGCTTTGGCCTTTGGTTTGCTCAGACACCATGATGCATCGCATCACAGCCTTAATTAAACACTTGTTTGAAACATACGTTTTGCAGCACAGAATTGTCAAGAGAATTGAGTCAAATTTGTGGTTCTTTGTGTTCAGAAAAGTAACAAGGGAAGGCGCAGGTCAATGCAGCAATGACCGATCAATACAGTAACCAGAGGGGGTGTTCAGGCAAATACGGAAGTAGCAGCCTCGGAGCCGGTGCCATAGCCCTGCATTTCGGAAACGCTACGGTAAGCGTCGCTGGCCTGTCGGGACCGAGCCTCGCCGGCATCTTCCCCCTGCCCTGAAACTCTTGGCTTCACGGCAGAAGCGTCGTTGCCACTGTCAGCCTCACCTGCAGCCATTTCAGACTGGGCCTGCAACATGGTTTGCATGGCTTGGGCAGCCACGGCGCGGTCTTGTGATGAGGGCTGTGCAGGGGCCATGGCAGCAGCACGCACCACCCGCATTTTTTCAATCGTGGCCTGGGGGTCTCCGGACACGGGCGCCACATCAATCGGCACCTCTCCACCGACCGCATATTGCGCACCATCTGGCCCACGCTGATAGGAGAAGGACATGGCGCCGGCATACTGCCCGCCGACGGCCTGGTGCGCTGCTTCATGGGCGCGCACTTCACGATCCCGGGATTTGAGTTCCGTCAGTTCCTTCAGTTCGGTTTCGGTTAGCCCCTGAGACCCGGTTCTGGCAACATCAGGCCGCTTTTCAGAGTCTGTTTTTTCTTCAGCGGTCGTGGTTGCAGATTTACCTTCGGACGCCTGTTCGGCAGGACGCAAAGATCGGGTGTCATTCGCAGCAGGTTGCTCACCCACGACCGACGGGTTACCAGTCGCAGCGACACCACTACCCGTAACAGCCGATGACGACCCGGAGGCCGAGGGATACATCGGAGGAATCGATGAGAGCACATTCACAGGTAGGGTTCCGCCACTCAGGCCTTGATGTCCAGGAGTGTCCCGAGCGTCTCGTCGGCGGTTTTAACCACCTGTGCCGACGCTTCTACACTGCGCTCATAGAGGTTGAGCTCAATAAGAGGCTCCGCAAGGTTGCCTGCACCTTCGGCAGTGCCCTGGGGCCCATCCGCGCCTGCGCGAGCAATTTTACGGGCAGCGTTTTCCATGCCAGCCATGCCATCCTGGATACCCTGAATGCCGATGCCGAGCGTGTTGTTAATCATGGCTGAAACTCCCGTGGCAATATCTTGGCTCAATTAACGCACATTATTGGTCAATTTTCAATCAACACGGAGATATTTAGATACCGCGCCAGGATAGCGGGCAGATCGACGACGGGCGCATCGTCGATCCAAGGCAATATGCCCAGGCAGGGCGCCCCGATGTGTGTTGTCAGGTAGTTCAGGGTTTCTTGCTCGCAGCTCATGGCTTGCGGCTCAGGGTGGTTGGCAACCCAGCCTGCAACCGTAAGGCCATCAGCGCGAACGGCCTCAGCCGTGAGCAAGGCATGGTTGATGCAGCCCAGCTTGAGCGGCACCACGATGATCACCCCCAGGCCCAGCTCCAGAGGAACTTCAGCGTAGGTTTCCCGGTCGTTCAGGGGCACGCGCCAGCCACCGGCACCCTCGACCAACATCATGTCGGCGGGTCGGATCTGCAGGCCTCGGCAAAATCCGACCAGGCGCTGGGCTGTGATGTGTTTGCCGGCTTGCTGCGCTGCCACATGGGGCGCAATGGCGGGCGCAAGGGCGATAGGGTTGATGGAGTCGTAAGGCAGTGTTTCGGTAATGGCGGCCTGGAGCATCAGGGCGTCTTCATTGCGCAGGCCTTCTGCGGTCTCGTCGCAGCCGGAGGCAATGGGCTTTATCGCCAATGTGCGCTTGCCGCCCGCTTTAGCCGCTTCAAGTATGGCGGCGGCGACGATGGTTTTGCCCACGCCGGTATCAGTGCCGGTCACGAAATAGGTTTTCTTTGCCATCCTCTACTGCCTCGCAAGTTCGGGTGCAAGGCGAGGTTGGGGTTGGTGTTCCAGGACACGCTACAAGCACATCCATTTGCGCTTGTTTCAGGCCATCCCTGGCCTTCAACAGTCCTGGAACACCAACCTCAACCTCACCCCGTGAATTTGTATTTGCCGCCAAACCTATAATCAAACTCAGGTAAGGGCTGGCAGTTTCTAGCTACCGCTTTTCCAGTACAGCCAGCCTGCCTCATAAGTCGCTAATACCTCTTTTGTGTCGTTCCCTGGATAAGCACGACACATGGCCCGAAAGCGCCCTGGGGCAGTCGCAGTACGGCGTCTTTCTTCGCCTTTGAAAACTGCCCCGAGATGCTTCAGCTCCCGGTTCAGTGCCATTGGCGAATCATAGGGCAAAACGATGGCGCCTACCTCAAGCTCTGAGCCAGGCAGAATGTCAGCTGTCAGGGTTCGCCAATCTCCCTGAGCGACAAACCGGTTAACATGAGCCTGCCCAGGGTCCGCTTTCGCCCAGGCCTGCTTGAGCTCTCTCAGGGTGCCGTCCAACAAGGTTGAGATGGCCAGAAAGCCGCCCGGCTTCAGGACTCTTCGGCACTCTGCCAGAACGACTTCGGGGCGGGGGCTCCATTGAATCATCAAGTTGCTAAAGATCAGATCGACGCTCTCATCCGCCACCGGCAGCTGTTCGGCATCGGCATTTAGCCACAGGGCGGTATCGGGGCCGCTGGCTTTGGCCTGTTCCAGCATTCCGGGAGCCAGGTCGGCGCCGGTGATCTCTGCATCCGGATAGTTTGCCGCGAGCCTCCGGGTAAACCAGCCTGTGCCACAGCCCAGGTCGAGCACAGCGCGGGGGCTTAGTTCAGACGGGATGCGGGCCAACAGACTGTCACCCATGTTTTTTTGCAGGCGGGATGCGCTGTCGTAGGTGCGACAGGCACCGCCAAAACCACGGGCAATCGATTGCTTGGTGCCGGTGCCACCGTCGGCACTGGTCATTATGGACAGGTCAGCAAACGCACTCATACTGTTGCCATCGCCCTGGAGCTGCCATCAGGAATCAGCGCTCGACTTTGAGCCAAAGCGCTCAGTAACCGCTCGACCTGTTCGACTGTGTGGGCAGCGCTCAAGGTCACCCTCAGCCTGGCCTGTCCGTCCGGCACCGTTGGCGGCCGGATGGCGGTAACCAGCAGGCCTTGCTGCTCCAGAGCTTCGCTCAGAGCAAGCGCTTCCTGGTTGCCACCGACCATTATGGGCTGGATGGGCGATTGCGACGGCATTAGCTCATAACCCAACTGCTCCGCCCCGAAGCGAAAACGGGCAATGAGTTGACGCAAATGTTCCCGACGCTGATCGTCTGCCTCGATCCGATCCAGGCTCGCACAGGTTGCTGCGGCCAGGGCGGGTGGCATCGCTGTAGTGTAGATATAAGTCCGGGCCTTCTGTACCAGATAGTCCATCAACACCTCAGGCCCTGCCACAAAGGCGCCGCTGGTTCCGACCGCTTTACCGAGAGTGCCAATCAGAACCGGCACATCGCTCTCAGACAGCCCTTCCGCCAGCGCACTGCCCCGCCCTTGCGGACCAAGCACGCCAATGCCATGGGCATCATCCACCACCAGCAATGCGTCATGGGCCTTGCACACACGGGCCAACTCCTTCAGCGGGGCCACATCGCCGTCCATACTGAACACACCATCAGTCACCACCAGCTTGTGGCCGGAAGTCTCCGCCAACATGGCCTCCAGCGCACCAACATCGCCATGAGCATACCGCCGGACCCGGGCACGGCTGAGAATACAGCCATCGATAATGGAGGCATGGTTCAGCCGATCGGAAAATACCGTATCGCCACGGCCCGCCAACGCAGAGATCACCCCAAGATTCGCCATGTACCCGGTCGAGAAAAACAGCGCCGAACTGCGCTGCGTAAAATCTGCCAGCCGCTGTTCCAGTTGATGGTGGGCATTGTGATGACCGCAAACCAGGTGTGATGCAGCACCGCCCAGGCCGGTTTTCGGAAGTGCGCTATTGAGCACATCAATGTTTCCCGGGTGGTTAGCAAGCCCGAGATAATCATTACTGCAGAACGACAACAGCGGTTTGCCGTCGGCCACCAACTCTGGCTGTTGAGGGCCGGAAATCAGGCGACGGGTTCGATAAAGACCGGCCTGTTTCCGCTGTTCAATTTCGTGGGCAAAGTCACGCATATCAACAGCACAACCTATTAGAGTGAACCGTCATTGAAACCCGCACGAGGCTTGAGCGTGAGGGTCGGGTGAGGCTTTCCGGGACTATAAAGGGCCAGGGATGGCCCGTCCTAAGCGCACAGGGACGTCTTGAGCGTGTCCCGGAAAGCCTCACCCGACCCTCAACGCCACACCAAAGCCAAAAAATCAGGCAGATTCCCGAGTCGCGTCATAAAACATGTGCCGGGTAGCCTCATACTCGACAGCCTCCGCCAGCACCTCTTCCTCCTGCTCCTCGGTCGCACACTGCTCCCTCTGCTCAGGCCGGATTCCCAACTTACGGAACAACTGCATATCCGAATCGGCCTCCGGGTTTGAGGTCGTCAGCAATTTCTCGCCATAGAAAATTGAATTGGCACCTGCCATGAAACACAGCGCCTGCATCTGCTCGTTCATCTGCTCACGCCCGGCCGAGAGCCGAACATGAGACGCCGGCATCATGATCCGTGCCACCGCAAGCATCCGGATAAAATCAAACGGCTCTAGATCTTCCACATTCTCCAACGGCGTACCTTTAACTTTCACCAGCATATTGACCGGCACACTCTCCGGGTGCTGCGGCAGATTCGCTAACTGAACCAGCAGGCCGACGCGATCATCCTCGTCTTCCCCCATACCCATAATGCCGCCACAGCACACCTTCATACCGGCCTTGCGCACGTTATCCAGAGTATCCAGACGATCCTGATACGTACGTGTGGTGATGATATGGTTGTAGTACTTCTCCGAGGTATCCAGGTTGTGGTTGTAATAATCCAACCCGGCCCTGGCCAGCTCCTGCGCCTCCTCTTCCTTCAGCATGCCGAGCGTCATACAAGTCTCCATGCCCAGGGATTTGACCTGCTTGACCATATCCAGAACATAGGGCATGTCCTTTTTTGAAGGGCTGCGCCAAGCCGCGCCCATGCAAAAGCGAGATGCACCTTTTTGCTTTGCAGCCCGAGCCTCGGCCACCACCTTTTCGATTTCCAGCAGCTTTTCTTTTTCCAGGCCGGTGTTGTAATGACCACTCTGCGGGCAATATTTGCAGTCTTCAGGGCATGCGCCAGTCTTGATGGATAGCAGAGTACTGACTTGAACTTCGTTCGGGTCAAAATACTCACGGTGGATCAACTGGGCCCGGAACAACAGATCATTGAACGGCAAATTGAAAAGATCACGAGCTTCCTGAAGCGTCCAGTCATGGCGTAGTGCGGTGGCAGTCATGGCAGAGTCCTGTTAACCTTATCAAGGTTATTGGTTTACGGATAAACCGAGATGATAAACGGACTGAATTCGCTGTCAACCTTCGTTGAGAAAAAGGTTAACAGCGCAAACAAAAGTGGACGCTGTGTTACGTGCCTTTCGCCAGACGCCCGCTTCGGGCTTTGCGACGGCTGTCGGGCCGATCTTCCAGGCAATCGCTGGCGCTGCCACACCTGCGCCCTGCCGATGGCGTTTTCAATACCAGGCATGCGTTGTGGTGAATGCCAAACCTCACCTCCGCCCTATTCCAGATCCCTCATCCCATGGCGTTATCAGTTTCCTGTCGATGGCATGATTGGGCGCTACAAATACCATGGCCACCGGAAGTTCGCCCGGCCCTTGCTGGCAGATTTCGGTGGTTTTCTGGATGAGCAGTTGACACAGAATGAGCGGCCAGAAGCACTGATTCCGGCCCCGATGCACTGGTTTCGGCGATGGCAACGCGGGTTCAACCAGGCCCAGGACATCGCAGAGCACCTGGGCACATATCTGGACATTCCGGTAGCCGCAAACATTGTGCGCCGAAAAAAACGAGCCAAAGCCCAACGAGAGCTGGGCCGGGCTGGAAGGCTGCGCAATCTCGACGGCGTTTTCGAAATTTGCGGCCCGGTGCCCCAAAGGGTCGCCATTATCGATGACGTGGTCACGACTGGAGCAACCGCGAGGGTTCTGGCCCGCACCCTGGCGGATGCCGGCGCCACCGACATTCAGGTATGGGCTCTCGCCCGGACACCCGGCTAACCCAGTTTTTGGTTCGCATACTCAGCAATCGCCAGACAGGATGTGAGCCCCGGTGACTCAATACCAAACAGGTTGACCAGGCCAGGAACTCCGTGCTCGTCCGGGCCATCGATCCTGAAATCTGAAAAGCCGTCATCGGGCCCTGCCAGCTTTGGCCGGATACCCGCGTATGCAGGCTGAAGCCTGGCTGCATCGAGCGCTGGCCACCACTTGCGAACGCCTTCCGCGAAGATCACCCGGCGATTCGAATCCACCGCGTAATCCTCGGCGTCAAGCCACTCCACATCCGGGCCAAACCGGGCCTGCCCCGCCATGTCCAGGGTCAGATGCACGCCGAGCCCCCCTGGCTCGGGCAACGGATAGATCAGCGTGTCAAAAGGGTGTTTTCCGGCGTAACTGAAATAGCTGCCGCGGGCCAACCATTGGACAGGCTTGCCAGAGTCCGGCAGCCCTTGCCAACAGCGGGCCAGACCCGGAGCACCCAACCCGGCAGCATTGATAACCTCTGCGGCATCCAGGGTAACGCCGGCCTCACCGCCCACCCACAAAGTGTGGCCATGGTTGGTTGACTCCGCATGCAACACCGGGCTATTGAGCACCAGCCGCCCCCCTGCATCCTCAAACTCACCCAACAGAGAAAGCATCAAGCCGTGGCTATCGACAATACCGGTTTCAGGGGACCAAAGCCCGGCTTCGGCCTGAACACCCACGCACCTGCTTCTAACGGCGTTGCCGTCGGCAGGTTGCAGCTGTACCCCGTTATGGCCAGCCTGCTGGCGAATGGCCTCAAGACGGACAGCCTGTGCCTCATCCGTGGCAATAATCCATTTTCCGCACTTGCGATGGCCGACCTTCCGCGCTGCACAATAGTCGTAGAGCAAATGCCGGCCGCGCACACAAAAATCAGCCTTGAGTGAATCCTTCGGATAGTAAATTCCGGCATGAATGACTTCGCTGTTACGGGACGACGTGCCTTCGCCAAACCGTGGCCCGGCCTCCAGAACCAGCACCTCCCGCCCCGCTTTTGCCAACTCACGGGCAATCGCCAGGCCCACTACTCCTGCACCAATCACCACGGTTTGCACACGGTAACTTTCTTCCGTCACGACACTTGCCTGCTTTTCAGTTGGTAGACGCGAAATTAACCCAGATCGCACGGTGTTGCATTACCTGAGCTATCAGAACCGTTATACTTTACCCCAAGCGTAACGGGTGCACGGAGCATAGGGTATGTCAGACAGGAAGCAGTTTATTACGGTGATGGTGGTTGCCGCTCTATTCGTGAGCTGGATTGGCTGGCGTGGTTTTGAAGTCATCAGCCTGAACGAACGACTCAAATCCGATAAGATGGTAGCCAGCTACCCCTATCAGCACCGGGTGCTCAGAGTAGAGGGTGACACAGCGATCATCAGCTCGCTAAGGTCCCATTCGGTTCCGACCCAGCGGGCACTGTCGGCGGTTTTCCCCGGCATGAAGCACCTGGCCGACACCAACCGCGATTGGCAAAAGGCAGAGCGGGAACTGGCGCAGGTCCAGGCCAGAGCCGGCGATATCATTCTGGCGGAATCCGCCATCAAACGTGTGCGCTGGGAGCTGGACGAAAACTGGTACCACCTGCAAGCCTTGAAATCCCGACAAGCAACGGCCTTCTGAACTTTATGCACAATGCGCCTTCTGACCTGACATCTTCCTCTCACCCTTACGACAGCCTCACCCCGGAAGTCATTCTGGACGCCCTTGAGGAGGCCGGCTTTGACGTTAGCGGGCGATTGTTTGCCCTCAACAGTTATGAAAACCGGGTCTATCAGGTAGGGCTGGAAGAAGGCGCACCCGTCATTGCCAAATTCTACCGGCCGGGGCGTTGGTCTGAGGCCGCCATTCGCGAAGAGCACGACTTTAGCCTGGAACTGCAAGCCGAGGACATTCCAGTGGTGGCACCACTGATCATGAGCAACGGTGAATCCCTCGGCCGCCATGGTGAATTTCATTTTGCAGTGTTTCCACAGCGGGGCGGGCAGGCACCAGACACCAGTGTTACCGATACCCTTTACCGGCTTGGCCAATGGCTCGGCCAGATCCACAACATCGGCGCCACCAGATCCTTCAAACACAGGCCGGGATTTGACCTGATTCAGGGTATGGAAGAGAGCAACGCATTGCTGGTTAATGGAGGCTGGGTACCTGACGACCTTCGGCCAGCCTGGGACAGCCTGATGCCTGACCTGATCGCCGGCTGCAAACAGCGGATGGACGATGCGGGCCCTGTAGACACCCTGCGCATTCACGGCGACTGCCATGCCGGCAACATACTGTGCCGGGATGAAAGCATGCTGTTTGTAGACCTGGATGACTGCCGCACTGGCCCGGCGGTTCAAGATATGTGGTTGCTGCTCAACGGCGAAGCCACCGAAAAGGGCCAGCAATTGGGCGAACTTCTGGAAGGCTATGAAATGTTTCGCGACTTCAACAGGCGCGAGCGACACCTTATCGAACCCCTGCGCTGTTACCGGCAGGTGGCCCACTGCGCCTGGCTGGCCCGGCGCTGGGAAGACCCTGCGTTCCCCCGATTCTTCCCCTGGTTTGGCCAGCCCCGGTTCTGGTCGGATCAGATTCTGGCATTAAGGGAGCAACTTTCTGCCCTGCAGGAGCCAGCCATCACCCTGCCAGGCCAATACTGAATACTAAATAGAGAGGTAGTCATGAGCGCAAGCGAAAACCGGTACTCAGTGCGGAGCCTGATCATCACGGCCGTGGTCGCGATCACTGGCACGGTTCTGGCTCTGGAGGCCAGCGGTCGAATTGATCACTCTGACAACAAGGACCACGCTCCGGTCGGTGACTTCCAGGCTATTCACGTAAAGCCCGGAGAAGAGTTCCTGATGTCCCGAAAATCCTCCGAATTGCATGCCGTCTGCGAAAACGGCTTCCTTGCCATTGCCGCTGATGTAGACCCGTCTTTCCGCGGCATCCTGGTAGACTACAAGAACCGGGGTGTTCGTTGCAGCCGCCCCTCACCCACCGACATGGACCTGGCATCCGAGCCTGCCGCTGAGGGCGACAATGAGCAGTAACAAATCAGCACCGCAACAGCTGACCGACCGACTGTTTGCCACTGAACGCAACCCCGAAGACTTTCGTTTTGACGCTTCGGTGGCACGGGTGTTTCCGGACATGATCCGACGCTCGGTACCCGGCTATACCACCATCATTCCGATGATCGAGGTCATTACCGAGCAGTATGTGCAGTCCGGCTCGAACTGTTACGACCTGGGGTGCTCTCTGGGCGCCTCCACCCTTGCCATGCGCCATGGCATTCCCTACGCGGATTGCGCCTTGGTTGGGGTAGACAACTCCAGCGCCATGATCGAGCGTTGCGAACATTACATCGCACTGGATGATCACGAATTGCCAATCACCCTGCGGTGCGAAGACATTCTGACCACGGAATTGAGCCGGGCATCCGTCACCACGCTCAACTTTACACTGCAGTTTGTGCCGCCTGAACAACGCCTGGCGCTGCTGAAGCGGATTGCGGATGCAACCCTGCCCGGCGGCGTACTGATTCTTTCGGAGAAAATCCGCTTTGAGTCGGAGCCGGAGCAAGACACCCAGACCCGACTGCACCACGAATTCAAACGCGCAAACGGCTATTCCGACCTGGAAATCAGCCAGAAGCGCGCGGCCATTGAAAAGGTGCTGATTCCCGAAACCCTCGCCGTGCATCGCGAACGACTGAACAGTGCAGGTTTTGATCAGGTTCTGGTTTGGTACCAGTGCTTCAACTTTGTTTCCATCCTGGCCATCAAGAGCCAATAACTCCAGGACAGACCAAAACCCATGGCCGTTTTTGACTGGCGCAATCACTTTACCCCGATACTCACCTACCTGAATCACAACGGCCATGAGGCCTGGGCCAGACTGCTCAGCAGTCAGCTGACGAGGCGCTTTGAGGAAAGTCCCCATGGCGACATGACGCGCTGGCAAGCGGCACTCGCTGCCCTGCCCAAGGTCAAGGGGACAACCGTTGAGCTGAACCGCTCAGCCGTGACCGTCACAGCGCCGGGCACCCTGACCGCTTCCGACGCCGCAAGCCTCGAACAGGGATTGCGAGGGCTGATGCCCTGGCGCAAAGGCCCGTTCGACTTCTTCGGCACTCATATTGATACCGAATGGCGCTCAGACTGGAAGTGGGACCGCGTAGCCCCTCATCTGGCCGATTTAAACGGGCGCACTATTCTGGATGTCGGTTGCGGCTCAGGCTACCACTGCTGGCGCATGGCCGGCGCCGGTGCAAAACGGGTGGTGGGCATCGACCCGGGGCTGCTGTTCATGTTCCAGTTCCTTGCAGTCAAGGGGTACCTTGGCGACGTTCCGGTAGACTTACTGCCCGTGCGCATGGAAGACCTGCCAGGAAACCTTGAACTGTTCGACACCACCTTCTCCATGGGCGTTCTCTATCACCGCCGGTCGCCACTGGATCACCTGCTGGAGCTCAAAGGCACCCTCCGCCGGGGCGGCGAGCTGGTGTTAGAAACGCTGGTGGTGGATGGCCCGGAAGGTTACAGCCTGATGCCAGAAGACCGCTACGGTCAGATGCGCAACGTGTGGTTTCTGCCCAGCTGCCCGACCCTGCTGCGCTGGATGGACCGAGCCGGGTTTATGAGCGCAAGGGTGGTGGACGTGAGCGATACCACAACGGACGAGCAGCGCCGCACTGACTGGATGCGCTTCAATTCGCTGGCCGACTTCCTTGATCCGGACGACCCGACTAAAACCGTCGAAGGCTATCCGGGCCCAAAACGGGCCACAATTATTGCCCAAAAGCCCTGACCGCCACACCAGAAGCAAAAAACCGCCTGCAGCATCAGCGACAGGCGGTTTTTGTTAGCTCTGAAACTTATTCCCCGAAAGGATGCCGCAGAGTAATCGTCTCTACCCGGTCCGGGCCGGTGGAGATGATATCAATCGGCGCTTCGATCTGTTCCTCAAGGAAGCGAATATACGCTTTGGCGTTCTCCGGCAGCTGTTCTACGCTGGTGAGTCCGACGGTGCTGTCACTCCAGCCCGGCAATTCCTCGTAGATCGGCTCAATGTCCTTGTAGCTGTCACAGCCGATCGGCGGGCGGGTGATCTCACCGTTCGGCGTTTTGTAACCCACGCAGACCTTAACGGTTTCCAGTCCGTCCAGAACGTCCAGCTTGGTCAGGCAAATACCGGAGACACTGTTGATCTGGATAGCATGGCGCAGCGCCACTGCATCAAACCAGCCACAGCGGCGTGAGCGGCCGGTGGTGGTACCCACTTCATTACCTTTGACGGCCAGGTGCTGCCCCATCTCATCAAACAATTCCGTCGGGAACGGTCCGGAGCCAACCCGGGTCGTGTAGGCCTTGGTAATACCCAGCACGTAGTCCAGATAGAGCGGACCAAAACCGGAACCGGTCGCAGTACCACCAGCCGTGGTATTGGAAGAGGTGACATAGGGGTAGGTACCGAGATCGATATCCAGCAAAGAGCCCTGCGCACCTTCAAACAGGATGTGCTCGCCGCGCTTGCGGTAGTCGTGCAGAATGTCGGTAACGTCTGCTGCCATGGGCAGAATCTCTTCAGCCATCTGCATCAGTTCTGCCAGAGCGGCATCAATGTCTTCCGCTTCTTCCTTGAAGTACTGGGTCAGCACAAAGTTGTGATAAGACATGATCTCACGCAACTTCACTTCAAAGTCCGCAGGGTTGCAAAGGTCGCCGAGGCGAACGCCACGACGAGACACCTTGTCCTCATAGGCGGGACCGATACCACGCCCCGTGGTGCCTATCTTGTCGATACCCTTGGCACGCTCCCGAGCCTGATCGATGCGAACGTGGGTGCGCAGAATGATCGGGCAGGCCAGACTGATTTTCAGGCGGTCGCGTACCGCCACGCCATTGGCTTCGAGCTCGCGTACTTCCTTGAGCAAGGCCTCTGGTGACAGCACAACGCCGTTACCAATCAGGCAGTGGACGTTGGTCCGGAGAATGCCCGACGGGATCAGGTGCAGGGCCGTCTTCTTGCCTTCGATAACCAGTGTGTGGCCTGCGTTGTGGCCACCCTGGAAGCGCACCACTGCCGAAACTTTATCCGTCAGAAGGTCAACAATCTTGCCCTTGCCTTCATCACCCCACTGGGTACCCAGCACAACAACATTTTTACCCATGATTCTCTCTCACGTCAGGCCGCCCGGAGGCTGGCGCCTTGCACATTTACTCAGGAAAACTCGTAAAACACTGCAGCAGAACGCGTCAGCCCAGCATTTCCACAACCCATTGCCCGTCTTGCTTAACCAGTTGACGATCGCAGCCCCTCTCTCGGGGCTCTGTCGTCGGGTCACCTGGCAACGCTCTGATGACGGTTTCAGTCATTCTCAACCCGGCAATAACGCCCTCCAGTGCGGAGTCGTCCACGGCCGGGGCCCAGATGGCGCCCAATCGCGTGTAGGGGCGCTCACCCAGAGCCACCAGAGCTCGTATATCGAGGCTGAAGCCGGTCGCCGGGCGGGCACGGCCAAAATCACTGCCGATGGCGTCATACCGACCACCCTTGGCCACTGAATCACCGTGGCCAGGCACATAGGCGGCAAACACCAGCCCGGTGTGATAGTTGTAACCACGCAGCTCACAGAAATCGAAACCCAGGCTCACTTCCGGGAAATCCCGACCCAGCATGTCAGCCACCCGGGCAAGCTGCTCAAGCGCTGCATCGAGCGCATCAGACGCTCCGCCCAGAATAGTCCGGGCACTGTCCAGGGCCTCAAGACCACCGCTCACTCGGGCCAGCTCGCGAAGGCGGGCACCGGCAGATCCCGGCGCACAAGCACCCAACAGCTTATCCAGCTCAGGTACCGACTTCCTCGTCATGGCATCAAACACCGCGGCTTCGGTCTCTTTATCGAAGCCAGAGGCCGCAATCAGACTTTCATAAATGGAAACGTGGGCCAAATCGAGGTGGACGCGCGGAAGGCCCGCAACCCGGAGTGTTTCCAGCATCAGGCTGATGACCTCGAGGTCCGCAGCCTCCGAGGTGCTGCCAAACAGCTCGCAGCCTGCCTGAATCGGGGTTCGACCAGTGAGCATGTGTCTGGGCCGGGTATGTAACACATGGCCGGCATAGCAAAGGCGGGTAATACCTTCCTGGCCCAGGGTGTGCGCATCGATACGGGCGGCCTGCGGCGTCATGTCAGCCCGCACCCCCATCATCCGACCGGTGAGCTGATCGGTCAGCTTGAAGGTCTGCAACTCCAGGTCATGCCCGGTACCGGTGAACAGTGACTCAAGATATTCAATCAGGGGCGGAATCACCAACTGGTAACCCCAGCGTTGGCAGGTGTCCATTACATCCCGGCGCAGGGACTCGATCCGTCCGGCCAGAGGGGGCAGAATGTCTTCTACTCCGTCTGGCAGTAACCAGCGATCAGATACTGTCATGAGATTCAGTTGTCCGTTTTTCCGTCACCGGCAAAAGTGCCGGGGGAATGACTCAGGGTTCAGGATGCCCGGGCATAAAAATGCCCGCACAAAACCGCCAGAATTCTACACCCTTGGCAGGCACAAAAAAACCGGAATACCTGAGTATTCCGGTTTTCGTCCTTCGCCAACGGACTTAGTTGGCTCCGGCAGGGTTCTTCAGGAATTTCATGAAGTCGCTGCTGGAGTCGATGACCATGATGTCATCCTTACCAGAAAAGGTATTCTGGTACGCCTGCAAGCTCCGGTAAAAACTGTAAAACTCCTCGTTGCTGCCGTAAGAATCCGCGTAGATCCGGGCCGCTTCACCATCACCTTCACCGCGGGTCGTCTCCGCTTCAGCAAAAGCATTGGCCAGGGTTACGGTTTGCTGACGATCAGCATCCGCCCGAATACCTTCCGCAAGTTCGAGGCCACGGGAACGGAATTCCTGAGCCAGCTTCTGGCGCTCGGTTGCCATCCGGCGATACACGTTCTCGCTGACCGATCCCGGGAACTCGATAGCCTTGACCCGGATATCAATAATTTCAATACCGAATTCTTTCACCGCTGTCTCGTTGGCACGATCGCGAAGTGTGTGCATCAGCTCATCCCGCTGACCGGAAACCACCTCGTGCATGGTACGCACACCGAACTCGTCGCGCAGACCGTTGTCCACACGTGACAGAATCAGCGTTTGCGCCCGCAACTCATCGCCGCCGGTCGCCCGATAGAACTGATCAACGTTACGGATTTTCCAGGCGACGTAGGAATCCACGTCGAGTGGTTTCTTCTCGATGGTCAGATACTGCCTTGAGGGCAAGTCCATCGTCAGAACACGGATATCAAACTCGCGGATCTGGTCAATAACCGGAACCTTGAAGTGGATACCCGCCTCGATGCTGGTCTCAACCAACTCACCAAACCGGAGCTTAACGCCGCGATGGGTCTCTGGAATGATATACACGCTGGACAATACGAGCAGGACGACAATGAGGGCGCCTGCAAGGCCCAATACACCTTTAGGTCCCATAACTTATCTACTCCTCCGGGTATTCACGTCCTGCCGGGTACGCAATTCCTGCAAAACCTGGTCAGTCAGCGTCTGGACATCGATCTGCTGGTTACCTGAGCCGGACGATCCGGAACCGGTGACGGGCAGCCGGCCTTGGGTTAGCCTGTCCAGAGGCAGATACATCATATTTCCACTGCTCTCGGCATCCACGAAGATTTTGCTGCTGCTACCCAGCACCTGTTCCATCGCCTGCAGATACATGCGCTCCCGCGTCACCACCGGCGCGCTCTCATACACGGCGAGCAGCTCGTTAAAGCGGGCGGTTTCACCACGGGCACGTTCGATAACTTCGGCTTTATAGGCATTGGCTTCTTCGATCATACGCTGGGCCTGGCCGCGGGCTTCCGGAACAATCTTGTTACGGTAGGTTTCGGCTTCTTCCTTCAGGCGTTGCTCGTCTTCCCGGGCACGCTGAACTTCACGGAAGGCATCCTGCACCGGTGCCGGTGGCTGAGTGCTTTCAACGTTGACCCGAACGATTTCGAGCCCGGTACCGTACTCTTTCAGGAAGCTCTGCAACCTTTGCTCAACCCTGACCGCTAACTCGGCACGACCTTCGGTTAACACGTCATCCAGTGAAGAGCTGCCCACTTCGTGGCGCAACGCACTGTCCGTCGCAAATGCGAGCGCCTGGTTGGAGTCCCGCACATTGAGCACATAGGCCTTGGCGTCGCCCACCCGGTATTGAACCTGAAGATCCACCGTAACCAGGTTTTCATCCTGGGTCAGCATCTGGCCGGATGACTGGGCCGTGCGCACACTGGTAACCAGAACTTTGGTAGCCGAATCGATCAGCGGCACCTTGAAGCGCAAACCGGGCTCCTCGGTACGATTGTACTCACCAAAGCGAAGCACTACGGCCCGTTCCTGTTCGTCTACTGTGTAGAACGATTGGTATATGACGTAACCAACCACCAGAATCGCCGCAATCGCAAGAATGGCACCGAAGCCACCACTGCCGCCGCTGGATCCGGAATTGCCGTTATTGCCTGAGCCACCCTTGCCGCCCAGCATGCGATTGAGTTTATCGAGCCCCTTTTTCAGCGCTTCGTCCAGGTCTGGCGGACCCTGATCATTGCCGCGACGACCGCCACCGGTTCCCCAGGGATCGTTGTCGTTACGGTTACCACCCGGTTCATTCCAGGCCATAGTTATCTCCGTTCGTGTTTAGTCGAATGGCTGCAAATACTAGGGATTTATCAAGCCCCCGGCAATAGCCGAGCCATTTCAGAGGGGTCTGTCTTCCAATCGGATTTCGTTCTGGCTCACGCCCGCCCGGCTAAGCAGCTGCAACCAGTCACGGCTTTGCAGCCGAACCTCAGCCACTGTATCTCCCGTTTCCCGGTGCTCTTCGCTCAGCACAGAGCCTGCCTCATGCAGCAACGCCCTCAGCTTGCCATCGGCGGGGCTCAGTAGAACGAAGTGATGAACGACGTCCTCTGCTAGCCGCTCCACAATGGCATCAAACAGCAAATCCATGCCTGCACCAGTAACGGCCGACACCCAGGCCCGGACCGGAATACCTTCTTCATTACGATCGACTCTTGGCTCGAAGTCGTCCAGCAAATCGATCTTGTTAAACACCTGAAGCTGGGGAATTTCATCCGCGCCGATTTCTGCCAGCACATTTTCCACCTGCTCGATATTCTCGTCCCGTCGGCCATCATGACAGTCGACCACATGCAACAGCAGCGTCGCCTGCCGGGTCTCCTCCAGCGTTGCCCGGAACGCCTCTACCAGTTTATGAGGCAAGTGGCGAATGAAGCCCACTGTGTCGGCCACTACGACCGGGCCAATGTCCGGAAGTTCCAGCCTGCGAAGGGTCGGGTCCAGGGTTGCGAACAACTGGTCTGCAGCATATACGCTGGACGTAGTAATTCGGTTGAACAGGGTCGACTTACCGGCATTGGTGTAACCGACCAGAGACAGCGTGGAAATATCCGCGCGTTTGCGTGCTCTGCGCCCCTGGTCCCGCTGTTTACGGACCTTTTCCAAGCGCTTGTGGATGGATTTGATTCGCTCCCGCAGCAGCCGGCGGTCGGTCTCGAGCTGAGTCTCACCCGGGCCGCGCAGGCCAATACCACCCTTCTGGCGTTCCAGGTGCGTCCAACCCCGAATCAGCCGGGTAGACATGTGCTCAAGCTGGGCCAGCTCAACCTGCAGCTTACCTTCGTGGGTGCGGGCCCGCTGGGCAAAGATGTCCAGAATAACGCCCGTCCGATCCAGTACACGGCATTGAAGCTCGCGCTCTATATTCCGCTCCTGGCTCGGGCTGAGGGCGTGATTGAACAGCACCACATCCGCCTCGTTGGCCGCTACAGCATCGCGAATCTCTTCAAGCTTGCCCTCTCCTACAAAAAAGCGCGGGCTCGGCTGCTTGCGATTGCCAGTCACCATCGTTACGGGCTCAACACCCGCAGAGGTTACCAGCTCCCGGAATTCACCGGGGTCTTCTGAACCATCATGGGCGGTGAATTCAATGTGCACGAGAACCGCCCGTTCTCCGACGTCAGGACGTTCAAACAAGATATTATCAGCTCCCTAAAAACAAACACCCGCGGCCATTCCAGCTCAGAGGCTGTCCTGGAACGCGGGTGTCAAAACCGGAAACTCCGGGGGTATTAATCTTCAGCCTCTTCCTCTCCTGTCGGGGTCGCCTGCGGCAGCCGTACATTGCGGGCAGGGACGACAGTGGAAATGGCATGTTTGTAAACCATCTGGCTTACGGTGTTCTTCAGCAGAATCACGAACTGGTCAAAAGACTCAATCTGGCCCTGAAGCTTGATGCCGTTAACCAGAAAGATAGAAACCGGAATGCGTTCCTTGCGCAAGGCATTGAGGTAAGGGTCTTGTAAGGAGTGCCCTTTTGACATGTGTATTCTCCTGTTTATAAGTAGGTGCAGATCGTCATTTTTCAGAATTTAATGTGGTGTGTAGACCGGACTTTTTCAAGGTTTCCAGCACCACTTGCGGATTACCGCTGCTCAGCCAGTGAACTTCCGGCCATTTTCGTAACCAGGTGAGCTGGCGCTTTGCCAGTTGACGGGTAGCCGCTGCTCCCCTGTTTACGAAAGTCTCATAATCACAAGTGCCCGACAGGTAATCCCAAGCCTGCCGGTAGCCCACGCAACGCATGGCCGGCAATTCAGGATTCAGATCACCCCGGGCCATCAGGCGCCGGACTTCTTCCAGAAACCCTGCCTCAAGCATCCCCCGAAAACGTTTTTCTATCCTGTTATGGAGAGTTTTCCGCTCGGGTGGTGCAAGGGCAAACTGAAAAACAGTATACGGCAGGTCTGCAGTTTCGTCTGCCTGCCACCGGGTAAAATACGTGTAATTCTCAATGCCTGACCCGTTTTCGCCCGAAGAAGTTCCCGAATCCATCTGCCACAGCTCTGAAATCGGCCTTCCAGTGAGCCGGATCACTTCTATCGCCCGCATCAGGCGTTGCCGGTTGTTCGGGTGGATAAGCCGGGCGGCAACCGGATCTTTCGCCAACAACTCATCGTGAATAGACGCCCAGCCACCCGCACAGGCTTCTTGTTCAATCTGCGCGCGGAGCTCCGGGCTGGCTGATGGCAGGTTCGACATTCCATGCAGCAGCGCCTTGAAGTACATCATGGTCCCGCCCACAAGCAGCGGAATACGTCCACGGCCTGAGATCTCGGCCATTTCCGCCAACGCATCCCGACGAAAATCGGCGGCCGAATAGGTTTCCGACGGATCGCAGATATCAATCAGACGATGCGGGGCCCTGGCCAGCTCCTCGGCGCTCGGCTTTGCGGTGCCAATATCCATGCCCCGGTAGATCATGGCGGAATCTACGCTGATGATGTCGCAGGGCAACAGGTCACACAGGGCAATGGCCAGATCGGTCTTGCCGGAGGCGGTCGGCCCCATAAGAAATATGGCGGGGGGAAGATCTTTCGAGTCTACTCCGGAAGCGCCTGACATGGCTTCTAGCGCCCCCTCAGGAACAGCTTGTCCAGTTCAGACAGGGTCACCAGCGTCCAGGTTGGCCGGCCGTGGTTGCACTGTCCACTGCGCTCGGTTGCTTCCATATCTCGCAAAAGGGAATTCATTTCCGGAATGGTCAGCTGCCGGTTGGCCCGAACCGAGCCGTGACAGGCCATGGTGCCCAGAAGTTCATGGGTCACCGCTTCCACCCGGTCGCTCTGGCCATTCTCGATCAGATCGGCCAGCACATCGCGCACCAACTGCTCGGTGTCGGCACCTCGCAACAGCGCAGGAATCTGGCGCACGGCCAGGGTTTCCGGACCAATACGTTCAATTTGCAGGCCCAACTGCTGCAATTCTTCACCGTGGCTTTCTGCCAGTGCTGCCTCTTTCTGACTGACCGCCAGCGACACCGGCACCAGCAAGGGCTGGCTTTTCAGATCCTGCTCCACCAGAGCCCGTTTCATGCGTTCATAGGTGATCCGTTCGTGTGCCGCATGCATGTCCACAACGATCATGCCTGAACGGCTCTGGGCAAGAATGTAGATGCCGTGCAACTGCGCAATGGCGTAGCCCAGCGGCGGCTCTTCCTCGCCGTCCTGAGGCGGCGTGGTCGCCACCGGTGGTGTAGAAAAGCGGTCAGCCTGGGGCTCGACCGCTACACCACCGCCCGAATTGAGTGAGTTGTAGAACGCCATCTGATCGCTGGCTTTCCACTCCTGTTGCGGTGGCGTAGGCGCGGAGCTTCCAAACCCGCTACTGAACGGGGATGGCTGAATACCGCCTTGGCCAGGCTGCGACTGAAATGGCGGCTGTCCCACGCCAGACTGGACGTTCTCAGGCTCGCGACCGAAAGACTGTGCCACCGCACCCCGCAGATGGTCGTCCGGGCGCACATCCGCCAGCGCACGATGCAGAGTGCGAAAAATGAAATCGTGTACCAGGCGGCCATCGCGGAAACGCACTTCGTGCTTGGTGGGGTGGACGTTGACATCCACAGTGGCCGGGTCAACTTCGAGGTAGAGCACAAACGCCGGATGGCGGTTGTTGTAGAGCACATCCCGGTAGGCCTGTCTCACCGCGTGGGCCACCAGTTTGTCGCGAATAACCCGGCCGTTGACAAAGAAGTATTGAAGGTCTGCCTGACTCCGGGAGAAGGTCGGCAGCGCCACCCAGCCCCACAAACGCAAGCCGCTGGCTTCGGCCTCAATCACCACCGCATTATCAATAAACTGTTGGCCGCAGAGGGCACTGATCCGCCGCTCTTTGTCGATATCCGATTCCGCAGGCCGCAGGCTCTGCACCACACGCTGATTGTGGCGCAGGGTGAAACCGGCATCAAAACGACTCAGCGCCTGTCGGCGAATGCATTCGTCTACGTGATTGAATTCGGTTTTTTCAGTGCGCAGAAACTTGCGACGTGCCGGGGTGTTGAAGAACAGATCCCGGACCTCCACCGTGGTGCCAACAGGGTGAGCGGCCGGGGAAATTTTGGCATCCATGTCTCGGCCTTCGACTTCTACCCGGGAAGCAGCTTCCTGTTCCGCAGTGCGTGAGGTCAGTGACAGCCGGGAAACCGAACTGATACTGGCGAGAGCTTCGCCCCGGAAGCCCAGCGTACCCACGGCCTCAAGGTCGTCCAGAGTCAGAATTTTGCTGGTGGCATGCCGGCTCAGGGCCAGCGGCAGGTCGGCCTCATGAATGCCCGAGCCGTCATCGCGCACCCGGATCAGCTTTACACCGCCCTGTTCCAGCTCGATATCTACCCGGCAGGCACCGGCATCCAGGGCGTTTTCAACAAGCTCTTTAACAACAGATGCAGGACGCTCCACCACCTCGCCAGCGGCTATCTGGTTGGCAAGCCGGGGCGAGAGCAATTGAATGTGGGGCATAGCCGGGAACTACCTCTTGATCAGGATGAGGGAATACGAATGGTTTGCCCTACCATAACACGATCGTCGTTCATCCCGTTAAACCGCATCAATTCACTGACGGTGGTCTGATTCTCCCGGGCCACGCCAGACAAAGTGTCGCCTCGCTGGATGCGATACTGGCTGACCCGGCCATCATCGCGATTGTTCTCTTTTTGCCAGGCGAGCAATGTACCCGGTGGCGGCGTGCGACGGAAATAATCATGGATACCATCCATCATGGCACTGGCCAGCCGGTCGCGATACCACTCTGACGCGAGATTTTTCTCTTCCTTGGGGTTTGAGATAAAGCCGGCCTCAACCAGGATTGAAGGAATATCCGGTGATTTGAGCACCGCAAAAGCGGCCTGCTCAACACCAGGCTTGTGCAGATTTGCCACCCCACCCAACTTACCCAATACCGAACTACCCACACCGAGGCTCGCGTTGATGCTTGCCGTCATAGACAGATCAAGCAACACGCCAGCCAGCATTTCATCCCGCCCTTCTAAAGACAGCCCGCCTGCGCCGCCGATAAGGTCAGAACGGTTTTCGCTCTGGGCCAGCCATCGGGCGGTTTCGCTGGTTGCCCCGCGCTGTGACAAGGCAAACACGGAGGCACCATTGGGCTGCGGCGTCCTGAAAGCATCGGCGTGAACCGATACAAAAAGATCCGCGTTGTATTTGCGAGCCAGAATCGTCCGATTTCTCAGGCCGATGTAGTAATCGCCAGTGCGGGTGAGCTTGGCCGTAAAGCCAGGCTGCTTATCAATCAGTGCCGCCAGGGTTTTCGCCATTTTCAGCACCACGTCTTTTTCACGGGTGCCACGGGGGCCTATGGCACCGGGGTCTTCACCGCCGTGACCGGCATCCACCACGACGATAATATCCCGCTTACCCGCCGAGTCTTTTGTGACGGTCGGGCTGGCTGCGCGTTCCAGTCGGCTTCCCGCTTCATCGATCAGATCAACAACCAGACGGTGGCCATATTGCTGATTAGGTTCCAGCACAAAGCTGCGAGGCTTGATATCGCTTTTCAGATCCAGCACCACGCGCAAATCCGTGCCATTACGGGGCGCGCTGCGAATACGTTGAATAGGGCTCCCCGACAGGTCAACCTGACTGAAATCCGTCTTCAAAGACGTATTTTTCATATCAATCACCAGCCTTGCCGGGCCGGAAAGCGAAAATACGTTGTGATCCACCGTGCCGGCGGTATCCAGCACCAAGCGGGTATGATCCGGCGCAGGCCATATCCGAAGGCCTTCGATCTGGGTGGCTGCATTGACGACACTGGCCATCAGCGCAAACAGTATGAACAGTGCGATTCTCATGAATCCGGCCCTATCAATTCAATCTGGTTCAACAGCGAGGCACCCAGCTCAGAGCGCGCCCTCAACACGACCGAGCGCCCTCTACCTTCCCGCTCCAGGTGCACCTCGATATCCGGCTCCGGCAACACGCCTTTGCCACGTTCAGGCCATTCGATCAGGCAGAAACTTTTACCCGAGAAGTAGTCGCGAATGCCCATATACTCCAGCTCTTCAGGGTCACCAAGCCGGTAAAGGTCAAAGTGGTAGACCGGTGGCTCCAGCTCCTCGTAGGGCTCCACCAAGGTATATGTGGGGCTTTTAACCGCGCCTTTATGGCCCAGCCCGCGCACCACACCCCGGCTGAGCGTGGTTTTACCCATGCCGAGGTCACCGTCCAGAAACACCGTCAGGCTCTGCTCCGACAATTGTGCCAGCCGAGCCAGCTCAGCGCCCAGTTTTTCTGTTTCAGACTCAGATTCCAGGAAAAGCCGGCGCTCATTGCCAAAAACAGTCATCGCTTCCCCCGATTGTTACTGGTGTATTGATAATCTGTGTCTTTTAACACAAGCGGCAAGGTTTCGATAACATCCACCGGCAGCAGGCCCATGTAACCGAGCCTCTCCACCGCCTTGTCGGCCGCGGCCAAGTGCGCTGCCGCCGCAGCCACTGTTGCCACACCGGCGTCCGCCAGCTGACCAATAAACGCACCAATCACGCCAGATAGCACATCACCCATGCCGCCCGTTGCCATGCCAGGATTACCCCCGGCAATAACAAAGGACTCACCGGCACGGTTAACGATGACCGTTCCTGCGCCTTTTAACAGCACCACACCGCCCCACATTTTTTGCAGGTTTTTTGCCGCAGCCAGCCGGTCCGCTTCGATATCTGCAACGGAGCATCCAAGTAAACGTGCAGCCTCACCCGGGTGCGGAGTCAGCACATGGTTACGAGCCGGAACCGAAGCCCGAGCGGCCATCAGATTCAGGGCGTCGGCATCCAGAACACGAGGTTTGGCACTGTCCAGCACCTGCTGCAACATTTGCTGCCCCCAGGCGGACTTGCCCATACCCGGGCCGCAGACCACGATGTCTGCCCGCTGCAGCAGAGGTGCCAGTTCCGAGCCATGAATCAGCCCGTGAGCCATCACATTCGGACACCGAACCAAAGCCGCCGTCACATGCTCGGGCCTCGTGGCCAGAGAGATCAGCCCAGCTCCTGCGCGAGACGCGGCTTCCGCGGCCATGATTCCGGCGCCCCCAAAGCCCCGGTCACCCCCGACGACCAGGACATGACCAAACCGCCCCTTGTGAGCGTTAAGCGGCCGTGCCGGAAACCAGGCCTGACAATCATGCCAGCATGTGAGCTGTGCCACCGGCTGTTCCGGACAACCTTGCATCTGCTCGATGGTCGCCAGTGGTTCGTAGACCACCTGACCACAGGTTGCGGGGCCGGTACCCGTAAACAACCCTGCCTTGGCACCGATAAAGGTCACAGTCAGCGCAGCACGAACAGCCTCACCCTCTGCCGCTCCGGTTGTCGCGTTAAGCCCAGATGGCAAATCAACCGCGAGCACTGGCACTTCGGCACCGTTCAGCTCGCGGATAATACTGGCAAACGGTTCTCTCGGCGCTCCGCCGGCCCCCGTACCCAACATGGCGTCAACAACCACATCGACTGAATCAAGGCAGGTTTTCACACTGCCATTCGGCAAATCGTCAAATTCGGTAACCCGCACCCCCTCCGCCTGGGCTGCCCGAAGTGCCTTGAGGGCATCGCCGGTCAGTTTTTCGCTTGGCGACACCGCAATACAAGTGACGGGAATACCATGACGACAGGCATTGGCGGCCATCAGATAACCGTCACCGCCGTTATTACCAGCACCACATAAAACCAGAATGGCGCCAGGTGTCGACCAGTGTTTCAGCAACTGACGGAATGCCGCCCGGGCGGCCGATTGCATCAACTCAAACCCATCAACGCCCTGCTGATCAATAAGATACCGGTCCATCGCCCGCACAGAGTCGGCGGAATACAGGGCTTCTGGTAGACTGTCCGCGTAGCGCATGGGGCATCCCGCTAAAGAAACCGGTTTAAGAAAATTGGCCAGATACCTGTAAAGCATAGCAAAATAGGAAAAAAGGTCATAACTTAATCAAATTAAATCTCTGCAGGCTTTCACCGCCGAAGGCTCCGTTATGGCCATCCGTCCAGATCACAGCACCCCAGACCCGGCCC
Organism: Marinobacter sp. SS5-14b; assembly: GCF_030541005.1. Lineage (GTDB taxonomy): Bacteria > Pseudomonadota > Gammaproteobacteria > Pseudomonadales > Oleiphilaceae > Marinobacter. The sequence continues at coordinate 215,707 of NZ_JASSVM010000003.1, read as the reverse complement.
TGGACGCCCTGCCAGACCAGATTCGCCAGTGGGCGAAGGAACTGGGATTCGCCGATGCCGGCATCACCCACGCCGATACAGGCCCGCACGCGGAGCGCCTGCAGCAATGGCTGGCCGCCGGCTACCATGGCGATATGGCGTACATGGCGGACCACGGCGACAAACGTTACACCCCGGAGTCCCTGGTGCCCGGCACCCTTCGAGTTATCTCAGTACGGCTGGACTATCTGCATGCCCCGGACAACCCGAAACAAGCGCTCACTAACCGGGAAACGGCTTACATTACTCGCTACGCACTGGGCCGGGATTACCACAAACTGATGCGCAAGCGCCTGGCCACGCTGGCCCAGAAGATTGACGAGGCGGTCAGTGGCTATGACTATCGGGCCTTTGTCGACAGTGCGCCGGTACTGGAGCGTGGCCTGGCCCAACGCGCCGGCCTGGGCTGGATTGGCAAGAACAACATGCTGATTCACCCTAAAGCGGGCTCTTACTTCTTCCTGGGGGAAATCTTTACCAGCGCCCCGTTACCGGTGGACAAACCTTTTGATACACAACATTGCGGCTCCTGCTCCGCCTGCCTGGAGGTGTGCCCCACCGACGCCTTTGTTGGCGCTCACTTACTGGACGCCCGCCGCTGCATCAGTTACCTGACGATCGAACTGAAGGGCCCGATCCCGGAGGAGCTGCGCACAAAAATGGGCAATCGGGTGTTCGGTTGTGACGACTGCCAGCTGGTATGTCCCTGGAACAAATTCAGCAAAGCCACCAACGAAGACGACTTCAAGCCCCGGCACAAGCTGGACAACACCAAGTTGGCGGAGCTGTTCTTGTGGACTGAGCAGGAATTCCTGAAACGCACTGAAGGCTCGGCCATCCGGCGTACCGGCTACGAGAACTGGCTACGCAATATTGCCGTCGGGCTGGGCAATGCCCCAACGACCATTCCGGTGATCGAGGCATTAAAACAGCGGGCGGAGCACCCTTCCGAGCTGGTGCGGGAGCACGTGGCCTGGGCGCTGCGCCAGCACGGTTTATAACTTGAAAAAGTGTTCGCGGTAGTGGCGCAGTTCGTCGATGGAGTCGCGAATGTCGTCCAGAGCCAGGTGACTGCCTTTCTTTTTCACGCCGTCGAGGACGTCCGGACGCCAGCGGCGAGCGAGCTCTTTGACGGTTGAGACGTCCAGATTACGATAATGGAAGAAGGCTTCCAGTTCGGGCATGTATTTGACGAGGAAGCGGCGATCCTGGCCGATGCTGTTGCCGCACAGGGGGGACTCACCGGCCGCCAGGTACTGCTTCAAAAACTCGAGGGTTTGTTGCTCGGCTTCGGCTTCGGTGGTTTTGCTGTCTTTGACGCGCTGGGTCAGGCCGCTGGCGCCGTGGGTGTTGGTGCACCATTCGTCCATGCCGTCGAGCAGACTGTCCGGTTGCTTGATGGCGATGACGGGGCCTTCGGCGACCAGATTCAGTTCCGAGTCGGTGATGATGGTAGCCATCTCGATAATGCGCTCTTTTTCCGGATCCAGCCCGGTCATTTCAAGGTCTATCCAGACCAGTCGATTGCCGTTACTCATTACGTATGAAACCTATGCCGTTATGTTTGGGGGCAGGTGCAGGTGTGGTGCTGCTTTCCGGAAAACGCTCCTTCGGCACATCCTTGTGACGCTTGGGCTCCGCCATCCCTGGCTCCGCACATTTCCGGAAAGCAGCACCACACCTGCACTTCAAGCTACATTACTGGCCGCCTGTCAATCTGAAACCCACTCTGCGGATCGGGGTGCTGGCCGGGTACACCTTTCCGGGAGTATCTGAAGCCATGGATGGCTTCAGCTAAGCGCACACGGATGTGCTCGTAGCGTCTCCCGGAAAGGTGTACCCGGCCAGCACTTGCACCCAAGTCGAGAGTTGCGCGGCCTTACTCGAAAGTCTAGAAACCCTGCCTATTGTCTATGATTCACGTATCATGTGTCACACCACTTTCCCGGAACACTTGAAACCAGATGGCCAAACGCAAATTGAACAACCGCCAGCAATGGCGGATTGAGAAAATTCAGAAAGAGCGGACAACCCGAATGGCCCGGAAAGAAAAGGCCATTGAAGCTCAGACCGAAGCGGGCGAACTGGGGCCGGAGCAAGAAGGGCTGGTGATTGCCCACTACGGGCAGCAACTGGACATTGAAGCCCTGCAGGGGGAGAACACCGGGCAGGTATTCCGGTGCTTTGTTCGGGCGAACATCAGCAGCCTGGTGACTGGCGACCGAGTGGTATGGCGACCAGGCAAGAGTGAGACCGGGGTCATTGTAGCGCGGTGTGATCGCGACAATTTGCTGCAACGGCCAGATAACTTTGGTGCACTCAAACCGGTAGCCGCCAACATTGACCACATCATTCTGGTGATCGCGCCGGAGCCGGAACCCCATGACAGTCTGATTGACCGATATCTGGTGGCGTCCGAAAGCTCTGATATTCCCGCCGTCATTTTGCTGAACAAGACAGACCTGATTAACGATCGTAACCGGGAACACATTGAGACACTGCTGGCCCGCTATGAAGCTTTGGGCTATCAGGTTGAGCGAACGTCTGCGGTGGCCTGTGAGGGCGAGCCGGCAGCGGAAGTCGAGGCGCTGGTCAGGGGCCAGACCAGCGTTTTTGTAGGCCAGTCCGGCGTGGGCAAGTCATCAATTATCCAGACCCTGTTGCCCGACGAATTATTGCGAGTAGGCGCGGTTTCCGAGAGCACTGGCAAGGGTGTACACACCACTACCACGGCCAAACTGTTTCACCTGCCGGCCGGTGGTGATCTGATTGACTCGCCCGGCATTCGGGAGTTCGGGCTCTGGCACATGACCCCTCAGGAAGTGGAGTACGGCTTCCGGGAAATCCGGCCTCTGATCGGCCTTTGCAAGTTCCGCAATTGCCGCCACATGGGCGACCCAGGGTGTGCGCTGGACGCTGCGGCTGAAACCGGAGCGATTTCGAGGGAGCGCCTGAAGAGTTTCCATCGAATTCTTCAGGACATGTCGGAGCAGCAGGCTCGCGGGCTTAAGCTGTCCTGAGTTATCGCTCGCCCTCAATCAGGCCGGCCTGGCCTCACCAGTTCAGCTCGCCCGGCGCTGGCTCAGGGCGTTCTTCGAACCAGTCACCGCCTTCCAGTTGTTCCAGCGCCTGTTCTTCCTGCTCCTCGGTCGGGCGGGTCAGATCGATAAGCGGACGATCTGAGCGGCCAGCACCACTCTCAATACCCTCGGCTGTTTTCTTGTTCAGAACGATGATGGAGATGCGCCGGTTCACCGGGGCCACCGGGTTGTCTTTGTCGAACAGTACCGACTCACTCAGCCCCACTACCCGGGCAATTTGTTCCAGCCTGACACCACCGGCCACCAATGCCCGACGCGCGGTGTTGGCGCGGTCCGCCGAAAGCTCCCAGTTGGTGTAACCGGGCCGGCCACTGAACGGGGTTGCATCCGTATGGCCGGTCAGGCTGAGTTTGTTGTTGACCGAGCCCAGCGTTTTGGCAAGTTCAAACAGAATATCCTGGGAGTAATATTTGAGTTCGGCACGACCACTATCGAACATGGGCCTGCCAGACCGGTCCACAATCTGAATGCGCAGGCCTTCGTCGGTAATGTCTATCAGCAACTGGTCCTTGAACTCCTGCAAGGTTTCATTCTGCTCAATACGTTCTTTAAGCTCCTGAAACAGCTGTTCCATACGGCGCTGCTCAAGGGTCTCGGCCAATTCATCGACAACCTGATCTTCAATCTGGATGGTGCTGGATTCAACGTCCTGCGAAGCCTCGTTGATCACCGATGCGCTGCCCTCCAGGTCGACCGGGTTTGCAGAACCGCCCTCCATAAAGCCGATGGGGTCCTTGAAATAACCTTCCACCGCCAGCTTCTGCTCCGGCGAGGCCGTCGCCGTCAGCCAGAGCACGAGAAAGAAAGCCATCATGGCCGTGGCGAAATCCGCAAACGCAACCTTCCAGGAGCCGCCGTGGTGACCTCCGGCGACAACCTTTTTGCGTTTTATGATAATCGGCTGCTCTTCCACACTTAACTCCGGCTACTGGCGGTCAACATCACTTGGAGCGAACGTGATCGTTCAGTTCCTGGAAGCCTGGCCTTTTGTCTGTGGGCAGGGATTTACGGCCGAACTCGATGGCCATTTGTGGCGCCTGGCCAGACACCGTAGCAACAATGGCGGATTTCACGCACTCGTAGGCTTTCAATTCATATTTCGCGGCGTGTTCAAGCGCAATGGAGGCCGGACCAACAAACCCATAGCCCATCCAGATTCCCAGGAACGTCCCCACAAGTGCCGCTGCGACACTCAGGCCAATTCTCTCCGGCCCTTCCGACAGAAAGTTCATGGTAATGACAATACCCAGCACCGCCGCAACGATACCCAGGCCGGGGAGCGCATCTGCAATCTTGTTGACAGCGTGGGCGGGTTCTTCCAGTTCGTGCTGGCGACTATCGATCTCGTTCTCCATCATGCCTTCGAGCTCGTGGGGCGCCATGTTGCCCGAACTGATAATTCTTAAATAATCCGTAATAAAATCAAGTAGGTGACCGGACTTCATGATGGCAGGGTAGCGGATGAAGATCTGGCTGTTTTCAGGGTTATCGATGTCTTCCTCAATGGCCATCACGCCCTGCTTACGGGACTTATCGAAAACCTCGTACAGCAAGCTGAGCAAATCCATGTAGTAGGATTTATTGAAAGGCGAGCCGGTCAACAATCTCAACAAACCACTGAACACTTCCTTTACGGTGTGCATGGGGTTGGCAATCACAAAAGAACCCAAAGCCGCACCGCCGATGATCAGGATTTCCGTCGGTTGCCAGAGTACAGCCAGGTTTCCACCGTGCAATACATAACCACCCAGAACGCTTGCAATGACAACTACCGCACCAATAATCAGCAGCATAGAGAAGAGTTAGCCTTTTTGTTGTCTGGTCGATAGACCGATAATAGCAAGCCTCTGCCCGAACAGCGAAGCCACGAAACAATTTCTATACACTCGCCCCAGTTTGTTAAACTGCGCCGTTTTAAACCCGAGAGATTTCTCAGATGCTTGATAAACTGTTTGTCCTGAGCCAATACGTCACACCTCAGCTGTCGGTTTCCCGGCTAGCCGGACGCCTTGCCGACAACGACAGGACACCTGCCCTGAAAAACCGTGTGATCAAATGGTTTATCGACCGTTACGGCGTAAACATGAGCGAAGCCGCTGAATCGGACCCGACCGCCTACCCCAGTTTCAACGCTTTTTTCACCCGCGCCTTGAAGCCTGGAACTCGCAGCGTCGATCAGAACCCGGCTGTTTTCGTAAGCCCGGTAGACGGCGCCATCAGCCAGCTTGGTCATGTCATTGCAGACGATCGAGTGTTTCAGGCAAAAGGCCAGTCGTTCAGCCTGACTGAGCTGTTGGGCGGCGATGAGGATCGTGCAGCACCTTTTCGCGAGGGTGAGTTCGCCACCATTTACCTGTCTCCGAAAGATTACCACCGCATCCACATGCCACTGGCCGGCACCCTGAAAGAAATGGTCTACGTGCCCGGCAAACTTTTTTCCGTGAACCCGGTCACCGCAGAAAATGTACCCAACCTGTTTGCGCGGAATGAAAGAGTGGCCTGCATGTTTGATACCGACGCTGGCCCTATGGCGCTGGTTCTTGTCGGAGCCATGATTGTGGGCAGTATGGAAACCACCTGGGCAGGCGTAGTTGCACCCAAGCCAAGCCAGATTACCCAGTGGCAGTATTCGGGCAACGAAGCCGTTCGCTTCGAAAAGGGCGATGAAATGGGACGATTCCGCTTGGGCTCTACGGTGGTTCTGGTGATGCCTAAGGGCTCCGTGGACTGGAATACCGACCAGGTAGCCGGCAAAACCGTACAGATGGGTGAAGCCTTCGGCAAACTGGGCCAGGCGACAGCCTGACCAGAGAGGCCCGGTCAGGCTCGCTCAATCGGGAAAGCCAGCACCTCCTCGATACTCTTCGCACCCACCTTCAGCATCAGAAGCCGGTCCAGCCCAAGTGCTACACCCGAGCAATCGGGCAGGCCGGCTTCGAGCGCGCCGATAAACGCCTCATCCAGAGCCATCTCGGGTTTGCCGGTGGCTCTACGCTGGCCATTGTCAGCCGCAAAGCGCTGCCGCTGCTCGGCAGCATCTGTCAGCTCCCAATAGCCGTTGCAGATTTCCAGCCCGCCGATGTACAACTCAAATCTGTGGGCTACCGGATGATCACCTTCAAGAGACACCTTGGCCAGCGCAGCCTGAGAGGCGGGATAACGCGTGATAAATACCGGCCGATCAAGACCCAGGCCAGGCTCAACAACAAAGCTCATGACCAGATCAAGGCAACCGTCACGGCCAAGCCCTGCAAGCTGCTCAGGCTCCAGCCACTGTTCGCAATACTGACGCAGGTTGTAATCGGACACCGTCATCGGGTCAAAACCGGCACTTGCGATCACCGCTTGCCGGTAGTGCAACTGCTCTGGCCGTTCACAATCCAACCAACCACAAACCAGATCTGACACCTCGGCCATCAAAGCCTGATCATCCAACCCCACCCGGTACCATTCGAGCATGGAAAACTCGGGATTGTGACGCCGCCCTCGCTCGCCGTTACGGAATACCCGGGCGACCTGATAAATAGAGCCAATCTCGGCAGCCAACAACCGCTTCATATGGTATTCGGGGGATGTTTGTAGCCAGCCGCCGTTCAGGCAACCGGCGCTGACTTGCGCAGGAATTCCGTCAAGATTCACATCAGTGACGCCGAAGCGGCCAAGCACCGGAGTTTCTACCTCCAGTACGTTGCGCGCATCAAAAAAGCCGCGCACATAAGCAAGCTGCTGTGCACGGCTTTTCAGGACGTCCCGCGAGGCAGTGGGCTGCCAGACAGGTATCTCAGTCACGAAGAATCAGCTGCTCTTGACGCGGTTAACGTACTCGCCGGTACGAGTATCCACTTTCAGAACCTCACCGATAACGATGAACAGAGGCACGCTCACCACGGCACCGGTAGACAGAGTGGCCGGTTTGGAGCCGCCCTGAGCGGTATCGCCCTTCATGCCCGGGTCGGTATCCACCACCTCAAGCTCAACAAAGTTCGGCGGTGTTACTGACAGTGGAGCGCCGTTGTATAGAGTAACGGTATATACATCCTGTTCTTTGAGCCATTTGATGGTATCGCCAACGGCCTTGGCATCTGCGGCGTACTGCTCGAAAGAGCCGTCAGTCAGCATGAAGTGCCAGAACTCGCCATCGGTGTACAGGTACTCCATGTCCTGATCCATCACATCGGCCGACTCCAGGCTTTCACCGGATTTAAACGTGCGCTCCCAAACCCGGTTGGTCATCAGGTTACGAAGCCTGACACGGTTAAAAGCCTGGCCCTTACCGGGCTTAACGAATTCGTTCTCCAGAATGATACAAGGGTCGCCGTCCAGCAAAACCTTGAGACCGCCGCGGAATTCGTTGGTAGAATATGAAGCCATGAAATGTCCACCTGACATACTGTCGTTAAAATTTCAAAGGTCGCTATGATACAGCGAACCCCTGCCCGTATAGAAGCCCGCGATGTCAGCCATCTGCCAACCAGCTTCTGCACCGCATCTGATGCACCCGCTGAAGGTCAGAGCTGGCAACAGATTCTCAGCAACTCCGTTTGCCGGCCCGAACAACTGCTGGAGCGCCTGGGCCTGCCTGTCGAAACGTGGCTTGAGGGCGCGAAGGGCGGGCACAAGCAATTTCCTGTCCGGGTGCCGGAGCCCTTCATCCAGCGAATGGAGCCCGGAAACCCAGAAGACCCCTTACTGCGTCAGGTTATGCCGTTTGCTGATGAAAGCCTTGAGCAACCCGGGTTTATCAGAGATCCCCTGGAAGAAACAACGGCATTCCAGACGCCCGGATTAATCCGGAAATACAAAAGCAGGGCCCTGCTGATGGTGACCGGCCAATGTGCCATCAACTGTCGCTACTGTTTCCGTCGGCATTTTCCATACGACGATCACAGGCTAAGCCCGAACGACCGGCGCGAGGTGATCACCGCCCTTTCAGCCAGCCCGGAAATCAACGAAGTTATCCTGAGCGGTGGCGACCCCTTGTCAGTGAACGACCGACTGCTGGCCCAGTGGGCAGAGATGCTCGATACGGTGCCGCACCTTCGCCGGTTGCGTATCCATACACGGCTGCCGGTGGTCATTCCCCAACGGGTTTGCAACGACTTGCTTGCCTGGCTGAACCGGAGCCGGCTGCAGAAAGTGGTGGTTGTACACGTGAATCACCCGGCCGAGATAGACAGCCCCACGCGCCAGGCACTGAAGCGACTCAAGGATGCCGGCGTCACCTTGCTCAACCAAAGCGTCATCCTGAAAGGTGTTAACGATTCGAGTGCAACGCTATCGTTGTTGAGCGAAACGCTTTTTGAAGCCGGCGTGCTACCCTACTACCTCCACGCTTTTGATCCGGTTGCCGGTGCGCACCATTTCAACGTGAGCGATTCCCGGGCCGCAGAGATAGTCGGTGAAATGCTGGAACACTTGCCAGGCTTTCTGGTTCCAAGGCTGGTCAGAGAGGTGCCAGGCCAGGCCAGCAAGACTCCGATTCCCGTCAATTCGTGAGACCTGTCGCAGATGTTGGCCCTTTTTCACTTGTTAAAGATTGTCAACTCGTGATTTTCTCGCTTTTTGTCTCTGCTTTGCTATTTTACAGTTCAATGTACAGAAACAATAACGGCCTGTATTTTCGGCGTTTTCGTCGAAAAGCACCTAACGCAATCCAGACACTGGCGTGAGAACATGGATGGCATGATCCTGAAACCCGAACTCAAGGTTCCCGAGCAAAAAACAGCTAGCCTGTCTTTTTGTGACACGACGCCCAAGGCTTTTCGTGCCTGGATTGACCAGCTACCCATGGCCAACATTGGTGAAGCTTCCCGACAGCTTTACCATGCCATTATTGAGCTGAATCACCTGTTCCTGACACCACAGCAACGCATGCAGTTCCTTGAACTGGTTCGGGACAAGATTCATTTCGTATGCAACGAACTTTCCAGGCATTTTCTGGGGCTGGCAATCGCCTTACCGGAAAAGCAGAAGAAAATCGCCAACCTCACCCAGGCACTTCAGCTCCACCTGGCCAGCGGCTACAAGCTCTGCGTACTGGAGTTCATTGATCACGGCGGTGTGGACAAAAACCGCAAGGCGATTGCCACCGCAATCCACCGGGCAATCGCCGAATTGGGCTCTACCATTCTGAGGTCCCACCAACTGTACTGCCCCAGCCCGGCCCAAAGCTGGCTGGAGTGTCACCGCCTGTTCCGGTTTGCCAGTCGCCACAAGCTTGGCACCCAGGATGTGGATGACGACACGCTGACACACCGGCGGTCCAGCACGGTGGCTGATAGCTACAAACGCATACTCTTACTGGGATGCTCACGCCCCAACCAGTTGCGGCAGTCCGAACTCACACACGTTTACGAACTGTTTGAATCCTGGACAACCTGGTGCGAGGGCGGCCCGGACGCAGGCTCGGACAGCCTGTTCATCGTCAACATGGAGAAGGATTCGCCACCGGTCTATCGAAGCCTGCTGGACAGCCAACCCGGCGACGAGAGCGTTGGCTTCGATACCCGGGTTCTGTCCTCACACCTGGCCGATGCTCTGCATGCACGCCGCGACCACAGAACGGCAGACACACCACTGAACATCCCCCCGGCTGTCAGCGATACCTTGCTGACTCACCTGAGCCAGGCACTCGGAATTCTGGCAAAGCGGAACTTCAACCGCATTTCCAGTCAGGGAACGCTCGAAGTGTGTGTCGGCCTGACCTCAGCCCACTATTTTGTGGCAGGCCAGAAAGCCTTTTCCGAGTTCCTTGAGGGCAACGAAAGCGATCACCACGAGCAGGACAACCTGTTTATCCGCAAGGCAAACCGGCAAGCCGATGCCTGGTCTGGCGCCCACGATGCCGGACCACAAGACGACCGACTGCACTCGGCAGATACCCCCATCAACTTTCGGGGTGCCGCCGGCAATGCAGTCACACCCGGGCAGGATCGGGCCCGGCCCAAATCCCATCACGCATTACTGATCAACACCAGCCCGGGTGGCTACTGTGTTGCCTGGGAAACCAATATACCGACCACCCTTCAGGCCGGAGAAGTACTGGGCGTCAGGGAACAACGATCGCACCCCTGGAGCATCGCTGTCGTTCGATGGTTAAGGCAGATTAAAAATCAGGGCACCCAGGTGGGTATTGAGTTGCTGGCACCCAGCGCGTCGCCCTGTGCGGTGCGGCTGATCCAGAAAGTCGGCAACAGCAGCGAATATCTGAGAGGCCTTCTGCTGCCGGAAATCAGCGTCGTCAATCAGGCAGCAACCCTCATTACCCCCCGCTTGCCTTTCCAGAGCGGCAGCCGCATCTCACTGCTGCATGACGGCCGCGAGGACCAGGGGCAACTGCTTAAAAAGGTGTCGGCAACGGGAAGCATCAGCCAGTTTGAACTCAAACTGCAAAGCCCGGTGGCGTTGACCAGTCAGAATGGCGCGCCATCTTCCGGCCCTGGCACTACCGAAGATGAGTTCGATTCCCTGTGGCCTTCGCTCTGATCCAGACGGTGAATGCAGGGTTTGCCAGGGTTGTTATTAAACGCTAACCCCTGCATCATTCAGCCTGAGTGATCAGCCGACTGCTTGTCGTTTATCAAAAACACAGCATCCACCGTCTTCAACAATGAAGGCGGGCCGGCACCATCAACGGGTACCATGAGACGTCTTACGAATGCAGAAAAAAAACGCCACCGTACACCTGCTGATTCTTGACCCAGACCAGAACGACGCCGAAACAATGGTTAGCTTGCTTCGGAACTCCGGCAAAGCCACCCGAGCACACCGCATTACCTCGGAAGAAGACCTCGAAGAAACGCTGAAGGCCTCGAACTGGGACTTGCTGCTTGCCCGGGATCTGGAACAGGAATTCGGGGCCGACGATGCCCTGGCCATGGTAAAACGGATGGACAAAGACATCCCGTTCATTCTTCTTACCAAAGAGCCCAACAGAGAGCGAGAGGTTGGCATCATGCGGGCGGGAGCCCAGGATGCCATCCCCTTCGACTACACCGACCTGCTGGTTCTGGCGGTCAAACGGGAACTGGCAGCGCTGGACGAGCGCCGCAGACGGAGGGTACTGGAATCTCACCTGCGGGAAGCCGAACAACGCTGCCAACTGTTGCTGGAAAGCTCGAAAGACGCCATTGCCTACATTAACGACGGCATGCACATTTACGCTAACCAGTCCTACATGGAATTCCTGGGTTATGAGGATATCGATGACCTCATCTGCATCCCGGTACTCGATACGCTGACACCAGAGAGCCAGGAAAAATACAAAGAATTCATGAAGTCCTTTGCCGAACAAGGCAAAGATGGCGTGACCCTCAATTGCACCGCACGCCGCAGCGACGACCAGGAGCTGAGCGTTACCATGTCAGTTTCGGCCGCCACCTACGATAGCGAAGTGTGCACCCAGATTGTGCTGCAGCCAGAGCACAGTGATGCAGAGCTCGAAGAGAAGCTGAAACAGATCAGCAGCCAGGATCTGCTCACCGGCCTGTATAACCGCCAGTACCTGATGGACGCACTGGCACAGACCATAGCCATCGCCGGTAAGAATAATCAAACCGGCGCCCTGGCCTACATTGCGCTTGATAACTTCCTGACCATGAAGAGCCAGGTGGGCATTTCAGGAGCCGATTTGCTGCTCGGCGACCTGGCAACGCTTCTGAAAGAAAACACCGATGAAGACATCACCCTGGCGCGCCTCAGTGACGATGCCTTCTGCCTGATGTGCCTTCCGTGCGACGACAAAACCATGGAAGCCCGGTGCGAAAAAGTTCGCAAGGCCGTGGAAGACCACCTGTTTGATATCAACGGCCGTACCGTTCCTCTGACGGTGTCCATCGGCGTGGCCGCTATCACCGAGAACTCACCGAAAGCCGAAGAACTGCTTGGCCGGGCCCACACGGCGTCAGCCGAAGTCAAAAAGCAGGCAGGCCACGAAGGCGGCAACGGCATTGTGATCTACAACCCGGCCAGTTATGAGAAGCTGGATGAATCCAACTCCGTTGAAGCCATCCTCAGGGCGCTGGATGACAACCGGTTCCGGTTGCTGTTCCAGCCGATCATTAACCTGAGAGGTGAAGGTGAAGAGCACTACGAAGCGTTTGTCCGCATGCTCAACAAGGACAACGAAGAAGTGTCACCCTACGACTTCCTGCCGCCCATGGGTCCGCAGGATACAGCGATCAAGATAGACCGCTGGGTGATACTGCAGACCATCAAACAGCTGGCCAGCCACCGCTCACGCGGCCACGATACCCGGCTGTTCCTGAACATCACCGCAGAAACCCTGCAGGACAAAACCTTCACACCCTGGCTGAGTGTTGCTCTGAAAGCGGCACGACTGCCCGGCGACTCCCTGATTTTCCAGATTCGTGAAGGTGACGCGAACAACTTCATGAAGCAGGCCAAGGATTTCACCAAAGCCGTTCATGAGCTGCACTGCAAGGTATCCATCAGCCAGTTCGGCTGCGCCATCAACCCGTTCAACACCTTGAAGCACATCGACACAGACTATGTGAAGATTGACGGCTCCTTCACCGAGGAGATCCAGAAGAGCGACAAGGTGAAAGATCAGGTCAAGGAATTGGTGAAGAGCCTACAGAACTCTGGCAAGCTCACCATCATTCCACTGGTGGAAAATGCCAGCGTGCTGGCAACGCTCTGGCAAGCCGGCGTGAACTACATTCAGGGCTATTACCTGCAGGCTCCGGTGCCGGAGATGAACTACGACTTCGGGGACCACTGACCGGAATCGGAAAATCTGAACAGGGGCGGAAGCAAACACTTCCGCCCCTTTTCGGTTTCAGAGGCTGGGATTTTTCAGGGTTTGATTGGTATCGCTCTCACGAAAACCAATCAGATACAAAATAGCATCCAACCCGAGAGTCGAGATGGAATGCCTGGCAGACTCTTTCACCAGAGGCTTGGCACGGAACGCCACGCCCAAGCCGGCCTGGCTTAGCATGGGCAAATCATTGGCACCATCGCCCACTGCAATCACCTGCTCCCTGGAAATGTGTTCTTTTTCGGCAATCTCCAGAAGCAACTCGGCCTTGCGCTTGCCATCTACAACCTGCCCTTTAACCTGTCCCGTCACCTTGCCATCCACAATATCCAGCTCATTCGCATAGACATAGTCGATGCCCAGCTTCTGCTGCAGATGACGAGCAAAATAGGTAAAACCACCAGACAGAATCGCGGTACGATACCCCAGAGCTTTCAGGCTTCGAATCAGGTGCTCTGCACCTTCAGTCATTCGCAGGCGGCTGGCCACGCCCTCAAGCACCGACTCATCAAGCCCCTTGAGCAGTGACAGGCGTTCAGCAAAGCTCTGGCTGAAATCCAGCTCCCCCTGCATGGCCCTTTCGGTGATCTCTGCAACCTGCTCACCAACACCCGCCTCCAGCGCCAACTCATCGATCACTTCCGCCTCGATGAGTGTGGAGTCCATATCAAACACCACCAGGCGGCGGTTGCGCCGGAAGATGGAATCTTCCTGAAAGGCGATATCCACGTTCATCTCGCCAGCGATGTGCAAAAAATCGGCACGCAGCTGCTCCAGATCCGATGGCGTACCCCGCACCGAAAACTCTACGCAAGCGATACGATTGTCAGCGGAATTCAGCGAAGGCCGCGCCGACAACCGGGTAATGTTGTCGATATTCAATCCGTGGCGGGCGGTAATCGCAGAAACCCTCGCGATTTGCTCGGCCTTGATGTCTCGGGATAACAACGTGACGATGTAACAGGCACGGTTCCGCCCCTCGGCCCAGGCCTGATACTCCTCCACCGTAATGGGCGCAAAACGTACCTGAAGGTCCAGGGCATGGAGGCGAAACAACAGATCCCGGATGACCGGAGACGATTTCGACTCGTCCGGAATCTCGATCAAGATGCCCCAGGTCAGATGATCGTGGATCACCGCCTGGCCGATATCCAGAATACGAACATCGTAGCGCCCCATAATCCCGGTTATTTCCGAGGTCAGCCCGGGCTTATCGCGCCCGGACACATTCACCAGTACCAGCTCACTCACTGTCCACGTTCTCCTCTTCCTCGGCTCTGGCAGCAGAGGGAATCACATCAATACCATCCACGCGCTGGAGGCCGCGGGGCAATTTATGGCCACGACGGCCACGCTCACCGAGATAGTGCTCAAGATCGCCAAACCTGAGACCCAGCTTGCGTTTGCCAGCCCGAACCTCCAGCTGATCCTCTTCACCAAACACCGCAACGGCAACCACGTATTCCTCGCGGTTCTGCACCCGCGCCGAGGGGATGCTGATAATCTTGTTGCCTTTCCCTTTGGCCAGCTCCGGCAATTCACTGAGCGGGAACACCAGCATTCGGCCCTCATTGGAAATGGCCGCCAGATAGAGCGTGGTGGCAGTTTCAGGCACCATCACCGGCGACATGATTCTGGCGCCTTTGGGCACCGACACGACCGCCTTACCCGCTCGATTCTTGCTGATCATGTCATTCAAGGAGGTAACAAACCCGTACCCGGCGTCGGTTACCAGCAAGGCCTTACGTTCGGGATCGCCCATCAGCAAGCCGGCAAACGTGGCACCGGGCGGCGGATTGATCCGGCCGGTTAGCGGATCGCCCTGCCCTCGTGCAGAAGGCAGGCTGTGAGCCATCAGCGCGTAGGCTCGCCCCGTTGAATCCAGGAAAATGGTTTGCTGGTTATTCCGGCCTTTGGCAGCGAGCGCGAAGCGGTCACCGGACTTGTAACTGAGGCCCACCGGGTCAATGTCATGACCTTTGGCAGCCCGCACCCAGCCCTTATCTGACAGCACAACGGTCACCGGATCATTGGAAACCAGGTCGGTTTCGCTGAACGCTTTTGCCTCTTCACGCTCAACAATGGGCGAGCGACGATCGTCGCCGTAGGTTTCCGCATCCTGCAGGAGTTCCGTTTTGATCAATTCGCGCAAGCGGTCTTGGGAGCCCAGAATCGACTGAAGTTCGTCACGCTCAATCGCCAGTTCATCCTGCTCGCCCCGAATTTTCATTTCTTCCAGCTTCGCCAGGTGGCGCAACTTGAGCTCGAGAATGGCTTCGGCTTGATCAGGCGACAACCCGAAGCGAGCCATCAGCTCCACTTTTGGCTTATCTTCGGTCCGGATAATCTCGATCACCTCATCAATATTCAGGTAGGCAATCAACAAGCCTTCCAGCAGGTGCAGGCGCGCCAGAACTTTATCCAGGCGATGCTGCAAACGACGGGTAACCGTGGTTTTGCGGAACGCCAACCACTCCGTCAGCATTTCGTGCAGGCCTTTGACGCCCGGGCGGCCATCATTGCCGATGACGTTGATGTTGACCCTATAGGTCTTCTCGAGATCCGTGCTGGCAAACAGGTGAGCCATCAGGCCGTCCAGGTCGACCCGGTTTGACCGTGGCACGATTACCAGGCGGGTTGGGTTTTCGTGGTCGGACTCGTCCCTTAAATCGGCCACCATAGGCAGTTTCTTGGCCTGCATCTGCTGAGCAATCTGCTCCAGCACACGGTTACCGGAAACCTGATGGGGCAAATCGGTGATCACAATCTCACCGCTTTCCTTTATCCAGCGTGCCCTCATCCTCAGGGAGCCACGGCCAGTATGATAAATCTGCCGAAGGTCTTTGCGCGGGGTAATGATCTCTGCATACGTTGGAAAGTCAGGGCCTTTGACGTGCTCACACAGCTCGTCAACGGTAGCATCCGGTTTATCCAGCAGGCGAATGCAGGCAGCCGTCACTTCCCGCACGTTGTGGGGGGGAATATCGGTCGCCATACCCACCGCAATACCGGTGGTCCCGTTCAGCAACACATGAGGCAACCGGGCGGGCAGCACGGAAGGCTCTTCCATGGTGCCGTCGAAATTCGGCGTCCAGTCGACCGTACCCTGCCCCAACTCACTCAACAACACATCCGAAAAGCGCGCCAGGCGAGATTCGGTATAACGCATGGCGGCAAAGGACTTGGGATCGTCCGGCGAACCCCAGTTGCCCTGGCCATCCACCAAAGGATATCGATACGAAAACGGCTGAGCCATCAGCACCATAGCTTCATAGCAGGCGCTGTCACCATGGGGGTGAAACTTACCCAGTACATCGCCCACAGTACGGGCCGATTTCTTGTACTTGGAGGTGGATTTCAACCCCAGCTCCGACATTGCGTACACAATCCGCCGCTGAACCGGCTTGAGCCCGTCACCCACATTGGGCAAGGCGCGGTCGAGGATCACGTACATGGAGTAGTCGAGATAGGCCTTCTCGGTATAATCCCGTAGCGCTACCCGCTCGAAACCTTCATCCGTTGTCTGAAACTCTGGCATGGATGCCCCTTTGCCTTAACTGCCTGTTTTAAAATGTCTCGATGATGCCCGAAAACAATACCGGGCACGTTGGCCGTCATTATATGGACGCCCGCTACGATACACCAATTTCCAATAGCGGAATTCCCGCATGGAGAGTCTGTAAGGTGCGCCGTATTCTCGCTGATGTAATTAGAAGGCCGTTTTTCTCTTAGCAAGCGGAAACCTATGACACCAAATCTCAAAGCCTGCGGGCACGCCATGATAACGGCACTGGTGAACGCCGTTCTCGCGGTGGTTCTGATGTTGCTGGTGGAGTTCGCCATCAGTGGTAACTTTCAGATCCCCGAACCCTATCTTTGGGCCGGACTCCTGATCTGGGTCGTTATTTTCGTGGGTCAGTTCCTGCGCCAACGCCACCTGTGCAAGACCGGTGAGCCGTCCGCCAACGGATAACGGGGCCTGGCGACACCCAGCCCGAAAGACAAAGCCCCATCAAAAGTGACATATTCGCGCCCCCTGCTACTCTTGTGATTAGAAAGAGAAAACCACGGGGGTGACATGAACGTATTAAATAACCTTGGGCTTCGTACCAAGATAGCACTGCCTTTTCTGATAACCGCGACTGCCCTGGTTATCGTAGGCGCATTCAGTGTTCTGACGGCACGAAACCTTGTGTCGGACACCGATGACATAGCCACAACCTACTTGCCCTCTGTGAGCGAAATCCTTAACGGTGACCGGGACTTATATCAGGCACTCGTCGCCCAGATGACACTGGTCGACCAGGCCTTCAATAGCGAAGACACCGCCGACTCGCTGAACGACTTCAATGAAAACGCAGAGCAGGCCAGAAGGCGCTACCAGGAAAGCGCTGAACGCCTGAAAGGCACCGGCATTTCAGATGTAACCCAGGGTTTTTCCAGTGCCTTTGATCGCTGGGAAATGTCCGCCCGCCGGGTCATTGACCTTGCCCGGAACGGAGACCCCGACGAAGCCAGAAATCTGGCCGCCAGTGAAACCGGCCCGCTTTTTGACCAGCTGAGAAACTTCTACGACCAGGCGGGCGCCCATGCCGATGAGCAAGCGCAAAAGCGCTCTTCAGAGGCGTCGGCTGAAGGCACCAGCAGCTCAGCCACCATTCTGACCATCACCCTGATTGCCATTATTCTGAGCGCACTGCTGTTCACTACCTTCCTCAAGCTGATCATTCAATCCATATCCGCCCTGCGCAAACAGCTCGACAACATAGCTCAGGGTGAAGGCGACCTGACCAAGCGGATCCCGGTGGAAGTCGAAGACGATCTTGGTCGACTGGCCATCAGCTTCAACAAAGTACTGGAAAACCTTCAAGGCATGATCGGTTCAATTCAAAGCCTCAGCCGAGACCTCGGTCAGGGCGCCGCCGAACTGGCCTCTGCAGCCAACGATAACAACGAGGGCGTAACTCGCCAGACCGACTCCATTTCCATGGTCGCGACGGCGATCAATGAAATGCAAAGCGCCATTGAAGAGGTGGCGGGTAATGCATCACGAGCCGCGGAAATTACACGAGAAGCTGAAACCAAGGGCAACAACAGCGCCCAGATTATCCGCAGTTCCTCCAAACAAGTGCACCGGTTGGCAGCCCAGATATCCAAAGCCGTTGAGGTCATCCGCAAGCTCTCTGCCGATTCCGACAATATCACGTCCGTACTGGACGTCATCCGAGGCATTGCCGAACAAACCAACCTACTGGCACTGAACGCAGCCATTGAGGCAGCGCGCGCCGGAGAGCAAGGCCGGGGCTTTGCGGTAGTGGCTGACGAGGTCCGCACCCTGGCGCAACGCACGCAGCAGTCTACAGAGGACATTCAGACCATGATTACCTCGCTTCAGACCGGAGTCTCCGATGTGGTGAACGTCATGGAAACAGGCAGTAAGGAAGCAGCAGAAACCGAAAAACTCGCGACCGAAGCGGAGCAGGAACTGCAGGCTATTCTGGAGGCCATTTCCAACATTACCGATGTGAACACCAGTGTGGCGTCTGCCACCGAGGAGCAAACCCAGGTGATCGATGAGATCAACCGCAGCATTACCGACATCAACGATCTGGCAGCGGCAAGCGCCGAACGTTCGCAGGCCATTGACGGCATCAGCAAATCACTGGAAAGCTACGCAACCGAACTGGAAAAACAGACAGGACGGTTCCGGGTATAGCCCGGAACCGCACTTTCAAGGCGGGAACCGATTACTGGCGAATGCCTTCCACCGAAATGTGGAGCTCGACCGTTTCAGAGGCTTTGCCCAGATCCATCGGAATACCGAAATCTTTCAGGCGCAACTCGGTTTCGGCCTCAAAACCCATCCGGTATCCACCCCAGGGGTCTTTACCGTGGCCCAGGAGCTCGGTGTCCAGGGTGACTTCACGGGTAACGCCACGGAGCGTCAGATCACCAATGATGTCGGCCTCGCCCTCTTCATCCAGAACGACCCGCTTGCTCTTGAAGGTCGCCTCACCAAACTCACTCACGTACAGGAAATCCTCACTCCGCAGGTGTTTGTCCCGCTCGGCGTGGTTGCTGTCAACGCTTGAGGTATCGATGGTTACGGAAACCGAGCTGTTCTCGGGGTTAGCGGCATCGTAAACAAACTGGCCGTCAAAATCATTGAACCGACCGTACAACCAGCTGTAGCCCAGGTGGGAAATTTTGAACGTGATGAATTGGTGTGCACCTTGGGTGTCGAATGCATAGGTACCGCTGTGGTCATCTGCCTGAGCGGACGTAATAGCGGCCAGGGAAACAGCGGAAGCCAGTATCAGTTTTTTCATAGTCTTCTCCTTTACGGGTAATTTGGCACTGCAAAATGGCCATTGCGCGGCGATTCAGGACTTCCCGAACATCCGCTTCAAGGTCTCGTCTCTATCAACAAAATGGTGCTTGAATGCGCCAAGGGCATGAATGCCGGCCAGAGCAACCAGAACCCAGGTAATCCAGTAATGCACTGCGCCTGCGGTGTCTTCCATGCCTTTCACGGTTCCGGTGACGGAAGGCACTTCAAACAGGCCAAACACGCTGATCGAAGAGCCGTCGGCGGTCGATATCAGGTAACCACTGATCATCGCCACAAACATCAACAGATACAGCGCCCAGTGCGCCACGTGGGCGGCGAACACTTCCCAGGGTTTATGGTTGGGCAAGGGCCGTGGTGACGGGTTGCTCATGCGCCAAACCAGCCGGACAACCACAACCGCAAACAGCAGAATGCCGACAGCCCGATGGATATCTGGCCCCTTTCGATACCACTCATCGTAATAGGACAGCTCAACCATCCAGAAGCCAAGACCAAACAGCCCAAACACGGCCAGGGCAACCAGCCAGTGCATTGTTATTGCTGCCCAGCCATATCGATTCTCAGAATTACGCATTGCCATTGCGAACAGTCTCCACGGGCAGCCGGCTCATTGATCGTCAATACAGTCTAGAAGCCCACTACGCTCAATCAAATCAAAATGTTTTGCGGCCGTGCATCAGTTTTTCTGAACAAAACCGGCTACCCCTAGCGAGGTATCGCCTCGGGCACTTTAGTCGTATAGGGGTTCTACGGATTGTACGAATCTCAATAGAAGATAAACTTTTCCCATACTTATCAAATGCCCCGTCGCGGGCCTCAGTGACCGAGAGGAAACAACATGGAACTCGAATTCGACGAATCCGTAGTCATCCCCAGCAACAACTGATACACCTGAAGCCCGGCAACGCCGGGTTTTCTTTTTTCTTCCTCCTTCCCCGCCTGCCTGTCGCGGCAGATACAAACTGTTTCCTGTTTCCACAATTAAGCAGTGGTAATCATTCCTGTTTTTTGGCAATCTGACTTCACGTAACTGAAATTCCTTGAAATACAGGTAGCTGTGCCAAGGAGATGGGCACCCTGGCTGACAATTCAGTGACTGTATTCGAGCCAGCACTTAGCTGTTGTTTTTGCTAGATGGTCCAGATTTGCCTATGTCACATAGCCTTACAGACATGCTGCCAGCACCCGAGGTTGACCTACTCTCTCCCATGCTCAGCCAGCAGGGAGACATGTGGACCGCCGATTTCAGGGGCCTCACCCTTCGAACAGCGCTGCAGCCGATCTACAGCATTTCTCACAAGCGAACCGTAGGCTACGAAGCACTGATCCGGGCATTCGACAACGATAACTCGGCCGTGCTGCCGCTCCACCTTTTTGACTTACCCTCATCCGAAGCCGAAAACCTGCTACTGGATCGTCTGTGCCGGTATCTTCACGTCCGCAATTACAGCGGAATTAAAGATCAATTGAACTGGCTGTTTCTGAACGTATCTCCAAGGGTAGTGACAAGCGGCAATCACTCTGACTCCTTTTTCGGGCAGCTCCTCAAGAAGACCGGCTTACCCGCTCATCGCATTGTGATGGAAATTGTGGAGCAGCCAACCGACGACCCGGCAAGGCTGAGGGACACGGTCGACTATTATCGAGAACTGGGCTGCCTGACTGCCATTGACGACTTTGGTGCCGGGCACTCGAATTTCGAACGGATATGGAATCTGTCGCCCGACATTGTCAAACTGGATCGGTCTCTGCTCACCCGGGCTTCCAACGACCACCGGGCCCGCCAGATTCTGAATGGCATGGTTGCTTTGCTGCACCAGTCCGGTTGCCTGGTTTTGCTGGAAGGTGTGGAAACCCGGGATCAGGTGATGATTGCGATAGACGCAGGCGTAGACTTCGTTCAGGGCTTCTATTTCCAGAGGCCCTGCATCAATCTGGGCGAATTGCCACACGCGCCTGCAGACCTGGAAGACCTGCTCACCGAATACAAAAAGAGAAAACAGATTACTCAGGACCCGACCCGGCAGCTGGTGAACTTTTTCAGCGGCCCGTTCGAGCGAGCAATTGATCGCCTCCGGCAAGGCGCGTCGATGCAGCAGGCCTGCACAACACTGCTCGAGCACCCCGCAGTATCCCGGTGTTATCTGGTCGATGACCGGGGCGTACAGATTGCAGACACACTGGTTTCAGACTTCACCATCCGCAACCAGGATCCTCGCTTCAGACCCCTTGAAAATACCGCAAGCGCTGACTGGTTCCGACAGCAGTACCTTCGCCAGGCGCTGGACCAGCCTGACAACCTGCACGTTACCACTCCGTACCTTTGCGTAACCGGTGCTTATATGTGCGTAACCCTCTCGCTCGCGTACAACCACCAGGGCACATTGAAAGTACTGTGCTGCGACATTCTCGCCAATGCCACTCAAACCCCGTAAACAAGAGCAATGACGGCCACCGTCACCCCGCCGATAAACAGGTTCATGGGTAAGCCAACCCGCAGAAAATCAGCGAATCTATAACCGCCTGGCCCAAACACCATCATATTGGTCTGATAGCCCAATGGCGTTGCGAAGCTGGCCGAAGCCGCCATCATCACTGCGATAATAAAGGGCTCTGCCGCCACGCCCATGGCCTGGGTCAGCGAAAGCACCACCGGCACAACCAATACAGCCGCGGCATTGTTGGTGATGACCTCCGTAAGCACTGACACCACCAGATAGACCAGCAATAGCGCCACCAAAGCACTGCCACTGCTCAGACTGAACACCGCATCGGCCATGTACCCGGCCGCCCCGGTATGCTCAAGCGCGCCACCGAGGGCAAAGGAGGCCGCAATGGTGAGAACCACCGGCACATCAACGGCCTTTTGCGCCTGCCCGACCGAACAGCAGCCCGTAACGATCATCAAAAAGGCGCCCACCAGGGCGGCGTTCAGCATGGTCATAATGCCGCAGGCTGCCAGGCCGACCAACACAACCAGAATCGACCAGGACAGCCAGGCACGGTCATGCCGGGGGGCTTCGGTTTCCAGGTCATTGATCAGCAGGAAGTCCTTGTTGTAACGCTGACGACTGACAAAGGCCGGCCGCGCTTCAAGCAACAGCACATCGCCTGGCTTCAGACGAATATTGCCCAAATTCCCGGGCACTCGCTCCCCACCACGAGCCACCGCCAGTACCACCGCACCATAACGGTCACGGAACCTGGCATCCCGAATGGTCTGGCCAAGCACGTCGCACTGGGGCGATAGCACGGCCTCAACCAGGCGCCGCTCGGCCCGGTCTTTGCTCAATGCCGGCTCATCATCGTGAACCGAAGGCACAATACCGTTGATGCGCAGCAAGTCTGAAATGGCCTGGGTATCCCCTGCAAACACCAAACGGTCACCACCTCTCAGGCGCTCCTCCGAAGGCACTGCAGTGACGACACTGCCATCCCTTTCGATTTCAACCAGATACAGCCGCTCCAACTCCCTCAGCCCGGCTTCACCAACGGACTTTCCTACCAACGGCCCATTCAGCGCTACTGCGACTTCCAGAGTGAACTCCTTCACCGAGCCAAACTTCTGGAGGTCTTTTTTATCGGGCAGGAATCTGGGCAAGAAAAGCAGCATCGTCACCACACCGATAATAGCCACAGGTAAACCCACCTGGGTGATGGCAAAGATCGAAAATCCGTCACTACCGGTTAACTGCTGGTACTGGCCATTCACCACCAGATTGGTACTGGTGCCGATCATCGTCAGGGTGCCGCCGAAAATGGCAGCGTAGCTGAGGGGGATCATCAGTTTGGAGGGCGCGATGCCAATTTTCCGGGACCAGGCGTGAACCGCCGGAATCATTGTGGCCACCACCGGGGTATTGTTCAGAAAGCCGCTGAGCAAGGTGACAGGCAACGCAATGCGGGCCTGAGCACCGCGAATTGTTTTCGGGCTGCCCAGAATATAGCGAACGAGGAGATCCACACCGCCTGAATGGTGCACGCCAGAGGCTACCACGAACAAGGCAACAACGGTGATCAGGCCTGGATTGCTGAACCCCATGAGCGCCTGCTCAGGCCCGATAATGCCAGTAGCACTCAACAGCACCAGCACCGCCAGCATCACCAGATGAGGCGCAAAGCGCCCCGATGTCATCAGCACCAGCGCTGCACCCGCCAGGCCGAGAGAAAACCATCCTTGCCAGTCCATAATCCGGTTTATTCCGATCAGAAAACTGGCAGGATAACGAGCTAACGCAATTCTGAGAAAGAATAAAGAACGATGTTTATAGCAGGTAAAGGAATATCAGCCTGCAACGTCCGCCATATTACCGTAGGCTTCAAGCCAGGCCCGGCGATCGGACGCCCGCTTCTTACCCAGCAGCATGTCCATGCACTCGTCGGTATCGTCACCCTCTTCAAGCGTGAGCATCACTAATCGACGGGTATCGGGCGCCATGGTGGTTTCGCGCAACTGCAACGGGTTCATTTCACCCAGCCCCTTGAACCGGGTCACCTGAAGCTTGCCTTTACGGTTCTCCGCCGCCAGGCGGTCAATAATGCCCTGCTTTTCATGTTCATCCAGAGCGTAGAAGGTTTCCTTTCCCAGATCGACACGATACAGCGGCGGCATGGCAACGAACACGTGCCCCGCCGAGACCAAGGGCCGGAAGTGCTTTACAAACAGGGCGCACAGCAAGGTCGCAATGTGCAGCCCATCGGAATCCGCATCGGCAAGGATGCACACCTTGTTATAGCGCAGCCCAGTCAGATCATCCGAACTGGGGTCCACACCGATCGCAACCGCAATGTCGTGTACTTCCTGGGAGGCCAGAATTTCGTTTGAATCCACTTCCCAGGTATTCAGAATCTTGCCCCGCAAGGGCATGACGGCCTGGAACTCCCGGTCACGGGCCTGTTTGGCAGAGCCGCCAGCAGAGTCGCCTTCCACCAGGAACAGTTCGGAACGATTGGTATCTGAACCGGAGCAGTCGGCCAGCTTACCCGGCAGCGCTGGGCCAGATGTCACTTTTTTACGAGCGACTTTCTTGCTGGCCCGTAACCGGCGCTGGGCATTGCTGATGAACAGCTCTGCCAGGGCTTCTGCAATATCCGTGTGTTGATTAAGCCACAGGCTGAACGCATCCTTCACCACACCGGAAACAAAGGCGGCCGCCTCGCGGGAGGACAGCCGCTCTTTGGTTTGGCCTGAGAACTGCGGCTCCTGCATTTTGAACGACAGTACGTAAGCGACACGCTCCCAGATATCCTCCGGGGACAGCTTCACACCCCGTGGCAGCAGACTGCGGAACTCGCAGAATTCCCTCATAGCCTCCAGCAGACCGGTACGCAGGCCGTTTACATGGGTGCCGCCCTGGGCAGTGGGAATCAGGTTTACGTAGCTTTCAAGAACCGCATCGCCACCCTCTGGCAACCATTGGATGGCCCAGTCCACCGCCTCTTTGTTACCGGAGAAACTGCCGGTGAACGGGTCCAGCGGCACCGCTTCGATGTCAGCCAGGGCTGTGCGCAGATAATCCCGCAGGCCATCTTCGTAAAGCCACTCGTCTTTCTCGCCGGTTTTTTCCTGCAGGAAGGTCACCGTCAGCCCCGGGCACAGCACTGCTTTGGCGCGCAGATTATGACGCAAACGGCTGACGGAAAAGTTCGGACTGTCGAAATACTTCGGGTCTGGAACAAACCGGAGGCGGGTACCGGTATTGCGCTTGCCAACCGTGTCGATCACCTCAAGCTCTGAGGCTTTCTCGCCGTCGGCAAAGGTCATCCGGTGCACCTGGCCATCGCGCCGGATGGTGACTTCAAGGTGTGTAGACAATGCGTTCACGACTGAAACGCCGACACCGTGCAAGCCACCCGAGAAATTGTAGTTGCCCTCGGAAAACTTACCCCCTGCGTGCAGCCGGGAGAGAATAAGCTCCACACCGGGAACGCCTTCCTCTTTGTGGATGTCTACCGGCATGCCACGGCCATCGTCTTCCACGCTCAGGGAGTTGTCACTGTGCAGGATAACGTCGATCCTTCGGGCATGGCCAGCCAGCGCTTCATCAACACTGTTGTCAATAACTTCCTGCGCCAGATGGTTCGGCCTTGATGTATCGGTGTACATACCCGGGCGCTTGCGCACCGGATCAAGACCGGTCAGGACTTCAATGGCATCGGCGTTATATTGTTGCTGGCTCATAGAAACGGCATGACTCCGCAAAGGATTGTTGCGCCATAGCTTAGGGATTCGCGCTGAAAGATCAACGGTTGATTTGTGGCTGCGCCAAACCGTTTCACTTTTCGATAAGCTTTACCAACGGCTTTTCAGTGACCCCGGTAACCTCTACCCGCTGCCAGCCACCACTCGCCACGGCCAGCACCACGCAAGGCGAGGTAATCACTTGCGCAACCATCATTCCGGGCGCCGGCTGATTTACCCGCATTTCGAGTTTCAGTGTCGTGCCCTCCTGCGCCGCTCGCTCCAGCCCCACGCTGTAGCCGGCTGTAGGCTTCTGCCCCAGGGTTACGATCACCAGCTGCTCGTTGTCCAGATTGACCTGCCGAATCGCGCCTGTCGACATATTCTGGCCGGCAACACCGAGCAGATCCTCCAGCGAAGCCGGTGAACGAACGTACGCAACACCCGGGCCGGTCAGTCCGCAGTGGGCAGATTGAGTGATCTGACGGACTTCCGGCACCGGTGCGGATGGTGCACTGCCGGTCGCGCTGCACCCTGTCATGGCCAAGGATACAAATGACGCTGCCAATAATTTTGATAGGTACGGTTTCATTGGAACACCTTCACTCCTTCATCGTAGGCTGCCGACCCATTGCGCTCGCGCTTCAACCGGTATCCCTTGAAGTCAGGGCGTGGCAGGACATCCGGAGTGGCTGCTGAAATAGTCGGGCGCGAAAACCCGGTGGTCATACGAACATCGGAAATGCTTTGCCCGGCGCTTATGGTAATGACTTCTCGCAAACCGGAAACCGGATACTCCGCACAGGACTCGCCCGGCTGGCAGATGAACCCGTCACCATCAATATCGGTACCGGCAACCAGATAATAGTCCCCCGGCACTACCTCGTTCAGTTGCCGAGGCTCTTCACCATCGTCTGCTTCAAACCGGAACGGGTATTGGCCGTTTTCAACCGTGGTGGTCACTTGCGCTTCGGCCCAATAGAAGCCATCGGCATCCGGTTCCGTGTTGACCAGCAGCACGAAATGGGCACCCGCGTTACGAGCCTGCTCATCGGTTATCAGCTGGCCAATCACCGGGATACGAAGTTCCTTTGTTCCGTTGTACGTAATCACGATGTCATCCCGTGCGGGCACGTCCGGCTCCAGCCTACTCCGAAGAAGGGTAACCTGAAGGGTATAGGGCAGCTGAGAAAAATCTTCGGTAACCGCCAGCCACTCAGGAAACGAGCTCAGGCTAACGCTGTCTAGACTCGCGGAGCCGTAGGCGTCCAACATCACGCTCTGTGTCTCAGTGCCTTCATTACTCAGCGACAGCACCGCCGGGGACGCCGACAACACAACCCCTGAAAAACCGTTTGTCGCAGCAGACACCGCCTTTGCCGCATCGAGCACCCCATAGCCCAGCTGAACAGAAGGGCTGCCGGAGTAATCCGTCATTTCGCCCTGCCGGAGCAAGCCCAGCACCTCGCCGTAAGTCAGTTGCTGATTCTCTGATTTCATCTTTTCTGATTTCATCAGCGCCAACACGCCGGCGACATGGGGCGCGGCCATGGACGTCCCTTGCAAGCCTCTGTAATCCGGCACATAGCCGTCGGACGTCTGGGTTGCGCTGGTGCTCCACACCAGATCGGCCTCGCCATCGCTGTTGGCATCCCGGCCGGCATCGCCGCCCGGGGCAGCCAAATCAATCCAGCTGCCGTAATTGGAATAGGTTGCGAGATTTCCGGCACCGTCTACCGCGCTGACCGCAAGGACATTCGGCGATGCCGCCGGGTAGGACTTCGCCGTGGTGGCGGAGTTGCCTGCCGCAGCCACAAAGATCATGCCTTTCTCCACGCCGGCCGCAATCACCGACTCCAGCTGTGCAATTTCGGGCAGGCCGCCGAGGCTCATATTGACAACACCGGCTCGGGGCGTGGCTCCGGAAGGGCCGTTGACCAGCCAGCTAATCGCCTCTATGAGGTCGGCGGACGAACCGGTGCCGCCCTCACCCAACACACGGACTGGCAGCAAAGATGAGCCGAACGCTACGCCACCACTGCCACTAGCATCAATCACCGACGCAATGGTGCCCGCTACATGAGTGCCGTGAAAAACATTTCCACCGACACTGTTGCCCGGGTCTTCCGGATCGGCATCACCATCGACGAAATCGTAACCCGCTGCAACGTTGGCTTGCAGGTCAGGATGCCAGGACGTGGGTGAATTTCGGAACAGCCCTGAATCCAGAACAGCAACATTGACCCCAGAACCACCCCCGGGCGCCAACTGCCAGGCGATCGGGCCGTTGATCAAACCGTAGTGCCACTGCCGGTTATACAGCGGCTCACTCACCGGTGAATGAGCCACCACCTGATAGTTGGGTGCAGCGGATTCAACACCCGGCGTTTGCCGGAGCTGCTGAATCCACGCCAGCGTGGCAGAAGATTCCCGCCCTGCAATGGCCGTTTTGGAAGTAGCTGCCATGGAAGCCAGCCAGGCCCGATCAGCGAGCCTGCGCGGACCCACGCCGTTGGCCTGGGCCATCGCCGACACCGGCCCCAGTTGGGTTTCAGCCAGAGTGATTATCGCTTCACCCTCAACGAAGCGATGATCCGGCCAATAAAACGCAGCGGTATCCTGCGAAGTGCCGGCGGTTTTCAGCAGCACGTAGCGCGCCGGAATTCGCCCGAGATTCCGTACGCGTACCCGGTAGTCCCGCTCGTCGCCAGCACTCAGGGTAAACTTCGCCACACCCACGCTATCGGTACCCGTCTGCGATAACGCCCCCTCTACATCAAGTTCCAGAACCGCTGCATTGGCACAGGTGCCAAAGCTCTGAAGCACGATGGTCTCCCCCGGGGCCATGGGCACCAGAAAGTCATCAAGGGGGTCGGCACGGTACTCAAGCGGCTGACACGCCGTTGAACCGTCTGGATAGAACCCACTGGCATTGCTCACATAACCGGCCAAAACAAAACTGGCAGGCAGGGTTTGCGGAACAACAGCGGGCGTGGCACCGCCAAGGCCCAGCTGATCCATCGTATCCTGGTCAACCCGGCTGTTGGCCTCAATCGCAATCACTCCGGACAGGGGACTGGCCGGCAAAAGGGGTGTGGCGGCACCAGAGCTGCTGCCACCACCACAACCGGCAAGCATCACCATCCCTGGTATCAGAAAACAAAGGGGAATCCGTACTCTCACTGGCGACTCTTTTTGTCAGGTGGCTTAAGGCTTCATTCAGATTATACGGTCTGACATCCGTGATCGACCCATTCTGAAGCAAGTCCGTTACCACATCACGAAAAAACCCGCGCAGCCGGGCTGTCGCGGGTTATTCCAGACTACTGTGCTTACAGCGCGTAAAACAGCATTGGCACAAACGCTGCCAGCAACAAGGTCGGGATCATTACCGCCAGCGGCAGCAACAAACGCTCATACCGGTGCCAGAAGGTTCCCGTGCGCTCGGCCGCCAGCACTTCAGTTTCACCCACCACCTGACGGGTAAGCAGATGGTTCAGCGCCACCGGAGGGCTCAGGTACCCCAACTCAAAGGCAACCAGGCACACAATCCAGAAGTGCAAAGGATCAATACCGATCTGAATCGCCGGCTGGGCGATGGTTGCAGACACCAGAATCACTGCCCCGAATGGATCCATCACCATACCGATGACCGTCAGCATCACCACGATAACCAGCATGGCCAACCACGGACTGGTCAGACTTTCCGGAAACAGATAGTGCACAATATCCGAGCGCTCCAGAATACCGCCCAGACATATTGAGAAACCGATCAGTGCCAGCAATGCACCGATGTGCACAGCGGAATCGCTGGCCGCTGCGCTGCTTCGGGCGAAAAAGGCCTGCATCCGCGTCTCAGACGTTTCATCCCGCTCTCTTCCTGCATCCAGCATCAGCAAGGCCAGCATGACCAGCGGTAGGATCAGCGGGGCGCTGTATTCATTGAATTGCAGACCAAGTACCGCCCAGATGGCCAGAATCACGGCCGAGCCAACCACCACATAAGGCAGCAGAGGCCGGGTTGCCCGCAATGAGGCACGGAACGCCCCTGGCGCAGGCCTGGGCTTCCAGTTGCCTTCGGTCTTGCACACGATAAAGGAAAACAGACTGGCCGACATAATGAACACCCAGAAGCCCCAGCCATACATCTCGGTTGTGGTGACTTCCTTGTTCAGTGCCGCAACCACAACGATCAGCAAGCACGGGTTCAGCACAACACCCAGGCTACCCGACATAGCGGTGGTCGCCAGAGAAAGCTGCCGCCCGGCACCGGCCCGGCGAAGCTCGTCGTACACCACACCGCCCACGGCGAGAATGAAAATACCGGAGGCACCGGTAAAGGCCGTGGGAAAGGCGGTGGCAAAGATAATCACTGAGGCCAGCATGGGTGCCGGCAAGTTGTACGGTTTGATCAGGCCCAGCAGCAGTTCCGGAACACGGGTCTGCTTCAGCATCATGCCCACCAGCACGTACAGGCCGATGTTGATGAACATCGAAGACAGGTTGGACATCATGCCAAAGTAAATGGCCAGCCCCGAGGAATAGCCGTCCACGAAAAAGAAGTAACTCATGGCAATCAGCCCCATGGTGCAGTACAGCGGCACCACAAGTCCGGAAGCGAGATCCAGGCTTCCCGCTCTCATCCGTTCCGGTATATAGAAGAAGCGTATCGCGTTGATCACCATGAACAACCCGAACACAAAGCCCCAGGCATACTGGAGATCCATGGCACTTGCCGAATCGGGCGTTCGCTCCAGGTTACCGAGATAGGCATTCAATGAAAGCAGCATAAGCCCGTTTACAACAAACTGAACACCCTGGCTCAAGCGCCACTCAGCCCGGTTGCGGGGCAACCTCAAAGCGATGTGATCGGCATCCAGTGCTGAAATGGCCGCGGCCATGGCAAACATACCAATAAACAGGAACTTGGTGAGATCAATGTTGCTGAGCAGGAAGTTAGCCAGGCCCTGCTCTATGTCCTTGAAAACACCCAGCCCCCATGTGGCATTTTTCTGGTTTTCAGCAAACTGCAGATGGCGCTGCTCACACAGTGCAAGATTGCTTTCCAGTGACTGACGGATTGCCTGCGGGTCCGGAGGTGAGCTGAAGAGATCGTCCGGGTCCGGCTGATAGGCCTGAACCCGGCGCTGCACTTCTTTGTCGACATCCATAACCAGATTGCAGGTGGGCTCAACCGCATCGGGATTGAGCAGGTAGTAGTTTGGCCACACCTGTTCACCCACCCACAGCAACCGGGAGTGAAGCGAATTACCCATCCCGAGCAACAGAGTCGCCAGGAGTAACAGCAGGAGGATAACCCCGTGCAACCTGTGCACGGGGTACAGTGTCCTTACGCCTGTCGCAGTCATTGCACGCCAGTTCATGGTCAGGGTCTCCGGTTATTCCCGATTTTCCGCAGTGCACTCGGATGCACCCGGATTACTGGCACACCGAATTTTGCTCAGCAGGCTCAACATCTTCGGGTGGTATACATCGGGTGCGCCGTTTACGCCGTCACGCATTTCCAGGCGGTTTTCCCGGAACATTTCCTGGTAACCGGTAATATCTTTGTCGGGAATACGGATCCACTGGCCATCCGGAATGGCCTTTTCCTGGGTATCGATCAGGTTCATGGCTTGTGGGTACATGCCCCAGGCGACTTCCCGAGCCTTCTGGGCGAGGCCGTCTTCAAGCACATCGTCCCGGGCCACCACCTGAATGGTCAGTTGCGCCAGCGGGTAGTCAACAATACCGCCCTTGTCACCAATGCCTTTATAGAGCTCCAGTGCCTCATAGGCGAAGGCTGGTGCGTAGGCAGTATCAACCGAGCCATTGTTGAACTTGCCGGCGAAATTGGTGATGTCCGAGGGCACGACAGTCGCCTTGACGTAATTCACCATGTGAATCGCGTCTTTCTGATAATCCAGAGTGGCAACACGCTTGCCGGCCAATTCTCCGGCGGTATCAATGCCCCTGTCGTTGACGAACAGGTAGCCCGCACCCGCAGGCACGATACCCAACACCTCGTAGCCGTTTTCCTTCATCAGGGAAGCTGCCTTTGGCTGCGCCAGTGTCGCCAGCAGGGTTTTGAGATCGTCGTAGGTTGGCAGCGCACCGACAGCACTGATGCTTCCGGTAAAGCGGTTGAACGGGCGAATCCGAATATCGGTCGCCGCCACTGCATCACACTGGCCGGCGTTGAAATCACCAACCGCAACACCTTCATCGGTATAGGGTTTAAGCTCGAAATCAACACCGTGCGCCTTCATTTCAAGGGCGTAGTCTTTGACCATGTTGAACACGTCACCGTTGGCACCGATCACATCGAACACGCACATCGAAACGGTTTGTGCAGAAGCCAGGGGGGCAGCAACTGCAAGGGTGAGGGCTGCAAGGGAATTGCGGATCATGACGACCTCCGGGTCACTCTTGTGTTTATCGGTTCAGTTAAAACGTTGCCGGGCGGCTCTGTCAGAGCAGGCCGTCCAGGCTCATGGTTTCTACGTTGCTGGTATCGCGCTCTGCGGTCATTTTCCCGAAGAAGCTTGCCGGTGTGCGATGGCCGTAGTTCCTGGTCCAGTGCTTATCCGATGAGAAGGTGACAACGCTGCGGGCAACATGGTCAACCAGCCGGTATGTATCCCACACATCGATCTGCTCTTCGGTTTCGGCAAATTCGGCTATGGTGCTCGCCAGAACGTCCGGGCGGCCAAAGGTTTCAGAGGCCACCACCTGAACGGCGTGGGACGCTCTGATGCCCGCTTTCACACCCATTTCGGCACTGTTCTCAAGCACCACCCATGGGTCGGGAGACAGCTCAGGACGGGTATCGGGAATCAGCAGCCAGACCAGGGCTCTGACAGCATTGGGCAGGCCACCCCATTTCTCGTTATCAACACACTGCGCGGCACGCTCGGCACGGGGCGCAATGTTACGGGGCACGCCGGCGAGGGCACCGGAATTGGCATCATTCACGATGGCCTGTAATCCGGTCAGCAGCCCCAGAAGAAACGTCAGCTCATCCTGATCGGTAAACAGGAACGGGCACTCCATGGGCTCGGCCGCCGGGTCAAAGTCATAGGCAGCCATGGCGCGCTGATAGGCTTCGTAGCGGCGCTCAGCCGTTATCGCGTAGAGGCGCTTCGACATTTCCCGGGCATCTTTGGCGGCGGGCACGTTGCCATGATATTCCGCCCTGAGGTAATCCAGCTCGGCTTCCCAGGCCCGGTATTCCATGCAGTTACCGGCCAGCAGCATCAACAAGGAACCGGTGCTGTCGGGTGCGTCGATGATTCTGGAAAAGGAATACATCAGCGCATCCGTGCCCTCACCCAGCGCACAGGCCATGCGGGGATCTGACATCTGCATCACATAGGGTGTAGCTTCAGATTCGGAGTAATTGGAGAGCACAATCCCGGTGGTCTGGTATATCGGATTGGCTGAGCAACCCGCCAGCAGAATAACCACGCTGGCAGCTACCATTGCGCGAAGGCGTGCCAGTACATGGCGCACCTGGGTGAGCATTGAGAAGATCATAATGTGACCCGTCTTTCTTTGTTTTTGTGTGTAAGGGATTGCGAGATGTTTTTTATCACATAAGGTTCTCGCCAATCCGTGAATCAGATCCCTTGGTTTGGGGAAACTGTATCCAGCGGAACGAAGAATGCGGGGAATCTTGTCAGACAGAAATGGCTTGATTGCCGAAACTGCCATGCCGATCAGGCCAATGGCTGGTATAAAATACGAGGGAGTTTGAAATTATTGATTTAAAACAATGCGTTCTGTGTGGGACATTTTTCGGGACAATCGTGCCATTTATGACAAAGCGGCATGACCATCCACAAAACCCAACATGGCCATAACCTGATCCGTCAGGCCGTCCAGTGTCAATCCGCCACGCTCAGGGCGATACCAGGTAACTGTCCAGCTAAGAGCGCCCGTTAGCATTCTGCGAACGATAAAGGCATCCGCTGCCAGGCGCCCTGACTGGCTCAGCTCCTCCAGTATGGAGAGCCACAGATTCTCGTATATGTCCCGCAGCTCAAGCACTTCCCCTTGCGAGTGATCCGACAAACTGCGCCACTCATACACGAGCACCGCCATGGCTTCGCCAGTCTGACCGTTAATCGACTCAAGCTCGGCACGGATCAGCGCCCGAAGCTTGCCCTGTGGCGAGTCCACCTGATCGGCTGCTGCTTGCATCACCGCGGTGTTCAACCGAATGGTTTCAACCATAACGGCTTTCAGTATTTCTTCTTTGGTCCGGAAGTGATGGAACAGACTGCCCGACTGAATACCTACGGCAGCCGCCAGGTCCCTGACTGTCGTGCGCTCATAGCCCTTGTCCCTGAACAAAGTGGCGGCTTCTTTTAACAAGCGTCCACGGGCACTGGCAGGATCAGAAACCAGCTGGTCTTGAATAAGGGACTGAAGAATCTCGTTCTGGTTCACAAAGGCCATCCGGTTGTCTTGCTGGGACTTTTTATTCTACCCGAGATTTGCCTGTTTACAAACCAAGCGCTTGCTTGGTATTGTCGATGACATCGTTGCACCAGTCCGCAATCGCCGGGCGCAAAGAACAAGGCAAACAACATGGCACAACCCGACAACCCTATCCGCATCGGCTGCTCCGCCGCTTTCTGGGGCGACACAGAAACCGCCGCCGCCCAGCTGGTTCATCAGGGCAACATTGATTACCTGGTGGCCGATTACCTGGCCGAGATCACCATGTCGATCATGGCCGGCCAGAAGATGAAAGACCCCTCTCAGGGTTATGCCCGGGACTGCGTTGAAACCGTCATGGCTCCGCTGCTGGGCGACATCAAGGCGCAAGGCGTCCGGGTACTGACCAACGCCGGCGGCGTGAACCCGGCTGCCTGCCGCGATGCCTTGCAGGCCCTGTGCGAGCAAGCGGGCGTGGACCTGAAAATCGCCGTAGTACTGGGCGATGACCTTCTGATGAAGAAAAAGAAGCTGGCCGATGCCGGCATCACCGAGATGACCACCGGACAGCCCTTCCCCGGCATGATGGTCAGCCTGAATGCCTATCTGGGCGCGCCCGGCCTGGTGGCCGCGCTGGAACAGGGTGCAGACATCATTATCACCGGCCGGGTGGCGGACAGCGCCCTGGTGCTGGCGCCGCTGATGCATGAATTCGGCTGGCGCTGGAACGACTACGACAAGCTGGCTCAGGGCAGCCTGGCCGGGCACCTGCTGGAGTGCGGTGCCCAGTCCACCGGCGGCAACTTTACCGATTGGGAACAGGTGGCCGAGGGCTATGCCAATATGGGCTTCCCGATTGCCGAAGTAAGCGCCTCCGGTGACTTTGTGATCACCAAGCCAGAAGGCACCGGTGGCCTGGTCAGCCGGGGTACCGTGAGTGAGCAACTGGTGTACGAGATTGGTGATCCGCGGGCTTACCTGCTACCGGATGTGACCTGTGATTTCACCCGGGTAACGCTGGAAGAGATCGGCAAGGACCAGGTTAGTGTTACTGGCGCGAAGGGCCTGCCCCCAACCGACAGCTACAAGGTGTCCGGCACCTGGCCGGATGGCTTCAAGTGCACGGTGACCTTCCTGCTGGGCGGCATCGATGCCAAGGCGAAGGCGCAGAAAGTGGCCGAAGCCATTCTGGCGAAGACATCCGCGATGTTTGCCGAGCGTGGCCTGCCGGACTATTCCGAAACCAGCATCGAGCTCTTGGGCACCGAAACCACTTACGGTGCCCACGGCCGGGGCGACCAGTGCCGGGAGGTGGTGGTGAAGATTGCCACAGCCCACCCGAACAAGAAGGCGTTGGTGCTGTTCTCCAGGGAAATTGCCCAGGCGGCTACGGGCATGGCGCCGGGGATCACCGGTATTGTCGGTGGCCGGCCGACGGTGTGGCCGAAGATTCGGTTGTATTCCTGCTTGGTGCCGAAGCCAGAAGTGGCGGTTTCGGTGGAGTTGGCTGGTGAGAAATCCCAAGTGGCCGTAGTTACCGACGGGGGATTTGATCCGGGTTCGCTGGCTGCTGAGCCAGAAGCCCGGATGGAGGTTTCAACAGACACCACGGTGCCGCTAATCAAGCTGGCCTGGGCGCGGTCTGGTGACAAGGGTGATCACAGCAATATCGGGGTGATTGCGCGGGAGCCGGAGTTTTTGCCGTTTATTGAGGCGGCGTTGACGGAGCAGGCGGTGGCCCAGTGGATGAGTCATACGCTGAATCCGGAGTCTGGCAAGGTGACGCGCTGGGCGATGCCGGGGTTGCATGCGTTCAATTTCTTGCTGGAGCACAGTCTGGGTGGTGGTGGCGTAGCTTCCCTTCGGATTGATCCGCAGGGCAAGGCCTTTGCGCAGCAGCTTCTGGAGTTTCCGGTGCCTGTGCCTTCGAATCTGGTGCCTCAGTGAACTTCGTAATCAAACTGTGGGGCAAGCGCCCCGATGGGGGAGAGCCCTACAAAAAACGCTCCTTCGGCACATCCCTGTGGCGCTTGGGCTCCGCCATCCATGGCTCCGCACATTTTTGTAGGGCTCTCCCCCACCGGGGCGCTCCGACTTTTTACGTGGATTCAGCTTATTTTGATAAGGATTTTTTATGAGTTATCAGTCTGTTCTTCGGCCGGGGCTGTTTGAAGGCCAGGTGTTTATTGTGACCGGCGGTGGTTCTGGAATTGGCCGTTGTACCGCCCACGAACTGGCGGCCCTCGGTGCTCAAGTTGCTCTCGTTGGTCGTAAGCAGGAGAAGGTCGATTCGGTAAAAGCCGAGATTGAGGCCGACGGCGGCATTGCCAGCGCCCACGCTTGCGATATTCGCGAGGAGGAATCGGTCAAGGCCACGGTGAAAGCCATTATTGCGGAACACGGCCGGTTGGACGGGTTGGTGAACAACGCCGGCGGGCAGTTTGCCTCGCCGCTGACGGGGATTAACCAGAAAGGTTGGGAAACCGTGGTGCGCACGAATCTGACCGGTGGTTTTCTGATGTCCCGGGAGGCCTATACCCAGGCGTTGAGCAAGACCGGTGGTTCGATTGTGAACATTGTCGCGGATATGTGGGGCGGCATGCCTGGCATGGGCCACTCGGGTGCGGCCCGGGCGGGGATGGTGAATTTTACCCAGACGGCGGCGGTTGAATGGGCGCCTTCCGGGGTGCGGGTGAATGCGGTCGCGCCGGGGTGGATTGCGTCCAGCGGGATGGATAACTACCCGGCTCATATGAAGTCGTGGATTCGTAGCCTGGCGGATGCGGTGCCGATCAAGCGGATGGGGACGGAGTCCGAGGTGAGTTCGGCGATCTGTTTTCTGCTTAGCCCGGGTGCGGCGTTTATCAGTGGTGACTGCCTGCGGATTGACGGGGCGGCTTCTCAGGGCGGGCGTGTTTGGCCGATGCCGAAGGCGAAGAACAACGAACCGTACAACGGTTTTCATCGGGCGGTAACGCCGAAAGTTTTGAGTGACGACTGAGGATTCCCCATGCAGGTACTGGAAACAACAATAACCCCCCAGTCCGACGAGTTCCGGGGCAATGTCGAGGCCATGGAAGCGCACATCACCACCTTCCGGGATGTGGAGCAGAAGGTTCTGGACCTGGCGGAATCGGCCCGGGAGAAGTTCACCAAACGGGGTAAATTACTGCCCCGGGATCGCATCAACCGTCTGCTGGACCGGGGCAGCGAGTTCCTGGAGCTATGTTCCCTGGCCGGCTACAAGATGCACGATGACAAAGACGGCTCCATGGCCGGTGGCGGGATTATTGCCGGCATTGGTCGGGTAGCGGGAGTGCGCTGCCTGGTGGTGGCCAGCAACAGCGCCATCAAGGGCGGAACCATTACCCCCGCCGGCCTGGACAAGACCCTGCGTCTGCAGCAGATCGCCATGGAGAACAAGCTTCCAGTCGTATCGATGTCGGAATCCGGTGGCGCCAACCTGAACTACGCCACCGACATTTTCGTGCTCGGCGCCCGGGGCTTTGCCAACCAGGCCCGCATGTCGGCTGCCGGTATTCCGCAAGTAACGGTGGTTCACGGCAACGCCACCGCTGGGGGCGCCTATCAGCCGGGGCTGTCCGATTACGTGATCACCGTACGTGAGCAGGCCAAGATGTTCCTGGCCGGCCCGCCGCTGCTGAAAGCGGCCACCGGTGAAATCGCCACCGACGAAGAACTGGGCGGTGCAGAAATGCACGCCACGGTAGCCGGCACCGCCGAATACCTGGCCGAAGACGACGCCGACGGCATTCGCCAGGCCCGGGAAATCCTCGGCGCCCTGCCCTGGAATGAAAACCTGCCGCTGCGCCAGGAACCCCAGTGGGATGAGCCGCTGTATCCGGCTGAAGAGCTGCTGGGCGTGATTCCTTCCGACGCCAAGAAGCCCTACGACGTGCGCGAGATCCTCGCCCGCATCGCCGACGGCTCCCGGTTCCTGGATTTCAAGAACGACTACGACAACCAGACTGTGTGCGGCACCATCCGGATTCAGGGCCACAGTGTAGGCATCATCGGCAACAACGGCCCGATCACCCCGGCCGGTTCCACCAAGGCGGCGCAGTTTATCCAGCTCTGCGACCAGGCCGGCACCCCCATCCTGTTCCTGCACAACACCACCGGCTTCATGGTAGGCACGCACTCGGAGCAGAACGGCATCATCAAACACGGTTCCAAGATGCTGCAGGCCGTAGCCAACTGCCGGGTGCCGAAAATCGCCGTGGTGGTCGGCGGCTCCTACGGCGCTGGCAACTACGCCATGTGCGGCCGGGGCCTGGACCCGAGATTCATCTTCGCCTGGCCCAACAGCCGCACCGCCGTTATGGGCCCCGCCCAGGCCGGCAAGGTGATGCGCATCGTGGCGGAAGACAAACAACGCAAAAGCGGCATAGAGCCCGACGAGAAAACCCTGGCGTTTCTGGAACAGGCCACCGCCAAGAAACTCGAAGACGGCTCCACCGCCCTGTTCGGCACCGCACGGCTTTGGGACGACGGTTTGATCGATCCTCGGGATACCCGGCGCGTACTGGCCATGGCGCTGTCGGTTTGCCGTGAAGCCGAACAAAGACAACTACGACCCAACGTTTACGGCGTCGCCCGCTTCTGATTTCCACACTGATTGACTGGGAGAACAACAATGAAATTCACAGCCGAACACGAAGCCCTCAGAAAAACCGTCCGCGATTTCGTGGAAAAGGAAATCAACCCACACTGCGACGAATGGGAAGAGGCCGGCGAGTTTCCGATTCACGACCTGTTCAAAAAACTTGGCAACCTGGGCCTG
The DNA here is from genome assembly GCF_030541005.1 of Marinobacter sp. SS5-14b. Taxonomy (GTDB): domain Bacteria; phylum Pseudomonadota; class Gammaproteobacteria; order Pseudomonadales; family Oleiphilaceae; genus Marinobacter. The sequence goes on along the minus strand of NZ_JASSVM010000003.1, from coordinate 177,007 downwards.
CTCGGCATCCAGAAGCCGGAAGAGTACGGCGGTATGGGCCTCGATTACAGCTACAACCTGGTGGCCGCCGAGGAACTGGGCATGGCCAAATGCGGTGGTGTGCCACTGGCGATCGGTGTGCAGACCGACATGTGCACCCCGGCCATTGCCCGCTTCGGTTCCGACGAACTGAAACGGGACTTCCTAGCCCCAGCCATCGCCGGCGACATGGTGGGCTGTATCGGCGTCAGTGAAGTGGGTGCAGGTTCCGACGTAGCCGGCCTGAAAACCACGGCGAAGAAAGACGGCGATGACTACATCATCAACGGCTCCAAGATGTGGATCACCAACTCCCCGAAAGCCGACTTCATCTGCCTGCTGGCCAACACCAGTGATGACAAGCCCCACAAGAACAAAACCCTGATCGTCGTGCCCATGAACACGCCGGGTATTTCCTTCAGCCCGCACCTGAACAAACTGGGCATGCGCTCATCGGAAACCGCCCAGGTGTTCTTCGACGACGTGCGCGTACCCCAGCGCAATCGCATCGGCGCGGAAGGCACCGGTTTCATGTGCCAGATGATCCAGTTCCAGGAAGAACGCATGTGGGGCGCCGCGAACGTGATCAAGGCGCTGGAGCACTGCATCGACCAGACCATCGAATACTGCCGCGAGCGCAAGACCTTCGGCCAGCCGCTGATCAACAACCAGTACATCCACTTCCGCCTGGCCGAACTGCAGACGGAAGTTGAAGCCCTGCGCGCCCTCACCTACCAGGCCTGTGAACTGCACATTGCCGGTAAAGACGTGACCAAACTCGCGTCCATGGCCAAGCTGAAGGCCGGTCGCCTGGGCCGTGAAGTCACCGACACCTGCCTGCAGTACTGGGGCGGCAACGGCTACATGTGGGAAAACCCCCTGGCCCGCGCCTACCGCGACGTGCGCCTGGTGTCCATCGGCGGCGGCGCCGACGAAATCATGCTGGGCATCATCTGCAAGCTGATGGGCACTTTGCCTGGCAAAAATCGCGACTAACGTTTGGAGTAGGGCCTCATGGGCAGATAGAGCTTTCCGGGACACGCTGTGAATACATCCATGTACGCTTGACTGCAGCATCCCTGCTGCAGACAGTCCCGGAAAGCTCTACCTGCCCACAAGGCCCCGAACATTGCCATTGGTACCCTATGCCGGCCTGAAACGGAGCCTGATATGGAAAAGCAACTACCACATTGCGAAACACTGATTCTCGAGAAACAAGGCCCGTCCCTGTTTCTCACCATCAACCGCCCGGACGTCCGCAACGCCATGAGCCTGCAGATGGTCGCGGAGTTGGCCGCCCTGTTCACCGAAGTTGAAAACGACAACAGCATCCGCGCCGTCGTCATCCGCGGCGCCGGCGGCCACTTCTGCGCCGGCGGTGACATCAAGGACATGGCCGGCGCCCGGGGCCAGAAAGGCGAAGGCAAGGACGACCCGTTCTACAAACTCAACCGCGCCTTCGGCCAGATGATCCAGCAGGTCAACGAATCCTCCAAAGTCGTCATCGCCATCACCGAAGGCGCCGTCATGGGCGGCGGCTTCGGCCTGGCCTGCGTCTCCGACCTCGCCATCGCCGGGCCCACCGCAAAATTCGGCATGCCGGAAACCACCCTCGGCGTCATCCCGGCCCAGATCGCCCCGTTCGTCGTCGAGCGCATAGGCCTGACCCAGGCCCGCCGGCTGGCGCTTCTGGGTTTGAGAATCGACGCAACGGAAGCCTGCGCACTGGGTATCGTTCACCAGGTTGCGGAATCCGAAGAGCAGCTGAACGACATGCTGAACCAAGCCCTTGAACGGGTTCGGCTGTGTGCCCCGAATGCCACGGCAGAAACCAAGGCGCTGTTACATCGAGTCGGCCATGAAGCCATGACCGGTTTGCTGGATGACGCCGCTGAAAAATTCGCCGCAGCCATCAGCGGGCCAGAAGGCACTGAGGGCACCATGGCATTCATGCAAAAACGTGAGCCAAAGTGGGCTGAGAGCTAGAAAACGACAACAAATAGACACTGTTCACTAACTGTTGAGCAGGCACGAACAAAGTCAGCGGAAGCGCCGCTGGCGGGGAGGGCCTCCGGAAAATCTCGGAGGCCATGGATGGCCGGAGCGAAGCGCCACAGGGATGTGCCGCAAGGAGCGTTTTTCCGGAGGCCCTCCCCGCCAGAGGTGCGCACGAGAACCCAAACACGCAGGCGCGTATCAAGGCAGGTGACATACAAATGCTAAAAAAACTACTCATCGCTAACCGAGGCGAAATCGCCGTCCGGGTCATCCGCACAGCCAAAGCGCTGGGCTATCGAACCGTTGCCGTCTACTCCGAAGCCGACGCCAACGCCCTGCACGTTGAACAAGCCGACGAAGCCGTCTGCATCGGCCCGGCCCAAGTCGCCGCCTCCTACCTGAACACCGAAGCCATCCTCGATGCCGCCGCCAAAACCGGCGCCGACTGCATCCACCCCGGCTACGGCTTCCTCTCCGAAAACTCAGGCTTCGCCAAAGCCATCAAACAGGCCGGCCTCACCTTCGTCGGCCCGCCCGAAAACGCCATCGAACTCATGGGCAGCAAACGCCGCTCCAAAATCGCCATGCAGGAAGCCGGCGTGCCCGTAGTCCCGGGCTACGAAGGCAACAACGCTAGTGATGATGAACTCATCGCCGCCGCCCAGGACATCGGCTACCCCCTCATGCTCAAAGCCTCCGCCGGTGGCGGTGGCCGGGGCATGCGCCTGGTCGAGAGCGAAAGCGAGCTGGCCGACAACATCAAACGGGCCCGATCCGAAGCCAAACAGGCCTTCGGCGACGACGAACTGATCATCGAAAAAGCCGTCATCGAACCCCGCCACGTGGAAATCCAGGTCTTCGCTGACCGCCACGGCAATGCCGTGTACCTCGGCGAGCGGGACTGCTCCGTACAACGCCGGCACCAGAAAGTGGTCGAAGAAGCGCCCTCACCTTTTGTCACCCCGGAACTGCGCAAGGCCATGGGCGAAGCGGCCGTCAAAGCCGCCCTGGCCTGCGGCTACGACGGCGCCGGCACTGTGGAATTCCTGGTCGACAAAGACCGCAACTTCTACTTCCTGGAAATGAACACCCGCCTGCAGGTGGAACACCCTGTCACCGAACTGATCACCGGTCAGGATCTGGTAGCCTGGCAACTGATGGTCGCCGAAGGCCGGCCACTGCCGCTGGCCCAGGATGAGATCGAACTCAATGGCCACGCCATCGAAGTGCGCCTGTACGCCGAAGACCCTGCCAACGGCTTTACCCCGCAAACCGGCACCCTGCACGAATTCACTCCGGCCGAGGGAGAAGGCCTGCGATTCGACACCGGCGTGCGCTCCGGCGATGTGGTCAGCCCCCACTACGACCCCATGCTGGCGAAAGTCATCGCCTGGGGCCAGAACCGGGACGAAGCCCGCCGCCGCCTGATCCGGGCGCTGGAAGACACCACCGTGTTCGGCGTGACCACCAACCGGCATTTCCTCAGCCGCATCATCGCCGACGACACCTTCGGTGCCGGTGAAGCCACTACGGCGTTCCTGCAGCAGGCGTTCAAAGATGACCCATCGCTGGCACCGCAAGCACTGAGCATCCGGGAACTGGCCCTCAGCGCCTGCGCCCTGAGCCTTAACAGCACTGGGCAGGAAGGCTGGAGCAACGCACCAGCGTCCATCATCCCCATGAAGCTCGAAGTGGACGACGAAACCACCGAATTGCTGGTGCGCCACACCGGCAAAACGCTCACGGTTTCCCACGGCGAAGCCCATTACCAACTGGTCCTGCAAAGCCACCAACCTGGCCTGTTGTGCATAATCGACAACGGCATTCGTCAGCGGTGCCAATATCACCGCGCCGGGGATTCCCTATATTTACAGGCGTTCGGGCGCTCCTGGTCGGTCACTGACCGAACCCACCAGCCAGCCTCCGGGGCCCAGGGAGCCGGCAGCGGCCGAATTCAGGCCACAATGGATGGCGCCATTATTGATGTACTTGTCGCCGAAGGAGACGCCGTAACCCAGGGCCAGACCCTGGTCGTGCTGGAAGCCATGAAAATGGAACATCCGGTAAAGGCTGACCGGGATGGCGTAGTCGCCGGATTACATACCCGGGCAGGAGATCAGGTGAAGCGCAGTCAGCTGCTGGTAGAGCTGGGCGCCCCGTTACAAACAGAAAAAACAACATAAACCGCGAACGTTGAACACCATCGCGTGACGAACGAAATGGAATCACCATGAGCCAAGACATAGTAACCGCCCGCGACCTGATCCGCAGCCTCCCTGCAGTGCTGCGCCGGTTCCCCTTCATTGCACGGGGGCTGTACTACTACGCCGTCAAGGATGGTAAAAAAGAGCTTACCCTTGGCAAACTGATCGCCCGCAACGCCACCAAGTATCCAAACAAACCGGCCATTCTCTTCGACGACTGCACGATCACATGGCGAGAGTTCGATGCCTGGAGCAACCGAGTTGCCCACTACCTGAAGGATCAGGGATTGGTAAAAGGCGACGCCATCGCAGTGCTACTCGACAATCGCCCGGAGTTACTGGCCGTCGTTGCCGGCGCAGCAAAAGTAGGTGTTGCCTGCGCCATGCTGAACACCTCCCAGAAAGGCAAAGTACTGGCCCACAGTATTAACCTGATCGAACCCAAAATGCTGGTGGCCGGAGAGGAACTTCTGGAACACGCCGAAGGCGTTCGCCCAGACATTCAGCTGCCTCACGCAAACCCGCTGCTGTACCTGGCCGATGCCAACACCCTGAACATTTTCGGTGATGCCCCGGACGGTTACGTCAACATGGCGGTGGAAGTCAGTCAGCGCCCATCGTCTCAGCCAAGCCTGAGCAATCCGGTGGTGATGGGCGACACCGCGGTGTATCTGTACACCTCCGGCACCACCGGACTGCCCAAGGCAGCGCCAGGATCGCATCGCAAATTTGTTCGCGCCTACGGCGGCTTCGGGATGCTGTCGCTGGCCATGGAGCCAGAAGACGTTCTCTACTGCACCCTCCCGCTTTACCACGGTACCGCCTTACTGGTGTGCTGGGGCTCTGTGCTGGCCGGCGGTTCCGCCATCGCCCTGCGCAGAAAGTTCTCCGCCAGTGCATTCTGGGATGACATCCGAAAATACAAAGCAACAACCTTTGGCTACGTGGGCGAACTCTGTCGATACCTTCTGAACCAACCCGCCAGCGATCAGGACCGGAACCATTCTCTCACCAAGATGATCGGTAACGGCCTTCGGCCTTCCATCTGGAAGGAGTTCAAAGAGCGCTTTGGTGTGGCCATGGTGGCTGAGCTGTACGCCTCCTCGGAGGGCAATATCGGCTTCAGCAACTTCTTCAACATGGATAATACCGTCGGCTTCTCCACCGCCCCCTACAAGCTCGTGAAATACCACGAAGGCACCCGAGACCCGATCCGAAACGAAAGCGGCCGCATGGAGGAGGTCGACAAGGGCCAGCCTGGTTTGCTGATTGGCGAGATCACCAAGAAGTGGGCTTTTGAAGGCTACACCCAGAAAGAGGCCACTGAGAAATCGATTCTGCGGGATGGTTTCAAGAAGGGCGACGCCTGGTTCAACACCGGTGATGTTCTGAAGGAAATTGGCTGCCGCCACCTGCAATTCGTTGATCGTATGGGGGACACTTTCCGTTGGAAGGGGGAGAACGTGTCGACCACGGAGGTGGAGAACATCATCGACGGCTCCGACATGGTGCAGGAAGCCATCGTGTATGGTGTGGAGATCCCGAACACCAACGGTAAAGCCGGCATGGTGACGCTGGTACCCCACGACCCGGATAAAGCTTTCGACGCCAACAGGCTGTTCGCCTATCTGCAGGACAACCTGCCGCCTTACGCGGTGCCGGTGTTTATACGAGTCACCCATGCCATCGAGAAAACAGGAACGTTCAAGTACCGGAAGGTGGATATCCAGAAGCTCGGTTATTCGCTCGACCGTCCCCATGAAGAGGTTTACGCATGGCTTCCGGGCACCTCCGGGTATACGCAGCTTACGCCTGAGTTGGTGGCCGATATCGATTCTGGCGGAGTTCGGTTTTAACGCATGGCATATGCCTTCAGGGTTCGGCCCTAGCCTTTTTGCGTCGGAGTTAGCCGGGTTGGGGACGTCTTCCAAAAAAACGCTACGAGCACATCCATGTGCGCTTCGTTCGGGCCATCCCTGGCCCTCAAGATTTTTTGGAAGACGTCCCCAACCCGGCACTCAAGCATCGAGTAATAGTCGGAAAACCCATTCTTAATTCAGTTTTTAGCCTGCGCGAAATGCAGACTACAACTGACCGGTTGAAGGGACGAGTGGGTGGCCCCTCCCAAAAATCTCGGAGGCCATGGATGGCCGGAGCGAAGCGCACATGGATGCGCTCGTAGCGTTTTTTGGGAGGGGCCACCCACTCGTACCCAGCACCAGAACTAACAGGCTAGGAGCCCAAGCCAGACCTAAGCGCCAACGCGAAGAACGATCTTGCCGGTGGCGCGGCGACCAGTCAGGGCACCGAGCGCCTCGGCGTACTGGTCGAACTCGAACACCTGGCTGACTTTCGGATCGATTTTACCCTCCGCGTAGAGTGTCAGAAGGTCCATCATGTTCTGGGCACTGGCTTCTGGTTCACGCTGGGTGAAGCTACCCCAGAACACACCTACTACCGAGCAACCTTTTAGCAGCATCAAGTTCGCAGGCACTTTCGGAATATCGCCAGCCGCGAAGCCAATGATCAGGTGGCGGCCGTTCCAGGCCATTGAACGCAAAGCCTGCTCGGTGAAATCACCACCGACCGGATCATAGACCACATCCACGCCCTTGCCCTTTGTGAGCTTCTTGACGGCTTCTTTCAGCGATTCTTCGGAATAGTTAATCAGCTCATCGGCACCCGCCGCCTTGGCCACCGCCAACTTCTCCGCCGTGCTCGCCGCAGCGATGACCCGCGCACCCATCGCCTTACCAAGCTCTACCGTTGCAAGGCCGACACCGCCGCTGGCACCTAGCACCAGCAGCGTCTCACCGGGTTGGATATTGGCACGTTGCTTCAAAGCATAATAAGACGTGCCATACACCATCATAAATCCGGCGGCCTGTTCGTAAGACATGCCATCCGGCAGCGGCAACAGGTTAGACTCCGGGGCAACCACTTCTTCCGCGAACGCGCCCCAGCCAGTCAAGGCCGCAACACGGTCACCCGGTTTAAAACGGGTGACCTTTTCACCGACCTCAATCACCTCGCCCGCCAATTCACCACCGGGTGAAAATGGCAGCGGCGGCTGCAGCTGATACTTGCCTTCAATGATCAAGGTGTCAGGGAAATTCAGACCGGCGGCCTTGACCCGGATTTTGACACCCCGGCCCTTGGCTTCCGGACTTGCTATGTCTTCGATGACCAGCTTTTCAGCAGGCCCGTGTTCCTTACAGAGAATGGCTTTCATGATCTCTCCTGGTATTTGGGGCCGAACCATCAGAGACACATCGTCCGAGGGGCACCAAATGCGATTTTGTTCAGCTTATTTTTGACTGACATCAAGCTAAACGCACTCGCACCGCGAAGCAAATCAAGATCGCTTATCGTTTCGTATAAACATCACTGATGGGACATCAGAGCAGGGTTGCGGCAACCGCCAATGCCACTACCAGGCCCACCGCAGCAACCACCAGTCCGACCTTGAGTCCCGAAGACAGTGTTTGTGGAGGCTGGGAAGCCATGCGAGTTGTCTCACCATGGTTCACCAGTTTCTGATCCTGGCTGGAGCGGCGAATCAGGCCGATCATCTCCTCACACTGGCTGCTGTCAAACGCCTGCGGATTGAATTCCGACAACTGATTGCGCTCGAGAAAAGCTTTTACATCGCCTGATGCGGGCACGTATTTCATCGACCAGTTGGTGAAGGTCCGATCTTTCAGCGGCTCTTCGATCAGCGTGCGAACGTTGTGGTGCCGGGAATCTTGTTGAATGCGTTCATAGGTTTCGCGAACAGCAGATTCATCGCCCTCAAGGTACTGAAAGAAACGGTTATCACCGTAATACAGCCCGCCCACAATGTTTACTTTGCCGTTGTTTCGCCTGGAGGCCATAAGAATTCGGGCAACGTGAGGCTCCACGCCTTGTTCGAGGGGCTGGGCCTCAAAGGTTGCATCACTGGCGTAGGCTAGGCGAATAAGTGGCATTTCAGGTACTCCGGTTCAATGGACACAGGGGGCGCCAATAACTACGCCCACATGTCTTCAAACAGATCACTTTTGACCGACCATCCAAAGGTCGGCCTGGATGAATCGATCCTCAATTTCGGCTATGCTTCGCGCACCTGATATGGACGCCATAGGTCCCGCAAACTTTATCCCCAGAGCCAGCCATGTTCGACATCATCTATATACTTGAAATGATAGGAATCGTGGCGTTCGCCATTTCCGGCATGATCGTCGCACGCTCGAAGAACATGGACCCTGTCGGGATATTTGCCATCGGATTTATCGCGGCACTGGGCGGGGGCACCTTGCGGGACTTGATCATGGATAATCATCCGTTGTACTGGATCAAGCACCAGGAACAGCCCATCCTGATTCTCGCTATGGCCATTATCTTCAGTTACTGGAGCCGTGCTCACAGCCTTAAGGAATCCCGCATTGTTTTTCCGGATGCCATCGGCCTTGGCATCTTTTCCATTCTTGGCGCCCAGCTGGCGCTGGACCTTGGCCACTCCTGGTTTATCGCATCCATGCTCGGCGTGATGACGGGCACGTTTGGTGGTGCGCTGCGCGACACCTTGTGCAATGAGGTGCCGTTTATTTTTCGGAAAGACCAGATCTACGCGTCCATTTCGTTTGCAGGCTGCTGGCTCTACTTTGTCTGCCAGTGGCTCCTGGAAAGCGAGACTCTGGCATTGACCATCGGCTTGCTGTTCATTGTGATTGTCCGGATGCTGGCGGTGCGCTTCGATATCCGACTGCAACGAGATCCGATCCAGAACTGAGCGGTGAATCATTCCTTGGCCTATGGCCTTCTAGCCGGTAACATTGCTGTTTTTTCACACAGTCCACATTTTCTGCACGCAATCAGACTTTCAAACCCCCAACTCAAGGCATCCCGAGAGGCAGCCCCCCGTCATGCTTGAACGACTGTTTCAACTCCAGGCCCACGGCACTAATGTTCGTAAAGAAGTGATAGCGGGCATTACCACCTTCCTGACCATGGCTTACATCATCGTGGTCAATCCCAGCTTACTATCAAACACCGGCATGGATTTCGGCGCGGTGTTCGTTGCCACCTGTCTGGCCGCGGTTATTGGCACACTGATTATGGGCCTGTGGGCCAACTACCCCATCGCCCTGGCCCCGGGCATGGGCCTGAACGCATTTTTCTCGTTCACGGTGGTCGGCAGCATGGGCTACAGCTGGCAGGTGGCGCTGGGGGCCGTGTTCCTTTCCGGCCTCCTGTTCTTCCTGCTCAGCATTTTCAAGGTGCGGGAATGGATCATCAATTCCATTCCTCTGTCATTGAGGTTCGGTATTTCAGCGGGTATCGGGTTCTTCCTCGCGCTGATCGCCCTGAAAAATGCCGGCATTGTGGTAGACCATCCAGCCACACTGGTCAGCCTGGGTGACGTAAAAGTTCCCGAGGCCCTGCTGTTCTTCGCCGGTTTCGTACTGATCTGTGCTTTGTCATTCCGTCAGATCACCGGCTCAGTGATGATCGGCATTATTGCCGTGACCGTTGTCGCCATGATGCTGGGCATGGTGGAGTACCAAGGCCTGGTGTCCGCGCCGCCAAGCATCGCACCCACGTTCATGCAACTTGACCTGGCCGGCGCCCTGAACGTCGGCATGATCAGTGTTGTGTTTGCCTTTTTGTTTGTGGACCTGTTCGACACATCGGGCACCCTGGTGGGTGCAGCCCAAAAAGGCGGCCTGCTGGATAAAGACGGCAAGCTGCCGCGTTTGGGACGCGCCCTGATGTCAGACTCCGTCGCCACCATGTCGGGTGCAGCCCTGGGCACGTCCACCACCACCAGTTATGTGGAATCAACCGCTGGCATCGCCGCCGGTGGCCGCACTGGCCTGACGGCTGTTGTTGTCGCCCTGTTGTTTCTGGCCTGCCTGCTGTTCTCACCCATTGCCAGCGTCATTCCGCCCTATGCCACGGCGCCAGCCCTGCTGTACGTGGCCTGCCTGATGGCCAGCGGTCTGAAATTAATCGACTGGGATGACATCACTGACACGGCTCCGGCCATCGTCACGGCCCTGATGATGCCACTGACCTTCTCCATTGCCCACGGCATTGCCCTTGGTTTCATCACCTATGTGGCAGTGAAAGCCCTGGCAGGCAAGTGGTCTGATCTCAACTGGAGCGTGACCACCATTGCCATCGTCTTCGTTCTGAAATTCATGTTCCTGGACCTGGCGTAAGCCACGTCCGCCATAGGTGAGTTATGGATTATTTTTCTCAGAGTATTAAAAAAGCCATTCGCACGGTTCCGAACTGGCCCAAGCCCGGCGTGTCGTTCCGCGATATCACCACCGTGTTGCAGGACAAAACGGCGTTTCGCAAGCTGATTGATGCCTTCGTTCACCGCTACCATGGCCAGCACATTGATGCTGTTGCTGCCGTGGATGCCAGGGGCTTCATCATCGGCTCTGCCCTGGCCTACGAGCTCAATGCGTCGCTGGTGCTGGTGCGCAAGAAAGGCAAACTGCCGTTCGACACCATGGTGGAAGACTACGAACTGGAATACGGAACAGCCTCCGTTGAATTGCACAAGGATGCCTTCAAACCAGGCGATAAAGTTGTGCTGGTAGACGACCTGATTGCTACCGGCGGCACCATGCTGGCGGCTACTCGCCTTATCCGCAGGATAGGCGCCGAGATCGTTGAAGTTGCAGCCATGATTGACCTTCCTGACCTGGGTGGCTCCCGCAAGCTGCAGGAAGAGGGCCTGCAGGTCTATACTGTGTGTTCGTTCGAGGGAGAATAATCACTGTTTCAGGAGGCGACCATGCCCGAGTATCAGCACCACTGGAAAGACGGCACACCGGTTCACCTGCCGCTGGGCAAAATCGTGTGCATTGGTCGCAACTACGCTGAACATGCCCGGGAACTGAACAATCCGGTACCGGATGAACCGCTGCTGTTTATAAAACCATCAACATCAGCGGTTTATATCACCCGCCCTCTGGACTTCCCGCGTGACCGGGGCGAGGTTCATTTCGAAACCGAGCTCGCGGTTCTGATCGGCCGCCCCCTCACCAACGCATCGGCCAGCGAAGCCGAGAACGCCATTCTCGGCTATGGCCTGGCGCTGGACCTGACCCTTCGGGATGTCCAAAGCCGACTCAAGGACAAGGGCCAACCCTGGGAGCGCGCCAAAGCGTTTGACGGTGCCTGCCCCCTGTCGCCCTTTGTCGGAAAGGACCGGCTTCCCAGAGACCGCATACACTTTACCCTGGACATCGACGGCCAACGCCAACAGTCCGGCGACACCCATGATATGCTGAACCCGATAGTTCCACTGATCGCCTTTATGAGCAGCCAGTTCACCCTGCTGCCCGGGGACGTTGTACTGACGGGCACACCGAAAGGTGTCGGGCCACTGGTGTCCGGGCAGACCCTGTCACTGGAACTGGAAAACGCACTGTTCGTCGAAACCACAGTGGTCTGATTTGTCCACCTGAACGCACAGTCAGGTGAACCATTTGTTTCAGGGATCCCAATGCCACCATGGCCAAAAAACCGGTAACCTCTCGCTCAGGTCGATTCTTCAAACTGGCAGGCATGACCGCCTCCGTAGCCGGTCAATACGCTGGCCAGAAAGCCAGGCGCATGTTCCGCTCTGTCGATGACGAAAGCGCCAAAAGTGAAAGCTATACCCGAATGGCCGGCCAGATTGCCGACACCCTTGGCGAGCTCAAAGGTGCAGTCATGAAGGTCGGTCAGATAGCCTCCCAGACTCAGGACTTCCTGCCTAAAGAATTCTCGGACGCATTGGAAAAACTCCAGAAAGAAGCGCCCCCCATGCCCTTCGAGGTCATTCTGGAGCAAGTGGAAAGTGAGCTCGGCAAGCCGGTGAGCGAGCTGTTCGAGTACCTTCAGGAGACACCCTACGCCTCTGCCTCCATCGGTCAGGTCCACCGCGCAAGGCTGTACGACGGCACCGACGTTATTGTCAAAGTCCAATACCCGGGCGTGGATGAATCCTGCGACTCCGACCTGAAACAGCTACGCCTGGCTCTGAAGCTGGGCGGCCTGCTGAAAATGCCCAAAGAAACCGTCGACCAGCTGTTCGGCGAGATCCGGGAACGCCTGAAAGAAGAACTGGATTACGAAAACGAAGCCCGTAACCTAAAGCTCTTCCACGAGTTCCACAGGGACCAGCCGTGGGTCATTATTCCTGAAGTGGTGGAAAGCCACTCGACCCGCCGGGTTCTGACCCTCGAACTGGTTGAGGGCGACCACGTCAGCAAGGTCACCCCGGATCGGTACAGCCAGGACACCCTGAACCTCATCGGCCACCGCATTTTCACCATCATGGCGGACCAGCTGTTTCGGTTTCAGTGCATTCATGGCGACCCCCACGCCGGTAATTTCGCCTACCGCCCCGATGGCACCATTGTCATGTATGACTTTGGCTGCGTGAAAAAGTTGAAACCGGAGATTGTGCAGGCCTACCAGAACGCCCTCATCGCTGCGCTGAATGAGGACTACCAGGCCTTGGACAAGTACCTGATTGATCTGGGTGCGCGCGTTGACAACCAACCCGCAGTTGATGAGGCGTATTACGCCATGTGGCGGGACATTCTGATCATTCCGTTTGTGGACGATGAGCCGTATGATTTTGCCGAGGCCGACATCCACAAGCACGTAGCCTCTAAAACCAGTACGGTGTTCAAGTACCTGGACTACTTCAAGCCACCGGTAGAGAGCATTTTCATTGACCGGATGATTGCCGGGCATTACTGGATGCTGAAGCGACTGGGCGTTCAGGCGGCCTTTCGCTCGGAACTGCAAAAGTACCTGAGTGAAACGCCGGGCAGCCACGCCCGGCACGACGTTTCTGGCTGACCAGACTGGTCAGGGCCTCTGCTTCAACAAATCCCGGATTTCCGGCGGGGCGGATGTACTGTTTCGGATAGGGTGCACCGAACTTCAGTATCACCCCAGCATTTTAACCCACTCAGCAACGCCTTCGCTGGCCCCTTTTCGGATGACTCTGGCCCGGGACACCGAGGCCGGTTCCCCAGGATCAATAACCGTGATGGGGACATCAATGTCGACTTCATAGACCAGTCCGGCGGCCGGGTAGACCTGCAGTGATGTGCCTACGATCAGCAGCCGATCAGCAGTGCGAACCACTTCCGAGGCCGCATCCAGCATGGGCACTTCCTCTCCGAACCAGACAATATGAGGGCGCAGCTGGGCGCCCCGATCGCAGGTGTCGCCGGGGTGAATGTCGCGATAACCGATATCGTAAATCAGGTCAGGATAGGCAGAGCTTCTGGCTTTGGTGAGTTCTCCGTGCAAATGCAGCACATGGCTGGAGCCTCCCCTCTCGTGCAGGTCGTCCACATTCTGGGTAACCACGGTAACCCGGTAACGGCGCTCCAGTTCCGCCAGCAAACGATGAGCCGGGTTAGGCTGCACCGACTGCAGCTGGCGCCGGCGTTCGTTATAGAACCGCAGCACCAGGTCACGGTTGCGCTCGAACGCCTCCGGCGTAGCCACGTCGTACACACTGTGCTGCTCCCACAACCCGCCGTTATCACGGAAGGTGGAGAGCCCGCTTTCGGCGCTGATACCAGCGCCGGTGAGTACCACGATATGCTCTTGCATCAGTCGAAGATTTTACCCGGGTTCATGATGCCGTTCGGATCGAATACCTGCTTGATGCCCCGCAAGTAAGCTATTTCAGTCTCGCTGCGGGTGTACTGCAGATACGGTTTCTTGGTCATACCAACGCCGTGTTCAGCGGACACGCTGCCCTGGTAGCGCTCAACGATCTCGAACACCCATTTGTTGACCTGCTGACACTTCTCGAAGAAATCTTCTTTTGCCAGGGTTTCCGGCTTGAGTATGTTCAGGTGCAAATTGCCGTCGCCGATGTGGCCAAACCAGATGATCTCAAAATCGGGATAGTGCTCGGCCACCACATTGTCAATTTCCTGCAGGAAGCCTGGAACCTTGGAAACTACCACCGAAATGTCGTTCTTATAGGGAATCCGCGGCGCGATAGATTCGGAAATCCGCTCCCGCAGCTGCCACAGATTCTGAGCCTGGGTTTCGCTCTGGCTGATCACGCCATCCAGCACCCAGCCTTCTTCGACGCAGTGTTCAAACAACGCCATGGCGTCGTCCATCACCTGGTCAGACACTGCCTCAAACTCCAGTAGTGCGTAATAAGGCGCTTCGGTCTCGAACGGTGCCTGAACCTGGCCATGAGCCAGCACATGCCCCATGGCCTGATGGGAGAAAAACTCGTAGGCGGTCAGGTCCAGCTTGCTCTGGAACTTCTGCAGCACGTCCATGGTGTTGGTCAGGTCCGAAAGGCCCAGTACCAGCACCGTCAGGTTATCCGGCTGGCGTGTGAGCTTCATGGTCGCTTCGGTAATGAACCCCAAGGTACCTTCAGCTCCGATAAACAGATGGCGCAGGTCATAACCGGTGTTGTTCTTGGCCAGATCTTTATTCAGATCCAGCACATCGCCCTTACCAGTGACCACTTTAAGGCCGGCTACCCAGTCCCGGCTCATGCCCCAGCGAATGACCTTGATACCACCGGCGTTGGTAGACAGGTTACCGCCCAACTGGCTGGAACCGGCGGAGGCGAAGTCCACCGGGTAATACAAGCCGTTTTCCTCGGCAAAATTCTGCAGCTGCTCAGTAACCACGCCGGCCTGACAGCGAACCAGCCGATCGCTGGCATTGAAATCCAGGATCTGGTTCATGTTATCGAAGGCCACGACCACCTCACCGTTTGCCGCCACGGCACCTGCGCTCAGGCCGGTACGACCGCCAGATGGCACCAGGGCGACCTGGTTCTCATTGGCAAACCGGACCACCGCCTGCACCTGCTCGGTGGTTTTCGGCAGCACAATAGCCAGTGGCCTCGGTGGATATATTTTGGTCCAGTCCTTGCCATAGGTGTCCAGGTCAGAAGGATCGGTCAATACCTTGCCCGGGTTTTCACCGGTAGCAACCAGCTCTTTGAGGGCAGCAATGATCTGTTCGGAACTCATGGGTGCGTCAGTCTCGTCAAGGTTGGGCCAGAGCCTGTTCAGAATCCGTGCAAAAAGAATTGATCCAGGCAAACCGGCGCGCTGTGAAAATCTGCGTTTATGGTATCATACCGCCCCTGTTCTGTGAGCCAGGCCGACGATCCCTGGCTGCAGGTCATTTCACGTGACGAAAGGTTCGGAAGCAAGCCCATGTCAAATACGTCTCTCGAAAAGAGCAAAATCCGGATCCTGCTGCTGGAAGGCGTTCATCAATCTGCCGTTGATACCCTGAATGCTGCGGGCTACACCAACATTGAGTATCTGAGCCATTCTCTTGGCGAAGAAGAGCTGATCGAGAAGATTGCCGATGCGCACTTCGTTGGCATTCGCTCTCGCACCCAGTTGACAGAGAGCGTGTTTGACGCCGCCAAAAAGCTGGTGGCTGTAGGCTGTTTCTGCATCGGTACCAACCAGGTTGACCTGCAAGCCGCCACCCGTCGCGGTGTCGCGGTGTTCAACGCACCCTTCTCCAACACCCGCTCAGTCGCTGAGCTGGTGCTCGCTCAGGCCATTCTGCTGCTGCGCGGCGTGCCTGAGAAAAACGCCAAAGCTCACCGCGGTGAGTGGCTGAAGTCTGCCAAGAACAGCTACGAAATCCGTGGCAAAAAACTGGGCATCATCGGCTACGGCAACATCGGTACCCAGTTCAGTGTTCTGGCCGAAGGCCTCGGCATGGATGTGTACTTCTATGATGTGGTTTCAAAGCTGCCGATCGGTAACGCAACTCAGGTAGGCTCCCTGCAGGAGCTGCTGAACATTGCCGATGTCGTTTCCCTGCACGTCCCGGAAACACCGGCCACCAAGTACATGTTCAAAGCTGAGCAGCTGGCTCAGATGAAACCCGGCTCCATCCTGATGAACGCTTCCCGCGGCACCGTTGTGGATATTGACGCGCTGGCCGACTCGCTGCGCTCCGGTAAACTGCTGGGCGCTGCCGTCGACGTATTCCCGGTTGAGCCCAAGTCCAACGACGAAGAGTTTGTGTCTCCGCTGCGTGAGTTCGACAATGTGATCCTGACCCCTCACGTGGGCGGATCCACCATCGAAGCGCAAGAAAACATCGGGCGTGAAGTGGCCGAAAAACTGGCGATGTACAGCGACAACGGCACCTCCGTCTCTTCTGTGAACTTCCCGGAAGTGGCGCTGCCGTCCCACCCGAACCAGCACCGCTTGCTGCACATCCACGAGAACGTGCCGGGCGTGATGTCCGAGATCAACCAGGTGTTTTCCGAGAACGGCATCAACATTTGTGGCCAATACCTGCAGACCAAAGAGGATATTGGCTACGTCGTTGTTGACGTGGACAAGGCTTACGGTGAACTGGCCCTGGAGAAACTGCGCCAGGTGAAAGGCACTATCCGCTGCCGCGTGTTGTTCTGATCTGATCAGCAGCCGTAAAAAAACCCCGCAGGCTTTCGCCTCCGGGGTTTTTCTTTGCCGGTTACGCTGTTACTGCATCGGCACCAGCGTCAGCTCAACCCGACGGTTCTGCTCACGGCCAGCTGGCGTGTCGTTGGACGCAACCGGGGATCGCTCACCGTAACCCGTGGCACGGGTACGAGCAGGCTCAATGCCCTGGTTCAGAAGGAAGTCACGAACCGAAGACGCGCGACGCTCACTCAACAGCTGGTTGTAGCTATCAGAGCCAGTGCTGTCGGTGTGGCCTTCAATCTGGATGATGGTTTTGTCGAACTCTTTCAGAACCAGACCAACAGATTCCAGTGTGCCGGTAAAGCCGGACCGGATCGTGGACTGGTCCGTATCAAACGTGATGTTGCCAGGCATAACGAGTTCGATCTGATCGCCATTTCGAACCACACGAACCCCGGTGCCTTCAAGCTTTTGGCGCAACTGCGCTTCCTGGCGATCCATGTAGTAACCGATACCACCACCCACAGCGGCACCACCGGCGGCACCAATCAGGGCGCCCTTACCGCGGTCACTCTTGCTGGAAGTGGCTGCACCAATTGCTGCACCGCCAATGGCGCCAATAATACTGCCCTTGGTGGCACTGGAGGTTTTCTCTTCCCCGGTGTACGGGTCATAGGTCATACAGCCACTGAGGCCAACTGTAGCGACTGCAAAGGCAAGGATGGTTTTCTTCACGGTAATCTCCTGCTTCGTTTTATTGCGACTCGACCCTATCCCGCGCCGGTCGTTTCACTCCGAGAATGTTTCAATAATGGTGTTAAACACCGTCGCCTGCAAATCCTGGGCTTCGTTCACTAAATGATGACGCCCGTCCGGAATTCTTCGTTCCCTTACGGATGAAAATTTGTTCCTGATGATCCGCAGATTGTGTTGCCAGTCCACCGTTCTGTCTTTTTCACCCTGCACAACCGTCACGGGGAAATCTACAGGCCGTGCGGACTCAATATGAGGCACCCACTTGCGCAGTGCCGTGACCCAGTCCACATGCACGGCCCGGGCCTGCAACGGGTCATGCTCCCGGAGGAAGCTCAGGAACCGGGTATTGCCACTGTTTGCGCCAAAAGCCCGCCGCCACCGGCTCAGAAAGGGCTTCATCACACTGTGAAGCACTTTAGCGCCAAGCCAGCCCATCGGGCGCACCAGTGGTGCCAATAAAACCACCTTACGGAACGCCGAGGTTTCCTGATCATGGTGATTGGACAGCAGGTAGTCGATCAGGATCGCGCCTCCCGTGCTCTGACCTACTGCAAACCATGGCCCTCGAAGCTTGTCATCCACCTCTGCCATCACTTCCGACAGCACGGCCTGATATTCCAGAAAACTCCCGATAGCCGCAGGCGTCCCACTGGAAAGACCATGCCCAGGCTGATCGTAGGCCAGTACATCAAAACCAGCCCCAAGGCAGCGATCAACCAACTGGGTATAGAGCCCCACATGGTCAAAATAGCCATGAAGAATGAACACGGTACCTTTTACCGGCACCGAGTCTGGCAGTTTGAAGTAATGCACCATGACTTCATGGCGGTCGGCCTTGATGTAGCCCTGATGGTAGGTAACGTCCGGGTGCTCGACCCAGAGATCCAGCCCATAGAACCGACAGTAGGCTTCCATTTCGGCACTCAATTCCCTGCGCACAGCCGGGTTGAACGGCTCCAGCCGTTCCAGCAAGGAATGTCTGTCCCAGTTCGGTATTTCTATGGTATCTGTTTTCCAGTACACGTAGAGTTAAACGCCTGTCATGAGTCAATATTTGACCGTCATCCTAACGCATTCACGAGGGAGAACACAGATGTTCCAGCCGCTTCTTGAAGCCGGGTTGCGCCAGACCATGTACCGCCTGGTGCGCCCCATGCTCTCGAACGCTGTCCCTTTGGCACTGCAACGCCGACTGATCCAACAGGCGTATCGCAGCTCCCCTCCGCCCCGCGACACCCGCTTCAGCAGGGATGATCTAGGCAATGTTCCAGTCCTGAGAGCCCGGGGCAAGGACGAGCCGGTGGGTACCCTGGTGTACCTGCATGGTGGCGGTTACATCATCGGTTCGGCAGCCACCCATAAGGGCATCGCCGGGCACCTGGCCAAACTGAGCGGTTGTGAAGTCATCATTCCGGATTACCGGCTGGCTCCCGAGCATCCCTACCCGGCAGCGGCAGATGACGCGGAATCGGTTTACCTGGCCCTGATCAGTCAGGGTAAGGCGGCCGAGAACATTGCGGTGGCGGGGGACTCTGCCGGTGGTGGCCTGTCGTTGGCTCTGGCCATGCGATTGCGCGCGCACGGCCACCCGTTACCTTCGTCGATTACCTGCTTTTCGCCCTGGACGGATCTGACGGAGCAACACCTCTACAGTCCAGAATGCGAACCGGTTTTGCACGCCAGCTGGACCCAGAACGCCGCCAGAATGTACGCAGGAGATACGCCGCTGACCAACCCGCTGATATCACCGGTGTTCGGCGACCTGACCGACCTTCCGCCCCTGCTGATTCAGGTCGGCAGCCAGGAAATCCTGCTCAACGATGCCACCCGACTGGCTGAAATTGCCAAACGGGATGGCGTGGCAACCACCCTGGAAATATACAATAACCTCTGGCACGTATTTCAGGTCCACGGCGGCCAGATGGACCGGGCCACCAACGCTCTAAAAGTCGCGGCGGAGCACATCAGGCATCATCTGGCAGGCTGATATCACCCCGGACCAGCGCCTCTTTACGAACCCGGGGCCAACGCTTGACCTGCCACTCCAGCCTGGACGCCCGGCTACGATCGCCCGCCGGCACCTGGAACTCCAGTGTCAGCGGGCCCTTACCGCGCAAACTGCGGGCACCTTTGGGCGCACCGGCCTGATGTTCACTAAAACGCCGTGCCACATCTGTGGTGATACCGGTGTAAAGGCTACCACCCGCGGTGCGCACCAGATACAAGTACCACTGATCAGCCATTGTCCAGGGCCTGCACCCGATCCCGGGTTTTCTTTTGCTGCAGCCAGAGCCCGGCAAGGATCAGCAGCAACCCCACGTAGGTGGACGGCAGAATGACCTCCCCCAGAATGAAATAGATAAACACCAGTGAGAGAAACGGTGAAATAAAAATCAGGTTGCTGACCTTTGAGGTGTTCTCCGCTTTTTTCATCGCCTGGGACCAGAGAACAAAGGCGATGCCCATTTCAATCACCCCCACATACAGCGCCGCGGCCAATGAGCCCCCTACAGGGAGCTCCAGGCCAGCCGTGTACCCGCACACCACCGCAATCACTGGCAGCCCGAACAGAAAGTTCAGGAACAGGCCAACAACCGGGTCCCGGGTATCCCGGGTGGCAATAATCCAGTAAGACGCCCACACCAGCGTGCTACCCAGGGCCAGCGAAACCCCGAGCGGGTCAGAGAACGTCAGCGAGGTAACCGCTCCCCGGGTGGCGATCACCACCACACCCGCATAGCACACGAGGCCGGCCAGAATATCGATACGGCGCAGCTTCTGCCCGAGAAACGGCACCGACAGGTAGGCCAGTACCAGCGCCCAGGTGTAATTCAAAGGCTGGGCCTCCTGAGCCGGCAGGCGGTCAAAGGCACCAAAAAGAAGAAAATAATACAGGCAAGGGTTGATCAGCCCCATGCCGACAGACTGCAGATACTGGCGCCTGCTGAGCTGGAACACTTGCTGCCAGCGCCCCATGATCACCAGCGCAATGGCCATGACAATGATCGAAGCGGAGCATGCCACGAGCAACATCTGCACCGGCGCCAGGTCTGCCAGCGCCAGCTTGAAAGCCGTAGCTACCGTAGACCAGAGCAACACCGTACCCAGGCCGTACATCATGGCGTGTTTTTGATTGGTCACTATCAGCATGCGCACCTATCGCTGTACATCCGGCCAGGAGATCATCCGGATCCCTTCGGCCCTGCAGATTTCGGCAGCCCGGGCAGTCAGGTCGGAGATAAACGGCACCTGATATTTCGGTTCCAGAGGATAACCTTTCAGGCGGTATTTCATACCGGTGTCCTGAGCCGCAACCGTGACCACCACCGGCTGATAGGTTTTGGTGAGCGGGCAGGCGTATATGGCATCACGGAAAAGTGACTGCATGCGCGCCACGTCGTGATTTGGGTCAAGATAGAGCTCCGCGACACACATCAGGTTATCCGTACCGTCGTTGCCGTTGGCCAGCAGCGTGTTCCAGAGCAGGCTGTGCGGAATCACAATCACGGTGTCATCGAGTGTGACAATCTCCGCAGCCCGGGTGCCGATCGACCGCACCTCACCGTACTTGCCCTCCACTTCGATCCAGTCGCCAGGCCGATAGGGCATTTCGTAGAGCGTAACGATGCCGGCAATCAGACTGTTGGCGTAATCCTTGAACGCAAAGCCCAGTGCCAGGCCCATGGCGCCAAAGATCGCAAGCATATTCTCGAACGAAGGCTCCACCAAAATCGGCACCACCATCACGATGGTCAGAATAATAATCAGCAATCTCAGTAGCGGCACCGACGCCAGCAGGTACAACCGCACCTTGCCGGACAACTTGCCCGCCAGCGCCGGCAGTAGTTTCTGAATAGCCAGAATCAGCAATGAGGCCGCAACAACAACGGCAATCGCCTCCAGTACCGCACCCGAGGTGATGGATGACAACGCATCCTTAAGCCCGAAATCTCCCATCATCTTCTCCTAGAAGCCATCAACCGGATAACCCCGGGATTGCAGGTATTTACGCACCGCAGGATACCCCAGGGGCGTAAGCCGGTAACGGTTGGCGGGTTCATCCCGGGTAATCAGCTCCGCCCGGAGACAGCGGGCCAGCGTGAGGCTGATTTCCGGCCCCGGGAGGCCCGTCACCAGCGCCAGCTGATCGGCGGTTAAACCACTGTGCAATAAAAGCGCATGCAGAATATGCCCGGGTTGGCGCCCGGCACTCTGGGGCACTGCAGGCAAACTCAGCTGCTCCAGCGGTGTTACCCAGCACTTGGGACCATTGGTGGGTGTTTCACCCTCGTGCTCGGCATTTTCTTCCGGCTTGGCCCGCAGAGCGCGCTGCCAAATCGCCAGCGCAACGCCCCGATTTCCTCGGGCCATGCAGGCCAGATCGTTACTGAAGCTACTGTATTTAACGCTGGGATCATCCGACGGCGGTGGCAATACATGCCGGCCATCGTGAGTCATCCGGGCAGTGAGCTGCCGCCTGCCGTCGCCGGCAGCCAGATAGTCCAGCCAGTGGGTGAGCCGCTCGCCGGTCAACGGCGCCAGGGTTATGGGGCCCACGTGAAGTTCCGGCAGATATTGGCACCAGAACTGCCAACACCAGCTGGAACAACCTACCAGGCCGTCACCGGCCTCTTCCACGGCCACCCGGGCGAAGAACGCCTTGAGCAGACTCAGGCCCGACCGGTGCCGCAACCAGAAATCGGCCAGCTCTGGCACCACCCAGCTGTCGCCGCCCAGTTGTTCATCCCACCAGCCCGATACATCTTGCTCAGACATCAGCAGGTTATCCGGTGGTGTGATCACCCGGCGTTTTGTGGTGGCCAGCGCTTGCGCAACCCCGGAAAATGGTGGCGCCACGATAAAAGACACTTTGCGGGGGTGGCTGCTGGCCATCTGGAGTTCAGCAATCTGCTGATTCAACGTGTCCGCCAACTGCCCGGCATCCGGTTCCGGGGCATAGCGACTGAGCTTGTGCGAAGACAGGGCTGGCAGATCATCCAGGCTTTCAAAAGCCTGCTCCTCCGGGCTGATCCCCACCCGGAGCTGACGAACAATATCCTTGAACACACCCCGCACGGTTTTATGCACGGACGTTTCGGGCATCTTCCACTGATCCAGCGGAATCAGCCCACCTGGCAGGCAAGGGTTATCCTGAACCGTTTCCGTAGTCAACGAATTACTCCAGCCAGATTATTCGGGAACCAGCCATGTCAAAGATGACGACAGGCCCAGTGCTTCATTGCCTTGCAGTTCATCCATCATCGCAGAAAAACGCTGCTCGAACCCCCAGGGCGGATTAATCATCAGCATACCGGACCCCACCATGCCCCGCTCAGGAGGATGGTCCAGCATCACTTCACTGCGCAGAACCTTGCGCACCTCGCCACTTTCCAGAGCCGTGATCAGCCGCTGCTGCAGGCCACTGGTGAGGATGGGGTACCAGACAAGATAGACCCCATGACGGCACTTTTTCCACGCCTTGATCAAGGTAGCGGCCACGTCTTCATAGTCGCTTTTGATTTCGTAGGACGGATCAATCAGCGTGAGCAAGCGGGGCTGGTGCGGCGGAAGCTTCTGCAGCAGGCCCTTCAAGCCATCCTGATGCAGCACGCGCACGCCGGCCCGGCGGGCCCAGGTGTCAAGCTGCTGGCCTTCAGCAGGGTGCAGTTCGAACGCGGTCACAACGTCGCCTTCGCGGGCGAAGTCGGCCAGCCATGCTGGGGAGCCCGGATACGTCGTCAACTCATCGGCATTGCGATTAAAGCTCGCCAGAGTCGACAGCATCGGCTGCCAGTCCGGTGACTTCAAACTGCTCTTGACCCGCCACAGGCGCTGCACACCGGCATCTGCCTCGGCGGTTTTACGGGCGCGCTCGCCGGTGAGGTCGTACACGGCACTGCCCGCGTGGGTATCGAAACAGGCAATCGGGGTTTTCTTGGTCTGCATCATAGCCAGAGTAAGGGCCAGAGCAGCGTGTTTCTGAACATCGGCAAAGTTGCCGGCATGAAAGGCGTGAAGGTAACTCAGCATAAAGGGCTCCTGCTGTCAGGGGCCCATTAAGCCGCAGTCGCCTTGCACGCGCAAGCAGCACCCGCCAGTAACCCATGACCGGCGCCAGCCTGAGCGCGATGACCCCAAGCAGGAATTATCAAAGATCAAAACCCTTGCTTCGCAGGCCTTACAAAAGCATAATCTGAACGCTAATCTTTCGTATTTGCAAAATCTTATCGATAACATGGAGTTTTAAATGAACACATTGTTTCGTCCGGTCCCGCTGGCACTGGCCATCGCCGTTACCCTGACCGCAGGCTGTGCCAATGCACCCTGGGCCGCAGACTCGTCCGGGCCTGCTACCAAAGCCGCTGTGGTAGACCACTACGCCGACCTGGCCCATGCCAACTTTGAAGACGCCCTGATCACCGCCAGGGCATTGGACGAAGCAACCGATCGACTGATTGCCAACCCGACTGAAGCCAACCTGAAAGCAGCTAAAACTGCCTGGTTAGCCGCTCGCGTGCCCTATCAGCAGACCGAGGTTTTCCGCTTCGGCAACGCGGTTGTGGATGACTGGGAAGGCCAGTTGAACGCCTGGCCGTTGGACGAAGGCCTGATCGACTACGTCAAAGCCGATGACTACCAGCACGAACTGGGTAATGCCGGTGCAACCGCCAACATCGTTGCCAGCAACAGCATTAATGTCGGCGGGGAAACTCTGGATGTGGCAACTCTCACCCCTGAACTGCTGGCCGACCTGAACGAAGTGGGCGGTTCCGAAGCCAACGTGGCCACCGGTTACCACGCGGTTGAGTTCCTGCTCTGGGGCCAGGATCTGCACGGTTTTGAAGGTGGCGCAGGCGAGCGCCCGGTTACTGACTACGCCAAAGGCAACGACTGCACCAACGGCAACTGTGAGCGCCGTGCCCAGTACCTGGATGCCGTGACTGATCTGCTGGTCAATGATCTGGAGTGGATGGTTGCCCAGTGGGCCCCAGGCACCTCGGATAACTACCGTGCCCAGCTGATGTCCGCAAACGCCGACGAAGGCATCCAGAAAATGCTGTTCGGCATGGGTTCCCTGTCACTCGGCGAGCTGGCCGGTGAGCGTATGAAAGTTGCTCTGGAGGCCAACTCCTACGAAGACGAGCACGACTGCTTCAGTGATAACACCCACAACTCGCACTACTACAACGGCCAGGGCATCCAGAACGTGTACACCGGCACCTATCGCCGCGTAGATGGTTCGGTGGTTTCCGGCCCTTCCCTGTCTGACCTGGTTGAGCAGACCAACCCGGAACTGGACGCTCGCCTTAACCGTCAGTTGGATGCATCGATGGAAGCCCTGGCGCTGATGAAAGCCCGCGCCGAAAGCAGCCAGAACCCGATGGCCTTTGACACCATGATCGCCCCGGGCAACGCGGAAGGCACCCGCATTGTCAACGGTGCCATCATGGCGCTGGTTGAGCAGACCGGCTCTATCGAGCAGGCTGCACGGCAACTGGGCATTGAAGCCCTGTCACCGGACGATGCGGGCCACGCGTTCTGAGGTAACATGAAATCACTTCTGTTATTGGGAACGCTGGCCTTGTCCAGCGTTCCCGTTTTTGCCGAGACTCACGCTGGTTACCCGATACAAACTACACCGGCCACGGGCGGTGAAGGCACGGTCAATCAGGCCGACACCAACGCCTATTCCCTGCCCCAGGGCAACCTGTCCATGACCAAACGCCTGGATTTCAGCGTTGGCAACAGTTTCTTCCGCAACCCCTGGGTGGAAGCGCCTGCCAGCACCGATGCCCGGGACGGGCTGGGCCCCCTGTTCAATACCAACTCCTGCCAGGGTTGTCACATCAAGGATGGCCGCGGACACCCGCCAGGCGTTGATGAACCCCCGGTCTCCCTGTTCCTGCGGCTGGCGGTACCCGCCGATCCAGTCAAGGATGCAGAGCTCCTTCGCAAGCACGGTTTCAAACCCGCACCGGTCTACGGCAGTCAATTGCAGACCGCGGCCCTGCCGGCGGCAAAACCGGAAGCGGATCTGGTGATTGACTGGGAGCCGGTTCAGGAAACATTTGGTGATGGAACCGTGGTTGAACTGCGCAAACCGGAATATCGCATCGAGAACCCCAACTATGGCCCTATGCCGGCGAATTTGCTGGTTTCGCCCCGGGTGGCACCACAGATGATCGGCATGGGTCTGTTGGAAGCCATCCCCATTGTCGATCTTGAAGCCTTGGCCGACCCGGAAGATGCCGACAACAACGGGATTTCCGGCAAGCTTAATCAGGTCTGGGATGTCGCCAGTCAGCAAACGCTGCCGGGCCGGTTTGGCTGGAAAGCCGCGGAACCGGATGTGCACCAGCAAAGCATGGGCGCCTTCGCCGGCGATATGGGCCTGACCTCGTCCATCAAGCCCACCACCGACTGCACCCCGGAACAACAGTGCGAACGGTTTACTCACGGTGGTGAGCCCGAAGTGAGCGACAAGGTCGCCAACTTTGTCACCTTCTACGCCAAGAGTCTGGCGGTACCTGCCCGGCGGGATCTGGACGCTGAATCTGTGCAGAAAGGCGCCAGGCTGTTCAATGAAACCGGCTGTGCCGGATGCCACACCCCGAAACACCAGACCGGAGAAGTGGCCGACCGCCCGGATCTGAGCAACCAGACCATCTGGCCCTACACCGACCTGCTGCTGCACGACATGGGCCCGGCCCTTGCAGACGGTCGGGACGAATTCCTCGCCAACGGCAACGAGTGGCGCACGCCCCCCCTCTGGGGCATCGGCCTGGCCCAGGTGGTCAACCCTCAGTCCGGTTTCCTGCATGACGGCCGCGCCCGCACGCTGGAAGAAGCCATTCTCTGGCACGGTGGCGAAGCCCGGCCGGCGGCTGACCGCTATCGTCAGATGGCAGAGCCAGA
The DNA here is from genome assembly GCF_030541005.1 of Marinobacter sp. SS5-14b. Lineage (GTDB taxonomy): Bacteria > Pseudomonadota > Gammaproteobacteria > Pseudomonadales > Oleiphilaceae > Marinobacter. Next base: position 150,681 of record NZ_JASSVM010000003.1, on the reverse strand, counting down.
CCGTAGTGCGCTGATCGATTTTCTGAATTCACTCTGAGGATCCACTATGCAACCGATCACCAGACTGTTCTGCACCTCTGCCCTGCTCGCCTGCACCACGGCTGCGTTCGGGGCCAACGCAGATACCCAGGCCCGCGAACAGTGGCATGGCGAAATTCAAAACGGATACGAATCGCTGGCAACCGAAACCGAACAACTCGCATCGGCGACGGCCGGCTACTGCAATGCGCCGACGTCCGGCAGCCGACCGGCCCTGAACGATGCCTGGCTCGATGCCTTCCTGGCCTGGCAGCAGGTCCGCTTTGTTGACTTCGGGCCGGTAGAGAACAACAACCTGTCCTGGCAATTCCAGTTCTGGCCAGACCCGAAGAACCTGGTCGCTCGCAAGGCCCGCTACCTGCTTGACACCGAAGCACCCGTTAACGCCGACGTGATCAACCAATCCGGGGTGGCGGTTCAGGGCTTTCCCATGGCCGAATACCTGCTGTTCGATGAGCAACTCAATAGCGGAGAAAACGCCCTGCCCACAGCCAAAAACTGTGAGGTGCTCTCGGCGGTCACCCGGCATATGGCACGTAATGCCCGGGATCTCGCAGACAGCTGGGTGAGTTTCAAACAACACTATCTGGACACCGAGCCGTACCGCGATACCACCATCAAAGCCGGCATGACAGCGCTGGAAATACTGGAAGAGCGACGGCTGGCTCAGCCCATGGGCCTGAGAGGCAATGGCAAACGCAATCCTTACATCACCGATGCCTGGCGCAGTGGCAAGAGCCTGATGGCGGTGGAGGCGACAGTGGCAGGGCTTGAGAAATTCTATCTGCCCGGGCTGACGACGTTACTGAAAGCCGCTGGCGAGGCCGAACTGGCAGATCGCATCCAGAGGCAGTTTGAGAAAGTGGCTGATAACTTTCCCGAAGCTCATGTTGCCATGACAACATTGATGGGAAGCGATGATCAGTTCCGAATCCTGCAAGGGCTCTACGTGGATGTTTCACAGCTTTCAACGCTGATTAATGACGAGGCCGCCGTAGCCCTTGGCGTGGTTCGCGGTTTCAATTCAAGCGACGGGGACTGAACAGGTATCAACATGCCCATCCATCGCAGAACCCTGATCAAAGCCGCAGTCGCCGGAGGTATAGCTGCCAGCCTCACCGGCTGCTCGTTGCTCCCCCGCAAAACCGGCCCTCAGCCCGAACGCTATGCCGGCGCGGTTGGCCTGCCAGGTGGAAGCTTTGGCGTGAGTGCCTTCGATCGCTCCGGTAATGTTCAGTGGCAGGCGCCGGTGGGTACCCGTTGCCACAGCGGCTGCAACCGGCCGGGACAAAAAGACATTCTGTTTTTTGAGCGCCGGCCGGGCTGGTCGTTCTATGTTTTCGATGCAGAAACCGGCCAACGCAGACACCGCATCATGGCCCCGGAAGGCGAGCACTTTGTCGGCCACGGCGTGTTCTCACCCGATGGCCGATGGCTCTATGCCACGGCCAGCCGCTACCAGCCCGGCGAAGGCATTGTCGCCGTCTACGACGCCGAGCAAGGCTACAAACGGGTGGACACCTTTGAACTGGCCGGCATCGGGCCACATGAGCTCACCCTGCATCCGGACGGCAACACCCTGATCATCGGCCTCGGCGGCATTCTGACCCACCCGGATTACGACCGCATCAAACTCAATCTGGATACCATGCAGCCGGCCCTGATCCTGATGAACCGGCGGTCTGGCCAGATCGTTGGCCGCTTTGCCCCTGCCCACCACCAGCAGAGCTCCCGCCACGTCAGCGTCAGCGCCGAAGGGAAAGTCTATGTTGCCTACCAGTATCAGGGGCCGCTCTACGAGACACCACCGCTACTGGCACGCATCGAAGATGGGCAACTCCGGGAATATCACTTTGACCCGGAAACCCAGGCCGCCCTCGGCAACTACATCGCCAGCGTGGTGGCCCATCCTGAAAATGATCTGATTGCCGCCGCTTCCCCCGTGGGCGGTACCGCCATCCTCTTTCGCGGCAAGACCGGAGAACTGATTGCCAAAGCCCGCATCACTGACTGCGCCGGCATTCAGACCCTGGCAGGAGGCGATTTCCTGGTGTCCTCGGGACAGGGCCGACTGGTGCAATTGAGCGCCGGACAACCTGCGAAAGACATCGCGCGGCTACCGGTTCAGTGGGACCACCACCTGGTTTAACGGGCACCGGCTGATCCTCCGGCTTAAGCACACCTGAGCTAACTGGTATGCTTGGCAAACATTTTCCGGAGGACGGCCCTTTGCCAGCAACCAAACCAGACACTATCGACCAGCTCTATGGACTGATTGCCAACGAAGAGGACGCACGGGTCTGCAAGGACATCCCGGAGGAAGCCTGTCGGGAAGTCCCCCGAAACTTCTTCCTGATTCTGTTCAGCAATGTGCTGACTAAGCTCGGGGATTTGCTGATCAGCCCCAAGACCGTGCTGGCCTGGCTGATGAGTGCCGTTGGCGCACCGGCACTGGTGGCCTGGTTGGTGCCCATCCGGGAATCCGGCTCCATGGTGCCGCAGATGGTGATCGCCGCCTGGGTGCGTCGCAAGGCGGTGCGCAAATGGTTCTGGACCCTGGGCAGTTTCGGGCAGGCGATCAGCGTGGCAGCGATGGCGGCAAGCGTGTGGTTTCTTGAAGGCTATGCGGCCGGTGGCGGTATTGTCGCGGCGCTTATTGTGTTTTCACTGGCCCGGGGATTCTGCTCGGTCTCCATGAAAGACGTTCAGGGCAAGTGCATCCCCAAAACCCGCCGGGGCCGGCTGTCTGGCCTGGCAACCACCATTGGCGGCACCGCCACGGTGGTGCTCACGGGGTTACTGTTCTGGGACCGGGGCGACCCCACCATTGCGTTCTATACCGTACTGCTACTGCTGGCCGCTACGCTGTGGGTGATTGCCGGGTTACTGTTCGCCAATGTGGAAGAATACGCTGGTGAAACCGGGGGTGGCGGCAACGCTATCGACGAGGCGTTTCAAAGCCTGTCGCTGTTGCGGGACGATGCGCCCTTCCGGCATTTTGTCATCACTCGTGCACTGCTTTTGTGTTCAGCTCTGGCGTCGCCCTATTTCGTGGTGCTCGCCCAACAGGAATCCGATATCGGCTGGATGTTGGGTGTGTTTCTGCTCGCCAGCAGTCTGGCCAGCTCTCTGAGCGCCAGCTTCTGGGGTTGGGCCGCCGACACCTCCAGCCGCCGGGTGATGATTCGGGGTGCCGCCATGGCCAGCTCGGTCTGCCTGGTGGTTGGTGTTCTGGCACTGGTGCTGGGCACCGGGTTTGGCGGTGCCTGGTTCTATCCGATCGCATTTTTTGTGCTGAGTGTGGCCCATGCCGGTGTGCGCCTGGGGCGCAAGACCTATCTGGTGGATATGGCCGGTGGTAACAAACGGACAGACTACACAGCGGTCAGCAATACCGTTATCGGCGTATTGCTGTTGGTAACCGGGGCCTTCACCGCGGCCATTTCCATGATCTCGGATGTGGCGGTGATTCTGGTATTGGGCCTGATGGGGCTGGCAGGCATGCTGAGTGCGTTACGCCTGAAAGAAGTGACCGAAGACTGAGCCAGTCAAGGCTCCGCTAAAGCGGAGTCTTGCCATCGTTCAGGGCCAGGGCGCCTTTGACGATGCGATAAATCACCCAGATCGCGATACCCAGCAGAATAAACCAGCCCACGATCAGCACGGTGGTAATCAACCCGATGACTGTCCACAGCAAACCAATCCAGAAGGTGCGGATCTGCCAGCGGAAATGGGGCTCTATCCAGGTACCACGCACATCATCCAGCTTGACGTAGTTGATGATCACACCCACCAGCGCCGTCACGCCTCCCAGGAAGAAAGACAACGCCTGCAGGATATAAACCACCACAGCCAGGTTCCTCGCGGAGCTGGGTTCCTGTGATTGCTGACCGTCAGGTTTTGCGGGGATGTACTCGGTTTCAGGCACGGGCGTTCTCCTTGTTACGTCCCCGGCAGTCTATCACAGCGTTTGCCAGTGCCCAGTGCGATCAATGCCTCGCCGGCCGGTAGCCCAGACGGAAGCCACCCCAGTGTTTGCCGTTCACAAACACAGGCACTGAGACGTCATGCATGATTTCGCCTGTGTCGCGCCGATAGGTTTGCAGCAGCATGTCGTCGGTATGGCGGCCGCAGCGAATGCCGGTGCGGTCATTGAAGAGCCGTTTACTCCGGCTTTTTAACAGGTCAACGTCATGATTACCGGTAGGCGCGTGCGCGAAGTCTCGGTTATGGGTCGGCACGTAGCCATCCGGCGCACAGGCAATGGCGAATACCACGGCATCGAGGGAATTTTTAATCGCTTCCTGCACCGCGGGCAGCGCCTGATCGGTAAACCAGTCAAAACTGCTGGCGTACTTTTGCGGATCGGTCTTTGGAATGGGCTCGCGCTTTTTGTCAAACAACGCCGCCTCCGTCAGTTTGCCGTCTCGAACCGCCTGCTCAAACAAATGGCCAATCTGGTCAGCGCCCCGTTTTGCCTGTTCATAGAACTGACGGTGGTAACTCTGGCTGCTGTTCAGCGCGAGTGCCGCATTGGCTTGCTCCGCCACCTCCATCAGCGTAGCGGCCTGCTCTGCCAGAGAGGCGACACTGTTATCACTCTCAGAAATATGATCCCGCACCGATTTAATCACCGAAAACATCTGGGCCAGGCTTTGCTCGTTGGACTGGTCAATCTCGGCAATCCGGGCAACCTGTTGCTGAACCCGGTCTGACTGATCTCGGATTTGATCAAGCTGGCCGCCAACACTCTCTACAGACTCAAGTCCCTGTCCGACACTGCGGGCCAGGCCCTCAATGCCAGCCACAATCGTTTCAGTATCGGCCTGAATTTCAGCCAGCGTGCCAGCCACTTCGCTGGTTGCCTGCGACGTTCTACCGGCAAGCTGGCGCACTTCGTCTGCGACAACCGCGAAACCCCGGCCCTGCTCACCGGCCCTGGCTGCCTCAATAGCGGCATTCAGCGCCAACAAATTCGTTTGTTCGGCAATGCCCTGAATGGTGGCCGTCACGCCTTGAATTTTGGTGGACTTCTCGTTCAACTGCTGAATAAGGCGCAGGTTTTCCTCGGATTGTTTGTGCACTTCCCGCACACTTTCAATGGCCGAAACCAGCGCTTCTCGCCCCTCAACGCTGACCTCACGGTTCTGCAATGCCATGGTGGCCGCATCGGTAGCCTGAGCTGAGGATTCGTGAACAGACTCCATAATCTGGCCGGCATAGTCCGCCAGCTGAGCGGTTTCCCCGACCTGCTGGTCGAGGCGCTTTTTGACCTGCTCTGCAGCAAAGGCTACTTCCGCAGCCGAAATGGCATTTTCATCGGCGCTACCTGAAAGGGTTTCCGCCAATACCCGGCCCGCACGGGCTTCGGTCAGCAGTTGATGACACTGCTTTTGAAGGGGGTGTTCTGCAGGCAGGGAACCATCGTTAAGCCCATCAATTCCCCGTTCAATGGGCTCGAGCACACGAATGATGAAATATCCGGCGGCGGCCACCAGCCCCACCACCAGGCCAATCATCAGTGATGCCAGGTCGAGGCCTAACATTGGCGCCAACAGAACGCCGGCAATGCCAAGTGCCAAGGCAATGCACGCTCCCCAAAAAACCACATTGCGATCGAGCAAGCCCATGGAGCCCTCGCTTTTATTGTTATGCCCGCAAACAGTCGGTGCTTCAAATCGAACCCTGAGAGTAAAGAATTAAAGTAAGTTTATAACTGCTACTTTAGTGGATTCGCCACCACTATGATCCGGTTATCGGCCATTTCCAGGATGACTGAAATCAAAAAAAGACAAAGCCCGCATTTCCTCCGTTGGAAAATGCGGGCTTTAGCGGGTTCTCAGCTTTGTGTTTAAGCGCCTCAGGCGCCGATCACACCACCATCATCACGGGTTACGATGACGACGGCATCACGGGGATGATCGCCCTCGGTGCCAAACGGCCAGTCCTTCTCCGGGTGCTGAATATTGACAAACATGGTCTTCGAATCCGGTGTTGTGACGACACCCGTCACCTCACAACCCTGCGGCCCGACGAAGAAGCGTTTGATTTCACGGGTGACCGGGTTTGCGGCGAGCATCATGTTGTTCTGATATGGCGCATCATCAGAACCGTCGGTCTGAATCCAAAGCCGTCCGTTATAGTCGAACCAGAGACCATCCGGGCTGTTGAAGATGTTGTCGTCGGTCAGCGCAACGATTACCTGGTCATCCACCACCGTTTCCGTGCCTTGCTCACCCGCAAACACAAAGATGTCCCAGTCAAAGCTGCCCGATGTGTGGTCATCTCCAGCCGGAGTCCAACGGATAATATGGCCCGTGGTATTGCCGGCAACCGGGTTTGCGCCGTTCGTCTGCGACTCCAGGCGTTCACTGTTGTTGGTCAGTGTGAAATAGACTTCACCACTGACGGGATCAACCGCACCCCACTCCGGGCGATCCATCGGAGTGGCACCGGCGATATCCGCCGCGAGGCGAGTATTCAAAATAACGTCAGCCTGATTTTCAAACCCGTTGAAACCAATACCTCCAACGGTTCCCCTTGCCGCAGCGGCATCGACCTTGGCTTTGAAACCGGCATCATCCAGAGATAACGGCAACCATTCACCGGAGCCGTCGTCGTTAAAGCGGGCAACGTAGAGCGTGCCGGTGTCGAGCAGCGAACCGTTCGCTGTGTCCGCGTAATAGGGCTGATCAGACACAAACTTGTAGATGTACTCGAAGCGCGAGTCATCACCGGAGTAGCAGACAACTGGCTTACCTTCTTCAACCGGCCCGAAAATCACGCCTTCGTGGCCAAAGCGACCCAGCGCTGTGCGCTTGACGGGGTTGGTCTCGGGAGAGAAGGGATCAATCTCTACCATGAACCCAAACGTGTTCGCCTCGTTGCGATAATCCGTTTCCGCACTGCCATTCTCAACCGGCGTAACATCAAACCGGATGTATTGGTCTTCGCCAGTATCTGCCAACTCCCAATCGTAGCGTGAGGCACTGCCGACACCATGGCGAACCTGCTCTTTCGGGCGAGATCCCTTATTGGCAAAGTAACCGTGCCAGTTTTCCTCAGCTGTCAGATAGGTGCCCCAGGGCGTAGCGCCCATGGCGCAGTTATTGAGCGTACCGCGGGTCGCAGTTGCATTCGGGCTAAAGGGTGTAACCAGCTTGCTATAGCCCTTCAGAGGGCCACTGATATCGATTTCCGTGCCACCGGTGACGCGACGGTTCAAGCCATTCCTGACCACATCCCAGACGCCGTTGCCATCGCGCTTGATGTGAACAACTGAAACGCCGTGAGCAGCAATTTCCTTACGCACCTGGTCGGCCGGGCGCACACCGCCGTTATCCTGAGCCTTCACCGGGCCGTTGGCATGAAGGGCTTTTTGATTAATGTATTCATGGTTCATCACCAACAGGCCTTCGGAAGAACTGTTGCCACCGGCCGGGAGGTCAATCGGGAAGAAGTGAACGCCATCGTGGTGCATGCCAACCTGCTGCTCCTGGTCTGCGCCACCGTTCGAGGCATCTGCAAAAAACTCCGGATAGCTGCCGGTTAAAGGCGTTCCCCAAGGCAAGAATGCCTCAGCAGTATACCCCTCCGGAACCACAACCGTATTGGCGTTGGACACAGGAACCGCCTTGAATCCCAGCGCTGTTGCTTGTGGATCCCGGGCCTCAGCGTTGATATCGCCGGTGCTGTCGTCATCACTGTCACTACCACAGCCAGCCAGCCCAAGCCCCATAACGCTTGCCAGCGCCGCGCCTACCGTACCTTTCATGACAGTTCGGCGCTGCATGCGTGTAGACAAGACTTCGTGGAATGGGGTGTTTTCGGAGTGATTGACAACAGGTTCGTAATTCGGATCCAGATAATTGGGATCAACGTCGTGCTTAGCCATGCTCTGTCTCTCTCAAGTCGTTGGGTAAACCAGATCGGTCGAGAGAACAGTCTCCGTGGCGTTTGTGTCAGAAAGACACAAGTTTTATTTCGCTTTCTTTAACATTATTTGACAAGGGGGCGAGAATGCAAAAAAGGGGCCCCCACACGGGAGCCCCTTTTTTCAAGGACCATCACCAGCGACTTATTTGGTGGCTTCGTCGTAGGCTTCGTCCATCGCTTGACCGGCTTCGTCCGCCGCTTCGCCAATGTTATCCGCTGCGTCATTGGCAGCATCACCAACGGAATCAGCTGCCTCTTGGGCGCCCTCTTTTACTTCACCCCAGGCGCTTTCATCCTGGCCGGTCGCTTCTTCGTATGTTTCCTCTGCAGAGTTGGCGGCGTCGTCCATCATTTCCGCAGCATTGTCACCGGCTTTTTCGAGGTCTACGCCTTCCTCATTTTCAGAGCTGCAGGCAGCCAGACCCAGAGTCATTAACAGTGCCAGTGCACTCAGCGAGAGCTTATTCATAACATGTCCTTCTGTTCGTAAGTGTTTACAACGCCTACAGAGTAGAGCCAGGGCGCGGCCATTGGCAATTACCGGGTGATTACTCTTTCGTTAACCGCTGGCCGTCAATCATGATCACATGCTCAGCGCCCACTACTTTGCCTGTCCCCAGAACAAGAAAATCATGGCCCGCCCGGCTCAAAAGATCTCGCACTACTTCGTGGACGATACAGACCTGTCCGGACGGATCCTGGTAAACAATTTCAGCCAGCTGTCTTGAGCGGATGTACTCCCGGAGCATTTCCTGAATGGTCCAGGAGATCGTCTCCGGCGTGGGATTGGTGGCACTCATCTCGGGTTCTTCCCTGTTTTTGTTGTTGCCGAAAGTCTGGACCAGAAATGCCAATTACGCCACTTACCAATGGCAAGTCATTTCAGGCCATCATCACGTGATTTTTCTCAATTTTGTTGTATTGCCAGATTGTCCGACATAAATTATTTCAAACAACGAACAAGATGGAGAATCCCGTATGAACGCCAAGGTCAACAAAGCGGTCAATCAACCACAGCCAGAACCCTCCGCCGCGCTGGAAGGCAAAGATTGGAAAGATCCAAAAAGATACCTTTGGCTGATGGGCCCCGCCCTGCCCGGCATCGGGCTTGCGGCGCTGACTGGTTATGCGCTGGCGCCCAAAAAACTCAAAGCCCTTGCCTGGACGGGGCCTGCCCTGGTGCACGGCATTATTCCAGCGCTTGACCGTGCGATTGGCGAGGACAAAAGCAATCCACCTGAATCCGCCGTTAAGTCTCTGGAGCAGGACAAGTACTACGACCGGATCGTGAAGGCGTTCATCCCGACCCAGTACGCTATGACGTTACTGGGTGCCTGGCTGGCCAGCCGCAAGAACACGCCACTTGAGGACAAGATCGGGCTGACACTGACGGTGGGCGCCATCAACGGCGTGGGCATCAACACGGCCCACGAGCTGGGCCACAAATCCAACAAGCTGAATAAACTAATGGCGATGGCGGCGCTGGCACCGACCGGTTACACCCATTTTGTGGTGGAGCACAACTTTGGCCATCACAAACGGGTGGCAACACCTGAAGATCCGGCCAGCAGCCGGATGGGCGAGAGTTTCTGGAAGTTTTTGCCGCGCACGGTGTTTGGCGGCATGAAGTCGTCGGTGAAGATCGAGAAGGCGCGGCTGGAGCGGAAGGGCAAGAGTTTCTGGAGCTTGGACAATGAGCTGTTGCAGGGCTGGGCGATGACCGCCGGGTTCTTCGGCGCGACCACCCTTCTCTGCGGCCCGCGTGCGGTTCCGTTCCTGGCTGCGCAGGCGGTTTATGGCGCCAGTTTGCTGGAGAGTGTGAACTACATTGAGCATTACGGTTTGCTGCGCCAGAAGGATAAGTCTGGCAAGTATGTGCGCACGCAGCCGGAGCACAGCTGGAACAGCAATCATGTGGTGACCAACCTGTTCCTGTATCAGTTGCAGCGGCATTCAGACCATCATGCGCATCCGTCGCGGAGTTTCCAGGCATTGCGCCACTTTGAGAAGGCACCGCAGTTGCCGGGCGGTTATGCGTCGATGTTGTTGCCGGCTTATTTGCCGCAGTGGTGGTACGAGACGATGGATAAGCGGGTGATTGATCACTATGAAGGTGATCTGACGAAGATTAACTGGGATCCGGATCGTAAGGACGAGCTGATGGCCAAGTATGCGGATTATGCTGCGAAAGTGGCGGCTGAGGCTGCGGCGCGACAAGCGGGAGACAAAACTGAGTCTGAGGCTGCCTGAGGTCTGACTATTTTATTGGTTTGATTGCCGGCCCTAGCCTGTTGGTTATGGTGCCGGCTTCGGGTTGGGGCCACCCTTCCGGGAGACGCCGTGAACCCATCCGTGGGGGCTTGAGCGCAGCATCCCTGCTGCGCACACTCCCGGAAGGGTGGCCCCAACCCGCCGCTTACGCTTCCGTGGGATAGTCACTGATTCAACAAATCGCTTCGAACGAAATCCCGATCAACGGGGCAAGCCCGCTACTTTCCCTGGAACACGGCTTCCCGTCTTTCCAGGAACGACTGGATACCTTCTTTTACATCCTCACTGGCCATCACCGGGCGTAGTTCCGGGAACAAGCGTTCCTTGGCCACTTCCTGGCCTTCGGACACGGCAATCTTGGACGATTTCAGACTGCCCCGAACGCCCAGAGGCGCAGCTTTGGCGATCTTTTCAGCGATTTCCATGGCTTTGTTGAGCTGTTCGCCGGGTTCAACCAGTTCCTGGATCAAGCCCCACTGATACGCCTGTTCGGCGGTCCATTCGTCGCCAGTGAGCAAGTAGCGCTGGGCATTGCCCCAACCGATTTCGCGCTGCAGGCGGATGGTGGCGCCGCCGCAGGCGAAGATGCCGCGTTTGACTTCCAGCTGGGCGAATCGGGTGCCTTTGGCGGCCACGCGAATGTCGGTGTTGAGCATCATTTCGACGCCGCAGGTGAAGCAGATGCCCTGGGCGGCAAAGACGACGGGTTTGGTGAGGCTTTCGCCGGTAATATCGAACGGGTCGAGTTCGCCTTCGCCGGGCTCGATGCCTTTGCCATTGGCGAACACGCCGGCCCAGTCGTCCAGTTGCAGGCCGCTGGTGAAGTGGTCACCTTCGGCGTACATGACGGCGACGCGCAGTTCCGGGTCGTTCTGGAGCTGAAAATAGGCGGCAGCAATTTCGTGGTACATGGCCCGGTTCATGGCGTTCATTTTTTCCGGGCGGTTCAGGCCTATCTTCAGGATGTGGCCCTGTTTTTTTATGTTTACCAGTGACATATGTTTGTCCTCGACTTTGGGAACCTAGCCTGCTTGTTTTGGTGGCGGCACGGTCAACGGGGTGGTCGTTCCGGGACACGCCCACGAGTACGTCCCTGTAGGCTCGTTTCGGGCCGTCCATGGCCCTCAACGGTCCCGGAACGACCACCCCGTCGCCCGCGCGTCGTGCTTATGCGATATATCAAACAGCAGGCTTAGAAATAGAAATCAAATTTTTTCGAATTCCGCATCACTAGCTAGCGAACCGCACCATTGTCTGGGTGTGAGCGGCTGGGCGCCCTTTCAGGGACCGTCTGTGGCCATGGATGGCCACAGTCGAGCGCACATGGACGTGCTCGTAGCGTGTCCCTGAAAGGGCGCCCAGCCGATCGCACTATCCCCAACACTCGCAGGCTAGTGATACAAAGAGCACCAAAACTAGAACCAATCGGCCTTCATATTCAGGCACGTATCATCCTGATTCCGCAGCAACACCAGATCCTGGGCCACAGTGGGTAATTCCCAGTGGAAGAAGTACTGGGCAGCCTGCAGTTTGCCCTGATAGAAGTTGCGCTCGCTGTCGCTGTTGGCAGACGCCAGAGCGTTGGCAGCCGCATTGGCCTGCCGCAACCACATCCAGGCGACGATGATGTGGCCGAACAGGTGCAGGTAGCAGCTGGCGTTGGCCAGGGTTTTGTCTACCTCGCCGCCCATCAGGGACTTGCCCAGGCTCTGGGTGACTTTCACGGCCTGCTGCAACGTCTCACTCAGAGACAATGCCCATTGCTGGCAGCGGTCGGTGGTGGCCGCTTGCAGGTCTAGCTGCATTTCCTGCATCAGCAGCTGCAGGCCGTGACTTTGGTCTTGCCAGATTTTACGGCCCAGCAGGTCCAGGGCCTGGATGCCATTAGTGCCTTCGTGGATGGGGTTCAGGCGGTTGTCGCGCCAGCATTGTTCGACCGGGTATTCCCTTGTGTAACCGGCGCCGCCATAGACCTGGATCGCCAAGTCGTTGGCTTTAGGGCCGAACTCGGAGGGCCAGGCTTTGATCACCGGGGTGAGCAGGTCCAGCAACTTGCCGGCTTCCATTCGTTTCTGTTCGTCCGGGTGGGTGTGCTGGTCGTCCATCAAGCGGGCGCCATACAGGCACAGGGCCAGGCCGCCTTCGCTGTAGGCTTTCTGAGCCAGCAGCATGCGGCGCACGTCGGCGTGGTCGATGATGGGCACTTGCGGGCTTTCGGGGTTCTTTTCGCTGGCTTTGCGGCCCTGCAGGCGGTCTTTGGCGTATTCCAGGCTGTGCATGTAGCCGCGGTAGCCGATCACCGCCGCGCCGAAACCGACGCCGATGCGGGCTTCGTTCATCATCTGGAACATGTATTTCAGGCCCTGATGGGGCTCGCCCACCAGGTAACCATGGCAGGGAGCATCGTCGCCGAAGCTGAGGGCGGTACTAGTGGTGCCGCGATAGCCCAGCTTGTGAATCAGGCCGGCGAGGCTGACGCCGTTGCGTTCGCCAGGGTTGCCGTTTTCGTCCACGTGGAATTTCGGGACGATGAACAGGGAGATGCCTTTCACACCCGCCGGGGCGCCTTTGATCTTGGCCAGTACCATGTGAACGATGTTTTCGGTGATGCTCTGCTCGCCACCGGAGATGTAGATTTTGGCGCCTTTTATCAGGTAGTGGCCGTCGTCGGTGGGCGTGGCAGAGGTGCGGATGTCCGCCAGGCTGGAGCCGGCGTGGGGCTCGGTCAGGGCCATGGTTCCGCTGTAGCGACCGCTGAGCATGTTGGGCAGGAATTTGGACTTCTGTTCTTCGTTGCCGAACACGCGTATGAGGTTGGCGGCCGCGGTGGTCAGAAACGGGTAGCCTGCGGTGCCGGGGTTGGCGGCGGTGAAGAAGCCGTTGCAGGCGGCCATGACAGATTCCGGGAGTTGCATGCCGCCGAGGTCGTAGTCGTATCGGCCGGCCAGGAAGCCAGCTTCGGCGTAGGCGTCAAAAGCCTGTTTGACCTCAGGGAGCATTTCGACCTGGCCGTTGACGAATCTGGGTTCGTCTTTGTCGGCAGCGCTGTTGTGGTTGGCGAATTTTTCTTTCGCCATTTTGTCGGCGGTTTCGATGACGGCGTCGAAGGTGTCTTTGCTGTGTTCGCTGAAGCGCTCGCGCTGGGTGAGGGCTTCGGTGTCCATGACTTCGTAAAGTTGGAAGGCGAGGTCGCGGCGGTCGATCAGGGTGTCGGTCATTCTGGGTCTCCTGTTTATTGCGTCTAGCCTCTCACATCCTCTGTAGTTGTTGGAATTGTCATTTCTGACTTATTCTTGGCCGATTCCGACACTTTTCGATATGGCAAGACGTCCACTGTCATGGGTACCGCCTTCCGGGAGACGCCGTGAACCCGTCCGTGGGGGCTTGAGCGCAGCTTCCCTGCTGCACACACTCCCGGAAGGCGGTACCCACGCCAGTGGCCTGATTGAGAGATTGCCGCCATACAGGAACCGAACCATTGAAAACCGTCACTATCATCGGCTTCAACGGGGCTCTCGCCAGCGCCATCACCGGGATGATCGATTTATTCCGCATGGCCGGGGTGACCTGGGCCCGGATTCACGGGGAGCAGCCCCATGCACAGTTCAGAACCCGGCTGCTGACCGAGAACGGCGAGCCCTGCCGGTGCATTAATGGTGTGACATTGCTGGCCGACGGTTCCTGGCAAGAGGTTGACGGGCTGGGTGCGGATGACTTGCTGATTATTCCGACCATTGGCGCGCCCATTGATGAGATTCTGCAAACAAACAACTCGTTAATTCAGTGGCTTTCACAGCTTCAGGACACAAATCCCGGCGATGTCCGCGTAGCAAGTAACTGTACCGGGGCGTTTTTGCTGGCAGCGGCAGGGTTGTTGGACGGACGGGAGGCGACAACCCATTGGGGCTTCAGTAATCAGTTCCGGGAGCGGTTTCCAGCGGTGGATTTACGGCCGGAGAAGCTGGTGACGGTTGACGGGGCGGTGGCCTGTGCCGGGGGCGGTATGGCCTGGTGGGATTTGGGGGTGTATCTGGTGGAGCGGCTTGCGGGGGCGCAGGTGGCCCGGGAGTTGGCGAAGGCGTTTGTAATTGATGCCGGGCGCACCAGTCAGGCGCCATACAGTGCTCTGCAAGCTCGGCGTTACCACTCTGACAAGCCGATCCTGAAGCTGCAGGACTGGCTGGATGATCATTTCCATCAGGCCGTTACTTTGCCATCGTTAGCCGCCATGAGCGGGCTGACGGAGCGTTCTTTGATTCGCCGCTTCAAAGACGCAACGGGCGATACACCCACGGGTTACCTGCAAACCCTTCGAATTGAGGCGGCCCGGCAGTATCTCGAGAATTCGCGGGTGTCCGTGGAGGCGATCACTCGTCTGGTGGGCTATGAGGACGTCAGTTCTTTCAGCCGTCTGTTCAGGAAACACACCGGCATGGCACCGGGGGTTTATCGGTCACGGTTTGGGCGCTGAGTATCGCAACGAGGCTTTCTGGCGCGGGTTATGCAGCGGGTTTGGCAGAAGGCCGGTGTTCCGGCCTGTAGCGTAAAGAATACCGACAGGTGCACATAGGGGGAGGTCCGCCATGAACGCACTGATGAGACAAAGCCAGTCAGACATTCTGAGCCGGCTGTACGACATGAAGCGCAAGCAGATTGAACATGCGCTTCAACAGGGTCAAAGCCTGCGGTGCCAGGTGCTCGAAGCAGAGGCGGAGGCCATTGCGAGCGCATTGAAATCCATTCGGTAGCCGGCTGACCCAGCCGGCTACCAAGTGCCTTTTACGGTCACCTTTTGCCGTTTTTCGGCGGCTTCAGATGCCCGCGGCCACTTCGGTGCCCTGACGAATAGCGCGTTTTGCATCAAGTTCTTCAGCCACATCCGCACCGCCGATCAGGTGCGCTTTCACGCCACACTCTGAAAGCTGGTCGAACAGTTCCCTGAAGGGCTCCTGACCCGCGCAGAGGATCACATTATCCACAGGCAACACCTTCTGCCCCAGAACCTTGCCATCTTTATCCGTCAGGGTAATGTGCAACCCTTCGTCGTCGATGCGGTCGTAACGGCAGCCCCTGAGCATTTCAACCTCCCGGTGTTTCAGGCTGCTGCGGTGAACCCAGCCGGAGGTTTTACCCAGGCTGCCGCCGACTTTGCCGGTTTTCCGCTGCATCAGGTAAACCTTTCGCGGCGAAGGCGTTGGCAGGCGCTCGGCGAGGCCGCCCGGCCCTTCGAATTCGGGGTTAACACCCCACTCCGCCTGCCAGTCCGCAACACTGACCTGCTCCCCTTCCGGGTGCCGGCCGAAGTTTTGGGTCAGGAACTCACTGATATCAAAACCGATGCCGCCAGCGCCGATGACCGCCACCGTATCACCTACCGGTTTGTTATGACGGAGCACATCCAGGTACCCCAGGACTTTCGGGTGGTCGACACCGGGAATGTTGGGTGTTCGGGGTTTCACACCGGTGGCAATAATGACGTCATCAAAGCCCTGATCTGACAAAGACTGTGCATCCACCCGGGTGTTGAGCTTCAGGTCGATTTCCAGCAATTCGATCTGGCGCTGGAAATAGCGCAGTGTTTCATAGAATTCTTCCTTGCCCGGAATGCGCTTGGCGTAGTTGAACTGGCCGCCAATCTTGTCGTCAGCTTCGAACAGGGTCACTTTGTGGCCGCGCTTTGCGGCGGTGGTAGCCGCGGCCAGGCCAGCAGGACCGGCACCAACGACCGCAACCCGACGCACGACCGGTGCCACGGTGAGCACCAGCTCCGTCTCATAACAGGCCCGGGGATTAACAAGGCAGGAAGCACGCTTGGCCTGGAACACGTGATCAAGGCAGGCCTGATTACAAGCAATGCAGGTGTTGATTTCATCACTACGGCCCTGTTCCGCCTTGCGCACAAACTCACTGTCCGCCAGCAATGGCCGGGCCATGGACACCATATCAGCCTTACCCGCGGCCAATATCTCTTCACCTTTCTCCGGCGTATTGATGCGGTTAGTGGTACACAAAGGAATGCCAACCTCACCGTAAAACTTGGCCGTCACGTCGGCGAAGCCACCTCGCGGCACCGACGTGACAATGGTGGGTACCCGGGCTTCGTGCCAACCAATGCCGGTATTGATTATGGTTGCGCCCGCCTGTTCGATCGCCTTGCCCAGTGAGACGATCTGATCCCAGGTTTGACCACCTTCCACCAGGTCCAGCATCGACAGGCGGTAGATAATGATGAACTCGGGGCCGACGGCTTCGCGCATACGCCGGACAATTTCCACCGGCAGTCGCATACGGTTCTCGTAGGGTCCACCCCACTTGTCTTTGCGCTGGTTGGTGCGCTCGCAAAGGAACTGGTTGATGAAGTAGCCTTCTGATCCCATCACTTCAACGCCGTCATAACCGGCAAATTTGGCCAGTTTTGCAGCATTCACGAAATCGTTGATTTGCCTGTCGACCCCTTTTGTCGACAAGGCCCGCGCCTTGAACGGGCTGATCGGGGCTTTCGTCGCCGACGCCGAGACAATCAGCGGTTGGTAACCGTAGCGGCCCGCATGCAATAGCTGCAGGCAGATCTTGCCTCCGGCTTCATGGACGGCACCCGTCACGTGTCGGTGCAGCAAGGCGCTGGCCCGGTTATTCATGGTTGACGACAGGGGAGCCAGCTGACCGACGAGATTGGGCGAGAACCCGCCCGTCACCATAAGACCAACACCACCTTCAGCCCGCTCGGCAAAATACCGGGCGAATTTGTGGATGTTCCAGAACCGGTCTTCCAGGCCGGTGTGCATAGAGCCCATCAACACCCGGTTTTTCAGCTCAGTAAAGCCGAGGTCGAGAGGTTTCAGCAGGTTGGGATAGGTTGCGCTCATAGGGCTCTCTCAAAAGAATATTTATGCGCAGTATACACTTGATCAATGGCAAGTTGACTTGACCTTCCGGACGGGGCACGTATCATCGGATTTCAAGTTTGACTGACGGAGCACCCATGACCGCAAGGTCCCACGGCTGCACAGATTCCCCGGGGTATCCCCTGACCGCCGATATCGTATTGCAGCGGGGGCGTCTCCCCTATTTCCCTGACCCGCCTTTCCACGGCTGACACCTGTCAACGCCTGGGCTTGCCCGGTTTCTGTGCAGGACGACAGACCGACCGCTAAACTTCTCTGGTCCGTCGTCTTAATTCACGCCTGAGAACACCAACATCGAGGTTGCGATGTCGCTACCGCTGGTTGTACTACTGCCTTTTCTGGGCGCGATTGCGGCCCCCCTGTTTGCACAGGGCGGGCGCACCGCAATTGCCATCGCGTCTTCCGTGCCGGCTCTGATTGCCCTGGCTGCACTGTTTCCACACTGGGATACACTGGCAGACGGCGGCGTGGTGCTGCACAGTTATGAATGGCTGCCAGCAATAGGGCTTTCGCTTTCATTCCGGCTGGATGGTCTGGCGCTGATGTTCGCGCTGCTGATTCTGATCATCGGGTTGCTGATCATTCTTTATGCCCGCTATTACCTGAAGCCCAATGAAAACGTCGGTAAGTTTTATGCTCTTCTGTTGTGCTTCAAGGGGTCAATGCTGGGCATTGTGTTGTCGGGCAATTTGCTGCTGATGCTGATTTTCTGGGAACTGACCAGCCTGACCTCGTTTCTGCTGATCAGCTTCTGGAGCCATAAACAGGATGCCCGCCGTGGCGCCCGGATGGCGCTTGCCGTGACCGGCGGTGGCGGTCTGGCGCTGATGGCCGGCATTCTGATCATCGGCAACATTGTCGGAAGTTTCGAGCTGGATGACGTACTTGCCGCCGGCGACCTGATCAAGTCTCACGCGATGTATCCAGTGGCGCTGACGTTGGTGCTGTTAGGCGCGTTCACCAAATCGGCCCAGTTCCCATTCCATTTCTGGCTGCCCCACGCCATGCAGGCGCCTACTCCGGTGTCGGCTTATCTGCACTCTGCCACCATGGTTAAGGCTGGGGTATTCCTGATGGCGCGGCTCTATCCGGCTCTGGCCGGCACCGAACAGTGGTTCTACATGGTGAGCTTTACCGGTATGGCCACCCTGCTTATTGGCGCCTATGTCGCGATGTTCAAGCACGATCTGAAAGGCTTGCTGGCACACTCCACGGTGAGTCATCTGGGCCTGATCACCCTGTTGTTCGGCATGGGTACAAATCTGGCGGCGGTGGCGGCGCTGTTCCATGTCATCAACCACGCCACCTTCAAGGCGTCCCTTTTTATGGCGGCCGGCATTATCGACCATGAAACCGGCACCCGGGATATGCGACGGATCAACGGTCTCTGGCGTTATATGCCGCACACCGCCACGCTGGCCATGGTAGCGGCTTCTTCGATGGCGGGTGTACCGCTGCTGAACGGCTTTCTGAGCAAGGAAATGTTCTTCGCCGAAGCCCTGGAGTTGAACCTGCCAGGCTTCTGGGCCTGGATACCCCCCATCGTCGCAACGCTGGCTGGCATTTTTGCGGTGGCCTATTCCGCCCGCTTTATCCACGACGTATTTTTTAACGGTAAACCGGTAAACCTGCCTATCTACCCGCCCCACGAACCCCCCAGGTACATGAAAATCCCAGTGGAAATCCTGGTTTTTGCCTGTGTCATGGTGGGCATGTTCCCCGCGATTTCGGTAGGCCCGCTGTTGTTTTCTGCGGCCCAGGCCACGCTTGGCGGTGAGGTGCCCGACTATCAGTTGGCCGTCATGCATGGCATTAATCTGCCTTTGATGATGAGCCTCGCCGCCTTTGTGGGTGGCTTACTGATGTACAGCCAGCGCCAGCGGTTTTTCGATTTTCACGCCCGGTTCAAGGAAGTGGATGAAAAAGCCGTGTTCGAGGCGGTGGTTTCCCGCTTTGTTGATCTTGCTCAGCGCTTCACTGCACTCGTCGAGAACGGTTCGCTGCAGCGCTACGCCGTGCTGCTGGTTGCCAGCGTTATAGCGGTAGCCGCTACGCCCCTGATTGACCTGGGAGTGTTCGTCGGTGAAAACGGCTTGTCACCCGTCGACTGGCCAACAGGCATCAGTGCCGTAGTCTTGATAGTCTCGGCACTGGCGACCGCCTTTCTGCACCGCGAGCGCTTTACCGCTCTGGTACTGCTGAGCGTTGTCGGGCTGATTGTAGCGCTGGCCTTCGCCCGGTTCTCCGCTCCCGACCTTGCCATGACACAGCTATCGGTTGAAGTTGTAACCATTGTGCTGCTGATGCTGGCGCTGTATTACATGCCCTCCTGGACGCCGCTGGAAACGTCACCGGGGCGGCGTACCCGGGATGTAGCCCTGGCTCTGGTGGCTGGTGCAGGTATGACCCTGATAACCCTGGCCATGCTGACCCAGCCGTTCTCGTCTATTTCCGAATTTTTCCTCGCCAACAGCAAGCCAGGCGGCGGTGGCACCAACGTGGTTAACGTTATTCTGGTGGACTTCCGGGGCTTCGATACCCTGGGTGAAATTACTGTGCTGGCCATTGCAGCCCTCGGAATTTACGCCATGCTCAAGAATACCGCCCTCACCCCGCCACCGGGGGATGGTCAGGGCCACACCTGGACCCGGGACGCCCATCCGTTGATGCTGAAACAGATCGCGCGCCCCATGCTGCCACTGGCCCTGATGATTTCCGCCTACATCTTCCTCCGGGGTCATAACATGCCCGGTGGTGGCTTCATTGCCGGCTTGATCACCTCGGTTGCGCTGGTCATCCAGTACATTGCCAGCGGCATGGACTGGACTCAGGACAGAATTCGCATCAAGTACCACAACGTCATCGGCCTTGGACTGCTGTTTGCCACCATTGCCGGAGCCGGCAGCCTGGCCTTCAGCTATCCGTTCCTCACCTCCACCTTCGGCTACATTACCTGGCCGGTGGTTGGCAAGTTCGAAGTAGCGTCGGCCCTGGTCTTTGATCTCGGGGTGTATCTGGCGGTCATTGGCGCCACCATGCTGGCACTGGTCAGCATCGGCCGGCTGTCGCCCCACTCGGCGATCAAAAGTCCAAGGGAGGATTCGTAATGGAACTGATATTCGCGTTGGTCATCGGCGCACTAACGGCGTCTGGTGTTTACCTCCTGCTTAGGGCCCGAACCTTCCCCGTGGTGATGGGACTGACCTTGCTGTCCTATGGCGTCAACCTGTTTCTGTTTGCCTCCGGCCGGCTCAGCACCGGCCAGCAACCGATCATTGGCAGTACAGAGATCTACGCCGACCCTCTGCCCCAGGCTCTGGTGCTGACGGCCATCGTCATCGGCTTTGCCATGACCGCATTTGTCGTGGTGCTGTCTTTGCGCAACCTGGCTGACAACGAAGACGACCACGTAGACGGCTGCCCGCCGGAACATCCTGCCGATCGCGCGCAGGAAGAGGAGGAACCCGGCAAATGAACCACTGGCTTATCGCACCCATTGTTATTCCGCTGCTCGGTGGCATCGTTCAAACCTTTATGGGTTATGCTCCGATCAGCCTGCGGCGCACACTGGCCATTGCCACCACCGTGCTGATTCTGGTGTCCTCCCTGATATTGGTCTCGCTGGCCAATGACGGCAGCTATCGCATTTACGCGTTCGGTAATTGGCAGCCACCCTTTGGCATTGTGCTGGTTCTTGACCGATTGGCGGCGTTGATGCTGGTGATGACATCCGTGCTGGCGCTGTTCGCCCACCTGTTTTCGATCGGTGGTGCCGATGAAGGCAACCGACAATTCCACACGCTGTTCCTGTTCCAGCTGATGGGCCTGAACATCGCGTTCCTGACCGGGGACCTGTTCAACCTGTTTGTGGCCTTCGAAGTACTTCTGATCGCCTCTTACGGATTGTTGATGCATGGTGGCGGCACGGTTCGCACCGTTCCAGGGCTTCACTATGTGGTGCTGAACCTGGTCGGCTCGGCCATCTTTCTGATCGCCGTTGGCATGATCTACAGCGTCACCGGCACCCTGAATATGGCAGACCTGGCGGTGAAAATACCGCAAGTCACCGGTGAGAGCCGGAACCTCGTCGAAGCAGGCGCCATGATGCTGCTGGTGGTCTTTGCCCTGAAGGCCGCCCTGTTGCCCCTGTGTTTCTGGCTGCCGAAGGCTTATGCCAAGGCTACCGCACCGGTCTCTGCGCTGTTTGCGGTGATGACCAAGGTAGGCGTTTACGCGATCATTCGCATTTATGTGCTGATGTTCGGGGACGATGCCGGCCAACTTGCAAATTTGGGCATGGATTGGCTATTTCCTCTTGCACTGATCACCCTGGCGATGGGTGTTATAGGCGCTCTTGGGGCGGACAACCTGAAAACCCTGATTGCCTGGCAGGTCATTATCTCGGTTGGCACGTTACTGGCCCCGGTGGCGCTGGGCTCTGAAAAAGGGCTGTCTGCAGCCATGTTCTATCTCGTCAGCACCACCTGGACAGTCGCCGGGCTGTTTCTGGTTGCAGAGCTGGTGTCCAGCCAGCGAGGCAGCGCGGGTGACCGGATCATCACCGCACCGAAAATGCGCCACCGGACATTCCTGAGCGTTCTGTTCATGATGGGTGCCGTAGCCGCCGCCGGGCTGCCACCCCTGAGCGGTTTCTTTGGCAAGGTGCTGATTTTGAAATCCGTGGAGTCCGGGCCGCAAATGGCCTGGCTGTGGTCGGTGCTTCTGATCGGCAGTTTCCTGTCGCTGATTGCCTACAGCCGCGCTGGCAGCATTGTGTTCTGGCGCACCGTGGATGGTCACCTGGAAAGCCCGCAGCCGCTGAAAGGCACGGTGTCTGTGTCTGCCGGTGCTCTGATCGCCCTGACGGTCGTTATTGTTGCTCTGGCCGGCCCGATTACCGAGTACACCGACGCCACCGCCGCGCAACTGTTTGATGCTTCGGCCTACACCGAGATTCTTCAGACCCGAATGGTCGGGGAGGACAACTGATGCTTGACCGTCTGAGTTTCCCTCAACCCTGGCTCAGCCTGATTCTCTTCACCATCTGGCAATTTCTGAGTGAAGGTGTCTCCGGCGCCAGCGTGGTTATGGGGCTGATCCTGGCATGGCTGATCCCGCAGATTACCCAGGGCTTCTGGCCGGAACGGCCGGCATTCATGAAAGCCTGGCGAATGCCGGTTTACCTGATTGTGGTCCTGTGGGACATCGTGATCGCAAGCTTTTCCGTCGCGAAGCTGATCCTGAGCCCCCGCAAACCGAACCCGTTTTTCGTCTGCTACCCGCTTCAGCTGGATCACCCACTGGCCATATCCATTCTTGCCAGCACCATTTCACTGACCCCCGGCACCGTAAGCGCCGACATCAGCGATGACAACAAAACGCTGCTGATACATGCTCTGGATGCCGACGACGATCAGCAGGTGATTGACGCCATCCACAAACGCTACGAAAAGCCGTTGATGGAGATGTTCCAATGATGACCATTGCACTTTATTTGACCATTGCCATGGTCATTGCCGCTGCGCTGCTCAACGTCTTTCGCCTGATCGTCGGCCCCGATGCCCCTGACCGGGTGCTGGCCCTCGACACTTTGTACATCAACGCCATTGCCCTGATTATTTTGCTCGGTATTGCACTGAGCACACGCATGTACCTGGAAGCCGCGCTGCTGATCGCCGTCATGGGCTTTGTGGGCACGGTGGCCATGGCCAAATACCTCAAACGCGGCAGCGTGATTGAATAACCGGGCCGAAGGAGATTTGCTATGAGTCAGCTTGCTGAATATGTGATATCTGCCCTGCTCGTCCTCGGCGGCGCCTTTACCTTGATCGGCGCCATTGGGCTGGCCCGATTGCCCGACTTCTTCACGCGGTTGCACGGGCCCACCAAGGCCACCACACTGGGGGTGGGCGCCATCATGCTCAGTTCCGTTATTTATTTCAGCAGTACCGGCCAGGGTCTTGGCATATCGGAAATACTGATCACCGTATTTCTGCTGATGACCGCCCCGGTCAGCGCGAACATGCTGGCCAAAGCCGCCATGCATATCGGCGTGAAATCCATGGAGAACACCCAAGGCAACCCCTGGGACCAATAACAAAAGACAAGAGGTATTCCGAGATGGCACAAACCCGAATTCTCCAGCCAGCAGACAATGCCTACCCGTATCCCCTTCTGATCAAGCGGTTGCTGATGTCCGGCCCCCGATACAACCCGGACCAGGAAATCATCTACGCCAACCGCAGCAAGTACACCTACACCGACCTCGTTGAGCGCATCCACCGGCTGGCCAATGCACTTACAGATGCTGGCGTAAAGCCCGGTGATACCGTAGCGGTGATGGACTGGGACACGCCCCGGTATCTTGAGTGTTTCTTTGCCATCCCGATGATCGGCGCCATTCTCCATACGGTGAACGTGCGCCTTTCCCCGGAACAGATTGTCTATACCATGAACCATGCCGAAGACGACGTAGTGCTGGTTCACGACGACTTCATGCCCATCATCGAAGGCGTTATAGATGAGGTCAAAACGGTCAAAACCTGGATTCAGGTCACCGACAACGAGACGGCCAAGGCAACGGCTATCAATACCCTGGGTGAATACGAAGCTCTGTTGGCCAAATCAGACAGCCGGTTCGACTTCCCGGATTTTGACGAAAACAGCGTGGCCACCACCTTCTACACCACCGGCACGACCGGCAACCCGAAAGGCGTTTACTTCAGCCATCGCCAGTTGGTACTGCACACGCTGGCCATGACCGGCAGCCTTTCCGCGTACGATGAGATGCCATTGCTGCGCTCATCCTCCGTGTATATGCCGGTCACGCCGATGTTCCACGTCCACGCCTGGGGCGTGCCCTACGCAGCCACCATGTTGGGAGTAAAGCAGGTTTATCCCGGCCGCTACGAGCCCGAATTGCTGGTTGACCTGATCAAGACCCACAAGGTGAGCATGTCTCACTGTGTACCGACGGTGATGCAGATGATGATGGCCACGGAGTCCATCAAATCCGCGGACCTGAGCAACTGGCATGTCCTCATTGGCGGCAGCGCATTGACCAAGGGCCTTTGTGACGCTGCTGCCAGGCTGGGCATCCGCATGTACACGGGTTATGGCATGTCGGAAACCTGCCCTCTGCTGAGCACCACCCATCTCACGCCGGAGGACCTGGAGCTACCCCTGGAAGAACAAACGGCCATTCGGGTGAAAACCGGTATTGCCGTGCCTATGGTCGAACTGGAAATTTTCGATCCGGATGGCAACCCCGTTGCCCACGATGGCGAAGCCAAAGGTGAAGTGGTTGCCCGGGCACCCTGGTTGACCCAGAGCTATTTCAAGGAACCCGAGAAAGGCGAGGATCTCTGGCAGGGTGGTTGGCTGCACACCGGCGATGTCGCATCCATGGAAGCGAACAACATGCTGACCATCAAGGATCGCATCAAGGATGTGATCAAGACCGGCGGCGAATGGTTGTCGTCACTCGACCTGGAAAACCTGATCAGCCAGCACCCATCCGTAGCGGGTGCCGCAGTCGTCGGCGTTCCTGATGAGAAATGGGGAGAGCGGCCCTATGCCCTGGTGACACTCAAGCAGGGTGAGGATGCATCCCTGGAAGACATCCAGAAGCACCTGAATCAATTTGTAGAGTCCGGTGAAATCAACAAATGGGCAATCCCTGAACACATTGATTTTGTTGAAGACATTCCGAAAACCAGTGTGGGCAAAATCAACAAGAAGCTGATCAGGGATCAGCTTAAAGACTGATCAGCCAGAAACGACAAAGCCGGCATCCTGAAATCAGGGCGCCGGCTTTTTTGTGGGTCTGGTTTACAGCCCGGAGAAAGTGAAGTCCACATCGGGTGTGCGCCCGGCAACAATGTCTGCCAGTGCCGCCGCAGAACCACAGGCATGAGTCCAGCCCAGAGTCCCGTGGCCGGTGTTCAGGTAAAGGTTATTGAAATGGCTTTTACCGATGTAAGGCACATTGGACGGTGTGGCTGGCCGCAGCCCTGTCCAGAACTCCGCCTGGTCCCACCACCCGGCCTCCGGCATGATTTCTGCTGCCCTGCGAACGATGGCCTGGCATCGGGTGTAGTTGAGGTCCCTTGAATAGCCATTCAGCTCGGCGGTACCCGCGATCCGAATGCGGTCTCCCAGCCGGGAATAGACCAATTTGAACTCATCGTCTGTCAAGCTGACTTTAAACGCTGCGTCCTGATTTTTGACCGGCACAGTGACCGAATAGCCCTTGGCCGGATAAATATTCAGAAAGAGCCCTAATCTACGGGCAAGCACGGCGCTGAAGCTACCCAGGCTCAACACATAACTGTCGGCCCGAAGGATCTGGTGTTTGCCCTCATTCAGGCACTGCACCCCCAGAATCCGGTCCCCGGCTTTGTCAAAACCCAGCACCTCGGTGCCGTGCACAAATTCGACACCCGCTTCCTGGCAGCGCTTGGCCAGAGCCTGGGTGAACTTCCGGGCATCGCCACTTTCATCTTCCGAGGTGTAGGTGGCACCGGCAATACGGTGGCGAATGGCGTTCAACGCCGGTTCCAGCTCCACAGCGCGATCAGCATCAATAACCTGCCGGTCGCAGCCGAGATCTCGCATGATGCGCGTCGGCTCCAGGGCTGCATCAAACTCCTGGGGATTGGTATAAAAATGCAGAATGCCGCGTTCAAGGTGGTCGTACTCCAACCCCGCATCCTTGCGCAAAGCTTGTAACTGGCTTCGGCTATAGGTCCCCAGGTTGACCATCTGACGAATATTGTGGGCTGCCTTGGCCGATGTGCACTGGGTGAGAAACGACAACGCCCATCGCCATTGGTATGGGTCTAACCGGGGCCGGAACAGCAAAGGCGCATCGGGCTGAAACAGCCATTTAAGCACTTTCAGTGGTGCTGAAGGATTTGCCCAGGGCTCCGCATGGGAGACTGAAATCTGGCCACCATTGGCATAACTGGTTTCCAGCCCGGACGCGTTTTGACGATCGATCACCGTCACCTGGTGCCCTTGCGCCTGAAGATACCAGGCCGTTGTAACACCAACGACCCCAGCGCCCAGTACCAGTACATGCATGCCTGACTCCCCTCGATAATCGCCTTTGATAAAGCCTCAGCCGCCGGAGCGTTTAACCGTCCAGCCTTTTTGCTGAAGAAGTGGCACCAGAATATCCCTCTGATCTCCCTGGATCTCCACCACACCGTCCTTTACTGTACCACCCGTGCCGCATTTCGCTTTTAACACTTTGGTGTAGGCTTTCAGTTCGTTGTCATCCAGAGGAATTCCGGTAATCAGCGTAACGCCCTTGCCTTTACGCCCCTTGGTTTCCCGGCTGACCCGAACAACGCCATCGCCCTGCGGCCTCGCTGGCTGCCCGCAGGAGCACTCAGCAACCGGGTTCCGGCACTCCGGACATATACGGCCCTGCTCAGTGGAAAAGACCAGGCCACCTTCCCGCTTTTTCATACCCATGAACGCAATCCTGTCTGGTAATCAGTTCAGGCCCGGAGGGTATTTGGAAAACATTTCCGAGACAACCTCGTCAATCAACTCGCGACGGGATTCCGGAGACTGGTTTTCGTTCAGGTACCGACGGCTGGCTGCACGCCAGACCACTTCAGAGCTTTGACGATCAGCTAACTCAACCACCAGTTTACCTTCGGTGATCTCGCGAACCGGCGGCGGTGCAGACAGCGCCCATCCGAAATTGCCTCGGCCGATGCCAAAACCCAGCCCTACGCCGGTCTGCTCCAGCCGCTCCTCCGGCACTATCTGCCAACTGACGAGCAAGTCCGCATCGGTATCAGACACTTGTTTCATGGCCTTCCGATTGAATTCCCGCTCAATCGCCGTGCGAACCCTCGCATCATCCAGCGACGTGAACGCGGCGTCCTGTTGCGACGGCGCATAAGCCCAACTGCTGTAATTGCCAAACACCGTCGCCGAGTTGTAATCGGTCACCACATTACCTGCACACCCTGCCAGCACGGCAACCATGGCAGCTATAAACAGAGCACGCATAAGTTTCTCCTGCATTGGCGGTTATGGATACAAGTATACGCCCGGAAGCGACGGTTCGGCGCACATCACGGATCAGGTTTCAAAACGGTAATCCAGCTTTTGCGCATCACAAAACGCCGCGAACTCACCCTGTCGGGTTTCAGGCACCGAAACAAGCGCGTTTACTCGGGCACTGTAGTCGATCGATTCGATGTTGCCATCATGCCCGTCGCACCAATGCCGCAAAGGCTGCTCATCGGCAAAATCCAGCTCGACCTGCGCCTGAACCCGCACCTGTTGAACAACCCGCCCAACCTCGGAAAGCACACTCTCGGCGGCACCGGCATAGGCCCGGACCAATCCGCCGGCACCCAGCTTGATGCCACCGAAATAGCGAATCACAATCACCAGAACATCGCCCATATCTTTGTGCTGGATTACATTCAGAATGGGCTTGCCAGCGGTGCCGGACGGTTCGCCATCGTCATTCATAGCGGCCTCTGCCGCCGCCCCCGGCCGGCCAATCTGATACCCCCAACAAACATGCCGGGCATCCGGATATTGCTGATGCGCCTCAGCGACCCGCTCTCGCACCTGATCACGACTGCTGACAGGGTACACCCGCGCAATAAAACGGCTTTTCTTCACTTCCGTTTCGCGCTCAAGGTATCCTTCAGGAACCGGGTAATCTTTACTCATGAGGCACCCTATGACATCCGACCATGACAACCACAAGCCAGGAACCGCCAGCCCGGCAAAAATCCGAAAAGCCGCCTGCGGCATTCGCTATGATGAAGACGAGTTACAGGAAGGCATCGACTTCTCAGCCGCCGTTCACCTTAAACCCGATGACGACGATGCCGAGCCAGAACACGCAGCGACGCCCCACCAAAAAAGATCATCAGCCGCCGATAAAAATCGGTAACTGAACAGTTACCTGCAACCCGCCATCCTGCAAGTTGTCCGCCGTAATAGTACCGTCATGGGCGTAGACAATATCGCGGGCAATCGCGAGACCAAGTCCCCAGCCCTTGCCGCCACGGGACTTGTCCGCTCGGAAGAACGGCTCGAACAAGTGCGACAACAGCTCGTCCGGCGCACCCGGGCCCTCATCGGCAATCGATACTTCGATCACCCCCTGCACCCTGGCCACCGACACGTGTATCGACTTGCCCGGTGGCGTGTGATCCAGCGCGTTCTGCAGCACATTATCGAAGGCACGCTGCAACAGGCCAGCGTCGCCCAGTACCGACACGGCCTTGGTATCCTCCCCGGCAATCAGCTCACAGTCCACGCCCCGATGTTCAGCATAATCGGCCGCATCTACCAAAACCCGGTTAACCACGGTTAATGGCTTGACGGGTTCTCTGGCAATAGAGCCACCGCTCTCCGAAACCCGGTACAGGGTCAGAATCTGGCCTGTCATAGTCTCCAGCCTTTCGTTCTGGCGCACGATGCTGTCCATCAATGCGGC
Source organism: Marinobacter sp. SS5-14b (assembly GCF_030541005.1). Taxonomy (GTDB): domain Bacteria; phylum Pseudomonadota; class Gammaproteobacteria; order Pseudomonadales; family Oleiphilaceae; genus Marinobacter. The sequence continues at coordinate 122,049 of NZ_JASSVM010000003.1, read as the reverse complement.
ATCGGCGCCGGCATCACTGGCCAGTTCAATGGCTACTCGCTGCCGCGCCAGAGGGGTTCTCAGATCGTGGGAGATATCCCGTAACAGGTGATTCTGGCGATCAAGTAACTGGCACAGTCGGTCTGTCATGGCGTTGAAGGCCGTGGCCAGCAAACCCACTTCGTCGCGGCGACCCGCAATCCGTTGGCTCACCCGCAAGTCAGTATCACCCTCGGCAATTGAGCGAGCAGTCCCTTCCATATGGCGGAGCGGCCTGGAGACCAGACGGGCAATCCACCAGCAGGCCAGAGAAATCAACACAAACGCCAGGCCCAGCTCGATGAACCTGAAAAACCGCGGGTCCAGCCAACCGTCACCCCCCATTCGGGGCCAGGCCACCAGTTGATAGCCCTCATCCAGGTCAATCACGGCAGGCTTGTTCGGATACCAGCCTGACTGAATGCGCTCCTGGATGCTGCGGGGCAAGCGGTGCTGCCCCTGCTCCTTCTCGATAAGCATCAGGTGCAACTCCAGGCGTTCGCCTTCGGATCTGAGGAACCGCCAGGCGTCCCCACGCCCTTGTCGCTCTCGCAGGTTCAGAGCCTCGCGAGCCAGCTCCTGCAGGCCCACCTGCCGTTCGATTGCTTGCCGCTCACGATCAAGCAGGTAGCGCGTGGCCAGGTTGCTGGCAATCACCGTCACCGCCATGGCCAACCAGATCGACAGAAAAATACGCCAGAACAGGGGGAACATGAAGCGCTTCATACGCCAGGCACCCGATAGCTATAGCCCAACCCCCGTACCGTCTCGATTCGGGGCGGATCATCGTTCCCCAGTTTCTTGCGCAGATTACTGACGTGCATATCCAGAGTGCGGTCATAGGCCTCAAGCCGGCGCCCCAGCGCCCATTGCATCAAATCCGTTTTACGAACAACGCTGCCCGCATGGGCCAGTAAAACCTGCAAAACCTCGTATTCAGTGGCGGTCAATTCAAGGGGGGTATCGTTTTGATAGATGCGGCGCTGGCCGGGTTCAACCCGAAGATCTCCGTAGGTACGGGTTGCATCCATATCGGCCTTCTGGTCCCAGGCAATCCTCCGCAACAAAGCCTGCAGGCGAGCAACCAGCTCCCGGGGGTTGCAAGGTTTTGGAATGTAATCGTCGGCACCGACTTCAAAGCCGACAATCCGATCTGTCTCATCACCCCGGGCGGTCAGCAGAACAACCGGTAAGTGGGTATGGGCACGCAACTCCCGCAGCACTTCAAGGCCATTGATGTCAGGCAACATGATATCCAGAACGACAATATCGCAATCCTGGCCCAGAGCAAGGGCAAGACCATCGCGACCATTGGCCGCCTCTCTGACACTGAAACCCTGCGTCGCCAGATAACGAGCCAGCAATTGCCTCAACTCTTCATCGTCTTCGATGAGCAATACCCGGTTCTGCATATTCATCCCTCTTTTAAGATCCGAACACAGTCTACCACGGTGTCCTGGCGCTTCTGACGCCCGGCATTTCTCCTTTACGGAACCTTTACACCGGCCTGACACTGCCTGACGCTGGTCAGGAGTACGATGGCTGCTATAGAACGACAACCCCGAGAGGTAACACCAATGAACGCTAAAACAGCTTTGCTTACAGCCGGTATTCTGATGACTGCCATGGTCACCGCCAGCCCTGCCGCCCTGGCACAAAACCAGGATATGCGGCAAAAAGGGGGCAATTGGCAGCAGAACGAAAGGTGCGAAAACTTCCGCGACGGTAAAGGCAAGTTCAGTAAGGAGTACCGTGCTGAGCGGCAGGCGGAAATGCAGAAGCGTCATGCTGAAATGGCCGACCGCCTGAAACTGACCGACGAACAACGCGAGACCTGGGATGAGATTCACCAGGAACGCAAGCAAAAGCATCAGGAGCGCATGGGCAAGTGGCAGCAGAAGATGGAAAAGCGCTGCGCTGATATCGAGAAGTGATCACAGGCTGGGTTCTGTCGTATGGTATGGGGACCGTTAACTGAGTCTGAACACCACCATGGCAGAACCCGCTTCACCCGAGATCACCCTGGAAACCTGCGCCAGCATTGCCGATATTCCGCAACAGGACTGGCAACGGCTGGCCGGCCGGAGCCATCCATTCCTGCGCTATGAGTTTTTCCAGGCTCTGGAAAGCTCAGGTTGCACCACCGCGGAGACAGGCTGGACGCCCAGCCATCTGATTTTCCGGATGAACGGTGACATCTGTGGCGTAGCGCCTGCCTTCCTGAAAAACCATTCAATGGGTGAATACGTTTTCGACTGGGGCTGGGCCGACGCTTACCAGCGCCATGGCTTGCCCTACTACCCCAAGCTGTTGATTGCTGTGCCGTTTACACCGTCCCAAGGGCCAAGATTGCTGCTGAGCGACAACCTGCGGGCACAATTATCACCCCGGATAATCGACGATCTCCTGACCAGGCTGACCGCCGAGGTTGGTGCCCATTCCTGGCACTTGCTGTTCCCGAACCAGGCAGATCAATCGCTGCTGAATCATGACCAGGAATTGCACCGCCTTGGCTGCCAATTCCACTGGCACAATCGGGGCTACCAACATTTTGATGATTTTCTGGCAGTACTCACCTCGCGCAAACGCAAATCCATTCGCAAAGAACGGCGCCAGGTTGCGGACCAGGGAATTCGGTTTCAACGCTTACATGGGCCCGATATTTCAGACCAGGCTCTGTCAGCCTTCTACATTTTTTATCAAGCCACGTATTTGAAGCGGGGCCGCCCGCCCTACCTGAACAAACCCTTCTTCGAACAGCTGCGAGAAGCCATGCCGGAGCATTTGCATCTGATTCTGGCAATCAAAGAGGGCGAGATCATTGCCGGAGCGCTATTCCTGGCCGGTGAAAATACGCTCTATGGCCGTTACTGGGGCTGCCTGGAAGAATACAATCATCTGCACTTTGAAACCTGTTACTACCAGGGCATCGAACTTGCTCTGGCGCTTGGCCTTCAGCATTTCGACGCCGGAGCCCAGGGCGAACACAAGCTGGTACGCGGGTTCGAGCCGGTCATCACCCATTCCTGGCACGGCATCCTGCACCCGGGATTCCGCGACGCGATTGCACACTTCATCAGCGAAGAATCCGAGCAGGTAGCAGGCTACTTTGAAGATGCACAATCGGTTCTGCCTTTCCGACAGCAAGACCAGGATTAAGCTCTATACTGTAGAACCAAGACAGGATTTCGACGGGGTCAAACACCATGGACACAGGCCCGCTTTGGAGCATGCTCTCATCCGATAGCGTGCCGCTTGCGCTTGCGACCGTAGCGCTGCTGCTTGCGCTGATTGCCATCACCCTTACTCTGGGCGCACGGCGCCGAAACCAGGCACAGCTGGCGACTCTGCGTGAGCGCTCTGACACACTCTGGCGGGAAGTGGACGACATCCGCGTGGCGCAATTCAATCGCCCCGGAGAACCCGGAGCTCAGGGCGAGAATTCGTTGCTGGACGAAGCGCTCTACCGCACCGAAAAAGAAGCCTATGATCGAATCTGGCCACAAGTTTGGCACCTGCACGAACGGCTGGGTATGTTTCTAAGGGCCGTTGAAGCAGGTGAAGCGACGGGGGAATTGCGACTCGAAGCCCGACATGCCGCCATCGAGGCCAGAAACCTCCTGAACCGCAACCGCCCATTCTGCAGCGAAACCATCGAAGGCCTGACCACCCAGCTGATCGATACCGAGATCAAGGCGCACCTGTCGGCCTGCCAGCATCTGGACCTGCAGAAGGAAGTGACCAGCGCCTCATCCAGTCACGACCGCCGGGTGCTTCAGGACAAATGCCACAGCCTGCACGAGGGTGATGCCCGAGAACTGATCAACCAACTGGCATCATCCATCCGCCGCCGGACCATTCGCAGCTCATAACCGCCAGCCCCTTTTGGAAAGTATTGTTTTCGGGTGATCCGGAACTTACCTGAGTGGGTAGAGTCTCTGTATTCTCCTATCTTTATCAGGAACCCATGAATGAAACGATTTGCCCTATATTCTGGCTGGATTCTCGGCGCGCTCCTGTTACTGCTGTCTGGTCCCATTTTGCTTGCCGCCAGCGGCAGCCAACCAGAACGCAACAGCTGGCAGACCGCAACCCGGGAAAGCGCAGGCATCGCGCCCGACCCGGCACAGGTTCACGAGGCAATCGTACAGGTCTATGGCGCCCGCGCCTGGAGCTGGCGTGGCTATTTTGCGGTGCATACCTGGGTAGCCACCAAGGAGGAAGGTGCTGATCACTTCAAGGTGCATGAGGTGACCGGGTGGCGCCGGCATGTTGTGAACTCGCGCCCGGATGATCCGGACCGACACTGGTACGGCGCAAAGCCGGAACTCTATGCGGATATACGGGGCAAGCAAGCAAAGGCCCTGATCCCCGACATTTACACGGCTGTGGCCTCCTACCCATATGCAACAGAGTACGAAGCCTGGCCCGGCCCCAACAGCAACACCTTTGTGGCCTGGGTCATTCGTGAAACGCCAGATTTGAATGTAGCCTTGCCCAATCATGCCATCGGTAAAGATTATCTCGGCAGCCGGATCGGCGCATCAACGCCGGGCGGTGGGGGTTATCAGCTTTCTCTGGGGGGTTATTTCGGGGTATTGGCGGGAGTGCGCGAAGGCGTGGAGCTCAACATTCTGGGCCTGTCTCTTGGTGTTAACCCTTTGGCCCTTGGCATCAAGCTGCCGGGAATTGGCGAATTGGCTCTGCGCAACACCAATCCGATGTCGGAATCCACTCCGTAGGTTCGGGAGAACCGGTCGGGTGGGCCTTCCCAAAAATGTGCGTAGCCATGGATGGCGGAGCCAAGCGTACACGGACGTATTCACAGCGTTTTTTGGGAAGGCCCACCCGACCGGTTCAGACTCCCAAGCTGCATATCAGAGCTTTGCGAATTCCAGGTAGCGACTGGCCGCCTGCTTCTTCTCATCCTGGCTGTTCAGCAGATGCTGACGTAACCGGTCGATGATATTGAGATAGTCATCCAGCGGGGATTTCTCTTTGTCTTTCCCTTGTGACGCTTCAATGAATTCCTGTTGTTTTTCGCGGATCTCGTTTAGCTTTTCCAGGGCCTTTTGTATGGCTTCAATGCGGGCATCTACCGGACCGGTACCGTCAGAATTACCATTGGAACCTGAATTACCGTTCGAGTTTCCATTACCCACGCCATTGTCGCCGCGAAAACCGAGCGACGTTATCTCTGCCGGAGCCTTCTCCGTGTTCTGCTCAGCCAGATCCAGTTCTTCCAGCGTGCGGACTTCACCATCGGTGGTCAGGTAAATGCCGGACGCTTTAATCTGCCCAAGGGGCACGCCTTGCGGATTAGCCAGAGTGAATCGGTCAGCCGCACTGTCTACATATAATGCCTGCACACCTACCTCATCCAGTGACCGCAGGGCACCGCCGCCGTCGGCCGTTTGTACCCAGACCGACAGGGATTTGAACACTTCGTCGTTAGCGTCGATCCAGCGGTTGCCGTCGTCATCAAAACTGGTCAGTTCACCAAAACCGGAACCGGATTGGGGGCCGAACAGTTCGGAGCCGTCGTCCACTTTGCCGTTACCGTTGCGGTCGAACACCAGGTAGCCACTGCCGGCTCCCAGACTGGCAAACTGGCTGGTCTGGCCGTCGCCGTTCATATCAAATTCAAACAGGGTATCGGTGAGGCGGGCGGTGGAGGCGCCGAAGTTGATCACCAGAGGGTCGGTGAGCGGGCGTTCCTGAATCTGAACCAGTTCGGAGTATTCGTAGGTTCTGGACTGAGACTGGCGCAGAGACAGGGTGAAATCGATGGTCTCACCATTCTCAAGGCTGATGCTGCCGGTTGACGCAAAACTGCGGCTTTCGCTCTCCGAGTAGAACATATACTTGCCTGCTGTCACCGACAAGCTGCCCTGGGCTTCGCCTACGGCGTCGCCCCCCAGTGCCGCACGGCTGACGGTCAGGGCTTGCTGGCCCAGGAGAAACAAATCGGCGGATTTCTCGATCAGTTCGGCGCTGGAAAAGGTAGCGGTGCGGTTATCGCCGTTGACCTGGCTTGCGCCGCTGAACGCCAGTTGTTCCTGGCTGCTGTAGCGATACGCCGCCTGCCGGAACAGCGACAATTCAGTCGCACCTGCCTGCTGTCCCTGTTGGGGCAAGCCGCCATTTTGCTGGATGATGCGCAGCTGGCTGCTGTCCATCGCCGAAACCTGGCGGGTGCTGTTCTGAAACAGGGAAATCTGACTGGATGAAATCATGGTTTGGCGCCTCCACTAACCTGACGCGGTTAACGGCACCAAACCGGAAAACTTGAGTGGTTTTTAATCAACCCTGAATCAAAACGTTACCCGAAATAACGCACCAGGGCGGCGGCCAGAAGGCCGATGGCAATGGCCGGCAACGGCTTGCGGAGCATCAGCATCGACACCCCGGTCGCGACCAGTGCGGCCAGGGCACCGAGATCACCGGATACCGCCATGGGCACAATGATCGCGATCAGCACCGAGCTGGCCATGGTGTTGATAAAGCTTTCAATCCGGGGACTGATACGCAGGAACGACATGATGAACACGCCACCAAAGCGGGTCACCAGAGTGGTCAGGGTCATGATGGCAATCAGCCCCAGTACGCCCAGGGTGGTGGTTTCAATGGCCATGATCACCCTCCGCCTCTGGCTGTTTTTCCTGAGGCTTTGGTTCCAGCCAGAACAAACCGATGACACCACCGGCAAGCGCGCCCACCACCACGTGCATATTGGGCGGCAACCATTTCCAGGCCGCCAGCGAGGCTACGCCGGCAACCAGCCAGGCCACCAGCACCCGCGGTGATTTCTTGCCACCCAGCGCCATGGCAAACAGGAAGCAACCCAGCACCATATCCAGCCCCAAAGCCTTCGGATTCTGCAACAGGCCGCCGAAATACACGCCCAACGCCGTGCCGGCGATCCAGGCCAGCCAGAGCACCAGGCCGCCGCCAAGAATCACCTCAAGGTTGCGCCGGCCATTCTGATAATCCTGGGCCGACACCGCCCAGTTGGCATCGGTCAGCAGTAACAGCAGTCCGTATCGCCGGCCTGTTGGCACGTCTTTCAGCATAGGATAAAGCGAGGCACCCATCAGCAGGTGCCGGGAGTTGATTGCAAAAACCACCGCCATCATCGGCAGCACAGACACCTGCGCGCCCCACATATCAACCGCCGCAAACTGCGAGGCGCCGGCAAACACAGTGGTACTCATAAGAATGGCTTCAAGCGGCGACAGGCCTTTCTGGATCGCCGCCAAACCAAAGGCAGCACCAAACGCCACCACAAACAATGAGATGGGTAATAAACGAAGAAACTCGAGGCGCACATTGCGCGACTGAAACTGGTATGGGTATGCAGGCATCTATTGAACTTATGACGTAACGCACAAAAACGCGAATAGGTATTAACCGTGACCCGGAAAATTTTTATACCGCAAGCTCAACCAGTTACATGAGGTAATCATATTTAAAGCCAGATGGAGCAATCGCCGCTTGTTGACGTTCACGTAAACTTGATCTAGCTTGTTTTCTGTCCAGCCCCACAAGGGCATCCCGGCCAATCCTTCGGGACGGACACTGAAATCGACACGCCGGTCAAAAGCCGGAACGACAAAAACAAGATGAGCCTACCGCCGAGATCCGGCCAGGTGGGAGAGGATTTCAAAATGTCTGATCTTTCACGCACCCTAACGGGGCTGCGTCCTGTCAGCCTTGACGACGTCTGGGAAAAAGACACCGGCTCTGTCTACATGAACGGCAGCCAGGCTCTTGCAAGACTCCCGCTACTCCAAGCCCAACTCGACCAGCAGAACGGACTGAACACCGCAGGATTTATCTCCGGTTACCGCGGTTCGCCCCTGGGTGGGTTCGACAAAGTCCTCTGGAAAGCCCGCGACTACCTCAGCAAAAAGAACATCCACTTCCTGCCTGGCGTAAACGAAGACCTCGGCGCCACCGCCGTCTGGGGCAGCCAGCAGGTGAATATTTTTGAAGGCGCCAAATACGACGGCGTATTCGCCCTCTGGTACGGCAAGGGCCCCGGTGTTGACCGCACCGGCGATGTGTTCAAACACGCCAACGCCGCTGGCACCTCCCGTTTTGGCGGTGTGCTGGCCGTCGCCGGCGATGACCATGCCTGCAAATCGTCCACCCTGCCCCATCAAAGCGACTACGGCTTCATGGATGCTTCCATGCCGGTTCTGAACCCGGCCGGGATTCAGGACATTCTGGATATGGGCCTCTATGGCTGGGCCATGTCCCGCTTCAGCGGCTGCTGGATCGGCTTCAAGGCACTGGCGGAGAACATGGATTCGTCCATTTCTGCCAATCTCGATCTCGGCCGCATCAACATCCGCATTCCCCGGGATTTCCAGATGCCCGAAGGCGGACTGAACTCGCGCTGGCCAGACAAGCCCATGGCGCAGGAAGAACGCCTGCAACGCTACAAGCTGGAAGCCGCCAAAGCCTTCTGCCGGGCCAACCGGCTGGACCACACCGTACTCTCCGCCAGCCGTCCAAGGCTTGGCATTATCACCACGGGCAAGGCCTACCTGGACGTTATTCAGGCTTTAGCAGACCTTGGCCTGGGCGAGGACGAGCGCGAGGCCATTGGCCTGGCCGTTTACAAGGTCGCGATGCCGTGGCCACTGGAGCCCGAGGGCATTTTCGAGTTCGCCACCGGTCTGGAAGAAATCTTGGTCGTTGAAGAAAAGCGCGGCCTGATTGAAGATCAGCTCAAGGCTCAGCTCTATGGCTGGCAGGATGCCAGGCGTCCCAACGTCATTGGTAAGCGGGATGAGCAGGGCAACGACCTGCTGCCCACCATCGCCGAACTGACACCCGCCATGGTGGCCCGCGCCATCGCCTCACGGCTGGACGGCCGCTACTGCAACGACACGCTGCAGAAGCGGCTCGACTTCCTGACCGAGAAAGAAAACAGCCTTGCCAGCCCCCGGGAGCGACTGGAGCGCACGCCGCACTTCTGCTCCGGCTGCCCCCACAACACCTCGACCCAGGTACCGGAGGGCAGTCGCGCCCTGGGCGGTATTGGCTGCCATTACATGGCCACCTGGATGGAGCGAGGCACCGACACCTTCACCCAGATGGGCGGCGAAGGCGTCACCTGGCTGGGCCAGGCACCGTTCACTCACCAGAAGCACGTGTTCCAGAATCTCGGCGACGGCACCTATTTTCATTCCGGCGTACTGGCCATTCGTGCCGCCATCGCTTCCGGTGCCAACATCACCTACAAGATCCTGTACAACGACGCCGTAGCCATGACCGGCGGCCAGCCGGTAGACGGCACCCTCACCGTGCAGCAGATCAGTCACCAGCTCTATGGCGAAGGCGTGCGCCGCATTGCCGTGGTCAGTGACGATATTGACAAATACCCGTCCCGAGCCGACTTCGCCGACCGCACCACCTTTCACGATCGCGACGATCTGGATGCAGTGCAGCGGGAGTTGCGCGACATCGAGGGCTGTTCGGTGATCATCTACGACCAGACCTGCGCCGCCGAGAAACGCCGCCGTCGCAAACGCGGCACCATGGCCGACCCGGAACAGCGGGTGATGATTCACTCCGACGTGTGCGAGGGCTGCGGTGATTGCGGCATTCAATCCAATTGCCTGTCGATCCTGCCCAAGGAAACCGACGCGGGGCGCAAACGCACCATTGACCAGTCCTCATGCAACAAGGACTTCTCTTGCGTGCGCGGGTTCTGCCCCAGTTTTGTCACCGTCAAGGGCGGAAAACTGAAGAAGCCGGCCGGTGTGCGATCGGATGTGGATTTCCCGACGCCGCCCGAACCCACACCGGTTTCCGGCAACAACCCTTACAGCATTCTGCTGACGGGCGTGGGCGGCACCGGGGTAGTAACCGTCAGCGCATTGCTGGGTATGGCGGCGCATCTTGAAGGTAAAGGCGTGTCGGTACTCGATCAAGCCGGCCTGGCCCAGAAATTCGGTGCGGTGGTCAGCCATATTCGCATCAGCGATCATCAGGAAGACATTCATGCCGTGCGCATTCCCGCTGGCGAGGCGGACCTGATGCTGGCGTTTGATCTGATGGTCGCCGCCACCGATGACGCCCTGGCCAAGCTGGACACCCGCTTCTCCCGCGCGGTGGTCAACGCCGAACCGTCTATGCCCGCGGCCTTCACCCGAGACCCAGACATTCAGTTCCCCGGTGAGTCCATGCAGCAGAGTGTGCGGGAAGCCTGCCGCACCGACGACAGCTGGTTCCTCGACGCCGGCGGCCTGGCCAAGGCACTGATGGGCGATGGCATGGCGGTCAACCTGTTCACCGTGGGCTTCGCCTATCAACAGGGCCTGCTGCCCTTGAGCGCTGAAGCCATCGAGCGGGCCATCGAACTGAACAACGTGTCCATCGACAAAAACAAACAGGCATTTCTCTGGGGCCGCCGAGCTGCCCATGACCTGGACAAGGTCAACGCCCTGGCTTTTCCGAAGCCCAAAGGCGCCGGGGTGCAAACGGTTCAGGTGATGGAAACCACCGATCAGCTGATCGAGCGCAACAAAGCGCACCTCACCGAGTATCAGAACGGAGCCCTGGCCAAACGCTACGAAACTCTGGTTCGCCATGCCGAGCAAACCATTACCAAAAGGCTGGGCCGGGACCCGATGCTGCTCCGGGCGATCGCCGAAAACTACGCCAAAGTGTTGGCGTACAAGGATGAATACGAGGTGGCCCGGCTGTTCAGCAACGGCAGCCTGCGCAAGCAGCTTGAAGCAGAGTTTGAAGGTGAGGTGGAACTGGAATTCAATCTTGCCCCACCGCTGCTGAGCCGCAGCAAAAACGGTGAACGCCCCAGAAAACTCAAATTCGGCCCCTGGATGGAAACCGCGTTCGCGCTACTGGCAAAAGCCCGGAGCCTGCGGGGCACTCCGCTGGACCCCTTCGGTTACACCGCCGATCGCCGGCTGGAGCGCAAGATCATTCGGGAATACGAAGCGGATGTGGCTTTTCTGCTGAAACACCTGAACCAGGATCAGGCCAACGCGGCCCGTAACCTCGCCACGCTGCCCGCGAAAATTCGTGGCTATGGCCCGGTGAAAGAGCACGCCTACCAGGCAAGCCGCAAGGAGCGCAGCCAACTGCTTGCAGAACTGAACCCGAATGCCCGGGCTCATCAGCGGATCGCCAACGCCGCCGTCTGACCAAAACAACAAACAGCCACGGCAGGCCTCACAAGGGTAGCCGTGGCCATCGAAGAGAGGCAAAACGCCATGAACGTATTCAGCCATCCCGAGTTTGACAACCACGAACACCTGTCGTTTTTCTGTGATCCGGAAACCGGTCTGAAAGCCATCGTCGCTATCCACAATACCTCACGGGGCCCTGCCCTTGGCGGTTGCCGGATGTTTCCCTATACCTCCGATGAAGAAGCCCTGCGCGATGTATTGCGCCTGTCCCGGGGCATGACCTACAAATCCGCGCTCGCCAATCTCGACCTGGGTGGCGGCAAATCGGTGATCATCGGCGACCCTCGCAAAGACAAAACCGACGCGCTAATGCAAGCCATGGGCCGACACCTGGAAAGCCTGGGCGGCCAATACATCGCCGCCGAGGACTCCGGCACCAGCGTGCCGGATCTCAAGGTGATGGGCCAGCACACCAGGCACGTAGCCGGCATTGCGGCCCGCACTGGCTTTGATGGCAAGCCCAGCAACGGCGACCCCTCCCCGGCCACCGCGTACGGCACCTTTATTGGCCTGCAAGCTGCGGTTCAGCACAAGCTGGGCAGAACCGATCTCACCGGTTTGAAAGTCGCCATCCAGGGCATTGGCAACGTCGGATACCGGCTCGCCCAACACCTTAAACACGCCGGGGCGGAGCTCTGGGTCTATGACATCCACGAAGACAACATGCGCCGGGCGGTAGAACAATTGGGCGCAAAACCGGCGACCGCCGAAGACATTCTGTACCTGCCCGTCGATGTGGTCGCACCCTGCGCCATGGGCGCGGTATTGAACGACGACAGCATCCCGCAGCTCAGGGCCACCATTGTCGCCGGCGCAGCCAACAACCTGCTCGCACACCCAAGGCATGACGCCATGCTGCAAGAGCGCGGCATTCTCTATGCCCCGGACTTCGCCATCAACGCCGGGGGCATCATCGATGTGTTCTACGAGCGCACCGGTGCGACACCGGACACGGTGCGCGCCCATGTTGAACGCATTGGCGACACCCTGACCGAAATTTTCAATCGTTCCGACCGAGCGGCCCGCCCGACCGGAGCCATCGCCAATGAACTGGCCGAGGAACGGTTTCAAAAGCATACCGCGGGTGCCGGGCTGGCGCCTGAGCGGTTGGCATGCGCCGGGTAACCTGACTCCGGCGCGCCTTCCTGGGTAGCTGTAAAGGTTTGCAGCTACCCCTTTTTAATTCCTGACAACAACAAGTACCGCAGGAGATTGTCATGTCTGTCACGTCATCAGGTTCGGCCACCTTTTCAGGTGAGCTTGAAGGTTCCAACGCCAAACGCGGCCTCTGGTCGTCACGCCTTGCTTTTATCCTTGCCGCTACGGGCTCTGCCGTAGGCCTGGGCAATATCTGGAAGTTCCCCTATGTTACCGGCGAGAACGGCGGCGGAGCCTTTGTTCTGGTGTACCTGCTCTGCATCGCCATCGTCGGCATTCCCATCATGATGGCGGAAGTCATGATCGGCCGCCGTGGTGGCCGCAGCCCGGTTAACAGCCTGCGCCTGATTACCGAACGCGACCGGCTGAAACCGGCCTGGAAACTGGTGGGCGTGGTGGGCGTTCTGGCCGGCTTCCTGATTCTTTCGTTCTATTCGGTGATCGGCGGCTGGGCCATTTCCTACGTCGGCACCACCGCCAGCGGCCAACTCGCCGGCCAGTCGGCCGAGACGGTTGGCGCGATCTTCTCAGGACTGCTCAGCGATCCGGCCACCCTGCTGACCTGGCACACCCTGTTCATGGCGCTGGTAATGGTCGTGGTTGCCAGAGGTGTGCGGTCCGGGCTGGAGCGGGCAGTGAGTATTCTGATGCCCGCGTTGTTCGTTCTGCTGCTGATCGTCGTGGGCTATGCCATGACCACCGGGCACTTTGGCCAGGCCGCGGCCTTCCTGTTCCAGCCTGACTTCTCCAAACTCACCACCTCCGGCATTCTGGTCGCCCTCGGCCATGCGTTCTTTACTCTGAGCCTCGGTATGGCGGTGATGATGGCTTATGGCTCCTATTTGCCCAAAAACATCTCCATCGCCAAAACCTCCATTACCGTATCCGTCATCGATACCGGGGTTGCGCTGCTCGCGGGCCTCGCCATCTTCCCGATTGTCTTTGCCAACGGTCTCGAGCCCGGCGCCGGCCCCGGATTGATCTTCCAGACCCTACCGCTGGCCTTTGGCCAGATGCCCATGGGTGCGCTGTTTGGGACTCTATTCTTTGTGCTGCTGGTGTTTGCTGCCTGGACGTCGGGGATTTCGCTCCTGGAGCCGATTGTGGAATGGCTGGAAGAGCAGAAAGGCATGAACCGCACCGTCAGCACCATCGCGGCCGGCACTGTCTGCTGGGCCCTGGGCATTGCCTCGATCCTGTCCCTGAATCTGTGGGCGGATTTCGCTCCGCTGGGCTTCGTGCCCATGCTCGAAGGCAAGACCATCTTCGACCTGCTGGACTTCTTCACCGCTAACATCCTGCTTCCGTTAGGCGGCTTGCTGGTTGCCCTGTTCGCAGGCTGGGTGATGTCGCGCCAGGCCATGGAGAACGAGCTGTCTTTGTCACCGGCGATGTTCAACCTGTGGTTTGTAACCGTGCGCTTCATTACCCCGGTGGCGGTTGCTGTGGTGTTTATCTACAACCTGCTGTAAACGGGCATCGGCGGGCGAGTCAGCCCGCCAACCCCCGCCACAATCCCAATGAACTCACAACCAGCAGTACAACACCCAGAAACCGGAAAAACATCCGGGGTTCAGACTTAAGCATGTGGTCGTGGAACCACAACCCCAACATATGCCCTACGGCGGCACATGGCAGCAGCCACAGGTGATGAATCAGCTGCAGGTCAATGCCCGCCCAGATGAACGCGGCCATCTTGATTGTCACCAGAATGAACCAGAGCGCAAACAAGGTGTCCCTTAAACGCTCTTTCGGAAGATGCTGGGCCACTACCGCAATGATCAACGGGGCCCCGATCAGCGAGGTACCACTGATATAGCCGCCCAACATCAAAAACACCGTGTCCACAAAGGGGCTTTTGCTGCGAAAAGGCCTGTTGAGGATGTAAGAGACGGCGTACACCGAAACAATCACGAAAATGATCGAGCTCATCACCGCTGATGGCAGGGTAATCAGACCGAACACTCCGATCAGTTTGGGCACGATCATGATGGCGAGAATTTTTCGCAGGTAGGTCCAGTCCACCGTGCCCTCAGGCCGGACACCATCACCCGGTGCACTCGGGACCGCACGCCTGCGATTGTTCATCCAGATGGTCAGGGAGGAGAACACCAGCAGGTGTACCGAAATGATCGGCAAATACACCAATGGATCGTTATGGATCAGCAACAGAAATGGCAGCGACAGCACCGCACCGCCGAACGCCAGCCCGGAGCGAACGAAACCGCTCCAGACAAACACCAGCGCAATCAGCAGATACTGGGTCAAGGAAAGTTCAGTCATTAACAGGTCACATATCGACGAATCAGGCGAGGGACGAAGGAGTATCAGTCCGGCTTGCGGGCCACGTAGACGGTATTGAACGATTCCCGGTTCTGGAACGGGTTAAAGAAGCTTACAACGTGGCAGTCTACCTCAATGAACACCTCCCTCAACACGGCCATGAACTCCTCATCTTCACCTTCGTTGGACCACATGGCAAAAATCCCCCGGGGCTTCAGTTGCCGGGCCATCAGTCTGATGTTGTGTGTGGTGTAAAAGCTGGCACTGGAGTCGTGCAGCAGGGCCCGGGGCGAGTGGTCGATGTCGAGCAGGATGGCGTCGAATTGTTTGCCAGGGGCTGCTGGGTCAAAGCCGCCGGTTTTGGGGTCGGCAATGGCCATGTCGAAGAAGCTGCCATGGATGTAGCGGCTGCGCGGGTCGGCATTAAGGTCTTTGCCGAGGGGCACGAACTCCTGCTGGTGCCAGCCGATGACGGGCTGCAGGTATTCGACAACGAGCAGTTCGCTAACACGTGGGTGTTTGAGCGCCGCAACGGCGGTGTAGCCGAGGCCCAGACCACCCACCACAACGCACAGGTTGTCGCCTTCGGTTTCTGCCAGCCCGAGGTCTGACAGGGCCACTTCGGCATCCACGAACATGCTGGACATGAGGAACTCTTCGCCCAGCTTTACTTCGTAGATGTCGCGGTCACCCAGTGCCGGAATCTTGCGGCGGCGCAACGTGATTTCCCCGATCACCGAGGGTTGGCTGTCAATTTGTTCGAAAAGCAGTCCCATTGGCTCTCGCTCTTATATTTGGTCTGGATTGCGGGCAAGGTTCTAGTTCGGAGTTTCTTACTCCAAGCCGTCTAGTCTGTGCGGTCACGGTTGGGGAGGCGCTTTCAAAACACGCTCCTTCGGCCCATCCCTGGGGCGCTTGGGCTCCGCCATCCATGGCTCCGCACAGTTTTGAAAGCGCCTCCCCAACCGTTCCTCTCTATTATTTTGCCGGCCGCCCTTAAACTGAACTCTTAAGGCATGCCGTAAGAATACTCCGCATCTTATCCGCACCAAGCTCATTCATCAGCGCGATGTTTCGGTCGGGAATGCCATCCACGTCCGGATAACTGTCAATCGCCGCCTCAAGACTCGCTTCCCGCAACAAGTGCAGCATTGGGTATGGAGAACGATTGGTGTAATTCTCCGCCGCATCTGTCTCGGTCTCGGCAAACTGGTAGTCCGGGTGAAAACTGGCGACCTGATAAACCCCTTCCAGCTCGAGATACGCCACCAGGCCTTCGGCGGTGTCCAGAAACTCGTTGTAGGTCTCAAAGTCCTGCAACACACCCGGATGAATCAACAGCGTGGTCTCGATATCCGGTTCGTCTTCAAGGCGCTGCAACTCGGCATGCAGGGCTTTCAGTAAATCGTCTTCGTTCGCCGCGTCCGTCACCACAAAGCGAACCCGGTCTTTCACCAGCTCCCGCTTCGCAAACGGGCAAAGGTTATAGCCAACCACAACGTCTTCAACCCATTTGCGGGTAACATTCACAATTTGAGCTTCGCTCATCTTCATTTCCTTAATTCAGTCGACGCCCACTCAAAAGCATGAGCGGGCGTGTGGGTAGAGCCTTCCAAAACTGTGCGGAGCCATGGATGGCTCTACCCACACGCCCGCCGGCACCCAAGTGGAGATGAGGCCGGGCTACCAAGCTAAAGCTTAGAAGTAACCCTGACTCCGAAGATAGTCATCATAGGTACCACTGAAGTCGGTAATGCCATCCGGCTTCAACTCGATGATCCGAGTCGCCAGCGAAGACACAAACTCCCGGTCATGGCTGACGAAGATCAGCGTGCCCGGATAGTTCTCCAACGCCAGGTTCAGCGCCTCGATGGACTCCATATCCAGGTGGTTGGTGGGCTCATCCATCAGCATCACGTTCGGCCGTTGCAGAATCAGCTTGCCGAACAGCATGCGACCCTGCTCACCACCCGAAATCACCCGTACCGATTTACCGATGTCATCGCCGGAAAACAGCATCCGACCCAAGGTACCACGCACCAGCTGCTCGCCACCGGTGGTCCACTGCGCCATCCAGTCAGACAACGTATCGTCCTGGGCAAAGTCTGCCGTGTGATCCTGGGCGAAATACCCCACTTGCGCACTGTCGGGCCATTTCACCTCACCGCTGTCCGGCTCGTAGGCTCCGGCCAGACACTGCAACAGCGTGGTTTTACCAATACCGTTGGGGCCGATAATCGCCACGCGCTCGCCGGCCTCAATCTGCAGATTCAGGTTCTTGAACAGAGGGCCTTCATCGAACCCCTTGGTCAGACCGTGCAGCGTCACCGCCTGGCGATGTAGCTTCTTGTGCTGTTCAAAGCGGATAAACGGGCTTACCCGGCTGGAGGGTTTGACCTCTTCCAGCTGGATCTTGTCGATCTGCCGGGCACGGGACGTTGCCTGCTTGGCCTTGGAAGCGTTGGCGGAGAACCGGCTGACAAACTGCTGCAGCTCGGCGATCTGGGCCTTCTTCTTGGCATTGTCTGACAGCATGCGCTCGCGGGCCTGGGTGGCGGCGGTCATGTATTCGTCGTAGTTGCCCGGGAACAGGCGCAGCTCACCATAATCCAGATCCGCCATGTGCGTGCAAACGCTGTTCAGGAAGTGACGGTCGTGAGAGATGATGATCATGGTGCTGTTACGGGCAACCAGAATGCTTTCCAGCCAACGGATGGTGTTGATGTCCAGGTGGTTGGTGGGCTCATCCAGCAGCAGCACGTCCGGGTCTGAAAACAGGGCCTGGGCCAGCAATACGCGCAGCTTCCAGCCGGGAGCCAAGGCGCTCATGGGGCCATTGTGCTGTTCCAGCGGAATGTCCAGGCCCAGCAGCAGTTCGCCGGCACGGGATTCGGCGGTGTAGCCATCCATCTCGGCAAACTCCACTTCCAGGTCCGCGACCGCCATGCCGTCTTCTTCGCTCATTTCCGGCAGGGAATAAATGCGGTCACGTTCTTTTTTTACGTGCCACAGATCTTCATGCCCCATGATCACGGTATCGATCACCGTGCAGTCTTCATAGGCGAACTGGTCCTGGCGCAATTTACCCAGGCGAACGTTTGGCTCCAGCATAACCTGGCCGGCAGAAGGCTCCAGGTCGCCACCCAGGATCTTCATAAGGGTGGACTTGCCGCAGCCGTTGGCGCCGATCAGGCCGTAACGATTACCGCTGCCAAATTTGGCAGACACGTTTTCAAACAGGGGCTTGGCCCCGAATTGCATGGTGATATTGGCAGTGGAGATCAAGAAAGGAACCTATCAACGTGAGGGCCGGCACCGCGCCGGCAAAAGAAAGCCGGCATTGTACAGGTTTGCACGCAAGACTGTGAGGCCGTAGAAGCACAGACAGGCAGTGCAACCACAAACTGGCCGAGTATAGCCGGAGTATGGTGTTATCGATCCGAAGTGTGATCTCCAGCTTTTAAACAAAAGCGAACGTTCGAGTCAGGTCTTTCCTCGGTCATCCTAATTGTCGCCGAACACCCCCGCTAACGCTGCCGCACCATCTCGCCCCACGGGCTGTCAAAGTTGCCATTTTCAAGGCGCGTCAGCACCACCCTTCCCTCCGGCGTAACCAACTTAATCTCGTTATCGGCAACCTCATAATCAAAATCGACAGCCTGATCAAAAAAACCAATCATCCGCACAGTTCCATCGCCATCAAAAATGAACTCAAAGCCCGATTGGTCAGCCACATAGGTGCCTTCAATACCCGGCCCGGAATCGCAGCCTGCCAGTAGAAACGCCAGCCCGAGTGTATATAGCGTTCTCATAAATCCCCCTACCCAGAGCCATCATAACTAAATACCTATGCACCACCCGTACCTTTTCCGAAAAGCACTTTACAGGCCACCGGTTACCGAGGTTCCAGAGGGGCTTTCCGGGGGTAAACGTAAAAAAAGCTGACAATACAAGCAAGCAACAAGCCAGTGCCTGTTTGGCCTTGTTGGAATTCAGGAAATAATCATACAGCGCCGCCTTCATGAAGCAGTTTCTGGAGTTAACACCCCTTAGTGATAAAAAGCCCACAACTAGCGCAGTTACCAAGATCCCCGCATAAAGCATAATGCCTGAGTAGACCATGATCCCTCTCACTGATAGCGCACAGTGCACCTTCTAGATGCTCTGTGCGGACCTGGCATCAGGGGCCAAGCGAGTCCCGGGTTCAACCGTTGACTTGTGCCCCTCTCAATCCGTCTCGGCTTAGCGAAAACCGAGGAAGGAGAGAATTGCCAGAACGATAACGACTGCACCAACGATATAAACGATATTGTTCATAAGTGATGACCTTTTCTAGAACCTGTAATTTTGGTTGCGCCGCGTTCCCTGCGGCGGATGATGCAACTCCCTGTACTGGCTGATCCATTGCCACATCGGAATTTAGATTGAGGTATCCGCGTTGTCGGGTCTGTACGCTGGCCCACAGAGCGGAAGAAAAATGCTGGCACGTATGGTTTGGTCGTTGAAATGCTGCCTGCGAAACAAGCCTGCAGGCAGCTAAATTAACGCAGGGTCCGGGTCTATCAGCGTTTGGAGAGTTGTTCGAAGTCTTTGATTTGCTTTTCCGCTTCGTCTCTGGTGACGCCATAAGCTTGCTGAATCTCGCCGGATAGCTGTTCACGCCGGCCAGCAATCTCATCGAGGCGGTCATCCGTTAGCTTACCCCATTGCTCTCTCACCTTGCCCTTCAGTTCTTTCCAGTTGCCTTCGATGGTGTCCTTGTTCATATCAGCTCCTTTGGCCCTCTGGCCAGACAATCGGTTCATGTGACGGTGGCCCATTTCGAGACAGAGCCTGTGCCACCGGTGTTTCATCGTGCGTAGAAACCGGGCCACGGTCTGTGCGTTAACAAACACAGCCCGGTTCAGGTGTGGTAGCGCACAGAGGCCGGACCTGCGTCTCTGGCGAATTAGTGACGAACTGCTTGGAAGATGGGTTCTTAAGGACGTCTTGTCGTCAACGGTGTCGGCCACTGTGGTCGGGCTTTTGACGGGTCGGTTGCTGGCTCAGCTTGTGCGAGGGCATCGATCCCTCGAGAGAACGGTTCCTTTGTTGGACGATTTCCTTGGTCTTGGACTAATTGGCCTGACCTATGGCGTATGCCTGCTGATCAATGCCTGGGTATTTTTGTTACCGCCATTTCCCTGCGACAATCCGAAATCACTCTGGCTAGGGATGAAGAATCTAACCAGCGCCGGTGTGCGTCTTCAGCCTCTTGAGCGCTTGTCCGAACTGGTCTTGGTGGTCTTGGTGGGTGGCATGTTGTTTACCGACTCCTGGAGCCTACGGGCTGTAAGCCTGGGGTTATTTTTTTTGGTTGTTCTGCCGGTCAGCGTATTTCTTGGTTTGCTTTGCTCTGGAGCACCTTGGCGGTTGCAGATGCTGGTGGGCTGGTTCGGGGTTCGGGGAACCAGTTCTCTCTACTATTTGATGTTCGCCGTTGTTTTCGGCCTGCCGGAAGAGCTGGCCCTGGAGCTTACCCATATCACGCTGGTGGTCGTTGTACTCTCGATAATCATTCACGGGTTGACCGTCAAACCGATGATGACCCGGTGGTGGGGGGCCCTGAAAGCCTTTCTTCACCCTGTGTGTGCTTGCGTACAGACAGCGCAGCTGTCCAAACCTGATCCTGGGAAGGTGGGCTAGCACCGAATCGACGTTACACCATTCGCTGCGCCACAACCCGCGTCCGATCTTCATTGACGCATTATGGAAATGCAATCTGAGTAATGTAAGCAAGGAGCTTCTCATGATCAGAATCAAGACTGCTGCGATCACTTTATGTCTTCTGGGTGCCTTGCCCCTGGAGGTATCTGCACAATCCGCCGAGTTTGGCCCGCGCGAGGGCGACCGTGAACTATCCCTCTCCGGAACAGGCAGCAACGACCGGGACTTTAACAGCGGAAGCTTCGGTGTGACCGGTGACTTGGGCTGGTATTTACGGAAGGATTTCGTCGCCGGTATTCGCCAGAGTCTCAATTACGCCGATATTGAAGGCGAGGGCGTCAATGATGATTTCTGGAATGGCTCAACTCGGGGCTACCTCGACTATCAGTTCCTTGACGATCGGGCCCGCCCCTTTGTCGGCGCGAGTCTAGGCGGCATTTATGGTGATGGCGTCAAGGATAGCGCCTTTGCTGGCCTTGAAGCCGGGTTAAAGTACTATGTGCAGACCAAGACCTATTTCCTGGCGCGCGCCGAGTACCAGTTCCTGTTCAGTGACACCGACGATGCCACGGACGCGTTCCAGGATGACGGCATTTGGGCCTATACCGTGGGCCTGGGTTATAACTTCTGAACAAGGTTACAGTGCTGATTCGGTAAGATCGTAGGTCTCCGTGTCGCCACCAAAGCGAACATTTGCCTTTCCATGATTTCGAAATTCAAGCGGGATGCAGCCTATTAGCTATTAGTGCAGCGGTGATAGGGGTAAGTTTGGATTTGTTCGCTGAAAACGCAACCTGCGCTGGTGGCAGCGTCACCACCTCCTCAATCTCGTTATTACTGAGCAGCGTTTCGAAAAACAGGGAGGGTGACTTCAGCTGCTTACGAAATTACTCTCGCTCAGGCTTTCCGTGAAACCACCTACTGGGGCGAGAGTTTTGCGAAATAGACTGGCTCAGCATGTTCCGGAACAGGCCAAAGAAGTGGTGAGCGACTATCCTTTGGATCTGCATCGACCAGCAAGCCTTGATCGCGAAGCTTTTTAAGTAATCGCCGGGCAGTCCGCTCATCACGCTCCCCAGTTAGTGTCAGGGCGTCAGACCGTGAGATCGATCCCTGAATGAACGCTTGATACAGAACCCATGTAGAAGCGGGTTTCAGGTCACCCCTGCTCGCCACGAAGTCTTCGATTCGACGTTTCATCGATTTCAGGTTCAGAAGTTCTGAAATGTAGCTGACTGGGTCACGGAGTCTGTCAACGTAGATGTCATCTGATACCTTAATTTGCGTGGTGATTCTGAGTTTCTGACCGGCAGTTTGTCCGGGTACTTGTCCGGTTGGTGGCGACGGCACAGGATTCCGGATGATGGCAATATATTTCCCTTGAGCCAGTATAGATAGGCACTTACACCATTTCCAGTTTTTGGAATTCAGTTTCATCGGGTCATACTTGCTGTTTTCCTGTCCGGCCAGGTGACCGGCAATTTGTCCAGCAAAATCTTGTTTGACTCTCTTGATCTTTTACGGAGGGAAAAATGCTCAACAGTTAAGCCAGAGGGGAGCAGGTTATAGTTTCAATAACTCAGAAACACGGATAAAAAGCACTTGCCTCCGGCGGGCTAGGCGGGCAGCATTCGGGTCTGACGTTTCCGTCCATTCACCACCATTCAACCACAGGATATTGATCATGGCACAAGCAACCGCACGCCACATTTTGGTAGACAGCGAAGCAAAGTGTGAAGAACTGAAAAAAGCCATTGAAGGTGGCCAGGATTTCGCAGAAGTCGCCAAGCAGCACTCTTCCTGCCCCTCCGGCCGCAGCGGCGGCGACCTGGGCTCATTTGGCCCGGGCCAGATGGTTCCTGAATTCGACAAAGCGGTATTCAGCAGCGATCTGAACACCGTTATTGGACCGATCAAGACCCAGTTCGGTTATCACCTGCTGGAAGTGACCTCCCGCAGCTAAGGTCTGTCAGCCCGCCTGCAGCCGATGGCCCGCAGGCGGGCTGCCTTTATCTTTGCCCGAGGCTCATAAACCGGCTTAGCTGGCTGCCAACATTCTCAATCGGTTCGGTCACGGCCTGCTGAATACTCTCTGTCACCACTTTGGTGAACTCTCGCCCCGCATCACTTTCCAGAAAGTTCAGATACAAATCCATCTCTTGTGCACTGATATCCTGGTAGGTAAACAGATAGCTGTCATAAACTTGCTGCCCCACCATTCCCTGCAAGGCCGGGCGTTGCGCTTCAAGCTGCTGACGCATTTGTTCATGATGCACGGAGTCACTGCTCAACGCGGCCATAGCCGACGAAAGCCCCAACTGAACGGCGATGGCGGTATCCACTGCACTTTCTGTCGCACGGGATGCACGGTCGAACCGATCAAAAAGCTTCTCCCGGTCTGTTCCCTTGTGGGCTTTGTTCAGCTCCGGTGCGCGACTACGAATTTCTGGCCAGACTGCCGGTGCGGAAGCGGCTATCTCGGCCCGGGCAATCTTTTTTGCCACCGGAGTCTGGTACCACTCATGCACTTCAGACAGCTGTTTGGCGGTCAGAGCAGCGTCAAGATTCGAGACGATTCGCTGTTCAATATCCTCTGCCCTGAAGCTGTTGCTCACCACATACCCGATGGTGTCTGCCACCATGGGCGGCACCTGGCCACTTTGCTTCAGACCATCGCGAATGCCGCGGCTCATCATCTCCGGATACTGAACAACAATGTCATCGACTGGCGATGCCTCAAGCACCGTGCGGGCCTCTGGCGCAGCATAGGTCAGTCCAGACGCATAAAGCCCCGCGATTAAAAGAGGTTTAATTAGGGTGGTCAATCTCATTTCACTATTATCCTGTGGCAGCAATAACCGTTTTTATGACACGCCGACAGGCTCTGCGGCAAGCATAGACAGGCCCTGGAGATGACAGTTTGGTAGGGATCTTTCGCAGAAAAACCCGAAAACGCCGAAAAATCCGCGACAAGCGATTTAATGTGTGGCGCGCTCGCCTGAGCTGGTACGGCCTGCCGCTACTCGGGTTGGTGATTGGCACCTGGGCGACACTGCGCTTCAGCCTGCTGGCGCCAGACCCTCCCGCCAATCCGGACGATATCTGTGAGATTTTCAGGGAGCATACCGAGTGGTACGACTTCGCCCACGACTCACAAGAAAAATGGGGCACGCCCATCGCAACCCAGCTGGCTTTCGTCTATTACGAGTCGTCGTTCCGAAGCCACGCCAGGCCACCCCGCACGCGGCTCTGGGGGCTGATCCCCTGGACAAGACCGAGTACGGCTTTCGGGTACGCACAGGCACTGGACCCGGCCTGGGGCGAATACCTGATTGCTAACGATAGCAACTGGACAACCGTCCGTACCGACATGAAGCACGCCCTGGATTTTGTTGGTTGGTACAATCAACTGAGCCACACACACCTCGGCATAGCGCTCACAGCGCCAAAACAGCTATACCTGGCCTACCACGAAGGCCGCGGGGGTTATGCGCGCAGGAGTTTTGATCAAAAGCCCGCAATCAAAACACTGGCACAACACGTTCAGAACCGCGCTTTTCGCTATCACAATCAATTGCAGTCATGCGAAGCCGAGTTCCAGTGCTGGCGCTGGTACCAGTTCTGGCCCTTTTGCAGCGCAGAAGGCTAGCCTCAAAGTGTGCTGCTGATCTCGATAGCCGACTCCAGCGCCTTTAACCGCTCCGCCAGAAACTCCATCACAATCCGCACTCGCGCCATCTGCTGGGTATCCTGGTTTACGTGCAGCCAGAGATCCACGCTTTCACCTTCAAGGGGATCGGAAATCCGACGCAGCTCTTTGGCAGGCTCACCGAGGTAGCAGGGTAAAACGGCCAGTCCGGCTCCCGACCTGGCCAATGCAACCATGGACTGCAAACTGTTGCAGCGAATCAGTGAGCTCGCGTTTTTGAGGTGCTTGCGGTACCACCTGCCAGTCGCCAGATGGCTGAAGGTTTCATCCGGCACAATCCAGGTGCAGTCTTCCGGGCGATTTTCGATGTCCATTGCCCGATGTTGTCGGCAGTATTTCGCTGCTCCGTAGACTGCCGAATCAATCGCCGCAATACGCTCGCCTTCCAGCGTAGCCTGGGGCTTGTTCTCCGGGCGTAATGTCAAATCCGCTTCTCGGTGGCTCAGGTTGGCGACGTCGTTATCGGTAAGCACCTCCAGCTCAATGTCCGGGTACTCACGAACCAGCTCAGCAAGAATCGGGCTCAGCAGCTCGTTCATCAACGTATCTTCAGCCGCAATTCTGACTTTGCCAATCGGGGCTCCGTCCTGGCCCACCAGCTTTCGCTCAAGGTTCTCCATGTCCACCGCCAGCCTTTCGGCCTCGCGGTAGGCCATTTCACCAACGGGTGTCAGCTGCAAGCCATCGCGATTTCGCTCAAAAAAGCGAAGCCCCAACGAGTCTTCCATCTGATCAAGTCGTCTTAAAACAGTGGTTTGATGCACACCCAGCAATTCACCAGCCTTAGCGAAGGTGCCGCCTATTGCCAAAGCTCTTATATATCGAAGATAATCCCAGTCCATAGTTACTGCATATTCGCAACATGAGTACGGATTTTAACGTATTCAAACTGCAAATAAGAACCCCTAAAATAGTTTGCAAGTTAACGATTCCAGCCACCCGTTAAGGAGGAAGGCGCCATGATTCAGAAGCACACCGCGAGCGTTAGCACGCTGCCATCCAGCATCCTCCACAATGGTGTAGAGATGCGGAGCCAGTATACCCGCGCTGCCGTAAAACAGGGGATCCAATTCATCAGCCGCAAGCTGAGAATTGCCAACCGCAAGGCTGCAGCCGTGGCTCAGGATCTGCCCCAGGTACAAGGCGGCGTCTGATTTCCATAGCGAACCCCAAAAAAAACGCCGGCATGAAACCATGTCGGCGTTTTTTTTGGCCAAAGGTCAGCCTCAAAACTCCCAGATCACCTTCCGTTTCTGAGCAAACCACTCGTCCATTTTCTGGTTATAGAAGTCTTCAATCACGTTACGCTTGATCTTCATCGTTGGCGTCAGCATTCCGTTCTCCATGGTCCAGGGTTCCCTGACCACAACCACAAACGCGACTTTCTCATGGGCTTCGCTGGCCGCGTTGACGGCATCCAGTTCTCGGGCGAGCTCCTGTTCCAGCTCGGCACGATCCGCGCCCCGGTCCAGCTCGCCCCGAACATCCTCTGACAACAATACCATCAGACATGGCTGGGGCTGATTGGCGCCAGCCACACACACCACCTCAGCCATCGGGTGATTAAAACGGTTTTCGATAGGCACCGGTACCACATATTTGCCCTTGGAGGTTTTGAACAAATCTTTTACCCGGCCAGTAATACGCAAGTAGCCTTCCTGATCAATTTCGCCCATGTCACCGGTTTTCAGAAAACCGTCGGCGGTAATATCTTCACGGGTTTTCTCTTCATTATTGAAGTAGCCGAGCATCTGCCCCGGGCTTTTCACCTGCACCTCGCCGCCCTCGCCAATCCGGTGTTCCACGCCCGGGTTCGCCATACCGACACTGCCGGCTTTGGCCTGGCCGGGGCGATTGGCATGGGAGTAACCAAAGTTCTCAGACATGCCGTACACCTCCAGCAGCTCTAACCCCAGCCCCCGATACCAGCTGATAATCTCAGCGGACAACGGTGCCGCACCCGTAAGCGCTGCACGGCAGTGGTCCAGGCCAAGCTGCCGGAGCACTTTCTTCTTCACAAGGGAACGGACAATCGGAATATTAAAAAGCACTTTCTGCTTTTTGGGCGGCAACTTGGCGTTCACCCCCAGATAGAACTTCATCCACAAGCGGGGCACCGAGAAGAACAGCGTTGGCCTGGCACGCTGCAGATCCTCCTGAAACGTTTCCAGGGAATTAGCGAAGTAAAGGTGAAAACCGTAGTACAACGATTGAGTTTCTACCGCTGCCCGCTCCGCCACATGAGCCAACGGAAGATAAGACAGCATGCGTTCGCTGGAAGAAACCGGAAACAATTGCTGTAATCCGTCCGCCACCGAAATCATGGTGCGGAAACTGTGCATCACGCCCTTCGGGCGACCGGTACTCCCGGAGGTATAAACAATCGTCGCCAAATCATCCGGATCAGGCAGCGTTGGCACCGCCGGCGATTGCCCGGCAACGATATCCAGCCATTTCGGCGTGTCATTCCGGGGCGACAAAGGCAGGGAGATAATCGGCAGTTCGGCCGGGATATAACCCTTGATATCGTTCCAGCCATCAGCCGTGCCATCCAGCTTACCGAGAAACATCAGCCTTGCACCGCTGTGCTCAAGAACGTAGGCCGCTGTTTCACCATTAAGGGTCGGATAGAGAGGCACACTCACGTGACCGGCCGCCCATATTGCGAGGTCGGCCAGAACCCAGTGGGCGCTGTTCTTTCCTAGAATCGCGATGCTGCTACCTTCTGGAAGATTGAGCGTTCCCAGGTAGGCCGCCATCCGGCTTACCTGATCGGCCGCCTGCGCCCAGGTGATGTCCTCAACGGAACCATCCGGGTATGGCTGAGTCAGATAAACCTTGTCAGGGGTCTGCTCTGCCCAATAGAACAGGCTGTGAACAGAGGTCTTTTTTTGAGGATCGATAGCCATTACGGCTCCTTATTATTGTTATAGGCACGTTGTCTGGAAGTGACTTCGTCAGGTTCATTCAATACTAGCCGACTTTGTGGCAGCCTCAATGACAATAAACGCCTCAGTCACTGACCATTTTGCTCCCAGATGAGACCTGCTGCTCAAAAACCAGTTCGTGACATTCGTCAATCCTGGTCTACAGTGAAAGGGTCAGCGTATAGATTAGCCATACCGAAGGAGGTAGCTATGAACAAGCCGACCCGTTCTTTGATGATCATCCCCGCCTGGACTTTCATTCTGGCCGGGTCCTGCGCGTTCTTCTACTCAGCCTATGCCGGCATGCTCGGTTCCTGATGGGCGGGCGGGCAACTACTGCCACCCCTCTTCACCCAATAACGGAACAAAGCGGACGCTACCGTAGTCTTCGCGGGAAAACTCGGTTTCCGAGACGCGACGAATGCACGTAAGCTGCTGGCCCGAGTACTCCTCTCCAATCGGAATAACCAGCCTTCCGCCGACCGCCAGTTGCTGTTTGAGAGCCTCCGGGATTGAGGGCGCACCCGCAGCCACGCAAATTCCATCGAACGGTGCAGCTTCAGGCCACCCCAGCGTACCGTCACCACAGCGTAGATACACCTGGCTAAACCCCGCGCAATCAAGATTCGCCCGGGCCTGATGAACCAGCTCCGGAATCCGCTCGATCGAGAACACTTCCAACGCCATACTGGCTAACACCGCCGCCGCATAGCCTGAGCCCGTGCCTATGTCGAGCACTCGCTCCCTTCCTTGCAGAGCCAAAGCTTCCGCCATCAGAGCAACAATGTAGGGCTGAGAAATCGTTTGCCCATAGCCGATGGGCAACGGATGGTCTTCGTAGGCCTCATCCGCCAGGTGCTTTGGCACGAAGAGCTCTCTTGGCACCCGCACCATTGCCTCAAGCACCCGTTTGTCACGTACGCCGCGCCGTGCAATCTGACGGTCAACCATAGATCGCCGCAAGGCGCTGAAATCGGGGTTATTTTCAGTCATCGACCTGCCCCCCACTATCATTCGTTACAAACCAATCACGCTTTTACTGCAGCGAAACCCGAGAAACTGATCACTTTTTAAACACAGGTTACTCCTCTGCCAGCCCGAGCAGAACCTGAAAAAAAACAATAACGGTAAAGCACCCCTTTCCCTCAACTCATCGGGTTACCACCATCTGGCACAAAGATGCTTGCATCTCAGGATATACTGAACAACAGTCAGATCAGACAGACCCACCAGCGAGCCAGCTCACAAGGAGAAAATCATGCAGGATGCCAGAGGCCGGATTCACGGGCCGCCCTATTTGATGCTATCCATCCTGTTGATGCTTACTCAGAACGCCTTCAGCGATGACAGCATCATCAATCGCATCGAGGCAATGCAAGCGGGCTACCCGGTTACCGTTCACGACGCACCCCTGTATGCACAAGAAGCCTTGACGAAATTCTACGAAGCCAGGAATTACGAATCCGCCTGGCATTCCCGGGCGGCTCAGGATGAACTCGTCCGTGCCATTAGCGAAATCGCAGACGAGGGCCTGAATCCTGCCGACTACCACCAGAAAACGCTGCAGGCGATTTCGCAGACATCATCGGACGATAGCGAACCGGAACTGCAGGCAGATATTGACCTGGTCTTCTCCGATGCTTTTCTGATACTCGCGTCGCACCTGCTGGAAGGCAAAGTTAATCCGCAAACCATTCATGCTGAGTGGACAGCCAACCGCAGAGAACGGGAAGTACACATCATCCTGAGCGATGCACTTCAAAGCGGCTCGGTCTACCAGACCTTACAGTCTCTCAAACCACCGGCGCCGGCCTACCAACGCCTGATCAGCTACCGGCGCCAGCTTTCAGAACTGCTGGGTCGACCCTGGCCACTGAATGAACCCGGAGTCACTATACGCCCCGGCGACACCGACCCACGCCTGCCCGCTATCCGTGAACAGCTGATATTGTTGGGTGATCTGCCCATGGCCGATAACGATACCCTACAGGAATCCGGCGAAAACCCGACCGACCACCTCTATGCAGGAAACCTGATCCAGGCCATTCCCGCCTTCCAGGCCCGTCACGGGCTGGACCCTGATGGCATCATCGGCCGCAAGACATTGGCCGCACTGAACCTGATGCCCATAGAACGCATCCGCCAGATCGACGCCAACCTGGAACGTTGGCGATGGCTGCCCGATTCGCTGGGCGATACCTATGTGCTGGTGAATATCGCCGGTTTCGAGATGATCATGGTAGAGAACGGTGAGGAAGTATTGCGCCAGAGAGTGATCGTAGGCGGCCCGTTTCGGCAAACACCGGTGTTCAGCGACCGTATTCGCTACCTGGTGTTCAACCCGACCTGGACCGTGCCACGCAAACTAATGATCGAGGACCAACTGCCGCTGATACAGTCAGACCCAGGCTATCTTGAGCGCCTGAACTTCAAGGTCTATCAGGGCTGGGGCGCAGATCGGGTGGAGATAGACCCCGCCGAGGTAGACTGGGCGGGACTATCCGCTAACAATTTCCCCTACCAGTTAGTGCAACAACCCGGGCGAAGTAATGCCCTGGGGCAGGTAAAATTCATGTTCCCGAATCAGTATGAGGTTTACCTTCACGACACGCCGGGGCAGTATTTATTTAACCGCATAGAGCGAACGTTGAGCTCGGGGTGCATACGGATAGAGCGGCCCTTTGAACTGGCCGAACGATTGCTGGCCGGCAACAGCGACTGGGACCGAAACCGCATTGAACAGGCGATTGACCAGGAAGAGCCCGCAAATGCTGTACTGGAAAATCCGGTGCCGGTACACCTTCAGTATTGGACTGTCTGGGTTGATAGCGCGGGCCGCCTCCAGATCCGGAGTGACATTTACGGGCGCGACCGCCGTTTGATTGATGCGTTAAGGTCTGACTCAGAAGGAAATCTGCAGCTAACCCCCAGGAGCCAATAATGATCAGAGCCACCTATACTCTCCTGCTGGCGCTCACCCTGACTGCCTGTCAAAGTATGCCCGGGCAGGATTCAGGAGTTGCCGAGGACATAATTCTGCTGAGCGCCCATCACTGCCTGGAGGAAACCGTGGGAGACAGAAACCGGGTTCACTTCGGGCCCTGCCTCAAGATCACGGATGTTAACGGCCGGGAACCCGTCGTCCGGGACGACGGCTTCATCGCTCTGCCAGCCGGCCAGGCATTGAAGCTGGGCACCTCCTGTGTATACCGTCACGCCGACGGCACACCCATTCCCGCGACGGTCGAAACCGAAGTCTTTCAGGTGCAAATCACGACATTCACCCGCGGAGGCCAACGTTGGTATCTTCACCCCCACAAACAGGCCCGGGGGGTTATAGGCTGTGAGCCTGTACTGTCCCGTTCCGTTTTTCCTACGGAAAAAACAGACTGAGAACCTGACACCACGATTACCATTCATCAACACTGACTGGTTCTCAATTGCACTATCGCCAACGGTGTGCCACGTTTAACGTGTAACCCTGAAACGGAGGATAGGAAATGCTCTACTGGGCTATAGTGTGTCTTGTTGTGGCTATAATTGCGGGTGTTCTGGGGTTTGGAGGCATTGCCGGAACCGCCGCAGGATTTGCGAAGATTCTGTTTTTTATCTTTCTGGTGCTGCTTGTTGTATCCGTGCTGTTTAACGTCATCAGAGGGAAAGGCCCCAAAGTCTAGGGGCTTTTCAAACCAGCTACACGTGGCCCTGAGTAACACAACAGGGCCACGCTAAACCCCTGCCTTCAGTCGCCTGCCAGCATTGACTGTAATTTCTGGGTCAGCTCAACAGCCTCACAGCCCATCGGCGTGAGATAGCCGCCATCATTCCGGGATATGAGCCCTTTAGCGAACAAGGATTCAGCTGCCGCAACGGTTTCTGCGGCTGCGGTGTGGGCGTGTACCTTAATGCCTTCCTGAGTTGAAGTGGAAGGAAACTGCAGTAACAGATTCAGTTCAGCAAGATGATCCGGAGAGAAAGGCATAAGAAACTCCTGTTTAGGTAACTTAACTGCAGTCTAGCGGAAATAAAGCCTGACGGGCGAAAATTCTCATCGGCCTGTCAGAATCTGGAGTCCGGCTGCGTGAAGGGTTTTGTGAAAGACAGAACATTCCGTATCATCCCGGCACGAAACTCCTACACAGGCGGCTACATCTGCCGCGATAATAGCGGTACATTGAAGCATCCGCATCTGAAGTCCGGGCCCGAAATGACGTTTGACCTTACAACACCACAAACCAGCGTAATAGCCGCCGTTGCCATATGGCTATGTATGGCCAGTGGCAGTGTAATGGCCGATACCATCAAGCGTGTGGTTCACCCGGATGGCCGGGTGGAATTTACCAACGTCAAAAGTCAGAGCCAGCCCCGGGCCTCAAGCAAGAACGAAACCGTTTATCGCTACACCGATGAGCACGGCGTTGTCGCCTACAGCAGCATGAGGCCGGCGGATTCAGATTTCGACGTCATCCGCTTCCATTGCTATGCCTGCGACCCGGGCTCAAAGGTCGATTGGCGGAAAACGCCGCTGTTTCTTCGCCCCTATCAGGAAGAAATCCTGACAGCGGCACAGGAGTTTGATGTGGATCCGGCCCTGGTGCGGGCCGTCATTCACGCAGAATCGGCCTTCAATCCCAAAGCACTATCCCCGGTCGGGGCCCAGGGCCTTATGCAACTAATGCCGGGAACCGCCAAAGAACTGGGGGTTCAGAATCCCCTGCAGGCTGCGGAAAACATCCGCGGAGGAGTGAACTACCTCGCCCAGATGCTGGCACGTTTCGGCGGCGACACCCGGCTCGCTACCGCGGCCTACAACGCAGGCCCCGGTGCCGTCGGTCGATACAAGGGCATTCCCCCCTACGCAGAGACCAAAGCCTACGTAGAGCGGGTAGGTATTTTGCACGAACGTTACGCTGCCAACTGATGGGCACCATCATCAACCACCTCGCCATTGCGGGCGACATTGTTCATGTAGACCGCGACAATTACGGAAATATCCTGGTTATTGATGATCGCAAACACCGCATACTGAGTTTTGACTCCATTTTCGAACAGAGCAAAATCGTCCGCTCGGCGCCCCACCTTCCTGTGCATGAATACAACCGAGCGATGCTGCTGCCCATTGCCTTTCGGGAGCCGGCACACATTACGGTACTTGGTCTGGGTGGAGGGGTTTTGGCGCACGGCTTACACAGGTTACTGCCGGAAAGCGATATTCAGGTTTTTGAGCTGCGGGAGAAAGTCGCGAGCATTGCCCGGGACTGGTTTGCCCTGCCTGAAACCGACCGGTTGAAAGTCACCATTCAGGATGCTCGCCTGGCGGTGGAAAATCTTCCGGAATGTGGCACTGAAATGATTCTGACCGACCTCTACAGTGCCGACAAAATGAGCCCGGCCCAAGCACAACGGCAATTCATCAAAGCCTGCAGTCAGGCTTTGACTGACAACGGCTGGCTGGTACTGAACTACCACCGCATGCCGGAACCTCAGGGCAACCTTGTGCGGGAACTCAAGCGTCAGTTCCCTCTGCTGCTGACCTTCAAGAGCAAAACCAACAACTGGGTGATTTACGGCAGCAAACAAGGTTTCGACCCAGCAGCGCTAAAGCCCTCGCGGCTGAACGAACTGGAGAAGCGACTGCCCATCGGGTGGCCCAAACTCATGAAAAAACTCGATAAGCTGACCCATTCAAGCTCACAATCCGGGGCTTGAACGGGTCGCCAAACGCCCGGGCAATTACGCCCGGCTCAGGAATCTGCGCTCTTCGACGTTCACCTTGATGCGGTCGCCCGTAGAAATATGCTCTGGCACCTGCACAACCAGCCCGGTTGTCAACCGCGCAGGTTTGGTGCGAGCTGTGGCGGAGCCACCCTTAACGGAGGGGTCAGTCTCCTCGATGGTCAACTCCACCGTCGGAGGCAGATCCAGAGCCACTGGCGTATCACTGACCAGAATGGCCATCACGCCCTGGGTGTCCTCGGTGATGAACATCAGCTCATCCTCGATGGCGCTTTTGTTCAGCATGTACTGAGTGAAATCTTCGTTATCCATGAAGACGTACTCATCACCATCGGCATAGGAAAAGGTGACCGCCCGGCGAACCAGATCCGCCAGGTTGAGCATGTCTGAATCCTTGAAGGTTTCATCGAGCTTCTGGTCGGTTACGACATCGTACATCCGCATACGGTAGAGGCTGCCACCGGCACGGCCCTGGGGCACAGAGCGTTCGATGTCCTTTACAAAATACACACGTCCGTCGTATTCAACAGCCTGGTTCTTTTTAATCTCACTCGCTTTTGGCATAACACCTGGTTCCAATTAAGTTGTTCATCAGTGGCGCTGATATACCACGACTGGCAACAAGATGCGATAGCTGCTCATCGGTTTGCACGGGAAAGTTCTTCACGAGTCTTCAGGCGCCCTGCCCGTCGAATCTCGGCATTGGCATAGCGCCGATTCTGTTCATCGGTTTCCGGCGTAACGGCCGGCACATCCACCGGCCTGCCATTCTCATCCAGAGCCACAAACGTAAAAAATGCAGAAAGGATATGGCGGGTATCCCCTGTGTAGCTGTTCTCGGCCTCCACCTTTGCCCCAATCTCCATGGAGGAGCCCCAGCTGCGGTTCAAAGCCAGGCTGAACAGTAACGTATCGTTACCCTTTGCCGGCGCACGAAAATGTATGGAGTCTACAGCCGCAGTCACACACACATGAGCTGAGTGCCTCTCAGCCACCACCAGGGCCAACCTGTCGCACTTGGCCATGATCATGCCGCCAAAGACGGTATTGTGTGAATTCATGTCGTTTGGAAACACTTTATAGACATGCTTCTCAATGGCTGAAGCGGAAACCGGCTTGGCTGACTTCCCAGACATGACATCAATTCCTTCTGTTACTTACCCACAGAAACTGTGGATAACTATGTTAGCAAGGTAAGGACACTCCGCTGCAAGTAGCGGCCCTGCTGCCTTCGAGACTCATGCAGGTAATTTGATCAGGTATACTGCACTTTTCAACCGCCAACAACAAAGGGATTTGAAACGGGATGCAGCGCAGGACGGCACTCAGTACTCCTGGCAGTCTTATATTGGTCATTCTCACCGTGGCATGTCTTGTCGGCAGTTACGATTTCATGGCCCGAGGCCTGAACGAACTGGCCGAAGCCCGACAGGTTCAACGCTTGCCCATTACCCCCTTATCCGCACTGGCCAAAGGCCCCTACCTTGTTGAAGGCCAGGTGACCGATGACCTGGGCACCCACACAGGGCCTTACTCAGACACCCCGTCTGTTTATGTGTTCTACAAAGAACAACGCGAGTACCGGGATTCAGACGGCGACCTGAAGCTGGAGACTGTGGACTCCGGACACATAGGCAGCCGTTTTCAACTCCAGGACGACACTGGCACCGTAGTGGTCAACCTGGGCGCCAATACCGGGGATATCGAGTGGCGCCTGCGCCGAACCTGGCACCATCGGTCCGGCTCTTATATTTATTCCGAATGGACCCTCAAGCCCGGAGACAACGCGACGGTTATTGGCCAGTTTGATCAGAAACAAAACGACCTGACCTTCTCCGCGCTGGATGCCTTTAACCTCCCGGCAGTGGTCTCCCGCTTCGGCCCGGACACTGACATCGGCGAACAACTTTACGACGCCGGCGCAAAAATTTCTCTCGCTACCGGTCTATTGGCACTGGGAATTGCCCTGGGCCTGATTATCCTGAGAATTCATCGCTTATGGGTGTACGTACTGGCCATGACTGTCGCCGTATCCGGCACCCTGACCATCATCGGTGTTTACCGGCTAACGGCAGAATGGTCTGCCATAGCCAATCTCTACGAAGGGCGTTACCAACAGCTGGCGAAAACAGAGCCTTCAATGGCGGCACTGGTTGATGTCGCTGCGCTGAATCATCGAATTCGCCAGAGCACCAGCGGCTGGCTCGACCGCTGGATGTTCCGGCGCTTGCTTGAGAATCGCCTGCCCTTGCCAGAACTGAACGTATCCGCTCGGGAACAGGTCCAGCAAATACTGGCCAACCACCCGCCCGTAAAACGCCAATACAGTGGTATCGGGCTGTTACTTGCCCTTGGCAGCCTGGTTCTGGCCATACTCCTGATGCGCAGGGTTATAAGCTCCATCAAGCTCAAACGGCTGATCGAAGCGCTGCCCACCAGCAGCACCCAGGGGCTCAGTTTCGGTCTGGCCGAGCTGAAAGGCCGTGTGGAGCTGGACAACAACTATCCACCGCTTCGTGAGCCCTTGAGCGGTCAGGACTGTGTAGCCTACCGCCTCGAGATCGAAGAAAAACGGGGGTCAGGCAACGACGCCAAATGGACCACGGTTGAAACACGCACAGAACATGTTCCCTTTCGCCTCAGAGACGACCAGCACCACGTTCTGGTTTACCCGGAAGGCGCACAGTTCGGCTATTCGGATGTGGATATCAAGCAACTGGGCAAACAGCGCCATACCGTCAAGTTTCTGGTGCCGGAAGCTAGCATCTATTGTCTCGGCTTTGCCGGGCTGGATCAGCACCAACCCGACCACCTGAGTATTCAGCACGAGAAGGATTTGCCGTTCCTGATCAGCAATTCCGATGAAGACGGGATCGTGATGCGCCGGGGAGCCTGGGGGTTTGTCGGCATAGCCGCCAGCCTCGGGCTCTTGCTGTTTACTGCCACCACCATGCTTGCGGCCGATGGCCGATTCAGCCCGGACAACCTGTTGATCTCGGCCTTGGTGGTACCACTGGCTCTGTGCGTTTACACAGGCATTCTGCATTACAACGATCTGGTGTTCCTGAAGAACCGGGTTAACCGCGCAAGGGCGAACATTGACACCATCCTGCAGCAGCGCCATGACCTGTGGCCCAGGCTTGAAGACACGGTCAAGGCTTCCATGGCCCATGAACGGGACCTGTTAACCGCGATCGCCACGCTCCGTTCCGAGCCGCCGGCCACCATGGACTCCACCAACAACGTTGGCCGAACCATCAGCCAGGAGCAGGCGGCCACTCAGTCATTGAAAGGCAGGCTTGAAGACTACCCGGAGCTGAAAAACCACCAGGTGGTCCGTCGCTTCATGGAGATCATGGCAAGCACGGAGAACCATTTGTCCCTGCTACGCAACAGCTACTCCGACAGCGCCATGATCTACAATACCCGGCTACAAACCCTGCCCGACTTGCTGCTGGCCTGGCTGTTCAGGTTCAGGCCGGCACAACAGTTCACACACAGTCATCAAGAGGCAGACCAGACACTGCCCCGCTAACAACGGAATCAAAACCAGGAAAAGGAGCTTCCAATGATTATCTGCGGCCCTGTGGTACGCCATGCCAACCGTTCAGAACTGAACCTGTGGCTGGCGCTCGATCAGCCACCAGAACATCTCACGCTGACCACCTACGCTACCGACAACAAGCAGCAATCCATCACCACAAGCTGCGAAACAACCGTTATCAAAGCCGGAGAGCGTTGTTACTTCTGCCTGGTGCATACCCCCCTGCCACTGGACAAGGCTCCGGAGCATCAGAGCCTGACCGAAGTGTTCTACGAACTCGAGCTCGACGGCCAGCCCTTCGGCGATTCTGACCTGCTCAAAACGCTCTGCCTGGGAAACGACAAGCTGCCTGGCGTCTATCTGCCACGGGAACACCGACACTTCCTCCAGGCGTCTTGCCGCCGGCCCCACTCACCCTGTCAGGTTAAGGGGCCGGACCAGCTGGCACGGGCCGCATCCGTATTGCAGGACAACCTCCGGCAAGACACCCGCCCAAGCCAACTGTTTCTGACCGGCGACCAGATCTACGCGGATGACGTATCGCCCCTGTTACTGGATTACCTGCGCAAACTGCAAACCGCTCTGGGCATGGAGGACGACCTGCCCAACATACCCTGCGGCAATGACCTCCACCGACTGTCCAAGCTGGATGACCGGCACTGGGTAACCCGCAGTCCATCGGGTTTCAGCTCCAGTGCGAAAAAATCACACCTGCTGACGCTCCAGGAATACCTCTGCATGTACCTGTTTGCCTTCTCCGGGGCCGGCCGGGAATACGGACTGACATTTGCTGACCACGATGCCCTGAAACCCCGTCTGGCACACCAACCCGCCAATACCCGGGATGGCCGGAACCCACCCACGCAGTACGTCTATACCGAATCCCAACACAAAGAAGACCTCGATAACCTGAGCCGCTTTGCGGCGTTCGCACGCAGCGACATCCGAAAACTGCTGGCCAACATTCCGACCTACATGATCTTTGACGACCATGAAGTCACTGATGACTGGAACATTTCCAAGAAAAACGCCCGCCAGCTCAGCAGTTCCGCCGTCGGACGTTATGTTCTGAGTAACGCCCTGGT
Organism: Marinobacter sp. SS5-14b; assembly: GCF_030541005.1. Taxonomy (GTDB): domain Bacteria; phylum Pseudomonadota; class Gammaproteobacteria; order Pseudomonadales; family Oleiphilaceae; genus Marinobacter. The sequence continues at coordinate 84,658 of NZ_JASSVM010000003.1, read as the reverse complement.
GGCCTACTTCATTTGCCAGCACTGGGGCAATCAGCCCTCGCAGGTGGTCAACGAAGTCGCTGATATTCGCGCGTTACTGGACCGAAAATGCCCGGCGGGAAGCCCGGACTACGACTGGTTACTGTCAAGATACTGGGGCTATGAGCTGGCACAGGTTCCCCCGGTGGCGGTGCTCGACACACGCACCCACCGGGAGTTCAGTAAACGAGGCAAGCACTCCCTTGGCCTGATGTCCGACGACCAGATCGAGCAATTGGGTCAGCGGCTGTCTGCGCTTCCCAACTGCCAGACCCTGATCGTGGTCTCACCAACACCCACTTATGGTTTCAGCCATATCGAGTATCTGCAACTCAAATTCCCCACCTTCAAACGCACACTGGACCGGGAACCCTGGAGTGCCGACCCGGCCTCGCTGACCGCTCTGGAATCCACCTGTTGCCAGGTGCCCGGCGTTCAGCATGTGGTCATCTTTTCGGGTGACGTTCACTACGGCTTTGCCAGGCGCAGAGAAACCCCGGAGGGGGTGGTGCTGTGGCAGATCTGCAGCAGCGCCTGCAACAACGTACCACTGGGGGAAAGCATCGGGCTGAAGATGATCAATAAACTGGGTGAAATGCTGGGCAGGGACAAGGAGCGGTATCTGAAACCGGAAGACAGCAGCTTTTTTCTCACCAGTGACCGGAATATCGGAACACTGACGCTGGATGACGCAGGACTACCCCACGAAGCGGTGCTGTTGTGTGCCGGCGATGGGAAAACCTACCGCAAACACTACGACCTTAAACACGTCAAAGAGACCACCTGAAGGGAAATTCAACTGACTCTCTGCGTCAGACCAATACAAGAGGCGGCCAGCACAAGCGCCAGCCGCCTCTTGTCCATCAACCCAGTACGTCGAAGTGGGCAACGTCCTGTTCAATGCAGCGGTCCAGCAGTGCCAGATAATCCGCTTTTACCTTAAGCTTGGTTTGCTTATGGGCTTTCATGTTCAGCTGCTTGAACTGCGTGGCCACCGCCTTTGCACGTTCCATCAGCTGCTCCGGAGCAACAACCTCATCCAGGAATCCGGCCGAGATGGCACCTTCCGGATTGAAGATTTCCGCATTCACAACCGAACGATAGAAGTAAGGCGCAGGCATACGGTGGCGAGCGATTTCAATACCGGCGTGGTGCATGGTCATACCAATCGCCACTTCATTCAGGCCCAGCTTGAAGCTGCCTTCAACACCGATGCGATAGTCCACTGACAGCAGAACAAACGCACCTTTGGCGATGGCGTGGCCACTGCAGGCGCCGATCACGGGCAGCGGAAAAGCAGACAGGCGGCGAGTCAATGTTGAACCGGTTTTCACCAGCGCCATGGCCTCCTTCGGGCCCTTCTGCATTTCCTTAAGATCATACCCGCCGGAGAACATGCCTGGCTGGCCGGTAAGAATGACGATGGCCTTGTCCTGCTCAGCGCGGTCGAGCGCAGCATTCAGCGCTTCAAACACGTCATGGCTCAGAGCATTGGCCTTGCCGTTATTCAGGCTGATCGTGGCAATGCCGTCGTTCAGTTCGTAAGTTACGAGTTCTGTCACCTGGGTGTCCTCATCTACTGCTAATCAATTAAGTGAGTGTTTGTTAACTGTATAGATAACGCCTGCCATCGGCAACGCTGTCGGGCGTCAAGACACATCAGAGTTTTCTGCCAACTCTGGATCAGTGCGCCGGGTTCTTCGGTACATCCACGCCAGCCCCAGCAATGCCAGGCCAAGCCCCATAAAGGCGGCTACCCGCCAAAGCCCCTGCAGGCCGCTCATATCAATCAGGAAGATCTTTGCGATCACCACACCCAGCAGCGCCATTCCGCCCTTGTACAGCCATTCTCCGCCCGAACGGGTCGACCATAGAATGGCCGCCACGGCATACACCATACCGATCACAGAATAGGTATAAAGCTCGCCCTCACCCACTCCGTGCCACCAGGCCATGGCACTCCCCTGCCATAGCTGCCGGATTTCCAGAACGGTGAACAACAAAAAGCCTGCCGAAGCCACACACAGAACCCAGCGGCGTGGTACCAGGTCTGAAAACCGACTGATGGCCAGGGCCAGCACAACCGGTGCGCCGTAAGCCAGTAAAAGCAGGTTGAACACCGGCGTAGCGCCAATCGTCCCGCTATGCCACCAGGGGTTATGAACCGTCACCGCAACCAGATAACTGATCGCCGAGAGGATGGTCAGCACCGAAGCAAATAACCGGTATAACCAGACGAGAGACTGACTGGCGCGGGCGCGCACCACATAAACAATGCCCAGCGCACCCCACAGTACGGTATTAAGCGCCGCCTCGGTAAGGCTATACTCCCGCGCAAAAATGTCGCCATCGTAGAGCCAGTACCGCAATTCGGCGCCCAGAAACAACACCAGCAAATGCAAAGTGGCACCTTCCAGCCAGGGCCGGATGGCGCTATTTCTGCCCGCCATCCAGGTGGCGACCGCTGCAAACAGTGTAGTCCCACCGTAAGTCCACAAAGACCAGTGCACACTGGCATCATAGCTTTGCAACCAGGGGTTGAAGGTGAGCCGCGCAACGACCACCGCCAGAATCACTTTTAACAGCAGATGGAGCTCCAACGCCTGATAGCGCCGGGCCAGCCATACCAGGCTGACAAACTGGACAGACAAGGCAAGTGTCAGAGAGGCTTCCCGCAGCCACATCACCACTGCCAGGGAGTAACAGGCGTGGGCCGCCAGAATAGCCCACACAAGCCCCGACCGGTACGCTCCCCGGCGCTCCATCAACCAGGCCAATGCACCGTAAACAGCGCCAGCGAGGAGGGCAACAAGAGCCCAGGCACCCGAAGGGGAGCCGCCCTGCACCAGCAACCAGCCGACCACCAGCCACACCACAGGCGAAAGCAGGACCAGTGAGCCCCAGCGCCTGAGATCCAGCTGCTGCCGCCATTGCCATAGCCCGGACAACACGGTTGCGATCGCCGCAAGCACCAGATAGATCAGTAAGCCCGCATGATGTTCAGCGCCCAAGGGCAACAACAGAGCATGTCCCGAACTGCGTCCGGCATAGCCGAGCCAGCCGGCGGCGGTTGCCAACACGGCTGCCCAGGGCAGGTACCAAAGCGCACCGCGACTGACCGGCGTCAGAATTGCAACCGGCAGCAGCAATAACCATGCAGCAAACAAAGGCATTGCCAGCGGCTGCTGAGCGATGGAGGCACCCCAGGCCAGCAACAGAATAATGAAGATTTCCCGCCGCCGGCTGGCATCAATCCTCGGCTCTCCGGGAGCCACAGAGAACAACACGAACAAGGCAGACAGATAGCACGCCAGCGCCACCGCATCATGAGCGGCGGACACCACGAGCAACCACCACAACAAGGCACCTGCCAGCGTGGAGTACCAAAGCCAAGGGCGGAACACGAACCCCATCAGCAAGGCCGAACTGAGCGTGATCAGAAAGCTGTAAGTGAGCACAAACGCCGCACTGCCGTCTTCACCGCCCACCAGCACCGGCACCAGATAGGCACCACCCAGACCCATCACTGCGAGCAAAGGGCCGTGCAACAACGACAGCACCATGGTGACAAGAGATACCACAGCGAGGCCCACCAGAGCGGTGACCGGCCCGATCAAATCATAATGATGGACACCCGCCAGCAGAGCCGCATACAGCGTAATACTGCCGCCACCCGCCAAGGCCGCGAACACCTGATCGGTGCCCATATGGCGACGCCGAAACACCTCTGCAGCACCGTGCAATGCCAGACCACTCAAGATGGCCAGCAGGAACTGCTGCACCGGGCCGATCAACCCGGCATTGATGGAGTGACTGACCATGAAGATGCCCGCCAGGCTGACACTCAGGCCACCAAGCCAGACCATCCAGTTTTCTTTAAGCGCGGCAATAACCCGGCTTTCGATAGTGGGGGATGAGCGCAACGACTCAACGGGCACGGGACTGGATACCGGCGCCGCCTCTGACGATTCAACCGGCTCCGGATATGAAGAAGGGGCGCTCGCAGTATGCACTGAAGGCAGCGGAGCAAGGTCAGCAGCGTGGGGCTCGGGATCAGCAGAGGAAGGCTCGGGAACCGCACGTTTCAGGTCAGCAACCTGACTGCGCAAGTAATGAACTTCACGCCCCAGTTCTTCGATCCGGAAATCCTGTTGTTTGCGCTGGCTGAACGCCAGAAGCCCCAGCAATGAACCGATGGGAACGAGCAGGGCAATACCTGCAAGTGCGAGATAGAGAATGGCTTCCATGCGTATATCCCGAATCCTTTAACAACCTCAGGGCTGAACAACCCCGGAGTGACGTACCAAACAGTTCATCATGGTAATCGATACATCCCGGAATACCGCATCCGATGTCACGTTATCCGGAAAGTTGTCGTACACCAGTCTGCGGCAGGATGATGTGCGGGAGTCGGCGAGCTCAACGCACTCGGCATAGGCTTGCGAATCACGGCCTTTAGTGGCTTGCGCGCACAGCTCGGGGATCTGGGCAATGGCCAGATCCACCACATCGCTGCGCTTGGCCGGCTTTGTTGCAAGCTCTGTGAAACTGGCGGGATCGGCAGGAGCGGAAGGCTCCCGAGTCTGGCTCCAGAGTACATAAATAAGTGCACCAGTAACCAGAGTCACCGTAACAACAGGAAACTTCATCAGCACAACTCGCCTTGTGGGTTATTTCATCGAACGGGTGAGCCGGAATATCAGCTCCGGTGACAGGCGCTTCACCCAAAGTGCCGCCATTTCTTTGCCTTTGCCGACAGGGATTTCGCGCTTTCTGGCTTTCAGGCCTTTGAAAATCACCTCAGCACAATCATTCACATCCATGCCCCCGGCAATGTCATCATCCAGCTTGCCGTACACCGAGCCGTCTGCCGCCAGGGCATTCCTGGAAATGTCGGTTCGAATAAAGCCCGGCACAATGGTCGATACATAAAGCCCTTCGTCTTCTACCTCAGCCCGCAGAGCATCGAAAAAACCCATCACCGCGTGCTTGGCCGCGCAATAACCGGACCGCTGAGGCACGCCAACCTTACCCGCGACGCTGGCGGTTACCGCCAGGTGACCGGAACCGCGGTTCAGCATATGCGGAAGCACCGCCTTGGTCAGGGCAATCTGGCCCATGACATCCACATCCATCAGCTTCTGATAGACCGCCAGTTCGGTATCCTTGCAGAGTGACCGCTGAGACACCCCTGCGTTATTCACCAGCAAATCAACCGCACCAAAACGATCCAGAACGGTTTGCACGGCGCCGGGAAGAGCGTCCCACTGGGTCACATCCAGCGGTAACACCAGAATGTGATCCTCCGGCAGCCCCGCTTCAACACAACGGTCTGCCACTCGTTTCAACTCGTCTTCGCGACGGGCAGACAACACCAGCCCGGCGCCATCTTTGGCGAACTGGAGGGCCAGGGCTTCGCCAATGCCAGATGAGGCACCGGTAATCCAGACAGTTTGAGACGACATAAGCTGACCCTCCAATGGGTGAAACGATTAGTTGACCGGCTGGCAACCGCGAACGGCCAGCGCAATATTCGCACTGGCTTTGATCTGCTCATAGTACTTGGACGCCTGGTTCACACCCATTTCGGCATATCCGCCGGCGGTGGGGTTCACTAATTTGCCAAGGTCCGCCAGTGCATCGGCAGATTGCCGGTCTCGGCTGTAGGCATCAAAGGCCTGGTAGATTTCATCACAGGTTACCCCGTCGCCATCCGTTGCGGCAGAAGTCATGTAGGTTGAGGTCTGGCATCCCGCCAGCAGGGATACAACGGCAAGTACTGCAAAATAAGAGGTTTTCACGTAGTAGGTTCTCCGAAGGCCTGAATGGTCTGTTCAGAAGGTTCACGGATACTAGCAGAAAAGGTTCCCGATCACCGAGCACAGCCGCGCCGCGCAAAACAGCCCGCACTGACTTTAGCGGGTGGGGCCAGGATAGGATTTGCCGGCCTCAGGCCGTCGAAGGCTGGCGAACGCGTCTATCTCCCATGGCCGCATCGCCATCAACAGGCTGACGCCAAAACGCTGGTCCAGCGGCAATGCCAGATCCTCTTCATGGCAGTGCCGGAACTCCAGCGCCAGTCTCTTCAGTTTCTGCTGAACCGACTCATTGGACTGCGGCGAAAGCATACCGCTCACAAACAGCCTTAACTCACCGGGCTGGGTGAACCGGCACTTGAGAAAATCCTGCTGCACCTCGGTTTCAAAAAAGCGCTGTATCGGCCCGCCGGGCTGCCACGTGAAATCATGACTCACCAGCAGCTTGATCCGATTGCCAGGCAACAACTCCACCACCCCCATTCGATCAAGGCGGGCGAGATAGCGAATGAGATCGGTCTCCGGCAGTTCATAATTCCGGTGAATCTCATCAAACTGCCACCGATTCATCGCACACACGGCAGTCAGCAACAGACGCGCATCCGACACCAACTCCCGTTCCTGCTCCAGAGTCAGCTGCTCTACTCTCGGCTCTGGTGCCAGCTTCCGTACCAGATCACTGATTTCCATGCCCATCAGGGTGCAAATCTGGTCCAAACGTTTCAATGAAAACTGCTTGTCGGAAAACAGGCGCTTAACACTCGCTTCCGAAAGCTCAAGCGCCTGGGCAACATCCTGGTAGGTCAAACCGTGAGACCTGAGCTGCCGCTTGAGTTCACTGACAATCGCACTCGTTTGCGCCATCGCTGCACCTCCTTGTTTGTGCGGGACCGGTCAAACGTATCATTATTCAATACGCCACGCATAGACTACCAATACCTTTCTGGAAGCGCTCGCACCGCCCGGGGCGATATCGCAAAGTTCAGTCGTCCCAACCACATGGTCAAAAGGAGCTCATCATGGACAGCGAACTGAAAAGCAATTCCGCATCCTGGGTATTTTTTGTGAAAGTTTCATTTGCCGTTGCGCTGTTTGCCGCCGCCGCTGGCGTGGTACTCGCCCCGGTGGACCTGGTGCTCAAGGGCTACATGGCAATCAGCGCCCTCTTTCTGGTGAGCACCACTATTACTTTGTCCAAAACACTGCGCGATGAGCACGAGCAGCACCGGATTGTTAACCGCATATCCGAAGCCCGAACCCATCAGCTACTGAAAGAATACGGGGAGTAATCTCATGAGCATCTGGCGCAAACTGGAAACCCTGTTTCGGGCCTCGGCCCACGAGCCGGTGGCGAAACTGGTCGATGCCAACGACATCCGTATCTTTGAACAGGAACTAAGGGATGCCGAGCAGGCCATTGCACGCTCCAAACGTGAGCTGGCTTGCCTGATGGCTGAGAAAACCCGCCTGGAGCGCGATAACGAAGCCTTGCAGTCGGTCGTTAACAAGCGGGAGCTACAAGCCAGCCAGGCCCTGGAAAAACGCCAGGACCCACTGGCCCTCGAACTGGCCAACCTGATCGCCGAAGATGAAACTCTGCTACAACGCCAGCAGCAACAACATGCACGGCTGCAACAGCAGGAAGCCCAGCTCCGGCGCCAACTCCGGGACTCCAGCCGGGCACTGAAGCACTTCTACAGTGAAATGCGCCTGGCGAAGGCAAACCGGCATGCCGAACTGGTCACCCGCCAGCTACAAGGCCACGCACGAGGCTTGCACAGCCATATGGAAGAACTGAACCTCTCGGCAACCCGGATTCGAGCCAGGCAAACCGAAGCCGAAGATGTCCAGGCAGCATTGACCGAACTGGAACACGAACAGCAAAACGGCGATCTGGATGCGCGCCTGAAAGCTGCCGGTATCGACAACGGCGCCAGTGATGGCGAGAAAGTACTTGCCCGACTCAGGTCGGCACAAAAACCTAACCCTGAAGGTCATCAACCTCAGCCCTGATCCCCAGGTCAGGCCGCAGAAAGCCGGCCTGACCTGCCCCCCATAGGCTTTACAGCTGACTTTGCAACCACTGGTTGATCTGGGATTCGCTCATGGCGCCGCTCTGGCGGGCGACTTCCCTACCGTTCTGAAACAAGATCATGGTGGGAATACTGCGAATACCGTATTGCCCGGAGGGCCCCTGGTGTTGCTCGGTATTCAGTTTGGCGAAACGCACTTTACCCTGCCACTGTCGTGATGCCTGCTCGAACTGCGGCGCCATCATCTTGCAGGGGCCACACCAGCTGGCCCAGAAATCCACCAGCACCGGCACATCACTGCGCCCGGTATGGGCTGCAAAGTTCTGCCCGGTCAACTCCAAAACCCGATCCGGCCACAAGGGTTGTTTGCAGGCTCCGCAGTTGCCACCGGCGGCCAGCTTGTCCTCTGGTACTCGGTTTACTTTGTGGCAATGGGGGCAGACAACATGTTTGATATCAACTGACATAACGTTTCCTCACGAGCATCTGTTCTCTTCAAGATCGAGGCTGAATACCTAAAAATCAAGCACTAGCCGCTGATTCATCACTTCTGATCGGGTGATTGATTGCGTAGGATGAGACCCGCAAGAACCCGAAGATAAACATCACTCCAACCGTGTGCCCGATTATGCTGAAAATTTCCAATGCCGTAGAACTTGCCGACTGGGAAATCGAAATCACCCAGATTCGTGCCCAGGGAGCCGGCGGCCAGAACGTCAACAAAGTGGCCTCAGCAGTGCACCTGCGTTTCGATATTCAACGCTCCACCTTGCCGCCTTTTTACAAAGAGCGCCTGATGGCACTGTCCGATCAGCGCATCAGCAAAGACGGTATTGTGGTGATCAAGGCGCAGTCATTCCGCACCCTCGAACTGAATAAAGAGGATGCCTTGGCGCGTCTGCGAGAACTTATTCAGGAAGCGGTAAAGTTTCAGAAAGCCAGGCGCCCAACCAAGCCTACGAAAGGCTCCCAACGGCGACGTGTTGATAGCAAAACCCAGAAGGGAAAAACCAAAGCACTCCGCGGCAAGGTGAAACTATGAAGGAAACCAGAGATTACGCACCATTACGGAGAATCCTGCATTAAACCGCACCAATACAACGCAAAACCCAATCAATAACACGTTCACAGCGCCTGCCATTGTGCAGAATGCACATTAGCGGCTTCGTCATCTGAGTCCTTTCACCCAAAAGACCGCCTCATGGCACAAAGGTTGCGATCTCCTCATGCGTTGACTCATGATACGGAGAGATCCCAATGACTGCTCAGGTTACCCCACAAGAACAGGATTACTCGCCATCACTCCGACCAGCGACATGACTGTCGCCGCAGCCATCACCCTGGTGTTCGGCACCTTTGTCAGCGGCGGCACACAGGCTACTAACTGGACCCGTTTCGCCAAATCCGGCAAAACCGCGGTCATCGCAACCCTGCTGGCGTTTTTTCTGGGCAACGGCCTGATGACCCTGATCGGCGCCTTCGGCGCACTGGTGTATCAGCAGGCCGATATCGTGGACATTATGGTTGCTCAAGGGCTCGCAACCCTCGGCATCCTGATGCTGTTCCTGAACCTCTGGACCACTCAGGACAACACCGTCTACAACTTTGCCGTAGCCGGCTGCAACCTGATCCGTACACGTCGGCGCAAGATGGTCACCGTTGTTGGCGCTGCCATTGGCACCGTCCTGGCGGTAGCTGGCATGTATCAGTGGCTGATTCCGTTCCTGGTACTGCTGGGCACCTTTATTCCGCCCATCGGCGGCGTGATCATGGCCAGTTACTTTATCGGCTACAAACGCCAATACCCGAACCTGGCTACGACAACACTGCCAGCATTCAACGTGCCCGGCCTGGCGGCTTATGCCATAGGTTCCGCTGCAGCCTATACCTCGCCGTGGATCGCCCCTATTGTCGGCGTACTGGTGGCGGCCTTTAGTTACAGCGTGGTTTTGGTGGTCAGCCAGGCCGTGCGTGAACGCCGTGCGCTGGTTATGGGAGCTGCCTGATGGTACTTCGATGCCTGGACGTACCCAAACTGCCGGGGCTCAACGCCATCCGGCTTCGCGGCGGGACCGCCGCCGCAAACAATCCGGTGCGCTGGCCCTATCTGGCCGAGAACCGTTCCTTCAAAGATTGGGTCAAAGGTGGCGAACTGGTGTTCGTCACGGGCATCAGTCGGCATCGCAGCCCCCAGAATCTGGCCGAATGCCTGTATGAGGGCAAACAATGCGGAGTTTCCGGACTGGTGATGCTGACCGGCGACGCGTACATTGGTCAGTTACCGAATACTTTGTGCCATTTGGCCGACGACCTGGCCATTCCATTGTTTGAACAGCCCTATTCCCTGCCCATGGTCGAAGTCACCGAAGCCATCAGCAGGGCGATTGTCTGGGCTGAGCACACCGGTCGCGAGCCCCTCGATGCCGATACACTGCCCGACGAGCCCGACCGGGCAGAGCGCTTTAAAGCACAGCTACTGGCTCACCTGCTGATGAAACCAACACCACCCGTGAGCCGTCATCAGGAGACACTATGACTGAACAACTGACCGCCATCGTAAATGCCCGCCTGCCCGGCCGCGAAGGACTGCACAAGCTTAGCATCGCCAACGGCTGCTTCACCGACATCACCGCCTTGTCCGAACTGACCACCGCCGGCAGCAACGAACTGGACGCCACCGGCAATCTGGTCACCCCGGCCTTTGTCGAACCCCACATCCACCTGGATGCCGCCATGACCGCTGGCGAGCCACGATGGAACCAGAGCGGCACCCTGTTCGAAGGTATTGAGTGCTGGGCAGAACGCAAATCCACCCTCACCCACGACGATGTGATCAAGCGCGCCACCCAAACACTCAAATTGTTCGCCGCCCATGGCATCCAGTATGTGCGCACCCACGTGGACGTAACCGATCCCAGCCTGACCGCCCTCAAAGCGATGCTCGAGGTACGTGAGCAAACCGCCGGGTTCGTCGATCTGCAGATTGTCGCGTTCCCTCAGGAAGGCATCCTGTCTTTCAAGAACGGCCGTGAACTGATGGAAGAAGCCGTGCGCCTGGGCGCCGATGTGGTAGGTGGCATCCCACACTTCGAATTCACCCGGGATTATGGCGCAGAGTCTGTTCGCTGGCTGATGGAGCTGGCCCACAAGCACGACCGGCTGGTCGATGTGCACTGCGATGAAATCGACGATCCGGAATCCCGATTCCTGGAAGTGCTCGCCGCTGAAGCCTTACGCCTGGATTACGGCTCCAGAGTAACCGCCAGCCACACCTGTGCCATGGGTTCCTATAACGATGCTTATTGCAGCCGCTTGTTCCGCCTGCTGAAAAAATCCGGCCTGCGGTTCCTGTCCATGCCCACCGAAAGCCTGCATCTGCAGGGCCGTTTTGATGGCTACCCAAAGCGCCGGGGCCTCACCCGCGTACCCGAACTACTGGACGCTGGCCTGAAAGTCGCCTTCGGCCAGGATTCCATCCGCGATCCCTGGTACCCCATAGGCAACGGCAACATGCTGCGCACTCTGGATGTTGGCCTGCACGCCTGCCACATGCTGGGCATGAGCCAGATTGAACGGTCGCTGGAACTGATTACCGACAACGGTGCCGCCGCACTGGATCTGAAAGACTATGGTATCGCCAAAGGGCTGCCTGCACGGTGCATTGTTCAGCAGGGGCAAACGCCCTATGAAGTATTGCTCGGACAACAACCCGTGCTGGCATCTGTCCGTGACGGAAAATTGCTGATCAAGAGGGATATCGTAAAATACGAGACTGACCTGACTTTTTGAGGAACAGCCCAATGACTGACGAAGACACACTCACCGCCCTGAAAACCGCATTTACCTTCATGCCCCAGCCGGTGGAGGTGAATCGGTTCGAATACGGTGACGATGCTGATCGCATTCTGGCGCAAGTGAATTTTGTGCGGGAGGTTCTGATCAGCCACGGGATTGACCCGGAAGAAGTCGCAGGCGACATCAATCCGGACTCTTCACCGAATTCCTGTTACTGAAGGGCTTATGCCAAAACTGTTTTTCGGGCTCGATATCCCCGAAGCGCTCAAGCCAAGCCTGCTACGCGTTCAAACGCCGATTTGCGGAGCACGCTGGCAGAGCGAACAACAGTTGCACCTGACGCTGGCCTTTCTTGGTCAGGTGAAGGAGCAGCAAGTCGCCCTCGCCCTTGCTCTGGCCCGGAAGGTAACCGCCTCATCGCTGGAACTGAACGTGCGGGGCGTAGGTTGCTTCGGTTCGCCAGAACACCCGAAAATCTTATGGGCCGGTATAACACCGGAGCAACCGCTGAAAGAACTGCAGCAAAGCCTGGCAACACAGCTGACCAACGGCGGGTTCAAGCTCGAAAACCACCCCTTCAAACCCCACATCACCCTGAGCCGCTTCAAAGCCCAGGCAGGCTCCGTTGCAACTTTGCTGAAAGCCCACGAAAACACGTTCTTCGGAAGACTGCCGGTTCATGATTTCGTGCTTTTTAGCAGCACGCCCGGGCCAGACGGGTCGGTTTATACGGTGCTTGAGCGGTTTTCTTTGGCGCCCTGACTGGCACCAACGAAAACCGCTCACCAATGTCCATTCCCGCCAACCGGCCGGAAAATCTGACGTAAAATAGCAACCGGCTTTGCCCGGCCACGTGGCAGGATAGCACTACACTGTCCGTAGGATGCGACCCCATGATTGGTTTTCCCATTGCTTTGATCTTCGCCAATGGCTTCGAATGGTACGCGCACAAGTACATCCTGCACGGCACCCCTCGTCCGGGCCAGCCTCGCTACAGCCCGATCCCCAAATCCATGAAAAGCCACTGGCAACACCACAAAATCGTGCGCACCACTGACTACCAGGATGAGGGGTACGAGGAGGGGCTCGACAACTGGCGCACACGGGATGAAGTCACGTCACTGCTCAAGCTGACCGCCATTACCTCACTGGCCATGCCGGTTGCACCGTTCTTCACTCTGGGCACCTATTACGCAGCGGCGCGCTATTTTTACGTTCACAGGCGTTCGCACCTGGAGCCGGAATGGGGCAAAAAAACCATTCCGTGGCACTACGACCATCATATGAACACCAACCAGGATGCCAACTGGTGTGTCACCCGCCCGTGGTTCGACTACATTATGGGCACCCGGGTCATTGCCAACCCGTCTCTCGCCGAGAGCAACCCACTGGGCATTCCGATGCCCAAGGTCATTGAACGTCCGTTCAACAGCATCTGCAGGAAGCTGCTCCCTGACCGCTGCATTGAAGCCGTCTAGGTCTCAGTGTGGCCAGGGGCCGTTCACTGGCGAGGGGCACCAGCAGGTATAGCCTTAGCCAAAGTAATCCTGCATCCAGTCGACCAGCATGCTGGCGTTCATATCGGCAAGAGCCATCTGCTTGAAATCGTTACCCACCTCGTCCTCCATGGTGACAAACTGGTAGAGCAACACACCGGGTTGCTCATCATGGAGAATAAGCGTGATACGCCTGCGAGTGCGCAGGCAGTCAATCGTCATCACATCCGCAGGAATGCCGGCATCTCGCATGCCTCGGCGCACCTCCACCACCGGATTGATAGACTGATGCGCCGCCTGGATTCGGGCATGCGCATCGCTGGCCATGTCGGAGAGAGACTTCAGGGGATCTTCATGCATGGGAACCGGCTCACTCTGAAGCTATGTGATTGGCGAAAAGCCCATACTAGCCCAATCGTGAGCGCGGATAAAAAACTGTTCAACAGCCCCTTCAGGCCAGAGCAGCATCCCCTGCTTCTGCCTCATCTGCCGGCAGAGGGTCTGCCAGCAGAATATCGCGGAAAGACAGGTAGTAGGCACCACTAATAACCGCTCCGGACACGAACAACACGAGGAATGCCATCACGGTGATAAAGATCGCCGAAGCGCTTGATGCACTGACCAGAATGAATGGAGCAAACAACAGCTGGCTGAACGCCAGCGCATTCACTGCAAAAAACATCAGTACGAACAGGTTCTTGAAACTGGCACGGAAGCTGTTAACCGTGGCATTCATCGCCCCCTGGCGCGAGACAACAATCAACGGAATCGCATAGCAAAACAGTGCGAAAAACACCGTTAGAGCAGCAAAGCCGGCAACGACTGCAAGCACCACCCAAACCATTCCGCTCTGCCCGCCGGAACTCGGTCCCATATAGCCGCCGTATTGCCCCATGCCGGACATCCAGCTCGATATATCGATAACACTGAATACCCAGTAGCCGACGCCCGCCATGGCTAATGATGCCACTGCCATCAAAACGACCATCAGGAGAATATGAAGTAACGAATGTCCTCCGAAGCCTGCAAACACCTGAGAGAATCGGGGACGACCTTCAGCCACCGAATGAAACATGGCGATCAAACCCGCATTGAGCAGCAGCGTCAGGAGTATGATGGCCGCTACGATCAGGACGATCGTGCCGAAACCACTTCTGGAGATAGTACTGAACAGCCCGACTTGTGCCAGAACCGGTGCCAGAATAACCAGAAAATAGGCGGGTAGAATCACGCCCCAATTCTCGCGAAGTAACCGCAAAGACCCTGAAATCCAGCTCAGCGGTGGTCCGGCCTTTATTTTGCGCGGTGTCACAGGGGGGCGTTGGGACAAATAGGTTTCAGATTGGGTAGTCACAGCAGGAAGTCCTTAATTTGTTTTCCAAAATCAATGACCAGAACTCTGGTCGCTCCAAGAGGCCGCACGGTAACAAATCATGTCCCGGATGGTTGCGCAAAATTGTCCCCTACCAGTGTGAGATATTGCCCCACCGGCATCGGGGATCGCATTTCCGGTTCCCTGCTTTGCATTGATCACTGACTAAAGCCCTTCGAGATACCGCAGCCCGGACAGCTGATCCATCTGCCCGAGAATCCAATCTACCCGCTCCTGCACATAAGTCGTCGGCGAGGTAACACTCAAAACATTGGGGTTTGGCAATACCGCTGCCAACCGGGCGGCCTGATTTTCCGAGAGAAACCTCGCCGGAATGCCGAAGTAAACCTGACTGGCGGCCTCCACCCCATAGATGCCGGGGCCGAACTCGGCAATGTTCAGGTACACCTCCAGCACCCGCTGTTTTGACCACAGGCCGTCGATGGCCACGGCCAGGCCGGCTTCGATGGCTTTGCGAACAAAACTGCGGCCATTCCAGAGAAAAAGATTCTTGGCCGTTTGCTGAGTGATTGTACTGGCACCACGAAGCCCCTCACCCGCCTTGTGTTCCGATACGGCCTTACGGATGGCCTCAAAGTCCACCCCCAAATGGTGCGGGAACCGCTGATCTTCACTGGCAACCACCGCCAGAGGCATCCAGGGCGAGATCTCGGTCATCGGCACCCACTCATGCCGTATTGGCTGGGGCGCACTGCCGACCTGATAAGCCAACATGAAGGCCGATGTGGGAGGATTCACAAATCGCAACAACAGGATCAGCACGAACAACAGCGCAATCAAGCCTGCGAATGTGAGCGCGAGCCAGCGCACGGATGTGCGGACCAAAGACGTTTTCGCCATTAATTGAACCTATTGAACCACGGATGAACCGAACAAAGCCGAGTAAATCGCAGATGTTAGCGGATGAGACCAGGGCCAGCCGTTACGAAATGGAAAGCAGAACCCCTCGCCCCCCGGTTTCAGATCTATTGGGCGGGAATAAATGCACCAAAACCCATAGCGCGACCAAACTCCGGCGAAAACTCCTCCTCATCCACTGCCAGCTTTCCGTTAATCAGCACCGTCTTCACAATGCCCGGGTTGCGGTTGACCAGGCGTTGCAAGTCAAAATTTTCCATCTCGCCCCAGTACACCGCTTCCAGGTTCTGGCCAAAGCCTGCCGGGTCCAGCACTACCACATCAGCCCGATCACCTTCGCGGATCTTGCCGGCGTCTATGCCGAACCAGTCGGCCTGGTCACCGGTAAGCCGATGTACGGCCTGCTCCATGGTCATTATCGGATCGCCTTCCTCGATGGACTCGTGCACCAGCTTCAGCATTCGCAGTGGCAGGTTGTAGAACGCCATATTGCGGATATGGGCACCGGCGTCGCTGAAAGTGATCAGAGAGCGAGGATCTTTAACGATGCGTTTGAGCACCTGCTTACGATGGTTACCCACGGTGGTATACCAACGAATTTTCTTGCCAAACTCCACCACCAGATCCAGGAACAGATCCACCACATGAATGTTGCGAGCCCTGGCGACCTCTTCAAAATTTTTGCCGATCAAAGATGAGTCCGGACAATCAATGATCGTGGCGTCGCCGAAATCCCGCTGCCACACCCGGGGGCTAAGCTTCTCGCCGTAGAATTTTCGGAACTTTCGGCGGTAAGCCTCATCTTTCAGCAACTCATTGCGCTCGACAGCGTCTTTCAGGTCCAGAGCCATTTCACCAGCCCCAAACTCTTCGAAAAAGACCACATCAATGCCATCGGCATAAACGGTGAACGGCGTGGGTAATACCTGCCACCGAAAATCACCACGCAGGGCGTTGGTAAACAGTGACGTCAGCTTGGTGAGGTTCGTCAGGTAGGCGCTGCCTTTGAGATCCATCTGGCTGATCAGGGTGGTTTTCAACGGTCGACGCAGCCAGCCCAGGCATTCACGCACATACTGAAGAATCTGCAACGGTGTGGCGGCATTCGGCGCGCCCTGATGCACCCGATTATACTGGCGCACCAGCTTGTTCAGACGGGCGATTTCCGCCCACTGAGCGTAGGTGCTGGGCAGGCTCTTGGACCACTCCCGGTCGCCGTCGATTTTGTCCCACTTCAGACACATGGTCGACAGCCCCAGAAAGCCCTGATCGAGGGCTTCCTTGAGATGCGTCTCCATGGCCTGCATTTCCGCTTCGGTTGGCCGGATTTCAAGATCGGTGGCCCGGCTCAACCCCATCACGCCAACCCGTAAATCACTGTGCCCCAGAAAGCTGACCACGTTCGGGCCGAGGGGCATCTGTTTTATATGCTCCACCCACTGTTTCGGAGTGGACCAGGTTTTGTGGGCTTTCAGGATGGGGAGCACACGCTCCCGGGGAACAGTTTCCACCCGGGTAAAAATGTCGGAGGCATCTTCGTAATCACTGCAAATCATGCTCAGAGAGCAACTGCCCACGAGCACCGTGGTCACTCCATGGCGCACAGACTCCGACAGGCTCGGGCTCACCAGCAACTCAGCATCGTAATGAGTATGGGTATCCAGAAACCCCGGGGTGACCCACTTCCCCGTAGCATCGATCACACGTTTGGCATCAGTATGAGCAATGGGGGCAGCGGTGACCTTGGCGATACGGCCATTTTTGATTGCGAGGTTACGAATAGCAGAAGGAGCTCCGGTGCCGTCGAAATAGCGGCCGCCTTCGATGATGACGTCGTATTGAGCCATGACTGTGTCCCTTCAGGGTCTTGTTATTGTAGGAGTTCAGCGCTTTCAGGATAGACGAAGACGAAAAAAATAGCCCCGCAAAAAAGGCCTTACAGAAAAAGTGTGAGTCCGCCGGTCACAACGGCAAAAAGAATGGACAACCAAATCAGCGTCACCCAGGGAAATGGCGGTGGAGGCGGCTCTATCTCCAGCTGTTTTTCGAGGTAGTTCTTCAACAAACGCGTATTACGGGTATTGGCTTTGAAAATGGCGTCAAACGCATCACCCACCACCGGCAGCATCCCGCCAATAAAATCGACTCCCATGTTACGCAGCATGTTCAATTTGACGGCCTTGCTGGCTCCAGCGCGCTGCGCCTCGACCAGCACGTAACCGGACAGCACCAGGCCCGCCAGGTCGCCCACCACCGGAACCAGACCGATGATTGCTTCCACCCCGAACTTGAAGCGTGTGAAAGGAATACCAATACTGCTATCCGTGAAACGGCTGAAGGTCTCGAGCCGTTTCAGGATTGCCCTTTGCCGGGCTTCGGTGGGTGGTTGTGCCATGCCGTCTCCAAGTGCCACTCAACAAAAGGGTTGCGGGTTATTTCGCCATCAAACCAACATACGCGGCGATAAAAGCAGTTTCCTGAAATACCTTCAGGCCGGTCTCAGAGAACGGAATGGGCAGCGGTTTGGCGGCCAAGGTGGATTTGATCAGCGCAGGTGTCAGCAGCCTTACGTCCAGCTCAGGATCGGCAATCAGCTGAATAGTCGCTTCCAGCTTGAAGCTGATGGCGCCACCGGCAAATTTACCCTTCGGCATCCGCTCTTTGATCGCGACACTGGACACCTCATGCTCCACCATCAACGCCGCGAACGCCGCCTGAAACTGTTTCAGATCCTCCCGTGTGTGGTTCTTGCTCAAAGAGAGCTTGCGTACCTTGCACTCCGGCAGGCTGAACTGCCCACGGTCCAGGCTCAGCAAACACACCACGGCATCACTGCCCGTCAATTCAACACCACAAATAGTCATTAGAATTCTCTCATTAACCGAAAAACCATCAGCCGCAGCACTTCTTGAACTTAAGGCCACTACCGCAACTGCAGGGGTCGTTCCGGGAAGGTGCTTTGGTTGTGGTAATGGTCGAAACCTTGTTCAGAATGACGGTCAGCTCGGCAATGGATTCAACTGCGCCTTCACGGGTATCCACTGTAATAGTCGCGTAGAGACCTGCCTCAGCCACCTGGGCTTCAATCTCTTGTTTGCGCGCCTCACTGGTCACCACCAGCGTTAATGGGTACTTCTTACTTCCACTTTTCTGGCTGGCCTTGGTCTTGAAGCCGCCGTGGGCGGTGTGGTGCTGGCGAGCGTCCTGCCGACCCTTGTAGAAAAATTTGTCTGACATGCTGAGATCCTGATGAATGGAAGAATACCCGGTTACTCCAGGAAACACTGGCGACGGCTGGGCGACGACGTTTTAGCATGCTTACGGGGCCGGAGATATAGGCGTTACCCTTTAATTCTGAGGCCGGCACCAAACAACATCACATAAAGTAATGCCGAAGCAGCTGCAGCACTAGAGCCAGCGCCATCAAGGGTATAAACCACCGCGTGATCTTTCCGAAGTCCCGGGCTTCGCCTTTTGGAGCATACTTCTCCACCAACGGAATAATAACGATGAGAGCAAGAAACAGAAGCGCCAGAATGGTCAGTAAGGTGCCCATCAATATCTCCCGGTTGCTTTCATTTGCCAGCTGACATGGTTACAAACTTGCCAGCGCATCTTGTACCGGCGTACCCCCCGCCACCACATCAAACACCCGGTTATCGGTATTGTCGGAGTCCAGAACCGCCAGCAACACACGGGCAACATCCTGACGTGGAATTTCACCAAACGTCTCCAGCCGGGTGCTCACTTCCACTTTGCCACTGCCATCATCATTGGTCAGCCGCCCCGGGCGCACGATGGTGTAGTTCAGACCGCTGCTCTTCAGATGTTCATCCGCGTTCCGTTTGGCCTGAAGGTAATGGCGGAGTTTTTCGGGCCCTTTCTCGGGCTCTTCCGCTCGCATAGTGCTCACCATAATAAAGCGTTTAATACCCATGGCCTTGGCAGTATCCACCAGCTGGATGGCACCGTTCTGATCCACATCAATGGTTTTATCCGGCCCGGTATGGGGCCCGGAGCCTGCAGTAAAAATAACCGCGTCGCAGCCTCTCATGGCCTCGCTGCAATCGTGCTCCAGATCACCCAGTACCGTTTCTGTGGCGCCCAGCTTTTGCAAGTCGGGCCCCTGGTCCGGGTGCCGAATCAAAGCCCGCGCCTCATGACCGCTGTCTGCCATTTCCTGCAACAAGTGCTGCCCAATTTGTCCATTGGCTCCTGCGATAAATACGTGCATGGCGGATCTCCATATTGGCGGATTTGTGTCACTAACTCCTGGAGCTGAGTGCGCTGAGCACTCAATTCAAGGCATCGAAGACCGGTGCTCGCATCAGCCTGCCAGCGCCACCCGCACTTTCTTGCTCAGGTGCCCCATATCAACCCTGCCGGTTACCTGCGGACGCAGCTCATTCATCACACTACCCATGTCCTGCATACCCTGGGCGCCGGTTGCGCTGACAGCCGCACCAATCAGGCCGTCCAGTTCATCATCAGACAACGCAGCAGGCATAAACTCTTCAATGATCAGCATTTCTGCCCGCTCCTTGTCGCCCAACTCCTGGCGACCGGCATCGTCGTATTGACTGGCTGCATCACGGCGTTGTTTGAGCATCTTGTCCAACACCTTCAGAACATCGTCATCCGTCAGTTCGCGGCGCTCATCAATTTCAATCTGTTTGACGGCGGCTTGCGCCATCCGCAAGGTGACCAAGCGAACCTTATCCTTGTTCCGCATCGCATCTTTAACTGCGTTGCTCAGTTGTTCCTTGAGTGATAGATCCGCCATACTCCACCTCCGTTAACATTAATTTGAAGTTTTTAATCTGTAATATCATCAGGCTCTCATGCATGAAACTCAATCCCTTTAATACCCGCATCGGCCTGGCTCTGGGTGGCGGTGCCGCCAAGGGTATTGCTCACATCGGCGTTCTTAAAGCCTTTGAAGAAGAGAACATTCCCATTCATTGCATTTCAGGAACCAGCGTCGGAGCACTGGTCGCAAGCTATCACGCCTTCGGTCGCCCCGCAGAGTCGATACTGTCCATCTGCTCCACGTTAAACCTGTCCAAAATCCTTAACTTCACTCTCGAACGTGGCGGGCTGTTCAGCACCAACGCCATTCGCGACATGATCCACCGGGACCTGGGGGATGTCCGGATCGAAGATGCCAACATTCCCCTGGCCATTTGCGCAACGGATATCGAAACCGGCGAGCAACTGATCTTCCGGGAGGGAAACCTGGCAGATGTCGTCTGTGCATCCATGGCGGTGCCTGGCTTGTTTGTGCCCGTAGAGATCAATGGCCGGACCTTGGTCGACGGTGGGTTGGTCGAAAATGTCCCCATATCCCCATTGGCTAAAATGGGTGCTGGCATTACCGTGGCCGTTGACCTTAGCCATGTCAGCCGGTACCCAAAACCGGACAACACTTTTGATGTGATCACCAACGCCATCAATATTGGTATCGACTTCAACACCCGAAAACAGCTGAAAAACGCCGATATAGCAGTGCCGTTGGATCTGAGTGGATACAGCCTCACCAACAATGCCGACCGGGTGGACGAACTCTACCAGGAGGGCTACCAACCCATGAAAAAAACGATACGCCGAGTACTCTGGTACAAGCGGATGAATGTTGTTATCAACCTGATAAAAGCAGCCAGAACCCTGTTACCGTTTAAAGTGCCTGAGATTATCAAGGATCTGAAACGCCATATCTTTGCGGCAAAAAATCACAGTTAAAGCGGCAGAGCACATTATTGGTGAACCAAAAAGCCGTTTTAAGACTACTTTACTGACGTGCCCATTTTCCAATGCGAACGGAGTTTCTGCATGATTACACTTCACCACCTAAACAATTCACGCTCACAACGTATCCTGTGGATGCTGGAAGAGTTGGGTGTGCCCTACGAAATCCAGCACTATGAGCGTGACCCCGAAACCATGCTGGCCCCTGCCAGCCTCAAAAAAGTTCACCCACTGGGCAAATCACCGGTGATCACCGACGGTGATCTGGTGGTGGCAGAATCGGGCGCCATCATCGAATACCTCGCCCACACCTACGGCAAAGACACCATGCGGCCCGAAGGAAGCGGCCAGGCCTGGCTGGATTACACCTACTGGATGCACTACGCCGAAGGCTCTTTGATGCCGCCGCTGGTCATGCGCCTGGTATTTGAGAAAGTAAAAACCAGCCCGATGCCGTTCTTCATCAAGCCCGTGGCCAAAGGCATTGCCGACAAAACCAACCAGATTTTCATCGGCCCGATGATCAAAACACACCTGGATTTTGTGGAAGCCCACCTAGCGAAAAATACCTGGTTTTTGGGGGATAAGCTGAGCGCGGCCGATATTCAGATGAGCTTCCCGCTCGAGGCGGCCGTAGCCCGGGGAACTGTTGGTAGCAGCCGGCCCCACATCACCGCCTGGGTTGATCGGGTGCACGCCAGACCGGCTTATCAGACGGCTCTTGAAAAAGGTGGTGAGTACGATTTTGCGTGAGTCATGACAGATTTAAGTCATGAGCCGATAAAGGCGACTATTCTGATCAAAAGCCAGCACGGACTCATCAACAGCTTCGGGGTGCTTCGCCAGTACGGGCAAAGCACCCTTCACCTGTCTCATTCTCAGGTCGCGGACTTCCTGCGGCGCGACAAAGCCATACCGAACAGCCCTAGACCAATCAGCCCCAAGGTAGCCGGTTCCGGTACCTGAACAGCTTCTGCATTCACTTCAATAGCATAGCCGGTGCTTCCGCCATGGTCAGCGCGGAGAATTTGCAGCGCGTGATTGCCAGCGGCGATGCCCGAGAGGTTAATGTCGTACTCATTTAGGTTGGCGCCGCCAGAAGCCGTTGCGCCAAACAGGAATGTGCCGTCGAGCCACAAAACGATGCCGTTATCCACGCCCACGTCTATGGTCAGGTCAGAGAGGCTACCAAGAAAGAAGTCGTAAACGATGGCGGTTTCAGTATTGACCGTCCAAGAGCCAGGAATAGCTGCGCCCGCAGCACTCCAGGTACCGCCGGTGTAGTCGCCATTCAACCAATCCGCACCAAACTCCGGAGTAAAGGTAAAGCCGGGGTCTGCCGCCAACACAGTCGTTGGGTCACCCTCACTGCTACCCGCCCCCAAAAGAAAGCCGCCCGGGCCATCCATAGCAGCAAGATCACCGAGCCCTGAGTTGTACCGCCCGGTCGTTGAGTTGTCGATGATCAACACCGCATGAGCCTGAACTGAAGCCGCAAACAGAGCACTGGCAATCGCAATTTTAAGTTTCATCGGTTGCTTTCCTATAAGTGGGCGCCAAGTAAGGCACAAGACAAAATATGATCAAGCAACGCGCATACCAAAAAATAACTTTAATGAAACTAAAAGCTTGCCGGAAAGCAAAATTGATTCTGCAAAATAGCCTGACACTTTGAGCGCATCGTAGATGCGACTCATTTGCAGTAACGAAACCATTTCAATTGCCGACCCTATCAATCTGGAGACTCTAAACGGAGTCACCTTTCACCATTGACCACGGGAGCTTTGACAGAAGGGTTGTGGGCGGACACAGCATCATCGATATTGACGACGTGAAGCAAGAAAGCCAGACAGGAAGCGTCGTTAGAACCAGCGAAGCTTCCGCCTGCACGCGCGCGGAGGATATCCAGAGAGTGGTGCTTTGGTCTTCACCCCGCTGACGGCAGAGTACCTCCCAACATGTTTTCAACCACTGCGGCATTGTAAAAAGTTTCGACGCTCCGGATTTTACCGTCCCGAACCCGAAACCACACGGCAAGGCGCACGTCTCCGATGGGTTCGAAGTGGGTGCGGTAATCAAGAATCGCAAACACATGTTCACCGTCAGCACTCAGGTGGCGGAGAACCAGATCCTTCTGGATAGCAAACATACCAAACTGATAAGTCAGCATATCGTCCCGACTGAGGAACCGCATGTTCGGCCCCACATATTCAAAGCCTTCCGCCGCCAGCCAGTCTTTCGCCTCATCCAACCGCTGCGCACGAATATCGGCAATGAATTGGGCCACCATCTCCTTTGGCTCCATACACACACTCCAACTTCAAGAATGCCAAACTGACCGCCGGCGCCAGCGGTTTTAGCTGGTTTTAAGGTTAATCTGTTTCGAACCTGTAGAAGCGTATTGCCCACTCTTACCTTTAACAACCTGCTCAACAACGCCGCCAGATTTCAAAAAAGCAGCCGTTTGCTCTTCAATCATCGCAGTCGTTAATGTCGCTTTTGCGGGTTTCTTACTCATAGTGTTCTCCAGGTCAACGGTTGGCTTGGTCGCCAACCTGAGCCATCCATCATAGCTGAAATGGGGAAAAATTGTTTGGTGTACGCGTTACTCATTGGGCGCATCCTGCACTCCACCTTGCAAACCATTCATAAAATAAACTACAACTTCGCTATGCACAGCCCATTAATTAGCGTACTGTCTCAGTTGTTGGAAAGATTTAGCAAAGCATTTCACGAATAAGACCTTTTGAGTTGACATACTTCTCGTCCTGTTTTTGATCCTGCACGTTTTTTTGTTTCCCGCATATCGCTGATCAAAGATCACAACGATCTTTTGACGGCACTTTAATGATTAATTTCAGGATATCTATTTATGTCGACAATTACTGGCAACGTTAAGTTCTTCAATGAAGCAAAAGGTTTTGGTTTTATTACTCGTGAAAGCGGCCCGGACGTATTTGTACACTACAGTGCGATTCAAGGTGGCGGTTTCAAAACTCTGGCCGAAGGCCAGGAAGTTGAATTCAGCGTAACCGAAGGCCAAAAAGGTCCTCAGGCAGAGAACGTTATTGGTCTGTAAATCACAGCCAATACGTGATTAAAAAAGGCGGCCTCTTCAGGCTGCCTTTTTATTGAGCGCAAGAAAACTTCAACCCACCAGGAAGAGGGCAGCATCCAGCCTTCGCCCCAATCCGGATTCATACCTCCAGTTCATCAGGCCCGCCCGTGAGCCTGCGATTTCAATTGCTCAGTGTCTACCCGAACAAAGATCGAGTCAGCGGTTACCGTAAGAACGTCACCAGCCCACACCTCGCAAATCACCCGGCTCTTGCGCCCCACCTCACCCTCCACTCGGGCCTTGAGCGTCAATTCCACGCCCATGGGAGTAGGCTTAAGGTAAGTCAGGCCCAGCTTGCCGGTGACGCAATCAATGCGCGGCAGAGTGCCAGGCTCACGGCCTTCGGCACGGTAGTGATAGGCCATGGCAGTCCAGTTAGAGTGGCAATCCACCAACATGGCCAGCAAACCGCCGTAAACCAACTCCGGCCAACCATGGAATTTCGGGTCAGGGGTGTGAGTACACACCACGTGAACACCGTCCTCATGCCAATAACTCTTTATCTGCAGGCCCTCAGGGTGCGCACTTCCGCAACCGTAGCAAACCCCGTCTGGGGCCGCCATGTCCTGCAAGGCGATGGAAACGTCGTTCATGATCACAGGCTCCTTCATAAATCTACTTGCTATAACGGCGAAAAAGCCGCAACCGGGTTGAATCATACCCAAATAGAAAGAGCCACAGCGGGACACTAGACGGAAGTATAAGAAGGGAATGATTTTCTCTACCTGAACGAGCTCTCTTGCTGAGCCGCCTAAAGAGCACCAAGGGCAATCGCAATGAGCCAACCACCCAGCAGGGCCGGGACCGACCAGTAGTGAAACTCCCTCCACAGGCCCGGCTGTCGGGCTAAGCGAAGGGCGATCAGGTTGGCCAGCGAGCCGATTGCCAGGCCGAACCCACCTACCGTTACGCCCCAGGCCAGGTCACGCCACTCCTCAGAAAAAGACGTCAGGAAAATAGCGGCAGGCACATTGGACATAACCTGGGAACCGAGCACAGCGGCGGTCAACGTCTGCCCGGGCATCTGCAGCAAACCATCGGCCGCATCGCGAACAACTGGAAGCCTGGCCAACAAGCTCACATCGATAAACATCAGGGCAAAAACCAGCAGCAACAACCAGTCCACGCCCGCCAGCAAGCGCCTACGGTAAACCAGAAAAAACACTATGAGGCCAACTGCGGCGAAGGCGGCATAACCCTCATCTGCCAACAGTAGAAACGGTGAATACAAAAGCAGGGAAACCCAGAACAACCCGCGCTCCCGCGGCACATCAACAGCCACACCACACACTGAAATCACCCCGCCAGAAAAAGCCAGTGGAACAACGATGATCAGCAGCACCGTGAGCGCCAATGCCAAAGGCGCCATCATCAGCATGAACTCCAGGAACCCGGCTCCGGATGCCTGCCATAAAAAAAGATTCTGAGGATTGCCTACAGGGCTGAGTGCCGATCCTGCATTAACGGCAAGCGCCTCGAATATCACCAGCCGCCCCACCGGAATATCGGCGATCCGACGAAGACTCAGGGTAAGCGGCACCACAATGAATAACGCCACATCGTTAGTGATAACCGCAGCGAGGCACGCCGAGAAAAGCACCAGAACAATCGCCAGCAACCGCACTCCCCGGACCCGCTGCAGGAGCCACTGCCCCGTGTACGCGAGATAGCCACTCTCCTCCAGCCCGCGGCTGAGCATCATCAGCCCAGCCAGCGCACCCACAGTTTTCCAGTCGACAAGTTGATGCAGGGCCCAATCAGACTCTGGCGTAAACCACAGCAAGGGGACCAGAGCAGCCAGGAGGACAAGCAAAAGCCGATCTTCACTGGCCCGTGCCAGCACACGCCGGAACATGGAGTATGGGGGCGCCTTAGTGGTGACCACCCGGCCCATGGGCGTGGCCGTGCGCTAACTCTTCCGCATCGGCAGCGCGGACTTCGAGGATTTCGATATCAAAGGTCAGGGTTTTGCCGGCCATCGGATGATTGGTATCGACATCGGCAAACTTGTGGCCAACCTTGGCGACAACCACATGGCGCCGGCCATGCTCGGTTTGCACCTGGGCAACCATGCCCGGCTTCCAGCGCTTGGCACCCATCAAGTGCTTTATGGGCACCCGCTGAACGGCGTCCGGCTTGCGAGGCCCGTAGGCTTTATCCGGAGATACGGTAACACTGAAGGTATCGCCAGCCTCGCGGCCTTCCAGAGCCTCTTCCAGGCCCCGGATAATGCCGCCATGGCCATGCAGGTACGCGTTCGGCTGGCCGCCCCGGGAGGTTTCAACAACGTTGCCCTGTTCATCACTGACGTTGTAATGAAACAGGACCACTTGATTTTTTTCTATGGGCATAGGGTTCTCCGCCACGATTAAAAGTACGCCATTATAGCCGGCGGACAGGCTCCGGTATCTATCGGGCTGATCGCATAAGGCGGCCCGCTCACTTTTTAAAGGCCTCTCACCTCATTCGCCTTGCGATACGGCCCCCGATAATCAAACACCCGCTCCTGCACACGCCAATAATGCTTCTGCTTCCGCGCGATCACAAAATCCGGCGCCGGCAACAGGGCTTGCATCTCAAGCACCTCATCTGCCTTGCCGAACGTTCTTGGGGACTGGCCATTAGCGAACCTGCGGCCAAACAGCTTGTTGAACACGGAACGCTGAGCAGGCTTGGTGAAATCAAAAGACTCCTTCAGCTCTTCGCCGTCCTCACCGTGATAGGTAATCCTCAGCTTAGAGGCTTCCGCACTCATCGAGATCCCGGCACAACGAATCACCATGGCATCCTTCAGTTTCAGGGCATCCCGAAGCTGATCATCCGGATCAATAATCGCTAGATGACAGTGCCCGCAGTTACGGGCCGCAATGTCATTCTCACCACCACAGTGCGGGCACTCTTTGAAGCGGAAACGGTAGTCACATTGTTGGGCACGCGCGCTATCCCCATCCGCAGGCTCCAGCAGCCCCTGGCAACGGCGTCCGTAGTGTTCGATCACCCGGCCGTCGCTATCGGTTTTGCCCCAGAAGATGTTGGCAAACCCACAGCCCGGGCAGAACACCTGCACCGGTTCACTGTCCGGGTTCGGTTTCGGCTCCCCCACCTCCGGGTGATGCAGATTCACATGGTTACCCGCGTAATCAATCACCAGGCAATCGTATTTGCCCTCGTCCAACCGCAGGCCGCGGCCCACTATCTGCTGGTACAGACTCACCGACTGCGTAGGCCGAAGAATGGCGATAAAGTCCACATGGGGCGCATCAAAGCCGGTGGTGAGCACCGACACATTCACCAGATACTTAAGTTGCCGCTGTTTGAAGCGCTGAATCAGCAGGTCCCGATCTTTCATATTGGTGGCGCCAGTCACCAGAGCGGTTTCGTGCTCCGGCAGATAGCCAGTGATCTCCCTCGCATGATCCACCGTGGCCGCAAAAATCATCACTCCTTTCCGCTCAGTGGCCAGCTCCATCACCTGCTCAATAATGGCGCGGGTCACCCGCTGGTGTTTGCTCAGCAGCTGATTGACGTCTTTCTCGGCGTATTCGCCAAAGCGGTCCTGAGCCAACGCGGAGAAATCGTATTGAGCCACCGCCGCGTTCACCAACTCCGGCCGAGTGAGATAGCCCCGGTTAATCATGTAGCTCAACGGCAGTTCATAGATACAGTGTTGGAATGGCTTATCCTGGTCTTCACCGGTGCCCCGCACAAAACCCCGGTAGTGGTAGCGATAGATCCAGCCCATAGCCAGGCGGTAAGGCGTGGCGGTCAGCCCGAGCACTTTGAGGGAGTCGTTCTGCTGTTTTAGCAGGTCAATGATTTGTTGATACTGGCTGGTTTCTTCACCGCTGACCCGGTGGCACTCATCAATGATGACCAGCGAGTACTCATCCCGGAATTGATCCAGGTTCGCCGCGACCGACTGCACACTGGCAAAGGTCACCTGATGCTGGTTTTCTTTACGCTTCAGCCCTGCTGAAAAAATGCCGCCCGATAACCCATAACTCTGGTACTTGGTGTGATTCTGCTCAACCAACTCCTTCACATGAGTCAGTACCAGGATTTTGCGTCTGGCAAGGCGTGCCAATTCGGCGATGACCAGGCTTTTGCCTGCACCGGTCGGCAGCACAATAACCGCCGATTCATCGGATTTTCGGAAATGCCTCAAGGTGGCATCGACAGCTTCTTGCTGGTATGGCCGCAGCTTGAAAGGAGCGTTCATTTGGAGGGGCTTAACCATTCAGTGGGAACAGAATTCTCTGCAGCGGAACAAAGTGCACCATTATACTCAGCAGCGACCCTGCCTGCAGAAACGCAAAACCCTGCAACACAATTGCAAAACCCTGCAAAAACCTCACCGGGTTCGAGAAAACGCCCTGCAAGCACAGGAAATTACTGATAATCTCCCGAAAACTATGACAACTGCCGCGATCTTTTTCGCGCGCATACCGCGTTCCTGACTACAAAATAGCCATGAAAGTAGCCCTGAAGATCACCGAAAGTATTCTTGCCTGGATTGTCACCCTGATCGTCGTGCTGGCATTTTCACGTAAAGTTCGATTCGATCTAGCCTCAGAAATCATCATTGACGCCCTAATGTTGCTAGCGCTGCCGTTGGTCTGGGGCGTGAGCTCACTAACCTTCTGGCATCGCGAAGAAACAGCTTTCTCCTATTCCCAGGCACTCGCCTTTCCGGCGTCGTTGGTATTGGGTGTGATTTTGTCATTGTTGATCGGATTACTGCCTGGTATCGATCTGTCATCAATCGAGTACCTGTTATCTATCGTCGCGTTCGTGATCATTGCGGAGACTTATATCGAGAAGCGCATAGCGCAAGGTCGGCAACCGGTAGCAGACCCGCTGTCCAAGACCTTTTACGTCGGCGCTTGCACCGTCATGCTGGGAGGACTCGTCGGTCTATTCAGCGCCCTACTGTACGGCCGCCTGCGGATGGAAGGCCTAATCGCGGGCTATCCGACGGCAGATAGCATCTCCCTGTTTATTTTCAACGATGCCTACGATTGGTTTTTAAACAATGGTTAGATTTCTGATTCTATGCGCCCTTCTCTCGATTGGGGTTTACAGTTACTCCGCCTCATTGATCAGTGCCGGTCGGCAAATTTTCGAGGCGATTCCGTTCCCCAAAGCAGCAAGAGCCGTGTTCCAACAGGTGCATGAGCTCATCGAGCCGACGAAAATCAAGTTTCCGGAGACCAAATTAAAAGATGCCGTGCGTTCCAGCTTGCGAGAGGGCGTTTCAGCTGTAGCCTCTGCGGGGGCAACCAGGGCTTTGGCAAATACCACCCCGGAGACCCACGAGTTGAGCGTAAACACCAATGTCGACAACCCTGATATCAAGATTATGAATATCGGCCCCAAGTATAGGGATGGGATAAAACTGCCCCCGGGTGATTACGACATACTGGTCGAGAAAAATGGCTATCGTTCCAGCCGCTTCTGGATCGAACTCGAAAACAGCAAAACCAGTGAC
Organism: Marinobacter sp. SS5-14b; assembly: GCF_030541005.1. Classification (GTDB taxonomy): domain Bacteria; phylum Pseudomonadota; class Gammaproteobacteria; order Pseudomonadales; family Oleiphilaceae; genus Marinobacter. The sequence continues at coordinate 54,898 of NZ_JASSVM010000003.1, read as the reverse complement.
AGTAAAGTTGCTCTGGACGTCACACTCGATCCACTCGGGCTGCCCGGTTGCACAGACAAGCTGGTCATCGGCAACCATGCCGGTGCATTCTCGGGTGATGGCGGAAACATAGTTCAGTATCAGGTGGTGTTTGAGAACGTCGACATGAACGATCTCTATCAGTCATATGCAAATACGGCTAAAACAACGGAATACTACTACGTGTACGACACGGTCGTTTTCTCCGACTATGTCGAGTTTCACATTGCCAGCCCAACAAGCCTGAGCAAGAGCGACATCACAGGAAACCTGTCCATCAATGTGGATATGGATCGGTTTATTGTCAATAAGGTCATCTTTGAGCAGCAAGGCTCAAACGTGCTGTTCACCACACAAATGTTTATGCCGCCCGGAGTTGCCATAACCGATGTTGATAAAGGTTTCATCTGCGAAAATGTGTTCACTTTCTAAATTCAGCATTGTTCTTCTGATGGCGCTGCTGTCTTATGGATGCGCGTCTCAAAACTTTGTTTCCAGTGACGGTTTTGAAGTGTATGTGCCTGAGAAGCGCTACCTGAATGAATCGTGCAGCAACCTTGAACTGATGAAAAAAGAATTCGACAGCAATGCCAGGCGCGCAACCCGCAAACACCTCGGGCTAGAGCCGTTCAAGCATGATATTGCAAGCCAGCACGAACGCGAAATGATCAACAAAAACGGCCGCTATATAACCTATGCGCTGGCTACCAACTGCCGTTAAGCTTCTCGCTCAATAAACAGCTTGATGTATACCAAGTACCCCGAAAACAAGAACAACGGTGCCGTGTACCAAAGGTACGCTAACTTACCCGCCCCCATTCGATATAGCACAATCACAACGACAGCACTGACAATGCAGCTTGCCGGCACGGAATACATGGCGGAGTCCAACACCGAAAAGTCAAACGGCGTGGGTCGGTGGGAGTTACCTATCGCACTGAATCCAAAAACCACCAACATAAACATCATGTACGCCAGTAGAACCTGACCAACGGTACCGGCTACCACCCATCCTAGAATCATCCGTATTTCCTTTTACTAATAGATCGATCGGCAAAGCCCCAACGCTTGTGCTTTCTGTAGTGGTTCAATTATACCGGCCTCATTGGCCGAACACGGTTTTATGATACCGTTCCGGAAAAGGAGACGCACTGATGACCACCCACCTGCCCTTTTCCCAAGCCTGCGAAAACAATAAAAGCCCCATACTGGAAAGACTGCGCGAGATCTTCAATGCACCGGGCACCGTGCTGGAGATAGGAACCGGCACCGGTCAGCACGCCGTGCATTTCGCAGCGGCCATGCCCCACCTGCAGTGGCAACCAACGGACCACCCCAGGGCCGCGCACCTGGCGATTGCCCGGCTGGAACAGGCGGCATTGCCCAACATACTCCCCATGCGTGAGTTGGACGTGAGCACCACCCCGTGGCCCTCGCAGGCATTCAGGTGGGCGTTCTCGGCTAACACGGCCCACATCATGTCGTGGACAGAAGTGGAACAGATGTTCCGGGGCATCGGAGCAGGCCTGCCAGAAGACGGCGCGTTTTGCCTGTACGGACCGTTCAAGCACGAGGGCAAATTCACCAGCGAAAGCAACCAGGCGTTCGACCAGTCGCTGAAATCCAACGCGCCCCACATGGGCATTCGCGATATCGAAGACGTGTCTGCGCTGGCCACGGAGGTTGGCCTGGTGCTGCGAGAAGACTATGCAATGCCGGCTAACAACGAAATGTTGGTGTTTACTCGAGGGTAATCGCACAGGACAAGACCGATACCTGATGATCGACGGCTTTATCCGCGAATAAGGCAATCGGGATCGCCTCGCCAACGGTCACACAGTCAGTGGCTTGCCTTGCTCACGACTTTCGGTGTTGCCGATTTACCGCGTTTACCAGCAAGAATACGGTCTGCATCCAGCGAAGCGATTGGCACCCGGGTATCCCTCGGCACGTCGCCACTCAGTTGTAGCTCAAGATAGCGCAACGCGCAGACCCGAAGGAAGGATGTGAAATTGCCAAGATCATGGCCGGCATCAATGGACTCGTGATAAAGCCGGGTGATCATCTGCGGCAGATTCATACCATCCCGCTCAGCCAGCTCCGACAGTACCTGCCAAAAGGCGTTTTCCATCCGCACACTGGTGACCATGCCGTCAATACGCAAGGAGTGGGTCCGGCTGACCCAAAGCTCCGAATCGGCGTTGATAAAGAGCTTGCACATGACGGCCTCCCCGAGATTGATTGATGGCACTTGAGTGTGCCAAGGAGCCAGCGGCCTGGCGCCTGCAGAGTTACTGATCCAGCAATTTGAAGAACTGTGCAAGCCAGGCCGGATGGGCAGGCCACGCAGGTGCTGTTACCAGATTAGCATCGGTGACCGCCTGATCAACCTCGATAGCAGCAAAGGTACCACCGGCCAGCTCCACTTCCGGCTGGCAGGCCGGATAGGCAGAGCACTTACGGCCCTCCAGAACCCCCGCTGCGGCCAATAACTGAGCGCCGTGGCAGATCGCGGCCACCGGCTTGTTGGTTTCGAAGAAATGGCGAACCAGATTCTGCACATCCTTGTTGAGCCGCAGGTACTCGGGAGCGCGGCCGCCGGGTACCACCAAGGCGTCGTAATTCGCGGGGTCCAGTCCGTCAAAGTCTGCATTCAGGGCAAACCGGTGGCCGGGCTTTTCAGTGTAGGTCTGGTCGCCCTCAAAATCATGAATGGCGGTGGCGACCGTGTCACCCGCCTTTTTGTCCGGGCAAACGGCGTGAACCGTATGGCCAACGGCCTGCAGTGCCTGGAACGGCACCATGGTTTCGTAGTCTTCGGTGAAATCACCGGTAATCATCAGAATCTTCTTCCCGCTCATGGCTGTCTCCTTGTGCTTGTGTTTCCAGGTCAGGAAACAGTAGCAGCGGCGATGGCCGGGCGGGTATTAAGGGGTTACTACAGGCATCTCCCGCTCTCCACTCTCGCCAAGCTCATATAACGCTTCAAGCTCTGCCTGGATATCCAGATAAATTTCTTGATTACGGGACTCCAAAAACGTCGCGAATTCAAACGCGTCAAAGCCGTGGTAGTCCTTTTCCGGCATATCAATCGGCAGGTTCGGGTCCGCACCCAGCTCCAGCAAAGCGCGAAGGTAGTCCACATTGGCATAGAGAACGGCTTCATGTACCGGTGTAAACCCTTTGTAATAGCCGTTAATCGGCTCGCCCCTTGCCGCAAAATGTCGGAGTAACCCGTAGCCTCGGCGCGTCATGACCGAATCAGATTCGTGCGCATCCAACGTCGTGCCCACGAAATTGATCAAAGGTTGCGAACAGCCATCCATCGCAGTCATTGCCCTACCGCAGCGTTCATAGGGCCAGTCGAAATGGGTCAGAAGCCAATAAGCCACTGCAGGACGGATCGCCAGACTGTTGAAATCCGAGGGGCTCCACGGCACTTCTTCGGGATCAAGAACCGCTATGACGGACAGGCCCCAGGCATCCGAACCAAAAGCCCAGGTGCGATAGATCATCGGGTACAGCGTCAGGGCGATCACCAGGACACCCCCGCACAGAGTGAGTGCCTTTTTGTGACCCTGGAAATATTTGATAAGCACGTTACTCCTCCTTGAGCATTGTGTGTTGCAGGATTAACCCTCTCGGGCAAAAGATTTGCCGTCAACAGGTACATCAGGGCTACTCTGGGCAATCATGCCCGGCTTACTGCACACGGCTCGAATCGTTCCTGCAGCCAGGCCTTGATGTCATCAGACTCGTACAGCCATTGCTCACTGCCGTCATCCTGACGAATCTTCAGGCAAGGCACCTTGATCTGGCCACCGCCAGCTTCCAGCGCAGAGCGGTGCTGCGGGTCATGCTGGGCGTCCCGGGTTTCAATGTTCAGACCCAGCCGGGCGATTTCTTTACGTACCTTGATGCAGAATGGGCAGGCCTTGAACTGATACAGAGCGAGGTCCTTACTGGCCTCATCGACGATGGCCTGCTGTTCAGCACTGCGGGTGATGCCTTTGGGCGTGCTGAGTTTTTCGCTGAGCAGCATAAATGGCGTCAGGATAAGGCGCAGAGCGCGGAAAAAATAACGAATAATGATTCTCATGGGTAATACTCAAACTTCGGATTGAAGGTAACCTACCGGGTGCCGGCACTTTGGCTTGATTTACAGACTTCACAGTCGGAGCTGAGGATACCATTTCCGCCGGTAGGCCCGGTACCACTCACTAAAAGGAGTTCCCGATGAAGCTGATGATCCTTGGTGCCACCGGTGCCGTTGGCAGCCAGGTGCTGAACCAGGCCCAGAAGGACTGCCGCTTTGAAACCATCGTGGCGCCCACACGGCGGCCTCTGGCGAACTCCGGGCAGGTTCATAACCCGGTCATTCCGTTTGATTTGCCACTGCCGGAGGCCGACTGGTGGGCGGTCGATGCCGTTATCTGCTGCCTTGGCACCACACTCAAACAGGCTGGCTCAAAACGGGCCTTTTACCGGGTTGACCACGACCTGGTACTTGCCTGCGCAGCGCAAGTCCGGGCCGCTGGGGCCAGCGTGTTTGTGCTGAATTCGTCGCTCGGCGCGAACGAGAAAAGCCGGACTTTTTACCTACAAACCAAGGGCGAGGTGGAGTCGGCCGTCGCCCGAATGGGTTTTGAGCGCGTGGTACTGGCAAGACCGTCGCTGATCGATGCCGAGCGGGAACACAGCCGCCCAGCCGAAAAAATGGGCCTGATCACCAGCCGTCTGCTGGCACCCATCATTCCGAAACGCTATCGCCCGGTCAGCGCCGCCACCATCGCTGCCGCACTCTTACGCGAAGTGGCGGGAGCGCCAGGAGTCATCATCCTGGAGTCCGAACAGCTCGCTCCTACCTGAGCCAACGGCCGCCACAACCCGCCAATCGACAGCCATAACAAGAAAAAAGCACTCGCAAGAAGCACCACAGCACCATGAACAACCAGGTTCTTCTGAGTAGTTGGGGCTGGTTTGGGGGCGAAGTTGAAGAAATCCTCACCAAACAACCCCACACCGCAGCCCTCGCAGTAGTTTTTTGAGTAAGAAACCCTCAGCGCAGATGGCTCAAACTTCTTCCGACAGCTGTAACAACTCGGCTTAAACATCTGGGTTACGGCTTCCCTGCTGACAACGCATAGTCAATCGCCGCACACACCGCGGCAACCTGCGCGGCATTGCATTGCTCCGGGGTCGCTCGGTCGCTGTCCGGGTATACCTCGGTGGTGGTTCTGTAGCGAGCGTTGGTCATGCTGGTGCAAAGGCCAAGCTGCGCCAGCGGATACTGAATAACGCCCCGGGCGGCCGCCGGCGAGCCGAGAATCTCGCCCTTGTCATCCGCCGGCGCGATATGGGTGATCTTCTCCACCGCCTCAATCACTGCCTGCTGGAATTCAGGCTGCGGGCTCTCGGTGTCATCCACCAGATAGAAGCCGTCTGGAATGTCACACGGTTCAAACGGTTTGCCGTCACGGGCCGCAAGGGCTGGGCGGAACTCGGATTCGTCGGTATCGGTGGTCTCGTGCAGGTCGATGTGTAGCAGTATTGGCTCGTCTATCGAAGCGACCAGTTGCATGAGCGCCGCAGACTCCCCGGCCTGGCCGTCATTACGAAACGAGCGGTTGGGATCAATCGCGTTCGCGTTCCAACGATGAATACGCTCGTAAGCCCAGGGGCTGACGCAAGGCGCGACCAGCAGGTTTACACGGCGCGCATAATCCAGTGCATGTTGCTCCACGAACTGCAGCGCTCCATGGACACCGCTGGTTTCATAGCCATGCACGCCGCCCGTAATCAGCACCACCGGCCGATCGGCACGCCAGTCGCGGCTGCGGATTGCCATCAGCGGGTAAACGTCCGGGCCGTATTCCAGACGGCCATACTCTTGCACGTCGAAGCGCGAACACAGACGCTCGATCACGCTCAACACGTCGGAATCGTAACTGCGTTGACGGGTCTGCCGTGACAGCCACTGGGCACGTTCCGCTTCGCCCCAGGGAATGCCGGGTGTGCCGATTGGATAGGCCGCTGAAGCGGTGCTCATATCACTTTTCTCCTTCGCTTAGTCACTAATGCTGTTCAGAAGCTCGGCATTTGTGGGGTACATCTCAAGCAACTCAACCAGCTTTCTCGCGCCCTCTAACGGTTTGAGGCCGCCAAGCGCCCGGCGCAACACTCTTACTTTGCTTAAATATTTCGGATCTAACAGCAGCTCTTCGCGGCGGGTACTGCTTTTCGAAATATCCAGCGCGGGGAAGATTCGCTGGGTCGCAACGTCTCTGGATAGAACCAGCTCCATGTTCCCCGTGCCCTTGAATTCCTCAAATATCACCTGGTCCATACGGCTGCCGGTATCCACCAGAACGGTGGCCAAAATGGTCAGCGAGCCGCCATTCTCAATGTTTCGTGCCGCGCCAAACAACCTGCGCGGGATCTCCATCGCTCGCGCATCCATCCCGCCCGACATGGTGCGGCCGCTGCCCTTGCGCTCCGCATTATGCACACGCGAAAGCCTCGTGAGAGAATCAATCACAATCATCACGTTGTGACCTTCGCCGGCTTGTTGGCGGGCGATATCAAGAAGCTCATCGGCAACGCGAACGTGATGAGCATAGCTTTCATCAGAAGAAGCGTGGACCTCAGCCGGGACGCTACGCCTGAAATCAGTAACCTCTTCGGGTCGCTCATCGATCAATAACGCGTAAAGTTTAATGTCGGGATACGCCTTTCCCACCGCCTGACAAATGTCTTTTAAAATCGTCGATTTTCCAGACCCCGGCGGTGCAACGATCAAACCTCGCTGCCCCATGCCAATCGGCGTGATCAAATCCATCGCACGAACCGTGAGTTTTTCTGAACCTGACTCCAAACGAATCGCCGGCGCTGGATTAATCGCCACACCGTTTAGAAAACGTTTTTGTGGATCAGCCTTCATCTCAACCAAAGCTTCGGCTTTCTCAGCCACTGGTTTAGGGTCTTTATTTCGTGTTCCGGTTAAACCTAATGTCTTTCTCGTCATGTCTGTTTGATAGCTCTTGGTTGATTGATATTTTTCGACATGGGCTGATAACGCCAAAAAACAGAGTGCATGAAATAAGTTTGTTCCGGCTTCCACATCGCTTCAGCTCGCTAGCCGTCGCGGTCATGGCGGCGCTGACGGATGGGTTGGATGCGTTGTATGGGATTATTGATCGGGTGTGAACAAACGCCGAGAAACGAAGCTGATCAGAAAAACAGTACCAGAGACACCCCAAACCGCTTTTCGCAGGAAAGGAAGTCACCTCAACTGGCTATCTTTGCTGCCCCGTCGATTAATCCCTCGCGACGTCGACTGCTGTTCTTCGCGGGCAGACTGGCAGGCAATACAAAGCCTCACCCCCGGAATAGCCTTGCGGCGGGCTTCAGGAATAGCGCGGCCGCATTCATCACAATCGACGGCGCTCTCGCCACCGCTGAGCTGGCTCCGGGCACGTTTTACTTCGTCATCAATACTCGCGTCAATCTGATCCTGAACGGCACCATCCCGCGACCATCCGCCTGCCATAGCGTTCTCCCCTCAACAATTGATTGCTGCCTGGCACTGAGTGACATACATCATAGTCCTTGGCTTCAATAATCTCACCCAACACACTGGGGTAACGACCTTAAGGATCAAACGCGCGGTTTTTAGCCCTTACTCATATCGCTTTTACCCTTCGATCAGTCACTCGCGCACCCTTCATTTCCGCTACTATCAAAGTAAGCCAGCGCCAAAGACACAACCGCTATGGGACTGTCGATACAACAATCGGAATTTACACCGGAAGAATTTGACCGGTTTGCGGCCAAGGTGCGAACGGACCTGACCGCACTCACCCGCCTTCTAGGCCGGCCCGGCTTTGGTGAAGGAGAATCTTCCATTGGGGCCGAAGTCGAGTTCTACATCGTTAACCCGGACCTGCGTGTTCAGCCGATCAACACAGAAATCGCCGCCAGCGTTCAGGATCCGCAACTGACGGTTGAGCTCAATCGCTTCAATCTTGAATACAACCTCAGCCCCCAGGCCTTCAAAGGCACCCCCTTTGCCAGAACCGAGCAGGAACTGCTCGAGGCCATGCAGCGAATCAACCAGCACGCCGCCCCATTGAATGGCGAACTGGTCCCCATCGGCATTCTACCTACCTTGCGCCAGTCCGATATGGGCGCGAAAGTGATGACAGACGAACCCCGCTACCACGCGCTATCCAATGCATTGCTCCAGCAACGGGGAGAGCCCTTCAGCATCCATATCGGTGGCAATGACGTCATCGACCTGGAATCAGACGACGTCACCATGGAAGGGGCGAACACCTCGTTCCAACTGCACTGGCGCGTTCCTGCCCACCGCTTTGCCGACTACTTCAACGCCGTGCAGCTGGTGACGCCCATTGCGCTGGCTCTGGCCAGCAATTCGCCCAGCCTGTTCGGCCACCACCTCTGGGACGAAACCCGCATCGCCCTGTTCAAACAGTCCGTCGACAGCCGGTCGCCCAATCACAGAACCTGGAAACACCCGCCACGGGTCTATTACGGCAACGGCTGGGCGCGCAGCGCCTGGGAACTGTTTGCGGCCTCGGCCTCCCTGTATCCCCCCATCCTTCCATTGATGTCGGAAGAAGATCCGATGGCGGTGATTGATCGGGGAGAGGTACCGGAACTGGCCGCACTGCGACTGCACCACGGCACTACGTGGCCCTGGAACCGGGCCATCTTCGATCACACAGACGGCGGCCACCTGCGCATTGAGATTCGGTCCATGCCGGCCGGGCCAACGGCCGTGGATATGTGCGCGAACGGGCTATTCGTGATCGGGGCGGCGTTGGCGGTGCTCGAGGATATACGTCACCTCACGTCGATACTTCCCTTTCACTACACCGAACACAATTTCTATCGTGCCGCCAAATACGGCATCGGTGCAGACATTATCTGGCCCCACAAAGACCAGGTACAGTTACAGGATACCCCCCTGTTGAACGTTGCCCGTGACCTGCTGCCGCGCGCCCGGGAAGCCTTGCAACGAACCGCGGTGGACGAGGCGGAGATCCACCGCCTGCTCGGAATCATCGAAGGCCGCATTCAAACCAGGATGACGGGCGCCCGCTGGCAGCGCCAGATCACCGAGTCTTTTTTCCGGTCCCAGACTCCCGACGAGGCGTTCAAGAGTATGCTGTCTCTCTACATGGGCAATCAGAAGACAAACACACCATTGCACGAATGGACCTTGTCACCATGAGCCACTCGAACATCTTTGATTATCTCAACAACCCGTCACCCCAGACCCTGGGCCGCGCGCCCCTGGAGTGGCTGGACCGGCTGCAACGGCCCACGGTGATTCGCGTTGCTGGCCGCGATCCGTCAAGAACCCGGGCCATGGCAACGCTGCTTCACGGCAACGAACCCTCAGGGCTGTTCGCGATTCACCGATGGCTACTGGAGCAGCACACCCCGGAGGTCAACCTGCTGTTCCTTCTGGGCGGCGTCCACCCCGCGAAAATCCCGCCGGTATTGTCGCTGCGCCAGGTGCCCGGCGGGCGTGATCTGAACCGGTGCTTCAAAGAGCCGTTTGAAGGCGAAGAAGGCGACATTGCCAAGGCCATGCTGGCCGAGCTTCAGACCGCCAACCCTGAGTGCCTGCTGGACGTGCACAACACCTCCGGCACCGGCCCTGCCTTCGCTGTGACCATCACCAACGATGCTGCCCATCAAGCGCTGGCGTCGCTCTTTACCGACCGGCTGATCATGACCGATCTTCGCCTGGGGGCACTGATGGAATATTCCGAACAGGAGGTGCCCACGGTGACCATCGAGTGTGGCGGGGCTCAGGATGATCACGCGCACCAACTGGCGTACGAAGGGCTTGTTCGGTATGCCTCGCAATCTGACGTGCTATCGCTGGAAAAAACGGAATGGAACGTTGCGGTACTGCGCAATCCGATTCGGGTGGAATTGGCACCCGATGCGACGATCGAGTACCGATTAACGCCCAGCGGACAGGCGGACCTCACGTTTCCGCCCGACATCGAACACCGCAATTTCGGGATTGTGTCGCCGGATGAGCCTCTCGGATGGGTTGGGCAAAAAGGCCTGGACGTGCTCACGGCCATCAGCCACAACCGGGCCGAGAACATGGAACAGGTACTGCAAATCCGGGATGGGCGAATCTACCCTGCCCAGGCCATCAAGACCTTCATGATCACCACCAACCCGGTGATTGCGAAGAGCGATTGCCTGTTCTATGCCGTCAAGGCAACGGGCGATCCTATTTTTTAGACCCTGGCGAGGCGCTTTTAATCGTAGATGGCCCGCTCTCTCGCATCCCGTTTTCGATCAGGGTCTTCCTGGCTTCGCGTGGCTGAAATGGCATCGAGGTAGTCAGCGGGAACGCCGGTTTCTTTCGCACCAACGATAACGTGATTCAAATACCAGGAGTGAGGCAGCAAAGATGGATCCGTTGACGTTGCAAAGTAGGTAAAAGCGTCAATGGAATTGCCGAAAGCATCCGTAACAGTGACCCGCTTTTCGTCGTAACCGAAGCCCAAACCCTCAGCCCTGTCCAGCGGGCCTTTCTCGTCACGCGGTATCTCAAACAGTGCGCCAATGACGAAGTCCTCCGGATTGCCGGTAAACAGTGCGTCGCATTTTGCGGATTGGTCTTTCCTGCTCCACTTATGAAACCGAAGGGCATGCTCAACCAGCGTGAACATACCGATTCGCTCCGCGTTTGGAACCCTCGCTCTTAATCTGAGGAGTGACATATTCGATCCGTAGGCAAAATACTTCATGCTGGCTCCGTGTCTGCACTGTTCACTCAGGAACTGGGAGTCATGATCTTAGCAAAACCGGGACAGGTCTATTTTTCCAAATTCATCTATGAATTTGTTACCGACGGTCCGGGAAAATAAATCTGTCCCGGTTTATCACAACAGACATCGTACTAACGGGCACCTAACCTGCTCTCCTCTAGCCAACAATTCATCGTTCGGTTAGGTCGCAAAGCGGACATTTGGATTTGACGATTACGCGGAGCTTTGCGGCTATTTTGGATCCGCGAATCGGAGGGAAGTGCATTGGAGCGCTGCAACGGTGAGCTTTCCGCTCACCATTGCCAGCACAAGAGACTCTGTACCATGCATCACCCTCACTTGGACTCGAATACCGGTTGGCCTGTGATGTGTAAGCCGCCGAAACTCAGAACAAGCGTTCCCCGTTATCCACCTGCGCGTCCGGTCTTACCAAGGTAACTGCGCCCTTCTCCGCCTGCACGCCAGTGACCAGGCACTCCGACAAAAAAGGGCCGATCTGTTTAGGCGGGAAATTGGTGACGGCAAGAACCTGCTTGCCGATGAGATCCTCCTTGCCATATTGGTTCGTAAGCTGTGCACTCGATTTACGAATACCAATGTCCGACCCGAAATCCACTCGCAACTTATAAGCAGGTTTGCGCGCCTCGGGAAAATCCTTCACGTCAATGATGGTCCCGATCCGCAGTTCAACCTTCTCGAAATCGTCCCAAGTAATCATCTCACTGCTCCTTCGACGTAGTTAGTCTGTTAACAATTCTGGCTCGGCGACCGTCAAGCTTTTCGCACGACCCGCGATCAAAGAACCAATGACGATCAGAATGCTGGCACTCAACACCGCAACCGTAGCCTCGCCGAATCCGGCAAGGATCAAAAGGATCACTGAAATGAGTGGCGCACTGTATGCCAGGGTTCCCAGTAACTGGATGTTTCCGTGTTTTACACCATGGTCCCAGGTGAAGAATGCTACGCCCACCGGTCCGAGGCCCAGTCCGACCACGCCAATCCATTGAAGTACGCCTTCTGGCCATACCGTTTCCTCCCACAAAAGGTGGCAAATCAACGCCAGAATGGCCGTAACACCGCAGAACCAGCCCACTGCATCGGTCGGTACCGAGCGAACCAGTCTGCTAAGAACGGAATAAGATGACCAGATCAGAGTACAGGATAGAGCCACCAGGTAACCCGGCAGGTTTTCCCAGGCAAATCCGTCGGCATTACGGCTGATCAACAACCAACAACCTGCCAGGGCAACCAGGGCCCCAACGATGTACTGAGCTCGTAGTTTCTCGCCCGGCAGGAAGGCCGACAGCAGGACGATCAGCAGCGGCCAGAGGTAAGCCAGCAGGCTGACTTCAACGGCCGGGGCCAGTGTCATGGCCTTGAAGTAGGCAAAGTGATAACCGAACAAACCAACGATGCCGATGCACCATGCAAGCGGCGATTGCCGTAAATAATGCGCACCGGAATGTCCCGAGAAGACCCAACGGCCGCACATCAACAGGAAAGCGATGCCGAAGGTCATGGCCATGAGCTGGAACTCTGGAATCTCGCCACCGGAAAGCTTGGTCAGCAATGCCAAAGTGCCCCATAACAGAACGGAAATCGACCCGATCCAGGTTGCCGCGTTAACGGATGCCATGAAACCCTCCCAAAATTCTCACGGGTGAATGATTTCAGAAGGGTATCCAGTGCGAAGGAGAGGAACTTTCAAATCCTGGCGGAACTATTTCGAAATACGGCGGAAGTGGCTGGGCGCTTTGCCGAAGTGGGCTCTGAACCGGTCGCTAAAGGCCGATAACGATGAATAGCCGACAGCGTCGGCAACTCGCTGGACGCTGAGCCCCGACTGCTCCAAAAGCCGCCAAGCTTCTTTCATTCGTATCTCTGTGAGGTATTGATGCGGCGTCATGCCGACCTGGCGCCGAAACAGATCGTTCAACTGCCGAATGCTCAGATGTGCCACGGCAGCCGCCTCGGCCAAGGACAGCGGTCGGTTGAAGTGTTCGTCCAGAAATTGTTTCGCGGCGTGGACTCTGCGGTCCAGCTTCAGCTGACTTCCATGGCGCTCCTGAAGCAACTGAATCAGCAGGAGTAGCATTTGATGTTGGGTAAAATCCGACTCTGTCCCATTATGGAGCTGTGCGTGAAGGAACTGGATGTAGTGGAGCAATGCTGGATCCAAGTCTACGAAACAAGGTAGCTTGTCCAGCGCCGCGGCATACCCATGGCCAATTCCCGCGGGAATAATTGCCGCTCGATGCTGAGCCACTTCCCCTTCGATGGCATCTACCGACAGAGATAACGTTCCCACCAACGGCAATACCAGTTGATGATGGTCGTGGGAGTGGCTTTTTCCCTCATCCTCGTAGGTTCGTATATGCAAGCCGATCTCAGAATGCTTCATGCGACCAGTATAATCAGGAACATTTGAAAATCCTCACAGAACGACCCTTTCATTCATCTCTCATCCGGGATCGGACCGGTTCATAGTGAAAACGCGGGAAACTGGCAGTGACGAAGTATCTTGTGAACCACGCCTAAACGGTTTATGGCTAGAATTTCCGCTTTTTTTAGGAATTGCCTGAGATGCGGGACGGTCGCAATGCGAACATTGGAAGCAACCAATTAACGCTTCTTCCCGCATTACTTCGAAACCTATATGAGGGAAAGCACACTTTTTCAGTATACAGCTATTTCACATTCCCCCTGAAACCAAGCATAAACGGGTTGCAGTAGCCATCTGGGCAAACGGCATCCTGACTCTCGTCCAGATCGCGGAAAGGACTTTGCCGGCAGCTTGGCGCTGATTGCCGATGCTATACATAACTTCTGGGACATGGCATCGCTGATTATCGCGTTCGCGGCCCGTAAGATTGCGCGTCGCCCGGCTGAATAAAAGCTGACCTTCGGCTACGGGCGAATAAAGGTAGGTGTTGCGCTGTTAAATACACCACCTTGATCATGATAGGGCCCTACCTGATATACGAGGGTGTCATGCGGTTCCCAGATCCGCTGGAACTCAAGGGGTGTTGGGTAGTCTGACTTACATTGTTGCACTGATAATGGACGCGTTGAGCGCGCTGCTGACCTACTCAATGCAGAAGGGCAGCGTTAATATTCATGCGTTGTTTTACACAACTTGTCTGATGCGTTTGCGTCAATAGCAGTGTTTATAGGCGGAGCTCTTATCTTGCTCTACGACATGCGCTGGGTTGATTCCGCAATCACCATTGGCATGGCCAGCTATATTCTCTACCTGGACCTGACAGAAATTGGCGGGACCATCAGAACACTCATGCTGGGGAGTCCCTAGGATATCGGCACAGATTCCGTCATTGGGGCAGTATCAGACTTAGAAGGAGTTATCGACTTCACCCCGTACATTTTTGGCAGGTGGGTGAGCATGATGCCTCGCTCGACGCCCGTGTGGTTGTCGAGATGAGTGCGTGGAATGAACTTGAGAAACTCAAGGACAGGATAAAACAGGCTCTGGTGAAAGAATTCAACATAACTCATTCAACACTGGAATTTGAACACCCTGACTACAAGCACGAGGGAGCTCATACCTATGGGCATGGTTAACAGACGCGCTACGTAACATACCTTATCATGCAGAATCCAAACGAATGGCGAATCACAAAGGCACGAGGACTTCATGCAAGACATGATTGAGCGCCATCAAGTTTGCCTACCTCATCGCTGTTGTTCTCGGCCTTTTAGAGGGCCGGAAACCTCCCCAAGCAATATGATGCCAGAATATCTGCCTGGGACAATACCCAGGCTCTTGCTTTATAACAACATTACCCAGACACCAATGCATCATCAGACCTCGCCAGAATCTCGAAAGCAATATGGCGAGGTCTAGTTTTCTTTACCCTTCGGAAATACTCCTGCATTTCCAGAGATAGTAACCTACCGGTATCACCAACAGCGCCAAAATCACAGCAGATATCATCCCACCGACCATTGGTGCAGCTATGCGCCCCATGACTTCGGAGCCGGTACCAGTGCTAACCATGATAGGCACCAAACCTCCGATAATAGCAGCAGCAGTCATCATTATAGGCCGCACGCGCAATCCGGCACCATGAAGCACGGCAAGGCGCAACGTCTCGCGTCTTGGAGTCGCCCCCTTCTCCTTACAGGTTTGCAACATTTCCTCGTAAGACTGGTTCAGATACACCAGCATGATCACACCAATCTCCACGGCAACGCCGGCCAGCGCAATGAAGCCTACACCGACCGCAACCGAAAAGTTATAGCCCAGCAGATACATCAGCCAGATTGCGCCAATCATGGCAAACGGCAGCGTACCCATGATGATGCCCACTTCCGCAAAACGGCGGAAGTTCAGGAACAGCAGAATGACGATAATCGCCAGCGTCAGCGGCACCACGTAGGTGAGCTTTTCCTTGGCACGCAGCATGTACTCATACTGGCCAGACCAGGTAACCGAATAGCCCGCAGGCAGATCGAGCTCCTCGTTAACGGTGGCCATGGCCTGCTCCACATAAGTGCCGACATCGACCCCTTCAATATCCACGAAGGTCCAGCCATTGAGGCGGGCGTTTTCACTTTTGATGGCGGGAGGACCGTCTTCAACCCGAATATCGGCGACGTCGGCCAGCGCAATCCGTTGCCCCGTTGACGTAACGATTGGCAACTGCTCGAGCTTCTCTGGGGAATCCCGGTAGTCCTGGGGATAGCGCAGATTGACCGGGTAGCGCTCAAGCCCTTCGATCGTCCGTGATACATTAATACCGCCGATCGCCGAAGCAACAATCTGCTGAACATCCGCTATGTTCAGTCCGTAGCGGGCTGCTCGCTCGCGATCGATATCCGCCTTGATGTATCGACCACCGGCAACCCGCTCTGAATAAACAGAGGCGGTGCCGGGAATATCAACGATGATTTCCTCAAGCCGTTTGCCAATGTCCTGGATAATGGCAAGATCCGGACCTGCCACTTTGATACCGACTGGCGTTTTAATACCCGTCGCCAGCATATCGATGCGGGTTATGATGGGCATGACCCAGGCATTAGTTACCCCCGGGAAACGGATCAGGGTATTGAGCTCCTGCTTGAGCTTTTCCGTCGTCATCCCTTCCCGCCATTCATCCCTGGGCTTTAACTGGATAAATGTCTCGATCATCGTCAACGGTGCTGGATCGGTCGCGGTATCCGCCCGCCCGACTTTGCCGAATACCGTTTTTACTTCCGGTACCGTGGCAATCAGTTTGTCGGTTTGCTGCAGCAGCTGCCGGGCCTTGCCAATTGAAATACCCGGGTAGGTGGTTGGCATGTACATCAGGTCGCCCTCATCCAGCGGAGGAATGAATTCACTCCCGATTTTGGTGGCCGGCCACAGGCCCACAACCAGTGCAAGCAGTGCGGCCATAACCGTACTTTTCGGGAATCGAAGGACGAGCTTCAGCGCCGGCATATAGGCACCGACCAGCAGACGATTCACGGGATTCTTGTGTTCCGGCAGCACCTTGCCGCGAATGAAATAGCCCATGAGCACGGGAACCAGCGTCACCGCCAGGGCCGCACTGGCTGCCATGGCGTAGGTCTTCGTGAAAGCCAGCGGTGCAAACATCCGGCCTTCCTGCGCTTCCAGCGCAAATACCGGCACAAAACTGACGGTGATGATCAGGAGCGAAAAAAACAGGGCTGGCCCGACCTCGGAGGCCGATCTGGCCACGACCTCCCATCGGTTCTCAGGGGTTAACGGGGTCCGCTCCATATGTTTGTGCATGTTCTCGATCATGACGATGGCGCCATCGATCATCGCCCCGATCGCAATCGCAATCCCCCCGAGGGACATAATATTGGCGTTGATTCCCTGCCAGTACATGACAATAAAGGCCGCCAGAATGCCAACCGGCAGGCTGAGAATCGCCACCAACGACGAGCGAACGTGGAACAAAAAGATGATGCACACCAGGCCCACCACCAGAAACTCTTCAAGCAGCTTGAACCCGAGATTATTCACCGCCCGCTCAATCAGACCGGAGCGATCATAAACCGTTACCACCTCGACACCTTCCGGCAAACTGGATTTCAGTTCCTCCAGTTTCGCCTTCACGCCATTGATGGTTGCCTGGGCGTTTTCACCGAAGCGCATCACTACTATGCCACCGACGGTCTCGCCTTCGCCATTCAGCTCAGCCACCCCGCGCCGCATCTGCGGCCCAATCTCAACAGTGGCCACGTCTTTCAGGAGCACGGGGGTGCCGTTGTCATCAAGCCCCAACGGAATCGACAGCAGGTCCTCACGGGACTGGATGTAGCCGGACGTGCGCACCATGTATTCCGCCTCCGCCATCTCGATGACGGAGGCGCCCACTTCCTGGTTTCCTCTCTTGATGGCGTTCTGGATGTGAGCCAGAGGAATACCCAACGCCCTGAGTTTTTCCGGGCTGACCTTGACCTGATACTGCTTCACCATGCCACCAAGCGCGGCCACTTCGGACACGCCTGGCACTGTTTGGAGTTCGTATTTCAGAAACCAGTCCTGCAGGCTGCGCAGCTGGCTCAGATCGTTGTTCCCGGTGCGATCCACCAGAGCGTAGAGGTAAACCCAGCCAACCCCGGTTGCGTCCGGCCCCAGTTGCGGGCGGGCCGAGTCTGGAAGGCTCGGGGCCACCTGGGACAGGTACTCCAGCACCCGGGAGCGAGCCCAGTACATGTCGGTGTCTTCATCGAAGATCACATAGACGTAGGAGTCCCCAAAGAAGGAGTAACCCCGGACCGTCTTGGCACCCGGCACCGACAGCATGGCGGTGGTCAGTGGATAGGTCACCTGGTCTTCCACCACTTGTGGTGCCTGGCCCGGAAAGCTGGTTTTGATAATGACCTGCACATCCGAAAGATCCGGCAGCGCATCTACCGGCGTCTTGCTCAGCGAGTAGAGGCCAAGCCCTGTAATAAGCAAGGTGGCCAGCAATACCAGAAATCGATTACGAACAGACCAGTGAATGATGGCTGCGATCATGATTCGCCTCCGCCATGATTCATGGAACTATGGTCCATCGCCTCAGGTTCGCTTTTGGGCTCCGCTTTCTCCGGATCCATGACGTGCCCCGAATGATCCATCTGTGAATCCATGGCGTTGCTGCCTGATGCCGACATTCGCTGGAAATCCGAAGTCTTGCTGGACTCGGAGTCGATCAGGAACTGCGCAGAGGTCACCACGGTATCGCCAGGCTTAATGCCTTCCAGTATTTCTGCGTACTTGTCGCCAATCCGCCCTACCGTGACGTTGACGGACTTGAAGGCACCCTGTTCCAGCGCCACCACCAGACGGTCGCTTTGTCCAGTGCGGATGATCGATTCACGCGGCACCAACAGGCGTCTTTGCCCACGATCCCCCTGGACCTCCAGGCGAGCAAACATGCCGGGCAGCAAAGCTCCGTCGGAATTGTCAAACCGCATCCGGACCCGGGCCGTCCGGGTTTCCGGATTAACCTCGGGATACACATAGTCCACTTTTCCGCGCCACTGGCGCCCGGGCATGTAATCCAGGGTCATCATCACCCGGCTATCGCCCTCCACGGCCGAGAGCTGGCTTTCAAATACCTCGCCAATCACCCAGACTTCATCCAGTGCAGCAATCGACAAAACCCGGTCTCCGGGCTTTATGAACATGCCCTCGCGAACGTTCAGATTGTCGATAACGCCCGAGCTTGGGGCGTATACGGTCATCGTTCTCTGTATGTTTCTTGTCTGGCGCAGCTGCCGTATCAGGCTAGCCGGCACATTCAGAGCAGCCAACCGTTCCTCAGCGGCATTGATCAGTCGCTGATTCCCCCGGTTCAGTGCCAGGAGCAACTCCTCCTGAGCATTGACCAATGTGGGTGAATAGAGGGTATACAGAGGCTTGCCTTTTTCGACTGGTTCCCCCTCAGCTTTCACGTAGAGCGCTTCGATCCAGCCCTCTACTCTGGGATGCACGTGGGCCATCTCATCTTCGTTATATTGGACGTAGCCCACAGTAGTGATGGTGTTCGGCAAGCGTCCCTGGATGACGGGCTCGGTGCGAACTCCCAGGTTGTTGACCACGGCAGGCGAAATACGAACGGTACCGGCCGGGTCGTCAGCTGACCCGGCATCCTCAAACACTGGAATCAGGTCCATCCCCATAGGTGATTTCCCGGGTTTGTCGCTTTTAAAATTAGGGTCCATGGGCGCCACCCAGTAGAGCGGCTCCTTTTCCTCGTTACCGACCCCATCTACGGTTGGATCTGAAACCATTCCCGGTGCCAGCCAATAGGCGGCACCGACGCCAGCGATCCCGCCGAGCACTATAAAGCCCAATGGACGAATGAAATTAGCCATGATGATCAATCCTGCAAATCGGTCATTGAAAAGGAGGGAATGTTTGAGGCTTCCGTGGTCAAATAACGGAAACTTGCCAGAGTTTTGGCCCGCTCGGCCATCATCTGGATCAATTCGACCTCGGCATTGAGTTCGGAGATCCTTGCGCGTACCGCCTCAGCAAAATCACCGTCGTCATTGTTATAGGCGGTCAGCGAGGCATCGGCCTGCTCTTCCATCTGCGGAAGAAGAGTTTGCTGATACAAGTCAATCCGATCATCCAATCGCTCAATGCGGGCCAACGCCGAGCGCGCCTTCGCCTGGAGCGATCGGATTCTCAGAACCCGATCCGTTTTTTCGGCTTCCAGTCTGGCTGCAGACGCGTTGAGCCGTCGGTCTTGCCGGTTTCCTGTGAATATGGGCAGGTCAAAACCGATACCAATAGAAAACAGGTCTGCCCTGTCCTGGCCGTTCGGAGCTCGGTCACGGTAACCATATTGTGCGAAGACCGACCACTCTGGTTTGTAGGCTTCCCTGGCAAGGTCTACGTCAATGTCCTGTACATCAATCAGTTGATCTGTGGCGCGAACCGACGGGTGACGGATGACAGACTCCACACTGGTCTCCGGCCAGCTGCTGGAAACATCTGCCAATAACAGAGGAGGAATGTTTTCGGCGACCGAGAGCTGGGCCCGCCTGGAACCGATCCATTCCCCTAGAGCTTCTCTGCTGGAAGCCAACTGAGTATGCAAAGCGGTCAGCCGATCTTCAAGCCGAGTCAATTCCAGCGAAGCACGAATAACATCTTGTTGTCTGGAGCCCATTGTCGCGGAGGTATATCCAGCTTCCGCAACATCCGCCAATTGCTCGAACAGCCCCCGGTTCTGTTCAATGAGGCGGATGCTTTCCTGGGCTTTCCAAAGATCGAGCCATAGGTGGGTCGCCGTTTCGGTGACCTGCGCACGACGATTCTGTCGGAGGTAAGGCTGTACACCGGCCAGTTCTTCTTTCTTTGCGCTAGCCAAGCGGCGGCTGTCTCCACGAGGAATTCGCTGTGTAATGCCAATCATGCCCTGGGTCATGGGCTCTTGCCCGGTATCAAAAGTATCCAGAGGCAGATTTGCCGCGCCGATCGTTACCCGGGGATCGGGAAGCGCGCCCTCAGCAACAGACTCCTCCATCAACGCATTTTGTTTATAAGAGCTTTGGCCAAGCCAGGGATCGTTTTCAGTTGCTGCTTCGATGACACTCATGAGCTCCAGTCTGGGCTGGGCCCACGCAGAAATGCTGCTAAACAGCAACACACCCAAAATAGTCTGCTTAGTAAAAAAGGTGCGGATGGACAACTTGAGATCTCCGTGGAAAGCATATAAGAGCGCTTATATTAGATCTCAAAGCTGAAACGAAGCTGAAATTAAGTGCGCACAAATTTTATATTGATCTGGCTCAACTATTTTTATCACTAACAAAAGTTATCAAATCGTTAATAAACTTTTTTTGTTTTTTCAGTCAGGTTTCAGGAACTAATGATCTAATGAAACCATCAACCAAACAGGAGGTGAAACTATGAAATCATTAATAGTATTCGCCGCAGCAGCGACTCCACAAAGAAATGACACGCTATGGATTGTCAGAAGTTGGAATGGAGGCGCGAAGACAGATGATAAGTGAAGAAGGACGAGCCTACCATCGTGCTTTAGAGAAGAAACAAATGGAGCAGAAGGTAACGTACAGCAAATGATAACAGAAATACCGCTGGTGGGCATCAGCGGTATCTACTAGAGGCCCAGTTGCATGGGCCTGGAGCAACAAATCAAGGAGTTCGTCATGAAGAGCATCATTACAGCCATAGCAATGACAGCACTGTTTAGTTCCTTTGCCTACGCCGATTCTGGCTTAGCCGACAGGATTAACGAGGCAAGGAGCTATCCGAACAAGACCGTGGAAACCGTTGACAGGCAAGAACTCTGCCTGAAACATCAAAAATTACACAAGCAGATGAAGGAGGCGGGAATAGCAGATTCAAGTGACGACTAGTACGTTCCGCTTAGGCAGAGCTAACAAGCGAAGCTTGCTTCTCATACAAAGAACGTTGCCAGTCATGAAAATAGCATGACTGGCTATAGTATTGATTTACTGGAATCTCGGCGTAAGGAGGGTCTGATTAATGCCTGATTTCTTGCCGAATAACTTTATTAGCTCAAAAAAAGCTATTCAAAGGCAATTTAGGCACGATCAGCCCCTCTATTTGTTCATTTTTTGCCCGTTTCCCGCCATTCCGGCGGAAAACAGGCGCACTGGCACTACGCCAGCAGGTATTTTTCACCCATCAGCAGGTTGCTGAACGCGGCCAGCAAGTGTAATCGGTTACTGTTTTTAGCCAGGCCGCGATAGCGAACCTTGCTGTAGCCAAAGACCTGTTTGATGTACCGGAACGGATGTTCCACTTTGGCACGGGCGCTGGCTTTGAGCTTTTCAGCCTTCAACTTTCGGTCGTCCAGTTTTTTACGAGAACCGGGGCGTTTGGCAATGAACCAAGAGACGTTTTTGCGATCCTTATGCTCATCCCGCTTTTGAATGCCAAGATAACCGGCATCACCGAACACGCGCTGCTCGTCACCGTGAAGAAGGTTGCCGGCCGGCACAATGTCGTGGACGTTGGCGGCCGTCGTGTCGATGCTGTGGATCAGTCCGAGCGTGTCATCAACGCCGATGTGCATCTTCATGCCGAAATACCATTGATTGCCCTTCCTGGTTTGGTGCATCTCTGGATCCCGCTGACCACTTTTGTTCTTGGTGGAACTCGGTGCCGAAATAATGCTGGCATCCACAATGCTGCCTTCGCGCAGCATCAGGCCGTTCTTTTCCAAGTGCTTGTTAACTTCTTTGAACAGCACCTTGCCGAGTCCGTGGCGTTCAAGGAAATGGCGGAACTTGAGAATGGTGGTTTCGTCCGGCAGGCGGTCCAGCTTCAGACCAGCGAAGTGCCGCATGGATTCGATCTCGTAAAGAGCGTCTTCCATGGCTGGGTCGCTGAGGTTTTAGAACAACTGCATGCAGTGGACTCGCAGCATGGTCGGCAGCGGATACGGTGGTCGGCCGGTCTGGCCCTTGGGATAATATCGGGCTACCTTCTTCTCCAACTGCTTCCACGGAATCAGCTTGTCCATCCGCTCCAAAAAGATCTCGCGGCGGGTCTTGCGCTTCTTGGTCTGGTACTCAGCTTCGGAGAAGGTAATCTGATCCATGGTGGCAACGAATCCTGTGCGGTTGACGGTGACCGTATTATCGCTGATTTTGAGACTTATTCAGAGCCTCCCTAAATTTATTACCGTACCGCAAACCTTAAAATGTCAATAGATGTATATTTGACTTGCGCCTTGACTATCATCTTCTTCATTAGTCAATATTAATAATCGAGATTCTCCTTTAGATTTAACATACGAAAAATCAATAATAAAGGAACTTAACTCATACATGGGGAAAACTGTAAACCCCGATTCGAGCTCACTATTATCCCAGCGGGCTCTGATTAACATATCTGACCCTGAAGCGGGAGCTAACCCAGAAAAACCCGACCTTCTCTTTCTGAGATAGGTCAAAACAGATCCATTATTAACGACCACCTTCCTGGGAATAGACAGATGCTCCTCGTTAACGGAAAAGGCGTAATCAGGTGATGTAGTGATTTCCCTATCCTCCAAGCGTTTAGTTAGCCTTGGCGACGAAACCTTGCCCAAGTCTAGCCGTGGCCAGGACTCCCAGCCACGGTCCCGCAATTCAAGACTGTCTTCATTCACCACAATAGAGACTGTGCTATCAATAGGGAAAATGGAGAAAATCATATTCTCAGCATTAGACAAAAACATTGAATCATCCAGAACATCCTTTCCCTCCTCAGAAGCTGATGTTAGTTTTCCAATGTCACCATGCAAAAAGTCGTATCGCTGGGAGTACAGTCGATTGTTGATAAACCGTAAAGCAGTGTTCTCCGATTTTTTGGTTTCTTCCTGCAACTTTTCCCCAGATATTTCAAAGAGTTGAGAGAAGACCTTCGTATATTGCCCCTTGCCTGCAATATCTCGGTCCTGACCCCATACTACAGCGACCTCCGGATTCGGATCTGAGTCTGACTGACCAACCGACAAGAAAATCGCTTTCGAATTTTTGATGTTAGATGTTAGCGCATCAACTCTTTTTATCCTGTTTTCATCGAAGACGCCGAGCACCAATGTGGAATCTGACAGAAAAACCAGTTCACCGCCTTCGCGGTTCGACGTGGGGAGCGCCTCAACCATTTTCGGATTGAAATCTGCTGGCAAAGGAAGGACGCCGCGAAAATCACCCCCCTCTCGCACTTCACCTCCACTTTGATCGCCCTCGTCAATCAAGACGGAAAGTAAATATCTTTGAGCATCGGTGGACTTAATTGACACTGCAATCTTATCGCTGACCTGAAGAACCTCCAGAATCAGCCCTTCATCGGTGGATCCGGAATCGCCAAACTTAACATCGAATCCCTCAACATTGAGCCGACCCAATAGTGCAAGAAACTCTTTGTCGGTATTCAGGCCATCAATATTCGATACGACCCTGATACTCCTCTCTCCCGCCCATTCCGACAGCGAGTCCAAGGGTAAGTCGTAGCCTTGAGCCTGAGCACCTGACACTGCAAAAAAAACAAGAAAGATCACGGAAATTGGCTTCATAATATGCCCCTCAAAAAAATTGAGGCCCCGTCTCCGGCGCCTCAATCACATTACCTCCAGTCGCAATTAGTTCCCTGGGATCAGTAATTCCAGTTCAGTTCGAGCATTGCAACATAAGCTGCATCGTCTGCACCAGTTGCGTCCTCAACGCCTTTGCCTGGCAGGAAACTGGAGAGCACCAGTCTTGGAGCAAAATACTGGTTGGCCTGGTATTTTACAGCCACATCCAGTTCGGTACCGGCATAACTATCCACAGACCCACTGGCAGTGCTGAGCGTCTCAAGCCCCCCCGTTTGCTGGAACCACATCGGGAAAATCTGCGCCTGATAAGACAGCTTTGGCGAGATCGACGCCAAATTTCCCGAACTGCCAACTGAGAGCATGATCTGGCCCGGGTTGTTACCAGTACCGGCATTGGAGATACCACCGTACCCTGCGCCACCAGGACCAGCTTGATCAAGAGCGAGACCGAAAAGGCCTGATGCTATCGCTTGGTTTGAGTTGGGCTGCCACCCCAAGAACTGGCCATCAATACCAATCAGGGGCGAGTATCTACCGATGTCTGTAATACCCAGCCAGCCCTCTACATCATTATCGGCAGGGTCGTCATCCCCACTGGCAACTCGTAGTGCAATAAAGGGATTAAAGGATTCACTAAGCGGGTACTCAAGCCCGGCGTAGCCAGCAAAGGCGCTTATGTCATCACCGTTGTCGAAACTCCCGGTCACACCTAGTGCCTCGGCCCGAATCTTCATGGCGCCAATATTCCCGATGTATTCGACACCATAATAGGTTGCTTTCGCACCTTGCTGCTGGTTGTCGCTATAAGTCAGGATCGGAGAAATACGACTACCTCTCCCCAGATCGATATCAAACTTTGAAGCAAACACATCCCAATCCAACTCTCCGTTGGCGGGGTTGGCCCCAGGGGCCTGGATGTCCGAAATCAATCCATCTGTAATTGGCATCCAGTAAACATCGTAACTGCCCCACGAGGTTTTTCCCGTGGCGCCGAACAGCGGATGGTCATCACCGTAAAGCAAACCGCCGGAGGCCATGTCCAGATTCTTGAAAGTCCAGCCACCCTGAAGTGTAAAGGCCGGATCGAAGGTGTAAGTGAAGAAGGCCTGCTCCAAGCCAAATCTCTCGCCTCGGTATGCGCGATCGACCGAATTGGCATCAAGGGCAAAGTCATTCTCGAGAAGCAGTTTACCCGTCCAGTTATCGCCAGTCGCCACTACACCAAGCCTGACCTCAGCCCTGACGTGCTCATCTCCAACCTGAACAGCACCCGCAGACGTTCCTGTGGCACCATCATCGACGCTGCTGTCCAAATCGAAATTAGAGAAATAGGTTGGTTGAAATTTGCCCTGGGTAAGAATATCTAGCTTGATTCCTGAGGCTGTGGGAACCTCCACCGCTAATGCTGCAGGCACTCCGTTTGCGGCTATCAGGACCCCCAGAACTCCCTGGCTGATTCGCTTTCGTATTATTGTCATTGATCCTCCAACGTCTCTGGTATGAGATCTTAGTTGTTGCAGCCCAATCGCTATAGACTTTTTAACGAATACCACAGAAGCCTGAAATGAACCTGAATTCCAAGCATTTCTTACACAATATAATTTAAATCTTTCAATTGCCTAGTCTAAAAGTGTTTACTTAATTGATCAAAGCCCGTCCGTTGAAAGTGCTTCTCCCTACAGACTAAATAGATGCCAACGCGGTCATCTTCACGTTCATGGCACACTCGATAAATATCTTAGAAAAACCACTGCAGCTCCATCAGCCCTAATGGCTCCAACGCCCCATACTCGCTGTCGTCGCCACCCCCAAACCATTGGGCCCCGACAGTGACATAGATCTCCCGATCAAGTGGCAGTATCCATGTGGATCTCGGATAAAGTACCCAGCTGGCATCATCGGCATTCAGGATGGTCACCACCCGGTACTGCCAGAACGGGTTGATATCCTGCCATACCAGTAGTCCGGCATAATGACGACCGGCATACAGGGGCCGTGCGGACACAAGATTGGCCAGGCCTGTCGTTCCCGGCGGTACCGGCTGACCGTTATAGAAATATTCAACGGCCAGATTGAGCCCGTTGCGAAACGCCCAGTTCAGATCCGCGACTCCCTGCCAGTAACTGTCTCCCGCGCCTGGCTTGCTCCAGACGAGTTCTGTGCGCCAACCGGTGCCAGCCACGGAGCCACTGCCGCTGACACCCGCTTTGGTGACGTCGGCGAACTCGCCCATCATCACGCCGGCATCGACCCCGGCAACGAAGCGCTTGGCCCGTGCCGCCGTGCTGGCATTCTGGCCCCCGTGTTGCGGCGCATGCACGGCGCTTACCCGGCCCGTTGCACCCCAGGATCTGTCCCATAACAGCGCGTCCACGCCAATGCGCTCGTCCGGCTCCAGTTGGAGTGGGCTGACAGGATTGAGAATGTCCATGGGGTTCCAGATCAGGGCGGTTGACCAATTCACCTGCTGGCGACCAAATCGGAAATCACCGACCGGTGAGCGCCACTGTATCGTGCCACGATAGAGCTGATGGCGCGCCAACATATCTCCCGATTCATGGACGTCCCCCTGAAGATCCCAGTAGCGCGGATCAGGAGCATCCCTGAGCAGGGCAAACTCCGGGCTGTCCAGGAAACTGCCAGCCACCAGTTCCAGATCGTAGGCCGCATCCACAACCCAGTCCTCATATCGGTAACGGGGCTCAATACGCAGGCGGGTCAGGTTCGAGAAGTAGGGATTGTCGTCAATCAACGAGCGCGAGCCAACGCTCAGGTTCTTGAGCGATCCCGAATAGCTGTACTCCGCCTCAGCGCCTGAAGCCAGCACCAGCCAGGCCATCGCGACCAGCATCAATGGAGATCGCCTAACCATGGCGGATGGCCTCCACCGGATCCAGTCGCGAGGCCCGCCAGGCCGGATACAGAGCCACCAGCACCGAACACAGGAACAACAGCAGGCTGGGAAGCCAGACATGATCGAAAATCAGCACCGGATAGATACGGTCAGTGATACCGGGGATGGCTTCCAGAGCGCCGCTGATCGAGGACAGATCAATGCCGGTAGTGCCAAGCCAGACAACAAGCAGTCCGCCAACCACCGTTCCTACCAGCATTCCCAGTATTGCCAGGAAAAACGCCTCAAACAGAATAGTCAGTTGCAGCTGCGACCCTCTGGTGCCCAGTGCCAGCATTACGCCCAGTTCCGGGGTACGCTCCATCACTGACATCACCATGGTGTTCATGACACCTATGGCGACCACAACAAAAACCACCGACAAGATGAGATAGAAATCCACCTGACTCATTTCCACCATCTGCACCACCACCGGAAGCAGGCTTTCCCAGCCCTGGGCCACCAGTCCGTCGTTGGTCAGAAGCGGCGACTGATTCAGGATTCGCGCCAGGCCGGCACTCTTCGCCCGATCTGAAAGCCTCAATACGATCCGTGAAACTTCACCTTTCAGCAGGCCACCCAGGCGGCGCGCGGCGTTGATATCGGTGAAGACATACTCGGTGTCGAACAGGTCACTGCCAGTGCGATAGATACCGCGGATGGCCTGGGCACTGGAGGCAAGATCTCCGCCAGCCTGCTGGACCGTAATGACCAGCTTGTCCCCCAGCCGGGCGCCCAGCTCCTCAGCCAGCTTCTGGCCAATGACAATGCCCGTCTCCCCGGATTGAACGTAAGTGCCCTGCTCCATGTACCCGGAAAGCTCGGTAACCGCCCTTTCCTGCTCCGGTGCAATACCCACCAGCTCCACCGGCAGGCTCTTCCCGGGGTTGGCCACCATGGCACGCAGCAATACCCTGGGCGCGGCCGCCTCAACCTCAGGATGCTCCTGCAATCGCTGTTGCAAGGTTCGATTGTCGGCAATACGTAAATCTGGCGACAGATCCACGTCGTGACCCTTTGCCATCACCTGCACATGCCCGCTGAGCTGCTGGGTCGAGTTCTGGATCATCTGCTCGAAGAAACCATCGGCGAAGGCGTACAGGAATAGATAGGCCGCCAGCCCGAATGCAGTGGCCGAGGCGGTAATCATCGACCGTCGCGGGTTTCGGAATACCGAACGGAGTGCCATTTGTGCAAAAATCAGCAGCCGATGATCAGACGTCACCTGCCAGTGGATCCGGCGGATACGGTTGATCATAGTTCGCCGTGCGCCCATCGCCTCCAGCGGGCTGTTGCGACCCGCGTTCCAGGCCGGGAGGGCGGCCGCCAGCAGGGCTACCGACACCACCACAATGCCAATCACAACCAGGCGCTGAGCTTCGATGGTGGGATAAACGATGCCACTGAGCCCCGGCATGGTATCCATGGCCTTGATGTAGGCGCTGAAATCCAGCCCATTGCTACTGAAATAGCCGGTCACCGACAACCCAAGTACCAACCCCAACAGGTAGCCGAGACCGGCCAGAACCGTTGTTTCGAGAAGCACCAGCCAGACGATGCGACTGCTGGGTGTGCCCAACGCCATCATTACACCGAATTCGCGGCCACGCTCCAGTACCGACATCAGAATGGTGTTAACGATACCGGCCGCCACCACCACAAACACCACGAAGATCACGATGTAGGCGACGGCGTCGTGAAAGGCAACCATCTGCACCAGCGATGGCATCAGCGCCGGCCAGCCCAGCACTTCCACGTTTCGATCGCGCAACTGATTCCCGACAGTACCGACCACCTCGTCGAGCCGGTCAGCATCCTGCACGCGGGCCGCGATCTCGGTAAACCGCCCCTGAAAGGCATACAGCGACTGAGCGGCCGCCAGGGGCATCTGGGCCACGAAGCCATCAATACGCTTGATACCGGTCTCGAATACGCCCACCACTTCGAACCGGTCGGCGCCAATAGAGCCGTCCGACGCCTGCACCACCAGTACCAGCTCGTCGCCCGGGGAGACATCCAGGGCACCGGCGGCATCGACGCCAACAAGAATTTCATTGCCGCGTTCCAGGTAGCGACCACGGACAATCGACCGGTCAAGCCGGGTGACCCGTGATTCCGTCGCGCTGTCGACGCCCATCACCTGTAATGCCCGTGACTGGTCTTCACGGCTGGCCAGGGCATGGCTCGTCACCCGGGGGGTGGTTGCCGCCACACCGGCTACGGCCGATACCTCCTCTGTGAGATTCCAGCGCTCGGCCAGGGCAATGTTCATCTCCCTGTCATCGTGAAAGCCCCGCTGATGTACCTTCAGGTCGCCGGTCACATAGCCCGTCATGTTGTTGATCATCTGGGCGTTGATGCCATCAATGAATGCCCAGAGAAACACTAGCCCACCGACACCGACGGCCACCGACAACAGTGTGATGGCCGTACGCCGACGATTGACCCGAAGGTTGCCAAAAGCCAGACGTAGCCACGCCATCACGACCGTATTTCCTCACGCTCGACGCGGCCATCGCGGAGATGGATTACCCGCCGCGCGCGTTCCATCACCATCGGGTCATGGGTGGAGAAGACAAAGGTAATGCCATGCTCGGCATTGAGCTTACGCATCAAGTCCAGTAGCGCCGCGCCGGTCGTGGAATCGAGATTGGCCGTGGGCTCGTCGGCCAGGACAATCGCGGGCTTGCTGACAATCGCCCGGGCCACCGCAACACGCTGTTGCTGGCCGCCAGACAGTTCATGGGGCAGGCGCCGCTCCAGCCCTTGCAGGCCGACCTCCACCAGAATACGCCGGGCCTCGGCACGGCGCTCCCGAAACGGCACTCCGCGCAGCATCAGCACATACTCGACGTTCTCCTGAGCCGACAGCACGCCAATCAGGTTGTATTCCTGAAATACAAAGCCAACCTTCCACAGCCGCAGAAGGGTCCGCTTCTTTCGGCTAAGCCCGGTGATTTCCTCACCCGCCACCTGAA
The DNA here is from genome assembly GCF_030541005.1 of Marinobacter sp. SS5-14b. Taxonomy (GTDB): domain Bacteria; phylum Pseudomonadota; class Gammaproteobacteria; order Pseudomonadales; family Oleiphilaceae; genus Marinobacter. The sequence goes on along the minus strand of NZ_JASSVM010000003.1, from coordinate 25,134 downwards.
TGCGCCCGCTATCCGGCTCGTCCAGGGCTCCAATCTGATTCAATAGCGTGGTTTTACCCGATCCAGACGGGCCCACCAAGGTTGTGAACTCCCCGGCCTCGATCGCGACCGACACCTCATCCAGGGCCTTGACGGCGATGGAATCCTGACGGTAAATTCGCGAGACTTTCTCCACATTGACGATGCTCATGCCGGGCCCTCACTGTGGGTTGCGCAGCCGGCGCAATGAAAACACCTCTTCATCGATCGACAGGTCGAATTCAATAGAGTCAATCGTGATCACCGTGCGGGACTCGGGGTTATCGGCGTCCACCATCGTCCAGCGGGTGGGTATCCGCCGCCCATCCATGGTTTCGATCTGCTCATAGGTCATGCGTTTGACGATCTGATCGCGCTCGTCGTAGTAGGCAAGCGAAACCGGGATCGAGTCCTCCCGAACATTGAATTCAAGACGGCTCCACACTACCGGGGCATCAGGTCGGGGCGTCGAGACAACACGATACACAGGCACCTCACCGGAATCGTCGGTTTCGACCAATTCGTGGGTGTAGTCCTCGACGAACGAGCTTTCCTTGACCAGGTCGTCGTTGCTGAAGTTGGAGCCCATCCATGGCTGGAGCATCATCGACGGTGGGATCTTGATGGTGCGATCAACTTTGGGCAAGTAATTCCACATGGCATCGCCGATGCGCAGCGAGCCGATGCCGGCCTCTTTTTTGGGCGCGTGAATGCGAATCAACGTATGCTCCGGACGATTCATCCAGGCTTCCAGTTCCAGTGTGCGAGTCCAGTACTCAGACTCGATCCGCATAGTGAAACGCCCGTGATTGCTGTCGGACCACAGAGTCTGTTCCATGCCTTCAATCAAGGAAACTGCCGAGGGAGGGCCCGCGACAAGACGGCCTGATGCGGCAAACAAAAGGATAACGCTGATCCAGACTCTCATTGACTACTCCCTTTTCTACTATGAGCTACGGATCACCTTTGCCTCTTCCCCGACAGCGGAACCGCCATCTGTTTTCCCAGGCGCTTTAACAACGATCACCAAGCCAACAATTGTGATTCCTATCCCGGTCATCTCCAGTGATGTGAAAGTTTCGCCGAACAAAAGCATTCCGATAGCGAGACCGAAAACAGGCGTTAAAAAGGTAAACGAATTGAGGCTGTTCAAGGGCGCGCTGGCGAGCAAGGCATACCAAAGCACAACCATCATTGCCGTTGCCGGAATGGCCAGAACGAACATGGCCGTCGTAAATGACCAGGTCCAATCAATCTCGAAGCCCTCGCCCAAGCTCACGGATGCTATTCCCAGAAACACTGAGCCTATGACAAGCTGGATGCCCATTGACCAATAGATATCATCGCTGCCGGCCTGGTATTTAAGCAGCACATTTCCAATGGCGGTTCCGATGGCTCCACCAAGAACATAGACGGCCCCTGAAAATCTGGCGTTACCAAACTCCATCTCTGGCATCGCTAGCACCACAACACCAATAAAACCAATCAAAAGGCCCACAAACACACGCCCGGTCACCACCTCTCGAACGATAAAAAACGAAAGAACCGCCGCAAACAGTGGTTGCGCATTGGCCAGAACCGTTGCAAGCCCCGGTCCCAGCTTGCCAGCACCGAGAAACATCCCTCCAAGCCCCATACCCGTGTAACTGAGGCCAATTACGGCCAGCATTAGAAGCTGGCGAAGTGAATAACTGGGCCGACCGCCTTTTGTAAAAGCGAGCAGAATCAGACAGAGCCCTGCCAGCAATGCGCGTAAAGCGGCAAAAAGCAAAGGTGGCGCGTCCGGCAACCCCACCACAATAAAAGGAAAGCAGATCGCCCAAAGAAAGGCGACAAGAACCATCCCAGCGACTGCACGTATCGAAAGTGATTGGTTCACCAACGGCTCCTTTATCTACCCATCAAATGAGTAGAGCTTTTGTTCAAGCTTGCCGCCCCAATCCGCGCAATCGCGGCAAAAACCTGGGAGTGTTGTCTGCATAGTGTCTCCAGGCTTCCCCGAACGTTTTCTCTGCCTCCCGCTCCTCACTGATCGATAAGCGGGCATACATCCAGAGCAAAACCGGAAACATCGCCAGAGTTATAAGTGTTGGCCACTGCAGAAGGAAGCCAAACATAATCAAGACAAAGCCGACATACTGAGGATGCCGAACATACGAATAGAGCCCACTCGTAGCCAGCTTTCGCTCTTTTTGCGCCGCGTACAGGGTTCGCCACCCGGCGGCAATCAAGTAAAAACCTCCACCAATAAACACCGTACTCAACAAGTGGAAGGGGCCGAAATGGGGAGAACCCTGCCAACCAAAGAGCATTTCAAGCAAGTGCCCGCTATCGTGGGCAAGCCAATTTACATCGGGGTATTGAGTCTGAAGCCAACCGGATAGAAAATAGAGTGTCAACGGGAACCCATACATCTCAGTGAATAATGCCACGAGAAACGCGCTGAACGCGCCGAAGGATCGCCAGTCTCGTTGGGTCTGTGGCTTAAAAAAACTGAAAGCGAAGAAAATAAAGATCACCGAGTTAAGAACCACCAGCCCCCAAAGGCCGTAGTCGGACGAAGCATCAGTCATCGCGTTGGCCTCCGTTTTTGCCTTCTGGTTGATCGTGGTGGTTGTGGCCACCGTGATTCCCATGCCCTCCGTGCATAAACATATGAATAAACGGGCATGCCAGAAGGATTAACCACGGCAAAGCACCCAGAAGGTGAACCTTATGTTCGCCCCAGAGCAAAACCAAAGCGATGACCGCAAAAATTGCCAACGTAATCTTGAAACGCTTATCCATATAGATTCCCTTTGGGAAAAGCTTGTCAGTGGGGCTTACTGGCTAGTATGCCTCTAGCGATATTTGGTGACCTATCCCTTCCAAAGAAACGTCATCGATAATCTCCAGAGAGCCCGGATCAAGCACCCAGAGCTTGGCTTCGGCCCGACTGGTGATCAAAAGGCTGCCATCGACGGGAGAGATCGCCGCCCATTGTGAGAGTCGAAGATAGATGGCAAGCACCAATTTACCTAGCAGTAGTTCAACACGCGGAACTGAAACAGACCTGAAAACAGACCTGAAAACAGACACAAGATGTGGATCTATTTGACGCAAATCACAAATGCAAGATAGATTCTTCGAGCATTAAGTAAGCCGTTTCAACCATTGCAAACCTCGAATGACGGACTCCAGATGCCGGAACCTATTTATGAGAACAGACGAATAGCAAACAGCCGGGCCAACGAACTCAACCGCCAATGCTACTGCATCACTCTTGACCGAATAGCCCTCAACAAGAGCCTCCACAACCAGCTTTCAGATGCTGGAAGCGAACTGTCAACGCTCCCGGAGTTCGATCACCTTTTTTCAAACACACCGGTTTTCGTACCCCGAGCCGACATAGCGGAGATGGAGAGGATCGTTCAGTCGATTGAAGCGGCCTCAGAGCTTCCCTCGTACCGAGAACGAGTACTTTCCTGGGCACCGGAAATCGCACAGTTCAATCCAGGGCCCATCGGGGCGTTCATGGGCTATGATTTTCACATGGGTCCCGACGGCCCCCGGCTGATCGAAATCAACACCAACGCCGGTGGCGCCTTCCTGAACCTTGTCTTGTCGAGAGCCCAGCGCAATTGCTGCGACCCATCTCAACAACCCACAACACCCCAGCAGCCGCTCGACGGATTCGAGGACGCGGTGTTCTCAATGTTCAAACAGGAGTGGCAAAGCCAGCACGACAATTTCGGGCCCAGTTGCCTGGCCATAGTAGACGATGCCCCAAAGACACAATTTATGTTCCCCGAATTCCAGTTGGCCCAACAGATTCTCCGAGCCAAAGGAATTGATACATTGATACTCGATCCACAGGAGCTTCAGTATGCCGGCGGTACGCTGACAGCCCGCGGTAAGCCCATTGATATGGTCTACAACCGCCTGGTGGACTTCGCATTGGACGCCGCGCCCCATGCGGCATTAAGGCATGCCTATCTGGATGGCGCCGTGGTGGTAACGCCTAATCCCCATGTGCACGCTGTGCTGGCTGACAAGCGAAACCTGGCCCTGCTATCCGCACCCCACTCCCTTCGAGACTGGGGGCTCAATGAGGCCGATGCAGGCTACCTGGAGAGAGCCGTGCCGAAAACCAGGCAGGTTTCGAGGAACGACGCGGCTGAGTTGTGGAGTGCGCGACGTCATCTGTTCTTCAAGCCGGTTGCCGGCCATGGCAGCAAAGGCGTCTACCGGGGCGACAAACTAACCCGGCGCGTTTTCGAGAACATCCTGAATGGTGGCTACATCGCCCAGGACCTTGTCCCCGCTGGAGAACGAACCCTGAGAATTGACGATGCAGTAGTCACCCGAAAAGTCGACATTCGGCTGTATACCTACGCCGGCAAAAGTATGCTGGTTGCGGCGAGGATATACCAAGGCCAGACAACCAATTTTCGTACCCCCGGAGGTGGATTCGCTCCGGTTTTTCAGGTGTGATTATTACCTTTTCAATGAGCCAATATTTGATCGCATTAATGAAGAATTCCAGATTTTTGGTTTAGCGAACTGTAGAACATTAAGTTACTTAAGCACGGTCCGGACCTATGAAGACATAGGCCCGGAGACCCCTCGGCGCTTATTCGTTGGTGAACGTCACAACATCTTTTTAAACTGCCCGTAGTCTCCTCCGGTACGCAGTACCAGAGTGATGTCGTTGTCGTTCCGGTTTCTGAAGAACCAGCCGTGATTGCCGGTAAAGGCTGCTTTCAACTCGCCCTCGTCTTCAGGCACGCCCCGGCCTTTTTCGTAGGAAATTGACTGACCACTTCCATCACCATGGGTATCGAAGTTGATCGGGCCACCCTCTGATACCCAGGAGAATCGGGCTGTAGCGCCTTCCTCCATAGTAAGTTTGAACTCTGTGCCTTCTCCCGGTGTGAGAACCACGCGCACTTCATCCTGCCACTGCGGTTCCACAACTTCTGGTGCAGGCGCAGGTTCTGGCTCGGCAGGTGCAACCTCTGCTTCAGGTGAGGGAGCTGGCTCCTCAACGGCTTCAGCCACGACAGGCTCTTTGACTTCCGGGGCCTCTCGCTCAGTTGAGGATTGAACAGCAACCATCTGAGCAGCCTCGTCAGCAGCAGCCTCTTCGGCGAGCTGCTCTTTGATTTCGCCCATTTCAGTCAGGCCCAAAAGGCGACCTGCGCCGGTTGGGTCCAGGGCATACTCGGCGGGCATGACCACGGTTACAAGCAGAACCAACGCCACAATTGCCGCAATGATGGTTGATCGAACCAGCTTGGCAGTGCTGGGCAGTTCTTCACGGTTGGGAATATCGGTGTTGTACATAAAAAATCTCCAGAATCAGGCGACGAAGTAACCGGTGAGCTGATAGGCAAAGAGCAGAAAACCTGCACTCATCATGGCCACGTTGGCGGTGTAGGCATGGCGGAAAAATCCGTCGGTTTTTCGCCAGAAGCTGATGACAATCAGGATCATGGCCAGGGCGATCAATTGTCCGATTTCCACGCCCACATTGAAGGCGAGGAGGTTCGGAATCAGGCCGTCCTGTGAGATGTCGTATTCGATGATCTTGGTGGACAGACCAAAGCCATGGAAGAACCCGAAAATCAACGTGGCGGCTTTGGTGTTGGGCTGGAAACCAAACCACCGCTGATAGGCACCGATGTTGTCCAGTGCCTTGTAGACGATGGACAGACCGATAATCGCATCAATGATGTAACTATTGATGCCCACGTTGAAGTACACCCCCAGCAGCATCGTGGTGGAATGCCCCAAGGCAAACAGGCTCACGTAGATCGCGATGTGCTTCATCTGGTAGAGGAAGAAAATGACACCCAGCAGGAACAGCAGGTGGTCATATCCGGTGACCATGTGTTTGGCCCCCAGATAGATGAACGAAATAAGGTTTATCCCGGTAATTTCCTGGATGTACCCCTTGTCGCCCTGGGCGACGGCATGAGCGAGTACATCGGTACTCAGACCCAGCAAGCCCAAAGTCAGAAATATCCAGAGTAGGCGATTGCCTGTGCCCGTTGAGGACACACCACGGCATCGGCCTGTCAAGTTTGACAACATAAAGACTCCAATCGAATGTGTTTTCTCGGGCCGCCTAAGCGGCAAGAATCAAGCAGGAAGGAGTGCTTTTGGAGGGCGTTCAAGCCGATAGCGCAAACTGCGGGGAGAACCTCCGACAAAGGGCACGGGCTGCCGGAGAACGGTCAGGCTTTGGGAAACAAACGGAACCCTGAGGTGGTCCACGGTCTCGTGGGTATGATTGCCAGCATCATGATGCACTGATGATGTCTCTGGCTCTTCGTCAAAATCATGGGTGTGTCCATGCGCACCATGACTGCTCGCTTGGCCGTCAAACTGCGATTCCCAGTCGCCTGCCAAGTTGGCCACACCATGAGAGAATGACTCGCCAATCACCGATAGTGACAGGCCCGCCAATGCAAGGAGTATGACGAGCGTTGGAAGCAGTTTTCTCGGGTGAATGGCCGAAATCATCAATCTACTGCGTCGAGTCTGTGGTTGGATTTCAACGAGAACGGAGGATACCATCCCCCCGTGGGGGATAGGAATTAAAAATGGTAAATGATCACACGCATCAATCTCACCCGAACATTATCAAACGTCTGAAGCGGGCAAACGGCCATCTTGAAAGCGTGATTGGCATGATTGACCAGGGACTGGCAGTGTGCCTGAATGCGCTTTTTATAGACTGTAGGCGACTCGGGCTGATGCGAGACGACTGAGACAATAGCCGCATGAATGTTTGGGCCTATCGCCCACACATGCAGATCACTGACTTTGGCATCGTCGTCTTCGACGGCCTGTCTGACGGTTTCCTCCATGTCCTGATGCTGCTCGTCGAGGAGGACCTTTGAGGTCTCTTTCAGCAGATGCCAGGACCAACGGGTTACCAGAATCGCACCGATAATCCCCATCATCGGGTCCATCCAGTTCCACCCGGCATATTTACCCGCCAGAAGGGCAACAATAGCAAGGACTGACGTCAGCGCATCCGCAAGTACATGAAGGTAGGCCGCACGGCGGTTGTGGTCATGGTGATGATGGTGGTGACCGTGATCATGGCCGTGACTGTGACCATGATCATGGCCTGCATCCCCCAGTATCCAGGCTGACACCCCGTTGACCACCAGGCCAATGATGGCCACAAAAATAGCCCCATCGAAAGAAATGGGGACGGGCTGAATAAAACGCCCGACGCTCTCGATGACCATGTAGAGCGCAAAGACAGCCAGCAGAATCGCGCCGGTAAAGCCGCCCAGCGCATTGACCTTCCCCGTCCCGAAAGAGAACCTGGCGCTGCCCGCGTTTTTCCTGGCATACGCATAGGCGAAGGCGGCAATACCCAGAGCCACCGCGTGCGAACCCATGTGCAGGCCATCAGCCAGCAAAGCCATTGAGCCATAAACGATCCCGGCCAGGATCAAAACCAGCTTTTGACCTATCCCCCCTGGGGGGATGGCATGAGAATGCTACTGTAGCCAGATGGCTTCAACAACCTTGACAGAGGGGGGCAGTGTCCAATTCGGCATACTCTCACCCTCCCCCCCATGAAGACGAGTAAACCAAGGTGCTATCGCTTTCCAACATGGCTTACGATCTGGAAGACCTCATCAGCCCTGCGCTCACGGGGCCAGGGGTCATGTCGCTGAACCTGGTTGTGAGCTTTTCAGGGGTGCAGTCATGCCTTATCCGATCCGGTCCATGGCTCAGCGGCCCGGTGTTGCTTACAACCCTCCCGGGGTGCCGTCAGCGGCTCATGATGCAGCGCCTTCAACAGGCCAGCTGTCATAGCAACGATAACCAGCGAGAATGGCAGGGCCGCGAGGATGACCGCATCCTGGAGGACGGCAATACCTCCCGCCACTAGCAATACCGCGGTCAATACTCCGTTGCCAATGGCCCAGCCTGCTCTCGACGCCTTGGGAGGCTCAAGCTGCCCTCCCGACAAAATGATATTGACGACCAATGCGCCCGAGTCAGCAGACGTTATAAAGTAGATGCTGATAAGGAGCGTTGCCACCAGACCCATCAAAAATTTAATTGAGTCAGTCGTCTGCAGGTGCTCAATGGTCGCGAAAAGTGCATAGGCGATGTCTTTATTGACCGCCTCAACAATTCCGCCACCCCCGAATAGCTCGCTGTGGAGTGCAGCGCCCCCCATCACCGAGATCCATACAAAAGTCACCAGCGTTGGTAAGAGAAGAACCCCGAAAACAAACTCTCTCAGGGTGCGGCCGCGGGATATCCGGGCGATAAACAACCCGACAAAAGGTGACCAGGCCAGCCACCAGCCCCAGAAAAACACCGTCCAGGTCGATTGCCAATTTCCCGGTTCATTGGCGCCAACATAGAATGTCATGATCAATAGACTATCCAGGTAACCGCCAATTTCCTGCACCAACAACCCTGCCATGTAATCAAAGGGGCCAATAATCATAAAGGCGGCGAGTAAAATCAGCGTTAGCCAAAGATTTACCTCACTCAATATTTTCACGCCCCGCCTGACCCCAGAAACCACCGAAATCGTCGCGATTACAGTAACCACGGCGACCACCGACAGCTCCACCCAAAGAGACGCCTCCACGGAGAAAAGCCACTTGAGCCCCGTGCCAGTCTGACGGGCTCCCAGCCCCAGCGTCGTCGCCAGACCAAATACAGTCGCAAAAACAGCGAGCGCGTCAACGACGTGCCCCCAAAAGCCAAAGATTCTTTCACCAATAAACGGGTACAGCGCTGATCGTGGCGCGAGCGGGAGATCATGGCGATAGCTGAAGTATCCGAATGCAATCGCGACCAACGCAAAAATAGCCCATCCGTTCAGACCCCAGTGGAAAAACGACAATTGAATTGCAGTAGACGCAGCGGAGGGAGTAAAGCCCTCCGAAGTAAAAGGGTTACCCTGAAAGTGCATGATTGGCTCGGCGATGCTCCAGAACAGCAGCCCCACACCCGTGCCGGCCGCAAACAGCATCGCCAACCAGGGAAAAAGCCGGTATTCCGGTTGTTCGTAGTCTTTACCAAGGCGCACGTTCTTGTAACGCCCCAGCCCTAGCCAAATAACAAATGCCGTCAGAAACGCAACCAGTGCCACATACCACCAGCGCAGCAGACCATCCACGTACGAGGAAACATAATCAAGCGCATACGCAAACTCAGACTGCCAGATCAGCGCGCCAGCGAGGGTCAAACCAATGGCGCCAATGCTGAATAGTGACGGCAAGATGGGTTGTTGGAGATGGCTATTGCCTTTTTCGTTCCACATGATGATTAGCCTTTTATTATGTCCTGGTCTGCCAATAGCGATGCTCGTATAAATTACGAAAAATGCTGCAGTTATTATCTGAATTCACGACCCCAGGGGAGCGGTACCAAGGCTCATCCTCAGCATCTTCTTATTGCAGGTAACAACAAGAACCAATCCCGACAGCAGCACCAACAACACACCCCAGATCAAATAGGTATAGAGCATCGGCATAAAAAACCATCCTGGCTCAGTGTTTATTCACAAGATTGCGGGGGGCACCCTCGATGAAGCCAACAATGTTTTCGCCAGTGGTCTTGAGGATTCTTTCGACAGCCTCTTTCGTATTGAACGCACTGTGGGGGGTGACGATGACGTTTCTCATGTGCTGAAGAACATGGTTGGCAAACAGCGTTTCCAGATCATGTTCCTTGTCAAAAAAAGAGCGGATCAATTCCACCTCTTCCCTGATGGAGGGCTCATCCGGCAGTACATCAAGACCGGCAGCCGACACCTTCCCATCCGCCAGCGCGTGCAGCAAAGCCTGGGTATCAACAATGGAGCCGCGAGCGGTATTAATCAGGACAACCCCGCGCTTCATCCGGGCGAACTCCCTGTCCGACAGAAGATGCTTGGCCGATTTACTGCCAGGAACGTGCAGCGTCACAACATCGGACTGCTCAAGAAGACCATCCAAATCGACGTAAGACACGTTATATCGGTCCGCGAATACGTAATCCGGCTTGGGATCGCAGGCAAGAACGTTCAGACGAAACCCTTGCGCGATTTCCACAACACGCTTACCGATAGCACCGGTACCGATCACTCCAAGGGTTTTGCCTTGCAGATCGAATCCCTGCAGGCCTTTCTGCGAAAAATCCCCCTTGCGAGTGCGATTGATCGCCTCTGGAATCTTGTGGCTAATGGCAAGGAGCAGCGCAAAAACATGCTCCGCAACAGTCTGGTCACCGTAGACGGGCACATTGCTGACTGGAATCGCATTTCTGGTGCAATACTCCAAATCGATATGGTCGTATCCCGTCGACCGGGTAGCGACAAATTTCAGATGCTCAAAGCACTCAAGTACCGAACGATCCAGGGCTGAATGAACGAAGGGTGAGATGATATCGGCGTCCCTGTATAACCCAACGTTGTCTATTCCGAGTTCCTCGTCCGTGAAGACAACCTCATGATTGCAGCAGGCATGCTGCAAAATATCGCACTCCCACTTCTCTGCCTCAAAGAACACAATTTTCATTAGCTTTCCCTGGCCAAACTCATTTTTACTCCGACCTCAGCACTGAGAGCCACAGGATAGGGCTACCAGTGAGAGGTCATCGATATGGTCGTTTCGCGCCTAGACTTTCTCTCGACGCAAACGCAGGGAGTTCATTACCACCGACAACGAGGACGCACTCATTGCAAAAGCGGCAAAGATAGGTCCTATCAGGATGCCAAAGAATGGGTAGAGCACACCAGCAGCCACCGGCACACCCGCACCGTTGTAGACCAAGGCAAAAAACAGGTTCTGCTTGATATTTCGCATCGTCGCCTGGGACAACCGTCTGGCGCGGACAATGCCATCGAGGTTACCCTTAACCAAGGTAAAGCCCGCGCTCTCAATGGCGACATCCGCGCCGGTTCCCATTGCAATACCAACATCGGCCTGGGCCAGGGCGGGTGCGTCATTCACGCCGTCCCCTGCCATCGCTACCTTGCGCCCCTGGCTCTGAAGTTCGCGAATGATGCTGGCCTTGTCCTCTGGCAGCACATCGGCACGAATCTCATCGATACCGAGTTTACCCGCCACCGCCTTTGCCGTGCGCTCATTGTCGCCAGTTGCCATAATTATGCGGAAGCCAGCGGCGTGGAGGGCCTTGAGCGCAGCGGGTGTCGTTTCCTTGACCGGGTCGGCTACGCTGACAAGGCCTGCAACGGCGCCGTTAAGCACCACAAACATGACCGTTTCGCCTTCATCGCGTCTGCTATTGGCAACCTCCATCAGATGGCCACCGTCCAAGCCCAGCTCTTCCAGTAGTTTGGCATTGCCCAAAGCCACTGGCTTGCCATCCACAACACCCTTGACCCCCTTGCCTGTAACGGCTTCAAAGTCATCGGCCTTTCCAAGCATCACGTTACGTGCCTCGGCGCCTGAAACGATGGCTTCAGCGAGCGGATGCTCTGACCCTTTCTCCAGTGTGGCCGCAAGCCTGAGGACCTCGGTCTCGTCATGATCCGATTCCGGCAGCACCGCCACTAGTCTGGGCTTACCTTCGGTCAAGGTACCAGTTTTATCCACAATCAAGGTGTCCACCTTGGCAAAACGCTCCAGCGCTTCGGCGTTCTTAATCAGCACACCTAACTGGGCACCGCGCCCCGTAGCCGTCATGATCGACATAGGCGTAGCCAACCCCAATGCGCAAGGGCAAGCGATGATAAGCACCGCAACCGCAGACACGAGCGCATACGACAAAGCTGGCGCCGGCCCCCAGATGGCCCACGCCACAAAGGACAGGGCCGCCACGGCAATAACCGCTGGTACGAACTTGCCGGCCACCATATCGGCAAACTTCTGGATAGGCGCGCGGCTGCGCTGTGCATTGGCAACCATCTCGACGATCTGACTGAGAGTCGTGTCTGCGCCAACTCGGGTCGCCTCCATAACCAGACTTCCGGTACCGTTGATGGTCGCCCCGGTTACTTTGTCTCCCTCCACCTTCTCTACCGGAACTGGCTCTCCGGAAATCATTGATTCATCAATGGAAGACCGGCCTTCAACAACCACACCATCCACCGGCACCTTGTCACCGGGGCGTACCCTCAGATGATCGCCAACCTTCACATCCTCAAGAGCAACCTCTGTTTCGGTTCCATCGGGCCGGATCAGGCGCGCCGTTTTGGCGGCCATATCCAGCAACGCACGTATGGCTTTACCGGTGCCCTCACGGGCCCTCAGTTCCATCACCTGGCCCAGCAGGACCAGCGTGACGATAACGGCTGCCGCCTCAAAATAAACGCCGACGTTTCCTCCAGAATCCCGGAAGCCTTCCGGGAAGATCCCTGGCACAAGGACCGCTACGATGCTGAAGATATAGGCCGCCCCAACTCCCATGCCGATCAGGCTGAACATATTCAGGTTCATTGTCCGAAACGAGATGTAACCGCGAGCAAAGAAGGGCCAGCCGGACCATAGGATTACAGGAGTAGCAAGCACCAGTTCAATCCAGAGTGACAAACGCTCACCGAAGAAGTCGCGAACCGCCATGACACCGATATAGGGAGTCATGGTCAAAATCAGCAAGGGCACTGAAAATGCCAGGGCAACCCAGAGCCGATGAGAAAAGTCCACCAACTCCGGGTTGGGCCCCTCATCTTCCGCGGTGGCCGATTCCTGCTCCAGTCCCATACCGCACAGAGGACATGCCCCGGGCTTTGTCTGTCGGACTTGAGGGTGCATGGGACAAGTGTAAACCACCCCCGAATACCCGGGTGGTACACGGTCATATGTTCGATCGTCGCCTGACGGTTTTTCATGATCTCCAGAACAATGGTGAGAGTGATCTGAATGAGAACTCACTTTATTGTTTTCCAGAGGCACAAGGTGCATCCCGCATTTCGGGCAATTCCCAGGCTCATCAGATATGACCTCCGGATGCATCGGGCAGGTATACTGGCCCTCCGACTCCTTCCCAGCACTATCTTTGATAGCAGAACTATTTTCTTTGGCAGACATCTTCCGATCATCCTTTCGATGGTTTCATACCATTCGAGCCTCTCAAGGTTCGACCCGGTCATAAGCAATGTAGTTGCCCTCTACTGCACCCCATTCCACTACACCCGGCTGAACTGAACCTGAAAAGCACTTCTGCGCTTTGCATTTTTTTGATCACCATCAACTTTTCGGTAAAGCCATTGCCCTGAGGTACACGTCAAACCGGACTTTCAGCTGAAATTCAGTCTTTGTCTATAATCTGGTCACTTAAGCAACATAACAGTTCGCTCGCCCCTTTTCAGAAGCTGGAGATACAAAAGATGGTCGGTCAGAGAATTATTCGCGTCGCGGTCAACGGTTATGGCGTTATCGGCAAACGGGTAGCGCAAGCCGTTGCGGTACAAAAAGACATGGCTGTGGCTGGCGTAGCTGATGTCGCGCAGGACTGGCGAGTGAGGGCCGCGCTGAGTAGAGGGTATGCCCTGTACGGCGCGACTGAAGAGCACGCCGTTGCCATGGGCGCAGCCGGGCTTGATGTTTCCGGCACACTGGATGACTTACTTGAAGCCGCGGACATCGTGGTGGACTGTACACCGAAACACCTGGCCAGCAAGAATATCGAAACCTACCGGCGGCTCGGTATCAGGTTCATCGTTCATGGCGGCGAGAAACATCAAAGCACGGGCCATTCATTCGTTGCCGAGGCCAACTACGCCAGCGCTGTCGGCCGTGACTGCACGCGCGTCGTATCGTGCAACACGACGTCGATCATTCGTACCCTGTCAGCGCTCAAACGCCACGGCTTGCTGGACCGGGCACGGGGAACCCTTCTGCGCCGGGCCACCGATCCCTGGGAGAGCCACCAGGGCGGGATCATGAATACCGTCGTGCCAGAGCCGGAGATTCCCAGTCACCAGGGCCCGGACGCCCAAAGTGTCGACCCGGACCTGGATGTGGTAACCATGGCGGTCAAGGTTCCGGAGACACTGGCCCACCTGCACTACTGGTCCGTTCAACTGACACGTGAGGCGAGCAAGGACGAAGTGCTCGATGCGTTCCGCACCTCCTCCCGCATTGTTTTCCTCCGGAACAGCGACGGGCTAAGCGCGATCAACAGCGTCAAGGAGTTGATGGCCGACCTTGGCCGACCTCACGACAGCCTGTATGAAGTCGCGCTTTGGGAAGACATGCTCAAAGTGCAGGGCAATGAGCTGTTTTATGCCTATATGGTCGACAACCAGGCGATTGTTGTTCCGGAAACCATCGATGCCATACGCGCACTGACCGGGGCCGAACCCGATGCGGAAACGTCGATCAGAGACACCAACGACAGCCTGGGTATCGGCTCTTTGGGGTTATAGATATGGACGGCAACCCCGGCGACGTCGCCTGTGAACCCGAGGGCGGGGCCGTGAAGGGTGTGTTCAGGCTGTTCGGTGAGGGAGACGAACTCTATGCGGAGATGATTCGCTCGGTCCGTGCTGCCACCCAGCGTATCTTTCTTGCTTCGTATATCCTCGCGGCGGACGAGGTGGGGACTGAACTGCTCGATGAACTGATGAAGCAGTCCCGCCACGGCCTCGACGTGCGAATTCACGTTGATGCGCTGGGCTCAAGTGGCGTCCTTACGCGGCTGCACCGGCGCCAGCTCAGGGCCGCCGGCGTCCGTCTACAGCGCTTTCACCGCTGGAGCTGGCGGCAACCGATGCGTTACAACCGTCGCGACCATCGCAAGCTGCTGGTCATTGACGGCAAAACAGCGTACCTCGGCGGCTTCAACATTCATCGCGAGGGTTCAAGGCGCTTCTACGGCCCCCAGCGATGGCGCGATATGCATGTCTGCATCAACGGGCCCCTGGCCACAGTATCTGACACTCTGTTCAACGCCTTCTGGTGTGGTGACACGCAATGGAGCCCAGACAGTCACACCGTCGGCGACAGCCGGATCATTCCCAATACAACACGAACCTGTCGCATCCAGCTACGGTGTGCCATCAAAGACCGGTTGGCCAGAGCGTCAGACAGAATCTGGCTGGCGACGCCCTATTTCGTACCGGACCGGGGATTACGCAAACAACTTGCTCTCGCGGCCCGCCGGGGAGTCGATGTGCGGATCCTGACCACCGAAAAGACCGACTCGACCCCCGCACAATGGGCTGCCCGCGCCATTTACGGGGAACTGCTGGAACACGGCGTTCGCATATTCGAGTACACACCCCGGCTATTGCATTCCAAAGTACTGCTCGTTGACGATGCCTGGGGCAGCATAGGGACCGCGAACTTCGACTACAGAAGTTTGTTTATTAACTATGAACTGACGCTGATTTCCACAAACGAAGCCTTGAATGGCCAGTTAAGAAACGAGTTCGTAACTGACTTGCAGGATGCCAGTGAAATCACTGGCATCGCCTGGAAACACCGCGGCTTCATAAAAGCCGTGTATGACACGCTTGGCCTGTTGCTACGCAAGTGGCTTTGACGTGGGCCGACTTAGATCGGGGCTCAACTTGCCTGGTATGCCGAACCAGGGGCCCAGCCACCCGGTGCGGCAATGATTAAGGACGCAGCGAGTGCTTTGGTGCGAGTCGAGTCATACCGCCTTGATAATCTCCGACAGCCTATCTCTCACCTCACCCGCAATATGCTTGAGTTGCCCATTATCGATCGCTGTCATGGATAACACGGGATCAACCGCACTGACTTCAACGCCCTCCGGGGTCTCGCGCAGGATGACATTGCACGGCAACATAGCGCCTACCCGGGGTTCCACGCCAATCGCTTCCCAGGCCATGGCCGGATTGCAGGCACCGAGAATTCGGTAGGCGAGCATGTCCTTGTCCAGTTTCTTTTTCATGGTGGCCTTAACATCAATTTCTGTCAGAACCCCGAAACCCTGATCGGCCAGGGCCTTGCGGGTTCGCTCATCCACTGTCTCGAAATCCACATTCTGAATTACGCGATTCATTGTGTAAGACATATACATTTCCTTTTCTTTGGGTAAACCGAGTGAGGCCTATAGTAGCCAGCCCTTCAATATCAACACCTAACCTTTTCAGAACCCATAGCGTACCCCCAGATACAGGTTATTGTTGTCCTCAAACTGACCGAAGAAGGTTTCCTCCTGGGCGCCGAAAAACAGGTTTCCGCCGGCTTCAACAGAGAGATGGTCATCAACCTGATAGCCCACCCGGGGGCGCAGGTACGCGTCCCGGTCCGAGGGCGAGTAGAACAGGAACAACGACCACTCCAGATTCTGGCTGTGTGTCAGCCATGTCAGCCGCTGGGTGAGGACGTGGCGATTCTCGTCCCGCACCGGGGCACCCGGGGGCAAGGCCCGCCGGTAGGCCTCAAACTCGCCCATGCGCTCAAGGTAGTATTGCAGGCCCAGGGTCAGGTTACGGGCAATTTCCTGCTCATAGCCGAGCAGCAGGCGCAGCTCGCTGTTGCGCACCGTGGGATCGTCGCCATCGCGGTCGGCGCGGGAATCGTAATAGCCCAGCTCGACGTTGCCGATGCCGGGCCCCACCGGCCCGCGCAGGCTGGCGCCGAGCACCGACAGCGGAGGAAACCTGGCCCGACCGCTGGCCGGATCAGCCCCGGCCGGGCTCTTCCAGAAGCCGTCGTAGCCGTAGAGCGCGACCTCGTAGGCGCCAAGGTTACGGTACAGCCGGGCGGCCCACTCGTCGTCTTCGAACGCGTCCGCCGGGCGGCCCGCCAGTACAACCGCATTGCGCCCGGTCAGCCGCCCTTGCCCTGTGTTGAAGAAAGAGAGACGGCGGCCGTCGATGAAGCGATCCGCGTCAAACCGGGGGGTGTAGACAAGGTCAAGATTGGCCCAGCTGGAAAAAGCCGAGACCTTCAGCGCGTCCGAGGGCGCCTTGAGGTACTCCACATCGCGGCCGATAAAAAACGAGACCCAGTCCTTGGGAAACAGATCGTTGATGAACACCAGGTCGCCGGTTCCCCAGGTTAGTATCTGGCGCCCCAGCTTGACATCGGTGTCCGCGCTCGGCGAAAACACCAGGCTGGCCTCGCGCAGGTCGAACGCGCCCTCACCCGATTCCAGGTCCACCGACCGATCATCGTCCAGGTCGTCATAGAGAAAATCGCCGGTAAGGCGCAGCGTTACTCCCTTGAAATACTTCTCCGCCTCGAGCTGCAACCGGGTTTCGGCGATGGAGAGATCGCGCTGGTGAGGATCATCGCCCAGCCGGGTTCCGCCGCGGGCCTCCCAGAAGCCGCGCAGACGAAATGGCAGCGCCGCCGCAGCCGATCGGTCGGTGGTCTGTTCTGCTCCGGTCTCACCCCCGAGGCCCGCTGGCAGGGCCGGTTCTGCGGTATCACTGGCTGGCGCACCCAGCCCCTCCGGCAGCTCGGGCGCGGCCGCCCATAGCGCCCCGGGCGCTGCACCGAGAACGATACCCGCCAGCAACATGCCCCAGAGCAGGCTTCTGGTGTTCATCCACGCCCTCCTGCCCTCAGTGCACCGGTGGTCACTGCAAGTACTCCCTCGGTGCCCGGCGCAGATACCGCTCCGAAAACACGTCTTCCGGCAGGCTCAGGTCATAGTCAATGCCGCTGTAGGTCAGCTCCGTAGTGCCACCGTTACGCAGATTCTCCATCCTCGCCTTGACGACCGTGGGGTAACCCTGCACCTTCTCCACCGCCAGCGCGGTGTAACGCCGGTAGAGGTTGCCACTGTCGTCGACATACTCGGTGCGAACCGGCAGGAACGACTGCTTGTGAATATAGACATCGTAGTAGGCGAACTCAACCTCCCCGGGCCTCTTGGGTTTGTTGCGCACTACGTAGTAGTTGTCCGTGGTTTCAATCAGCTCATGGCTGTCGGCATCAATACTGCGCCCGGAGATATCCTCGTAAAAGAAATCCGAGCCAACGAAGCTGGTGCGTTTGTCGGAAGCGGCAATTCGCTTAACCAGATCCAGCGCCGGCAGGTACAGCCAACGGTCGTCGTCCCGGTCCTGGTGTTTCCACACCAGCAGCGTCATCTGGCTCACATCCGCCGGCCGCCGGAAATAGACATAGTACTTCTGCTCGCCACGATAGGCGCTCCCCTCAATGGCATCTGTCTCCGGGCCGTCCCGCCGCAAAATGGTAAGCTCGCGACTGCGGGTACGGCCCTGGCGGTCGGTGATGCTCATGGCGACCCTGGCGCGGCCATCACGGCCCTGAAAGTAGGAGACCATATTGGCACGGTTGACAATGCGCTCCACCGAGGGCGCAGCGCCGGCATCCTGGGCCAGGGCAATGGGCGTGATGCCCAGAGCGATCACCACCAGGGCCAGCTTTTGGAACAGGGTAACAGGCCAGTATCTACTCATTGCACGCCTTCCTCTTGGTTTTGCGGATTCGGGGCGGCCCTGCGGGCACCGGGAAACAGCCATCGTTGCAGCAGGGTTACCAGTGCCGGCAGGATCAGCAGTGTGCTCAGGCCGGCGGTCAACAGAATGGCCGCGATAAATACCCCCACCGTCTGGTAGGGCACGAGCGGTGCGGCCAGCAGCGGCAGGAAACCAACGCCAAGCACGATGGCGTTGCGGGTTATCGCCCGTGCCGGCTCGCCGAACATCGGCGCCACCGAGCGACGCCAGGAGCCTGTCTCAGCCTGGGTGGCGCGGGCGCGGGCCAGGAAGTGGATGGCGTAGTCCACGGCGAGTCCCAGACTCAGGGCGCTCAGCACGGCGACCGGCATATCGTAGTTCTTGCCGATGATACCGATCAGACCGTAGATGGCCCCGATGGTCACAGTCAGGGGAATCATGCACAACAGTCCCCAGAGCAAAGAGCGGAACAATAAGGCCATCAGCAGGAGCACGACCACGAAACTGCCGAACAGGGCCATGGCCATGCCGCTGACCATTTTGTCCTGCCAGACCACATTGATATAGTTAAGACCAAACCAGCGTGCCTGGATCGACGCAGGCGGAGGGTTGGCCGCGATGAAGTCGTCGAGCGCCTGAACCACCCGGCTCATATCCCGGTTGTCGCCACTGGTAAGCTGAACCCAGATGCTGGCACGGCGGTAGTCGGGGGTAACGAAGTGCCAGAGATCCTGGGGGCGGTGGCCATTCTGGTAGGTGAGCAGGGTCTGCGCAACCGCCGCCGGACTGTCCGGAATGCGAAAGGCTCCGGCATCGCCGCCCAGCAGTTCGCGGTGAACGGTTTTGACCAGATCGGCGACGGAGTTGGACTTGCCGACCACGCCGGTCTCGCCCAGCCGCTGCTGCAACCTGGCGATGTAGCGCAGGACTTCGGGGCGTTTGAAGATCTGGTTGTCCTGGGCCGCGTTATCCCCCTCCGGAACCAGCGCCAGATAGGCCATGTAGGTGCCGCCGAAATGTTCGTTGAGCACCCGGTCTGCCACCCGGATGGGGTGCTCGGGCTCGAACCACTTGACCGGGTTATCGTTGATGCGGATCAGGCTGATGCCATAACCGGCGGCCACCACCACGACCATGGTAACCACCAGCACCGCCCTGGCGTGGCTGACCACGCCCTCGCCGAGGCGACGCAGCCAGCGCCCCATGACCGTATCCTGGTCCGGGTCCCCGGCGGCGTGACCGAAGCCGGTGAGCCGCCGCTCCGGCATCAGCATGATGTAAGCCGGAATGAAGGTCACCGTGCACAACCAGGCCAGGAACACACCAATCGCGATAAAGATGCCGAACACCTGAACGGGCGGGATCGGGGTGAGTGCCAGTGAGGCAAACCCCGCCATCGTCGTCAGGGTGGTGAACAGCATCGGTTTGAACAGTATCCCCATAACCTCCCGGATGGCCCGGTGGCGGTCACGATGCAGGGGATAGCGGTCGAAGAATTCCGAGAGGATATGCACCGCGTCCAGCACCGCAATGGGCATGATGAATACGGGGATCATCGAGCTCATGATGTGGACGGTGCTGCCGCTGATCACCAGCAGCGCCATGGTGCTCGCGGCCGCCACCATCGCCACGATCATCGCCGAGGTAATGAGCCGGATGTGGCGGAAGAACCACCACATCGCCAGGAAGATGACCAGCATTGCCAGTGGCGCCGAGATCGCCATCTGATAGAACATCTGCACACCGAACGTGTCCTCCGCCACGGGCAGCCCGGTGATGTAGACCTGGTCGCCGGTATCTTCCCAACTAGCGACTTTGTCAAGCAGGGCTTCGCGGACCCGGTAACTCATGTCCTTGCTGGTCAGCGGCAGGTAAAGGGCGACTGCCTTACCATCGGCGCTGACCAGGGTATTGTCGAACAGCGGAATGCGTTGCGCCCGCTCAAGAATAGCGAGCGCCTGGTTGCGGGTATCCGGCGGCTCTGGCATGAGCCAGCTGAAACGAACCGAGCCGACCCCCTCCTGCTCAATGTTGTCGACCCGCGAGAGCGCGAGCATATCCTCCTCAACCACGCCCTCCTGCCGGCCCGGGTTGTCCGGATCGGGCCACCTGAGCGTACTGGCATACTCCGTCAGCTCATAGATGCGCCGCAGCGAGCCGACATTGAATACCCCGTCAGGGTTGCTTTCGTTGACCACACCCACCACGACCATGTCATAAAGCGAGAATTGCTCCTTCATGTCGTCGTGGAAAACGCGCACGGGTTCGTCGGAAGAGAGCATGTTCTCGGGGTCGGTATCGATGGTCAGCGGATTAAGCAGACCAAACCGCTCGGGCCAGACGCTTGGCAGCGCCGCCAGCGCCACCAGCGCCAGCGTGGCAACCACCATGGCCCAAACGGTCAGGCGAGGACGGTCAGTGGCGAACTGTAGCCACGAACTCTCGGTGTTTTCAGACATTTACAGTGCCTCCGTGCGTCAATCGAAGGCGGCGCCGGGCTTCTTGCCCAGGGCCTTGAGGATCTTCGCCAGAGGGCAGAATCCGCTGAAGGCAGCCTGCAGCATGTTGGCGCCCACAAACGCGGTGAACCACAGCCAGTAAGGCGAGTGGAGCTGGGAGAGAGCCAGACTTACAAGAATGAAAGATCCTGCGAAGGCGAGTACAAGGCGGTCGATAGACATATGCCCCTCCTGTTATAGTAGCGCGTTCCGGCACTTTCAGCAGATTGCGCACTGCGCTGGCTGCACTGAAAGCACCCGTACACAATACCTGGCATGGCCACGTGCCGGACCATGGAGAGCCGGGGCCTGCCAGACGACGACGGGCAACACTTGACTACCTGGCCAAGAGCAGCCGATCATCTGAACCAAGCCTAACATGTTCACGATTGCAGAGCTATGAATGTATGAATAAAAATCAGATGTCGGAAGCGGCGGATCAGGCCACCAATCTGCTAAAGGCCCTCTCCGGGCGGAGCCGGCTGATGATCCTCTGCCAACTGGTCGACGGCGAGCAGGCGGTGAGCGAACTTGCGGATGCACTGGAGATGCGCCAGGCGGCCGTCTCCCAGCAACTCGCCCTGCTGCGCAAGGACGGCCTGGTATCTGCGCGCCGCGAAGCGCGGACCATACACTACTCCCTGGCGGGAGAGGAGGCGCGCCGGATCATAGAAGTTCTGTATGAGCTGTTCTGCGATAACGACGCATGCTAAGAAGTAGGGCAACAAGGAGTTTCGAGTTGCCCTACTTCAACTACTAATTGCTGGCAAAGGCCTGGCGCATGTATAGAACCATGGCCTCCGCCTGCTCCTTGGTCAATGAGCTGATGCCACCCTTGGCGGGCATCGCCATGGATGAGCCGGGGCTCTTGAAACCCTCCATGATATTGGTAACCAATACATCGTCACTCTTGGTCAGCCGGCCATCGCTCTTTGTGAAGTCAGGAACGCCGGGCAGCTTGCCCTTTCCGTCTGCGCCATGGCAGGCAACGCAGGTGGAGTTATAGAGCTTTTCGCCGGCTTCCACGCTGTCCGCCTGAGCCGCGGCTCCGCCTGAGTAGGCAAAGCTCCCGGCGACCAGGCTGGCGATCAGAAAAGACGATCGTTTCATTTATTCTCCCCCTTATTATCTGCCGGATCATTGGCTTTCTGGAGGAAGGTCAGGATATCCCTTGTTTCCTGCCCGGTTAAGCCCGCTCTGAGACGCATGTGAAGCACGGATGGCTCCCAGAAATCGTCACGGAACTCGGCCGGGTCGCGCATGTTATGACACCGTGCGCAGTTGTCGGCCCATGACTGGGCGCCCCGGACGAACGCCATGGGATCGTCGGCGTCCTGGGCAGCGGCTGAACCTGCGCCACCGAAGAAAAGCGCAGCCATGAGTGCAGCATTACTGATGAGGTTGCGGTTCATTAGTTTCATGTTAATACCCTCTTAAAAGCCGTAAGCCAACTGAATGTTGAAGCGCTCGTCATCGTCGATAGCGTTGTCATCGTAATCGTCCACGGTGTAGGCCGCCTTGATGATAACGTGGTTTGCGAACAGGTAATTCACCCCAACGGACCACTGGGAGCGGTTTTCATCGGCATCCGGGGTGTCCAGGTCACCTATGCGGGCAACACCTTCCCACTTGGTATCCGGCACCCGGTAAGCGGCCTGCGCATACCAGGCAGTGTATTCGAGTTCTTCGGTCACCGCGCCACCGGCAACCGCGCTGTTGGCTTCGCTTCCCACGGTCTGCTGGATGAATTCACCGCGCAGCTGCAGGGTGTCAAGGTTGTAAATGGCGTCCGCACCCAGGACTGTGTAGTCACGGTCCGGCTCTCCCGCCGCCAGGTCAGACACATCGTGCCCCCCGGCCACTCCGATCTTGCCCAGGGCGCCGGACAGGCCCAGCTCCAGCGCAGGCACCGGCAGGAAGCCTACCCGGCCACCGTAGACAAAATTGCCATCGGCATTTGATGAAGCAGCCTCGGCTTCCAGTTTCACCTCACCATCACCTTCATCGACAACCAGCGTCGGGCCGTTAGAGGTAAAAAGCGCATAGTTGGCGCGCATCGACCCGCTCAGCGGAATGCCGCCACGCAACTGAACGCCCAGGTCGGAGAGCGGGGCTGCGCCCCCGTGACCAAAGCCCACGGGCGCGGTCGGCAGCTTGTTGATCCAGCTTGGGTGGACATTCTGGCGGAACTGGCCGATCGGACTCAGGAACTTGCCCGCCACCAGCGCCATGTAATCGTTCAGCATGAGATCGATGGTCGCATATTCTGCTGCGATTTCGGTTTCACCGTCCGCATTCGTCTCGATTTCAAGTTCGCCTTCAAACAGCACCCTGTCGGAAAACTGAAAATGAAAGATCGGCGCAAATCGTGCTGCCGTAAAACCGTCTTCCTGTCGATCAGAGCCCGCTATGGCATCAACGTTGGCGTATCCGGCCATGTGCAGCTTGGACAGCGTATCGAGGTTGTTGCTCTTTACATCCTCCCGCAGTGCCGCCATCTGCGACTCAAGGTTGGCAATTTTTGACTCAGTATCTTCGTTTGCGATTGCAGTCCCGCTGGCGAGTACGGAGGCCGCAAGCGACAGCTTGATAAAATGGAGTTTTTTCATAGGTGCACCCTTCTGGGTTAGATGAAGAGACGTATATAGCTGTTCCGGAAAAGGCTTTCGAATAAAGCCATCGATCCAAAACATGAACAATTAGACACCCTTGACCTGAAACGAAACTGAAATTGTCAGTTGTGCCGCCCTGATCTTGATGCAAGTCAGTTTTTACAATGGCCGGATATCATGAGATTGAGCCAGCACCGTATGTGGGGGCGCCACGCAGTATAGTCAGACACCCGGGAATGATCGCTCCTGTACGCCGTCTCAACGGAATCGAGCCTGATGCGAACCAGTCGACCGGCAAAACCAATACCTGCGTCACACCGTATCATTTTCACTACTATTTCGTGACGCAGCGGCGAGCTGACGCCACCGCCCCCAGCGGGGGATGAACATCGGCACCTGCCGCTGGTAGGCACGGTACTCCTCACCGAACTCCTTGAGCACCTGCCGTTCCTCACGTCGAGCCAGCCATGTGTAGACAAGCACGATCACCGGAAAAAGGCCGACCGAGAATAACGTCGGCCAGTGCACCACCCCTTCTCCAAACAGAGCGATGAATAGCCCCGTATACTGCGGATGCCGCACATACGCATACAAGCCGTCTTTCACCAAACGGTTTTCACCTCGCGCCTTGTGGACCTGACGCCACCCCTGAATAAAGAGGCCGATCCCGGTGAACGCGAGCGCATAGCCGAGCAACATTGAGACCAACATCCCGGTTTCGCCCAGCCCTATCAGGGTCGACCACAGGCTGGCGCTGACATACTCACTGTCGAGGCCAAAAAAACGCACCAACAGATAAATAGTGAGCGGAAAACCGTACATTTCCGCATAAAGTGCAATGATGAAGGCCTGCACCACTCCGGCGCCGGCCCATTCCCGCCAGTTTTTCGGCGCGAAGTAACGGTAAAAGAACCAGGACACCAGAACGATAACGATCAGTGTGATGCCCCAGGCCCCAGCGTGATTGAACGATTCATTCATAGCATGATTGACCTGTATGTGGGGCGGCTAGCTGAATCGGTTGCCGCCCAGATTGTTTTAGTGTGAGAATCAGCACGGTGATCACCAACGCTTTACTTTTCCCCGTAAAGACTGTTGTAAATCGATCCTCGCGCTCTATCGCTACAATGTCGCCTTATCAGCGCCTGAGGAGCCACTTTTTGACAGGATCGCCTGCACTATCGAATGGGCATCACATTTGTTGGCCTGCAGCAGCCCCGATGTATCCAGGGTGCCACCATGGTTTTCATAACCAAACGCCAGCGTCCGGTCGGGCCCGAGATCGAGAGGACGGCAGAGTCCCAGCAATGCCTCTGGGCGCATATGGCACACGAACACTCTGAGTTTTGTATCGTGAGGAAACAGCTCGGCCCTGTAAGAACTACCAGACTGATGCCCTGACTCGATTGGATCCCGGGGACTCCGGAATCGACCGGGCTCGAGAAGGCAGACCACACCACTCGAAAGCCCTCTCTGAGCCAGCGCTTCGGCAACCTCAAGGCAAACCCGGAGTTGATAGGCGCCGACAGCGATCAACTGCACATCACCGGCTTCACTAAGAGCGATGGCACCATCCCGGAGCAATTGCACAGCCTGACGGCCGTCAAAAACGGCAGGCAGTTTTGCCTTGGGAACCGTCATGGCCCAGAACTGCCCCTGGGTTCGAAAACACTCGTTA
>NZ_JASSVM010000039.1 GCF_030541005.1 Marinobacter sp. SS5-14b | reverse complement strand
TGTAGTGGTTCAATGATTCCGGACACCAACGTAGGTGGTAAGA
This sequence comes from Marinobacter sp. SS5-14b, assembly GCF_030541005.1. Classification (GTDB taxonomy): domain Bacteria; phylum Pseudomonadota; class Gammaproteobacteria; order Pseudomonadales; family Oleiphilaceae; genus Marinobacter. The sequence goes on along the minus strand of NZ_JASSVM010000039.1, from coordinate 1,195 downwards.
TCGCCACCATAAACGAGGTGTCTGATGACCAGAAAGCGACGTTCTTTTTCTCCTGAGTTCAAACAGGAAGCAGCCAGCCTGGTGCTGGATCAAGGTTACACGATTCCGCAGGCCAGCGTGTCTCTGGGAATTGGTGAAAGCGCTGTTCGGCGTTGGGTTCAACAACTGACGGACGAGCGTAAGGGCGTCACTCCGAAAGGCAAGGCGTTAACCCCGGAGCAGCGACGTATTCAGGAGCTGGAAGCCCGCTGCAATCGCCTGGAGCGAGAGAAAGAAATATTAAAAAAGGCTACAGCTCTCTTGATGTCGGACGAGATGAATCGTACGCGCTGATAGACCGGTTGGGGGAGCAGGAGTCAATTGAACTGGTCTGTGAAGCGTTTGATATCAGTCGTTCCAGCTATTACGAGTACCGCCAACGGCGGAACCGTGTAGATGTGGAGCGCCTGGCCCTGAGGGCTCAGGTAAACCGCCTGTTTACCAAGAGCCGCAGCTCTGCCGGCAGTCGTACAATCAAAGGCTTGCTCCGCGAGGAAGGCGTTGTCGTTGGTCGCTTTAAAGTTCGACGACTGATGAGCGAGTTGGGGCTGATCTGTAAGCAGCCAGGCCCTCATGCCTACAAGCAGGCTACCGTTGAACGACCAGATATCCCGAACCATCTGGACCGGGAGTTTGCAGTAGAACGGCCTAACCAAGTCTGGTGTGGTGACATCACCTACATCTGGAGCGGCCAGCGATGGAGCTATCTGGCTGTGGTGCTGGACCTATATGCCCGGCGAGTTGTTGGCTGGGCAATGTCATCCAGTCCGGATGCGGACCTGGTTGTAAAAGCTCTGGATCACGCCTGGGAACAGCGTGGTCAGCCAGAGAAAGTCATGTTCCACTCGGATCAGGGCAGTCAGTACGCCAGTCGCAAGTTCCGTCAGAGGCTCTGGCGCTATCGAATGACACAAAGCATGAGCCGGCGTGGCAACTGCTGGGACAACGCACCGATGGAGCGACTGTTCCGAAGTCTGAAATCTGAGTGGATACCGGCCCTGGGTTATCGAAATCTGCCTGAGGCAAAAAGAGATGTTGGTGGCTATCTGATGGACTACTACAACCGGCAGCGGCCTCACGCGTTTAACGGCGGCATTTCGCCTGTTGCAGCTGAGGAAAATCTTAAAATACTGTCCGGGATTAGTTGACCACTACA
>NZ_JASSVM010000038.1 GCF_030541005.1 Marinobacter sp. SS5-14b | reverse complement strand
CCGAAACGCCGATCAACTTGATTCATGGAGACCCTGATGCGCTGGAGGCCATGAAGGATCACTTGCGTCAGAACACCCGGTTTGAGGTGGATGTGGCAGGCTACCAATCCATTTTGCGTCTTTGATGTGAGACCGGGCAAATACCCGGGGTAATCCGGATATTTACGGCGAGGATTTCTAGTAGGCCACCATTAACGTCAGTAGAGTTATCAGGGAGAGATCATGAACGGCTATTCCATTGAGGATTCACATCGAATCCAGCAGCGTGCTGCCCAATACCGGCAGCGTTACCCCCAGTTTGCCAACTGGGCAAAAGGGCGCGGGGTGATCGAACATACCGATTTGACCCAGGTGCGCGTGTTCGACCTGTGCCAGGAACTCGTTTGTGCCGGGCGTTATGACTCGCTCGACGATGCCCTGATTATTTTCGAGGCTGCAGACACCCTCACCAACGCGGCCATGTGGCTGGTAGCCCACATGACTTATGCCAGCAGAGTGGACCTGTCCGGACAGCCGCTGGCGGCGGATGACTTCAAGGAAAATCCTCAGGGGCATACCGGTGGTTCGCTGAACATGGTGCCTGCCTATCTTGGCTACACGGCCGCCAACGCGTTGGCGGGGCTGACCCGTAGCTGGCTGATGGGGCAGGGGCACTGTGTGGCGGCTATCGAAAGCGTCAACATACTGCTCGGCAATCTGCATCCAGAACAGCAGGCTCGGTACACGCTCGACGAGGCGGGGCTGTCCCGGCTGGTGAGTGACTTTTACAGCTACGCCGTCACTCCGGATGGCACACCGGGGGTTCCCCTGGGCAGTCACGTCAACCCCCACACTGCCGGCGGGCTGATCGAGGGCGGATATCTGGGCTTCGCTGAACTGCAATACACCCACATGCCGCTGCCGGGGGAGCGTCTGGTCGCGTTTCTCAGTGATGGGGCATTTGAGGAGCAGCGGGGCAGCGACTGGGCAAGCCGCTGGTGGCGAGCTGAGGACTGTGGCCTGGTGACCCCGGTGATGATTGCCAACGGCCGCCGCATCGATCAACGTTCAACGATTTTTCTGCAAGGGGGGGCGGACTGGTTCCGGCAACACCTGGAACTCAATGGCTTTTACCCCATACTCATTGATGGCCGCGATCCTGCGGCCTTTATCTGGGGCATCTTCGAGGCCGAATCGAGGCTTCAGGCGTGCAGCGAACAGGTCAGCGCCGGCCACATGAGGTACCCTGTAAAGCTCCCCTATCTGATTGCCGAGACGGTCAAAGGCTATGGTTTCTATGGTGCTGG
>NZ_JASSVM010000037.1 GCF_030541005.1 Marinobacter sp. SS5-14b | reverse complement strand
GAGCCTGTAAACCAAATTGTGTAACTGCCCACGACTGAGTAATCTTTTCAAAAGGATACCATCGTGGGTACACAAGTGGACCAAGAAAAACTCAAAGCTATGGCTGCCGAGCTGGCCAAGGACATCAAGTCTGAAAAAGATCTCGGAGCCCTCACACAGCAGCTGGTCAAGCTCACCGTCGAGACCGCACTCAACGCCGAACTGGATGAGCATCTTGGATACGAGAAGCACGCTCTTGAAGGCCGTGGCACCGGCAACAGCCGTAACGGCTATTCTGCCAAGCGCCTGAAGGGCCAACACGGCGAAGTACCGATACAGGCTCCCCGTGACCGGGACGGCTCCTTCGAGCCTCAGTTCGTCCGTAAAGGCCAGTCCCGCCTGACCCAGATGGATGATCAGATCCTGGCTTTGTATGCCAAAGGGCTGAGCACCCGGGATATCGTAGACGCCTTCAAGGAGATGTACGACGCGGACATCTCGGCAACGCTCGTTTCCAAGGTGACTGAGCGCGTGATCGATCAGGTTCACGAGTGGCAGAACCGCCCTGTCGATCCGATCTACCCCATCGTCTATCTGGACTGCATCGTTCTGAAAGTTCGTCAGGACAAGAGGGTGATCAACAAGTCCCTATACCTGGCCCTGGGTATCAACATGGAGGGCCAGAAAGAGTTGTTGGGCCTCTGGCTGGCCGAGACCGAGGGTGCGAAGTTCTGGCTATCGGTACTGACGGAACTGAAGAACCGTGGTCTGGAGGACATCCTGATCGCCTGTGTCGATGGCCTCAAAGGGTTCCCGGATGCCATTGCCGCTGAGTACCCCCAAACCAAGGTGCAACTGTGCATCGTGCACATGGTTCGCAACTCGCTGCGCTACGTGTCCTGGAAGGACTACAAGGCCGTGACGGCCGATCTGAAGCAAATCTATCAGTCCGCCACGGAACATGAGGCCCGGCAGGCACTGGAGGCCTTCGGAGAACGCTGGGACGGCCAGTACCCTCAGATCTCCCGATCCTGGCACAGCCACTGGGACAACCTGATCACCATCTTCGAGTATCCTCCGGCTATCCGGAAGGTGATCTACACCACCAATGCCATTGAGTCGCTGAATAGCGTCATCCGCAAAGCCACCAAGCGCCGCAAGCTGTTCCCCAGCGATGATTCGGCACTGAAAGTGGCCTTCCTGGCGATCCAGCAGGCCTCCAAGAAATGGACCATGCCGATCCGCGATTGGAAGCCGGCATTGAATCGCTTTATTATCGAGTTCGGTGACCGCCTGGACGGCCACCTGTAATGGGATGGGCAGTTACACAGATTTATTTACAGGCTC
>NZ_JASSVM010000036.1 GCF_030541005.1 Marinobacter sp. SS5-14b | reverse complement strand
TAACACATATGAGCCTTCTCGGAATCAACAGGCAATAGTGATTTTTTTGGCCGCACCAGCGGCCAACCTAAACCCATGAGCGAGAACGCCTGCTTCGCTAGTCTCGTCGAGCTGTCAGGCACTTACAGCAAACACATATAGGGGCTTTCTTACGTGGCTTTAGGCCACTGCCTGACCGGTCGTTCCATCAGTGGGTCAGGGGCACCAGACATTCATCGGTTAACCGGTCACTGGCGCTATTCAAGCGTCGGGCTGCATGGCTCCAGTTAGTTTCAGGCTCAGGACCGGTGTAAGCGCACTGGCTCATGGTATTAAGGCACGCCCACGGGCTGGCTAATCAAGTCGCTCTGGCTTCGACATCGGTGACAGAAAACCGCTTTGGTATCGGGTACCAGTCAGCGGACTCGCAGTCTTCGGCGTCATCCTTTCTGATCCAGTTAGACATCTTGCTCAGCCCGTGGCGTGACTAACCTCTCAGGAACCGTTCTTCATCGAACACCCTCTTGTCTTTGAGCATGAAGTACACCGCTCGGCCCAACTTGTGCGCCAAGGCAGACAGGGCCTTGGGCTTATTCATTCGCCTCTGGAGTTTTTCGACGTAGCGCTTGGCCTTGTCGTTGTTACGGATAAATAGCACGGCGGCTTCCGAAAACGCCCACTTTAGATGGGCATTGCCGATCTTGTTGCCCTGCGTGCCGTAGACCTTGCCGGCTGATTCGGCTTTGCACTTCACCAGGCGAGCGTAGGACGCGAATTTTTGAACGGATTCGAAGCGCTGAATATCGCCGACTTCGTAGAGAATGGTCAGGGCCAGAATGCGGCCTACTCCAGGAATGGTCTTCAGCACGTTGAGTGACGCCGGGTCGTGTTGTTTGGCCTGCTGTTCCAGGTGCCATTCAAGCTTTTTGAGTTCGTGCTGATAACAGTCGACGATGGCCAGGTCCAGGTCGATATTGCGCTGAACGTCTGGATCGCTAAAAGCGGCGGTCAGTTGTGATCGGCCACCAGGGTTGTTGAGGTTGGCTTTGCTGGGCGGCAGGTTGTACTGGCTTACGGTATTCACGACGTGGGCTTTGAGCATGGCACCATGCTGGACAATGCGGGTGCGACGACGTAACAAATCACGTGTGGCACGCATCTTCTTGGGATAGACATAGGCCAGAGGGAAATTACCACCGCGCATGAGCATCGCAATCTTGAAAGAGTCGATGCGATCATTCTTGGATTTGCCGCCGTGGATGGCCTTCATGTAAAGCGCGTGGCCCAGGATAAAGTGGATGCCGTGTTCTTCACACAGATCCGAGATCCAGTACCAGCAGTGCATGCATTCAACGCCAACCACAAGGTCATCGCGAAAGGGTTCGAGCAGTGCCAGTAGCGGTTCCGGTCGCGCCTTGATCTCTTTGTGCAACAACACCTCGCCTTGCTGGTCGAGGATGCAGACGTACAGGCTGCGAGCGTGCAGGTCGATTCCACAATAATGACGGTGAGTGCTATGGTAAAAGTTCATGAGTCTTCTCCCTTGTAGTGCTTGGTCGCCTTCCAGCTTAGCGGGTAACCGCCGGGCTGGGGAGAAGGCTCAATCAGTATCAA
>NZ_JASSVM010000035.1 GCF_030541005.1 Marinobacter sp. SS5-14b | reverse complement strand
CCGGAGTCTGTCAACGTAGATGTCGCGTTTAAGTCATCAGCTCTTTAACAATTGGCCGCCTTTTCCGGGTTCAGAGTGACTGATTCCGGCAAGCTGAAGTTTCGGATATCACCAGACCAGCGACGCGGGTTCTCGGCTTTCGCCGCTTCGATAATCTGTTTTCGCTGGGCCAGGATCTGATCAGCTTCGCCCGTATGGCGTTGCTGAGGTGTTACGTAGTTCAAGGCGCTGTGTCGGTGCTCGGTGTTGTACCAGCGCACGAACGCCAGTACCCATTTGCGGGCCTCCTCGATCGTTCTGAAGCCGTTTACCGGGAACCCCGGGCGGAACTTCAGGGTTTTGAACAACGACTCCGAGTAGGCATTGTCGTTACTGACCCGGGGGCGACTGTTCGAGGGCGTAATACCCAGATCGTACAGTTTCTCCAAGAAGGTCGAGGCCTTCATGGGGCTGCCATTGTCGGAGTGCAGCACTAGAGGCTTGTCCTTCGTCGCCAGGTGTTCACGCCAGTAGGCCTTCTCGATGAACTCGCTGGCAAGCTCGCCGGTCTCACTGTGATAGACCTCGTGACCGACGATCTTGCGGCTGTATACGTCCAGCATCAGATACAGGTAGAACCAGGTGCCTTTTGCTGGCCCCGGCAGCCATGAGATATCCCACGACCACAGCTGGTTCGGTTCTGTGGCCTTGTGTGTAGTTGCCCTGCGCTTGCTCTGGGGCGCTTTTTGCCGACCTCTGGGGTGTACTTGATCCTTCTCCCGCAGAACCCGATAGAAGGTGGATTCCGAGGCCAGGTAGCGACCCTGATCCAGTTGATCCGCAACGATGAAGGCCGGCGGACAGCTTCGATATTCCTTCTGGTTGCACAGTGAGACCACGGCCTGACGCTCCGCCTCCGAGAGTTTATTGGTGGGTGCTGGTCTGGGCACCACCGGTCGTTGATCGGCGCTGACGGCCTTATCTGCCGTCCAGCGCTGATAAGTGCGTATACTCAGGTTCAGCAAGGCGCAGGCCTTGACCAGCCGGGCTCCGTTACCCTGAGCCTCTTGGATCAGGGTAACCGCCTGCTGGCGATCCGGGAGGCTGGTCATTCGTCCTCGTCTTTGGGGCCCCAGATCGCCTCGGCTTTTTTTGACAGCGTCAGCAGTGCAGCCGTTTCTGCCAGAGCTTTTTCCTTGCGTCGCAACTCGGCTTCGAGTTTTTTGACTCGTTTTTTCTCAGCCCTGGCCGCTTGCCGATTCTGCTTGGCCTGTTCATCCGACAGGGCATTGGCTCCCATGCAGGCGGCTTTCCAGGTTTCGATTTGTTCCGGGTAAAGGCCGTTCCTACGGCAATATTCACTAACTTCCGCCTCCGTCATCGGGGCGGTTTCCAGAACAATGCGGAACTTCTCTTCGCTACTCCACTTGTCTGGATGAGCTGAATTCGATGGCAAAACGGCACCTCGTCCTCTGGCGGCTTTACGCCAATTGTACAAGGTTGCGGTACTGATGCCTTCCTGGCTGGCCAACTCGGCAACAGTCAGACTGTGAGGTGGGGCCATCTTCTGGAGAATGGCTTCTTTACGTTCCGGTGAATAATGGGGCATGGTTGTCCTCTGAAATATTCAGGCGACAACTACGCTGACACATAGGGA
>NZ_JASSVM010000034.1 GCF_030541005.1 Marinobacter sp. SS5-14b | reverse complement strand
CGGTGTTTTTCAAGACAGTTGGCACTGATTTCTCTGTTTAAGCGACGTCTTTCTCTACCACTCGTTTTTCCGGGTTCAACGTGGTTGAGCCGACGGGCTCACAATTCCTGATGGGGCGACGGCCCCATCGGCCTGGAGTTCTCTTTTTTGCCTGCTCCAGAACCCGCTGACGCTGGGCGAGGATAGCGGCGTCCTCACCACTGTGGCGCTCATGCGGTGTTACGAACCGCAGCTTGCTGTGCTTGTGTTCATGGTTGTACCAGTTGACGAAGCGGTCGACCCAGCGCCGGGCTTCCTCCAGGCTGTTAAATCCCGATGAAGGCCATCCCGGGCGGTATTTCAGAGTCCGGAACAGGGACTCCGAGAACGCGTTGTCGTTGCTGACCCGCGGTCGGCTGTAAGACGGCAGGACACCCAGTTCTTCCAGCTTTGCTTTCATCGTCTGCGCCTTCATCGGGGCTCCGTTGTCCGAGTGCAGCACCAGAGGCCGGTGGAGGCACTGCTCTCGCAGCAGGCAACGTTGCAACAGCCCGGCAGCGTAGTCGCCGCTCTCAGTCTCGTAGACTTCGTAACCCACGATCTTGCGGCTGTATACGTCTTCAAACATGTACAAGTAATAGAACTGCCCACGCACGGTTGAAGCACAGTAGGTAATGTCCCAGCACCACACCTCACACGGGCCGGAGGCATGATGCGTGGTCGCTTCCCGGGATCGCTGCGGTGCAAGGCTTTGTCCCCGATGGTTCAACTGGTTGTGGGCTTTGAGTATCCGGTAGAACGACGACTCCGAGGCCAGGTACAGCCCCTCGTCCATCAGCGATGGCACGATTTGGGACGGCGGCAGGCTTTCATAACGAGCCGAATTACAGGTCGACAGAATTTGCTGGCGCTCTGCTTCACTGAGTTTGTTTGCCGGCCTGGGGCGCACAGCTTCCGGGCGTTTATCGGGCTGTACCTCGCCTTCGCGGAACCAGCGGCGATAGGTACGCAAGCCAATGCCAGCTTCTCCACAGGCCTTGAACAGCCGGGCTCCGGCGCTCATGGCTTCCTGAATCAGGTTGATCATTACCCTGCGCTCAGGGACCGAGGTTAGTCGTCCTCGTTGTCGTTTTCCCAGAGCGCATCCAGCTTTTTTCGCAGCACCAGCAGTGCAGCGGTTTCGGCCAGAGCCTTTTCCTTGTGGCGCAATTCACGCTCAAGCTTCTTGATCTGCTTCTGGTCTGACTGACTCTTTTTGCGAAGTTGTTTTTCCCGCTCGGCACTGCGCTGGAAGCCTTGCAGGGATTCTTCTTTCCAGCGCCGGACTTGCTCAGGGTAAAGCCCTTTTTCCCGGCAGTACTGGCTGAGTTCTTCTTCGGACAGTGCGGCTGTCTCAATCACGGTTGCCAGCTTTGCTTCTGCTGACCACTGATCTGACTTGGCTTTGGAACCCGGCACCGGACGCCCCTCTTCTCTGGCTTGTGTCCGCCAATTGTAAAGGGTTTGATCCGAAATGCCTTCCTGCCGCGCCAAAGCGGCTACGGTCATACTATGGGGCGGCGACAACTTCGCCAGCACGGCGGCTTTACGTTCTTCGGAATAACGAGGCACTATCAACACCTGAACCGCCCAACTGGTTAAAAATTAAGTAGTGCCAACTATCCTGCCAGAGGGGG
>NZ_JASSVM010000033.1 GCF_030541005.1 Marinobacter sp. SS5-14b | reverse complement strand
GTATTCGTCCGGAATCCGCTTGCCAAGATACAGTTTGGAAATCTCGGGGGCTGCCTCGCGACCAACAAACCCGATGCGGCCCGGCTCACCCGAACGCCCCGGAAAGTTTTCAGACGTCGCCGGTAACCACTTCTCCGGAACAAAAACGCCTTTGATCACGCCCTTTTCTATGGCTAAAACCAGTTCGGCCTGCATCGCGCGCTTTTTACTGAGTTTCCAGGCATACCTAACCGCATCATAGGGACCGCGCTCTGACGCAGTTCGATTTACGCTGATCAACAATGCCCGATGTTTGAAATCGGCTTTCTCCGCATTGTAGGCCGCTATGATCTCCTTCGCATGCATGGCGCCTCGGTCACCACTATCCTTGCCTCCGACTGAATTCGTCAGCCCCGGGTAGGCGTCGATTAAAGCTGCCTCTACTTCCGCAGCTGTCTCGACATCTAAGCCATGCCGGTGTACGACATGAGCCACCTCGAAACCCGCCAACCGGATCTCGCGTATCTTTTTCAGTTTGTCGCTCGCTTCATCTGCATTTGCTCCCAGTTCCTCCCTGATATGGGAAAATAGCCGGTTGCCTACTCCGCGCCCTACATAGAACGTTTCTCCGTTTCTCGGATCAATCAATCGGTAGACATAATTGTTAAGTACATCAATAACTTCGCTTGAAAACTTTTCCATTGTTACTGCCTTGTTTGCTATTTTTAGTGTCTTTCGAGGATCTTGCGGAGCTAATCATCGTCCAGAGCTATCGCCTGGATTTCCCTCCAGCTCACGGGTGACGAATTCCAGAACATCAAAAGGCCGCCTCCCCAAGGCGTAGTGTTCGTCCACAGCATACGCCATGCCCTCCAACGGCATGTTATCGTATCCATACCGCTCAAGTTCATACCGATAACGGTGTAGAAACGAATCCACACCCAGTAGCTTCCACTGGGCGGCATGCACCAGTTCATGAATATGGAGTCGCAGATTATTTTTTGCGGTCGGTAACACGTAATACGTGTTTCCCAGAGTGAGGCCGGCCGGGTTCTGTTCATACAAATCAGTGAATCCGGCCTCCTCCAAAAACTGGTAGGCGGGCATGGGTACTTTCGGGACAACTACATAGTAAGTCTCAGCCAGAAAGTTCTGCGGGAAATATCCGGCAAATGAATCACTGAATTCCGCGCAGCTTTGTCTGTCACCCTCGAATTGGCGATTCATTAACGTCATCCAATCCACTAGCATCTGGATCATTCCCTACTCCTTCCCATCTGAAAACTAATAGCTCATTTGGACATACTGCCCCGACATCTCGTGTCGCTTCTGTTCATTATGATTCTGGAAATTGCAAATTTAGGAGCACATCATGCGCAGAATCGCGGTCGTAGGGTCCCGAAGTTTTGCTGACTATGAACACTTGCGCAGGGTTCTTCAGGCTTGGTTACCCGCTGAAATTATTTCAGGAGGAGCACAGGGAGCCGACACGCTAGCGCAGCGACTAGCTCAAGATGAGAATCTGCCAATCACTGTCATCAAACCGGACTGGAGACAGTTCGGTCGTGCTGCCGGCCCTATCAGGAATCGAGCCATTGTGGATGCCTCTGATATGGTTGTCGCGTTCTGGGACGGCCAGTCACGAGGGACAGCGTCTACCCTTGAATATGCGCGCTCCAAGAACATACCGGTATTGGTTGAATGGGTAGACAGAAATTATTCGTGAAAACCTGATTGCATTGATAGAGATTAACGGCCGACGCTTTCTTGAATGCGAGGACGATTGGGAAGCAGAAATTTTAGAGTGGCAGACGATCGTTGCAATTTTCGAGTACACATTGGAAGAAGACTATTCACTGCCGGATTATGACCTGGAAGCGATTCTAACCGCCGAAGATGACGATTCACCTGGCGTTCCAGAAATCGGTTGTGA
>NZ_JASSVM010000032.1 GCF_030541005.1 Marinobacter sp. SS5-14b | reverse complement strand
AAATAAACGGTTGACAAGGTAGCGGAACGATGTAGAATACGCCACCTTGATTGAGCAACAGCTCAAACGCTCTTTAAAAAGTTGACCAAGTAATTCGTGTGGGCGCTGGCCGAGGTATTTCGGACATGAAATATCTTGACAGTGACTCGTCGAACATTGAGTTTTGTCTTGAGCAAGAATTAAGAACTTTCGGGTTCTTGTATGATTTAAACTGAAGAGTTTGATCATGGCTCAGATTGAACGCTGGCGGCAGGCTTAACACATGCAAGTCGAGCGGTAACAGATCTAGCTTGCTAGATGCTGACGAGCGGCGGACGGGTGAGTAATGCTTAGGAATCTGCCCAGTAGTGGGGGACAACAATCGGAAACGGTTGCTAATACCGCATACGCCCTACGGGGGAAAGCAGGGGATCTTCGGACCTTGCGCTATTGGATGAGCCTAAGTCGGATTAGCTAGTTGGTAGGGTAAAGGCCTACCAAGGCGACGATCCGTAGCTGGTCTGAGAGGATGATCAGCCACATCGGGACTGAGACACGGCCCGAACTCCTACGGGAGGCAGCAGTGGGGAATATTGGACAATGGGGGCAACCCTGATCCAGCCATGCCGCGTGTGTGAAGAAGGCTTTCGGGTTGTAAAGCACTTTCAGCGAGGAGGAAGGCCTTAAAGTTAATACCTTTAAGGATTGACGTTACTCGCAGAAGAAGCACCGGCTAACTCCGTGCCAGCAGCCGCGGTAATACGGAGGGTGCAAGCGTTAATCGGAATTACTGGGCGTAAAGCGCGCGTAGGTGGTTTGATAAGCGAGATGTGAAAGCCCCGGGCTTAACCTGGGAACGGCATTTCGAACTGTCAGGCTAGAGTGTGGTAGAGGGTAGTGGAATTTCCTGTGTAGCGGTGAAATGCGTAGATATAGGAAGGAACACCAGTGGCGAAGGCGGCTACCTGGACCAACACTGACACTGAGGTGCGAAAGCGTGGGGAGCAAACAGGATTAGATACCCTGGTAGTCCACGCCGTAAACGATGTCAACTAGCCGTTGGGACTCTTGAAGTCTTAGTGGCGCAGCTAACGCACTAAGTTGACCGCCTGGGGAGTACGGCCGCAAGGTTAAAACTCAAATGAATTGACGGGGGCCCGCACAAGCGGTGGAGCATGTGGTTTAATTCGACGCAACGCGAAGAACCTTACCTGGCCTTGACATGCAGAGAACTTTCCAGAGATGGATTGGTGCCTTCGGGAACTCTGACACAGGTGCTGCATGGCCGTCGTCAGCTCGTGTCGTGAGATGTTGGGTTAAGTCCCGTAACGAGCGCAACCCCTATCCCTGGTTGCTAGCAGGTAATGCTGAGAACTCCAGGGAGACTGCCGGTGACAAACCGGAGGAAGGTGGGGATGACGTCAGGTCATCATGGCCCTTACGGCCAGGGCTACACACGTGCTACAATGGCGCGTACAGAGGGCTGCCAACTCGCGAGAGTGAGCCAATCCCTTAAAGCGCGTCGTAGTCCGGATCGCAGTCTGCAACTCGACTGCGTGAAGTCGGAATCGCTAGTAATCGCGAATCAGAATGTCGCGGTGAATACGTTCCCGGGCCTTGTACACACCGCCCGTCACACCATGGGAGTGGATTGCACCAGAAGTAGTTAGTCTAACCTTCGGGAGGACGATTACCACGGTGTGGTTCATGACTGGGGTGAAGTCGTAACAAGGTAGCCGTAGGGGAACCTGCGGCTGGATCACCTCCTTAAACGAAGCCGAACGCTTCGGTCAGAGTCCACACGAATTACTTGGTTAGCTGAATAAAGAGAGCAAAAGGGTCTATGCAGGCCCGATATCGGTTTGACCGAACCTTAGGGTTTGGCGCCGGATTCGGATCAGCTGGCAAGGCGCAGATTGAGTGAGAGAAGGAGCGTACATTTGTACGTGACTGATTGAGTGAGAGCTGCAACGCAGTCCAGGTGATTCGAAGACAAGCGAAACCGGGTCTGTAGCTCAGGTGGTTAGAGCGCACCCCTGATAAGGGTGAGGTCGGTGGTTCAAGTCCACCCAGACCCACCAGAATT
>NZ_JASSVM010000031.1 GCF_030541005.1 Marinobacter sp. SS5-14b | reverse complement strand
TGCCTGACAGCTCGACGAGACTAGCGAAGCAGGCGTTCTCGCTCATGGGTTTAGGTTGGCCGCTGGTGCGGCCAAAAAAATCACTATTGCCTGTTGATTCCGAGAAGGCTCATATGTGTTAGGCTAGATTCTGGCATACCAAGCGAGCAACTCCTTCAAAGCATCAATGTTTTCAATTTCTAGGTACCAAACCTTGTTGCCCTGCTTGAGCTTTGGCGAATTCTTGTCGTTAAGGTTTGAGTTTCGGGTCTGCTTCCGGTCATAGGGTTTGCCCGGGAACTTCTCATTCTTAACTTTTATTCCCTCAATCTGCGTATCGAATCTCTGGAGCCAGACGTAAAGCGCTTCTGATCTATCGCGCTCTAACGCGATCTCTTTGCCAGATTTCGTATTATATCTCGCTATGTATTGAGTGCAGACCTCAGTGAACGGGAACACCCTCTTAAATTCTTCGCGAGCTTTCTCTGTATTGATCATTTTCTTCCCTGTGCCCAAGGCTTTTTTTAGCAGTGCCCCGCCAGGGGCGTCCGGAGTAGGGCCGAAGGCCCGGAATGAACTAAACCTATTTGCTAGGCCTAGTGTCCTGGTAGGTTACCCTTAGATAGCGAGGCTGGCCCTCGACATCGTAACCACCGAGGTTTTCCCGAATGTCTTTACGAAGTGCATTTACCAGTTCCGTTGCATCACCGCCGCCCTCGGTTGAGATTTGCGTGGCGTAATTTGAAGCCAGAGTTGATTGCTCTTGAGTGCCGTACAGGTGTACTAGAGCAATGGCATCCTCAACCGGCTTTGCACCGTTGACAACAGCTCCGCCTGCATCTCTCTTGACCATCACTCCGTCGATTCCAGAGCGCACCAATACTTTATATGCCTCTGCTAAAGCCGCTACACGAATCGAACGCTGCGAATTCTTAACGTCTCTCGCTGATGTAAACCTATGACCGATCACCCATCCCAAGATAGCGAGAACAACGCCAACGATAACTTGCAGCAAATCCATAGCCTCAGTATCCCTTTGTGCCTAACGCCCCACATAACCGGAATTTTGCGGCGCGAAGCAGAGCAAAATGTCCGTGTTAATGTGATTGTTATGCCTTAATTTCACGTGCATCAATAATGCTTCCTGACTTTACTATTACTTCATGCTCATTGTTGTTTTTATCGTAATAAACCACGTCATCCCTATCTATAACTGCTGTGACAACAATGCCACTTGGTTCATCAGAATAGGTATCTCTCGCAAACCTTATGGCTGTAGCAAGATCAATAGTCCATGATTGCCTATAGTCTTTGCTGGCATGTTCTTCTCGTGACATACCACGGTAAATAACATGTTTTTCTTCAAGGAGGTCAATATTTGAAGGGGGAACATGATCTTTAGTAATTTTTACTTCTGGTGCACCCCATTCAGCTTGTTTGAATGTATACAGCTCGAGTACCCCACCTGAAAAGAACCTCATTAAATTATTGTAGAGTTCATAAGCCCAATTAAATATTTTAGACTCCGTGCTCTTTGTGCTCTGTTTATTCCAAAAATAAGAAAAGGTAGTGTGGTCACCAATTTTCTCTACTGAATTGAATTCTTCTAACACAGTATTAAAAATTATTGCCTCTTCGTTAAACTCTATTACGAGTTTCTTAGAATACGAAAATGGATCTATACACATACTGGTTAATAGTGTTTTTGAAGCGTCAGAAAATATCATAGGTAACAATTTTTTGCGTCACTTAGTTAATGATAAGACCCATTTGTTATCACGATTGAAAAACACAAAGCCACCTGAACTTGTTGGCACTAAAAATCCTTTCCATTCTGTCTTGCGATTAAAAAAGTTATAACCACCCTTTTTGTTTGTTACAAAATTTCCAATCCAGTTTTTCCCTGTATATAAAACCATAACGTCTTCATTTGCTATTACACTAGCACCAACCAGATCACCCTCTGGAGTGCAAACATTATAGCCATTCCATTTGTTGGTATATGGATTTAGCTTGAGAGTGACATCAGGATTAATTGAATAGTTTACATCGGGGTTATATTTGTATGTAACATTTGGATTAATGGAATATGTTACATCTGGATTTATTGAGTAAGTAACATCCGGATTCCATTTGTATGTAACGTCAGGGTTTATAGAGTATGTAACATCGGGGTTATCAGAATAAGGAATTGCACAGTCTTTTGCGAATGTAACTGATGACTGAAGCACCAACATGAATGCTACTAGATAAATTTTGTTCATTGCTCTTCCTTATTTTGAGGCATAACGACGGATGTTAAGCGGCACTGGCGCCAGCCAGGGTCCGACTTAACGTGTGGTTATACGGACCGTCCTGAAAGACTCTCATGCTCCACCCTACTCACAGACCACTCAACACCCTGC
>NZ_JASSVM010000030.1 GCF_030541005.1 Marinobacter sp. SS5-14b | reverse complement strand
GTAAGCGTCCGGTAATCCCATCTTGAGCCAGGCGCTGCCGCCGTCAGGATAGTGTCCACTTATTTTCTAGTGGACACTTAACATGAACGACTTAAGCGTAACCAAGCCCTACCAACGCCGCCGCCGGTTCTCCCGCGAATTCAAAGGTGAGATTGTCGCTAAATGCCTGGAACCCGGTGCCTCCGTTTCCCGAATTTCCCTGGATAACGGTCTCAACGCCAACATGGTGCGGCGCTGGATCAGTGAGGCGCGACGAGCGCCGAAAACACGGACGACAACACCGGGATTCGTACCGGTTAATCTGCCAGCGGCAACCTCTGCACCGGGCAACCGATCGGTCTCGGACAAGCGTAGCACCATCCGCATCGAGATTCCCCGCGCCGGTGGTGCGGTTGTGGTGGAGTGGCCTGCGGAGCAGGCCCATCAGTGTGCTGCTCTGTTGCGGGACCTGCTGGGATGATCCGCATCGACGAGATCTGGCTGGCTACTGAGCCGCTGGATATGCGGGCGGGGCCCGACAAGGCCCTGGCGCGGGTTATTCAGGTGTTCGGTTCAGCCAGGCCGCATTGCGCCTATCTGTTCGCCAACAAACGGGGGAATCGGGTGAAGGTGCTGATCCACGATGGTCTGGGTATCTGGCTGTGTGCCCGCCGGCTGAACCGGGGCAAATTCCACTGGGGCGAAACCTGGCGCGGTGAGCAACTGCGCCTGACCGAAGAGCAGTTGTCCGCCCTGGTTCAGGGCCTGCCCTGGCAACGTCTTGGGGTCGACGGCGTCATCTCCATCCTGTAACCACAAGTGCCGTACTGCCGCTATAGCCAGAACTGCGAATCGCTTGCGGCACAGGGACTTGGCATACTAGGCGGTATGACTCAGCGCCCCGATATCAACCAACTCTCTGCCGATCAGCTCCGAGCCCTGGCGACGGAACTGATGGACTCTCTGGACGCCAAGGATCAAGTCTTGGGCCGGAAGGAGCGAGAGTTGGTGCGCAGCAATGCGATCATCGAGAAGCTGACCCACGAAGTCGCCATCCTCAAACGTCACAAGTTCGCCCGCCGCAGTGAGCAACTCGATGCTGTTCAGGGAAAACTGCTGGACGAACTGATCGACAGTGACCTGGCGGCGATCGAAGCCGAACTTGAACAGGCGATGACAGAGGAGCAGAAAGCGGCCCGGCCAAAGCAGAAGCCCAAGCGCACCCCGCTGCCACCAGAACTGCCTCGCACCCTGATCCACCACGAACCGGACAACACTCACTGCCAGTGCGGCTGCCAGCTCAAGCGCATTGGTGAAGACGTCAGCGAGAAGCTGGATTACGTACCAGGCGAGTTCACCGTGGAGCGGCACATCCGGGGCAAGTGGGCCTGCGAAAAGTGCGAGACCCTGGTCCAGGCACCGGTACCACCACAGGTCATCGACAAGGGCATCCCCACCGCCGGCCTGCTGGCTCAGGTCCTGGTGGCCAAGTACGCGGACCATCTGCCACTGTACCGTCAGGAACGCATCTTCGGTCGCGCCGGCCTCGAAATACCCCGTTCCACACTCGCCGAATGGGTCGGTGCCTGCGGTGTGCAGTTGCAGCCCCTGGCAGATGCGTTGAGAAACGCCTTGCTGGAACACAACGTTCTGCACGCCGATGAAACGCCGGTCAGCATGTTGGCTCCGGGTAAGAAGAAAACCCATAAGGCCTACGTCTGGGCCTACTGCACCACACCGTTCTCGGACCTGAAGGCCACTGTTTACGACTTCGCACCAACGAGAGCAGGCGAACATGCCCGCACCTTCCTGGGCGACTGGCAAGGCAAGCTGGTCTGTGATGATTATGCCGGCTACAAGGCCGGGTTCGGCAACGGCATCACCGAAATCGGATGCATGGCCCACGCCCGGCGCAAGTTCTATGACCTGCACGAAGCCAACAAGAGCGAGCTGGCTGCGAAAGCACTGGAATACATCGGCGGGCTCTACGAGATCGAACGGGACACCAAAGACCTGCCACCGGATAAGCGCCGGGAAATCCGACAAACCAAAGCGAAACCACTGGCTGATGCACTGCACCAGTGGATGCTGGCGCATCGCCAGAAAGTGCCGGATGGCTCCGGTACCGCCAAAGCTCTGGATTACAGCCTCAAACGGTGGACAGCGCTGACGCGCTACCTGGACGATGGTGCTGTGCCCATCGACAACAACTGGGTGGAAAACCAGATCCGGCCCTGGGCGTTGGGCCGTTCCAACTGGCTGTTCGCGGGATCACTACGCAGTGGTCAACGTGCGGCTGCGGTGATGACCCTGATCCAGTCGGCGAAGCTGAATGGATATGATCCGTATGCCTATCTGAAGGATGTGCTGACGCGCCTGCCGACGCAGAAAAACAACGCCATCGACGAGCTATTGCCCCACAACTGGAAGCCGGCTACGCCTGACAAGGTGTGATGGCCGGACGCTTAC